>CAWAOC010000001.1:0-109770 GCA_963783635.1 uncultured Gammaproteobacteria bacterium
GGCGCGACCTGCGCGCCGGATGCGACCGACTTCTACGGCATGGGACCGGACGGCGTCCATTACTACGGCGGCACCGGGGCCGACCCGTCCGGCGCGCGCTTCTCGATGATGAGCCTCACGAATCCCGAATGGGTGCTTCGGAACCCCGCCTTTCCGGGAACGATGATGAACGGGGGCGGCTACGCGAACGCCGGCTCGTGGACGGCTGCCGTCCAGGGCACCGGCAGCATGATGGGCGCGCAGAGCACCATGAGCACCTACTTCGCGCAAAGCCTGGAGACCGTGACGACACCCGCGGGCACCTTCGCCAATGCGCTGCATGTCCGCGAGCAGCGCGGGTCGGGAGCCGTCCGCGACGTCTGGTACGCCGCCGGCGTGGGCATGGTCATGATGGACGATGGCACGCAGGTGATGAGGCTCTCCGGCTACACGATGCCGGGGGCCGTGGCGCAGCCGGCCGGAGGGACGGCGGCCCTGCCGTTCATGCCCTACAGCGGCATGTGGTGGAACCCGGACGAGTCGGGAACGGGCTACAACCTCCAGGTCCAGCACGACGTCATGGTGGTGACGATGTTCAGCTATTCCCCGGCCGGCGATCCGGTCTGGTACTACGCGCCCGGGCGGCTTTCGAGCGCGGGCGCCGGTGTCGCGATGTCGGCAACGCTGGACCGCTATCGTGGCGGCCAGTGCGCCTCGTGCAATTACATGCGGCCCAGCGCCGCCGGAAGCGACGGCGCATTCTCCATCGTCTTCGCGTCGCCCACGTCGGCCACGGTGCAGCTGCCCGGAGGGCGCACGACGCGAATCCAGCCCATGGCCTGGTAGCGGCGCCGCAGGGCCGTTCCGCGGGGAGCGAGGAGCGCGCCGGCGTTCCGGTAAAATCCGGATCGCCATGCCCATCGACAAGCCCCGGGCCGTCGAGTTCTTCGGCGCGCAGTTCGAGCGCCAGATCGCCGCCCACGACTACAAGCTGAACCCCTTCGAGGAGCGGGCGCTGCCCTGGCTCGTGGGCAACGTGCTGGACCTCGGCTGCGGGCTGGGCAACCTCTGCCTCGCGGCGGCCGCGCGCGGCGCGCAGGTGACGGCCTACGACGCGTGCGAGAACGCGGTCGACGATCTCGCGGAGCGGGCGATCGCCTCGGGCCTCGACGTGTGGGTGAAGGCCGTCGACCTGAAGGGCTGGCGGCCGGAGAAGACCTACGATGCGGTCGCCTGCATCGGCCTCCTCATGTTCTTCGCGCGCGACGATGCGCTGGCGGGCGTGCGCGGCGGTCCGCGACGCGGTGCGGCCCGGCGGCGTCGCGGTCGTCAACGCGATGATCGAGGGGTCGACCTTCCTCGCGATGTTCGACCCCGAGGCGTACTACCTCTTCAAGCCCGAGGAACTCGCCGCGCCCTTCGCCGGCTGGGAGATCCTCCACGACAGCGATGGAGGATTTCCCCGCGCCCGGGGAACACGATCAAGCGCTTCCGCACCCTGGTCGTTCGCCGTCCCGCCTGAGGCCTCGCCTCCGGCCCGTCATTTCCGCAGGCTCTTCCGGTAGCGGTCGATGCGCTGGACGAGTCCCGGCACGCTGGCGGACGCGTCGAGCGTGCCCATGTCCTCGTCGCGGCGGTCGGGCCGCGTCGCCGCGCGGATCATGGCGAACGTGCGCCGGTCGGCGACAGGCGGCGCGCAGCGTGTCCGCGAGGAAGGCCTCGGGGTCGCCGTCCACGATGTCGGTGACGAGGGTCGCGGCCTTCGCCGCGGCGGCATCGTGCATGGCCCCCTCCGTCACCAGCGCGCGGGCGCGGTCCCAGCCGATGAGCTCCACGAGCCTGCGCGTGCCCAGCACGATGCCGAAGGCGGAGCCCGGGAAGCGGAAGGTGGCGTCGGGCGCGCAGGCGCGGATGTCGCAGGAGGCGAAGAGGTCCGCGCCCGCGCCCCAGGCGCGCCCCGTGGCGAAGGCCACCGTGCGGACCGGCGCGTGCCACACCGCCTGCAGCAGCCGCTCGAGCGCCACGAAGCGCGCGCGCAGCGTCGCGTCCGTTTCCGTCTCGAGCGCGGAAAGGTCGAAGCCGGTGCAGAAATGCCTGCCGCGTCCGCGCAGCACGAGCGTGTGCACGGCGGGGTCGGCCAGCGCCGCGGACACGGACGCCATCAACGCGCCGGTCGCTTCGGCGGAAAGCGCGTTGCCGCGGTCGGGCCGGTCGAGCCAGGCGGTGGCCACGCCGTCGCGCACGCCGGTCACGGGATCGAGGCCCGCACGACGGAAGAGCGGTCCCAGAGGTTGGGAACCGTCGCCGCCGAGTAGCCGGAGACGAAATCCTTGACCGCCCCGGTGGCGGCATCGAACACGTGCCGGCGAACCGCGCCGATGTTCGCGCCGTAGACGTGGATGCTCACGGAGGGCGCGTCGGCCAGCGCGTTGGCCACGGTGTGGATGTCGCCCACCCTCGGGGACACGGCTTCGATCTCGCCCGGCTCGAGCACCTGTTCTTCCCCGACGGGTCTCACGGTGCCGTCGGCCGCGCGCTCGTAGCGCCGGCAGCGCTCGGCGCCGCGCATCATCCCCACGAGCCCCCACACCGTGTGGTCGTGCACGGGCGTCTTCTGCCCCGGGCCCCACACGAAGCTCACCACCGAGAAGCGCTCCAGCGGATCGCAGTGCAGCAGGTACTGGCGGTAGAACTGCGGGTCGGGCTTCGCGCACTCGCCGGGCAGCCACGCGTCGTCCGCGATGAGGGCGGCGAGGAGCGGCCGGGCGCCGGCCAGGAGCGCCGCCTCGTCGTCGGTGCGGTCCACGAGCCGCGTCATGGCCTTCACGAAATCGCGCAGCGGCGCGATGCGGTCGGCGTCGTTCGTCATTTCGCCTCCTTCGTTTCCGCGCGCAGGGCGGCGGTGTGTTCCCCCAGCGCGGGGAAGGTCGCGTTCACGGCCACGGGGGCGCCGTCGAGCCGGATGGGGCAGCCGACGGTGCGCGTGGCGTGCCCGCCGGGCAGCGTCGCGGGGATGACCAGCCCGAGGGCCGCCGACTGCGGGTCGGCCAGCGCCTCGGCGTAGCCGTTGATGGGCGCCGACGGAACGCCCGCCGCGCGAAAGCGCTCCAGCCACTGCGCCGCCGGCGCGCCCGCGAAGCGGGCCTCGAGCATCTCCTTCAGCGCCGCCTGGTTCCTCGCGCGGAGCGTCGTCGACGCGAAGCGCGGGTCGCCGGCCCACTCGGGCGCGCCCACGACCTCGCACACCGACTGCCACAGCCGGTCGTTGCCGGCGGCGATCGCGAACCAGCCGTCGGCGGCGCGGTAGGCCTGGTAGGGCGCGTTGCGCGGATGCGCGGAGCCGAGCTTGCGCGGGTTCCTGCCCGGTGCCGAAGTACTCGCTCGTCTGCAGCGCGGCCACCGCGATCGTCGTGGCGAACATGGGCACGTCGATGGCGCCGCCGGGGCCGCCGGCGCGCACGCGCGCGACGAGGGACGCGATGGAGAACGCGGCGTAGAGCCCCGCGGTGAAGTCCGAGATCGGCACGCCGCACTTCACCGGCGCGCCGCCCTCCTCGCCCGTGACGCTCATCACGCCCGTGGCGGCCTGGATGGTGAGGTCGAAGCCGCCCTCGGTCGAGCGCGGCCCCGCCTGGCCGAAGGCGGAGATCGAGCAGTAGACGAGCGAGGGCTTGCGCGGCCCGAACCAGTCCCACCCGAGGCCGAGCCGCTGCATGACGCCGGGGCGGTTGTTCTCGACGAGGACGTCGGCCTCGAGGACGAGCGCGCGCGCGAAATCGCGGTCGGCCGGGTTCTTGAGGTCCAGCGCGACGGACTTCTTGCCGCGGTTGATGGAAGCGAAGTTCTCGCTGTAGCCGCCGCTGAGCGGCGGCCACTGGCGCATCGCGTCGCCCTCGGGCGGCTCGACCTTCACGACCTCGGCGCCGTAGTCGGCGAGCAGCATGCCGCAGAAGGGGCCGGCGGCGACCTGGCAGAACTCGACGACCTTGAGGCCCGCGAGGGGCGCGGAGGAGGCGGGGGTCATGGAAAATCCGGGGGCGCTTTGCGTCGCGTCAAGACGACGCAGGATACACCGGTGCCCGGGGGCGGGAACTCTTGTACGCTTGGCGACATGATCTCGCCCGCCCCCGCCCCCACCCCCGCCGCCGCTCCGCGCTGGTCCTGGCTTCCCGCCGTCGGCACGTGGAAATACCACGCGCTGCTCGGCTGCCTCGGCATCCTGGTGCTGGGGCCGCTCGGCGGCGTCACCGCGTCCTACATGAACTTCTCGCTCGGCTTCTTCGTGGGCGGGCAGGTCCTCGCGGGCATCCTCGGCTCGACCGTCACGTTCGGCTACGGCGCCGAGGGCAAGCACGGCGCGAACTACATGCAGACCGCGGCGGCCTCCGTCGCGGGCATGAGCGCCATGGGCGTCCTCATCCAGGCGATGGTGTGGATGGGACTGCCGCAGCCCCCCATCTGGCAGCTGATCCTCTACATGCTCTGCATCGGGATGTTCGGCGTGGGCGTGGGCATGCTCTACACGCCGATGCTCGTCGACCGCATGCAGCTCACCTACCCCTCGGGGCTCGCGGTGGCCAACATCCTGCGGGCGCTGACCGACCCGGTGCTGCTGCGCCAGTCCGTCGCCAAGCTCGGCAGCGGCATCGCCGTCGGCATCGTGGGCGGCATCGCGGCGGGCAAGGTCGCGCTCCTCGGGGCGATCGAGCTGTCCACCTCGACGCTGGGCGCGGGAATGCTCGTCGGCGCGCGCATCGGCATCCCGGCCATCACCTCGGGCCTCATCTTCTGGGCGCTCATCCCGTTCTTCATCTCGATCGGCTGGCTCGCCCCGGGCGAGCCCTTCCGCAAGATCGCGTTCCTGATCGCGCTGGGCCTGATCATGGGCGCGGCCATCATCGACATCGCGCTCGTGCTCAAGGAAGCGGCGACCCGCATGCGCGGGGCCGCGCCGACCGACGCGCCGCAGGCGGAGTGGAAGCGGGTCAACACGAAGCGCCTCGATCCTGTGGGTCGCCTTCTGGGCCGCGGGCGTCGTGCTCACGGGCCACCTCGTCCTCGGGCAGCCCGTCGGCTTCCTCCTCTTCGCGGTGGCGCTGGTCTTCGTCTTCGCGATGGTGAACGGCATCTCGGTGGGCATCAGCGACTCCAACCCGATCTCCTCGGCCTTCGTGGTGAGCGTGGTGCTGATGGCGGCCATCGGCCTGAAGGACCCGGTGGTGGGCCTCATGGCGGGCATGGTGCTGCTCATCTCCACGAGCATCGCCTGCGACATGCAGCAGGACCGCTCCACCGGCTGGCGGCTCGGCACGAACCGCGTCCACCAGTTCCGCTACCAGGTGGCCGGCGTGCTCGTGGGCGCCATCATGGCGGTGGCGTTCGCGAAGATCTTCATGACCGCCTACCCCGTCCTGCTGCTGGACCAGACGGTGATGAAGGCGGGCGAGCAGCCGTCGGAGTGGAGCGCGGCGATGACCTACAAGTTCGTCGGCGTGCTGAGGAGCCTCACCGACGACAAGCCCTACCAGCGCACGGCGATCTGGGTGGGCGTGGGGATCGGCTTCGCGTTCCAGCTCGTTCGCGTGCTGGTGAAGTCGAGCGCGGCCTGGAAGGCCTTCGCGGCGAGCGGCCGGCGGGGGTTCGTGGCCGACTTCCTCTTCGACGCGGTGTTCGTGCCCTCGCCCTACGCCTCGTCCTTCGGCGGCTTCGTGAACCTGCACACCTCGCTCTGGTTCGGCGGCGGCGGCATCCTCTCGAGCTTCCTCAACACGGTCGCGAAGAAGAAGCCCGCGCCGGGGGAGAAGGCGATGCCGGAGGACATGAGCACCACCTCGCTCGTCGGCGGCGGCCTCATCGCCGGGGATTCGCTCGCCGCGCTCGGGCTGGGGATCGCCGGGCTCCTCGCCACCGTGTTCGCCTGAACCGGATCGCCCCCACCGCGCCGCGCACGGCGCTTTCGACTCCCGCACGACAACAAGCCATGAAGAACATCCTGTCCGACCTGACCATCAAGACCAAGGTGATCACCTGCGCGGTGATCGGTTTCGCGATGATGCTCGCCACGGCGCTCGCCATCTTCTGGGGCGACGCCGGCGTCAACGAGGCGATCGAGCGCGGCTCGCGGCTGCGCGACCAGCAGGTCCTGGCGCTGCGCGCGCAGCTCGCCGGGAGCGGCAAGCCCCGCGATGCGGCCCAGGAGAGCGCGGCGCGCGCGGCGATCGAGCGGGTCGGCCGCGACATCGCGGCGGCCGACAAGGCCGCCGTGGAGGCGCGAACCGTCGCGACCTGGACCCTGATCGTCGTCTCGGCGGCCGGCATGGTCGTGTTCGCCCTGCTGGCGACCTGGATCATCGTGTCGGTGCTGAAGCCCGTCTTCGCCGCCCTGGGCGTCGTCCACACGATCGCCAAGGGAGACCTCACCGCGCGCATCGAGGGCGCCGGCACGGACGAGACGGGGCAGCTCCTCGCCGCGCTCAGCGAGATGAACGACAACCTCGCGGCGACGGTCGCCCGCGTGCGCCAGGCCGCGGACTCGGTCCAGGGCACGGCGCACAACCTCGGAAGCGGCAACGCCGACCTGTCGCGGGAAGCCGAGCAGCAGGCGGTGTCCCTCGAGGAGGCGTCGTCGGCCACGGAGCAGATGTCGTCGAGCGTGGCGATGCACGCGGAAACCTCGCGCGAGGCGAGCACGCTCGCGCAGGCCGCGGCCACCCTGGCCTCGAGCGGCGGCGAGATGGTCGCGAACGTGGTGGACCGGATGAACACCATCCAGGCGAGCTCCAGCCGCATCGCCGACATCGTCGCGATCATCGACGGCATCGCCTTCCAGACCAACATCCTCGCCCTCAACGCCGCCGTCGAGGCGGCCCGGGCCGGCGAGCAGGGCCGCGGGTTCGCGGTGGTCGCCTCCGAGGTGCGCAGCCTCGCGCAGCGAAGCGCCGCCGCGGCGCAGGACATCCGCGGCGTCATCCGCGACTCGCTGGACATGATCCACGCCGGCACCGCGCTCGCCGAGGACGCGGGCGGGAAGATGCACGACATCGTGAACGCGACGGGCCAGGTGCGCGACCTCATGGACCGCCTGGCCGGCGCCACGCGCGAGCAGAGCGCGGGGCTCGCGCAGGTGGCGACCGTGGTCGGCCACCTCGACACCGCGACGCAGCGCTATTCGCACGTCGTGGCGCAGCTCAACGCCGCGGCCGAGGCGCTGGGCCGGCAGTCCGACGACCTCGTGTCGGCCGTGAGCGCGTTCCGCATCGCCGAGTCGGCGGCACCGGCGGCGCGCGAGGACCGCGGCCGTGACCCTCGAGCCGGCCGCCAGCCGGGCGGCGAGGATGCCGGCGCTTGCCGGCGCGCGGATGCGGGCCGACGACCAGGACGGCTGGGCGAGGTTCTAGGCCGCTATCGCGGGGCGCGAACGCGGCCCGCAGCCGCTTGCGCAGCTCCTCGAGGAGCCCGATGCCCAGCGCGAACAGGATCATCAGCAGCCAGGGCTCCGCCGGCGAGGGGCCGCGTCCCGAACGCCGCATTCCCGATCGGGCGTGTAGACGATCGCGAGGATGAGGGCGATCTCGACCGCGATCCCCGCCAGGAGCAACGGGTTGTCCAGGAGGGGCTGAGCGCAGCGCCGACGCCTCCGGGTGGCGGCAGAGGAAGACGTTCACCACCTGGGCCATGACGATGGCGGCGAGGCAGGCCGTCGTCGCCTGCAGGTACAGGGGATCGGTCGCGCCGAGGACCTCCCCGTACGCCCAACCGCCGCCCTGCAGGACGAAGAAGAACACGGCCATCGACGCCGCGGCCTGCAGCATGCCCAGCCAGAGATAGGCCCGCGCCAGCAGCGGCCAGGTGAGCAGCGGCTCCCGGGCGGGGCGCGGCGGGCGCTCCATGAGCGCGCGATGCGGCCGCTCCGCGCCCAGGGCGAGGGCCGGCAGCATGTCGGTGCCGAGATCGACCGCGAGGATCTGGATGATGGTGAGCGGCAGCGGGATCCGGAACAGCACGAAGGCGAGGTAGGGAACCAGCTCGGGGATGTTCGAGGTGAGGATGTAGGTGAGGAACTTGCGGATGTTCGCGAAGACCGCGCGCCCTTCCTCGATCGCGCTCACGATGCTCGCGAAGTTGTCGTCGAGCAGGATCATGTCGGCCGCTTCCTTGGCGACGTCGGTGCCGGAGATGCCCATGGCGATGCCGATGTGCGCCGCGCGCAGCGCCGGCGCGTCGTTGACGCCGTCGCCCGTCACCGCGACCACGTGCCCCTTGCGCTTGAGGCCCTCGACCACGGTGAGCTTCTGCTCGGCGGTCACGCGGGTGAAGACGATCTCGGGGCTGTCGAGCGCGATCTGCAGCTGGGCCGGCGTCATCTTCCGCAGCGCCTCGCCCTGGATCACGACCGGGCTCGCGGACTTCACCAGGCCGATTTCGCGGGCGATCGCGACGGCCGTGTGCGGATGGTCCCCGGTGACCATGATCACCTTGATGCCGGCCGAACGGCAGCGGGCGATCGCCTCGGGCGCCTCGGCGCGCGGCGGGTCGTGCAGCCCGACGAGGCCCGACAGCGCGAGGTTTCTCTCTTCGGTCGCCTCGCCGGCCGCGAGCTTCCGGCAGGCGAAGGCGAGGACGCGAAGCCCGCCTTCGGCCATGGCCTCCTGCGCCGCGGTGATCCGGCGCCGGCCCTCGTCGTCGAGAGGGAGCAGGGCGCCGCGGTCGTCGATGCGATCGCACAGGGGCAGCACCGCCTCGGGGGCTCCCTTGCAGTAGAGCCAGCGCTCGCCGCCGATGGCGACGACCACGGACATGCGGCGGCGATCGCTGTCGAAGGGGATTTCTCCCTCGGTCGCGACGTCGCCGGAAATGTCGCTGTTCCCGGCAAACTCGGCGAACGCGATTTCCATCGGATCGCCCAGCCAGGTCTCGCTGCCCGTCGCGGCTGCCGCGCTTCAGGCTGTTGCAGTGCCTGGCGTTTCGCCGCAGGTGGAGGTCGCCGGCGACCTCGCGCAGGTCGCGGGTCGGGCCCGGCATGCGCGCCGCATAGACCTGCACGACGGACATCCTGTTCTGCGTGAGCGTGCCCGTCTTGTCGCTGCAGATGACCGTCGTCGCCCCGAGCGTCTCCACGGAAGGCAGGTGGCGCACCAGCGCGTTTCGCTTCGCCATGCGCTGGGTCGCCATCGCGAGCGAGAGCGTCACCGTCGGCAGGAGCCCCTCCGGGACGTTGGCCACGATGATCCCGATGGCGAACATGACGTTGTCCCAGAACGGCAGGCCGATGAGCCGTGCCGAGGCCGAAGAAGAAGAGGCCGAGGGCCGAGGCGAACACCGCGACCAGCCGCGAGACGCGGGCGATCTCGCGCTGCAGCGGCGAGCCGGCCTCCCCGACCGTCTGCGTGAGGTGGGCGATCCTGCCGAACTCCGTGCGCATGCCCGTCGCGAAGACCACCGCCCGGCACTGTCCGGAAACGAGCGAGGTGCCCGCCAGGAGCAGGTTCTTCGCCTCGAGCGCCAGGCCGTTGGCGATGGCCTCCGCCGTCCTCGCCTTGGCGAGCGGCTCGCCCGTGAGGGTCGACAGGTTGACCCTCACGCCGGACGCCTCGATCAGCCGGCAGTCCGCCGGCACGTTGTCGCCCTCCTCCAGGACGACGACGTCGCCCGGCACGAGGCATTCGACGGCCATCTCCTGCAGCTGCCCGTCGCGCAGGGCCAGGGCCTGCGGCGGCAACAGGCGCCTCAGCGCGGCAATGGCGGTTTCGGCGCGGTACTCCTGCCAGAAGGAAAAGGCGCCGTTGATTCCGATCACGGCCAGGATGGCGGCGCCGAGCTGCCCCATGCCCTCGCCGGGATTCCTCGTCTCGGCGAAGAACGCGAGGCAGGCCGCCACCCAGAGGATCAGCGCGAAGAAATGCGTGAATTCGCGCAGGAAGCGCACCCAGAGCGGCTTGCCGCGCACCTCCTCGATGCGGTTGTGGCCGAATTCCAGGAGGCGCCTGGCGGCCTCCGGGCTGTCCAACCCGCGTTCCGACGACTTGAGGCTCGTCAGAACGTCCGCGATGGGGAGGTTGACAATGTTCATGGCGTCGGGGAGTTGCCCGCCCGATGTCCCTACTATGATCCACCCACCCCATCCCTGGCCATGGCCTAGGCCCATGGGCCCATGGCTGCGCCGGTTCGGCCCGGCCCTGGCGGCCGCGGTCCTGTGGGTCGCGATGTGCGCATTCGTCTCGGCCGCCACGCCGCCGGAGGACGCGTCGGGAGCCGATGCGCCCGAGCTGTTCGTGCGCGAAGGCTGCCCCCACTGCGCCGATGCCGAGCGCTTCGTGGAGAAGCTGCGCCGCGAGCAGCCGGACGCTGCAGGTGACGGTCCGCGACGTGAGCCGCGACCGGCAGGCACTCGAGCGGCTCGCAGCAGCTCGTGGCGAAGTCCCCCGGCCGGGTCTCCGGCGTGCCCGCGTTCCACGCGCACGGGGAACTGCTCATCGGGTTCGTCGACGAGGAAGCACCGGCGCGCGCATAGCGGGCGCTGCTCGCCCGGGCGCCGCCGCCGGCGGGGAAGGCGGCGGATCCCGGCGAGATGTGCAAGATCGCGCAGGAGGAGCCCTGCGCCACGCCCGGGCAGGCCGACGCCGGATTCATCGAGATCCCGTGGATCGGCAAGCGCGTCAGCATCGACGAGGTGGGCCTGCCCGCGTTCACCGTCGCCATCGGCCTGCTCGACGGCTTCAACCCGTGCTCGATGTGGGTGCTGGTCCTGATGGTCTCGATGCTCGCCTCGGTGGGCGACCGGCGCCGGATGATCGCGATCGCGGGCACCTTCGTCGCCATCCAGGGCATCGCCTATTTCGCCTTCATGGCGGCGTGGCTCAACCTCTTCCTGCTGATCGGCATCTCGCGCGCCTCCGAGATCGCGCTCGGCGTGATCGCCCTGGTGGCGGGCCTCGTCCACGTGAAGGACTTCTTCGCCTTCGGCCGCGGCGTCTCGCTCTCGATTCCCGCCGCCGCCAAGCCCGGGATCTACCAGCGCATGCGGCGGCTCCTGCACGAGCAGAGCCTCGCGATGGCGATCGCGGGCACGGTGGTGCTGGCGATCCTGGTGCAGCTCGTGGAGCTCCTGTGCACCTCGGGGCTCCCGGCGCTCTACACGCGCATCCTCACCCTGAGGAAGCTCGATCCCTGGAGCTACTACGGCTACCTCCTGCTCTACAACGTCATGTACATGCTGGACGACGTGATCCTGCTCGCGATCGGCGTCGTCACGCTGAGCCAGAAGCGCCTGCAGGAGAAGGAGGGGCGGATGCTCAAGCTCCTCTCGGGCCTCGTGATGCTGCTGCTGGGGCTCTACCTGATCCTCGTGCCGTTCTGAGGTGTCAGACACGAGTGTCTGACACCACGTGGTGTCTGACACACGGGGTGTTTGACACCGCGCAATTCGGACGACAATGGCGGGCCATCGCCCCCTTCCCTGCGAGCCTTCCATGAATCCGAGCCGCGCCCCAGGCGCCGCCCTCCTCGCCCTCCTCGCCGCGGCCATCGCGTTCGCGGCGGGCGCCGAGCCGCTGCGCGTGGGCTCCAAGCGATTCACCGAGTCCTACATCCTGGGCGAGATCCTCGCGCAATCCGCGCAGCGCGCAGGGGTGGCCGCACGGCACCTGCCGGGCATGGGCAACACCGCCATCCTCTTCGAGGCGCTCAAGGGCGGGGCGATCGACGCCTATCCCGAATACACGGGCACCATCGCGCGCGAGATCCTGCGCGACGACGGCAACCCGGACCTCGCGGCGATCAACCGGCGGCTGGCGCCGCTGGGGCTGGCCGCCAGCGTGCCCCTGGGCTTCTCGAACGGCTACGCGCTCGGGATGAAGGAAGACGTCGCGGCGGCCCGGTCCCTGGCGAAGCTGTCGGATCTCGCGCGCGAGCCGGGCCTGGCGCTCGGCCTGTCGCACGAGTTCCTCGGCCGCGCGGACGGCTGGCCGGGGCTCAAGGCCGCCTACGGGCTCCCGCAGCGGGACCCGCGCGGGCTGGACCACGGCCTCGCCTACGAGGCCCTGGCGGCCGGGCAGGTGGAGGCGATCGACCTCTACACCACGGATGCGAAGCTCGCCCGCTACCGGCTGCGCATCCTCGAGGACGACCGGCGGTTCTTCCCGCGCTACGACGCGGTGGTGCTGCACCGCCTCGACCTGCCTGCGCGCCTGCCGGCCGCGTTCGCGGCGTGGACGGGCCTGCAGGGGCGCATCGACGAGGCGGCGATGATCCGGCTCAACGCGCGCGCCGAGATCGACGGCGTCGCGTTCGCCGCGGTGGCCGCGCGAATTCCTCGGCGCGGCGGCCGAGCCCGCGGAGCGCGGCCTCGCATCCGCGGTGTTCGCGCCCGACTTCGCGCGGCTGGCGCTGGAGCACCTGATGCTCGTGTTCGCATCGCTGGCCGCGGCCATCGCCGCGGGCGTCCCGATGGGCATCGTGGCCGCGAGGGTGCGCGGGTTCGCGCAGCCGCTGCTCGCGTTCGCGGGCCTCGTGCAGACCATTCCGTCGCTGGCACTCCTCGCGTTCCTCATCCCGCTCACCGGCATCGGCGCGTGGCCGGCGCTCGTGGCGCTCTTCCTCTACGCGCTGCTGCCGATCGCGCGCAACACCCACGCGGGGCTCCTCGGCGTTTCCGGCGGGCTGCGGGACGCCGCGCTCGCCCTCGGGCTCACGCCACGCCAGGCGCTGGCCCGCATCGAGTTGCCGCTCGCGGCTCCGGTCATCCTCGCGGGGGTCAAGACCGCGGCGGTGGTGAACGTCGGCACCGCCACCATCGCGGCCTTCGTGGGCGCGGGCGGATTCGGGGAGCGCATCGCGCAGGGACTCGCGCTCAACGACCACCGCATGCTGCTGGCCGGCGCGTTGCCGGCGGCGGCGCTGGCCCTCCTGGTCCACGGGCTCTTCGAGGGGATCGAGCGGCTGGCCAGCCCGCGCGGCACGCGACCGCGCTGACGGACGGGCGCTACGGGACGAGTGCCAGGAAGAGGAACGCCGCGAAGATCACCAGCTGCACCGCGCCCTGCATGATGTTCGTGCGTCCGGTGCCCAGCGTGATCGTGCCGACCACGAAGGTGAGGACGAGCATCACGAGGTCCTTCGGCTCGAGGCCGAGCACGAGCGGAACGCCGAAGGCGATGGAGGCGAGCGCGACCACGGGAATGGTGAGGCCGATGCTCGCGAGCGCCGAGCCGATGGCGAGGTTCATGCTGGTCTGCAGGCGGTTGGCGCGCGCCGCGCGCACGGCGGCCCACGTCTCCGGCAGCAGCACGAGCATCGCGATCGCGATGCCGATGACCGTCGCGGGGGCGCCGGCCGCGGCCACGGCGCGCTCGATCGCCGGCGAGAGCATCTTGGCCAGCCCCACGACCGCCACGAGGGACACGAGGAGCAGCGCGAAGCTGGCCCACGCGCGCCGGGTCGTCGGGGGCTCGGCGTGGACCTCGGGGTTCGCGGGGTCCGCCGCGGGCAGGAAGTAGTCGCGGTGCCGGACGGTCTGCACGAAGACGAACACGCCCCACAGCGCGAGCGACGCGACGGCGGCGAACGCGAGCTGCGAGGGGCTGTACGTTCCGCTCGGGGTGCTCGTGGTGAAGGTGGGCAGCACGAGGGAGAGCGTGGCCATGGCCACGAGCGCGGCGAGGCCGGGACCGGCGCCTTCCACGCGGAAGGTCTGCTCGCGGTGGTGGATGCCGCCGACGAGCACGCAGAGGCCGACCACGCCGTTGCAGATGATCATGAGCGCGGCGAAGATCGTGTCGCGCGGCAGCGTCGCCTTGTCGGCGCCGCCCGCGAGCATCATCGAGAGGATCAGGGACGCCTCGATGACGGTCACCGCCACCGCGAGGACGAGCGTGCCGAAGGGCTCGCCGACCCGGTGGGCGACGACCTCGGCGTGGTGGACCGCCGCGATCACCGCGCCGATGAGGCCGGCCGCGCTCGCGATCGCGAGGAGCGTGCCCACGCCGAGCGCAACCGCCGCCCCGAGGAGCGCGATCGCGAGCGTCGGGACGAGCCAGGTCCAGGCGGGCATCGTCGCCGGCGCCTACTTCGTGTTGCGGCGGACGAAGTCGGCCATGCGCGCGACGCCCTTCTCGATCGCGGCGTTGGAGGCGGCGTAGCTGAAGCGGATGTGCTGGCCCTCGTCCGGCACGCGCGGGCCGAAGTGGATGTCGGCGAGCACCGCCACGCCGGCCTCGTTCAGCAGCCGCACGCGCAATTCCTCCGAATCCTTCGCGCCCACCAGGCGGCAGGCCCCGGTCACGTTGGGCCAGGCGTAGAAGGCGCCGCCGGGGCTCTGGCAGGTCACGCCCGGCACCTGGTTCAGGAGCCCCACGATGAGGTCGCGCCGCGCGAGGAAGCTCGCGCGCATCTTCTCCGCGTCGTGCTGCGGGCCGTTGATCGCCTCCACCGCCGCCCACTGGCTGATGTGGGAGGCGCAGGACTCGGTGTTGGTCACCCAGCGCGTGAACACGGGCGCGAGCGCCTTGTTCACCGCGTAGCCCAGCCGCCAGCCCGTCATGGCCCAGGTCTTCGAGGCGCCGTCGCAGATGATCGTGCGCTCCTGCATGCCGGGGATCGCGGCGAGCGAGGCGAAGGCGCCGTCGTAGACGAGGCGCGAGTAGATCTCGTCGGCGTACACCCAGACGTCCGGGTGCTTCGCGAGGATGGCCGCGATGGCCTGCATGTCCTTCGCCGACACGATGCCGCCGGTGGGGTTCTGCGGCGAATTCAGGATGAGGAGCTTCGTCCTCGGGGTGATCTTCGCCTCGAGCTCGGCCGGGTCGAAGTTGAAGCTGCGCGATTCGCGAAGGTAGATGGGCACCGGCACCGCGCCCATGGCGCGGATCTGCGACTCGTAGATCGGGAAGCCCGGGGTTCGGGTAGATCACCTCGTCGCCCGCGCCGTGGTCGGTGACCGAGAGGATCGTGTAGGCGATGAAGGGCTTCGCCCCCGCGCCCACCACGACGTCGTCGGCGCTCACGGCGATCCGCGCGTGCGCGAGACGTACTTCGCGATCGCCTCGCGCAGCTCGACGATGCCGGCCGAGG
The DNA here is from genome assembly GCA_963783635.1 of uncultured Gammaproteobacteria bacterium. Classification (GTDB taxonomy): domain Bacteria; phylum Pseudomonadota; class Gammaproteobacteria; order Burkholderiales; family Usitatibacteraceae; genus FEB-7. The sequence goes on from CAWAOC010000001.1 coordinate 15,046, forward strand.
GCGTGTAGCCGTGCTTGCCCTCCCGGATGGCCTTCACGGCCGCGTCCTGGATGTTCACGGGCGTGGGGAAGTCGGGCTGGCCGATGCAGAAGGAAATGATGTCCTTGCCGGCGGCCTGCAGCTTGGCCACTTCGGCGAGGACGACGAAGGCGTTTTCGGTGCCGAGCTGGTCGGATCGGCGGCTGATGGAAGGCATGGGATTTTCCGTCGTTTCGGGGGGCCGGCTTCATGCCGGGATCACCGGGAATGTTACGGCAAGTCGCCGCGCGCAGCCGGGAAAGCGCTGCCCAGCGTGCGCTAGCGCACGGAAGGCCGCGGCCGATGGGGGGATAAACATAACCCATGACCGCCGGCTTCCGGCTCGGGTCTTCCGCTGAACGGAATTGGGGAATGCACATGAAACGATTTGAAAACGTGACGGGATCGACGAAGCGCCTCGCGGCCTTGCTGTTGGTCGCCGTGGCGGCGGGATGCGGTGGCGGTGGCGGCGGCGGCGGGAGGAAGCCCCCCGGCCCGTGGTCGCCGCCGGCCGTCAACCTGGCGCCGACGGTCAGCGGGACCCTCAACGCCAATGGCGCGACGAACGTCGCCATCAACACGAAGGTCGGCGCGACGTTCAGCGAGCCGATGGATCCCGCATCGATCACCGCCACGACGTTCTTCCTCATGCAGGGAGCCACGCTGGTTCCGGCCACCGTGAGCTACACCGGCGTGAGCGCGGTCCTGGTGCCTTCGGCGCACCTCGCCCCGAACGCCCGCTATACCGTCACGATCAAGGGCGGGGCCGGCGGCGCGAGCGACGTCTCGGGCAATGACCCTGGCAGGCGACTTCGTCCTGGTCCTGGACGACCGCGGGCGGGGCCGGACATCACGGCGCCGACGATCAGCGGAGCCATCAACCTCAACGGCGCGACGAACGTCGCCCTCAACACCAAGGTGGGCGCGACGTTCAGCGAGGCGATGGACCCCGCGACGATCACCTCCGCGACATTCTTCCTCACGCAGGGAACGACGCTGGTGCCGGCGCACCGTGACCTACTCCGGCGTGAGCGCCGTCCTGGTCCCGTCAGCCAACCTCGCTCCGCTCACCCGCTACGTCGTCAGCGTCAAGGGTGGCGCCGCGGGGTGAGGGACCTCGCGGGCAATGCCCTGGCCAGGGACTACGAGCTGGCCTGGACGACGGGAGACGCGAACGACGCCACGCGCCGACGGTCAGCGGGACCCTCAATGCCAATGGCGCGACGAACGTCGCCATCAATACCAAGGTCGGCGCGACGTTCAGCGAGGCGATGGACCCGCTGACGATCACCTCGAAGACCTTCCTGCTCGCGCAGGGGACGACGGCCGGTCCCAGGCACCGTGGCCTACTCCGGCGTGACCGCGCTCTTCATCCCGCTGGGCAACCTCGCGCCGGCGACGGTCTATACCGCCACCCTCAAGGGCGGGACGGCGGCGTGAAGGACCTCGCGGGCAATCCCATGGCGGGCGACTATGTCTGGGCCTGGACCACCGGAACGACGCCGGACGCGGGCGCGCCGACGGTCAGCGCAACCACCATCGCCAACGGCGCGGCGAATGTCCACATCAACGCCCTCGTCGCCGCGACGTTCAGCGAGGCGCATGGACCCGCTGACGGTGACCAGCGTGAACTGCACGCTCGCGGAAACGGCATCGGGCACGCAGGCGGGGGGCGGAACGTTGAGCTATTCCGGACTGGACGTGGTATTCCGGCAGGACCTGTACGATTCGGACCGTTGCCGCCTGCCTCTTGCGCGCCAATACCAATTACACGGTCACGATAAGGGGCGGGACCGGCGGCGTCATGGACCTGGCGGGCAATCCCATGGCCAGCGACTACGTCTGGACCTTCATGACGGGCGCGGCGTTGCAATAGAGCGGGAGTGCCGGAGGCGGCGCCCATCGCCGCCTCCCCTTTCCAGCCGGTCTACCGCCGCCTGACCTGCTCGAGCGCGATCTCGTTTCGCGACTGGATGACGGACGGCGTCCGGCGATACTCGGCGGAAAGCCCGTCGATGAGCGCCGCAGCCTCGGCTAGCCGGGCCTGCGCCTCCTCCGGCGTTGCGAGCGCCTGCGCCAGCCGGACGCGCGCGCGCCGCTCGCGGACCCACTCCGCCTCGCTCGCGTCGGCGAACTTGCGATGCAGCTCGAGCGCCGGCGCGAGGGCCGTCCGCGCCTCGGCGAGGCGACCGAGCCTCGCGAGCGCCAGCGCGTGCTGCGTGTGGTGCTCGGAGGCGAAGAATTCCTCGATCCGGCTCTGCGCCGGCGCCGCCAGCCGGGCGGCGACCCCGCGGCGCGCCGCGTCCTCGGCCTGCACGTAGTCCTTCATCGCATAGGTCGCGTCGGCGAGCGTCGCATAGTTGTCCGCCAACTCGATGTTCCGGAACCGCTTCGCGCCTTCGAACTCGGGCTTCAGCGGCTCGAGCTGGCGGATGACCGCGGCAGCCTTCTCCCGCGCGGCCGGGAAGTTTCCGAGGATGAACTGGCGCATCGCCTCGTACTTGACGGGCCACTGCTCGCGGATCGTCCGCGAGGGGGCGCTGGCGGGCATGTCGCGCACGGCCAATGCCGCATAGCGCGTCAGCTCGTCCATGGCCGCCTGCGACGCTTCCGCGTTGCCCTGCTCCGCCTCCATGCGCGCGACGTGCCACCACAGGGACGTCATTCCGTTGGCGCGGGCGGCCGTCATGGCGCCCTCGCGTCCGGTCCGTGCGGCGGCCCGCAGGTATTTCAGGCCGTCGCGCGTCCGCCCTGCCCCCTCGCTGAACAGCCCGAGGTTCATGAAGTTGGCGGCCAGGTTGTTCCACGAGATGGTATTGCCCGCGTCCACCTTGAGGAGGCTCTGGTAGTCCCGCGCGGCCGCCTCGTAGAAGGGAAGGGCTGACTTGAAGCGGATCTGGTCGGCGGCGAGATCCCCGAAGTTGGACAGCAGGAGGGCCCTCGCCCGCAGCGCCAGCATGTGCCCCGGCTGCTTCTCGAGGATGCCGTTCGCCACGGGCCTCGCCTCCTCGCCGTTGCGCCGGGCCTCGTCGATGCGGCCCAGGGGCATGAGCGCATCCATCTGCCAGGCCGTGGCCTCGACGAACAGCGCCGCGGAGGAGAGATCCGCGAGCTGCAGGCCGTCGATGCTGCGCAGCGCGGTGCGCGCCTTCTCGAAGACCTTCACGGCGTCCTCGAGGGCGCCGTCGCGCATGAGGATGAAGCCGTAGGACACCGCGATCTCGCCGAAGGCCCGGCGGGCGGCGACCGACGACCCGGCCGCCAGGGCGAGCGGCTCGATGACGGCGTAGGCCTGGCTGCCTTCCTTCCGGCTGTCCTGGAAACGGGTCTGCTGGGACAGGATGCGCGACTTGGCGCTGGTGCCCATGGCGAGGCCGATCGCGGTCGGCTCGGACGCGTCGCCCTTGGCCCGCAGGTCCTCCAGCGTCGCGACGGAAGCCGCCGCGGCCTTGGTGGCCTCGTCCAGCCGGCCGAGGTTGCGCAGCGAGATCGCGTACCGCACCTCCGCCAGCGCGCGGTTGCGCTCGGTCGCCGGCGTGCGAAGGGCGGGCGGCAATCCGGCGTAATAGTCGAGCGCGCGCTTGGAGAGGTTCGCCACCACGTCGAGTCGCCCGATGGGCTCGAGCTCGAGCTGGAAGTCCTCCAGCAGGTAGACGACGAGCTTCTCGGCCTCGCCGCGCGCGCCCTCGGCGAGCTTGCGGGTCTCGAGGGCCGCCGACTCCGCCTCGCGCGCCCGCTGCATGTTCACGTAGCCGAAGATCGCGCCCACGATGGCGCCGAGGGCGAGCACCGCGCAGGCCGCCGCGACCTGCCGCGCGCGCACCAGCGCCTTGCGGGTGGCCGCCTCGCGCGCGCGCTGCGCCCCGAGCTGGCGCTCGGCCTCCTCCTTCGCCTCGCGCTCGAGGCGAAGCTCCCGGCTCGCCTTCACCACGCCGCAGAGCACGTCGTGGGTGAGCTCCACGCGGCGCACGTCGAGGCGCTCCTCGATGCGCAGCAGCCGGCGGTTCACGAGGGTGGCGAGCGCATCGGGCGCGGCGCCGGCCGCCGCGAACGCCTTCAGCAGGCGCTCCTCGGCGAGGCTCTCGCGATACCCGGATTCGGTGAGCAGCTGGTCCTCGATCACCTTGCGCACGGCGGCCGGCTGGTCGGCGAGCGCGCGCTCGTAGAACTCGGCGAGGATGGTGTCGTGGGAGCCCGCGAGCAGGTCGGCGGAGATCTCGGCGCGTCCCTGCGCGAGGCGCGCGTTGTTGAGCTCGCGGCAGATGAGGGAGAGGAGCGAGGGCTCGACCTCCGCATTGCGCAGCTCCGAGCCGCCGGCGATGAAGCGCACGATCGGCTCGGCGACCTCCTCCGAGACGAGCTTTCCGCCCGGCTTCATCACCGCGGCGAGCGCCTGCTGCCCGTTCATGCGCGCGAGCCGCATGCGGTTCTGGGTGATCGAGGGCATCGCCCCCTTCAGGCCTTCCAGGTGCGCCAGGTAATCCTCGCGCAGCGCGATGAGGATGCGGTAGTCGGCGCGGCCGAAGTCGAAGCGCTCGGTGATGGCGTCGTCGGTCTCGATCCTCGCCTCGAGCGCCTTGGGCGGGCGGTTCTCGACCAGGTCCGCGAGGTCCTCGACGAAGGTCGCGGCGCGCTTTCGCCCCGCGTCGTCCGCCTGGGCGAGGGTGAAGATCTCCTCGAACTGGTCGAAGATCAGCAGCGGGACGACGGTCTTGCCGGCGGCGTCCTTCAGGATGTCGTCGCGGTGGTGCAGGAACTCCCACAGCGACTCGCCCTCGACGGCGGTGCCCGCCTGCGTCCACTGGCCCGAGGATTCGGTCGCGCGGAAGATCGCCTGCTTGATCTGCTCCGCGGGCGGCGGCGACTCGGGCGAGTAGTCGATGCGCACGTACACCGGGCAATAGCCCTCGGGCCGCAGGCGCGGCACGATGCCCGCGCGCAGGATCGAGGTCTTGCCCAGGCCCGACTGCCCGAAGAGGATGGTGAGGAGCTTTCGCTGGACGCGGCGGCCGAGCTCGGCCACCTCCTCCTCGCGGCCGTGGAAGTAGCCGCGCGTCTCCTCGGTGAAGGAGGCGAGTCCCAGCCAGGGATGCTGCGGGTCGACGGCGGGCTGCGTCTCGGCCGGTGCCGCGGGCTGCGCGCTCACGGCGCGCTCCCGTCGCCCCGCTCGCGGCCCGCCAGCAGCTCCTTCAGGCGCTGCACGAACTCCGGCGTGGGCTCGCCCCCGGCGAGCTGGGCGATGTGCACCGCCTTGAACTTGTCCGGGACGCGCGCGCCGCGGGGCTCGGTCTGGTCGATGCACACGGGCAGGATGAAGATCGCGTCGTCGGCCATGTTGCGCGTGCGGTCCAGCGCGTAGCTCCACTCGCGGCGGAAGTAGGCCTCCAGCCGGCGCTCGGTCGTCGCGGAGACGACCGGGATGAAGTAGGAGCAGCGCGCGATGTTCTTCTGGATCTTGCGGTCGTAGTCGTCGCCGCTCTCGAGCCGGTCCATGTCGAACCAGGTCGTCACGCCGGCGGCGTCGAGCGCGGCCTTGAGCTTCTGCACCGCGGCGAGGTCCTCGCGCGCGTAGCTGATGAAGACGGCGTTGTCGGGCATCTCGCGCTCGGGCGGCAGGATGCGCTGCGGCGCGGACTTCATCGGGATCACGTCGGCGGGCTTGCGCCGCGCCGTCCAGCGGCGGTGCAGCTCGTCGACGAACTGCATCGCGCCGGAATAGACCCGCGTGCGCACGCTCACCTGCTGCAGGAAGGCCATGAGGCGCTCGTCGCCGTCGGAGTGGTCGTCGGCGAGCACCTCCCCCACGTCGCGCGGGTCGGAGAGCCGCCGGCGCTTGGCCATGCGCAGGAAGAGGCGCGCCAGCCAGTTCGAGAAGTTGCTGCCGATGATGAGGAGGTGGTTGTGCTCGAGCTCGTAGAAGAGCTTCTCGGGCGTGAGGTGCTCGCTCTGCAGCGCGCACACGAACTCCAGCATGTCCTCGTCGGAGATCACGTAGGTGGGCGAGGCGGAGCAGCGGCCGAGCAGGTGGTAGACCACCGGGCGCTGCAGCTGCTCGCGCTCGCTCGGGCAGGTCCGCCACGCGGTTGGGCGTGTAGCCGATCACCTCCGTGGACTGCGCGCCCCCGAAGCGTTCCGCGTTGATCGCGTTCTCGAGGAGGGAGTCGAAGGTCGTGGTGATGAAGAGATCGAAGTCGGTGATCTCGGCGAGCTGCTTGAGCGCCTTGGGCGGGGCGAAGCTCGTCTCGCGCAGGATGCTGCGCATGCGCGTGTAGGTGTCCTCGCGCCGGCCGCGCGCGGAGAGGAACCAGCACACGACGTCGTTGAGCGTGTACGGCTGGGGAAGGAGGGTGGTGTCCACGCCCAGCTTCGCGGCGAGCTTGTCCGCCATCCAGTCGTAGAGGGGCCGCGTGCCGCTCTCGGTCTCCACCGTCAGGAGCTCCGGCCCCACGATGGGGATGACGCGGCGCTCCTCGATGAAGTTCAGCAGGTCTTCCCAGGCGTCGTCGTCGAGCCTCGGGGCGTGCGAGTCCAGGGCGTGCACGTTGCTCACCGGCGCAACCCCTGCGGTGGCAAGTGACCGGCGCAACGGGATGGATCGACATGGAGCGAGTTCCCCTCGTTCTTGTGGTTCGATGCGGATCCAGCGGTCCCGGGCGGGCTTCCCGTCCACGCTCCGGGCCGTGCGCCGCACAGCGTAGGGCATTCGGCGCGGTTTGGGTAGCCGGGCTATGATCCTCGTCCTTATGAGCGAGCGCCGGCCCGACGAACCGGAAGACTCGCCCGAGGCCGCCGTCGCCGCCGCCGAGCGCGCACCTGCACCGGGGCGAGCCGCTGCTCGCCTACAACGCGGCGCAGTCGGGCCTCGCGCGATGGCCGGACGACGTGCGGCTTCGCCAGCTCCAGGGGCTGGCGCTGGCCCGCAGCGGCGACGTCGAGCGCGCCGAACGAGCTCCTCGGCAGGCTGGCCGACGAGGGCCGCGGCGACGCCGAGACGCTGGGCATGCTCGCGCGCACCCACAAGGACCTGGCGCTGCGCCGCGAAGGATCCCGCGCGGCGCGCCTTCCACCTCGATGCGGGCTTGCGGCTCTATGCGCGCGCGTTCGACGCCGCCCGCCGCGACGATTCGGACGCCGGCGCGTACTACGCGGGCATCAACGCCGCGACCATGGCGGTGCTCAAGGGCGACCTGGACGGGGCCCGCGCCCTCGCGCGCGAGGTCCGCGACATCTGCGGGCGCGAGGCGCCCGGCGAGGACGGGCCCTCGCGCTACTGGCGGGAGGCCACCCTCGGAGAGGCGGCGCTGATCCTGGGCGACGGCGAGGCGGCGGCGGCGCATTACGCCCGCGCCGACGCCCTGGCGGACGGGCGCGTCGGGGACAAGAGCAGCACGCGCCGGCAGGCGAAGCTCCTCGCGGCCCACCTGCCAGGCGGCGGCGCCGACTTCGCGCGGGCGCTGCGGATCGCGCCCGTCCTCGTCTTCACCGGGCACATGATCGACCGGGACGGCCGCGTGGCGGCGCGGTTTCCCGCCGCGATCGAGCCGGCCGTTCGCGAGGCCTTGCGCGAGGCGCTCGCGGCGGATCCGCCCGTGGCCGCCTACGGATCCGCGGCCTGCGGCGCGGACCTGCTGTGCCTCGAGATCGTCCGCGAGACTCGGCGGCGAGACGCATGTCGTCCTGCCGTTTCCGCCGGCGGAGTTTCGCCGCGCGAGCGTCGACTTCGCGGCGGGCGACTGGGGCGAGCGGTTCGAGCGCGCGCTCGCCGCCGCGGACAGCGTGACGATCGCGAGCGACCACCGCGCGAGCGGCAGCGCCGCCACTTTCGAGTACGCGAACCTGATCATCACCGGGATGGGCCGGCTGCGCGCCGACGTCCTCGACACCGGCCTGCGCGCGCTGGCGGTCTGGGATCCCGCCGCCGCGGGTTCGGCCGGCGGCGCGGCGTCGGTGGTCTCGATGTGGGCGCGGCGCGGCCTCGCGGTGGAGCAGGTGCGCCTGCCGGCGCTGCGCGCGGGCGGCGCGCCGGCCGTCGCGGTTGCCGACGCGCCCGGCGCCGGTCGAAGGCGAGTGCGCCGGCCTCGCGGCACGAGATCCGGGCGCTGCTCTTCGCGGACGCCGTCGGCTACAGCCAGCTGAGCGAGGACCAGATTCCCCGCTACATCTCGGGCTTCCTCGGCGCCGTGGCGCGAGCTCAGCCGCCGCACGGCGCACCCGTTCGAGCACGTCGAGACCTCCGGCGACGGGCTGTACATGGTGTTCGGAAGCGTGGCCGACGCCGGCCGCTTCGCGCTGGAGCTGAACGCGCTCGTGCGCGACTTCGACCGGGCGGCCTGCGGCCTGCCGCCGAACTTCGACCTGCGCATCGCGCTGCACTGCGGCCCCGTGCACTGCGGGCGCGACCCGATCACCGGTTCTCCGCTCTACACGGGCCCGCACACCAGCCGCACCGCGCGCATCGAGCCGATCACGCCGCCCGGCCAGGTGTACGCGAGCAGCGCCTTCGCCGCGGTGGCGGCCGCGAGCGGCGCGCCGGGCCTGTCGATGCGCTACGTCGGGCGCATCCCGCTCGCGAAGGGCTACGGCACGCTGGGCCTGTACTGCGTGCGGCCCGCGGCCTGAGCCGCCGCGCGCCTCAGAGCTTCGCGATGTCGGGCGCCGCGCCCCCGAACCAGGTGCGGGCATAGGCCTTGCGGGCCGAAGCCTCGCCCTTCGCGTCGCCTTTCCTGCGGTAGGTTTCCGCCAGGCCCGCGAGCGCCCACCCGTTGTTGCGCACGCGCGCGAGCGATTCGCGGAACGCCTTCTCCGCGTCGTCGAGCCGGCCCTGCCGCAGGCGCACGGCGCCGAGCGACTGTCGCACCGGGTAGTACCAGTAGGGCGGCTCCATGTAGGCGAGCGAGTCCTCGATGAAGACCGCGTCCTCGTAGGCCTTCGCCGCGCCCTCGAGGTCGCCGTTGGCGTCCGCGAGGCGGCCCGCGGCGACGAGCCGCGCCGTCTCCATGATCTCCCTGGCGGGAATGCCCCATTCGCCGAAGGGCTTCAGGTCCGCCTCCTTCTCGAGCCTCGCGATCGCGCCGATCTCCCGCTGCGCGCTCGCCGCATCCTTCTTCGCCGCGTAGGCCACGGCGCGGGCGTAGTGGTAGCTCGCGGTCACGAGCACGAGGCCGGGCGCGGGCGCGGGGAGCGCGAGGGTCGCGTCGGGGTCGGCGAACTGCGCATGGGTCGTGTAGGGCGCCGCCTTCACGGGCTGCATGATCGCGAACTGCCTCACCACGTCGTCGGGCATGGAGGCGTCGAGCCGCGCGGCCGCGTCGAGCGCGGTCTTCGCGTCGCCGCCCATCTGCGCCGACACCATGATGAAGTGGATGTTGTGCGGGTAGTAGGCCGACTTGTAGAGCGGGTCGGAAGGCGAGAGCTTGAAGTAGCGCTCGTCCACCTTCAGGGCCTGCCGGTTGGCCTCCAGCGACTCCCGGTAGAGGCCGATGCGGTAGTAGATGTGGGCGGGCATGTGCACGATGTGCCCCGCGCCCGGCATGAGCGTGCCCAGGCGCCTCGCGTAGGGCAGCGCCTTCTCGGGCTGCGTCGAGGCCTCCATCGCGTGGATGTACAGGTGAATCGCGCCCGCGTGCGAGGGATTGCGCCTGAGCACGGTCTCGAGGGCGCGCGACGATCTCCGCCGCGCGCCCCTTCGGCCTCGCGCCGGCCGCCTCCCAGTAGTCCCAGGGCTGCGTGTCCATGACGGACTCGGCGTACAGGGCCTGCAGCGTGTCGTCCCCGGGCCAGCGCTGCGACGACCGCCTTCAGCGCGTCGGCATAGGCCGCGTCGAGCTTCGCGCGCTCGGCCTTGGGATCCGCGGAGTAGCGCTTCGCGAGCGCCTCGACGAGCGCGCGGTCCTTTTCCGGGGCGCCCCCGGCCAGCGCCGTCGCCTTCGCGAGCGCGGCCAGCGCCGGCGCATTCGCCTCCGGCATCATCGGCACGTTGATGTTGGGGCCGAGCACGAGCGCCTCGCCCCAGAAGCACAGGGCGCAGGACGGATCGAGCTTCTGCGCCGCCTGGAAGGAGCGCTGCGCCTCGGCATGGTTGAACGCGAAGGCGAGCCGCAGTCCCTGGTCGAAGTAGGCTTGCGCCTTCGCCACGCGGGTGCCGATCCTGAACGACTGCTTGCCGAGGCCCTCGAAGAGCGGCACGTCGCCGCCGGCCGCCTTCATCGGGGCCGGCTGGAACGGCGTGGTCTCGGTCTTGGCGAGGATGAGCGCCTTGAGCAGCGCGGGCTGGCCGCCGCGCGCGGGGCCGCACAGGCCGCCGGGGCCGTCGAGCAGCGGGTCGTCGGCCGGGGACGCGGATCCGGCGGCCACGGGACCGGCCGGGAGCGTGGCGACGCCCGCGAGGGCGCAGGCGACGAGGGCGTGGAGGAAGCGGCGGATCGGGGGGCGAGCGGGTCCGTTCATGGGGGTCTCCTTTCGGGAGGGGGAACCCGGCCGGGACGCACCGGGCGCGGGCAGGAATGTTACTGCTCCCGTAACATCGCCGCCACGGGTGCGCGCCGCCCCGCCGGATGCGAGAATGTCGCCTCGCGTCACCCTCCCTGCGTCCCGCCGAAGTGCCCCTCCTCCAGCTCTCCGAAGTCTCGCTCGCCTACGGCCACGTGCCGCTCCTCGACCACGCCGGCCTCGTGATCGAGGCGGGCGAGCGCATCGGCCTCATCGGCCGCAACGGCACCGGCAAGTCGAGCCTGCTGCGGATCATCGAGGGCGACGGCGCGCGCCGACGACGGCAAGGTGTGGCTGGCGCCCGGGCACCAGGGTCGCGAGCGTGCCGCAGGAGCCCGCGTTCGAGCCGGGACGGACGATCTTCGAGGCGGTGGCCGAGGGCCTGGGCGAGAGCACGCGCCTCATCGTCGACTACCACGAGGCGGCGCACGCGCTGGCCGCGCATCCGGGCGGCGAGGCGGAGGGGGCGCTGATGGCGCGCCTGCAGTCGCTGCAGGAGGCGCTCGAGGCCGCGGGGGGCTGGACGCTCGAGCACCGGATCGAGGCGACGCTGGACCGCCTCGCCCTGCCCGCGGACGCGCCGGTGGCCGAGCTTTCCGGCGGGATGAGGAAGCGCGTGGCGCTCGCGCGCGCGCTGGTGCTCGAGCCGGAGCTCCTGATCCTCGACGAGCCCACCAACCACCTCGACGTCTCGACCATCGAATGGCTGGAGGACACGCTCGTCGCCTTCTCCGGCGCGGTGCTCTTCGTCACCCACGACCGGCGCTTCCTCGACCGCGTGGCGCTTCGCATCGTGGAGCTCGACCGCGGCAAGCTCGCCGACTTCCCGGGCAACTTCACCGCCTACGAGGCGCGCAAGGCCGAGATGCTGGCGATCGAGGCGGTCGTGAACCGCAAGTTCGACAAGGTGCTCGCCCAGGAGGAGGCGTGGATCCGCCGCGGCGTCCAGGCGAGGCGCACGCGGGACGAGGGCCGCGTCCGGCGACTCGAGGCGCTGCGCCTCGAGCGGGCCGCGCGGCGCGAGCGGGTCGGCCGCGTGGACCTCGCGCTTTCGCCCGGCGAGCGCTCCGGGAAGCTCGTGGCCGAACTCGAGCACGTGACCAAGCGCTTCGGGACCAAGCGCGTGGTGGAGGATTTCTCCACGCGCATCCTGCGCGGCGACAAGATCGGCCTCATCGGGCCCAACGGCTGCGGCAAGTCCACGCTCCTCAAGCTCGTTCTCGGCGGCCTCGCCCCCGATGCCGGCACCGTGCGCCTGGGCACCAAGGTCGCCGTCGCGTACTTCGACCAGCTGCGCACGGCGCTCGACGAGGAGGCCACGCTCGCCGACACGATCTCGCCCGGCGCGGACTTCGTCGAGATCGACGGCACGCGCAAGCACGTGATCAGCTACCTCGGCGACTTCCTCTTCCCGCCCGAGCGCGCGGGCGCGCCGGTGAAGACGCTCTCGGGCGGCGAGCGCAACCGGCTCCTCCTCGCGCGCCTCTTCAGCCGCCCCGCCAACGTCCTCGTGCTGGACGAGCCGACCAACGACCTCGACATCGAGACGCTGGAGCTTCTGGAGAGCCTCCTGCAGGACTACGCCGGGACGCTCTTCCTCGTGAGCCACGACCGCGCCTTCCTCGACAACGTCGTCACGCAGACGATCGCGTACGAAGGCGACGGGCGCTGGAAGGAATACGCGGGCGGCTACGCGGACTGGCAGCGCGCGCGCAGGCGCAGCCCGGAATCGCCGGCGGCGGCGCAGGGCGGCGGCGCGGCCGAAGGGGTCGCGGAGTCGCCGAAGGCGGATACCCGCGCGCAGCGCCGGCGCGCGAAGCTGAGCTTCAACGAAGTGCGGGAACTCGACGAGCTGCCCGGCCGGCTGGAGTCGCTCGAGCGCGAGCAGCGCGAGCTCGCGGCGCGCCTCGCCGATCCCGCGCTCTATGCCGACCGCAGCGTGGACCTCAAGGCGCTCAACGCGCGCCACGCGGCGATCGAGGAGGAACTCACCGCGCTCCTCGCCCGGTGGGAGGAGCTGGAGGCGAAGAAGGCCGCGCTTTCCTGAAACCGGGGAACCCCCGCGCCCTCGTGGCCTCCAACGGGCTGGGCATGGGACAGGAGGACGGGAACATGGGACCGATCCGGATCGGGCTGGCCGTGGTCGCGGTGCTCGGCGTGGCCGCCGCCGCGTGGTACTACTGGCCGGGCGAGGAGGCGGCCCCCGCGTTGCCGGTCCCGCCGGTCGCGAAGGCGCCCGCCGCGCCGGAGGCTGCGCCAGCCGAGCATTACCCGGCGCCGGAGGCGAAGGAGGAGGCCGCCAGGCCCCTGCCCGGCCTCGACGACAGCGACGGCGCGGCGAAGGAGGCGGTGGAGGGATTGCTGGGCGAAGCGGCGTTCGCGAAATACTTCGTCCCGGAGCGCCTCGTGCGCAACATCGTCGTGACGGTGGACAACCTGCCGCGCCGCAGCTTCGCCGTCCGGCTGAGCCCCGTGAACCCGGTGGGCGGCCTCGTCACCACGACCGGCCAGGGCGAGAGCCTCGCCATCGCGCCGGAGAACTCCGCGCGCTACGCGCCCTGGGTGACCCTGCTCGAGAAGCGTGGACGCGGCCGCGCTGGTCGCCGCCTACGCGCGCCTCTACCCGCTCTTCCAGAAGGCCTACGTCGAGCTGGGCTACCCCAAGGGGCACTTCAACACGCGCCTCGTGCAGGTGATCGACCACCTCCTCACCGCGCCGGAGCCGGCCGCGCCCCTGCGGCTCGTGGTGCCGCACGTGCTCCACGAGTACGCCGACCCCGCGCTCGAGGGGGAGTCGGCCGGCCGCAAGGTGCTCTTCCGCATGGGCCGCGCCAACGCGGCCCGGGTGAAGGCGAAGCTGCGCGAGATCCGCCGGGCGCTAGTGCAGGCGCGATGACTTGATGCGGCCCAGCTTGGCCGCGTAGAGGTCGTGGTCCGTGCGCGTCGTGCTGTTCTCCAGCGCGGTCGCGAGGTGGCGCCGCGCCCCGTCCTCGTCCCCGAGCTTCGCGAGCGCCAGCGCCAGCCAGAAATGGAACTCGTGGTAGTTGGGCGCGCGGTCGACCTCCTTCGCGAAGAGGTCCTTCGCCGCGCGGTAGTCGCCCGCGCGCATGGCTGCCAGGCCCTCGTTGAACCAGGCGAAGGGCGGCTCGGGCTCCAGCTGGGCGAGGCGGCGCTCGAGCGCCTGCGATTCCGCGACGCGGCCCAGGCTCGCCAGCACCGGCACGAGGTTCGACATCACGTGGGTGTTGCGCGGCTCGCGCTCGAGGGCGTAGGCGAAGACCCGCTCCGCCTGCGCCGCGTTCCCGTGGCGATGGTAGACGACGCCGAGCGTGTTGTACGGGGCCATGAAGGCCGGGTCCTGGCGGATGGCCTCGCGCGCGAACCAGTAGGCGTCGTCGATGCTTCCGGCGGCGAGCGACTCGGCCGCGCGGTTGTTCATGTACATCGCGAGGATGGTCTTCTCGTCGATGGTGCGCCAGTTGATCCCGCGCAGCTCCGGGGGCGGCAGGAAATCGATCGTGAGGCTCTCGCCGTCGTCGAGGCGCGTGCCGAGCGCGGGCGGCCGCGTGCCGAGCGTGAGGTTCACGTGCCCGACGAGGAAGTAGAGGCTGCCCTGGCGGCTCCAGGAGTCCTCCACGAACACGCTCTGGTAGCGCACGCCCACGCCCATCTCCTTCGCGAGCGCGGCCGTCATGATCACGAGCGACAGGCAGTTGCCGGTGCGCGCCTCGAACGCCTGCGCGGCATTGCGCGTGAAGGCGCCGTCGTACTCGAGCTTCAGGTGGGACTTGCTGCGCAGCGCGTCGACGAGCGCCTGCTGCCGGCCCCTGGATGCCCGGCAGGGGGCCGATCTCGGTCGGCGACGTAGCGGCGCATCGCCTCGTTCGTGGCGAACACGCCCGCGGCGTCGATGCGCTCGGCGGGCGGCGCGGAACAGGCTGTCGGCGAAGAAGCGGTCGGCATCGACCGCCGGCGGCGCGACCGCGCAGGCGCCGAGCGCCAGCGCGAGAAACAGGATGACCAGGATTCTCATGGGCGTGCCCTCCTTCCGGCCCGGCCATTCTGCGCGAAAAGCCGCGCGCCCGGGTTACCGAACCTTCGGCGGGTTCAGTCGAGCTTCACGCCCAGCGTGGCCGCGATGAGCGCCTTGTTCTCCGGGCTGTCCCACTGCCGCGCGCCGTAGACCTTCTTCAGCACCTTGCCGCGGGCGTCCACGAGCACGGTGAGCGGGAGGCGGCTGGCGCCCAGCATGCTCTCGAGGAGGAGGTTCCGGTCGAGGTAGTTGTCGAACGACACGCCGGTGCCCACCACGAACCCCTGGGCCTTCTCCGCGTAGTCGTCGGTGGAGATGCCGATGATGTGGAACTGCCTGCCGTTGTGCCGGCGGGCCAGGCGGTCGAGCGAGCCCATCTCGTCGCGGCACGGCCCGCACCAGCTCGCCCACACGTTGATCACGAGGGGCTTGCCGCGGAAGTCGGAGAGCTTGCGGTAGTCGAGCGTGAGGCCGTAGAGCGTCGCCTCGCCCAGCGTGCCGCCGACGGGCACTTCCGCGGGGGCGGCGGCGAGGGCGGCGGGAAGCCCGAAGGCCAGGAGCGCGGCGGCGAGGAGGGCCTTCATGCCGCGGCGGGCGCCTACTTGCGAAGCGCGGCGTCCTCGATCAGGACCGCGTAGGCGTAGCCCGAGCCGAGGTTCACGTCGGTGCGCACCGTTCCCTTCACGGTCACGACGTCGCCGACCGCGGCCATGTCCTGCGTGGTGACGAGGATGTCGTTCGTCCCGGCGCCGGCCGAGCCCGAGCCGTCCTGCAGGTGCACCCAGTTCTTGCCCATGATGCCGGCGTTCATCTTCACCACCTGGCCGCGCACGAGCACCGGCTTGCCCTTGAGCGAGGCCTTGCCGCCCACGATCTCGGCGACCGTCTTCGCGTCCGGGCCGGTGGCCTTGGCGACCTTCGCCACGGGGACGGTTGCGGCGGCGGGGGCGCCGTGCGGCGCGCCCGTCGGGGCGGCGGCCGGCTTGGCGTTCGGGTCGACCAGCGTGCCGAACACGATCTTGTCGAACTTGCGCTTGAGCGTCTTGCTCTCGAAGTTCTCCATCTCCATCGTGTTGGCGAGGGTGACCTGGGCGCCCTTCTTCACGGTGGCGGTGGGCACGGCGGCCCAGGTCTCGCCCGTGGCGGTCTTCAGGCGCAGGTAGGTATAGCTGTCGACGTTCCGCGTCTCGAGGACCTCGCCCTTCAGCGTGCCCCCCGTCGACTGGGCGGGCATGGCCTGGGCCGACCATGCGGCGGCGGCGAGAACGAGGGCGGCGAGGGCGACGGCTGGCTTCATGGACGGGTGCTCCGGGGAAGGATGGGCGCCATCTTGCGGGAATGGCGCGAAGGGGGGTTGAGGGGCGTCAAGCCCCTCCCGCACCCCCTGGAGGCGGCTACCCGGGCAGGACGATGCGCGAGGCGCCCCCGCCGAGGTCCATCATCAAGCCGTTGATCCGCCTCACGAAGGCGGCCGGGTCGTCGAGCTGGCCGCCTTCCGCGAGCAGGGCCTGGTCGAAGAGCACCGAGGCCCACTCGTCGAATTTCGCCTCCTCGTTCCTGAGCCGCAGCACGACGGGGTGCTTCGGGTTCACCTCGAGGATGGGCTTCGAGGCCGGAACGCCCTGCCCCGCCGCCTTGAGGAGACGGGCGAGGTTGGCGCTCACATCGTGCTCGTCGGCGACGAGGCAGGCGGGGGACTCGGTCAGGCGGTGGGTCACGCGCACGTCCTTCACGCGCTCGCCGAGGCTCGCCTTGACGCGCTCCAGGAGGCCCTTGAGCTCGGTGGATTCCTGCTCGATCGCCTTGCGCTCGGCCTCGTCCTCGAGGCCGCCGAGGTCCAGCCCGCCGCGGGCGACGGAGGCGAGCGGCTTGCCCCCGAACTCCGTGACGTGGCTCACGACCCACTCGTCGACCCGGTCGGTGAGGAGCAGCACCTCGATGCCCTTCTTGCGGAAGACCTCGAGGTGCGGGCTGTTCTTCGCGGCGTTGAAGGTCTCGGCCGTGACGTAGTAGATGCTCTCCTGGCCCTCCTTCATGCGCGCGAGGTAGTCGGCGAGCGAGACGGTCTCGTCCGCGGTGTCCGCGTGGGTCGAGGCGAAGCGCAGGAGCCCCGCGATCTTCTCCTTGTTGGCCGGGTCCTCGCCCACGCCCTCCTTGAGCACGCGACCGAAGGCCGCCCAGAAGGCGGCGTACTTCTCCTTCTCGTCCGCGGCGAGGCCCTCGAGGAGCGAGAGCACCTTGCGCGTGCAGCCGGCGCGGATGGCCTCGATGTCCTTCGACTCCTGCAGGATCTCGCGCGAGACGTTGAGCGGGAGGTCCGCGGAATCGACGATGCCGCGCACGAAGCGCAGGTACGCCGGCAGCAGCTGCTCGGCGTCGTCCATGATGAAGACGCGGCGCACGTAGAGCTTCACGCCATGGCGGGCGTTGCGGTCCCAGAGGTCGAAGGGCGCGGCCGCGGGGACGTAGAGGAGGTGCGTGTACTCCGTCCTGCCCTCGACGCGCGCGTGCGTCCACGCGAGCGGGTCGTCGAAATCGTGGCCGACGTGCTTGTAGAACGCCTTGTAGTCGTCCTCGGTGATGTCGCCCTTCGGCCGCGCCCAGAGGGCGGAGGCCTGGTTCACCGTCTCGCTCTCCGCGGCCTTCACGGCCTTGCCGTCCTGCCAGTCCTCGCGGGGCATCAGGATGGGCTGCACGATGTGGTCGGAGTAGCGGCGGATGATGGCGCGCAGGCGCGTGCCGTCGAGGAGGTCGTCCTGCCCATCGCGCAGGTGCAGCGTGATCTCGGTGCCGCGCGCGGGGCGCTCCACCGTCTCCACGGCATACTCGCCGCCGCCGTCGGATTCCCAGCGCACGCCTTCGGCGGGCTTCGCCCCCGCGCGGCGGGTCGTCACCGTGACCTTGTCGGCCACGATGAACGAGGAATAGAACCCCACGCCGAACTGGCCGATGAGGTGCGCGTCCTTCTGCTGGTCCCCGGAGAGCTGCGAGAAGAACTCGCGCGTGCCGGACTTGGCGATGGTGCCGAGGTTCGCGACCGCCTCCTCCCGGCTCATGCCCACGCCGTTGTCGGCGACGGTGAGCGTGCGCGCCTCGCGGTCGTAGTCGATGCGGATCTTCAGGTCGGCGTCGTCCTCGAGGAGCGCGGGGCTGGCGAGCGCCTCGAAGCGCAGCTTGTCGCAGGCGTCGGAGGCGTTGGAGACCAGCTCCCGCAGGAAGATCTCGCGGTTCGAGTAGAGCGAGTGGATCATGAGGTGGAGCAGCTGCTTCACCTCGGCCTGGAAGCCGCGGGTCTCGCGGGCGATGGGGGTGTCGGTGTCGGTCACGACGGGGCTCCTGGGATCGGGGTCGCGAAACCCCCCATGTTGCAGCGGGGGGCGGGAATTTCAAGCGCCCGCCGGCCGGGGAAATTGCCCGCCCCGGTGGGGCGCGGTAGAATGGCCGCCATAGCGCCGATTTGACCCATCAGCTTGCGGGCGCTCAACAAATACCGCTAAAGCGACCGGCCCGAAAACCCGTCGCCCCGCTGACGGGTTTTTCCGTTTCTGGACACGCGAAGCCATGGACTCAGCCCCGACCGACCGCACCGCCCGCCTGAAGGCCCTCCACGAGGCCCTGGCCCAGCGCATCCTCGTCCTGGACGGGGCCATGGGAACCATGGTGCAGCGCTACCGGTTGAGCGAGGCCGAGTACCGCGGCGAGCGCTTCCGGGACTTCGCCCACGACCTGCGCGGCAACAACGACCTCCTCACCCTCACCCGCCCGCAGGTGATCCGCGAGATCCACGCCCAGTACCTCGAGGCGGGCGCGGACATCCTCGAGACCAACACCTTCAACTCGACCACGATCTCGCAGGCGGACTACCACCTGGAGTCGATCGTGGGCGAGCTGAACCGCGAGGGCGCGCGCCTGGCGAGGAGCGTGGCGGACGAGTTCACCGCGAGGAACCCGGCGAGGCCCCGCTTCGTCGCCGGCGTGCTGGGCCCGATGAGCCGCACGCTCTCGCTCTCGCCGGACGTGAACGACCCGGGCTTCCGCGCCGTGAGCTTCGACCAGGTGAAGGACGCCTACCTCGAGGCGGTGCGCGCGCTCGTCGAGGGCGGCGCGGACATCCTCCTGGTCGAGACGATCTTCGACACCCTCAACGCCAAGGCGGCGCTCTTCGCCATCGACGAGTGTCTTCGAGGCCTCCGGCGAGCGGCTGCCGATCATGATCTCCGGGACGATCACCGACGCCTCGGGGCGCACCCTGTCCGGGCAGACGCCGGAGGCGTTCTGGAATTCCGTGCGCCACGCGAGGCCGCTCTCCATCGGCTTCAACTGCGCCCTGGGCGCCCGGCAGCTGCGCCCGCACGTGGAGGAGCTCTCGCGCATCGCCGACACGCTGGTCTCGGCCCACCCCAACGCGGGGCTGCCCAACGCGATGGCGGAGTACGACGAGCTGCCGGAGGAGACGGCCGCCTTCATCCGCGAATGGGCCGAGGCCGGCTGGCTCAACATCACCGGCGGCTGCTGCGGCACGACGCCGGACCACATCCGCGCCATCGCCGGAGATCGTCGCGCCCTGCAAGCCGCGCGTCGTGCCGAAGATCGAGCCGAAGCTGCGGCTCTCGGGCCTGGAGCCGCAGAACATCGGCGACGAGTCCCTCTTCGTGAACGTGGGCGAGCGCACCAACGTCACCGGCTCGAAGGCCTTCGCGCGCCTGATCCTCGCCGGCGACTACGCCGAGGCGCTCTCGGTCGCCCGCCAGCAGGTGGAGAACGGGGCGCAGGTGATCGACGTCAACATGGACGAGGCGATGCTCGACTCGCAGGCGGCCATGACGAAGTTCCTGAACCTGGTCGCCGCCGAGCCCGACATCGCGCGCGTGCCCATCATGATCGACAGCTCCAAGTGGAGCGTGATCGAGGCGGGGCTCAAGTGCGTGCAGGGCAAGGGGATCGTCAACTCGATCTCGCTCAAGGCGGGCGAGGCGGAGTTCGTGCACCAGGCCCGGCTCGCGCGCCGCTACGGCGCCGCGGTCGTCGTGATGGCCTTCGACGAGAAGGGCCAGGCCGACACGCTCGAGCGCAAGAAGTCCATCTGCCAGCGCTGCTACGACATCCTCACGAAGCAGGTGGGCTTCCCGGCCGAGGACATCATCTTCGACCCGAACATCTTCGCCATCGCGACGGGCATCGAGGAGCACAACCGCTACGGGCTCGACTACCTGGAGGCGGTGGCGTGGATCCACCGCAGCCTCCCGCACGCCCGGACCTCCGGCGGCGTCTCCAACCTCTCGTTCTCCTTCCGCGGCAACGAGCCGGTGCGCGAGGCGATGCACACGGCGTTCCTGTTCCACGCGGCCAAGGCGGGGCTCACGATGGGCATCGTGAACGCCGGGCAGCTGGGCGTGTACGCCGAGATCCCGCCCGAGCTCCTCGAGCGCGCCGAGGACGTGATCTTCGACCGCCGGCCGGACGCGACCGAGCGCCTGGTCACCTTCGCCGAGTCGTTCAAGGGCCAGAAGCGGGACCAGGTCGAGGACCTCGCGTGGCGCGACAACCCCGTCGAGCAGCGCCTGTCGCACGCGCTGGTCAAGGGCATCACGCAGTGGATCGTCGAGGACACGGAGGAGGCGCGGAAGAAGTTCGCCCGCCCCATCCAGGTGATCGAGGGCCCGCTCATGGACGGCATGAACGTGGTCGGCGACCTCTTCGGCGCCGGCAAGATGTTCCTGCCGCAGGTGGTGAAGAGCGCGCGCGTCATGAAGCAGGCGGTGGCGCACCTGATCCCCTACATCGAGGAGGAGAAGCGCCTCCTCGGCAGCGCCGACGCCAAGGCGAAGGGCAAGGTCGTCATGGCCACGGTCAAGGGCGACGTGCACGACATCGGCAAGAACATCGTCGGCGTGGTCCTGCAGTGCAACAACTTCGAGGTGATCGACCTCGGCGTGATGGTGCCCGCCGAGAGGATCCTCGAGACGGCCGCGAAGGAGAACGCCCACATGATCGGGCTCTCCGGCCTCATCACGCCCTCGCTGGAGGAGATGGCGCACTTCGCGAAGGAGATGGAGCGCCTGGGGATGCGCATCCCGCTCCTCATCGGCGGCGCCACGACCTCGCGCACGCACACGGCGGTGAAGATCGAGCCGCACTATTCCGGGCCCACGGTCTGGGTGCCGGACGCCTCGCGCGCGGTCGGCGTCGCGACGAACCTCGTGAGCGAGGAAGGCCGCGACCAGTTCGTGAGCCAGGTGCGCCAGGACTACCTCAAGGTGCGCGACGCGCACGCGAAGAAGACGGGGCAGAAGTCGGTGACGCTGGAGGCGGCCCGCGCCAACGCGGCGAAGCTCGACTGGGCCGGCTACGCGCCGCCGTCCGAAGCCCCCGCGCCTCGGCATACGGCGCTGAAGAACTATCCCGATCGAGAAGCTCGTGCCCTACATCGACTGGGCGCCCTTCTTCCAGGCCTGGGACCTGGTGGGCAAGTACCCCGCCATCCTCGAGGATCGCGGTGGTGGGCGAGGCCGCGAGGAACGTCTTCCGCGATGGCCAGGCCATGCTCGAGCGCGCCGTGAAGGGGCGCTGGCTCTCCGCCAACGGGGTCTTCGGGATCTGGCCCGCCAATTCCGTCGGCGACGACATCGAGATCTACTCGGACGAGACGCGCGCCCACGTGCTCATGACCTGGCACAACCTGCGCCAGCAGAACGAGAAGCCCGCCGGCAATCCCAACCAGTGCCTCGCGGACTTCGTGGCGCCCAAGGACTCCGGCGTGGCCGACTACCTCGGCGCCTTCGCGGTCGCCGCCGGCTTCGGCATCGAGGCGAAGGTGAAGGAGTTCGAGGCGAAGCACGACGACTTCTCCGCGATCATGCT
Organism: uncultured Gammaproteobacteria bacterium; assembly: GCA_963783635.1. GTDB lineage: Bacteria > Pseudomonadota > Gammaproteobacteria > Burkholderiales > Usitatibacteraceae > FEB-7. Next base: position 36,446 of record CAWAOC010000001.1, read on the forward strand.
GAAGGCGATCGCGGACCGGCTGGCGGAGGCCTTCGCCGAGCACCTGCACCACCGCGTGCGCACGGAGTACTGGGGCTACGCCGCGGGCGAGGCGCTCGCCAACGAGGAGCTCATCGCGGAGAAGTACGCCGGCATCCGGCCCGCCGTGGGCTATCCCTCCTGCCCGGACCACACGGAGAAGGGCGGGCTCTTCGCGCTGCTCGACGCGGAGAAGAACGCCGGCATCACGCATCACGGAGTCCTTCGCGATGCTGCCCACCGCGGCGGTGAGCGGCTTCTACTTCTCGCATCCGCAGTCGCGCTACTTCGCCGTCGGCAAGATCGAGCGCGACCAGGTCGCGGACTACGCGCACCGCAAGGGCATGGACCTCGCGGCCTGCGAGCGCTGGCTGGCGCCCGTCCTCAACTACTGACCCTTCGGGACGTGTCGCGACACGTCCCTGACGCTCGCGATGACCATGCGCATTCGTCGCCTTGTCGCGCCTGCGGCCTGCCGGCCGCTCGCCGACTGGCAGCCCTCGCGCGCCGGTGAAGATCGTCGTCCCCTTCGCGCCCGGCGGGCAGCCGGACGTCGTGGCGCGAACGCTCGCCGAGCCGCTCTCGAAGGCGCTCGGGCAGCCGGTCGTGGTCGAGAACCGGCCCGGGGCGGGCGGCAACATCGCGGCGGAGGCGGTGGCGAGGAGCGCGCCGGACGGGCACACGCTCCTCATGGGGACCAACGGCCCGCTCGCCGTGAGCCCGGCGCTCGCGAGGAACCTCCCCTACGACGTGGCGCGCGATTTCGCGTTCGTGACGCTCGTGGGCACCTCGCCCAGCCTCGTCGCCGTGCACCCGTCGCTCGGCGCGACCACGCTCGCGGAAGTCGTCGCGAGGGCGAAGGCGCAGCCCGGCAGGCTCAACTTCGCCTCCGTGGGCAAGGGCAGCGTCTCGCAGCTCTCGATGGAGAGCCTCAACGCCGCGGCGGGCATCGAGACCGTCCACGTGCCGTACAACGGCGGCGCGCCCGCGGTGGCCGCGCTGCTCGCGGGCGACGTGCAGCTCATCTCGCTCAACCCCACGGCCCTCATCCCGCACGTGCGGGCCGGCAGGATCCGCGTCGTGGCGCAGACGGGGGCGAAGCGCTCGCCGCTCGTTCCCGACGTGCCCACCGTCGCCGAATCCGGGTACCCCGGGTTCGAGGCGCCGGTGTGGATGGCGATCGTCGTCCCGGCGAAGACGCCGCCGGAGGCGGTGAAGCGCCTGCACGCGGAGCTCGCGAGGATCATCCGCGCGCCGGAGCTCAAGGCGCGGCTCTGGGACCCGCAGTGGATCGACCCCGTGGGCTCCACGCCGGAGGAGGCGGCCCGCGTCGTGTCCGCCGAGACGCGGAAGTGGGCGCGCATCGGCCGCGCGCTCGGCCTGCAGCTCGAATGACCGCGGAGCGCGCTCGCCTGGCGGCTCGACGCCCGCCTGCGCGAGATCCCGGTCGATCCCGAGGCGTTCGCCGCGGAGGCCGAACGCCTCACCGACGCCATCCGCGCCACGCACTCGCAACCGCGCGAGCTGCTGGCCGCGCTCGGGAAGGCGGCCCCCGTGCTTCGCATCGCCGGCCGGCTCGAGGAAGCGCAGCGCGCGGCCTCGGCGGCCGTCGCGCTCGCGGACCTGCTCGGGCGACCGGCGCGCGGTCTTCGAGAACCAGCTTCGCCTCGCGCACGCGATGCAGTGGGAGGGCCAGTTCGCGCTGTCGACGCCGCTCTTCGACCTGCTGGTCGCCCAGGCGCGCTCGATGGCCGATTTCGCCGACCTGCTCGACACGGCGCTGCATCACGCAGGACTGGACCTCTTCGACCAGGGCCGGCTCGGGGAGGCCGCGCGCTGCTTCCGCGAGGCGCTCGCGCTGCGCGAGGCCCGGGGCGCCGCCGCTCTCGCGCAGGCGTCCGCCGGCGGCCCTCGCGGCTGTCACCAACGGGGCGGCGACGGCTTCGTCGAGAAGCGATACTAGGGCGCCTGCGAAGACACGGTGTCTGACACCGTGTCTGACACCGCTCAGAGGGGCAGGACGCGGGAGGGATCGGGCCGTTCGGCGAAGGCGAGGAACTCGTCGCCCAGCCGCGCGCTCTCCGCGATCGCCCGCTTCCAGTAGGCGACGCGCCCCTCGAAATCCGACTCGAAGCGCCGGAAGTCGCCGCGGTCCGGGAGCTTGCCGAAGGGCAGCTTCGCCAGGTACTCGCGCGAGGGCGACACGAGCACCACGTTGTCCAGCCACGGGCCGCGCGCGCGCCGCCACGGCAGCCGCTTGTCGAGCCAGCCCGGCACGATGCGGTCGGTGAAGTGGGGATAGAGGACGAGCCCCTCGCTTCGCGCGTAGGGCAGGTGCAGGTGGTAGTCGATGAGCCCGCCGTCCCAGTAGATGCCGGCCGGCGCGCGCGGGATGTCGGGCACCGCCTCGATCGCCATCGGGATCGCGGCGGAGGCCACGAGCGCCTCGCGCAGGTTGTCGCGGTCCAGCGTCACGGCGTGCGTCTCGAACGCGTCGAAGCGGATGGGGGCCGCGCCGGTGGCCGGCAGCAGGTCCCCGTCGAGCGGCGCCCCGTCGAGGAAGGCGGGCCGGTCGCGCGCGTCGTGGAACACGGTCCGCTCGAGGAAATGGCGCAGGTGCCGTCGCCCGGCGAGGTTGGCGAACACCGCCGCGCCGAAGCCGAGGGTGCGCCGCAGGCCCGCGTCGCGCGTGAGGAGGCCGCGGCCGCGCACCGCGAGGATGTGCAGCCGGTAGCCGGGGTTCGCGAGGATCTCCTCGTCGTGCCCGTCGAAGAGCGCGGCCAGCATCTCGCGGACCTTGCGCGTGACGAGCGCGGCGCCGGGCCGGGGCGGGTAGCGCTGCTCGGCGTAGAGGCGGGCCAGCTCGCGAAGCCCCTCGGCCGGGTCGGTCCGGCAGGCGGCCGCGAATCGCCAGGCGCCGATGGAGGCGCCGATGAGGTGGCGCACGCGGGGCGCCGTCGGGAACCACTCGCCGAAGAGCGCGAGATCGAGCCCGTTGAGGCCCAGGGCCTTCGGCCCGCCCGCGGCGCCGGGGACGATCGCGATGTCGGCGGCGCGCAGGCCGTTCGCGCGGATCGCGGCGAGGGCGCGCGGGCCGGCCCGGATCGTGATGGGCACCCATCTAGCGGAAGATGCGGATCTCGGCCCGGGCGGCGCCCTTCGCGTAGCCGCGGTACATGCCTTCCGTCGTGAAGGAAAAGACCGCGTCGCCGCTGCGGTCGAGCACGATCACCCCGCCGCGGCCGCCGATCGCGGCCACCTTCGCGAGCGCCTCGTCGGCGGCCCCCTGGGGCGAAAGGCCCTTGTACTTCACGAGCGCGGCGATGTCGTGGGCCGTCGCGCCGCGCAGGAACATCTCGCCCGTTCCCGTCGCCGACACGGCCACGCTCTCGTTTTCCGCCCACGTGCCGGCGCCGATGACGGGAGAATCGCCCACGCGCCCGAAGCGCTTGTTCGTGATCCCGCCCGTGGACGTCGCGGCCGCGAGGTTCCCGGCCTGGTCGAGGGCCACCGCGCCCACCGTGCCGAATTTCTCGTTTTCCTCTCGCTGGCCCGACGTCGCGGGCTTCGCCTTCGGCGAATCGTGGTCCATGGGCAGGGCGTCGCGTTCCTTCGCGCGCTGCAGCTGCCGCCAGCGCTCGTCGGTGCGGAAATACGACGGGTCGGCGATCGCGAGCCCCTTCTCCGCGGCGAACCGCTCGGCGCCCTTCCCCGAGAGGAAGACGTGGCGCGACTGCTCCATCACCGCGCGCGCCGCCTCGATCGGGTTGCGCACCGTCGTCACGCCGGCGACCGCGCCCGCGCGGCGATCCTTTCCGTCCATGATCGAGGCGTCCATTTCGTTCGTGCCCTCGGCGGTGAACACCGACCCCTTCCCGGCATTGAAGAGCGGCGAGTCCTCCATCACCTTCACCGCGGCGGTGACGGCGTCGAGGCTGGCGCCTCCGCCCGCGAGCACCCGGCGCCCGGCCTCGAGCGCCTCGGCGAGTACCGACCGGTAGGCGCTCTCCCTTTCCGGCGTGAGCGAGGTGCGGGTGATGGTTCCGGAGCCCCCGTGGATCGCGATGGCGAAGGGCGGTTGCGCGGCCTGGCCGCCCAGGGCGGAGGCGGCGGCGAGCACGGCGGCGATTCGGTTCATGGATTCCCCTCTGGCGGACGGCATGATTCTAACCGGGCGCCCCGCTCGCCCGGCCGGCGGCCATGCTAGATTGGAATCTTCCGGAACATCCCCGCCGCCACCTCCATGTCCCTCCTCTTCAGCCCCGTGCGGCTGCGCTCGGTCACGATCCCCAACCGCGTCTTCGTCTCCCCCATGTGCCAGTACTCGGCCGACGACGGCGTCCCGGACGACTGGCACCTCGTGCACCTCGGCAGCCGCGCCGTCGGCGGCGCCGGGCTCGTGCTGACGGAGGCCGCGAGCGTCACGCCCGAGGGCCGCATCACGCCGTGGGACACCGGCATCTGGTCGGCCGCGCAGGTCGCGGCGTGGAAGCGGATCACCGACTTCATCAAGGCGCAGGGGGCCGTGCCCGGCATCCAGCTCGCCCACGCGGGCCGCAAGGCGTCCTGCGACAAGCCCTGGAACGGCGGCAAGCCCCTCGCGCACGACGCGGGCGGCTGGCGCACGCGCGGCCCCAGCGACGTGCCCTTCGGCGACTATCCCGCCCCGAGGGCCATGAGTCCGCGCGACCTCGAGGCGTGCGTGGCCGACTTCCGGCTCGGCGCCGACCGGGCGCTGCAGGCGGGCTTCGAGGTGGCGGAATGCACGCCGCCCACGGCTACCTGCTGCACGAGTTCCTCTCGCCGCTGTCGAACGTGCGCAGCGACGATTTCGGCGGCTCGCTCTCCAACCGCATGCGCTTCCCGCTGGCCGTCGTGCGCGCGGTGCGCGAGGCGTGGCCGGAGGACAAGCCCGTCCTCGTGCGCATCTCCGCGAGCGACTGGAAGGAGGACGGCTGGGACCTCGAGCAGTCGATCGCCTTCTGCCACGAATTGAAGGAGCTCGGCGTCGACCTGGTGGACGTCTCGAGCGGCGGCAACGCCGCGGACCAGAAGATCGTGCTCGGGCCCGGCTACCAGGTGCCCTTCGCCGCGGCCATCCGCCGCGACGCGGGCATTCCCGTCGCCGCGGTCGGGCTCATCACCGAGCCCGTCCAGGCCGAGCACATCCTCGCCACGGGCCAGGCCGACGCGGTGTTCCTCGCGCGCGCGCTGCTGCGCGACCCGTACTGGCCGCGGCACGCCGCGAAGGCGCTCGGCGTGCCCATGGCCTGGCCGCCCCAATACAAGCGCTGCGATACCGGCCCGCTGGGCCGCTAACCTGGAACCTGTCGGAGACGTGTTCGCGAACACCGTGTCTGACACCGCGAGACCATCCGGAGGATCAAACCATGATCGACCTCTACTACTGGACCACCCCCAACGGCCACAAGATCACGATGTTCCTCGAGGAGGCGAAGCTTCCCTACCGCCTGCACGGGATCAACATCTCGAAGGGCGAGCAGTTCGCGCCGGACTTCCTCGCGATCTCGCCCAACAACAAGATCCCGGCGATCGTGGACCACGCGCCGGCCGACGGCGGCAAGGCGATCAGCGTCTTCGAGTCGGGCGCGATCCTGCTCTACCTCGCGGGCAAGACCGGGAAGTTCCTCCCGAAGACCCTTCGCGGCCAGGTGGAGGCGCTGGAATGGCTCATGTGGCAGATGGGCGGCCTGGGGCCCATGCTCGGGCAGAACCACCACTTCGCCCACTACGCGCCGGAGAAGATCCCGTACGCGATCGAGCGCTACGTGAAGGAGACGAACCGCCTCTACGGCGTGCTCGACAAGCGCCTCGCGGGCCGCGACTTCATCCTGGGCCGGCAGTACTCGATCGCCGACATGGCGGCCTACCCGTGGATCATCCCGGAGCGGCAGGGGCAGGACCTCGCCGCGTTCCCGAACCTGGCCCGCTGGCACGCCGCCATCCGGGCCCGGCCCGGCACGACCCGGGCCTACGCGCGGGCGAAGGAGGTCAATCCGGCGCCCCGCGGCCCCATCACCGACCAGGAGCGCAAGGTCCTCTACGGCCAGGACAGGAGCGTGGTGAAGTAGCGTCCCCGGGCGGCGCGCGCCCCGCGCTCACCGCGCCGCGCGGTAGTAGTGCCGCTTGGCGATCTCGGTGGCGGCGAGATAGGCGAGAACGACGCCCACCGAGGCGGCGAGCATCCCGGCCGGAAGCGCGACGAAGCCGAACGCCGCCGAGAAGGATCCCAGCCACGGCACGGTCAGCGCGAAGCCCGCCACCGCGATCGAGGTGATGGCGAGGAGCGCGCTGGGGCGGCTCCCGAACGCCGATCCGCGCGTGCGCAGCACGAACACGACGGCCAGCTCCGTGAGCAGGGAGACCACGAACCACACGGTCTGGAAGGTGGCTTCGTCCGTGTCGAAGACGCGCAGCAGCAGGAAGAAGGTGAGCAGGTCGAACGCGGTGCTGAGGAGGCCGAAGATCACCATGAAGCGCCGCACCTCGGCCACGTCCCAGCGCTGCGAGGCCGCGACCTCCGCGCGGTCGACGTGATCGGTGGAAATCGTCACCGAGGGCAGGTCGGAGAGGAAGTTGTTGAGCAGGATCTGCTTGGCGGCCAGCGGCAGGAAGGGCAGCAGCGGCGTCGCAAGCGCCATGCTCACCATGTTGCCGAAGTTGGCGCTGGTCGTGATCTTGATGTACTTGAGGGTGTTGGCGAAGGTGTGCCGCCCGTCCTCGATGCCGCGGCGCAGCACGTCGAGGTCGTGGCGCAGCAGGATCACGTCGGCGCTTTCGCGCGCCACGTCCACGGCGCCGTTCACGGAGATGCCCACGTCGGCCGCGTGCAGGGCCGGGGCGTCGTTGATGCCGTCGCCGAGATAGCCCACGGCGTGGCCGCCGTGCTGGAGCGCGCGGACGATGCGCTCCTTCTGCTGCGGATCCACCTCGACGAAGAGCGCCGCGTCCTCCGCGAGTCGCCAGAGGGATTCGTCGCGCATCGCCGCGATTTTCTCCCCGGTGAGCATCGTCCCGTGGTCCAGGCCGATGACGCTGGCGATGTGGGCCGCGACGTAGCGGTTGTCGCCCGTGATGATCTTGATGCGCACGCCCAGCGCCGCGAGGTCGCGGATCGTGCGCGCCGCCTCGGCCTTGGGCGGGTCGGCGAAGCGCAGGAACCCCATGAACACGAGGTCGCGCTCGTCGGCGCGCTCGTACCGCTCGCGCGCCTCGACCTGGCGCCTTGCCACGGCGATCACGCGGTATCCCGCTTCGCCCATCCCGCGATAGAGCGCCTCGAGGCCCGAGCGCGCCGCCTCGTCGAGGGGCTGCGCCGCGCCCTCGCGGTCCACGGCGCCGCAGGCGGCGAGCACGGTGTCGAAGGCGCCCTTGGTGACCATGAGATGGGAGCGGGTGTCGCCCTCCGGCTCGACGACGATCGTGAGGCGCTTGCGGATGAAGTCGTAGGGGATCTCGTCCACCTTCCGCCAGCCGGCGGTCGTGATGCCGTCCCGGCGGCCCGCCTCGACGATCGCGGCATCGAGGGGATTCTCGATGCCGGTCTCGAAGGCGGCGTTGAGCTGCGCCAGTCGCCGTACCTCCGGCGAGTCGCGCCCCTGCGCGTCGAGCGATGCGTCGAGCGTGACCACGCCCTCGGTGAGCGTGCCCGTCTTGTCGGTGCACAGGACGTCCATGGACCCGAGGTTCTCGATGGCGTCGAGCCGGCGCACGATCACGCCGCCACGCGCCATGTGCCGCGCGCCGCGCGACAGCGTGACGCTCATGATCGCCGGCAGCAGCTCCGGCGAGAGCCCCACGGCCAGCGCGACGGCGTAGAGGAGCGAGTCCAGGACCGGGCGCCCGAGCCACTGGTTCACCGCCATCACGAAGACCACCATGACCACCATTACCCGCACGAGCAGGTAGCCGAAATGGCGGATGCCGCGCGCGAACTCCGCTTCCGGGGCCTGCGAGCCGAGGCGTGCCGCGATCTCGCCCAACGCCGTGGTCCGCCCCGTGCGCACGACGAGCACCGTGGCCGTGCCGCTGCGCACCGAGGTGCCCAGGAACACGCTGTTGGTGCGGGCGGTGGGCGGTGCGTCGGCGGCGACGGTGCCGGGCTCCTTCTCGGTCGGGAAGGATTCCCCCGTCAGCGCGGCCTCGCTCACCAGGAAATCGCGCGCCTCGAGCACGCGGCCGTCCGCGGGCACGAGGTTCCCGGCGGCGAGCAGGACCACGTCGCCGGGAACGAGGTCGCGCGTGGGAACCGCGAGGACGTCGCTGCCGCGCCGCACGCGAACGGTGAGCGCGATCCTGCGCTGCAGCTCGGCGACCGCCTTCGAGGCGCGGAACTCCTGCGCGAAGCCCAGCAGCGCGCTGCCCCCGACGATGGCGAGGATGATCGCGGCCTCGACCCAGTCGCGCAGGACGAGCGAGACGAGCGCGGCGAAGACGAGGATGAGAACGAGCGGGCTGGTGAACTGGGACAGGAGCAGCCTCTCCCACCCGAGGTCGCGCTCCTCGGTGACCTGGTTCGGGCCGGCGGCCAGGAGGCGTGCTCGCGCCTCGCCGGGCGACAAGCCCTCCGGGCCGGAGCCGAGTCCGGCGAGGAGGTCCCCGACGGCCGCGCTCCACCAGGCCGCGCCGCCTTCGCTTTGCAGGTCAGTCACGGGATCGCCATTCGCAATCCGAGGGCTTCAGCCTATCGGACGGCCTCCCGGGGGCGATTGACGGCGAGCAACGCGGAGCGAGAAAGGAAAAGGGCCGGGTTGCGGCTCGCGCAACCCGGCCCCTGTTCCGCGGGGGAAGCGCGAGGGCTACTTCTCGGCTTCCTTCTTCGCCGCTTCCTGGTCCTCGCGGAACTTGGTGAGGACGGCGTTGTGCTCCTCGACCGCGGCGCGGATGGCGGCGTTGTTCGCCTCGACCGTGGCCTTGCGCTCGGCGACGTAGGCCTTCACGCAATCCTGGTAGTTCTTCAGCACGAGCGAGAAGGCCTCGCGCTTCTTGTCGTCCTGCATGACCTTGATGCCCGGATAGACCGGCTTGGGCTCGCATTTCGCCGGCGTCACGACGATGGCCGGCGTGGCGGCCGCTGCGGGCGCGGCGGGTGCGGCGGGGGCCTGCGCCAGGGCGGCGGTGGCCGCGAAGGCGAGGGCAAGTGCGAGGGCGGTGCGTTTCATCGTCGGATTCCTTTCGATCGCGAGGCTGCGGAGTTTATCGTGATTGGGGCTCATCCGGAGACGGGCACCGTGTAGTTGAGCGCGAGGCGGCCCCCGTCCGGATAGACGGTCTGGCCGGTCATGTAGGAGGCGTCGTCGCTCGCGAGGAAGAGCGCGACCTTCGCGACCTCGTCGGGCTCGCCCAGGCGGCCCATCGGGGTGCGCGAAAGGATCTTCCTCTCCGCTTCCGCGTTGCCCAGCACCGCGCCCTTCGCGAGCTCGGTGAGGATCGTGCCGGGGCCGACCGCGTTCACGCGGATGCGGTGCGGCGCGAGGGCGACGGCCATCACCTTCGTGAGCTGGTTGATGCCGCCCTTGGAGACGACATAGGGAATCTGGTTCGGGATGGCGAGCACCGCGTTCACGCTGGACATGTTGACGATCGCCCCGCCGCTGCCCTGCTTCGCCATCTGGCGCGCGGCCGCCTGCCCGGCGAGGAAGACGCCCTTCAGGTTCACCGCGATCACGCGGTCGAAATCCTTCTCGTCGAGGTCGAGGAATTCCGCGGCGTGCACGATGCCCGCGTTGGCGACGAGGATGTCGAGGCGCGCCGAACTCCTTCACCGCGAAGGCCACCGCGGCGTCGACGTCGGCCTTGCGCGAGACGTCGCAACGGACGAAGGCCGCGAAGGAGTCCTCGTCGCGAAGCCGCTGCGCCTGGCCCCGGCCTTCTTCCTCGGCCAGGTCGGCGAGGACGACCTTGGCGCCCTCGCGGGCGAATAGCCGCGCGCAGGCGAGCCCGATGCCGGCCGCGGCGCCCGTCACGAGCGCCACGCGGCCCGCCAGCTTCATGGCTTGGCCTTGCGGGCGCCGCGGGCGCCGGGGCGATCTGCATGAGCTCCGGCGCGGAAAGGGCCCGCCCCATCTCCACGGCCGAGAGCAGGTCGCCGCACACCTTCTGCTGGCCCTTGGGGCAGCTCGACTTGGCCAGGTCGCGGATCTCGGCCGAGTCCTGGGTCGAGAGCGACGGGCTGGACAGGCGCTTCATGAGCCAGCCGCGGAAGGCGGCATCCTTGTCGAGGATGGGTCCGGCGTCGCCCACCTTCGGCCAGCCGCTGATCACCACGCGCAGGATCGCCTCCGTGAACAGGTCGGCGGTCGGGCCCTTGTCGCAGTGGCCGAAATCGCCCACCGCCTTCTGGAGCGCCGCCCAGGAGGTCACGCCATCGATCGCCTTGTCGGCTTCACTGCAGGGTTTGTCGGCCGCGGCCGCGGGAAAGATCGCGGCTGCGAGGAGGAATGCCGCGGCGCTAGGCCGCCATGCCAGGTCTCTGGGACGCATTGCCTTGCGAAAGCCTTTCACGGATGGCTTGGGCGATGCCGGCGGCATCGAGGCCGCAATCGGCCAGGAGTTGAGCCGGGTCGCCATGTTCGACGAAGTGGTCGGGTAGGCCCAGTTGCAGCACTGGCACCTCGACGCCCCGGGCCGCGAGCGATTCGAGGACCGCGGAGCCCGCGCCGCCTTCGAGGACGTTCTCCTCGACGGTGACGACGAGCTCGTGGGTGGAGGCGAGCCGCAGGACGAGCGCGTCGTCGAGCGGCTTCACGAAGCGCATGTTGGCCACGGTGGCGCCCAGCTCGGCGCCGGCCTCGAGGGCCGGCTTCACCATCGAGCCGAAGGCGAGGATCGCGACCTTGCGCCCCTCGCGGCGGATCTCGCCCACGCCCACCGGCAGCGCCTGCATCTGCTGCAGGATCTCGGCGCCCGTGCCGGCGCCGCGCGGGTAGCGGACGGCCGCGGGCCCGTCGATCGTGAAGGCCGTGTAGAGCATCTGGCGGCATTCGTTCTCGTCCGCCGGCGCCATCACCGTCATGTTGGGGATGCAGCGCAGGTACGACAGGTCGAAGGCGCCGTGGTGCGTGGGGCCGTCGGCGCCGACGAGCCCGCCGCGATCGAGGGCGAAGACGACGGGAAGGTTCTGCAGCGCCACGTCGTGGATGAGCTGGTCGTAGGCGCGCTGCAGGAAGGTCGAGTAGATCGCGACGACGGGCTTCATGCCGTCGCACGCGAGGCCCGCGGCGAAGGTGACGGCGTGCTGCTCGGCGATGCCGACGTCGAAGTAGCGGTCGGGGAACTCGCGCGAGAAGCGCACCATGCCCGAGCCCTCGCGCATCGCCGGCGTGATGCCCACGAGGCGGCGGTCGAGCTTCGCCATGTCGCACAGCCAGTCGCCGAAGACCTGCGTGTAGGTGGGCCGGGGCTTCGCGTCCGGGGCCGGGGCGGGCTTCACGAGGCCCACGCCGGGGTCGAAGCGGCCCGGGCCGTGGTAGGCGATCGGGTCGTCCTCCGCGAAGGCGTAGCCCTGCCCCTTCTTGGTCACCACGTGCAGGAACTGCGGGCCGCTCGAGCCGCTTCACGTTGGTGAGCGTGTCGATGAGCGACCTCGATGTTGTGGCCGTCGACGGGGCCGGTGTAGTTGAGGCCGAACTCCTCGAAGAGGGTCGAGGGCGTGAGCATGCCCTTCGCGTGCCCCTCGAAGCGCTTGGCGAGCTCCTTCATCGGCGGCGAGACCGACAGGATCTTGTCCGCCGTCTTCTTCGTGGCCGCGTAGAAGCGCCCCGACATGAGCTTGGCGAGGTAGTTGTTCAGCGCGCCGACGTTCTCCGAGATCGACATGTCGTTGTCGTTCAGGACCACGATCACGTTGGCGCCGGACTGCTTCACGTTGTTCAGGGCCTCGAAGGCCATGCCGCCGGTCATCGCGCCGTCGCCGATGACGGCGATCGCGCGGTTGTCGCGGCCGAGGTGGCGCGCCGCCACCGCCATGCCCAGCGCGGCGGAGATGGACGTCGACGAGTGCGCGGTGCCGAAGGCGTCGTACACGCTCTCCTCGCGCCGCGGAAAGCCCGCGATGCCGCCCTTCTGGCGCAGCCTCGCCATGCCGGCGCGGCGGCCGGTGAGGATCTTGTGCCCGTAGGTCTGGTGGCCCGACGTCCCAGATGATGCGGTCCTCGGGCGTGGCGAACACGTAATGCAGCGCGATGGTGAGCTCCACCGTGCCCAGGTTCGACGACAGGTGCCCCCCGGTCTTCGACACGGAGTCGACGATGAACCGGCGCAGCTCCTCGGCCAGGGCCGGGAGCTGCTTGCGGTCCAGCCGCCGGAGGTCCGACGGGTCGTTGACCGTCTCGAGGAGGGGGTAGGCGCTCATGGTCGGGGGTCGGCCGGGGGGCCGGAGAGGGGCATTTTGCCGCAACTGGCCGAAATCCCGTCTGCGCCACCTCAAATGGCGGGGTCAGATCACTGGTCGTCTGACATTGCGAGGTGTCTGGCACCGCAAAGTAACCTGACACCGCAGGGTCTAGCGGTCGCGATTGACGATGTAGTCGGCCAGCTCGCGCAGGCGGTCGGCGCGGGCATCGAAGGCCGAAAGCGCCTCGCGGGCCTCGGCGAGCAGGGCGGCGGCGAACTGCTTCGCCTCGGGGACGCCGAGGAGGCTCGTGTAGGTGGGCTTGCCGGCCTCCCTGTCCTTGCCCGCGGTCTTTCCGAGGGTGGCGGAATCGCTTTCCTCGTCCAGGACGTCGTCCACCACCTGGAAGGCGAGGCCCACGCATTTCGCGTAGCGGTCGAGGTTGCCCAGCGATTGCGGGTCGAGGGGCTCGCCGCAATGGGCGCCCAGGAGGACGGAGGCGCGGATGAGGGCGCCCGTCTTGTGGATGTGCATGTTCTCGAGCTCGGGCAGGGTGAGCGCCTTGCCCACGGCGTCGAGGTCGATCGCCTGGCCGCCGGCCATGCCGCGCGAGCCGCACGCGACCGCGAAGAGGTGGACCATCTGCAGCTGCACCCGGGGGTCGTCGGCGAGCCGGTTCTCGGTGAGGAGCTGGAAGGCGAGGCTCTGCAGGGCGTCGCCGGCCAGGAGCGCCGTGGCCTCGTCGAACTCGACGTGGCAGGTGGGCTTGCCCCGCCGCAGGACGTCGTCGTCCATGCACGGCAGGTCGTCGTGCACGAGCGAGTACGCGTGGATCAGCTCGACGGCGGCCGCGGCGATCTCGAGCCGGCCCGCATCGGCCCCGGAGACGAGGCCGGCGCCGAAGACGAGCATCGGCCGCACGCGCTTGCCGCCGCCCAGCGCGGCGTAGCGCATCGCGTCGTGCAGGCGCGACGGCGCGATCCGGGACGAGGGCAGGAGGCCGGCCAGCACGGTCTCCATGCGGCCGGCCACTTCGCGCGACCAGGCCGGGAAGTCGGGTGCGCTCACGAGTCGGCCGCGGGCAGGTCCTTCAGCACCTCTCCCTCGAGCACGCTGATGCGCGCCTGGGCCGCGGAAAGCTTGCCTTCGCAGTGCCGCAGGAGCTCCGCGCCGCGCTGGTAGGCCGCGAGCGACTCCTCGAGCGGGAGCTTGCCGTCCTCCATGCGCGCCACGAGGGCTTCGAGCTCCTCGAGGGCCTTCTCGAAGGGCAGGTCGTCGGCGGGTGTCGGGGTCTTGGGCATGGGTCGGCACCTTAGCGCAAAAAGGCGCGTGGCGTCATTTTCGCGCTGCCGCGCGAGGCGCTGCAGGAACCATCTTCCGCCCCCTTGATTCCCCGCAAGCACAACGCGCCGAAATCCTTGAAATGCGAGGGAACTTTGGGCAAACTGGCCTGCTCAAATTCGTGCATGTGCATGCTGGTTCGGGACGGAGCTGCAGAGTTAAAAGCTAGCTGACTCGATTAGCCCGGTGTGGTTTTCATCTTTCGGCATTATCGGAGGTGCGGAACATGTCGGACTTGGCGAGCCAACTGGCGCTCACCCGGACGCCCACGCATCTGCCGCTTTCGTGGTACTTCGACCCGAAAGTGGCGGAAATCGAGCAGAAGGTCCTCTTCGACCGCGGCCCCGGCTACGTCGGCCACGCCATGATGGCGCCGCAGCCGGGCGACTATCGCGTCCTCGACTGGCGGGAGCAGGGCCCGGGCTGGATGCTCGTGAACAACGACGGGCGCCACGACATGGTCTCCAACGTCTGCCGCCACCGGCAGGCGGTCATGCTCAAGGGCGCGGGCCAGCTTCCCGGCGGCACCATCACCTGCCCCGTGCACCGCTGGGCCTACGACCGCGAGGGAAGGCACATCGGGGCGCCGCATTTCCCGGACCATCCCTGCCTCGACCTGCCGAAGCAGGACCTGCAGCAGTGGCACGGCATGCTCTTCAACGGGCCGCGCGACATCGCGAAGGACCTCGCGGCGATGGGCGCGGCGAAGGACCTCGATTTCGACGGCTACGTCCTCGACAAGGTCGAGGTGGTGGACTACGACTTCAACTGGAAGACCTTCATCGAGGTCTACCTCGAGGACTACCACGTCGCGCCCGTTCCATCCCGGCCTGGGCCACTTCGTCACCTGCGACGACCTCAAGTGGGAATACGGCGACTGGTTCAGCGTGCAGACGGTCGGCGTGAACAAGGCCCTCGTCGGCGCCGGGCAGCGCGGTGTACGCGAAGTGGCACGAGCAGGTGCTGAAGTTCCGCCACGGCGAGCCGCCGCCGCACGGCGCGATCTGGCTCACCTACTACCCGAACATCATGGTCGAGTGGTACCCGCACGTCCTCGTCATCTCCACGCTCTGGCCCCGCGGCCCGGAGAAGTGCGTGAACGTGGTCGAGTTCTACTACCCCGAGGAGATCGCGCTCTTCGAGCGCGACTTCGTGGAGGCCGAGCAGAAGGCCTACGACGAGACGGCGGTCGAGGACAAGGAGATCTGCGACCGCATGACGCAGGGCCGCCGCGCCCTCTGGCTCGAGGGGCGCGAGGAGCACGGGCCGTACCAGTCCCCGATGGAGGACGGCATGGTCCACTTCCACGAGTTCATGCGCCGGGAGATCGCGCAGCACCTCTAGCGCGCGCCGCCCCGGCTCCGCGCTAGCGGGCCAGCCGCCGCAGGTGCAGGACGAGCTGCCAGATCTGCTCGTCGTCGAGCTTCTTGTGCGCCGGCATCGAGGTCCCGGGCGAGCCGAACCGGATGATCCAGAAGAGCTGCCCGTCCGGGATGCCCCGGATGGTGTCCGCGCAGGCGAAGTTGCGCGGCGGCGGGTCGAACTGGTCGGCCAGGCGTCCCTTGCCGTCGCCGGACGGGCCGTGGCACGAGGCGCACGAGATCCGGCGCGGGTCGCCGCGGTACCGGGCCTCTCCCGCCGCCAGGTTCGCCTCCGTCGCCTGCAGCGGGTTCGGGCGGTTGTAGTAGTCGTCGGGCGCCTTCCCCGTGAAGCGGGGCTGGGGACACTGGGCCGGCGGCGGCGATTGCGACCAGGCAGCGCCCGCCGCGAGTCCGCAGCAGCAACCCCCGCGAGGAGTCCCCGCCGCGCCCTTGTTCCAGTGCCCATCCCGGTCTCCGTTCGTCCCCTGCCGGGATGTTGCCACACTGTCAGCTCTCGAACTCGTGCACCACGGCCCAGAGGGTGGCGTAGGTGAGCGCCGGCCAGTCCGCGTGCAGCGCCTCGTAGTCCTCCGGGCGCACGGGCTCGCGCTCCTTGCCCTTGCGCATCTCCCACCAGCGGTTCTGGATGGCCTCGCGCACCGCGGGCGCGGGCATCGCGGGCCGGCGCAGCTTCTCGTGGGTGCCGGAGAAGAGCCGGCGCTTGAGCGTCACGTCCGTCGAGGAGATCCGGAAGAGCTTCGAGAGCATCGCGGAGGTGGCGCCGTGGCGGATGAAGTGCTCGATCTGCTGCGAGCGCTTGCCGATGTAGCCGACCTGCCGCAGGCCGTGCTCGAAGGAGCCGGCGTCGATGTGAACGGCCACTCTCGGCTCGGGCATCTCCGAGAGCCGCACGAGGTCGTCCGAGCTCAGCGAGCGCAGCTCCGTGTACTGCGACTCGGTGAGGCCGGGGGGCGCCGGGCGGTTCTCGTCGACGCTGCGCTGCAGCTCCCGGATGAGGTGGGTGAGGAAGAGCAGGCGCAGCTGCTGGTCACGGATCTCGATCATGGCTCCCCCTCGTGGTTGACGGTGCCGCCGCGGCGGGCCCGCGGGAATGGACGAGGAAGAAAAAATGCCAACGGACGTTAATCGTGTCAACGCGATATCGCGACTTTTTTCGTGACGCGCCGCAGCAATGGGCGCGGACACCGGAAGGACCCGGGGCCGCGAGACGCGCGCAACTTGCGAGAACCCGCTGCAACTTCGCGGCGCAACGCCGCGAAGCAGCACGGATTTTTCGCTAGTCCTCTTCCCGCGCCAGCTTGAACTGCGAGGTGAGCGCGGCCTGCGTCGGCGGCGGCACCATCGCGTAGTGGCTGTACTCGATCGGGTAGGAGCCCTGCCCGCCGGTGACCGAGCGCAGGCGCGACTGGTACTCCGCCACTTCCGACAGCGGCACCTGCCCGGAGATCGACATGAGGTCGCCCCCCGAGGATTCGGTGCCCGTGATCTGCCCGCGGCGCGAGGAGATGTCGCTCGTCATGTCGCCCACGAAGCGGTCGGGCGCCGTGATGGTGATGTTGACGATGGGCTCCAGGATGATCGCGCCCGCCTTGAGGATCGCGTCGATCACGGCCTTCTTGCCCGCGGTCACGAACGCGATCTCCTTCGAGTCCACGGGGTGGCTCTTGCCGTCGTAGACGATGACGCGGATGTCCTCGACGGGGTAGCCCGCGATGACGCCGGTGTCGAGCGCCATCTTCACGCCCTTCTCCACGGCCGGGATGAAGACGGTCGGGATCACGCCGCCCTTCACCTGGTCCACGAACTCGAAGCCGCTGCCGCGCGAGAGCGGCTCGACCTTGAGGAAGACCTCGCCGAACTGGCCCGCGCCGCCGGTCTGCTTCTTGTGGCGGCAGTGGCCCTCGGCCTTCTTCGTGATCGTCTCGCGGTACGGGATCTTGGGCGGCTTGGTGTCGACCTCGAGCTTGTACTGCGTGAGCATCTTCTCCAGCTTCACGCGCATGTGCAGCTCGCCCAGGCCGCGCACCACCGTCTCGTGCGTGGTCGGGTGGCGCTCGATCCACAGGCAGGGATCCTCGACCTCCAGCTTGTGGAGCACCTCGAAGAGGCGCTGCTCGTCGCCCTTCTTCTTCGTCTCCACCGCGATGGAGTGCATGGGGGTCGGGAAGTCCAGCGAGCGCAGGCGGATGTTGTCCTCGTCGTGGGAATCGTGCAGCACGGCGTTGAACTCGATCTCGTCGACCTTCGCGACGGCGCCCAGGTCGCCGGGGAAGAGCTCGTTCACCTCGTCGTAGTCCTTGCCCTGGACCGAATAGAGGTGGCCCACCTTGAACGGGCGCTTGCCGTCGCCGATGTAGAGCTGGGAGTCCTTCGTGATGGTGCCCTGGTGCACGCGGAAGAAGGCCACCTTGCCCACGTACGGGTCCATCACGATCTTGAAGACGTGCGCGAGCACGTGCTTCGTGCGGTCGGGCACGGCGTGGAATTCCTCGCCCTCGGTCGTGTCGCTCTTCACGAAGGGGGGCGGGTTGCCCTCCGTCGCGTTGGGGGCGAGCTGCGCGAGGATGTGCAGGAACTCGGGGATGCCCGCGCCCGTCTTCGCCGAGGTGAAGCACACGGGCACGAGGTGGCCCTCGCGCAGCGCCTTCTCGAAGGGCGCGTGCAGCTGCTCGGGGCCGGAGCTCCTCGCCCTGCTCGAGGTAGAGGGTCATCAGGTCCTCGTCCACCTCGACCACCTGCTCGACGATGGCCGTGTGCGCCGCCTTCACGCCCACGAAGTCGGCGTCGCCGTCGGGGGTGAAGAAGCAGTCGACCACGTCCTTGCGGTCGTGGGCCGGCAGGTTGATGGGCAGGCACTCCTTGCCGAAGTGGTCCTGGATCTTGCGCAGGAGCCCGGGCAGGTCCACGTTGTCCGCGTCGATCTTGTTCACCACGATCATGCGGCACAGGCCGCGCGTCTTCGCCCACTTCATCATGCGCGTGGTGTTGAGCTCGATGCCGTTCTGCGCGTTGATCACCACGACCGCGGTCTCCACGGCGGCCAGCGCGGCGATCGACTGGCCGGCGAAGTCGGGCATGCCGGGCGTGTCGATGAGGTGGATGCGCATGTCCTCGTAGGCGAAGTTCACGAGGGAGGACCCGAGCGAATGGCCGTAGGCCTTCTCCATGGGGTCGAAGTCGCAGACCGTCGTTCCCTTCTCGACGCTGCCCGGGGAGGCGATGGCGCCGGATTTCCAGAGCAGGGCCTCGGCGAGCGTGGTCTTTCCGGCGCCGCCGTGGCCGACGAGCGCAAGGGTATGGATGGACTCGGTGTACTTCGGCACGATGCTGTTCCTCTTGCTGGAGCGGGGATTCGCGGGGGTTTTGTGTTCGGGGGGTCTTGTGACCTTCGGACCCCCCGAATTTACCCTTTTTGCGGCGATTTCGCTTCCGGAAGGAACAAACCCAGCAGATCGTTCAGGAAACGCCGCCCGCGCGCGGTCGGGCGGACCCGGAAGGCGTCGCGCTCGAGGAGGCCCAGGGCCTCGGCGCGGGCGAGCGGGCCCTCCACGGCCGAAAGCGCGAGCCCGGTGCGCTCGGCGAACAGCGCGACGGGGAAGCCCTCCGCGAGGCGCAGGGCGTTCATCATGAACTCGAAGGCGAGGTCGCCGGCGGCGACGTCGTGCGCCTCCTGGATGGCGTTGCCGGCGAGCGCGCGCGTCCTGGTAGGCCTTCGGCTGCCGGTGGCGCGCCTCGCGCGTGACGCGGTCGGGGAACGAGAGCTTCGAGTGCGCGCCGGCGCCCACGCCGAGGTAGTCGCCGAAGCGCCAGTAGTTGAGGTTGTGGCGCGAGCGGAAGCCGGGCCGGGCGAAGGCCGACGTCTCGTAGTTCTCGTAGCCCGCGGCCGCGAGCGCGCCCTCGATCGCCTCCTGCATCGCCGCGGCCGCGTCGTCGTCGGGCAGCGCGGGCGGATAGCGGTGGAAGACCGTGTTGGGCTCGAGCGTGAGGTGGTAGGCGGACAGGTGCTGCGGCCCGAAGCCGAGCGCGGTGCGGATGTCGGCCAGCGCCTCCTCCACGGACTGGCCCGGCAGGGCGTACATGAGGTCGAGGTTCACGTTGTCGAACGTGGCCACCGCCATCTCCGCCGCGCGCCGGGCCTCGTCCGCGTCGTGCACGCGCCCGATGGCCTTCAGGCGCCCCGCGTCGAAGCTCTGGATGCCCACCGAGAGGCGGTTCACGCCCGCACCGCGGAAGTCCCGGAACTTCGCCTGCTCGAAGGTGCCGGGGTTGGCCTCCAGCGTGATCTCCGCGTCGGGCTCCACGGCGAGCAGCGTGCGCGCCGCCGTGAGGAGGCGGTCGATCGCGCGCGCGGAGAAGAGGCTCGGCGTGCCCCCGCCCAGGAAGATGGCGTGGACCCGCCGGCCCCACACCTTCGGCACGCTCGCCTCGAGGTCCGCGACCACCGCGTCGACGTAGCGCGACTCCGGCACCTCGCCCTTCGCCTCGTGCGAGTTGAAGTCGCAGTAGGGGCACTTCTTCAGGCACCACGGGATGTGGATGTAGAGCGTGAGCGGCGGCAGCGACGCGAGGCGCAGCCGCCCGGGCAGGCAGACCGTCGCGATGGCCACGGGGAGGACTCAATCCTCGCCGCGCAGGCGGGCCGCGAGGCGCGAGGCGGCGATCGCGCGGTGGCTCAGGCGGTTCTTCTCGGCGGCCGGGAGCTCCGCGGCGGTGCGGCCGAGCGCGGGAACGAGGAAGTACGGGTCGTAGCCGAATCCGCCGCCGCCGCGCGGCGCCGCCGCGATCTCGCCATGCCACCGGCCCTCGACGATGACGGGCTCCGGGTCGTCCACGTGCCGCACGAGCACGATCACGCAGTAGTAGTGCGCGCGGCGGTCGGCCACGCCCGCGAGCCTCTCGGCGAGCAGCGCGTTGTTGGCGCGGTCGCGGTCCTCGCGCGAGCCGAGCCGGCCGGCGAAGTACGCGGAATGCACGCCCGGGGCGCCGCCGAGGGCTTCCACGCAGAGGCCGGAGTCGTCGGCGAGGGCCGGATGCCCCGTGTGGCGCGCGCAGTTCCTCGCCTTGGCGAGCGCGTTCTCGACGAAGGTGTGGTGCGGCTCCTCGGCCTCGGGCACGCCCAGCGCGCCCTGCGGCACCGTCTCGAATCCCAGCGGGCCGAGCATCGCCGAGAGCTCGGCGAGCTTGCCGGCGTTGTTCGAGGCGATGACGAATCCTCTCGTCGAGGTCGCGAGCGACGCCTTCTGCATCGCCACGATCTCCGCGATGCCCTTCGTCGCGAGCGCGAGGAGCCGGTCCATCTCGTCGCGCGAGAAGGGCGCCCCCTCCGCGGTGCCCTGCACCTCGACGAAGCCGCCGCCGCCCGTCATCACCACGTTCATGTCGGTGTCGCAGGCCGAATCCTCCGCGTAGTCGAGGTCGAGGCACGGCACGCCGCCCACGATGCCCACGGACACCGCGGCCACGAAGTCGCGCAGGGGCTCGCGCGTGACCACGCCCTTCGCCCTTGAGCCACGCCACCGCGTCGGCAAGCGCCACCATGGCGCCGGTGATCGACGCGCAGCGCGTGCCGCCGTCGGCCTGGAGCACGTCGCAGTCGATCGTGACCTGCCGCTCGCCGAGGGCGGGGAGGTCCGTCACCGTGCGCAGCGCCCGCCCGATGAGGCGCTGGATCTCCTGCGTGCGGCCGGACTGCCTGCCCGCGGCCGCCTCGCGCGCGCCGCGCGTGTGGGTGGCGCGCGGCAGCATCCCGTACTCGGCGGTGACCCACCCGGAGCCCTTGCCCTTGAGGAAGCCGGGCACCTTCTCCTCGACGCTCGCGGTGCAGAGCACGCGCGTCTCGCCGAACTCGACGAGCACCGAGCCCTCGGCGTGGCGGGTGAAGCGGCGCGTGATGCGCACGGGGCGAAGCGCGTCCGTGGGACGGTCCTGGAAGCGGGGCATGGCGAGCCTTTGGGGGAGCGGAGGGAATGCTAGCGCGGAACCTTCTTGATCGCGTTCTGGATCTCCGCGATCGCCTTCTCGATCTCCTCGTCGGTCACGTCCTCGCCCGCGACGGGGCGGTCGAGGTCCTGCGTGTTCGAGGAGGTGGTGAACTGCTCGTTGTCCATCTGCTCGGTGTCGGCGTGGCGCGGGTCGTCCTGCGCCTCCCAGGTCATGGCGACGATGGAGAGGTTGTCGCTCTCGCCCTTGGCGCGCTTGTGGGCCTCGGTGAGGAGCCCCGGCAGCAGGCCCATGATGTCCTGCTTGCGCAGGAGCGTGGCGATGAGGGCGGCGGGAATCTGGCTCCAGAAGCCGTCCGTGGACAGGAGGATCGTGTCCCCCGTCTGCAGGGGGAACTCGCTGCCGACGGCGATGACCGGGGGCACGACGCCGCCCAGGCAGCTGAAGATCTTGTTGCGCTCGGGGTGGGTCGCCGCCGCCTCGGGCGTGATCGCGCCGGAGTCGACGAGCTGCTGCACCTTCGAGTGGTCCTGGGTGGCCGCCGCGAGCTTGCCGCCGCGCAGGACGTAGAGGCGCGAATCCCCCGAGTGCGCCCACCACGCGCTGCCGTCCTGCACGATGCACACCACGCAGGTCGTGCGCGGCGACTCCAGGAGGTTTTCCGCGACCGCGTGCGAGACGATGGCCCGGTGCGCGGAGTTGATCACCGAGACGAGGAAGTCCGAGGGGCGCCGCAGCCGGTTCCTCGCCTCCTGCTGGAAGAGGCGGGTGATCTCGGTCACCGCGATCTCGGCGGCCACCTCGCCCTGCATGTGGCCGCCCATCCCGTCGGCGGCGACCATCAGCAGCACGTCCTTGCTGTAGGAGTAGCCGACCCGGTCCTCGTTGCCGGCGCGGTCGCCCTGGCGGCTGTCCTGGAAGATGGTGAAGCGCATGGACGCGGTCCGCGGGGCCTACTTCGAGAAGAGCTTCGAGAGCGGCTTGTTGATGGTGTCGAAGAAGCCCTTCCGGCCGGCGCCCTGGGGCTCGATCATGAGGAGCTTCTGCAGCTCGAAGGCGGTCTGCGGCCGCTTCAGGTGGTCGAGCTCGAGGCAGGCGTCGACGATCGAGTAGAGCTCGTCGGAGTAGGTCTCGCGCGCGAGCGTGCGCAGCGGGATGAGGCGGTCCTTCTCGATCCTCGCGTCGGCGGCCTGCGGCGGCGTGCCCGCGATGCAGGTGTAGAGCGTGGCGCCCACGGAGTAGATGTCGCTCCAGGGCCCGAGGCTCCCGGGCTCGAACTGGTACTGCTCGGGCGCGGCGAAGCCCGCCGTGTACATGGGCTTCAGCTTCATCGGCTCGTCGGAGAGCGTGATGCGCGCGGCGCCGAAGTCGAGGAGCACGGGACGGCCGTCCATCGCGATGTAGATGTTGGCGGGCTTGATGTCCAGGTGGAGCAGCTTGTTGGCGTGCACCTCGCGCAGCCCGTTCATCAGGTGGATGAAGATGCGGCGCATGAAGGTCTCGGTGAACTCGGCGCGGTTCCTCTGGATGTGGAACTGCAGCGTCCGGCCGCGCACGTACTGCATCACCATGTAGCAGGTCTCGTTGGCGCGGAAGAAGTTCTCCACCCGCACCACGTTCGGGTGGGAGATGACCGCGAGCGCCCGCCCCTCCTCGAAGAAGCACTTCAGGCCGTGCCGGAACGCGGAGAGGTTCGTCGTGTCCTCGATCTTCACCTCGGTGCCCTCGGAGCGCAGCGCGAGGGAGGCGGGAAGGTATTCCTTGATGGCGAACGGCGTCTGCGCCTCGTCATAGGCGAGATAGACGATGCTGAAACCGCCGGAGGACAGAGGCTTGTCGATGCGATAGCCGTTGAGGACGTAGCCTCCCGGCAACGGCTGGTTCACCTGCGAAGGCATGGGTTGCGGGGGTTCCGCTATAATTCGTTGCATTGTCGGCAATCGAAAACGGCTTGTAAAGGCGCGAAGGAAAAGGTTTTTTTCCGGGCGCGGGCCGGCCGGTCGCCGAAATCCCCCCACGCAAACGAAACGAGCGCGCCATGATCGCCAGCATGACCGGCTTTGCCGCCGCCACCCGCGAGATCGCCGGCGGGCAGCTCGCGGTGGAGCTGAAGAGCGTCAACCACCGCTACCTCGAGTTCCAGTGCCGCCTCGCCGAGGACCTGCGGGCGCTCGAGCCGGTCCTGCGGGAGGCCGTCGCGGGCGGGCTCACCCGCGGCAAGGTCGACTGCCGGCTCACCTTCACGCCCGCGGCGGCCGGCGAGCGGGCCCTCGTCCCGGACGCGCGCGCCCTCGCGGTGCTCGCCGAGGCCTCGGCGCGCGTGGCGGCCGCGTTCCCGCAGGCGCGCCCGCTCACCGTGTCGGAAGTGCTCCACTGGCCCGGCGTGCTCGCCGACGCGGAGGTGGCCCCCGACCAGATCCGCGAGGACGTCGCGAAGCTCGCCGCGCAGGCCGTGGCGGAGCTCACGCAGACGCGCCGGCGCGAGGGCGAGAAGCTTGCCCAGGTGCTCCGGGAGCGGCTGGAGTCGATGGCGGCACTCGTGGCCCGGGCGCAGCCGCTCATGCCCGAGGTGATGAAGTCCTTCCGCGACAAGCTCGCCGCGCGCCTGGCGGAGGCCGCCGCGGCGCCGAGCGACGAGCGCATCCAGCAGGAGGTCGTGCTCTACGCCGCGCGCATCGACGTCGACGAGGAGCTCGAGCGGCTCGTGGCCCACGTGGCGGAATTCCGGCGCGTGCTCGACAAGGGCGGGGCGTGCGGCAAGCGCCTGGACTTCCTGTGCCAGGAGCTCAACCGCGAGGCCAACACGCTCGGCTCGAAGTCCGTCTCCTCGGACATGACGCGCATCTCGGTGGAGTTGAAGGTCCTCATCGAGCAGATGCGCGAGCAGGTCCAGAACATCGAGTAGGCCCTCCCGTGGTTGCGAAGCACCGTCAGGGTTTCTAGGAAAGACATGTCCGGCGACCTCTTCGTCGTGGTGGCGCCCTCCGGGGCCGGCAAGACCAGCCTCGTGAACGCGATGCTGGAGGTCGAGCGCGGCATCCGGCTGTCGGTGTCCTACACCACGCGCGCCCCGCGCGAGGGCGAGGTCGAGGGGCGCGAGTACCATTTCGTCTCCGCGCGAGGCCTTCGAGAAGATGATCGCCGCGGGCGACTTCCTCGAGCACGCCAACGTCTACGGCAACTACTACGGCACCTCGCGGCGGTGGATCGAGGCCGAGCTCGCGGGCGACCACGACGTCCTCCTGGAGATCGACTGGCAGGGGGCGCTGCAGGTGCGCAGCCTCTTCCCGCGCATGGTCGGCATCTTCATCCTGCCCCCCTCGCTCGACGAATTGCGGCGGCGCCTCACGGCCCGCGGGAAGGACTCGCCGGAGGTCATCGAGAAGCGCATGGCCAGCGCCCGCGAAGAAATCTCGCATGTTCTTGAATTTGAATATATAATTGTCAACGAACAGTTCGACGTGGCGCTCGCGGACCTGCAGGCGGTCGTGCGCGCCGCGCGTCTTTCGCGGGAGCGGCGGGGAAGCCGCCTCTCGCGCCTTCTCGACTGAATTCAGGTAACGGAGATCACCATGGCCCGCATCACGGTCGACGACTGCATCAAGTTTTTCCCCAATCGCTTCGAGCTCACCCTCGCGGCGACGAACCGTGCGCGCCAGCTGGCGCTCGGCGCCTCGCCGCTCGTGGAGGCCAACCGCGACAAGCCCTGCGTCATCGCGCTGCGCGAGATCGCCGGCGGCAAGGTCGGCCAGGAACTCCTCATCCCGCCGGCTCCTACCCCGCCGGTCCTCTGACCCCCCGTCACCATGTCCCTCCCCGGCGTCCAGTCGGTCGCGGGGGGCCTTAGGGGCCCGGGCACGACGCCGCCCGGGCCGGATGCCGCCGAGCTCTCGGCGGTGCTCGGCTACCTCAAGGCCGAGGACATCGCGCAGATCGAGCGGGCCTACGAGACCGCCCGGGCCGCGCACGCCGGCCAGTACCGCAAGAGCGGCGAGCCCTACATCACCCACCCGCTCGCGGTGGCGAAGATCCTCGCGGAGTGGCACCTCGACCCGCAGGCGCTCATGGCGGCGCTGCTGCACGACGTGGTGGAGGACACGCACACCACCAAGAGCGAGATCGCGAAGCACTACGGCAAGGCCGTGGCGGAGCTGGTCGACGGCGTCTCGAAGATCGACCGCATCGAGTTCGCCACCCTCCAGCACGCGCAGGCCGAGAACTTCCGCAAGATGCTGCTCGCGATGGCGCGCGACGTGCGCGTCATCCTCATCAAGCTCGCCGACCGCCTGCACAACATGCGCACGCTGGACGCGGTGCACGCGGAGAAGCAGGAGCGGATCGCGCGCGAGACGCTCGAGATCTACGCGCCCATCGCCAACCGCCTGGGCCTCAACGCGATCTACTACGAGCTCGAGGACCTGGGCTTCCGCTACCTGCACCCCACGCGCTTCCGCGTGCTGGAGAAGGCGCTCAAGCGCGCGCGCGGCAACCGGCGCGACGCCGTGGGCAAGCTGAAGGATTCGATCCAGGCGCGGCTGAAGGAATTCAGGGTCGAGGCGCAGGTGCACGGCCGCGAGAAGCACATCTCGTCGATCTACAAGAAGATGCAGGAGAAGAACATCTCCTTCTCCGAGGTGTTCGACATCTACGGCTTCCGCATCCTCGTCCCGGACGTGCCCGCCTGCTACCTCGCGCTGGGGGCGCTCCACACGCTCTTCAAGCCCATCCCCGGCAAGTTCAAGGACTACCTCGCGATCCCGAAGGCGAACGGCTACCAGTCGCTGCACACCACGCTCTTCGGCCCGTTCGGCATGCCCATCGAGGTGCAGATCCGCACGCCCGAGATGCACAAGGTGGCGGAGGCGGGTGTCGCCTCGCACTGGCTCTACAAGAGCGCCGAGGAGCAGTCGAAGGACGTGCAGCTGAAGACCCACCAGTGGCTGCAGTCGCTGCTGGAGATCCAGAGCGAGTCCGGCGACGCGCTCGAGTTCCTCGAGCACATCAAGGTGGACCTCTTCCCGGAGGAGGTCTACGTCTTCTCGCCCAAGGGCAAGATCTTCTCGCTGCCGCGCGGCGCCACGCCCATCGACTTCGCCTACGCGGTGCACACGGACGTGGGCAACCACTGCATCGCCGCGCGCGTGAACGGCGAGACCGTCCCGCTCGGCACGGCCCTGCGCAACGGCGACCGCGTGGAGATCGTGACGGACGCCGACTCGCGCCCGAACCCCGTGTGGCTGTCGTACGTGGCGACCGGCAAGGCGCGCTCGCACATCCGGCACTACCTGAAGACGATGCAGTCCGCGGAGAGCGCGGAGGTGGGCGAGCTCCTGCTGGTGCAGGCGCTGCGCTCGCTCAAGGCGAACCCGGACGAGATCGGCGAGGAGCACTGGAAGCGCTTCTTCAAGGGCGACGCGGCGCGCGCGCGCGCCGAGGTGATGGCCGACATCGGGCTGGGCAAGCGCCTCGCCGTGGTGGTGGCGAAGAAGCTCCTCGCCACGCCGGAGGCGCTGGCCGAGGGCACGCACCGGCTCGAGTCCGTGACCATCCGCGGCACCGAGGGCCTCGCGGTGCAGTTCGCGCCGTGCTGCCGGCCCATTCCCGGCGACCCGATCATCGCGCAGATCAAGAAGGGGCAGGGGCTGGTGGTGCACACGCACGACTGCCCCGCGATCCACCCCTTCCACTTCGACCCGGAGAAGTGGGTCGACGTGCAGTGGGACCCGGCGCCCGGCCGCCTCTTCGACGTGAACGTCCGCCTCACGGCCGCCAACCAGCGCGGCGTGCTCGCGCGGCTGGCCGCCGAGATCTCGGAAGCCGACTCGAACATCGACCACATCGAGACCGAGGAGCGCGCGAGCAGCGCCTACACGACGATCGTCTTCACCATCCAGGTGAGGAACCGCATGCACCTCGCGCAGGTCTTCCGCCGCATCCGCCGCATTCCCGAGGTCGTCCGCCTCTCCCGCCTGAAGAAGAAGCCCGCATGAACAAACTGACCATCGCGACCGACGGGGCGCCCGCCGCCGTCGTCCCCGCGGCGCCCCCGGAAAGCGGCGGCTAGCCTTCGCCCGTGGCCGCCACGCGTCCCCCGCGCGCGGCGCGAGCCCCCGAGCCCGCCGCGCCTGCGCCCCCGCCGAGCGGCGACCTCGTCGCCGGCCCCGCCGTCCGCGCGAAGCTCGCCAAGCTCGGCATCCACTCGCGCTTCGACCTCGTGCTGCACCTGCCCCTGCGCTACGAGGACGAGACGAAGCTCACGCCGCTCGCCGAGGCGGGAACGGGCGAGCCGGTGCTCGTCGAGGCCGACGTGGTCGAGGCCGACATCAAGTACCGCCCGCGGCGCACGCTGGTGGTGAGGCTCACCGACGGCAGGTCCGACCTCTGGGTGCGCTTCCTCAACTTCTACCCGAGCCAGGTGAAGCAGATGGCGCCGGGCCGGCGGCTTCGCCTCTTCGGCGAGGTGCGGCCGGGATTCTTCGGCGCCGAGATGGTCCATCCCAAGGTGCGCGTGGTGGAGAAGGACGCGCCGCTCGCGGCCTCCCTCACGCCGGTCTACCCCACGACCGCCGGGATGTCGCAGGCGAACCTGCGGGGGTTCATCGAGCACGCGCTCGACACGCTCCTGCTCGACGACACGCTGGAGCCCGCGCTCCTCGAGCGCCTGGCGCTCGGCCCCTTCCGCGAAAGCGTGCTGCTCCTGCACCGCCCGCCGCCGGACGTGGACGCGGCGAGCCTCGCCGAGCGCACGCACCCGGCCTGGCGGCGCCTGAAGTTCGACGAGCTCCTCGCGCAGCAGCTCGCCATGCGCATCGCCTACCGCGAGCGCCGCGGCAAGGCGGCGCCGCGCATGCCGGACAGGCACGCGCTCACCAACGCGCTGGTGAAGTCGCTGCCCTTCGCCCTCACGCGGGCGCAGAAGAAGTCCTGGGCCACCATCGCCCACGACCTCGCGCAGCCGCATCCCATGCGCCGGCTGCTGCAGGGCGACGTGGGCAGCGGCAAGACGCTCGTCGCCGCCCTCGCGGCCCTGCAGGCGATCGAGAACGGCTGGCAGGTGGCGCTCATGGCGCCCACGGAGATCCTGGCCGAGCAGCACTACCTGAAGCTCTCGCACTGGCTGGAGCCGCTGGGCGTGAAGGTGAGCTGGCTCGCGGGCAGCCTCAAGGCGCGCGCGAAGAAGGCCGCCCTGGAGGCGATCGCGAAGGGCGAGACGCAGCTCGCGGTCGGCACGCACGCGCTCTTCCAGGACGAGGTCGCCTTCGACCGCCTGGGGCTCGCCATCGTCGACGAGCAGCACCGTTTCGGCGTGGCGCAGCGGCTCGCCCTCACCGGCAAGGGCGCCGAGCCGCACCAGCTCATGATGAGCGCGACCCCGATTCCGCGCACGCTCTCGATGAGCTACTACGCGGACCTCGACGTGTCGGTCATCGACGAGCTGCCCCCGGGGCGCACGCCCGTGGTCACGAAGCTCGTGGACGAGTCGCGGCGCGACGAGGTGATCCGGCGCATCCGCGAGAGCTGCGCCGAGGGCGCGCAGGCCTACTGGGTCTGCCCCCTCATCGAGGAGTCCGAGACGCTGCAGCTGAAGACCGCGCTCGAGACCTTCGAGACGATGAAGTCCACCTTTCCCGACCTCGCCGTCGGGCCTCGTGCACGGGCGCATGAAGCCCGACGAGAAGGCGGCCGTGATGGCGGACTTCAAGGCGAGGCGCGTGCAGCTGCTGGTGGCGACGACCGTGATCGAGGTGGGCGTGGACGTGCCCAACGCGACCCTCATGGTGATCGAGCACGCCGAGCGCATGGGGCTCGCGCAGCTGCACCAGCTGCGCGGGCGCGTCGGGCGCGGCACGGCCAGGAGCCTCGCGATCCTCCTGTATCATCAGCCCCTGTCGGAGACGGCCCGCGCGAGGCTCAAGATCATCTACGGCGTGTCCGACGGATTCGAGATCGCGCGCCAGGACCTGCTGCTGCGGGGCCCGGGCGAGTACCTCGGAGCGAGGCAGAGCGGGGCGCCGCTGCTGCGCTTCGCCGACCTCGAGCGCGACGCCGACCTGGTCGAGGCTGCGCGCGCCGTGGCGGACACGATGATCTCGGAGCGCTCGCACGCGGTGGAAAGGCACCTGGACCGCTGGCTCGGCCGCCGGCAGTTCTACCTCAAGGCATGAATCGATGGAAACGGCTCGCGCCGCCGCACACGGATCCCTGGCGCCCCTGGCTCGTCTGGCGCGGGTCGCTCACCTGGCGCATCACGGCGCGCGCGCGCGGCTTCGCGGTCGAGGTGATCCGCCAGGGCCTGCACATCCCCAACGAGGACGAGTACCGGCAGCTGGGCCAGCCGACGCACCGCCGCGCGCTCGTTCGCGAGGTGGTCCTGCACGCGGCGGGGAGAGCCGGTGGTGCTCGCGCACTCCATCGCGGCGTGGCGCGACCTCTCGGGGACGTGGCGGGGGCTGCGCGGCCTGGGGAGCCGGCCGCTCGCCGAGGCGCTCTTCACCGACCCGCTCGTCGCGCGCGGGCCCCTGGAATTCGTGCGCATCGACTCGCGCCATCCCCTGGGGCGGCGGGCGCGCCAGGTCTTCGGCCGCGACTTTCCCGTCCTCTGGGCGCGGCGGTCGCGCTTCGTGAAACGCGGCCGGCCGCTCCTGGTGACGGAAGTCTTCCTGCCCGCGCTGCTGGCGCTTCGCTGAGGGCCCGATGAGCCTCGCCGCCGTCCTCGCGCGCCTCGACGCCTACGAGAAGCTCGTCCGCCTGGACAAGCCCATCGGCATCCTGCTGCTCCTCTGGCCCACGCTCTGGGGGCTGTGGCTCGCGGCGGGCGCGGTCCCCGACTGGCGCCTCCTCTGGATCTTCGTGACGGGCACCATCCTCATGCGCTCGGCCGGCTGCGCCATCAACGACTGGGCCGACCGGTCGTTCGACCCGCACGTGGAGCGCACGCGCGGCCGGCCGCTCGCCGCCGGCGCCATCCATCCCGAGGAGGCGGTGCTCGTCGCCGCGAGCCTCGCCTTCGCCGCGTTCATGATGGTCGTGTGGATGCTGAACCTGCTCACGACGGGGCTCGCCGTCGTCGCGGCCGTCATCGCGGCCATCTACCCCTTCACCAAGCGCTTCCTCGCCATCCCGCAGGCGTGGCTGGGGATGTGCTTCGGCTTCGGCATCCCGATGGCGTTCGCCGCCCAGACGGGCGACGTCCCGCCGCTCGCGTGGCTCTTGTGGGCGGCCAACTTCTTCTGGGTCCTCGCCTACGACACGGAGTACGCGATGGTCGACCGCGAGGACGACCTGAAGCATCGGCATCAAGACCTCCGCGATCCTCTTCGGGCGCTTCGACGTGGCGGCGGTGGTGGCCTGCTACGGCCTCTTCTTCGCGGGCATGGCCGCCATCGGCGCGTGGCAGGGCTACGGGCCGTTCTACTTCACGGGCCTGCTCGCCGGCGGCATCGTCGCCGGCTACCACCTCCACTGGATCAGCGACCGCTCGCGCGAGGGCTGCTTCCGCGCCTTCCGCCACAACCACTGGATCGGGCTCGCGGTCTTCGCCGGCGTGCTGGCCGACGAGGTACTTCCGGGGGGCGGGCGCCGGCTGAGCGCCGGGCGCCCCGGGGCGGCATGGACGAGCCGAGCGACGCGATCGTCGTGGTGTTCGCGCACCCCTATCCCCGGCGCTCGCGCGCGGGCGCCGCGCTCGTGGCGCGCGCTCGAGGGGCTCCCGGCGACGAGGTGCGCTCCCTCTACGACCGCTATCCCGATTTCGACGTCGACGCCGCCGCCGAGCAGCAGGCGCTCGCGCGGGCCGGCCTCGTCGTGTGGCTCCACCCGCTGTACTGGTACGGCGTGCCGGGACTGCTCAAGCACTGGTTCGACACCGTCCTCGTGAAGGGCTGGGCCTACGGCGAGGGCGGCGGCGCGCTCGCCGGCAAGGATTGCCTCTGGGCGGTGACCACGGGCGGCGACGAGGCGGCGTTCTCGCCGGCCGGGCGGCACGCGCACCCCTTCGCGGATTTCGTGGCGCCCGTCGAGCAGACGGCCCGTTACTGCGGCATGAACTGGCTGCCGCCGCACGTGGTCCATGGCGCGCACCTCGTGGACCGAGGCGTCGCTCGCGGCCTCCGCCGCCGGCTTCCGCGCGCGGCTCGAGGCCTGGCGCGGCGCGCGGACGAAGGCGCGGCGATGACCGAAGCGCTCGTCTTCCTCGCGGCCGCCGTCGTCTTCGTGCCGCTGGCGGCCCGGCTGCGGCTGGGGTCGGTGCTCGGCTACCTCATCGCCGGCGCGGCCATCGGCCCGTGGGGGCTCGCCCTCGTCGGCGACGTCGAATCGACGCTGCACCTCGCGGAGCTGGGCGTGGTGCTCATGCTCTTCGTGATCGGGCTCGAGCTCGACCCGAAGCGGCTCGCCTCCATGCGGCGCGAGGTCTTCGGCGGCGGCGCGCTGCAGCTCGCGGCGTGCGGCGCGGCGCTCGCCGGCGCGCTCCTCGCGATGGGGCTCGGCTGGAAGGCCGCCCTGGTCGCGGGCCTGGCGCTGGCGCTCTCCTCGACCGCGATCGCCGTGCAGACCATGGCGGAGAGGAACGAGCTCGCCGCGCCCGTCGGCCGCACGGCCTTCGCGATCCTGCTCTTCCAGGACATCGCCGCCATCCCGCTCATCGCGCTCGTGCCGCTGCTCGCGGCCGCGCCGCGCGGCGGCCGGCGAGCAGGGCTGGGAGCGCTTCGGCCTCGCCTTCGCCGCGGTGGCCGGGGTGATCGTGATCGGGCGCTACCTCACGAGGCCCGCGATGCGGCTCGTCGCGAAATCGGGCATCCGCGAGCTCTTCACGGCCTTCGCGCTGCTGCTCGTGATCGGGATCGCGCAGCTCATGACCGCGGCGGGGATGTCGATGGCGCTCGGCGCCTTCCTCGCCGGGGTGCTGCTCGCCGGCTCCGAGTACCGCCACGCGCTCGAAACCGACATCGAGCCGTTCAAGGGGCTGCTGCTGGGCCTCTTCTTCATCGCCGTGGGCATGACGGTCGACTTCGGCCTGCTCGGGTCGCAGCCCGGCCTCGTGGCCGCCGCTCGTGGCCGGGTTCCTCGCCATCAAGGTCGCGGCGCTCTGGGCCGTCGCCCGCGCGCTCGGCGTGACGCCGCGCCAGCGCGTGCTCTTCGCCTTCCTGCTCTCGCAGGGCGGCGAGTTCGCGTTCGTCGTGTTCGCCTCGGCGCGCGTGGCGGGCATCCTGCCGCGCGAGTGGGAGGCCCTCCTCACCATCGCCGTGGCGCTCTCGATGGCGGCCACGCCGCTGCTGCTCCTCGCCCACGACCGCTGGCTCTGCCGCAAGGCGGAGCGCGAGCGGGAGGCGGACGCGATCGACGCGGAGGCGCCGGTGATCATCGCGGGCTTCGGGCGCTTCGGCCAGATCGTCGGGCGCATGCTCTTCGCCAACGGCATCCGCGCGGTGGTGCTCGACCACGACCCCGACCAGATCGAGATGCTGCGCCGGTTCGGCTACCAGGTCTTCTACGGCGACGCGACGCGCCTCGACCTCCTCGAGGCGGCCGGGGCGGGCAAGGCCCGCCTGCTGGTGAACGCGATCGACGACGTGGACGCGAGCCTCGCGCTCACCGACCGGGTGCGCGCGCATTTCCCGGCGCTGCCGATCGTCGCGCGCGCGCGGAACGTCTCGCATTATTTCGAGCTTCGCCTGCGCGGCGTCACGGTGATCGAGCGGGAGACCTTCGACTCGGCGCTGCGCGCCGGGCGGGCCGCGCTCGAGGCGCTGGGCGTGGACCGGTTCCGCGCGCGGCAGATGGCCGACACGTTCCGGCGGCACAACCTGGCCACGCTGGAGGCGTCGCTCCCGCACTACAAGGACGAGACGCGCATGCTCAGCGCGGTGAAGGCCGGCCGCGAGGAGCTCGAGCAGCTGTTCGCGAAGGATCGCGAGCGGTTCGAGCGCGAGCAGGGCGGCGGCGAAGGCTGGCGATGACGAACCTGGAGAAGGAGCCCCTGTCATGAACATCGATCCCGGCAAGCGCGTGTGGCTGGTCCCCGGCGTGCGCACCCCCTTCGCGCGCGTCGACGGGGGGCTCGCCGCCCTCGACGCGGTGGCGCTCTCCGTCCCGGTGGCGAAGGCCATGGGCGCGCAGCTCGCCGCCGGCACGCCGGCCCGACCTCATGGTGTGGGGCACCGTCGCCTCCAACCTCGGCTGGAGCAACATCGCGCGCGAGGTCCTCGTCGACGCGGGGCTCGACGCCGCGACCCCCGCGTTCTCCACGGTGCTCGCCTGCTCCACCAGCATGGTCGCGGCCTTCGAGGCGGCGGGCCTGCTGGGCGGCACGCACCAGCTCGCGCTGGTGGGCGGCGTGGAGAGCATGAGCCGCGTGCAGATCGCGCTCTCGCAGGGGCTCTCCGACTGGCTGCGGCGCCTCACGCAGGCGCGGACGGTGGGCGAGCGCATCGACCGGCTGCTGGCGATCCGCCTCGCCGACGTGAAGCTGCACGTGCCGGGCGTGAAGAACCGGGCGACGGGCCGCAGCATGGGCGAGCACTGCGAGGAGATGGCGAAGGCGTGGAAGATACCGCGCGAGTCCCAGGACCGCCTCGCCTTCGACTCGCACGAGCGGGCGGTGAAGGCGCTCGCGTCCGGATTCTTCGACGACCTCGTGATCCCCGCGGGCGAGAGCACGCGCGACGGCATCCCGCGCGCCGACACCACCGTGGAGAAGCTCGCGAAGCTGCAGGCCCGCCTTCGACCGCGAGGCGGGCACGATCACCGCGGGCAACGCCTCGCCGCTCACCGACGGCGCGGCGGCCCTCTGGGTCGCGACCGATGCGGGCGCGGCGCGCCTGCCCGCGGGCCGGCCGCGCGCGCGCCTCGTCGACTGGGAGATCGCGGCGGTGGACGTCTTCCACGAGGGGCTCCTCATGGCGCCCGCCTACGCCATCCCGCGGCTCCTCGCGCGGCACGGGCTGGCGCTCGCCGACGTCGACCTGTGGGAGATCCACGAGGCCTTCGCCGCGCAGGTGCTGTGCAACGTCGCCGCCCTCGAGGACGAGGCCTTCGTGAGCGAGAAGGCCGGTGTGGCCGCGCCGCTTGGCAAGTTCCCGTGGGAGCGCTTCAATCCCAACGGCGGCAGCGTCGCCATCGGCCACCCCTTCGGCGCCACGGGCGCGAGGATCCTCTCGCAGGCGGTGAAGGAGCTCGCGGCGATGGGGCCGGGCAAGCGCGCCGTGGTGTCGATCTGCGCCGACGGCGGGCTGGGGACGGTCGCGCTGCTGGAGTCCTAGCGGGAAGGCGCCGCCTGGCGCAGCGCCTGCTCGAACGCCTCCGGCGGCTGGGCGCCCTCGATCAGGTGCGTGTCGTCCAGGACCACGGTCGGCACGGCCGCGATGCCCCGCTCGCGCCAGTGCCGCTCCCGCTCGCGCACATCGGCTGCGAACTCGTCGCTGCCCGCGATCGCCTGCGCCCGCGAGGCATCCAGGCCGACGGCGCCGGCCAGCTCGACGAGGACGTCCGCGGCGCCCGGATTGCGGCCTTCGCCGTGATAGGCGTGCAGCAGCGCCCGCTTGAGCTCGAGGCCGCGGCCCTCGAGCCCCGCCCAGTGCAGCATGCGGTGCGCGTCGAAGGTGTTCCACACGTGCTTGCGCGGCCCGAAGGCGAAGCCGACGGCGGCCCCGCGGCTGCGGATCCTCGCCTGGGCCTCGGCCACCTGCTCGGCCGTGCGGCCGTACTTGCGCATGAGGTAGGCGACCGTCTCGGCGCCTTCGGGGCCCATGTCCGGGTTGAGCTCGAAGGGCTCGAAGTGGAGCTTCACCGCCACCTCGCCGCCCAGGCGCGCGAGCGCCTGCTCGAAGGAGGCGAGGCCGATGGCGCACCAGGGGCAGGCCACGTCGGAGACGAAGGCGATGTCGAGGGGATGTCGTTCCATGGAGGCGAAGGGTAACCCGGATTGCGGGGCGCCGGGGCGGCCGGCCCGCCGCCCGGCCCCCGCTTCTTGATCTGCGGGAGAACTCGGAGAACAATCGGCCGCTGGCAAGTCCCGCTTGCCAGGGCAGCATCCATAACGACAGAAAGTCATCAGGGGGAGAGATGAACACATCCACGCTTCATGGCCTTGCCCGCATCG
Organism: uncultured Gammaproteobacteria bacterium; assembly: GCA_963783635.1. Classification (GTDB taxonomy): domain Bacteria; phylum Pseudomonadota; class Gammaproteobacteria; order Burkholderiales; family Usitatibacteraceae; genus FEB-7. Next base: position 71,577 of record CAWAOC010000001.1, read on the forward strand.
CCGCATCCGCGATCGCCCTTTCCGCGTCCGGTCTCGTCTTCGCGCAGGTCGGCTTCCCGCCGCCGCCGCCCAAGGTGAGCCCGGCCGCGGGCGTCATCGACATGCACGTTCATCCGGCGCCGGACGTCTTCGGCCGCGCGCTCACCGACATCGAGATGGTGACGGTCGCGCGCCGCAAGGGCATGCGCGGTCTCGTCCTGAAGAACCACGTCGTCACGACGGCCGATCGCGCCGCCACGGCGATGGAGGCGGTGCCGGGGATCGAGGTCTGGGGCGGCATCGTCCTCAACAACTCGGTGGGCGGCGTGAATCCCGCGGCGGTGGAGTGGATGCACCGCATGTCGGGCGGCCGGGGCAAGGTGGTCTGGCTGCCGACGTTCGATTCGGACAAGCACGTCAAGACGCTCGTGGACCGGAACGAAGTCGGGCCTGATGGTGGCCCCCGACGGGCAAGGTCACGCCGCAGATGGAGGAGATCCTGAAGATCATCGCGCGCGAGAACCTGCTGCTGGCCACGGGCCACGTGCATGCCGACGAGGTCGTCGCCGTGACGAAGCGCGCGCGCGAGCTGGGCGTGAAGAACATCATCGTGACGCACGGCCTCACGAACATCCCCGGCCTCACGATGGAGCAGGCGAAGGAAGTGACCGCGATGGGCGCCGTGATCGAGGTGTGCTACCTGCAGTTCATGACCGGCCCCGACGCCCAGTACGCGTGGATGAAGCACTGGAACCAGGTCGCCACCGCCCAGGTGGTCGCGGCCGTGAAGGCGCTCGGCGCCGATTCCATCGTGCTGTCCACCGACCTCGGCCAGCAGGGGATGATGACGCCGCCCGACGGCATCGAGAACGCCATCGCTGCGCTCAAAGGTGCGGGCATCTCCCAGGACGACATCGACAAGATGATGAAGCGCAACCCGGCGAGGCTGCTGGGCCTGGCGAGCTGAAGTCCCGGGCCGGCTGTCGAGCGCCGCGATGGCCGGCCCGCCCCTCGAGGAACGCGTCACCTATCGCGCCTGCCACCTGTGCGAGGCCATCTGCGGCCTCGAGATCCGCACGCGGGGGGACGAGGTCGTGGGCGTCCGCGGCGACGCGGCCGACCCCTTCAGCCGCGGACACGTCTGCCCGAAGGCGGTGGCGCTCATCGACGTCCACCACGATCCCGACCGGCTGACGGGTCCCGTCCGGCGAACCGGCGGCCGGTGGGAACCCATCGCGTGGGAGGAGGCGTTCGATCTCGTCGCGACGCGATTGGCCGCGATCCAGAAGGAGCACGGCCCCAACGCGCTGGGGATCTACCTCGGCAACCCGAACGCGCACCACGTCGGAGCCATGCTCCACGCGCCGAACCTGGTGCGCGTCGCTGCAGACCCGCAACCGCTTCTCCGCCACTTCGGTGGACCAGCTTCCCGCACCACGTCGTCGCGCACGCGATGTTCGGGCACATGTTCCTGCTGCCGATCCCCGACATCGACCGCACGTCGTACTGGCTCATCATGGGCGCGAACCCGCTGGCCTCCAACGGCAGCATGATGACGGCGCCGGACATGAGCCGCCGGCTGGAGGCGATCGGCGGCCGCGGCGGCAAGGTCGTCGTCGTCGACCCGTGCCGGACCGCGACGGCGCAGGCCGCCGCGCGCCACCACTTCATCCGGCCGGGCACCGACGCGGCGTTCCTGCTCGCGCTCGCCAACGCCGTGCTCGACCTCGGCCCGCCCCGCATCGAGCGCTACGAAGGACGCCTCGCGGGCCTGGAGGCGGCCATCGCGGCCATCCGCCCCTTCGGCGTGGAGCGCGCCGCCGCGGCCACGGGAATTCCGGCGGGCGCCGTGCGCGAGGTCGCCGCGGAGCTGCGAGCGGCGCCCGCGGCGGTCGTGTATGGGCGCATGGGCCTGTCGACGCAACCATTCGGCACGACCTGCCAGTGGCTCGATCCAGCTGCTGAACCTCCTGACCGGCAACCTCGACGCGCCGGGCGGCGCGCTGCCCACGACGCCCGCGATCCCGATGACGGGCCCCGGAACGCGTCCCGGCGGCCCCGGCCGGTTCGCAAGCCGCGTCTCGGGCCGTGCGTCGTTCGGCGGAGAATTGCCGGTCGTCGCGATGGCCGAGGAGATCGAGACCCCAGGCGAGGGCCGCATCCGCGCCATGCTCACCATCGCGGGCAACCCGGTGTCCTCGACGCCCAACGGCCGCCGCCTCGACCGCGCCCTCTCCGGTCTGGACTTCATGGCCGCGATCGACATCTACGTGAACGAGACCACGCGGCACGCGGACGTGATCCTGCCGCCGGCGTCCGCGCTCGCGCACGAGAATTACGACCTGATCTTCAATGCGCTCGCGGTGCGCAACGTCTCGCGGCACAACCCGCCGGCGGTCGCGAAGCCGGAGGGCACGCTCCTCGACTGGGAGATTTTCAACGGGCTGGGCGCGGCCTATGCGAAGGCCTCTGGCGCGCCGTTCGATCCGCTGCCGCCGCCGTCGGCGCTGCTCGACAGGGCCCTGCGCGCAGGGCCCTACGGCAAGACGCTGTCGCTCGAGGCGCTCAAGGCGGCTCCCCACGGCGTCGACCTCGGGCCCCTGGAGCCATCGCTGCTGAAGAGGCTCGAGACGCCGGATGGAAGGATCGCGTGCGCCCCCGAGGCGTTCCTGGCGGACCTCGCGCGCGTCGAGGCGCAGTTGCTCCGGCCGGCGGCCGGGGAGGGGCTGCGGCTGGTCGGCCGGCGCCACGTGCGCAGCAACAATTCCTGGATGCACAACGCCCACCGCCTCACGAAGGGCCCGCGGCGCGATCACCTCTGGATCCACCCCGCCGATGCGAAGGCCCGCGCGATCTCCGATGGCGAGGAGGTGTCGCTGGCCTCGCGGGTGGGCGAGATCCGCGTGACCGCCCGGGTCACGGACCAGGTGATGCCGGGCACGGTCTGCCTTCCGCACGGGTTCGGCCAGTCCCGGGAGGGCGTGCGCCTGTCGCTGGCCGCCACGCTGCCCGGCGCGAGCTACAACGACGTCTCCGACGAATCTGCGGTCGACCCGTTGTCGGGCAACGCGGCGCTCAACGCGCTGCCCGTCTCGGTCACCCGGCTGGAGCGGCGCACGGGGTAAAATTCCGTTTTTCGCCCGGCGAACCCGCGCCGCGGCCCTGGAGAAAGGCTTGCAAATCGTCTGCCTCGACCTCGAGGGCGTCCTCGTCCCCGAGATCTGGATCGAATTCTCGAAGCGCACCGGCATCCCGGAGCTCTCGCGCACCACGCGCGACGAGCCCGACTACGACAAGCTCATGCGCTTCCGCCTCGACCTCCTCGGGAAGAAGCGGCTGGGGCTGCCGGACATCCAGGCCGTGATCGGCGGCATGGGCCCGATGCCGGGCGCGCGCGAGTTCCTCGACGAGCTGCGGAGCCGCTTCCAGGTCGTGATCCTCTCCGACACCTTCTACGAGTTCGCCCGCCCCCTCATGGAGCAGCTGGGGCAGCCCACGCTCTTCTGCCACCGGCTCGAGGTGGACGACGCGGGCTTCGTCGCGACTACCACCTGCGCATGCCCGACCAGAAGCGCGCGGCCGTGAACGCCTTCCGCGCGCTCAACTTCCAGGTGATCGCCGCCGGCGACTCCTACAACGACACCGCCATGCTGGGTGCCGCGCACGCGGGCATCTTCTTCCGCCCGCCGGCCGGCATCGTCGGGCGAGTTCCCGCAGTTCCCGGTGACGCGCGACTATCGGCGAACTGATGGCGGCCATCGAGGCCGCGGCCGCGAGGATCTGAAGGCGCCCGCGAGACTCCCGCCGGGAGGCCCGGTCAACGGCTCCAGCAGCGCAGCTCGGGCGCCAGTTCGTCCGCGCCCTTGACGGCCGCCGCTTGCGCGGGCAGGCCGGCGCGACACAGCGAGTACGAAAGAAGCGCGCCGATATCGCCACGCCCGGCCCTGGCCGCCTCGCCCAGGAGTTCCGCTGCCCTGGCGTAGTCGCGCCCCGCGAAGGAACGAACGCCGAGGGCATAGGCGTATTCCGGGCGGTATCCATCCGTCGCCAGGCGGCGATTCACGATCTCCTGTTCCTTGACGTCGCTGCCGAGCAACCACAGACCGGATGCGCAGGCTGGAATTGCGCAGGATCGCGTCCACGTTCGCCAGGTTGCGGTCGGAATCGGACGTGATCTCGCCATTGAGCACGGGCTGGATCGCGAAGTAGGGCAGGCTCGCCGGGATGAACCGGGCGGGCCAGTGCGCGGCCACCCACGGCGACTCCTCGAAGCGGCGGCGCGCGCCGTCGGGCTTGAGCAACGCCGCGTACTCCTCGCTCTCCCGCCCGACAGCCGGTGCGGGCGCGATGCGCTTCGGATGGTCGTCGGTCAACGCCGGCGTCTCGCCGTACCAGCTGCGCAGGTACGCGGCGTCCGCGAGAAACGCGGCCCCGAGCTGGAGCGGAGACTCGAGGCCGCTTCCGCCCAGGCGCGGTGCGGCCGTCGCATCGCGCCACAAGCGCGAAAAATGCTCCGCGCCCGGGCGATGGCCGAAGTCGCGGCCCCCCATCAGGATCCAGTCGTGCTGCCCGCCGGCCCACAGCGTGCAATCGGGAAACGCTTCGCAGAAGGCGCGGGTCACCGCTTTCGCCCCCGCCGGCTCGAACTGCAGGACCGGCAGCCAGTAGGTCGCGAGCCCGCCGGGGGAGAGCCGCTCGGCAACCGCCATGAAGTACTCCCGGGTATAGAGGTTGACCACGCCGGCCATCTCGGGCGGCGGCGGCTCCGCGGTGATGATGTCGAAGGACTCCTGGTGGGTGCGCAGGTACTGGCGCCCGTCTTCGAGCGCAAGCTCACGCGCGGATCCTTGAGCGGGTCGCGCTCGCCGTGAACAACGGGGCTCGCGCGAGGACTCCGGCGAGACATCCACCACGGTGAGGGTGCGCAATCCCGGATCGCTCAACAGCGCCTGCGCGTTTGCCCGCCCCGTAGTGAAGGAGTGCTCGACGGGGTCGGGATGCAGGGCGAACGGCAGCCACGCGAACATCTGCATGTAGCGGATCGCATACCGGTCGATCGCCGTCATCGAATAGCTGTCCGTCAGCAGCCGCCATGCCGCCGCCTCGCCGAAGCGATCGCGCCTGAGAAGCTGGAAGGTCGTCGTCGGGCCTTGCGTGACCTGCACGACCTTCGCGCCGTCCATTCGCTCATACGGGAGCGCCGCGGCCGCGAGGTGCGTGTCCATGCGCCCGAACGGGAAGAACAGCAGGCCGGCCGCCCCCACGGCGAGCGGCAGCACCCTCCTCGCGGGCTTCGCCCCCAGGATGGGCAGGAGGGCGTAACCCGCGGCGAGGAGGAACAGGCTCCATTCCATCCCCAGGCGCGGGAGCAGGACCAGCCCGGCAAGCGCCGCCCCGAGCGCGGCGCCGAGCGTGTTCGCGGTCGTCAGGACGCCGATCGCGGGCTGCGGGTTGCGCGAATCGGCGCGCAGTTGCGCGCCCAGCAGCGTGAACAGCGAGCCCGACAGGATGGCGGCAGGCAGGATCAACGGGACGGCATACTGCATCAGGTCGGGCTTGCCCGATCCGAAGGCCCGTCCGGCGAGCATGTAGCCGGCGACGACCGCGAAGCTGCTGCCGATGGTGACCCAGGCGAATTGCACCCTCGCCAGCAGGGGAGCAAGCGCGCCGCCGATCGCGATCCCGAGCAGGACCACGGTCAGCATGAGCGCGAAGACCAGGTCGTTGCCCGGCGCATACAGGATCAGCAGGCGAAACCAGATCACCTCGAGGGCCAGCGCGATGCCCCCCGTCACCGCGGCGGCGAGCAGCAGGCGCTTCGGGAATCCCCGGACTCCAGGCGCCGGGGCCGCCGGGGCCGCCGGCAATGCCGTGCCCGCGGGCTGCCGCAAGGCGAGCGCTGCCGCCACGCCATTGAGGCAGGCCGCCGCCAGCGCCGTGCCACGCAGGCCGAGCGAGCCGATCAGGTAGTACTCGGCCGCGAGCGGCGCCAGGCAGGCGCCGAACGTGTTCGCGGCATACAGCACGCCGAGCGCCCGCGTGGTTTCCCGGTGCCCGAGAATGCGCACGCCCAGCGCGAGCGTGAGGCCCATCGCGATCGTCGGCACGAGCATGGCGGCGAGCGCGAGCGCCAGGCGAACGACCGCAATCGCGGTGGGATGGTCGGCGATCGGCGCGAGCCATTGCCCCACCAGGGGCTCCAGCACCGGCAGGCCCCAGACCAGCAGGCTCCCCGTGAGCGCCACCGTGGTCTCGGCGAGCGCGAAGGCGCGCGCGGGATTGCGGATGCGCTGCGCCCAGCGCGCGGCGAGCAGGCCGCCGATCGCCATGCCGAGCATGAATGCGGTGAGCACCAGCGTTCCCGACCAGACCGTGTTGCCCAGCACGCGGCCGAGGGCACGGAACCAGAGCACCTGGAACAGCAGTGCCGCCATGCCGGAGGCAAAAAACGCGAGCGGAAGCTGCAAGGGCTCGTGAAGGAGCGGCCCCTTCACGCTTTGACGCTTCCGCGGAGCGCAATTCCGGGCAAGGTGAATGTCCGATTCTGGCAGGAGGCGATGGTCTTTTGCCGTCACCTCGCTGCCCAGGGCAGTCGATCGTGACAGGCAGGAATGATGCTATGACAAGGGCATTGGCGCAATCAGGGCCATGAATCCCGGATGTCGAGGCCGCGCCGGATGCGGGCGTTGGGGTCCGCCCGGATCAGGGGCTGTCCGTTCGTGCCGCGACGGCCGTGAGGATGCCCTGCAGGATCGCGATCGGCGGCGGCGGGCAGCCGGGCACGGCCACGTCGACGGGAATCACGTTCGCGACGCGCCCGCAGCTCGCGTAGCTCTCGCCGAAGATCCCGCCGGTGCAGCCGCAGTCGCCGACGGCCACGACGAGCTTGGGGTCGGGCGTGGCTTCGTACACGATGCGCAGCGCCCGCTCCATGTTCTTCGACACGGGCCCCGTCACCAGCAGCATGTCCGCGTGGCGCGGGCTCGCGACGAAGCGTATGCCCAGGCCCTCGAGGTTGTAGTACGGGTTGTTGAGCGCGTGGATCTCGAGCTCGCAGCCGTTGCACGAGCCCGCGTCCACCTGGCGGATGGCGAGCGCGCGCCCCAGGAGCTGCGAGGATCTCCGGCCTGGATCTCCGGGCGCGCGGGCGCGGAAGTCCTCCCGGGCCCCGGGAGCGTTCTCGCTCACGAGGCCGGTGCGCACGATCTGCCGGAGGATGCGGATCATCAGCAGTCCTCGCCCGAGTAGCTGAGGTTGAAGCTCTTGTTGATGAGCGGGAAGTCGGGAACGATGTTGCCCATCACCGCGTGCTCGATGACGCGGCCAGTTCTGCCACGAGGGGTCGTGCGCGTGGCAGCGGCGGATCATCCCGCCCTCGCCCGCCTCGAGCGCGACGAAGCATTCGCCCCGCCAGCCCTCGACCCAGCCCACGCCGAAGGCCTGCGGGCGCGGCTGCGGAAGCTCGACGCGCAGCTCGCCGTCCGCGGCCCCCATCGCGATGGCCCGCACGAGGCGCAGCGACTCGAGGAGCTCGTCGAAGCGCACGTTCACGCGCGCCGCGACGTCGCCCGCGGCGTAGCCGGCCTTGCGCACGCCGAGCTCGCCGTAGGGCGAGGCGGGGAAGTCGACGCGAAGGTCGGCGGCCTGCCCGCTCGCCCGCCCGGCCAGCCCGGTGAGCCCCAGGGCGCGCGCCAGGTCCGGCGTCACGCGCCCCGTGGTGAGGAAGCGGTCCTGGAGCCCCGCGTGCTCGTCGAAGATGGCGCGCAGCTCGCGCACCTCGGCCTCGATCGCGTGCGAGCGGGCGACCATGCGCTCGGCCTGCGCGGCGTCGAAGCCGGCGCTCCACGCCGCCGGGCACGACCCGGTCCATGAGCAGGCGATGGCCGAACACCTCGGCGTTCTCGCGCAGCCAGTCCTCCTTGAGGCGCATGAACTGGGCGAGCGCGAAGGCGAGCGCCGCGTCGTTGCCCAGGGCGCCGAGGTCGCCCAGGTGGTTGGCCACGCGCTCGCGCTCGAGGAGCAGCGCGCGCGTCCAGCGCGCCCTCGGCGGCGGCACCACGCCCAGGAGCGACTCGGCGGCCTGCGCGTAGGCCCACGCGAAGGCGACGGTGGAATCGCCCGAGACGCGGCCGGCGAGGCGGTAGCCCTCGGCGACGGTGAACGACTCGAAGCGCTTGTCGATGCCCTTGTGGACGTAGCCCAGGCGCTCCTCGAGGCGCAGCACCTTCTCGCCGACGATGGAGAAGCGGAAGTGGCCGGGCTCGATGATGCCGGCGTGGACCGGGCCCACGGGGATCTCGTGCACGCCGTCGCCCTCGACGCGCACGAACTCGTAGTCGGCGAGCGCGTTGGGCGGGAGCTTCGCGGGGTCGAAATCGCGGCGCAGCGGGAAGGCTCCCTCCGGCCACGCGCCGTGGCGCAGCCACGGGCGCGTGTCGGAGGCGCCCGAGGCGCCGATGCCCAGGAGGTCGAAGAGCGCGCGCTGCATCCGGTTGGCGGCGGGGAAGAGGCCCGAGAGATCGGGAAAGGCCGGCGCCGAGTCGGCGACGAGGAGCTCCACCACCGCGAGGCCCGTCCTTCACCGCGTAGGCCGCGTACACGGAGTACTCGTCCTCGTCCTCCGCGAGGTCGCGATGGTCGGCGCCCCACAGGGCCACCAGCCGGCCTGCCGCCCTCGCGCACGAGCCGCGCGGCCTCCGTCCACTGCCATTCGCCCACGGAGGCGAGCGCCGCCGGGGCGTCGCCCGGGAGCGGCTTCCACTGGAGGTTGAGGCCCGGAATCCGCATGTCGTCAGCCCAGGAGCTTCGCGGCCTCGGCGTACCAGGCCGCGAGGTAGGGGGGAATGTAGAGGCCGAGCAGGAGCCCCAGGCCCAGGTGGACGAACACCGGCACCAGCGCGGGCTGGTGCGGGAGCGGCTTGATGTGCGTGTCGCCGAAGACCATCGGCTGCACGCGGCTGAAGACGGCCGCGAAGGCCACGCCCAGGGCGAGCAGCAGGAAGGGCGTGGCCCACGGGTGCTCGCGCATCGCGGTCGTGAGGATGAGGAACTCGCTCGCGAACACGCCGAAGGGCGGCATGCCCAGGATCGCGAGCGTGCCGATCATGAGGCCCCAGCCCACGGTGGGGCTCACCTTCATGAGCCCGCGGATGTCCTCCATCACCTGCGTGCCGGCCTTCTGCGTGGCGTGGCCCACCGCGAAGAAGATGGCGCTCTTCACGAGCGAGTGCACGGTCATGTGCAGCAGCCCCGCGAAATTGGCGATCGGCCCCGCCCATCCCGAACGCGAAGGTGACGAGCCCCATGTGCTCGATGGAGGAGTAGGCGAACATGCGCTTCACGTCGCGCTGCCGCGACAGGAAGAACGCCGCCACGACCACCGAGAGGAGCCCGAAGCCCATCATCATGTTGCCCGCGAAGCGCGACTCCAGCGCGCCGTCGGCCAGCACCTTGCAGCGGATCACGCTGTAGAGCGCCACGTTGAGGAGCAGCCCCGAGAGCACCGCGGAGATCGGCGTCGGGCCCTCCGCGTGCGCGTCCGGCAGCCAGTTGTGCAGCGGCACCAGGCCGATCTTCGTGCCGTAGCCCACCAGCAGGAACACGAAGGCGAGCGACATGATGGCGGGCTCGAGGTCGCCCTTCACCTGGTTCAGGTGCGTCCAGAGGAGCGCGTTGCCCTCCGCGCCCAGCACGCGCTCCGCCGCGAAGTACAGCAGGATCGTGCCGAAGAGCGCCTGGGCGATGCCGACGCCGCAGAGGATGAAGTACTTCCAGGCGGCCTCGAGGGAGGCCGCCGTGCGGTAGACCGACACCAGCAGCACGGTCGCGAGCGTCGCCGCCTCCATGGCCACCCACAGGATGCCCATGTTGTTCGTGGTGAGCGCCAGCAGCATCGTGAACATGAACGCCTGGTACATGCTGTGGTACAGGCGCAGGCGCGGCCCCGTCATGCGCCCCTTGTCGCGCTCGATGCGCATGTAGGGCCGCGAGAAGAGCGAGGTCGTGAAGCCCACGAAGGCGGTCAGCGCCACGAGGAACACGTTGAGCGCGTCGACGAAGAACTGCTCGTCCCAGGCGGTGATGGGGCCGCCGGAGATGACCTCGGCCGTGAGCCAGGCGGACGGCGAGCGAAGGTCGCGAAGCTGAAGGCCGAGTTCACCTCGGGCGCCGACTCGCGGTCGCCCAGGAGCCACAGGAACGGGCCGCCCGAGCGAGCGGAATGGCGAGCAGGACGAAGAAGGCCTCCATCAGTCTTCCTTCAGCTTCTCGAGATGATGGATGTCGAGCGAGTCGAACTGCTCGCGGATCTGGAACATGAACACGCCCAGGATGACCATGCCGACCAGCACGTCGAGGGCGATGCCCAGCTCCACCACCATCGGCATGCCGTAGGTGGCGCTGGTGGCCGCGAAGAAGAGGCCGTTCTCCATCGCGAGGAAGCCGATCACCTGCGGCACCGCCTTCGAGCGCGTGATCATCATGAGGAAGGACATGAGCACGCAGGCGAGCGCGATGCCGAGCGTGCCGCGGGCGATGGACTGCGAGAACTCCGAGATCGGCAGCGCCAGGTTGAAGGCGAACACCACCAGCACGATGCCCACCAGCATCATCGTCGGGATGTTGATGAGCGTCTCGATGTCCCACTTCACGTTCAGGCGCCGGATGAGGCGGTGCAGGATCAGCGGCAGCACCACGACCTTCAGCGCGAAGGTGATCCCGGCGGACCAGTAGAGGTGGTGCTGCCCCGTGGCCCAGGCGACGGTGACGGTGGAGCCGACGAGGGCGAGCCCCTGGATCGCGAAGAGGTTGATGAGGGTCACGATGCGCCGCTGGGCGAGCATCGCGAACGCGATGAGCAGCAGCACCGCCGCGAAGAGGTTGATGACCTGGCCGGTGAGGGGGGACATGCGGCTACGCTCCCAGCAGCAGGTGGACGAGGATCGCCAGCACGCCCAGCAGGAACGCGGTGGCGAGGAATTCGGGCACCCGGAAGATGCGCATCTTCGCGAGGATCGTCTCGATGAGGGCCAGCACGACGCCGCCGACGGCGAGCTTCACGGCCAGGGCGGGCAGCGCCCAGAGCAGCGCCGCGTGGTCGCGCGCCTCCGCGATGCCCCACGGGAAGAAGATCGCGAGCCCCGCGCAGGAGTAGGCGAAGAGCTTGAGCGAGGCCGCCCACTCGATGAGCGCCAGGTGGCGCCCGGAGTACTCGAGGATGAGCGCCTCGTGGATCATGGTGAGCTCGAGGTGGGTGGCCGGGTTGTCCACCGGCACGCGCGCGTTCTCCGCGAGCGACACCATCGTGAAGGCCAGTCCCGCGAAGGCGAGGCTCGGCAGGATGGCGAACTCGCGGTGGGCGAGCGTCGAGACCGTCGTCGCGAGCGAGGTGGAGCTCGAGATGAGGGAGGCCGTGAAGAGCACCATCAGGAAGGCGGGCTCGGCCAGGAACCCCACCAGCATCTCGCGCCGCGCGCCGAGCGTGCCGAAGGAGGTGCCGATGTCCATGGCCGCCAGCGAGATGAAGAGCCGCGCGATGCCGAAGAGCCCCACCAGCGCGATGGCGTCGGCCGCCGGGGCGAGCGGCAGGTTGGTCGAGAGCGTCGGGATGATGAGGCAGGCGAGCAGCATGCAGCCGAACACGATGTAGGGCGCGATCCGGAAGATCGGCGAGGCGTCGTGGGCGACCACCGACTCCTTCCAGAAGAGCTTGTGCAGCGTGCGGAAGGGCATCAGGAGCGGCGGGGCGCTGCGGTTCTGCAGCCACGCCCGGCACTGGTTCACCCAGCCGGCGAGCAGCGGCGCGCCCGACGAGGGCGACGGCCATCGCGAGGAGCTGGGCGAGGAGGCCTTCGACGTTCATGCCTGGGTGAAGAGGAGGAGCGTCACGAGGGTGAGGAAGCTGTAGAGCAGGTAGATGGAGATGCGGCCGCGCTGCAGGAGCCCCACCCAGCGCGACGCCGCCTCGATCACGACCGCGATGCGCAGGTAGACCCACTGCCACAGCGGGTCCTCGACGCGTCACCTTGTAGCGCGGCGCCGTGTCGAAGGGCGTGGGCAGCTCCCGCGTCATCCGGTAGAACGGCTCGAAGATCTGGCGGATCGGCTGGCCGAAGCCCTCGGCGGTGTCCTGCATGCGCGCCGTCTGCGCGGGGAAGCCGCAGTCCCACGGCGCGGCCCGGCGCACGCGCCCGTGGTAGAAGCGCCGCACGAGCACGAAGGTGGCGACGACGATCGCCCCGGTGACGAGGAGGAAGAGGATCGGGCTGTAGGAGGCGCGCTCCGCCGACACGGGGGCGAGGAGCAGCCAGTCGCCCACGCGCCCGCTCTGCGCGAGCCCGCGCCCCACGAGCGCGTAGGTGATGGGGTCGATCACCTCGATCACCGCCACGGGGAAGAGCCCCAGCAGGATGCAGCCGGCGGTGAGCCAGAGGAGCCCCAGGCGCTCGAGCCCGCCGGCGTCGTGGGCCTGCGCGAGCTTCTCCTCGCGCGGGCGGCCCAGGAAGATGATGCCGAAGAACTTCACCATCACGTAGCCCGCCAGCGCCGCCACCAGCACGACGCCGGCCGCGAACACGGGCACCAGCATGCGCAGGTACGGGTTGGGCAGCGCCCCGGTGAAGAGGAAGCCCTGCAGGAGCAGCCACTCGGAGACGAAGCCGTTGGACGGCGGCAGGCCCGCGCTCGCGATCACGCCCACGAGCGAGGTCCACGCGACCCACGGCATGTAGCGCATGAGCCCGCCGAGCTTGCCGAGGTTGCGCTCCTGCGTGGCGTGCAGCACGGAGCCGGTGCCGAGGAAGAGCAGGCTCTTGAAGAGGGCGTGGTTCAGGCAGTGGTAGAGCGCCGCGACGAGCGCCAGCGCCGCGAGGGAATGCATCTTGTAGGCCGCGAAGATGATGGCGAGCCCGAGGCCCACCACGATGAGGCCGATGTTCTCGATGGAGGAGTAGGCGAGGAGCCGCTTCATGTCCACCTGCGCCGCGGCGAACACCACCCCGAAGAGGGCGGTGGCGAGCCCCACGACGAGCGCCACCACGCCCCACCACCAGAGGGGCGAGCCCAGGAGGTCGAAGTTGACGCGCACCATCCCGTAGATCGCGGTCTTGAGCATCACGCCGCTCATCAGGGCCGACACCGGCGAGGGCGCGGCCGGGTGCGCCTCCGGCAGCCAGATGTGCATCGGCAGGATGCCCGCCTTGGCGCCGAAGCCGAAGAGCGCCAGCAGGAAGGCGCAGGACGCCCAGAAGGGCGAGAGCTCCTGCGCGCGCATGTTGGCGAAGGTGTAGTCGCCGGTGTTGGCCTGCAGGACCCCGAAGCACAGCAGGATGGCGATCGCGCCGATGTGGGCGACGAGGATGTACAGGAAGCCCGCGCGCCGGATCTCGGGAATGCGGTGGTTCGTGGTGACGAGGAAGTACGAGGAGAGCGCCATCATCTCCCACGTCACCATGAACGCGTAGGCGTCGTCGGCGAGGATCACCATCGCCATGGACGCGAGGAAGATGTGGTAGTGCAGGCACAGCAGTCCCGGCGGCGTGCCCTCGCCCTGCCGGAAGTAGCCGCCCGCGAAGGCGGAGATGCCCGCGCTCGCGAGCCCGAGGAGGGCGAGGAAGAAGGCCGACAGCGCGTCCAGGCGAAGGTGGAAGGGCAGGTCCGGGAGGCCGATCGCCAGCACGGCCGTCTGCGGCGCGCCGGGCAGGGCGGCGAGCGCCACGCCCGCGAGGGCGAGGCTCAGGGCGGCCGAGGCGGGGAAGAGGATGCGCCCGACGAGCCGGAAGTTGTGCAGCGCGGCGATGCCGGCGAAGCCGATCGCGAACCAGGCGGCGACGACCACGAGGGCGCCATCGATCGCGAGGAGTTCCGGCAGCGTTCCCATCCCGGGCGCTACGGCCGCGCGGCCGGCTTGCTCACACGGTCTCCACGGTCGTGTCCAGGAAGTAGCCGGCGCCCCGCTCGGTGCGGATGAGCTTCGGCTCGTTCGCCTTTTCCTCGATCTTGCGGCGCAGCCTCAGGATCTGCACGTCGATCGAGCGGTCGTAGATGTCGTCGTGCAGCCGGCTCGACTCGAGGAGCTGGTCCCGGGAAAGCACGCGCTGCGGGGCGCGCAGGAACGCGACGAGGAGGGCGTATTCGCTGTTGGTGACCTCGACCAGGCGCCCGTCGGGCGACTTGAGGCGGCGCAGGCCCGTGTTGAGCTCCCAGCCGGCGAAGCGGTAGGCGCGCGCGGTCTCGACGCGGCGCGCGGCGCGCTTGCCCTCCGTGCGGCGCAGCACCGCCTTGATGCGGGCGAGGAGCTCCAGCTGGCTGAAGGGCTTGGTGACGTAGTCGTCGGCGCCGAGCTCGAGGCCCATCACGCGGTCGATCTCCTCCTTGCGGCTGCCCGTGAGGATGATGATCGGGATGTCGAGCTTCTCGCGCAGCCGGCGGGCGATGGCGAGGCCGTCCTCGTCGGGAAGCTTGAGGTCGAGGATCACGAGGTCGATCACCTCGGCCCCCAGCACCTTGTCCATCTCCGCGCCGGAGCCGGCGGTGGACACCTGCAGCTCGTGGCCGACGAGGAAGTCGCCGACGAGCTGGCGGATGGCAGGGTCGTCGTCGACGACGAGAATATGCGCGTCCAAGTCTCTTTTCCGGGGTGGGTGAACGAATCGCTGGAGGGCCATTTTACGCCGGAGCCCGTAGAATCGCTCGCACGAGGCCCGGAAACCGTGAAAAACCCCGCCGATTCGACCCCTTCCGCCCCGCCCGCGACCGATCCCGCCCCCGCGCGAGGCCCTGCTCGTCGTGGCCTTCGGGATCGCGTACTACGCCCTGGCGGCCTATGCGGCGGCGCTTCCCCTCCAGGTCGGCTCCGCGCTCGTGATCTGGCCCGCGGACGGCCTCGCCCTGGGAGCGCTCCTCGTCGCGCCCCGGGCGCGCTGGGCGGCCTGCCTCGCGCTCGTCTTCGCCGCTTCCCTCGCCGTGGGGCTGCAGTCCGGGATCGCGCCGGGGATGGCGGCCGTCGCCGCCGTCGTGAACGTCGCGGAGCCCGCGCTGATCGCCGCCGGGATGCTGCGCCTCGCCAGGGGGCGCGTGAGCATCGACACGCTCCCCGGCATGACGGCGTTCCTGATCAACCTCGTGCCGCTGGTGGCGGTGGTGTCGGTCGCGGAGGCGGGCGTCTCCTGGCTGCGGTCCGGGGCCGGCTTCCGGGCGCAGTGGACGGTCACCTTCGTCTCGGACTTCCTGAGCGTGATCTTCGTCGCCCCGCTCATCCTCGCCTGGAGCCGCGCCGGCTGGGACGAGGCGCTCGCCCCGATCCGCGGCCGCGTCGCCGAGGTGATCGCGCTCTACGCGGGCCTCGTCTTCGCCACGCACTTCGTCTTCCGCATGCCGCCCGACGCGGCGGGGTTCATCCCGCCGCTCGCCTACCTCTGCTGGCCCTTCCTCATCTGGGCGGCCCTGCGGTTCGGCCTGCGCACCGCCGCCGTCGGGCTCGTGGCGTTCGGGCTGATCTGCTACTGGCACACGGCCAACGGCCTCGGGCCCTTCGCCAGCGGCGGCACCGGCGCGCGCTCGCTGCTGCAGCTGCAGGGCTACCTCGCCACGGTCGCGGTGACCACGCTCTTCGCCGCGCGCGCTGCTGGCCGAGCGCGAGGCGGCCGCGCAGACGACGGAGGCCTGGCGCCGCCGCTACGAGGCGGCCATCCGCGCGAGCGGCAACCTCCTCTACGAGCTCGACCCCGTCTCGGGGGGGATCCTCTGGGACGGCGACACGCGCGCGGTGCTGGGCGTGCCGGCCGAGGCCATCGCGACCGTGCAGGCATGGGGCGAGCGCGTGCACCCCGACGACCGCGAGCGCATCCGCGGCGTCCGCGAGCAGCTCATGTCGGGCGAGGTCGCCCACATCGCCGTCGAGTACCGCGTGGAGCGCGCCGAGGGCGAATGGATCACGATCGGCGTCAACGGGTATGCGATCGAGGATCCCACGCGCCTCAGGGAGGGGCGGCGGCGGATCATCGGCTTCGTGAGCGACGTCTCCGAGCGGGTGCGCGCGGAGGCCGAGCGGCAGGCGCTCGCCGCCCAGCTCCGGCAGGCGGAGAAGATGGAGGCGGTGGGGCGCCTCGCGGGCGGGATCGCGCACGACTTCAACAACATCCTGGGCGCGATCCTGGGCTACGGCGAGCTCGCGCAGGCGCGCGTCCAGGGCGACCCGCAGCTCAAGCGCTACGTCGACACGATCGTGGGCGCCGGCAACCGCGCCAAGTCGCTCGTCGAGCAGATCCTCGCCTACAGCCGCGCCGAGAGCGGCGTGAAGGCGCCGGTGGCGCTGGGGTCGGTGGCCGCCGAGGTCTTCGACCTGCTGCGCGGCTCCTCGTCGCCGGACCTCGACCTGCGCCTGAAGCTGCCCGGGGAGGAGGCGATGGTGATGGGCGACCCCACGCGCCTGCACCAGCTCGTCATGAACCTCGCGTCGAACGCCATCCACGCCATGCCGGACGGGGGCGTGCTCGAGGTCACCCTCTCCGTGCGCTCGCTCGCGGCGCGCCGCGCGCACGCGGCTCGCGGAAGTGCCGCCGGGCGAGTACGTCGTGATCGAGGTGAAGGACACCGGCGAGGGCATCGCCCCCGACGTGATCGACCGCATCTTCGAGCCGTTCTTCACCACCAAGGCCGCGGGCCGCGGGACGGGCCTGGGACTCGCGCTGGTGCACTCCGTCGTCCAAGGAGCATGGCGGCGCCATCGACGTGGCGAGCGAGGTCGGCCGCGGCACGACGTTCACGGTCTGGCTGCCGAGGCTCGAGCACGCGGGGCGCCCGGCCGCGGCCGAGCCGAGCCGTGCCGGGGGCCGCGGCCAGACCATTCTCGCCGTGGACGACGAGCCGGAGGTGCTCGCGGCCCTCGAGGAGATGCTCGCGAACCTCGGCTACGAGCCGGTCGGCTACACGGACAGCCGCGCGGCCCTCGAGGCCTTCCGCGCGAATCCCGGCCGCTTCGAGGCGGTCATCAGCGACGAGGTCATGCCGAGCCTCGCCGGGACGCAGCTCGCGGTGGAGCTGCGGCGCGCGAAGCCGGCGATCCCGATCGTGATCGCGACGGGCTACGGCGGCGCGGGCTTCGAGACGCGCGCCCTCTCGGCGGGCGTGAACCGCGTGCTTCGCAAGCCCTACCGCATGCAGGACGTCCGCGACGCGGTCGGCGGCCTTCTCGGCGGCGACTGAGGCGCCTTACAGATGTAACCGGCGCACCCCCCGGGAAGCCGCCGCGAAGGGGTCCGCGGGCGGCAGAATGTCCCCCTCGGCCGGTCGCATGCTTCCGGCACCGAATCGGGGGGAGTGGTCGTGCGCGAGGCGGGTCAGGTGTCGGGCGGGGCGAGCGCGCCGGCGGGCACGGCCGCGGGCACGCTGCTCGGCACCGGGTTCCAGCCCATCTACTCGGCGCGCGACGGCACCCTGGCCGGACACGAAGCGCTGATCCGGGCGGTCGACGCCGCCGGGCAGCCCGTGTCCCCGGCGACGTTCTTCGCCTCCGCGCCGCCCGACGGAAACCGTCGGGCTCGATCGCGCGTGCCGCCGCGTCCACCTCGCGCAATTCGCGAGCCTCGACCCGGGGGACGCGCCGCTGCACCTCAACGTCCACCCCCTGGCCGCCCTCGAGGACGCCCGGGCGCGCTTCGACCTGCGCCTGGAGCTGGGGCTGCACGGGATCCGGCCCGCCCGCGTTTGCGTCGAGATCCTCGAGGGCGAGTGCGGCGACGAGGACCGGCTCGCGGAGGCGGTCGCCGCCTACCGCGCCGTGGGCCTGCGCATCGCGATGGACGATTTCGGCTTCGAGCGCTCGAATTTCGATCGCGTGGCGGCGCTCAGGCCCGACTTCGTGAAGATCGATCGCCTGCTGCTCAGCCGGGCCGTGGGCCCGGCCGGCGCAAGGAGGCTCCTGCCGTCGCTGGTGCGCCTGCTCCACGAGGCGGACACGCAGGTGATCGTCGAGGGGATCGAGGACGCCTCCGAGGCGCTGTTCGCCATCGAGACGGGCGCCGACTTCCTGCAGGGGTACTACTTCGGACCGCCCCGCCCCACGCTGGCCGTCGACCCGCTGCCGTCCCGGCTGGTGGCCGGGCTCAGGCGCGCGGCCGCTGGCGGGCCCGCGGCCGACGCGGCCCCCTGAGGGTGCCTTACTTGACGATCTCGAGGTGGTCGAGGCCGGTGCCCAGGTCGCGGTTCTTCGCGTTCTTGCTCTCGAGCTTGATCTTCAGGCGCAGGTCGTTCACCGAGTCGGCGTTGCGGAGCGCGTCCTCGTAGCTGATGAGGTCCTGCTCGAAGAGGTCGAAGAGCGCCTGGTCGAAGGTCTGCATGCCCAGCTCGCGCGAGCGGCTCATGAGCGCCTTCATCTCGTGCACCTCGCCCTTGAAGATGAGGTCCGACATGAGGGGCGAGTTCAGCATGATCTCGATGGCGGCCACGCGCCCCTTGCTGCCCTTCTTCGGGATGAGGCGCTGGGAGATGATGGCCTTGAGGTTCAGCGACAGGTCCATCAGCAGCTGCGCGCGGCGCTCCTCGGGGAAGAAGTTGATGATGCGGTCGAGGGCCTGGTTGGTGGAGTTCGCGTGCAGCGTCGACATGCACAGGTGCCCCGTCTCCGCGAAGGCGATGCCGTATTCCATGGTCTCGCGCTCGCGGATCTCGCCGATGAGGATCACGTCCGGGGCCTGGCGCAGCGTGTTCTTCAGCGCGTTGAACCAGTTGTCGGTGTCGACCCCCACCTCGCGCTGCGTGATGATGCAGTTCCTGTGCTCGTGGACGTACTCGACCGGGTCCTCGATCGTGATGATGTGGCCGTAGCTGTTCTCGTTGCGGTGCCCGATCATCGCCGCGAGCGAGGTCGACTTCCCGGAGCCCGTGCCGCCCACGAAGATCACGAGGCCGCGCTTGGTCATGGCCACGTCCTTCAGCACCGCGGGCAGGCCCAGCTCGTCGAACTTCGGGATCGTCGTGGTGATCGTGCGCAGCACCAGGCCCACGCGGCCCTGCTGCACGAAGGCGTTCACGCGGAAGCGGCCGATGCCCGAGGGGCTGATGGCGAAGTTGCACTCGTTGGTCGCCTCGAACTCGGCGGCCTGCTTGTCCGTCATGATCGAGCGGGCGAGCTCCTGCGTGTGGATGGGCGAGAGGCTCTGCTGGGAGACCGGCGTCACCTTGCCGTCCACCTTCATCGCCGGGGGGAAGCCCGCGGTGATGAAGAGGTCGGAGCCCTTGCGCGCGACGAGGGCGCGCAGCAGGTCGTGCATGAACTTCAGTGATTGTTCGCGTTCCATGATGCCTCCCGGCGATTCAGCCGATGAATGCGTCCTTGTTGGCGGCTTTCATGCGCGCCTCGGGGATCGAGATGAGGCTGCGCTTCACGAGGTCCTGCAGGTTCTGGTCCAGCGTCTGCATGCCGAGCGCCTGGCCCGTCTGGATCGAGGAGTACATCTGCGCGACCTTCGCCTCGCGGATGAGGTTGCGGATGGCCGGGGTGCCGATCATGATCTCGTGCGCCGCGACGCGGCCGGAGCCGTCCTTCGTCTTGCAGAGCGTCTGCGAGATCACCGCGCGCAGCGACTCCGACAGCATCGCGCGGATCATCTCCTTCTCCGCCGCCGGGAACACGTCGATGATCCGGTCGACCGTCTTCGCGGCCGACGAGGTGTGCAGCGTGCCGAACACGAGGTGGCCCGTCTCGGCCGCGGTCATGGCGAGGCGGATGGTCTCGAGGTCGCGCATCTCGCCCACCAGGATGATGTCCGGGTCCTCGCGCAGGGCGCTGCGCAGCGCGTTCGAGAAGGAGAGCGTGTGCGGCCCCACCTCGCGCTGGTTGATGAGGCACTTCTTCGCCTCGTGCACGAACTCGATCGGGTCCTCCACCGTGAGGATGTGGCCGTACTCGTTCTCGTTCACGTCGTTGACCATCGCCGCGAGCGTCGTGGACTTGCCCGAGCCCGTGGGGCCGGTCACGAGGACGAGGCCGCGCGGGTACTTCGCGATCTCGGCGAAGATCTTGGGCGCGTGCAGGTCCTCCAGCGTGAGCACCTTCGAGGGAATGGTCCGGAACACGGCGCCCGCGCCGCGCTTCTGGTTGAAGGCGTTGACGCGGAAGCGCGCGAGGTTCGGGATCTCGAAGGAGAAGTCGACCTCCAGCGTCTCCTCGTACACCTTGCGCTGGGAGTCGTTCATGATGTCGTAGACCATCCCGTGCACGTCCTTGTGCTCGAGCGCCGGCACGTTGATGCGCCGCACGTCGCCGTGCACGCGGATCATCGGCGGCAGGCCCGCGGACAGGTGCAGGTCGGAGGCCTTGTTCTTGACGGAGAATGCGAGCAGTTCGGCGATGTCCATCTTTTTTCCCGCGGCAGTGGAAGGGAGCGGCGCTGGGGAGGAACGACTTCCAGCCAGAGTAGAATGCGCCTCGAAAGCGAAATGATTATGTCTCCAATCGCGGAAAACCTGCAAGAACTCAAACGGCGCATTTCCGAGGCGTTACAAGGGGATAGCCGCGCCGTCACGCTGGTGGCGGTTTCCAAGACGCATCCGCCCGACATGGTGCGCGGCCGCCTTCGCGGCCGGGCAGCGCGATTTCGGCGAGAACTACGTGCAGGAGGCGCTCGCCAAGATCGCGGCACTCGCCGACCTGCCGGCCACCTGGCATTTCATCGGCACCCTGCAGAGCAACAAGGCGAGGGAGGTGGCCCAGCATTTCGACTGGGTGCACGGCGTCGACCGCTCGAAGCTCGCCGAGGTCCTCTCGCGGCACCGCCCGGCGGGCATGGCCCCCCTGAACGTGTGCGTCGAGGTCAACATCAGCGAGGAGGCGACCAAGGGGGGTGTCAAGCCCGGCGAGGCGCTCGCCCTCGCGAGGCACGTCGCGTCGCTGCCCGGCCTGCGAGTTCCGCGGGCTCATGGGCATGGCGAGCCCCTCGGGCGACGAGGCGAAGGCGAGGAGCGAGTTCGCCGTCCTGCGCCGCGAGCTGGAGGCGATCCGCGCGGCCGGGCTCGAGGGCGACACCCTCTCCATGGGCATGTCGCAGGACTGGCGGGCGGCGCTCGCCGAGGGCGCCACGATGCTGCGCATCGGCACCGCGATCTTCGGCGCGCGCGAGGCGCGCGCCTGGAAACCGGCATGAAGGTCACCTTCCTCGGCGGCGGCAACATGGGGGCCGCCATCGTCGGCGGCCTGGTCGCGCGGGGCTTCGCCGCCGCCGACATCACGGTCATCGAGCCCGGCGAGGGCGCGCGACAGGCGCTCGCCGCGCGCTTCGGCGTGGCCGTGCGGGAGGCCGCGGGGCCGGGGCTCGCGCGGGCCGACGCGCTCGTCCTCGCGGTGAAGCCGCAGCAGATGCGCGGCGCCGTGAAGGCGCTCCTGCCGCTGGACCCGGCCACGGTCGCGGTGACGATCGCCGCCGGCATCCGCATCGCCGACCTCTCGCGGTGGCTGGGCGGGCACGCGGCGATCGTGCGCGCCATGCCCAACACGCCCGCCCTCGTGCACGCCGGGGTCACGGGGCTCTTCGCCCCGCCGGCCGTGAGCGCCGAGCAGCGCGGGCGCGCCGAGGCGCTGCTCGGCGCGGTGGGCGAGACCGTGTGGCTTCCCCGCGAGGAGGACCTCGACGCGGTGACCGCCGTCTCCGGCAGCGGGCCGGCCTACGTCTTCTACTTCATCGAGGCCCTCGAGCAGGCGGGCATCGAGATGGGGCTCGCCCCCGAGGCGGCGCGGCGCGCTCGCGATCGGCACGTTCCAGGGCGCGGCGAAGCTCGCCCGCGAGCGCGGGGAGGACCCGGCGGTGCTGCGCGCGCAGGTCACCTCGAAGGGCGGCACGACCGAGCGCGCCCTCGGGGAAATGGAAGGCGCGGCCCTGAAGGCGCGCTTCATCGAGGCGGTGAAGGCCGCCCGCGCCCGCTCCCGGGAGCTGGGCGAGGAATTCGGCCGGGACTGACCATGCTCAACCAGGCGATCGCCTTCGTCGTCGAGACCATCTTCGACCTCTTCATCCTGTCGGCGCTGGTGCGCTTCTGGATGCAGGCGCTGCGCGCGCCGGCCCGCAACCCGCTGGCCCAGTTCACCATGGCGCTCACCGACTTCGCGGTGAAGCCGGTCCGCCGGCTGCTGCCGGGGCTCTGGGGGCTCGACCTCGCCTCGCTCGCCGTGGCCTGGGTGGCGGAGGTGGCGCTCCTCGCGATCCTGTCCCTGCTGCAGGGCGTGGAGCTGGTGAACGGGACGGCCCTCTCGGTGATCCTCTTCCTCGCCGCGGTGAAGCTCGTGCGGCTCACGATCTACATCATCATGGGGGCGGTGTTCCTGCAGGCGCTGCTGTCCTGGGTGAACCCCTACCACCCGGTGGCCCCGTTCTTCGACGCGCTCACGCGCCCGTTCCTCAAGCCCTTCCAGAAGGCGATTCCCCCCATCGGCGGCGTGGACATCACGCCCGTGCTCGTCCTCATCGCCTGCCAGCTGGTCCTCATGCTGCCGGTGACCTGGCTGGAAGGCGAGGCCGTGCGCATGATCGCCCGCTTCGCCCTCTAGCCCGCCGCCCGTCCGTCCCGCCTTTCCCGCGCCGGGGTGTGCATATCCGCACATTCCGGCGCCGAATATTCCCTCGGTAGCCGCCGCAATTCTCCGCCGAATCCCGGGCGCGGGAGTGCGTAGTCTGGGCACCAACGCGAAACGAGATGTCGCGCCGCCCGATGCCGGCAGGGGCCTGCCGGGGGGCCGCAACGAGGGAAAGGAAACGCCATGGAACTCATCGCCGCCGCCATCGCCTTCTACGCCGTCTTCATGCCGCTGTTCCTGGCGCACGAGATCGCCACGCCGCACCCCGCGATCGCCCGCCGCCCGGTGCTCGCCAGCGCCGAGGAGCCGCCGCGGCCTGCCTGGCTCGCCGCGCACCCCCTGAAGCCCGTGCCGGCCGTCGCGGCCGCCAACGACGACCTCGAGCGGATCGCCGCCTGATCCGGGGAGCCGGCCGACATGGACATGTCACCTTTCGCGGTCACGCTCCTGCTGGTGGGGCTGCCGATCGTCGGGATCCTGGCCTTCGCCGCCTGGCTGGCGGAGCGCGGGGGCGGGAGGCTGCGGATCGTCGATCGCCGGGGCCGCACCCTCGCCGAGGTGGTCCTGGGCCGCGGCCCGGCCGGGGATTGAACGCGGAATCCCCCGCCGGAACGGCGTTTCGGCCCCGGAATTCGCCTTTTCGTCGCATCGCGCTGGCGGCCGGGGGGGCCGGATCCTAGATTGCGTTCCATCACGGACCGAAACCGGCGCCCCCAGGGGGCCGGACAAAGCCCCGAACCGCACGAGCCCAGGAGACCGACCATGAACCTCTTCATCGAAAACTACGCGCAACTCTTCGCGATCGCCGCCCCCGTCCTCACCCTCGCCGGCATGAACCTGTTCCTCGCCCTGGGCGGGGAGCGCGGCACCCTCCTGCTCCCCAGCGCGGGCCCGTTCGAGCGGATCGCCCGCGCCGCCAACGCGGTGCCGGCCGCCACCGCCCCCGCCGCGCCGGAGCGCTGCGCCAACGACCCGGATTTCCGCCGCGCGGCCTGAAGGCCCCCTCGGCCGCACCGCCGGGCCGCTCCGGGGCCGGGGACGGGCGTCGAGCCACCTCCTAGCTGACACCGCTCCCGGAGGGCGGGTAGACTGGCGCTCCAGACCCGAGTGCGCCCGTGAACCCCGTCCCCACCGTTGACGCCCGATTCGAGGGCGAGATCGCCCGCTACAACCGCTGGCGGGAGGACCTCACGCGCTCGGTCACCGCCTACCACGACTGGCTGGAGGCCAACGGGCAGCTGGACGTCCAGCAGTCCATCCGCTTCTACGACCTGCTCGAGAACCTGAACAAGGGGCGGCTGATGCTCGCCTTCCTCGCGGAGTACTCGCGCGGGAAGTCGGAGCTCATCAACGCGCTCTTCTTCTCCAGCTTCAAGGAGCGGCTGCTGCCCTCCGACGTCGGGCGCACGACGATGTGCCCCACGGAGATCTTCCACGACCCCAACGAGGAGCCCTACCTCAAGCTCCTGTCGGTGGAGACGCGCTACCGCGACGAGTCGATCTCGCAGCTGAAGAACAACCCCGTGGAGTGGAGCAAGATCCGCCTCGACACGAACTCGGCCTCCGAGATGAAGAAGGCGCTCTCCGCGCTCGCCGACACCAAGCGGGTGTACGCCCTGGAGGCGCGCATGCTCGGCCTCGCGCCGATGGTGAACGAGAACGGCGAGCTCCCCGGCGAGGAGGAGCTGGTCGAGGTGCCGGCGTGGCGCTACGCCATGATCAACTACCCGCACCCGCTGCTCTCCAACGGGCTGTCGATCCTCGACACGCCGGGCCTGAACGCCCTGGGCATGGAGCCGGAGCTCACCGTCTCGACGCTCCCCAGCGCGCACGCGATCCTCTTCCTGCTGTCCATCGACACGGGCGTCACCAAGAGCGACCTCGAGATCTGGGACCGCTACGTGAAGCCGGGGCTGCCGCAGAAGATCGCGGTGCTCAACAAGATCGACCTCATGTGGGACGAGCTGAAGACCCCCGAGGAGATCCAGCGGGCGGTCACGCGCATGGTGGACACCACCGCGCAAGGCGCTCTCGCTCGACGCCTCCCGCATCTTCCCGCTGTCGGCGCAGAAGGCGCTGCTGGGCAAGATCCGCGAGGACGCGGGCCTGGTGAGGAAGAGCGGCATCGAGGCCCTGGAGCGCTACCTCGCCGCAGGAGATCGTGCCGATGCGCCGGCAGATCCTGTGCAAGGCGGTGATGAACGAGATCGGCGCGATGATGGTCGCCTCCCGCGCCTCCATCGCGAACAAGCAGCAGGCGAACCAGGCCTCGATCGCCGAGATGCAGGGCCTCGTGGGCAAGAGCCGCGAGGTGGTCACCAAGCTCTGGCAGAAGATCACCGCGGAGAAGGGCGCCTACAACTCGGCGCTGGCCGAGTACAAGGTGAACCACTCGAACTTCTCGGCCAAGCGCTCGGCGCTGATGGACATGCTCAACGCGGCCAAGCTCGACGCGATGCTCGCGCAGAGCGCCCAGGCCATGGAGGACTCGTGGACCACGGTGGGGCTGCAGCGCGCGATGCGCGAGCTCTCCCGGCTCATGAACGCCGACTTCGAGCGCGTCTTCGCCGCGAGCGAGGACATCAAGAAGCTCATGCAGGGCGTCTACAACACCTTCGTCGAGAAGTTCGGCTTCCAGAAGATGCAGCTGCCGTCGCTCGACCTGGAGCTGCACGCGACGAAGCTGAAGCTCCTCGTGGCCGAGACCGAGGCGTTCAGCCGCGATCCGATCAACGTGGCGAACTACAAGAGCTTCTTCGTGAAGAAGTTCTACGCCTCCCTCGTCGCGCAGGCGCGCACGCTCTTCAACGACGCGCGCTCGCAGAGCGAGCGCTGGGTGCAGGCGGTGACCATGCCGCTCGAGACCCAGATGAAGGACCACAAGCAGCAGCTCCAGTCGCGCCTGGACAACCTGTCGAAGATCAACGAGAAGTCGACCGGCATCAACGAGCAGCTGGCCGAGCTCAAGGCCGTGGCGGAGGCGCTCGCGCGGCAGCGCGAGATGATCGACGGGCTCCTCGCGCGCGTCTCGCGCGAGGAGGCGGCCGCCTCCTGGCGCCGGCCGCGGCGGCGCAGACCGAGCGGACGGTGCCGAACATGCCCCCGGAGCTCATGGAGACCACCAAGCTCTCGGTCTTCGACGCGCCGCTCACCATCACGCGCCGCGCGGCCCGCGCCCAGGAGGTGTTCCGCGAGGTGGCGCACGTGAAGGAGGAGGAGCCGCCGAAGCCCGCGGCGCGCAAGCCCGCCGCCGCCGGCCGCGCCGGCGGCCGCCCCGATGATCTCGGACGACATGCTCTCCGCGCTTTCGCACGCCGACCCGGGACAGACGATCGACCAGCGCGGCGGCGACGGCGAGAAGACGCAGCGCCTGCCGGCCTTCGACCCGCGCCTCTACAATCCCGACGGCTCGAGGAAGCAGGAGCCGCCGGCCCAGCCCCAGGCCCAGCCCGCCGGGGCGGAGAAGACGCAGCAGCTGGACCTCACGCGCACCCAGCGCCTCGACCTCTCCGATCGAGAAGCTGCAGGAAGCCAAGCGCAGGCTCCAGGACATCTCGCAGAAGTCCTGACCGGGCGCGCAGGCCTCCCGCGCCCCCGCTCACACCAGGATCACGTCGTACTGCTCCTGGATGTAGGCCGTCTCCACCTGCATCGAGATGGGCTTGGCGATGAAGTCGCCCAGCATGGTGAGCGCGTTCGCCTCCTCGTCGAGGAACATGTCGATCACCTTCTGGGAGGCGAGGATGCGGTACTCCTTGGCGCCGAACTGCCGCTCGGTGCGCAGGATCTCGCGCAGGATCTCGTAGCAGATGGTCTGCGCGGTCTTGAGCTCCCCGCGCCCGACGCAGACGGGGCAGGGCTCGCACAGCACGTGGGCGAGCGACTCGCGCGTGCGCTTGCGCGTCATCTCGACCAGCCCCAGCTGGGAGAAGCCGTTCACGGTGACGCGCGTGCGGTCGCGCGAGAGCGCCTTGCGGAACTCCGCGAGCACGGCGTCGCGGTGCTCCTGGCGTGTCCATGTCGATGAAGTCGACGATGATGATGCCGCCGAGGTTGCGCAGGCGCAGCTGCCGCGCGATCGACTGCGCGGCCTCGAGGTTGGTCTTGAAGATGGTGTCGTCGAACGAGCGCCCGGAGACGAACCCGCCGGTGTTCACGTCCACCGTGGTGAGGGCCTCCGTCTGGTCGATGATGAGGTAGCCGCCGCTCTTCAGGTCGACGCGCCGGGCGAGCGCCTTCTCGATCTCCTCCTCGACGGCGAAGAGGTCGAAGAGCGGGCGCTCCCCGGTGTAGTGCTCGAGGATGGGCAGGGCCTTGCGCGTGTACTTCTCGGCGAAGTCCTTGAGGCGGTGGAACGTCTCGCGGGAGTCGACGATCACGCGCTCGGTGGTGTCCGTGACGAGGTCGCGCAGCACCCGCGTGGAAAGCGCCAGGTCCTGGTAGAGCACGGCCTGCGGGCGCGGCGGTGGTGGCCGCGAGCTGGATCTGCTTCCAGAGGGTGACCAGGTAGTCGATGTCGGCCTTGAGCTCCGCGTCGGTGGCCGTCTCCGCGACGGTGCGGACGATGAAGCCGCCGGACTCGCCCTCGGGGATGAGGGAGTGGACCTTCTCGCGCAGGTTCTCGCGCTCGGCGACGTCCTCGATGCGCTGGGAGATGCCGATGTGCGGGTCCTGCGGCAGGTAGACGAGGAGCCGCCCGGCGATGGAGACCTGGGTGGAGAGCCGCGCGCCCTTGGAGCCGATGGGATCCTTCACCACCTGCACCAGCAGGGTCTGGCCCTCCGAGAGGATCTTCTCGATGGGCTTCAGCTGCCCGTCGCCGTTGCGGGCCATCCAGATGTCGGCCACGTGCAGGAACGCCGCCCGCGCGAGCCCGATCTCGACGAACGCCGACTGCATGCCCGGCAGCACCCGGCAGACGCGGCCGAGGTAGATGTTGCCCACGATGCCGCGCGAGGAGTCGCGCTCGACGTGCAGCTCCTGCACCGAGCCCTGCTCGGTGACGGCGACCCGCGTTTCCTGCGGGGTGACGTTGATGAGGATCTGCTCGTTCATCGTGGCTCACGGTTGGCGTAAGCCGGAGAACGCGGATGAACGCGGATAAAGCGCGGATGGACAGCGGATGAGCGCGCGGCGTGCCGGCCCGGGTGGCTGCGCGGTCGTCCGCGACCCGATCGCATCAGGCGTATGGCGCTAGCGCACTCCCGAATCTATCCGGCTTCATCTGCACTTATCCGTGTTCATCCGTGTTCCAAAGGTTTGCTCGGTCGCCCCCAGTTTACGGGACGGTCACCCCGAATTCCCGCAAAAGTTCGGCGGTCTCGAAGACCGGCAGCCCCATGACGCCCGTGTAGCTGCCCTCGAGGCGGCTCACGAAGGCGCCGGCGCGGCCCTGGATGCCGTAGCCGCCCGCCTTGTCGAAGGGCTCGCCGGTGGCGATGTAGGCGTCGATGCGGGCGTCGTCCAGGGGGCAGAAGGTCACGTGGGACTCGCTCACGCGCATCTCGACGCGCCCCTCGAGGGCCACGGCCACGGCGGTGAGCACGCGGTGGCGCGTGCCGGCCAGGAGCCGCAGCATGCGCGCGGCATCCGCGGCGTCGGCGGGCTTGGCGAGCATCTCGTTCGCGAGCGACACGGTGGTGTCGGCCGCCAGCACGGGCATGCGCCGCAGCCCCTTGCGCATCACCACGCGCTCCCACGCGGCGTCCACCTTCAGGCGCGTCACGCGCCGCACGTAGTCGTCCGGGTGCTCGCCGGGGAGGGGGTCCTCGCAGCGTCTCGGCGTCCTGGCGGGCGCCCTCGCGGAAGAGGAGCATCTCGAACTTCACCCCGATCTGGGCCAGGAGTTCGCGGCGGCGGGGGCTTCGGGAAGCGAGGTAGATCACGCTCATCGGGCTAGTCGCGGTGGTACGGGTGGTTTTCGAGGATGGACCAGGCGCGGTAGAGCTGCTCGGCGAGCAGCACGCGCGCCAGGCCATGCGGAAGGGTGAGGGCGGAGAGCGACAGGAGCTTGTCGGCGCGCGCGCGCACCTCGTCCGAGAGGCCGTCGGCGCCGCCGATCACGAACGCCGGGTGCGTCGCGTCGCGCATCCAGCCGGCGAGCATCACGGCGAGGCCCTGCGTGGTGACGCTGCGGCCCTTCTCGTCCAGCGCGTAGACCGTCGCGCCCTCGGGGATCGCGGCGAGGATGCGGCTCGCCCTCGAGCGCCTTCGCCTTGTCGACCGTCTTGCCGGAGGTCCTTTCCTCGGGCTTGAGTTCCACGAGCTCGATCCGGATCTCCGGCGGCAGGCGCTTCACGTACTCGCCGAAGCCCGTCCTGATCCAGGCGGGCATCTTGTGGCCGACGCAGATGATCGAGACCCGCATTCAGGCGGCCGGCTTGCGGCGCCGGGGCTTGGGCGTCGGCCGCCCCGGCCGCGGCGGGCTTCCGGCGGGGCCTGGGCGCGGCGCCGGAGGCGGCCGAGGACGACCGCGCGCGCGGCTTGGCTCCCGTGCGCGTCTTCGCGCCGGCGCGCGCCTTCGGCATCGAATGGGGCAGCGTCGGCTCGGCTTCCTCCGATGCGTGGGCGAGGCGCCCCGCGCCGAGCGAGGTGGGATTGGCGGGCCGGTCGAACTTTCCCTCGCCCCACAGCTCCTCGAGGTTGTAGTAGACGCGCACGGCCGGCTGCATGATGTGCGCCACGATGTCGCCGGAGTCGACCAGCACCCATTCGCCGCTTTCCTCCCCCTCGGTGCCGACGATCGCGCAGCCGGCCTCCTTGAGCTTGTCGCGCACGTGCCGCGCGAGCGCCTTGGTCTGGCGGGCGGATTCGGCGCTCGCGACGACGATCCAGTCGAACATGGAGGTGATCTTCCTCACGTCGATGGCGTGGATGTCGCGGGCCTTGATGTCCTCGAGGGCGGCGACGACGAGTTTCTTCTTGGCAAGTGTGGTCAGTTGGCGGGTCACGCGGAGGTTCCGTAGAGCTGGTGCTGGTGGATGTAGTCGACCACGGGGTCGGGGGTGAGGTAACGGATGGAGGCGGCGGCCTGCACGAGGCCGCGTATGGCGGTGGAGGATATCGCGAGCGGCGTCATCGCGAAGGTCATGATGCGCCCCGCGGGCGCGGTCAGGACGTCCTTCAGGCTCATGGTCACGCGCGGCCAGAGCGCCCTCGGGATGGCCCCGGGGCCCTTCGAATGCCATTCCGGGTCGTCGGCGCGCACCGCCACGGCGAAGTGCGCCAGGTCGAAGAGCGATTCCCAGCGGTGCCAGGTCTCGACGCGCGCGAAGGCGTCCGTGCCGCAAAGGAAGACGAGCGGCGTGTCCGGGCCGCATTCGCGGCGGAACTCGGCGAGCGTGTCCACGCTGTAGGTCGGCCCCTCGCGGCGCACCTCGCGGTCGTCGACCGCGAAGGCGGGCTCGCCCGCGATGGCGAGGCTCAGCATCTCCACGCGCGCCGGCGCCGCTCGCGTAGGTGTCGCGGGCGCGCTGCCACGGGTGGCCGGCCGGCAGGAACACCACGCGCTCGAGGCGGAACGCCTCGCGCATCTCCGCGGCGAGCCGCAGGTGGCCGAAATGGACCGGGTCGAAGGTGCCGCCGAAAAGGCCGAGGGGGGAGGCCAAGGCTCTCAGCTTCGGACGTGCCCGTCGCCGAGCACGATCCACTTCTGCGACGTGAGCCCCTCGAGCCCGACGGGGCCGCGCGCGTGGAGCTTGTTGGTGGAGATGCCGATTTCGGCGCCCAGGCCGTACTCGAATCCGTCGGCGAAGCGGGTCGAGGCGTTCACCATGACGGAGGCGGAATCGACCTCGCGCAGGAAGCGCTGCGCGCGCCCCCAGTCCTCGGTGACGATGGCGTCGGTGTGCTGCGAGCCGTAGCGCGCGATGTGGGCGATGGCCTCGTCGAGGCCGGGCAGCGTCGCGATGGCGACGATGGGGGCCAGGTACTCGGCGTACCAGTCGTCCTCGGTCGCGTCCTTCACGCCCGGGACGCCCGCCTTCTCGAGGATCGCCTTCGCCCCGGGGCTCGCGCGCATCTCGACGCCCTTCGCGGCGAACATCCGGCCGATGTCGGGCAGCACCGAGGGCGCGGCCGCCTGCGCGACGAGGAGCGTCTCCATCGTGTTGCAGGTGCCGTAGCGCTGGGTCTTCGCGTTCTCGACGATGGCGAGCGCCTTGGCGGGATCGGCCCCGGCGTCGACGTAGACGTGGCAGACGCCGTCGAGGTGCCTGATGACGGGCACGCGCGCCTCGTTCGAGATGCGCTCGACGAGGCTCTTCCCGCCGCGCGGCACGATCACGTCGACGTACTTCTCGGCCGCGATGAGCTCGCCGACGGCGGCGCGGTCCGTGATGCCCACGAGCTGGATCGCCGCCTCCGGCAGGCCCGCGGCCTTCAGGCCCAGGTGCAGGCAGGCCGCGATGGCCTGGTTGGAGTGCAGGGATTCGCTGCCGCCGCGCAGGATGGCCGCGTTGCCGCTCTTCAGGCACAGCGCGCCCGCGTCCGCGGTCACGTCGGGGCGCGACTCGTAGATGATCCCCACCACGCCCAGCGGCACGCGCATGCGGCCCACCTGGATGCCGGACGGGCGGAAGCGCAGGTCCGTGATCTCTCCCACGGGGTCGGGAAGCTTCGCGATCTGGCGAAGCCCCTCGGCCATCTCCTCGATGACCTTGGCCGTGAGCTTGAGGCGGTCGATGAAGGCGTCGTCGGCGCCGTCGGCGCGCGCCCCCTTCACGTCCTTCGCGTTGGCGGCGAGGATCGTCTTCTCGCGGTCGACAAGGGCCTCGGCCGCGGCCTCGAGGGCCCGGTTCTTGGCGGCCGTGCCCGCGCGCGCGAGCACGCGGCTCGCCTCGCGGGCGGCCTGGCCGAGCGTGGCGACGAGGGCCTGCGCGTCGCTGGAGGAGTTCAGGTCGTTCATGGGGTCATTCGACTGGGGGCGGTTCAGGCGGCGGGCCGCAGGGCCGGCTTGCCGGCGAGCGCCAGGGACAGCTCGAGGATTTCCTCCCACGGATCGCCCGTCTCGACGCCCTTGATCATGCGGTCAATCCGGTGGGCCCGCAAGAGTTGCCGGTCGAAGGAGGCGGCGTCGTGCTTGCGCGCGGTGCGCTGGATGCGCTGCACGCGGTCCGGGTCGAGGAAGCGGCGGGGCCGCTCGCCGCCCGAGACCTGCATCATGAGGCGCAGCTCTTCCGTGAGCGCCCAGAGGAGGAGCGGCAGCGGCTCGGCCTCCGCCTCCAGCGAGTCGACGGCGCGCGCGATGCGCCCCGGCTCGGCCTCGTGGATCGCGTCGATCAGGCCATCGCGCTCGAAGCGCGAGACGTCCGTCACGGCCTCGCGGATGGCGTCCAGCGTGATCTCCCCGGCCGGCAGCAGGAGTGCCAGCTTCTCCACCTCCTGCTTCGCCGCGAGGAGGTTGCCTTCCACGCGGTCGGCCATCCACTCCAGCGTCTCGACGCTGGCCCGCTGCTGCTGCTGCGCCAGGCGCTCGGCCAGCCACTGCGGCAGTTCCTCCCGCGAGATGGCGCGGGCCTCCACCACCGTGCCGGCGTCCTCGAGCGCGCCGAACCAGGCGGTCTTCAGCTGCTGCCACTCCAGCTCCGGCAGCATCACGAGCACGATCGCGTCCTCGGGCAGGCGCGCGCAGAGCGCCTCGAGGGCCTTGCCGCCTTCCGCGCCGGGCTTGCCGGAGGGGATGCGGATCTCGATGAGCTTCTTCGAGGCGAAGAGGGAGAGGTTGGCGGCGGAGGCGCCGAGCGTCGACCAGTTCGCGCCGGGCTCGGCCGTGAAGACCTCGCGCTCGGTGCACCCCTCGCGGCGCGCGGCCGCGCGGATGGCGTCGCCCGCCTCGAGGGCCAGGAGCGTTTCCGCGCCATGCACGGCGTAGAGGGGCGAGAGCCCCTTCTTCAGGTGCTGGGCGAGGCTCCGCGTCGCGATCTTCATCGGGGCGCGGCGTTGGCGCGGACGACGGAGATGCGGCGCAGGATGCGCGTCGCGGCCTCGGCGCGCATGTCGGCGAAGAGGAACTGCTCCTCGGCTTCCTTGGCGAGCGGCGCGGACTCGGAGTAGGAAATGATGCGCCACAGCTCGATCTCGGCCGGCTCGATGAGGGGCTTCTCCGCCGCGTCGGTCACCTGGAAGCCCACCCGCAGGCGCAGGCGGTAGTCGAACACGCGGCCCGCGCCGGTGAGCGCCTGGATCGTCTTTTCCGTGCTTTCGGACAGGATGCGCAGGTGCGCCTCGCCTTCCTTGGCGGTGGGCGCGATCTTCGTCGGGCCGCCGGAGAGCTGGCGACGAACCTCCACGGCCACCTGGGAGGGCGCGGCCGTGGTGATGTAGAGCGACTTCAGCCCCGTGCCGGCCTCGCCGCGCAGCTGGAAGCCGCAGGCGGACGAGGACGAGCGCGGCGAGAAGGGCCCCGGTCCTAGACAACGATGTTCACCAGCCGGCCGGGCACCACGACGACCTTCTTCGCGGGCTTGCCTTCCATGAACTTCACCGCGCGCTTCGCTTGCCAGCGCGATCTTCTCGATCTCGTCCTTCGAGGCGGTCGCCGACACGGCGATGTGGCCGCGCAGCTTGCCGTTGACCTGGAGGACGAGCTCGACCGTGTCCTGCACCAGCGCCGCCTTGTCGGCCTCGGGCCAGGGCTGGTCGACGAGGCGGGCGCCGGGACGCAG
Source organism: uncultured Gammaproteobacteria bacterium (assembly GCA_963783635.1). Classification (GTDB taxonomy): domain Bacteria; phylum Pseudomonadota; class Gammaproteobacteria; order Burkholderiales; family Usitatibacteraceae; genus FEB-7. The sequence goes on from CAWAOC010000001.1 coordinate 104,784, forward strand.
CTCGGCCCAGAGCGCGGTCGCGATGTGCGGCACGACGGGCGCGAGGAGCAGCACCGCGCCCTCGAGCACCTCCTGGGCCACGGCGCGCGCCGCGGGAGATGCCTCCTTGATATCCGTCAGCGCGTTGAGCAGCTCCATCACCGCGGCGATGGCCGTGTTGAATTGCAGGCGCCGGCCGTAGTCGTCGCCCACCTTGTCGATGGTCTTGTGCAGCTTGAACCGCAGGTCCTTGAGTTCCTTCGACAGGCCGCCCGCCGCGCGCCCGGCCACCGGGCCGCCCGCGGCAAGGTGGTCGTGGACGAGCTTCCAGAGGCGCTTCAGGAACCGGAAGGAGCCCTCGACGGAGGTGTCGGACCACAGGATGGTGTCCGTGGGCGGGCTCGCGAACATCACGTAGAGCCGCGCCGTGTCCGCGCCGTAGCGGTCGATGAGGTCCTGGGGATCCACGCCGTTGCGCTTCGACTTGGACATCGTGCCGATGCCGCCGTAGTCGACGGGCTTGCCGTCGGCCTTGAGCGTGACGCCGGAGATCTTCCCTTCGGCGTCCAGCTTCGCCTCGACCTCCTCCGGCGCGAAGTAGGCGATGCCCCCCTTGTCCGTGCGCCGGCTGAAGATGTGGTTGAGCACCATGCCCTGCGTGAGCAGGTTCCGGAACGGCTCGTCCACCTTCACGAGCCCCATGTCGCGCATCACCTTCGTCCAGAAGCGCGCGTAGAGCAGGTGCAGGATCGCGTGCTCGATGCCGCCGATGTACTGGTCCATCGGCATCCAGTAGTCGGCGCGGCCGTCCACCATGGTCTTCGCGTCGGGGCAGGTGTAGCGGAAGAAGTACCACGACGAATCGACGAAGGTGTCCAGCGTGTCCGTGTCGCGGCGCGCGTCGCCGCCGCACTTCGGGCACTTGCACTCGTAGAACGCGGCGCACTTCGCCAGCGGGCTGCCGCTGCCGTCCGGCACCAGGTCCTCGGGCAGGACGACGGGCAGCTGGTCGTCGGGCACGGGCACGTCGCCGCACTTCGGGCACAGGACCATGGGGATGGGCGTTCCCCAGTAGCGCTGGCGCGAGACGCCCCAGTCCCGGAGGCGGAACTGCTTGCGCTTCTCGCCCAGGCCCATCGCGCCGAGGTCGGCCGCGACCGCGTCGATGGCCGCCTGTTGCGCGAGCCCGTCGTACTTGCCGGAATTCACGCACACGCCGGCTTCCTCGTACCAGGGCTGCCACGCGTCGGTGGAGTAGGCCTGGCCGCCCACGTCGATGACCGGCTTGATCGGAAGGCCGTACTTCTTCGCGAAGGCGAAGTCGCGCTCGTCGTGGCCCGGCACGGCCATCACCGCGCCCTCGCCGTAGCCCATGAGCACGTAGTTGCCCACCCAGACCTCGACCCGGTCCTTCGTGAAGGGGTGCAGCACGAAGAGGCCCGTGGGCATCCCCTTCTTCTCCATCGTGGCGAGGTCGGCCTCCATCACGCCGCCCTTCCGGCACTCCTCGATGAACGCGGCGAGCCCGGGGTTCGTCTTCGCGGCCTCGATGGCGAGCGGGTGCTCGGCGGCCACGGCGGCGAAGGTGACGCCCATGATCGTGTCGGCGCGGGTCGTGTAGACCTTGAGGCCTTTCTTCCCGTCGGCCATCCGGCGGGCCGTCTCGTCGGCGTAGGGCAGCGTGAACTCGACGCCGTAGGAGCGGCCGATCCAGTTGCGCTGCATCTGCTTCACCTGCTCCGGCCAGCCCAGGCCGTCGAGGGCGTCCACCAGCTCGTCGGCGTACTGCGAGATGCGCAGGTACCACATCGGGATCTCGCGCTTCTCGACCGTGGCGCCCGTGCGCCAGCCCTTGCCGTCGATGACCTGCTCGTTGGCGAGGACGGTCTGGTCGACAGGGTCCCAGTTCACCGTGCCGGTCTTGCGGTAGGCGATGCCCTTCTCGCGCATGCGCAGGAAGAGCCACTGGTTCCACCGGTAGTAGGCGGGCGAGCAGGTCGCGATCTCGCGCGTCCAGTCGATCGCGAAGCCCAGCGACTGGAGCTGCTTCTTCATGTAGGCGATGTTGTCCCACGTCCACTTCGCGGGCGGCACGCCGTTGGCCATGGCGGCGTTCTCCGCGGGCAGGCCGAAGGCGTCCCAGCCCATGGGCTGAAGGACGTTGAAGCCCTTCATGCGCAGGAAGTGGCAGAGGGCGTCGTTGATCGAGTAGTTGCGCACGTGCCCCATGTGGAGCTTCCCCGACGGGTAGGGGAGCATGCCCACGTTGTAGTACTTCGGCTTGGGGCTCGCGTCGGGGGCCACGAAGGCCTTCGTGTCGGTCCAGTGCTTCTGGACCGCGGGTTCGAGGCTCTTCGGCTGGTATTGGGGATCCATTGCGATCTTCGATGGGGCAGCGCGTTGTGCGATGCGCAAATTATAGCAGCGAGGGGTGCCAAGCCCTTGATTTGCCTTGCGGTATCGCGGCGGGGAACTTGTGCGGCGCGACGGCTGTCATCGGATTGGGTGCGCATTCCTTTGCGGCGCATCCGGATAGTGGGGCAGAACGTTGGGGGCGCCTTCGGGCGCCCCGATTTTTTGCGGTGCCAGGCACGGTGTCAGACACCGTGTCCGACACCGTGCCTGACACCGCGGCGGTTATAATCGCTGCTCGATTCTGCGTCTCCCCCCGCATGCCCGATCTCCTCGCCGGCCTCAATCCCGAGCAACTCCGGGCCGTCACCCTTCCGCGCGAATCCGCCCTCATTCTCGCCGGCGCCGGCAGCGGCAAGACGCGCGTGCTCACCACGCGCATCGCCCACCTCATCCAGACGGGGCAGGCGAGCCCCGCGGGGGTGCTCGCCGTCACCTTCACCAACAAGGCGGCGCGCGAGATGCTCTCGCGGCTCTCCGCGATGCTGCCCATCAACACGCGCGGCATGTGGGTGGGCACCTTCCACGGGCTGTGCAACCGGCTCCTGCGCACCCACCACCGCGACGCGAACCTCCCGCAGCTCTTCCAGATCCTCGATTCCGGCGACCAGCTCTCGGTGGTGAAGCGCCTCGCGAAGGCGCAGAACCTGGACGAGGAGAAGTTCGCGCCGCGCCAGCTGCAGGGCTTCATCAACAACTGCAAGGAGGCGGGGCTGCGCGCCAACGCGGTCGAGGCGGGCGACGACTTCACGCGCCGCATGGTCGCCTTCTACGCCGACTACGACGCCCAGTGCAACCGCGAGGGCGTGGTGGACTTCGCGGAGCTGCTGCTGCGCACCTTCGAGCTGCTGTCGCGCCACCTGGAGCTCCTCACCCACTACCAGGAGCGCTTCCGCTACATCCTGGTGGACGAGTTCCAGGACACGAACAAGCTCCAGTACAAGTGGATCCGCATGCTCGCGGGCACCAACGGCTGCGTCTTCGCTGTCGGGGACGACGATCAGTCGATATACCGCTTCCGAGGGGCGGACGTCGGCAACATGAACGAGTTCCTGCGCGACTTCGGCGTGCGCGACGTCGTGAAGCTCGAGCAGAACTACCGCTCGCAGGGATCGATCCTCGACGCGGCCAACGCGGTCATCGCGCAGAACCGGGCCCGCCTGGGCAAGAACCTGTGGACCGCCGAGGGCAAGGGCGAGCCGCTGCGCGTGTTCGCCGCCGCGACCGACGAGGAGGAGGCGCGCTTCATCGTGGACGAGGTGAAGCAGCTGCACCGCGAGGGCACGGCGCTCGCCGACATGGCGCTCCTGTACCGCTCGAACGCCCAGTCGCGCATCCTCGAGCACGCGCTCTTCCGCGCCGGCATCGCCTACAAGGTGTACGGGGGGCTGCGCTTCTTCGAGCGCCAGGAGGTGAAGCACGCGCTCGCCTACCTGCGCCTCGCGGCCAACCTCGACGACGACACCGCCTTTTCGCGGGTGGTGAACTTCCCGCCGCGCGGCATCGGGGCGAGGAGCGTCGAGCAGCTGCAGGAGGCGGCGCAGGCGGGCCTGGGCAGCCTCTCGCGCGCGGCGAAGGCGGGCGCGGTCGCGGGGCGCGGGGGTGCGGCCATCGCGGCGTTCCTCGTCCTGGTCGAGCGGCTGCGCCAGGCCTCCGAGAGCCTCACGCTGCCCGAGCTCATCGAGGAGGTGCTGTCGGCCTCCGCCCTCAAGGATCATTACGCGGCCGAGCGCGACGGGCAGGACCGCGTCGAGAACCTGAACGAGCTGGTGAACGCCGCGGCCCTCTTCAACGAGGAGTTCGAGATCGGCGTCGAGCCCGCGGGCGAGTCGCAGGAGGACGTGGCGCCCGTGCCGGGCACGCACCAGCAGCAGGTGCTCGCCGCGTTCCTCTCGCACGCGAGCCTGGAGGCGGGCGAGCACGAGGCGAAGGCGGGCCAGGACGCGCTGCAGCTCATGACCGTGCATTCGGCCAAGGGCCTGGAGTTCGACGCGGTCTTCCTGGGCGGCCTCGAGGAGGGGCTTTTCCCCCACGACAACAGCCTCAACGAGGACGGCGGCATCGAGGAGGAGCGGCGCCTCATGTACGTGGCCATCACGCGCGCGAGGAAGCGCCTGTACCTCTCCTACGCCGGCAGCCGCATGCTGCACGGCCAGCCGCGCTACGGGATCGTCTCGCGCTTCGTGGAGGAGATTCCCGCGGAGCTGTGCAAGTGGATCGTCCTGCCGGAGAAACCGGTCTGGGCCTCGCCCGCAGAAGTCGAGCTGGGACAAGCCTGCGTGGGGCGGCGCCGGCGGCCGTGGCGAGGGATGGTCCTCGGGCGGCGGTCGCGCGCCGAGAGCGGATTCGAACCAGTACGCCACCGCGCCGCGGGCGAACTTCGAGACGGCGCGCCCCGACGAGCACCCCTTCGCCATCGGCGCGAACGTGCGCCACGCGAAGTTCGGCGAGGGTGTCGTGATCAATTTCGAGGGCCGCGGGCTCGACGCCCGCGTCCAGGTGCGTTTCCGCACGGAAGGCACGAAGTGGCTGGCGCTGCAGTACGCCAAGCTCACGCCGGCGTGACGTCCCCGGGCGGCTCCCCGCCCTCGAAGAT
>CAWAOC010000002.1:0-118583 GCA_963783635.1 uncultured Gammaproteobacteria bacterium
GACGTCCTCGCGGCGCTCACCGAGGAGTTCGCCGGCAAGCATCCCGAGGCCGTCGCCGCGAACGAGCGCGCGTTCCAGCGCGGCGCCAGCGAGTTCGAGGAGCTCAAGGGCGTGGGCCAGCGCCGAGGGCGATCTGCCCGCCGCACGCGCCGAGCCCGTCTGGGGCTACGAGACCCAGCCGCGCCGGCGGCGTCCTGCCCGAGCCCGGCAACACGGCCTGGAACGACCTGTCGACCTCGCGCACCGGCTGGATGCCGGTGCTCGCACGCGACAAGTGCATCCACTGCGGCGTGTGCGACCTGGTCTGCCCGGACTACTGTCTGGTCTGGGGCGACGGTGAAAGGGCGGCAAGTTCGAGCGCAAACTGATGGGCGTCGACTACCGCTACTGCAAGGGTTGCCTGCGCTGCGTCGAATCCTGCCCGACCGGCGCGCTCGCCAAGAAGGCGGAAACGCCAGGCCTGGCCGACCGGCTGCGCGTGCCGCTGTTTCCCGAACTGATCGCCTGAGGTGGATGCCATGACGCACGACCTGCGCCGATCGCCCCCAGCGGCCGAGCTACGTCGCCGCCGGCACCGGTGCGGCAGAAGCTCGAATTCCGGAGCGGCAACGAGGCGGCGGCGCTGGCGGCACGCGACATCGGCTTCCACGTGATGGGCTACTTCCCGATCACGCCGTCGACCGAGGTCGCCGAGAACCTCTCGAAGATGCAGGCCGAGGGCGAGCACGAGATCGTGATGGTCGCCGGCGACGGCGAGCACGGCGCCGCCGGCATCTGCTACGGCGCGGCGCTCGGCGGCGGCCGCGTGCTCAACGCGACGAGCTCGCAGGGCCTGCTCTACGCGCTCGAGCAGCTGCCGGTGCAGGCCGGCACGCGCGTGCCGATGGTGCTCAACGTCGCGGCGCGCGCCGTCTCGGGGCCGCTCGACATCCGCGGCGACCACTCCGACATCTACTACGCGCTCAACACCGGCTGGATCATGCTCTGCGCGCGCGACCCGCAGGCGGTCTACGACCTGAACTTCGCCGCGGTGAGGATCGGCGAGCACGCCGACGTGCGGCTGCCGGTGATCGTCGCCTACGACGGCTTCTTCACCAGCCACCAGAAGCGGCGCATCCAGGTGTTCGACGACCCGGAGGCGGTGCGCGGTTCCTCGGCAAGCGGCCCGACTGTCCCTCGCCGCTCGACACCGAGCACCCGGTGACCTTCGGGCCGTACATGAACGACCCGGACCTGATCAACAACAAGGTCCAGCTGTCGCAGGCGATGGAGGCCGCGCGCCGCGTGATCCCGGAGGTGTTCGCCGAGCTCGAGGCGCTGACCGGCCGCGCCTACCCGGTGCTCGACGCCTACCGGCATGGACGACGCCGAGGCGCGCCTGGTGCTGCTCAACTCGGCCGCCGAGACGGCCAAGGAGGCCGCCGACGAGCTGCGCGCCGCGCGGCGAGCAGGTCGGCGTGCTCTCGCCCAACGTGCTGCGGCCGTTCCCGCGGCGGAGTTCCGCGAGGCGCTGCGCGGCGTGAAGGCGGTCGACGATCGGCGATCGCGCCGACTCCTACGGCGCGGACGGCGGCAACCTGTCGCTCGAGGTGCGCGCCGCGCTCCAGGTCGATCCGCGACAACACGACGCAGGTGCTCTCGCGCATCTACGGCCTCGGCGGCAAGGACTTCTACGCCGCCGACGCGCGAGACGTTCTTCGAGCGAGGCGCTCGAGGCGGCCGCGAAGCGGGCGCGTCGACGAGCCCTTCGCCTACCACGGCGCCACGCCGGGCAAGCCCGGCCACGGGGCCAAGCCCGGCCTGCCGCCGATCACGGCCGGCGGACGTCACGCGCGGCATGGCGCAAGGTGACGCCGCAACGCGGCGACCGGGCGGCTCGAGGTCGAGCTCGCAGCCGCTGTGGAAGATGACCGCGGTGCCGAGCCGCATCGCGCCCGGGACATGGCGCCTGCCCGGGCTGCGGCGCCTTCCCGACGCTGCACCAGATCTTCAACGTCCTCGAGGGCGACGTCGTCGTGCTGTTCCAGACCGGCTGCGCGATGGTCGTGACCACCGGCTACCCGTCGACGGCGCACCGCATCAACTACATCCACAACCTGTTCCAGAACGGCGCGGCGACGCTCTCGGGGCTCGTCGAGATGTACCACGAGCGCGTGCGGCGCGGCGAGCTGCCGCCGTCGAAGGACATCACCTTCGTGATGATCTCCGGCGACGGCGGCATGGACATCGGCATGGGGCCGGCGATCGGCGCGGCGCAACCGCAACCACCGCATGATGATCCTGGAGTACGACAACCAGGGCTACATGAACACCGGCGCGCAGCTGTCGTACTCGACGCCGTTCGGCCACCGCACCTCGACCAGCGAGGTCGGCAGCGACGCCGCCCGGCAAGCGCTACCACCACAAGGACACGGCGCAGATCTTCGCCGCCTGCCACCTGCCGTACGTCTTCACGGCGAGCGAGGGCTACCCCGAGGACCTGATGCGCAAGGTCGCCAAGGCGCAGTGGTACGCGAAGAACGAGGGGCTCGTGTACGGCAAGATCCTGTCCTACTGCCCGCTCAACTGGCGCACCGCCGACGATGCCGCCGAGCCCGTGCTGCAGGCGGCGCATCGACAGCTGCTTCTTCCCGCTCTACGAGGTCGAGCACGGCCACACGACGCTCACCTACGACCCGGACGCGACGGGCCGGCGCATCCCGGTCGCGGACTGGCTTGAGGCTCATGGGCAAGACGCGCCACCTGCTGCAAGCCCGAGAACGCGGCGATCGTGGCACGGCATCCAGGCGGAGACGGACCGCCGCTGGGCGCGCATCAAGGCGATGCACGAGCACCCGCTGCTGTAGGCCGGAGAAGCGAATGGCGCAGATCCTCGAAACGCGCCGGCTCACCCCCGTCACCAAGCTATTCCGCATCGAGGCGCCGCTCATCGCGGCGTCGGCGCAGCCCGGGCAGTTCGTGATGCTGCGCGTTCGCGAAGGCGGCGAGCGCATCCCGATCACGATCGCCGACTACGACCGGCAGCCGGCACGATCACCATCGTCGTGCAGGCGGTCGGCGCGACGACGCACCGCGTGTGCGCGCTCGAGGACGGGCGACGAGATCCTCGACGTGGCCGGCCCCATGGGCGGCCACATCGACATCGCTCCGGGCGGCCACGTCTGCGGCGTGGGCGGCGGCTTCGGCTCCGCGGCGCTCCTGTGCCTGATGCGCGAGTTCACGGCCCGCGGCGACACGCACCACGGCGATCCTCGGGGCGCGCAACAAGGAGCTCCTCATCCTCGCCGACGAGCTGCGGCCGCTGTGCACGCACCTCGAGATCTGCACCGACGACGGCTCGGCCGGCTTCAAGGGGTTCGTCACGCAGCAGCTCGCGCAGCTGATCGAGGGCGGCGGCCGGGACCGCCCCGACAGCGTCGTGGCGATCGGCCCGATGGCGATGATGCGCGCCGTCGCGGAGACCACGCGGGGCAAGGGCGTGAAGACGCTGGTGTCGATGGACCCGCTCATGGTCGACGGAACGGGCATGTGCGGCGGCTGCCGCGTCACCGTCGGCGGCAAGGCGCAGTTCGCCTGCGTCGACGGCCCGTGCTTCGACGCCCACGAGGTGGACTTCGACGTGGCGATGCGGCGCAACAAGGCCTACGTGCGCGAGGAGAAGCAGGCGCTCGACCGCGCCGAATGCATGGCAACGGAGGGCTGTGTAATGCCGATCAAGCGAGCGGAAAAGACCCCGATGCCGGTGCGCGAGGCCCAGCTTCGCGCCCACGACTTCCTCGAGGTGAACGGCGGCTACACGGCGGCCCACGCGGCCTTCGAGGCCGAGCGCTGCCTGCGCTGCCAGGACGCGGTGTGCGTCGACGGCTGCCCGGTGAACGTGCCGATCCCGGAATTCATCCACGCGGTGGCGATGGGCGACATGGCCGGCGCCGCGAGGATCCTGCGCTCGGCCAATCCGCTGCCGGCGATCTGCGGGCGCGTCTGCCCGCAGGAGTCGCAGTGCGAGTCGGAGTGCAGCCTCGCCAAGCGCTTCAACCCCGTGGCGATCGGGCACCTCGAGCGCTACGTCGCCGACTGGGAGCGCACGCAGCCCCCGACGGCGAAGGCGCAGATCACGCGCAAGGAGAGGATCGCCGTCATCGGCGCCGGGCCCTCGGGCCTGGTGTGCGCCGGCGCGCTCGCGCGGCTGGGCTACCCGGTCACGATCTACGAGGCGCTGCACGCCGCGGGCGGCGTGCTCCGCTACGGCATCCCGGAATTCCGGCTGCCGAAGGAAGTGCTCGACTGGGAAATCGGCGCTGCTGAAAGCGATGGGCGTGGAGATCGTCTGCAACGTGATCATCGGCAAGACGCTCACGCTCGACGAGCTCTTCGGCAAGATGGGCTACGCGGCCGTGTTCATCGGGACCGGCGCCGGGCTGCCGCAGTTCCTGGGCATTCCCGGCGAGAACCTGAACGGGGTCATGTCCGCCAACGAGTTCCTCACGCGCGTCAACCTGATGGGGGGCTACAAGTTCCCCGAGGCCGACACGCCGGTGCGCGTGGGCAAGCGCGTGGCGGTGATCGGCGCGGGCAACACGGCGATGGACGCGGTTCGCACGTCGATGCGCATGGGCGCCGAGGAAGCGATGATCGTCTACCGGCGAAGCGACAAGGAGATGAGCGCCCGCGTCGAGGAGTACCACCACGCGAAGGAAGAGGGCGTGCAGTTCCACTGGCTCACGAATCCCCTCGAGGTCGTGGGCAATGCGGACGGGTGGGCCACGGGCCTCAGGTGCCAGAAGATGCAGCTCGGGGAGCCGGATGCCTCGGGCCGGGCGCGCCCGGTCCCGATTCCGGGCTCGGAGTTCGTGATCCCGGTCGATAACGTCGTCCTCGCCATCGGCACCACCCCCAACCCGCTCCTGACCCGGACGACCGCCGGGCTGCTCACGAACGCGAAAGGCTGCCTCGTCGCGGACGAGAAGACCGGCCTCACCTCGAAGACGCTGGTGTTCGCCGGCGGCGACGCCGTCACGGGCGCGGCCACGGTGATCCTCGCCGCCGGTGCGGGCAAGCGCGCCGCGCAGGCGATCCACGAAGCGCTGGCCGAGCGAAGCTAGCTGGAAGCGCCTTTGGGGCGGCCCGACCCCTCCGGGAGCGGGTCGCGGTGAAGCCGCCGCTCGCCCCCGAGCGCGAGTCCCGGCCCGCCGCCGGCCGCGAGCAGCCCGTCCCAGTCGACGCCGTCGGCGCGCACGTACTCGAGCGCGCGGGAGACCCACTGGACGTGCTCGGCTTCCTCGCTGGCCATCTCGTCGGCCAGGGCGTGGATCTCGCCGTTGGCCGTCGTGCCCGCCACCCATTCGAAGAAGCGCTTGGCGTTGCGCTCGGCCTTGAGGGCGATCTCGAGCAGTTGGCGCGGGCCGACCACGCGATACACCAGGTTGTGGTCGGCATTCTCCGGCGGGCAGGACTCCAGCCACCGGTAGCGGTCGGGGGGCAGGTCGGGAAGCTTGAGGGACTTGGACCGGTCGAGCAGGAGCTGGTAGTGGTCCTGCTCGAAATGCGCAAGGTTGCCGCAAAGCCCCGCCAGCACCACCTCGCCGCGGTCGGCGAAGTGCTCCTGGAACTCCCGGTAGCATTTGGCGGCCTCGCGCTCGATGGCGAGCGCGTGCGCGTAGAACTCCTCCACGGATCCGATGGGCTCGAGCATGGCGTGACACCTCCTCAGGTTCCAAGATGCGCCTGGGACCGGGGCGGCCGTTGACTTGGGTCAACGGGCCAGCGGGGCGGGGCTCCAGAAAGCAGAAAGCCCGCACGGCGTGCGGGCTTCCAGGCAACGGCTGTCGCGGGAGACGGCCGCCTACACGACCCGCAGGCGCAGGCTGCCGACGCCCTCCACGAAGCCCTCCATCTCGTCGCCCCGCTTGACGGGGCCGACGCCGGACGGCGTGCCGGTGAAGATGACGTCGCCGGGCTGGAGCTCGAAGAACCGCGAAAGGATCGCGATCTGCTCGGCCGTCTTCCAGATCATCTGGTTGAGGTCGCCCTGCTGGCGGACCTCGCCGTTGACCTTGAGCCAGATCGCGCCGTGGTCCGGGTGGCCGATCTCGCTCGCCGGGACGATCTCCGTGCAAGGGCGCGGAGTGCTCGAACGCCTTGCCGACTTCCCAGGGGCGGCCGAGCTTCTTCGCCTCGCCCTGCAGGTCGCGACGGGTCATGTCCAGGCCCACGCCGTAACCGAAGACGTGGCCGAGCGCGTCGGCGACGGCGATGTTCCTGCCGCCCTTCGACAGCACGGCCACCATCTCGATCTCGTGGTGCACGTCCGAGGTTTCCGGGGGATACGGGAAATCCCGGCCGCAGAGGAGGTTGCTCGGGTTCTTCTGGAAGAAGAACGGCGGCTCCTTGCTGGGGTCGTGCCCCATCTCCACCGCATGGGCCTCGTAGTTGCGGCCGATGCAGTAGATGCGGTTCACGGGACAGCGCAGCGCCGACCCGCGCACGGGCAGGCTCGGCGCCTCGACGGGCGGGAAGGCGAAACCGGCGGTGGAGGCCATGGGGTCTTTCGATTCGGGAGCGACGGCTGTCATTACTTCTTCATGCCCGCGACGATCTTGCCGTAGACCTCCAGCTCGCTCGAGATCAGCTTCGAGAATTCGGCGGGCGTCATCTTCGAGGGTTCCGCCCCGGCGTCCAGCAGCCGCTTGGCCACCGCCGGGTCCGCAAGGGCCTGGCCCAGCGCCGCGTTGAGGCGATTCACCACGCTGGCGGGCGTCTTGGCGGGCGCCGAAATGCCCAGCCACAGCGAGGCGCGGTAGCCGGGAACGCCGGCCTCCTGCATCGTCGCGACGTTGGGCAGCTCCGGCGAGCGGGAGGTGGTCCCGACCGCCAGGGCCCGGATGGCGCCGCCCTTGATCTGCCCGAGCACCGCGGGCATGGAGCCGAAGAGCACCTGCACCTCGTCGGTCAGCACGGCCTTCGTCGACTCGGCGTTGCTCTTGTACGGGACGTGCAGCATGTCCGTGCCGGTGGCGTTGAGGAACATGAGCGCCGCCAGGTGCGTGGTGGAGCCCTGCGCCCGCGGAGCCGTAGTTGAGCTTCCCCGGGTTCTTCTTCGCGTAGTCGATCAGCTCCTTCACCGAGTTCACGGCGAGCTTGGGGCTGATCACCAGGACGTAGGGCGTCTCGGCGATCATGCCGATGTGCTCGAAGTCCTTGATGGGGTTGTACTTGACGGTCTCGACGGTGAGCGGGCCCACGACGTGGGTGCTGGTCGTGGACATGGTGACCGTGTAGCCGTCCGGCGCCGCGTTGGCCGCCGCCTGGGCCCCGACGGTGCCGCCCGCGCCGCCCTTGTTCTCGACGATCATCGAGACGCCCAGCGCCTTCGACATGGCCTCGGCGGCGATCCGGCCGACGATGTCGGTGGAGCCGCCGGCGCCGAAGGGGACGATCATGGTGATCGTCCGGTCGGGATATTTCTGCGCGAGAGCCGGCATGGCCGCCAGCATGGCTGCCGACGCGATCAAACCCACTGCGTGCCTGAACGTGGCGAGACTCATGGAGATCCTCCTGATAGTTGTTTTAGGTTCGTGTTGCGTGACGCTTCGATTGCCGCCGACGCTCAGGCCGCGCTTCCCCACGGCTTGATCGCCGCCTTCAGCTGCTTGTAGCCGTCCAGGTACTTCGGACGCTTGGCTGCCGTAGATCGAGTCGAAGACGCGCAGCTGCTCGTCCAGCCAGGCGGCGAGCTTCGCGTTGCCGGGGTTGGCGGCCTTGTACGCCTCGTTGATCAGCACGAAATGGATGCGCGGGTCGTAGGGCTGCTTCTCGCCGCCCACCGTCTCGTCGCCGTCGAGGAGCCTCAGGAGCATCGCGTCGGCGGAGCCGAGGGTCTGCTCGTAGATGGGCGCGCCATGGATGCGGTACATGACGCTGGTCATGTCCTTGCCGTTGGTCATGGTGAAGCCCATGTCCTTCCAGAGCTTCGCCATGTCCACCTTGGCGCCGACCTTGTCGAGCACGATCTGGCCCCAGGCGCGCAGCACGTCGGGGGCGTCGGCCATGAGGTCGGTGAGGCGGTCGCCGTCCAGGTCCGTGGAATACACGATGCACGGCGTCTGGCGGATCATGTCGTGCAGCATGATGCCGAAGTTGGTGTCGGAGATGTGCTCGTAGATGTCGCCGCCCCAGCTCTCCATGCCCGCCTTGAAATCCTTCGGCAGCAGGGCGACGATGGCGTCGACGTTCGCGCGGTGCTCCTCGTAGGCGTCGACGGTGTAGCGGCGCTTAAGCTGGAACTTCGTGCCCTCGATGAGCCAGCGGAAGATGCCGGCGTTCACCGCGTCCTCCTTCGCCTGCGTCGGCTTCGTGGCCACGCGGCCGATCTGGCCCGTCTCGTGCACCATCTTCAGGAAGAGCCGCGCCGCGTACGCCATGCGCACGCCGGGCGTGTTCATCTCCGAGTGGATGTTGCCGGTGTCCCGGTCGACCCGGAACTTGCTGTTGTCCTGCGAATAGGGCAGGCCGGGCATGAAGCGGATGTTGGTGATGCCGCCGTAGGGCCGCAGGTTGCAGTAGACGCCCGCGGCCGTGCGCAGGGGCGCGTTGGCCGACTTGCCGGCCACCACGACCTTCCTGCCGCCCTCGTTCACCATGAAGTCGCCGGCGGTGGACCACTTGAGCGCGGTGTAGTCGAGCTTGCCGAACCATTCCAGCGAAACGAGCTTCGTGTCGTGCCGGAACTGGGCCATCATCGGCACGCCCAGGAAGGGCAGGCCCAGGACGTCCAGCGCCATGATGGTGCCGTTCAGGGCGAACATGTCGGTGAAGGCATGCGCCACCGGCTTCACGTCGCCCGCGAAGTTCCCGCCTTCCCAGATGATCGCGTCGGGATAGCCCGCCGGCTTGCGGGCCGGAGCGCTTGTAGATCGAGTCGAGCAGCTTGAACAGGTCGCCGTTCTGCTCTTCCTGGGCGATTTTCAACAGGTCGATGTGAGATGCCATGGGCGTGGATCCTTCGTGAGGGCGGCAAGGACCGGCTCGTTCAGCGGATGAGTCGCGCTTGCCATGGGGATGGGTGAAAAAGCCTGCTCCACCTAGCTTGAAACCGACTGCGCAAGACAGGAAAGGCCCGCGCGAGGCGGGCTTTCGGAATTTGGTGGCCTGGGGCGGAATTGAACCACCGACACAAGGATTTTCAGTCCTCTGCTCTACCAACTGAGCTACCAGGCCATGGAGTGCTGCGGAAAGCGTGCTGCGGAAAGCCCGGAATTATAGCTTTTCCGCCCTTCCGAAGCCAACCCGGGGAAACGCGGGCCCTAGAACCGGGCGAGGAAGAGGCCCGGCAGCACGGCGATCAGGATCGAGCCCCCGAGGCACAGCAGGCTCGCGCCCATGGCGATGCCCCGCGAGGGCGCGTGGCCGGCGGCGACGGCGGCCGGGCTCATGAACATGAACTGGATCACGCGCAGGTAGAAGTAGATGCCGAGGTAGCTGCCCACGAGGCCGAGGACGGCCCAGGCCGTGTAGCCCGCGGCGATCACGTTCTTGAAGATCAGGAACTTGGCGACGAAGCCCGGGAAGGGCGGGATGCCCGCGAGCGAGAGCATGGCCATGCCGATGAGCAGCGCCGCGAACGGGTGCGTCGCGAAGAGCCCCTTCAGGTTCTCGAGCCTGTCGCGCTCGAGGTCGTTGTCGTTCGCCGGCAGCGCCGCGAAGGCGAGCACGTTCATGACGCCGTAGGCGGCGAGGTAGAAGACCACCGCCTGGAAGCGCCCCGGCCCGTCGCCGAGGAAGGCGAAGAAGAGGTAGCCGGCGTGCGCGATCGACGAGTAGGCGATCATGCGGCGCAGCCCCGGCTGGCGCATCGCGGCGATGTTGCCCCACACGATGGAGGCGAGCGGCAGGATGACGAGCAGCCCCACCAGGGGCCCCCCCACCGGGCGCGGTGCCGAAGACGCGCGCGGCGGCGATGAGGACGCCCGCCTTCACCAGGACCGCCATGTAGGCGGTCGAGGGAACGCTCGCGGCCTCGTAGGCGTCGGGCGCCCAGCCGTGGAACGGCACGATGGCGGCCTTGAGGAAGAAGGAGGACACGACCATCACGATGGCGGTGCGCGCGAGGTAGCTGTCGGAGCCGAGGGCGTACGCGAAGCTCCCCAGCCCGAGGGATCCCGTGGAGCCGTAGAGGAGCGAGGCGCCCATGAGGAACGAGGCGCTCGCCGTGCCCGAAAGCACGAGGTACTTGAGGGCCGCCTCGGCGCTCTCCGGCCGGCGGAACCCGATGAGCACCAGCACGTAGACCGGGATCGACATGAGCTCGATGCCCAGGAAGAGCGTGAGGAAGCTCTCCGCGGAGGCGAGGAGGCACACGCCGTAGAGCGAGGAAAGGAACAGCGGGTAGAACGGGCCCTCGCCGAAGTCGTCCCGCGACATGAGGACGATGGGGATCGCGAGCGCCAGCACCATCGCCTTGGCGAACGACGCCGGCGGCGTGAGGACGAACTGGCCGGGGAACGGCGCGCCGGTCCAGCCGGCGAAGCCGAGCCAGGCCGCCGCGCCCGCCGCGGCCGCGATGCACGACGACGGTGAGCGGCAGCGCGGCCCGGGAGCGGTCCGAGAAGATGTCCAGGATGATCAGGGCCACGATGCCGGCGAGGAGCAGGTGCTCCGGCGCCATCGCGACCAATACGGCCGTGGCGTTCATCGCGCGGCCTCCGTGCGGGTGTCACCGGTGAGCTTCGTCGCGGGCAGGCGCGGCGAGCCCACCAGCTGCTGGTATTCGCGCGCGGCGAGCTCCGTGCGCTTCATCGCCGAGTCGGGGAAGAGCCCGAGCCAGAAGACCGCCGCCACGAGGATCGCGAGGATCGACTTCTCGCGCAGGTTCAGGTCCGCGACCGGCCCGTGCGGCACGCGCTCGGCGCCGAAGAGGAAGCGCTGCGCGAACCACAGCATGTAGAGGGCGCCCAGCACCACGCCGGAGACCGCGGCGCCCGCCACCCAGACCGAGACGCCCGCCGTCCCGCGCCACGCGGCGTTGAACGCGCCCATGAGGACCAGGAACTCGCCCGTGAACCCGCTCGTCGTGGGCAGCCCCACGGAGGCGAGCGTGAGGATGAGGAAGAAGACGGAGTACACCGGCAGCACCTTCGCGAGCCCCCCGTAGGCGGCGAGTTCCCGCGTGTGGCAGCGCTCGTAGATCATCCCGACCATGAGGAAGAGCCCGGCGGCGACCAGCCCGTGGCTCACCATCTGCACCACCGCGCCCTGGATGCCCAGGAGGTCGAGGCTCACCAGCCCCAGCATCACGTAGCCCAGGTGGCTGATGGACGAGTAGGCGATGATCTTCTTGATGTCCTTCTGCACGAGCGCCAGGCACGCGCCGTAGACGATGCTCAGCACGGCGAGCCAGGCGATGAGCGGGGTCGCGAGCCGCGTGGCGTCGGGGAAGAAGGGGAAGCCCAGCTTCATGAAGCCGTAGGTGCCCATCTTGAGGAGCACGCCCGCCAGGATCACGGAGCCCGCGGTCGGCGCCTCGACGTGCGCGTCCGGCAGCCACGTGTGGAACGGCACCATCGGCACCTTGATCGCGAAGGACAGCGCGAAGGCCGCCAGCAGCCACTGCTGGGCGTCGAGCGGCAGGCGCGCCTTGTAGAGGTCCGCGAAGGCGAAGGACGTGATGCCCGTCGTGTGCCACAGCGTCCACACGAGGTAGATCACGGCCGCGAGCATGAGGATGCTGCCGAAGGCGGTGTAGAGGAAGAACTTGACCGTCGCGTAGATGCGCCGCTCGCCGCCCCAGATGCCGATGATGAGGAACATCGGGATCAGCATCGTCTCCCAGAAGAGGTAGAACAGGAAGAGGTCCTGCGCGACGAACGTGCCCAGCATCGCGAACTGGATGAGGAACACCATCGCGTAGAAGAGCTTCACCTCCTTCGTGATGGCGCTGAAGGCGCCCGCCGTCACCAGCGGCCCCAGGAAGGTCGTGAGGACGACGAGGAGGATGTTGTAGCCGTCCAGCCCGATGATGTAGCTCACGCCCCACGCGGGGATCCAGGGCGCGCGCGTGGCGGCCTGCAGGCCCGGCACCGCCGGGTCGAAGTTCGCGTAGAGGACGAGCGAGAGCAGGAACTGCACGACCATGACCGCGAGCGTGAAGGCGCGCACGGCGCCGTCGCGTCCCGGCGGGATCGCCGCGATGGCGAGCATGCCCGCGACGGGGAGGTAGAGGACCAGCGAGAGGATCGTGCTGTCAGCCATGGCGCCACATCCAGACGAGGCTCGCCACCATGCCGACGAGGACCATGAGCGCGTACTTGTGCAGGCTGCCGCTCTGCACGCGCGAGAGACGGCCCGCCGCGCTCTGCGCGAGGGAGGCGAGTCCGTTGAGGGTCCCGTCGATGAGCATCCGGTCCCCGAGCTTGAGGAAGACCGCGTCCGACACCCACAGGAGCGGCCGGTTGATCACGCGGTCGTAGAGCTCGTCCACGTAGTACTTGTTGTTGAGGACGCGGTAGACGCCCGCGAAGCTCTCCTTCACGCGCGCGGCGCGGGAGGCGTCGCCGCCGAAGAACCACGCGGCGGCCGCGAGCCCGATGGCGGCGATGGCGATCGAGCCGCCGACCACCCAGTAGTGGAAGGCGTGCATCTCGTGCCGCGTCCCGGGCAGCGGCAGCATGGGCTCGAGGAAGTGCGGGATCGAGAGGAACCCGCCCACGGCGGACAGCAGCGCCAGCACCAGGAGCACGCCCGTCATGCTGGGCGGCGACTCGTGGACGTGGTGCTCGACCTCCTTCGACATGCGGGGCTTGCCGAAGAACGTGAGCCACAGGAGGCGGAACATGTAGAACGCGGTGAGGAGGGCCGTGAAGGCCATCACCGCGAGGAGGAGCGCCGAGCCGCCCTTGTCGCTCGCGAGCGCGAACCAGAGGATCTCGTCCTTCGAGAAGAAGCCGGCCAGCGGCGGGATGCCCGCGATGGCGGCCGTGGCGACGGCGAAGGTGAGGAAGGTGACCGGGATCTTCTTCGCGAGCCCGCCCATCTTCTTGATGTCCTGCTCGCCCGACATCGCGTGGATGACGCTGCCCGCGCCGAGGAAGAGGCAGGCCTTGAAGAACGCGTGCGTGTAGACGTGGAAGACCGCCACGCCGTAGGCGCCCACGCCCAGGGCCACGAACATGAACCCCAGCTGCGAGACCGTGGAGTAGGCGAGCACCTTCTTGATGTCGTCCTGCGCCACGGCGATCGTGGCGGCCATGAGCGCGGTGAGCGCGCCCACCGCGGCGATGACCGTCGAGGCCTCCGGCGCGTGCAGGTAGATGCCGGACATGCGCGCGACGAGGTAGACGCCCGCCGTCACCATCGTGGCCGCGTGGATGAGCGCGGAGACGGGCGTGGGGCCCGCCATCGCGTCGGGCAGCCACACGTAGAGCGGGATCTGCGCCGACTTCCCCGTGGCGCCGATGAAGAGGAGGATGCCCACCAGGCTCGCCGAGACGGCCGGCACCGAGTCGCGCCCATGAAGGCCGCGTTGATCCTCGGCATGTCGAGCGTGCCGAGGGCCGAGTAGATCACGAACATGCCCAGCAGGAACCCGGCGTCGCCGATGCGGTTCACGATGAAGGCCTTCTTGCCGGCGGCGGCCTTCTCCATGTCGCCGAACCAGAAGCCGATGAGGAGGTAGGAGGCGAGCCCCACGCCTTCCCAGCCCACGAAGAGCACCAGGAGCGACTTGCCCAGCACCAGCAGGAGCATGAAGAAGAGGAAGAGGTTCAGGTACGCGAAGTAGCGCGCGTAGCTCTTGTCCTCGTGCATGTAGCCGGTGGAGTAGATGTGGATGAGCGTGCCCACGCCGGTCACGATGAGCGCCATCACGGCGGTGAGCCGGTCGAACCAGAAGGCCACCTCGAAGGTGTCCGGGCCGACCATCGACCAGACGTACGCCGTCTCCGCGAGCGGCGCCCAGCCGCCGCCCTGCAGGTCCAGGAAGCACTTGATCGTCACGGCGAAGGCGATGGCCGGCATGCCGCAGCCGACGGCCGACACGAAGCCCTTGCCGAGGCGGTTGCCGAGAAGGCCGTTCACCAGGAACCCGAGGAGCGGGAGGAGGACGATGAGGGTGAGGAGTCCCATGGCGCGCTAGCCCTTCAGGTCCGAGAAGGACTCGGCGTCCAGCGTGCGCTTGCGGCGCACGAGCAGCAGCACGATCGGGATCGCGATCGCGATCTCGGCCGTGGCCACGACGAACACCAGGAAGACGAGCACGGCGCCGACCGCCGAGCCCATGCTGTGCGCGAAGGTGACGAGGCTCAGGTTGACGCCGTTCAGCATGAGCTCCATGCACATGAGCATCACGAGCACGTTGCGGCGGATGATCACGCCGGTGAGGCCGAGCGCGAAGAGCGACGCCGCGAGGACCTGCAGCATCTGCACCTTATCCATGGTCGTGCCTCTGGTTTTCCTTGATCACGGCGAGTGCGGCCACGACGGCGGCCAGCAGCAGCACCGAGGTGAGCTCGAAGTGCAGCCAGTACTCGGTCAGGAACTCGACGGAGAACCGCGCGATGCCGAAGGGCGCGCCCGCGGCGCCCCGCGGGGCCGCCGGCAGGTCGTTCCAGTAGCCGATGGCGAGCGTCTCGGCCAGGAGCGCGAAGGCGGCGATCCCGACCCAGAGGTACTTCGAGTGCCGCGCCGTCGCCGTCTCGTCGCGCGGGTCGAGCAGCATGATCGCGTACACCATGAACACCATCACCGCGCCCACGTAGATGAGCACCTGGAAGGCGGCGATGAAGTGCACGCCCAGGAGGCCGTAGACCCCGCCGAGGAACACCATGCACGAGACGAGGGCCATCGCCACGCGCATCGGCTGGCGCAGCACGAGCATGAGGGAGGCGCTCACGAACGCGCACCCGGCGAAGGCCCACAGGAGCAGCGTCTCGAGGTTGGCGAGAAAGTCGTGGATCATTCGCGGGCTCCGTTCGGCATGCGCGGCGGCGCCGGCGGGTAGGGCTTGGCCACGTCGTCCTGCGGCTGCCATTCCAGCAGCTCTTCCTTGCCCAGCCACATGGTGCTGCGGTCGGTGACGGGCAGGTTCGGCGTTTCCTTCGCCATGCGGATGGCGTCCTCGGGGCAGGCCTCCACGCACAGGCCGCAGAACACGCAGCGCGAGTAGTCGATCTCGAAGCGGATGGGGAACTTCGGGTGCGCGGTGTCGGCCGGGTCGAAGCCGGCCTCGATCTCGATCACCTTGGCCGGGCACACCGTCGCGCACATGTTGCAGGCGATGCACTGCGGCGTGCCGTCGGGGCGGCGCGTGAGGACGTGCTTGCCGCGGTTGGCGGCGGCGTAGTCCCAGCGCGTCTCCTCGGGATAGTAGGTGGTGAGCGCGCCCTTGCGGCCCGTCATCCACTTGGCCATGTTGCGCAGGAACACCCCGCCCGTGATGAAGAGGCCGCGCAGGATCTCCGGCAGGTAGGCGCGCTCCCACAGGCCCATCTCGGCCTCGTTCCAGTACTGCTTGCGCGTGTACGGTTTCTTGCTCATGCGCGGAGCCACCAGACGGCCACGGCGGTCACGCAGAAGTTCGCGAGCGCCAGGGGGAACATGAACTTCCAGGCGAACGTGAGCACCTGGTCGTAGCGGAAGCGCGGCAGCGTCCAGCGGATGAGGATCTGGAAGCTGCACACGAGGAAGACCTTGGCGAGGAACACCGCCAGCTGCGTCACCACGACGGCGCCGTGCGGCAGGGCGAGCGAGGCGCCGCCCGGGAAGGCGAAGCCCGCGTCCCCCATGTACGGGAGGTTGTAGCCGCCGAGGAAGAGCGTGGTGAAGAGGGCGCCGATGATGGCGATCTCGATGAATTCCGCGAACATGAAGAGGCCCATCTTCATGGCGCTGTACTCGGTGTAGTAGCCCGCGATGAGCTCCGACTCCGCCTCGGGCAGGTCGAAGGGGATGCGCTTGTTCTCCGCGATGGCCGCCGCCAGGAAGAGCGAGGCCGCGAAGGGCTGGTAGACGATGCCCCAGGCCGGCAGGAAGCCCAGCACCGTGCCCGACTGGTGCCGGACCATCGCGTCCAGGTTCACCGTGCCGTAGATGAGGATGAGGCCGAGGACCGTGAGGGCGAGCACGAGCTCGTAGGAGATCATCTGCGAGCCGGCGCGCAGCGCCCCCAGGAGGGAGAACTTGTTGGACGAGGACCACCCGGCGAGCATCGCCCCGATGACGGTGAGGCCGCTGAAGGCGAAGACGATGAGGATGCCCGCGTCCAGGTTCGCGATCATCATCGGCCAGCTCCGGTCGCCGAAGAACCCCGCGAGCGGCTCCCAGAGCTTCGCGGGCGTGATCATGCCGCCGAACGGGATCACCGCGAAGACGAGCAGCACCGGCGTGAACACGACCCAGGGCGCCACCGCGTAGGCGTACCAGTCGTAGGTGCGCGGCTTGAAGTCCTCCTTCAGGAGCATCTTCAGGCCGTCGGCCATGCCGTGGAAGAGCCCCCACCACACCAGCTTCACCTGCGTGAAGGGGATGCGGATGTAGGCGCGGTTGGCGCCGATGCGATCCGACATCACGGCCGCCTGCTTCCGCTCGACCCAGGTGAGGATCGTGCCGAACCCCATCAGCACGCTGACCGCGTAGCCGATGAAGATGAGGGAGATGACCAGGTCCGCGATCATTCGCCGCCTCCGCCTTGCGCCCCGAGGGCGGCGAACAGGTCCTGCGCGTGCGAGACGCCCGCCGCCTTCTCGAAGCACTTCGAGAAGGCGCTCGTCACGCCCGCGAAGTTGGTGTAGTGGCCGTCGCGCTCGGTCTGGATGCTCACCGGGAGGAAGACGTCCGCGTGGCCGTTCTCCGGCTGCAGCCAGGCGTTCAGGTAGACGATCTTCGCGCCGGCGGGGATGAGGCCGAAGTCGAAGCCCTCGCCCCAGACGAGGACGAGGTCCGCATCCTTCGGGATCGCGGGCGGCGCGTCGCCGAAGAGGGCGCGCGCGCCGGCGGTGTTGGGGTTCTTGTCGGCGCGGATGAGGATCGCGTCCTCGACCACCTCGCCGGGCTCCGGCTCGTGGTCCGCCTTCACGAACGCGGCGAAGCGTCCCCCGAGCGCGGCCTTGAACGCGGCGAGCTCCTCGTTGGAGCCCCAGCTCGACACGACCGCGACGGGCTTCCTCGCCGCCGCGACGAGCGAGCGGGCCTGCGCGAGGGCCCCGGCCAGGTCCGTCGGGCGGCCCTTGAGCATCGGGGCCTCGGCGCGCGCGCGGCCGAGGATCTTCGCCAGGTCGCGGCCCTTGTTGCAGATCCACGGGCCGTTCACGGCCGGGTTGTCCAGCGGCGTGACGCGGTCGATCTCCTCGTTGTGCACGCGCTGCCCGGGCGAGCGCAGCCGCCATTCCGGGCGTGCGGTGCCACAGGTTCACGGCGCAGCCGCGCGCGCAGCCCGGGCAGACCGAGGCCGTGGGCTTCAGGTACCAGACGCGCGCCTTGTGCAGGAAGGAGCGCGACAGGAGCGCGCCCACCGGGCAGATGTCGATCACGTTGTCCGAGTACGGGTCGGCGGCGAAGCTTCCGTCCTCGGCGGCGCGCACCAGGGAGTGGTCGGCCCGGTTCTGCATGCCCAGGCCGTTCGATTTCGAGATCTCGCGGGTGAAGCGCACGCAGCGCGTGCACTGGATGCAGCGCTCGTTGTCCAGCACGATGCGGCTGGAGAGCGCGTAGTGCTTCGTCGCGTGCACCTTGGCGTCGATGGAGACCGAGCGCTCGCCGTTGTACTCGTAGTGGTAGTCCTGCAGCGTGCACTCGCCGGCCTTGTCGCAGATGCCGCAGTCCACGGGGTGGTTCAGCGTGATGAACTGCATCGTGGCCTTGCGGCGCGCGCGCACCTTCTCCGAGTTGGTGAAGACCACCATCCCCTCGGTGACCGGCATGTTGCAGGCGATCTCCACCCACTCGCCGCCCTTGTCCTCGACGCCCACCACGCAGATGCGGCAGTTGCCGGGCACGGAAAGCTTCGGGTGCCAGCAGAAGTACGGGATGAAGATCCCGTTGGCCGTCGCCGCCTCCATGACGGTCTGGCCGTGCTGGGCCTCGATTTCGCGGCCGTCGATGGTCAGGCGAGGCATTCGAGCCTCCCGTCGAACCTGGAGCGCTTGTTCGCGATGTAGTACTCGAACTCGTCGCGGTACTTGTTGAGGATGCCGACGGTCGCGTAGCCGGCGGCATCTCCCATGCCGCAGATCGTCGTGCCGTCGTTGGCGTGCGAGATCGCGTAGAGGCGGTCGATGTCCTCGGGCACGCCCTTGCCGTCCACGATGCGGTCGATGATGCGGTGCATCCAGCCCATGCCCTCGCGGCAGGGCGTGCACTGCCCGCAGGACTCGTGGTGGTAGAAGCGCAGCAGCACCTGCAGGAAGCGCACCATGCACGTCCCCTCGGCCACGGCGATCATGCCGCCGGAGCCGAGCCCCGAGCCGGCCGGGTTCACCGACTCGTGCGACAGGTTGAGCGGCTCGATCTCGGCGCGCGTGAGCACCTTGGTCGAGATGCCGCCGGGAACCACGCACTTCAGCTTCGCGCCGTCCAGCATGCCGCCGCAGTCCTCGTCCAGGAACTTCGCCCAGGGGTAGCCGTACTCGACCTCGTAGACGCCGGGCTTCGCGATGTGGCCGGAGATGGAGACCAGCTGCGTGCCCGGGCTCTTGGGCGTGCCGACCTTCTTGAACTCCTCGGCCCCCATGCGGATGATCCCGGTGATGTTGGCGAGCGACTCGACGTTGTTGATGACCGTGGGCTTCTGGAAGAGGCCGCGCACCGTGAGGCGCGGCGGGCGGTTGCGCGGATAGGGCTTGCGGCCCTCGATGGAGGTGATGAGCCCGGAGGCCTCGCCGCACACGTAGGAGCCGGCGCCGCGGTAGACCACGATGTCGAGCAGGAACTCGCGTGCCGAAGAGCTTCGCGCCGAGGAGCCCCGCGGCATAGGCCTCGTCGATGGCGCCCTGGATGCGGCGGAACGGCAGGTCGAACTCGCCCCGGATGTACACGAACGCGTGGCGCACCCCGAGCGCGTAGGAGGTGATCAGCATCGATTCCACCAGCAGGTGCGGCGCGTTCTCGAGGACCCAGCGGTCCTTGAAGGTGCCGGGCTCGCCCTCGTCGGCGTTGGCGCACAGGTAGTGGATCTCGCCCGGGTTGGGCTTCATCACGCCCCACTTGCGGCCGACCGGGAAGGCGGCGCCGCCGTGGCCCAGGAGCCCCGAGGCGGTGACCTCCTTCGTGATGGCCGCCGGCTCCATCCCGAGCGCCTTCTCGAGCGTCGCGTAGCCGCCGCGCGCCTTGTAGGCTTCCAGCGTGTGCGAGGTGGGGGTCACCTCGAAATTCATGATGAGCTGCCGGCCGGGCATTATTTGAGCTCCTCGATCAGCCTGTCGAGCTTCTCGTCGCTCATGTTCTCGTGGTACGCCTCGTTCACCATCACCACCGGCGCCGTGCCGCAGGAGCCGAGGCACTCGACGACCGACAGGGTGAAGCGGCCGTCGGGCGTGGTCTCGCCGGGCCTGATGCCGAGCTTCTTCGACGAGCTTGTCGATCGTCCGCTCCGCGCCGCGCATGGAGCAGGCGATGTTGCGGCAGGCCTGCAGGTGGAAGCGCCCGATGGGCGCCCGGCGCAGCATCGTGTAGTACGAGAGCACCTCCTCGACCTGGATGCGCGGCACGCCGAGGTATTCGATGAGGCCGACGATGTCCTCCTCGGCCACGAAGCCGCGGTCCTCCTGGATGCGCCGCAGGCACGGGAGCACCAGCGAGGACTCGAACCCCTCGGGGTAGCGCTCCTTCATCTTCTCGAACTCGGGGATGAGGTGCTTCACCGGTCGCACTCCCCGCCGATCATGTTGATGGAGCCGAAGGTCGGCACGAGGTCCGCGAGCTGGTAGCCCTCCAGCATCTTGTGCGCGCCGCCCATGTGCACGAAGCTGGGCGCGCGGCAGTGCACCTTGTAGGGCACGCCCTCGCCGGTCGAGACCAGGTAGAAGCCCAGCTCGCCGTTGGCCGCCTCGTGCGCGACGTAGATCTCGCCGGCGGGGACCTTCGGGCCCTCCATCACCAGCTTGAAGTGGTTGATGAGCGACTCGATCTCGCCGTAGACGAGCCCCTTCTCGGGCAGCATGCAGCGGCGGTCGTCGACGTTGATGGGCCCGTCCGGGAGCATGTCGACGCACTGGCGGATCATGTGGACGGATTCGTCCATCTCGCGCATGCGCACGTAGTAGCGGTCGTAGTTGTCGCCCTTGATGCCGACGGGCACCTCGAAGTCGAGCTCGGCGTAGGCGAGGTAGGGCGTGTCCTTGCGCAGGTCGCGGGCGAGGCCGGTGGAGCGCAGCATCGGCCCGGTGTAGCCGTAGGAGAGCGCGTCGGCCTGGCGAGAGGACCCCCACGTCCCGCATGCGGTCGATGAAGATGCGGTTGCGGTCCACGAGGCCATGCACGCGGCCGACGAAGTCGTCGTACTGGACGAGGATCTCCTCGAGCCGCTTGAGCCATCCGTCCGGGAGGTCGCGCGCCAGCCCGCCGATGCGCCCGTAGGAGTGCGTCACCCGCGCCCCGGTGAGCGCCGCGATGTGCTCGTACATGTAGTCGCGGATCATCACCAGGTAGAGGAAGGCGGTCATCGCCCCCAGCTCCATGAGGCCCGCGGCGATGCACGTGATGTGGTCGCACAGCCGCGAATACTCCGACAGGAGGGTGCGCAGTATCACCGCGCGCCGCGTGATCTCCACGCCCATCAGCCGCTCGACGGCGTCGCAGTAGGCGAAGTCGTTGATGAGCGGCGAGCAGTAGTTCAGGCGGTCGACGTACGGGATGCAGGTTGTGCCAGGTGTGCGACTCGCACTCCTTCTCGAAGCCGCGGTGCAGGTACCCGCAGTGCACGTCGGCGCGCAGGATCCGCTCGCCGTCCATCTCCGCGAAGATCTGGATGGTGCCGTGCGTGGCCGGGTGCGACGGGCCGATGCTCACGATCACCGTGTCGTCGCGCTCGCTCTTCGTGAACGCGGGACGGACGGGATTCGGGATGCGGGGGTTGGCGGCCATGGCGTCAGTCCCGGTACGGCACGAGCGGCTGCTCGCGCTCCTTCGGGTAGTCCTTGCGCAGCGGGTGGCCCTCGAAGCCCTCGTAAAGGAGGATCGGGCGCAGGTCCGCGTTGCCCTCGAAGCGGATGCCGTACATGTCGTGGCACTCGCGCTCCATGAACGCGGCCGAGCCGTAGAGCGCCGTGAGGGAGGCGACGACGGGGCTCGATTCGGCAACCCGCGCCTTCACCCGCACGCGCACCTTGTGCTCGGTCGAGTAGAAGTGCCAGACGACCTCGAAGCGCGGGTCTCGGTCCGGCCAGTCGACCGCCGTCACGTCGAGGAAGATGTCGAAGCCGAACTCCGCCTTGAGCGCGCGCACGGCGCCCTCGACCGCGGACGGCGCGAGGTTCACGACCAGGATGCCGTGCTGGACCGTGGTCGAGGCACGAGCCGGCCCCGTCGACAGTCCCTCCTCCTCCCCTGTCGCAAGGCGGGTCGTGATCCGGTCGAAAACCTCGGCGCCCATGGAATCAGAAGTCCTTGGTGATGATCGGGTGCTTCTCGCCCGCGATCTTGGCCTGCAGCTGCATGATCCCGTCGATCACCATCTCGGGGCGCGGCGGGCACCCGGGGATGTAGATGTCGACGGGGATGATCCGGTCGATCCCCGGCAGCGCGGCGTAGTTCTGGTAGAAGCCGCCGCTGGTCGCGCACGCGCCGAAGGCCATCACCCACTTCGGCTCGCACATCTGCTCGTAGACCTTGAGGAGGATCGGCGCCTGCTTGTGCGTGACCGTGCCGACCACCATCAGGAGGTCCGACTGGCGCGGCGAGAAGCGCGGCAGCGCCGCCCCGAAGCGGTCCGTGTCGTACGGCGTGGAGCTCACCGACATGAACTCCATGGCGCAGCAGGCGGTGACGAACGGGTACGGGAACAGGGAGAACTTGCGCGCCCAGCCCACGAGCTCGTCCTTCTTCGTCGAGATGTACTCGAAGGCCTGCGACTTGGGCTGGCTGCCGGCCGGATGGATGGGAATGGTGCGCGGGTCCATGGTCACTGCCTCACGGCCTCGAGGAGCCGCGCCTTGTAGACGTAGAGGAGGATCAGCACCAGCAGGAAGACGAAGACCCCCAGCGTGAACAGCATGAAGCCGGTGAGCGGCTGCGCGCCCAGGGCCCAGATGAAGAGGAAGACGGTTTCCAGGTCGAACAGGATGAAGACGATGGCCACGGCGTAGTACTTGATCGGCACCGCCTTCACGTTGTGCGTGTCGACCGGCGTGGCGCCGCATTCGAAGGGCTCGAGCTTGGTCTCGGTGTCGACCGGCTTCGGCCCCAGGACGCGGTTCAGCAGAAGCATCACGGCCACGACGCCGAGGATCGCGGCCATGTACATGAGGAACACTACATAGGGGTTCATTGTCGTTTTTCGCGGCGCGCGCCTGCTGCCGCTTTCCCGCCACCGGCAGATTAGCCTTTAGTCCCATCGGCCGTTTGATGCACGTCAATCCGCGACGGATCGAAAACGGCGTTTCGCGGCAAAGGGCAAAATGCGGGCCATGGAAACAGGAAGAGGATCGCCGCGATCGCCGGCGCGCTCGCGGTGTGCGTCGCGAGCGGCGCGCTGTGCGCCTGGCTGCGGACGCCGCTGCCGTGGATGATCGGCCCGCTCGTGGGGATGGCGATCTTCCAGTTCTCGGGGCGCGACGCTCGAGTCGCCGCCCTTCGGCCGCGAGACGGGGCAGCTCGTCATCGGCATGGCGCTCGGGCTCTACTTCACGCCCCCGGTCGCGCGGGAGGTGCTCGCGAACGGCCCCATGCTCCTCGCGGCGGGCACGGGCGTCTTCCTCATCGGCGTCGCGGCGAGCGCGTTCCTCGAGCGCGCCGGCGCGCGTGGGCCACGCGACGGCCTTCTTTTCCAGCGCCATCGGGGGCGCGGCGGAGATGGTGAACCTCGCGGAGCGGCATGGCGCGCTGGTGGACCGCGTGGCGCTCGCGCATTCGCTTCGCCTGCTCGTCGTGGTCCCCCTCGTCCCCATCGCCATCACGCTGCTCGGCCAGAGCGGCACGGACGACTACCGCCCGGTCGTCGTGGTCTTCGACCCGGCGCAGCTGGCGCTCCTGGCCGCGCTCGCCCTCGCCGGCGCGTTCGCGTGGCGCCGCACGCGGCTGCCCAACCCGTTCATGATGGGCCCGCTCCTCCTCGTCATCGGGCTCACCGCGGGCGGGCTCGTGTTCTCCTCGATGCCCTCCTGGATGACCAACGCGGCGCAGCTCCTGCTCGGCTGCAACCTCGGCGCGCGCTTCCAGCGAGCTTCCTGCGCGAGGCGCCGCGCTTCATGGCCGCGGTGCTCGCCTCCGTGGCCCTCATGCTGGTCCTCGCGACCCTTCTCGCGCTGGGGCTCGCCTGGACGGCCGGCCTCATGCCCGCGACGCTCCTGCTCGCCTGCGCCCCGGGCGGCATCGCGGAGATGGCGATCACCGCCAAGGTGCTTCGCGTGGGCGTGGCGTTCGTCACGGCCGCGCACGTGATGCGCTTCGTGATCGTGATGCTCTTCACCGAGCCCGCCTTCCGCCTTCTCGCGCGCCGCCGCACGCGCGGTGTCAGACACTAATCGGTGTCAGACACGCAGCGGTGTCTGACACCGATTAGTGTCTGACGCCATGGTAGCGGTATCATCCGGGAATCGGACCCCGGCCATGACTGACACGCCCCCCTTGCCGCCCCAGCGCCTGCGCCGAACCCGCCGGGGCGCCGGAGGCCTCACCCTGTCGGACGTGGCCCGGATCGCCGGCGTGTCGCCGATCACCGTCTCGCGGGCGCTCAACACGCCCGACCAGGTGTCGCCGGAAACGCGGGCCCGGGTCCAGGAGGCGGTTTCGCGCACCGGTTACGTCCCCAACCGGGTGGCCGGGGGGCTCGCCTCCAGCCGCAACCACCTGGTCGCCGCGATCGTGCCCACCATCGCGAGCCCGATGTTCCTGGAGACGGTGCACGCGCTCACCGACGCGCTCGCGGCCGAGGGCTACCAGGTCATGCTCGGCGAGAGCGGGTACGACGGCACGCGCGAGGACGCGCTGCTCGACGCGATCATCGGGCGCCGGCCGGATGGCGTGGTGCTCACCGGCGTGATGCACTCCCCCGAGGGTCGGCGGCGCCTCGCGGCCGCGGGCGTCCCGGTGGTGGAAACCTGGGACCTCACGCCCACGCCCATCGACATGCTCGCCGGCTTCTCCCACGAGAAGGTCGGCGCGGCGACGGCCGAGTACCTCCACGCGCGCGGGGCGCGCCGGCTCGCGATGATCTGCGCGGACGACCAGCGCGCGGGCCTGCGGTGGCAGGGCTTCTCGGAGGCCGCGGCGCGGCTCGGGCTGGGCAAGGTCCCCGTGCGCCCCGTGCACGCGCCGACCACCATCGGCGACGGGCGCGTCGCCCTCGCCGCGCTCCTCGAGCGCCACCCGTGCCCGGACGCCATCTATTGCAGCTCCGACGTGCTCGCCCTGGGCGCGCTCATCGAGGCCCGCGCCAAGGGCATCCGGGTTCCCGGCGACCTTCGCCTCTTCGGTTTCGGCGACCTCGATTTCGCCGCCCACGCCGACCCGGCGCTCTCCACGGTGCGCATCGACGGCACCGCGATCGGGCGGCAGTCCGCGCGCTTCATCCTCGAGCGGATCGCGGGCGGCGCCGAAGGCCCGCGAATCGTCGACCTGGGCTTCGCGATCGTCCCGCGCGACAGCGCCTGACACACCGACCGGGCAGGCATTGACCACACAATATGGTAGCGCTATCATCCCGCACCAGTTGGCCCGACGGGTGCCGCTCGATCGCGGCCCGGAAGGTCGCGACCCGACCCCGCGCCGCGCCAGGCGACCTCCCCAGGAGTGAAACCCATGCACCGAATCGCAAAGCGCCTCGCCGCCGCCCTCGGCCTGGCGATTCCCGCCGTCGTGGCCGCTCTCAGGGACCCGGCCGCGGGGGTCAAGCAAAGTGACTGAGCGCCGCAAGAAGCCCGAGGAGCTGCGCAGCCACCGCTGGTACGGGGTGAAGGACCTGCGCTCCTTCGGGCACCGCTCGCGCACGGCGCAGATGGGCTTCCACCGCTCCGACTACGCGGGCAAGCCCGTCATCGCGATCGTCAACACCTGGAGCGACATCAACCCCTGCCACACGCATTTCCGGCAGCGGGCGGAGGAGGTCAAGCGCGGCATCTGGCAGGCGGGCGGCTTTCCCGTGGAGATGCCGGCCCTCACGCTCTCGGAGCCGTTCCAGAAGCCCACCACGATGCTCTACCGCAACCTCCTCGCGATGGAGACCGAGGAGATGCTGCGCTCCTACCCCGTGGACGGCTGCGTGCTCATGGGCGGATGCGACAAGACGACCCCGGCGCTCGTCATGGGGGCGCTCTCCATGAACCTGCCGTCGATCTTCGTGCCCGCGGGGCCGATGCTGCGGGGCGACTTCCGCGGCGGCGTCCTCGGCAGCGGCAGCGACAGCTGGAAATACTGGGCGGAGCTTCGCGCCGGCAACATCACGGAGGAGGACTGGCAGGAGGTCGAGAGCGGCATCGCCCGATCCCCCGGCCATTGCATGACGATGGGCACCGCCTCCACGATGACGAGCGCGGCCGAGGCCCTGGGGCTCACGCTCCCGGGCGCCGCCTCCATCCCCGCGCCGGACTCCCGCCACGCGCAGATGGCCACGCTCACGGGCAAGCGCATCGTCGACATGGTGTGGGAGGACCTCAAGATCCGCGACATCGTCGACGCGCGCGCCATCGACAACGCCGTGACCACCGTCCTCGCCCTCGGCGGCTCGACCAATGCGCTCGTCCACCTCATCGCGGTGGCGCGCCGCGCGGGCGTGGCCCTCGACCTCGCGCGCTTCGACGCGCTGGCGAGGAAGACCCCGGTGCTCGCCAACATCCGGCCCTCGGGCAAGTACCTGATGGAGGACTTCTTCTACGCGGGGGGCCTGCGGGGCCTGCTCTCGCGGCTCCCCGACCTGCTGGACTGCCGACGCGCGCACGGTGAACGGCCGCACGCTCGGCGAGAACCTCGCCGGGGCGAAGGTCTTCGACGACGACGTGATCCGCGCGCGCGGCAACCCCCTCGTGGCCAACGACGGGCTCGCCGTCCTCACCGGCAACCTCGCGCCCCGCGGCGCCGTCATCAAGCCGCCGGCCATGGAGGCGAGGCTGCAGAAGCACACGGGGCCGGCCGTCGTCTTCGCGAACTACGACGACATGGCCGCCCGCATCGACGACCCGGCGCTCGCGGTCACGGCCGATTCCGTCATCGTGCTGCAGAGCGCCGGCCCGCAGGGCGCGCCCGGCATGCCGGAGTGGGGGCAGCTCCCCATCCCGAAGAAGCTCCTCAAGGAGGGCGTGCGCGACATGCTGCGCATCTCGGATGCGAGGATGAGCGGCACGAGCTACGGCGCCTGCGTCCTGCACGTGACGCCGGAATCGCACGTGGGCGGCCCGCTCGCGTTCGTGAAGGACGGGGACCTCGTCTCGATCGACGTTCCCGCCAGGCGCCTCGAGCTGCTGGTCGACGAGGCGGAGCTCGCCCGGCGCCGCGCCGCGTGGAAGCCGCCCGCGCCGCACTACACGCGCGGCTTCGGCACGCTCTACCTCAAGCACGTCACGCAGGCGGACCTCGGCTGCGATTTCGACTTCCTCGAGGACGGCGCCCCCACGCCGGACCCCGAGATCCACTAGGACGCGAAGGCCATGAAGCGAAACTGGATCGGCGGCGATTGGGTGGAGGGCGAGGACGCCTCCCGGAACGTGAACCCCTCGGACACGACGGACGTGATCGACGAGTACGCCCGCGCCGGCGACGCGCAGGCGCGCGCGGCCATCGCGGCGGCGCGGGCGGCGTTCCCCGCCTGGGCGGTCGCCTCGCCGCAGGCGCGCGCCGACGCGCTCGACTTCATCGGCACCGAGATCCTCGCCCGCAAGGCGGAGCTCGGCGACCTCCTCGCCCGCGAGGAAGGCAAGACGCTCCCCGAGGCCATCGGCGAGGTCGGCCGCGCCGGGCAGATCTTCAAGTTCTTCGCGGGCGAGGCGCTGCGCGTCCCCGGCGAGAAGCTCGCGTCGGTGCGCCCGGGCCTCGACATCGAGGTGACGCGCGAGCCGCTCGGCGTCGTGGCGGCGATCACGCCGTGGAACTTCCCCATCGCGATCCCGGCCTGGAAGATCGCGCCGGCGCTGGCCTACGGCAACTGCGTGGTGTTCAAGCCCGCGGACCTGGTGCCGGGCTCGGCGTGGGCGCTCGCGGAGATCGCGAGCCGCAGCACGGCTCCCGCCCGGCGTGTTCAACCTCGTCATGGGGCGCGGTTCCGTCGTGGGACAGGCGTTCCTCGACGATCCGCGCGTGGACGCGATCACCTTCACGGGCTCCCAGGCGACGGGCAAGCGCGTCGCGCAGGCCGCGCTCGCCCGCATGGCCAAGTTCCAGCTCGAGATGGGCGGAAAGAACCCGCTGGTGGTGGTGGACGACGCGGATCTCAAGGTGGCCGTCGAGTGCGCCGTGCAAGGCGCCTTCTATTCCACGGGCCAGCGCTGCACGGCCTCCTCGCGCCTCGTCGTGACCGAGGGCATCCACGACCGCTTCGTCGCGGCGCTCGCCGAGCGCACCCGCGCGCTCGTCGTTGGCGATGCGCGCGCGAAGGAGACGCAGATCGGCCCGGTGGTCGACGCGTCCCAGCTCGACCAGGACCGCGCTACCTCGAGATCGGCAGGCAGGAGGGCGCCCGGCTCGCCTGCGGCGGCGAGGCGCTCGAGCTCGCGAAGCCCGGCTTCTACCTCGCGCCCGCGCTCCTCGTCGACGCCACGCCCGCCATGCGCACCAGCCGCGAGGAGATCTTCGGCCCCGTCGCGAGCGTCATCCGCGTGAAGGACTACGAGGAAGCGCTCGCCGTGGCGAACGACACGGAGTTCGGGCTGTCGTCGGGCATCTGCACGACCTCGCTCAGGCACGCCACCCACTTCAAGCGCCATGCGCAGGCGGGCATGGTGATGGTGAACGCGCCCACCGCGGGCGTGGACTACCACGTGCCCTTCGGCGGCCGGAAGGGCTCCAGCTACGGCCCGCGCGAGCAGGGCCGCCACGCGGCCGAGTTCTACACGACCGTCAAGACCTCCTACACCAACGCAGGCTGACCTCCGATGAACCCGACTCCCTCCCCCGTCATCCGCCTCGACCCCGCCGACAACGTGGTGGTCGCCCGCGTCGAGATCCCCGCCGGCACGCCGATTCGCCGCCGAGAACCTCACGACCCTCGAGGCGATCCCCCTCGGCCACAAGATCGCCACGCGAGCCATCCGCAAGGGCGAGCCGGTCCTCAAGTACAACACCCTCATCGGCTTCGCCGGCGCGGACGTCGTGCCCGGCACGCGCATGCACACGCACAACGTGCTGTTCGGCGACTTCCAGCGCGACTACCGGTTCGCCCAGGACTACCGTCCCGTGGAGCTCCTGCCGCGGCAGTTGCGCGCCACCTTCCAGGGCATCGTCCGCGAGGACGGCCGCGTCGCCACGCGCAACGTGGTCGGCATCTTCGTGACGGTCAACTGCTCCACCACCGTGGCGCGCAAGATCGCCGAGCACTTCACGGCCGAGCGCCTCGCGCGCCTGGCCCGAACGTGGACGCCGTCGTCGCCTGCATCCACGACCAGGGCTGCGGGATGGAGATGACCGGCGAGCCCATGGACCTCCTGCGCCGCACGATCGGCGGCTACATCCGCAACCCCAACACGGCGGCGGCGCTGGTGGTGTCCCTGGGCTGCGAGCGCAACAACCTCAAGGAATTCCTGGCGGCAGAAGCTGGTTCCCGGGCCGAAGCTGCGCACCCTGGTGATGCAGGAGGCCGGCGGCACGATGAAGAGCATCGAGGCGGGGATCGCGATGGTGAAGGAGATGCTCCCGATCGCCAACGCGGTGAAGCGCGAGACGGTCTCCGCCGAGCACATCACGGTCGGCCTGCAGTGCGGGGGCTCCGACGGCTTCTCCGGGCTGTCGGCCAACCCGGCGCTGGGCGTGGCCATGGACATCCTCGTGCGCAACGGCGGCACGGCCATCCTCTCCGAGACCCCCGAGATCTTCGGCGTCGAGCACACGCTCACGGCGCGCGCGGTGTCGGAGGAAGTGGGCCGCAAGCTCGTGGACCGCATGGACTGGTGGGTCGCCCACACGGCCGGCCGCGACACGCAGAACAACGGCCGCGTGAGCCCCGGGAACCAGGCCGGCGGCATCTCCAACGTCATCGAGAAATCCCTCGGGGGCGCCAAGAAGGCCGGCAACAGCCCCCTCATGGAGGTCTACCGCTACGCCGAGCCCGTCACCGTGAAGGGCTTCGTCTTCATGGACACGCCCGGCTACGACCCCGTCTCCGCCACGGGCCAGATCGCCGGCGGCGCGAACCTGATCGCCTTCACCACGGGCCGCGGCTCCTGCTTCGGGTCGCTGCCGGCCCCGACCGTGAAGCTCGCCACCAACACGCCCATGTACCGCCGCATGGAAGACGACATGGACATCAACTGCGGCCCCGTCATCGACGGGGAGTCCACGCTCGAGGCCATGGGCCAGGTGATCTTCGACCGGCTCCTGCGCCACGCCTCCGGCGAGAAGACGAAGAGCGAGCTGCTCGGCGTGGGCGGCAACGAGTTCGTTCCCTGGCCCATCGGCGTGACCGCCTGATTCGGCGCCCCGATTCCTCCACCCTTCCTGGAAGCCGACCCCTTGAAACCGACCGTCCTGCAACTGGGCCCTCTCCTGCCGCTCGTGGAAAAGGGCCTCGCCGCGAACTACACCGTCCTCAACCTGGCCGCCGCCCCGGACGCCGCGGCCTTCCTCGCCGCGAACGGGCCGCGCGTCGACGCCATCGCCTCCTCGGGCAGGAACGGCGTCAATGCCGCCCTCGTCGACGCGTGCCCGAAGCTCAAGCTGATCTCGCACTTCGGCGTGGGCTACGACAACGTCGACGTCGAGCACGCGCGGAAGAAGGGCGTGGTCGTCTCGAACACGCCCGACGTCCTCACCGATTGCGTGGCCGACCTCGCCATCGCGCTTCTCATCGACGCGGCGCGCGGCATCACCGCCGGCGACCGCTACGTGCGCGCCGGGCGCTGGCTCAAGGGCCCCATGCCGCTCGCCACCAAGGTGACCGGCAAGCGGCTCGGGGTCGTGGGCCTCGGCCGCATCGGGCGCGCCATCGCGGCGCGCGCCGAGGGCTTCGACATGGAGATCCGCTACCACAACCGCCGGCAGAGCCCGGACGCCCCCTACGCCTACGAGCACTCGCTCGCGGAGCTGGCGCGCTGGTGCGACTTCCTGGTGGTCGCCACCGCCGGCGGGGAGGCGACCCGCGGGCTCGTCTCGGCCGCCGTGATCGAGGCGCTGGGCACGAAGGGCTTCCTCGTGAACATCGCGCGCGGCTCCGTCGTGGACGAGCCCGCGCTCATCGCGGCGCTGGCGGAGAAGCGCATCGCGGGCGCGGCGCTCGACGTCTTCGCCGACGAGCCGCGCGTGCCGGATGCGCTCCTCGCCCTGGACAACGTCGTGCTCACGCCGCACATCGCCAGCGCCACCAAGGACACGCGCGCGGCCATGGGGCAGCTCGTCCTCGACAATCTCGAGAGCTTCTTCAGGGACGGGCGCGCGCTCACGCCGGTCTGAAGCCGAACCATCCGCATCCATCCCACCCGGAGATCGACCCATGCACGCCATCCGCAGACTCGCCGCACTCGCCGCCACGCTCCTCTTCGCCGGCGCCGCCGCGGCGCAGGCCTGGCCCGCCAAGACCCTCAAGATCATCGTGCCGTATCCGCCGGGCGGCACCTCCGACATCCTCGCGCGCTCGCTGGGCCCCAAGCTCACCGAGGCGTTCGGGCAGACCGTCATCATCGAGAACAAGCCCGGCGCCACGGGCAACATCGGCGCCGACTTCGTCGCCAAGAGCCCGCCCGACGGCTACACGCTGCTGCTGGGCGACATCGGCTCGCTCGCCATCGCGCCGAGCGTCTTCAAGACCCTGCCCTTCGACCCGGTGAAGGACTTCGCGCCCGTGATCATGGTGGCGTACTCGCCGCACATCCTCGCCGCCCACCCGTCGGTCGCCGCGAAGGACGCGAAGGAGCTCGTGGCGCTCGCGAAGGCCAAGCCCAACTCGCTCAACTTCGCGATCTCGGGCATCGGCGGCGCCAACCACCTCGCCGGCATCGAATTCGCCATGCGCACCGGCATCCAGTGGACCTACATCCCCTACAAGGGCGGCTCGCAGGCCATCGCCGACGTGATGGGCGGGCAGGCGCAGGTGCTCTTCAACGGCATGCTCGCCACCTACCCCGCGGTGAAGGACGGCAAGCTCAAGGCGCTCGCCATCTCGAGCGCCAAGCGCTTCGCGGCCGCGCCCGACATTCCCACCGTCGCGGAATCCGCCGGGCTGCCGGGCTTCGAGACGGGCTCCTTCCAGGGCATCGTCGCCGCCGCGGCCACGCCGCCCGAGATCGTCGCGAAGCTGCACGCCACGATCACGAAGATCCTCGCCACGCCCGAGATGCAGGACCGCCTCGCCAAGGCCGGCGCGGAGACGCGTCCCGGCTCGCCCGCCGAGTTCGGCGAGTTCATCAAGAGCGAGAAGGCGCGCTGGGCCAAGGTGGTGAAGGATTCCGGCGCCAAGTTCGAATAGGAGACATTGCCATGAACGCCCCCTACCGGTCGCCCCCGAACGCCTTCCGCGCCGCCCTCCTCGCGCACAAGCCCCTCATCGGCTGCTGGTGCTCGCTCGCCAACCCCAACACGGCGGAAGTGCTGGGGCTGGCGGGGTTCGACTGGCTCCTCATCGACGGCGAGCACGCGCCCAACGACGTCACCTCCCTCGTGCCGCAGCTCATGGCCCTGAAGGACAGCCCGAGCGCGCCCGTGGTGCGCCCGCCGTGGAACGAGCCGGTGATCATCAAGCGCCTGCTCGACGCGGGGTTCCACAATTTCCTCATGCCGTTCGTGGAGTCGGCCGACCAGGCGCGCGCCGCCGTGGCCGCGACGCGCTACCCGCCGCGCGGCATCCGCGGCGTCTCCGTTTCCCAGCGCAGCAATCGCTTCGGCACCGTGCCCGACTACCTCAAGATCATCGACGACAGCATCGCGGTCATGGTGCAGATCGAGAGCCGGCCGGGGCTGGAGGCGGTGGACGCGATCACGGCGGTGGACGGCGTCGACGGGATCTTCGTGGGGCCGCAGGACCTGGCGGCGGCGCTGGGGCACCTGGGCAACCCGGCGCATCCGGACGTGCAGGCGGCGATGAAGCACCTCTTCCAGCGCGCCGTCGCCGGCGGGAAATCCGCGGGCACGCTGGCGCCCGTCGAGGCCGACGCGCGCCGCTACATGGAATGGGGCGCCACGTTCGTGGCGGTGGGCAGCGACCTCGGGCTCTTCCGCGGCGCGACGCAGGCCCTGCGGGACAAGTTCGCCTGAGGCGGTGTCAGACACGGTGTCGACACCGTGTCTGACACCGCGCTTCAGGCCGCCTCCCCGGCGGCGTGGCCCGAGGCCCAGGCCCACTGGAAGTTGTAGCCGCCGAGGTGGCCGGTGACGTCGACCACCTCGCCGATGAAGTAGAGCCCCGGCACCGCGGCCGCCTCCATCGTCTTCGAGGAGAGGCCGCGCGTGTCCACGCCCCCCAGCGTCACTTCCGCCTTGTTGTAGCCGAGCGTGCCCGAGGGATGCACGGGCCAGTCCGCGAGCCCCTGCGCGGCTTCCTCGAGCGCCTTGTCGGAGAGCTCCGCCATCGGCTGCGCGAAGCCATGGACCTCGCACCACGCCTGCGCGAAGCGCTTCGGCAGGCGCTCGGCCAGCAGCGTGGCGAGCTGCGCCTTCGCGCGCCGGTGTTCCGCGAGCCACGCCCGCGCGTCCGTGCCCGGCAGCAGGTTCACGTGGATGGGATCGGCCGCCGGGCCGTCCTGCCAGTAGGACGACACCTGCAGGATCGCCGGGCCCGACAGGCCGCGGTGCGTGAAGAGGAGGTGCTCGCGGAAGCGCGCGCCCCGGCAGGAGACTTCCGCGTCCACCGAGACGCCCGAGAGGTCGCCGTAGCGCGCGAGCGCCGCCGGGTCGAAGCTCAGGGGCACGAGCGCGGGCCTCGGCGGCACGATCGCCAGGCCGAACTGCTCCGCCACCTTGTAGCCGAAGGGCGTGGCGCCGATCTTCGGCACCGTGAGGCCGCCCGTGGCGATGACGAGCGAGGCGGCGGCGACCGGTCCCGCCGCGGTGTCGACGCGGAAGCGGCCGCCCTCCCGCGCCACGCCGCGCACCTCGCAGGGCATGCGCCACTCGACGCCCCCGGCGTCGCACTCGGCCTTGAGCATCCCGATGACCTGCGTGGCGGAATCGTCGCAGAAGAGCTGGCCCAGCGTCTTCTCGTGGTACGCGATGCGGTGCTTCTCGACGAGCGCGATGAAGTGCCTCGGCGTGTAGCGCGCCAGGGCCGAGCGGCAGAAGTGCGGGTTCCTCGAGAGGTAGTTGGCGGGCGAGGCGTGCAGGTTGGTGAAGTTGCAGCGCCCGCCGCCGGAGATGCGGATCTTCTCGCCGAGCTTCGGGTAGTGGTCGACGAGAAGCACGCGCCGGCCGCGGCTGCCCCGCCGTCGCGGCGCACATCATCCCGGCCGCGCCCGCCCCGATCACGACGACGTCGTACTGCGCTGGGGCGGGGCGGGCCATGGTCCCCGCAGTGTAGCAAGCGCGCTTGAGCGCAGGCCGGCCGGCGGGCTACCCTGTGGCTTGCGCGAACGAAATCATCCCAGGTGCCCCCTTGAACGAACACGCAGCGCCCCCGCCGAATGCGACGGCCGACGAAGATGTCCCGGAGGTGAACCTCACCGAGGAGGACATCGTCGACGCCATGCAGCACATCCCCGGCTACCTCGACATCGCCCCCGGGGATTTCCGGGAGGTCTACCACCTCGCGCACCACCACGCGGTCGACCGGCTGCTCGGGGGGCCTGCGCGCCGAGGGGCTGATGCGCCCCGTGGCGACCGCGCTTCCGACCGGCATGATGCTCGACGAGGCCGCGAGGACGCTGGTGGCCAGCGGGTTCAAGGCCCTCCCCGTCGTCGACGGCGAGGGCCGCGTTGTCGGCATGCTGACCGAGACCGACTTCCTCTGCCGGCTGCAGGCGGGCACGTTCCTCGAGCTGCTGCTGCGGATGATGGACGACTCGTGCGAGGTGAGCCACCGCTGCCACGAGACGCCCGTGCGCGAGGCCATGACCGCGCCCGCCATCACGGTGCGGCCCGAGGCGGGGTTCCGCGACATGATGGCGGCGTTTCGCCGGCACGCGGGCCGCAGCATGCCGGTCGCGGACGCCGACGGGAGGCTGCGGGGACTGCTGTTCCGCAAGGACTTCCTCGAGGCCATCGACCGGGAGGCGCACCGGTGAGCCTTTCCGACGTACTTCCGCAAGATGGGCGGGACGACCCGCGGCAGCCCGCCGCGGGTGAGCAACGCCGAGATCGCGTGGTCCTGGGCCGGCGCCTTCCTCGGCATCGCCGCGGCGGGGCTCCTGAGCCAGGCGCTCTTCGACGGCCTCGACCTGCCCGCTCATGATCGGTTCGCTCGGCGCTTCGGCCGTGCTGCTCTTCGGCGCGCCGCGCAGCCCGCTCGCCCAGCCGCGCAACCTCCTCGGCGGGCACATCCTCTCGGCCATCGTCGGCGTGGCCTGCTGGAAGCTCCTGCACCCGTTCCCCTGGCTCGCGGCGGCGCTCGCCGTGTCGACGGCGATCGCGGTCATGCACGCCACGAGGACGCTGCATCCGCCGGGCGGCGCCACGGCGCTCATCGCGGTCATCGGCTCGCGCGAGGTGCACGAGCTGGGCTTCCTCTACGTCCTCGTGCCCGCGCACCCTCGGCCCGCTCGTCCTTCTGGCGGTCGCGCTGGTGATGAACAACATCCCGGGTTCCCGGCGCTACCCCGAAGTCTGGTTCTGACCGCGCAAAGGAAAAGGCCCGCCGAAGCGGGCCTTTCCGTGACGCGGGAACCTTGCCGCCTTACATCTTCTCCGCTTCGTGGCAGGTGCCGCAGGCGTTGGTGTACGGGATCGGCATGGCCTTGCCCGGTTCCACGCCCTTCACGCCCTTGTTGGTGATGCGCGGCACGTCGAAGAGGTGCGAGGTGATGTCGTTCATCCAGTAGTTGGCGCCGCCCTTCCCGTCGATGCCCTTGCCGAGACCCGCGCCCGTCTGCATGGTCTTGGGCATGTGGCAGTCCACGCAGGCGATCTTGCGCGTGTGCGGCTCGCCGACGGTCTTGGCGGTGTGCTCCTTCATGTCCACCTTGTGGCAGCTCGCGCACAGGGTGTCCTTCCCGTCGCGCGCCGCGGCCTTGAGCTGGAACCTGTTGCCGGCCTTGCCGTGCGGGTCGTGGCAGCTGGCGCAGTTGAGGATCTGGTTGTCGTTGATGTAGTGCTTCGAGCGGACCAGGTCGGTCGCCTGCTGGTGGTGGGACTTGGAGTGCACGCCGTCGGGCCAGAAGTCGCTCTGCGCCGCGTCCTCGCGCGTGGTGTGGTTGACCAGGTACTCGTTGCGGCTGATGCCGGGGGTGAGCATGCGGCCATCCTTGTTGATCGGCTGGTCGTTCTTCATGTTGCCCTGCGGACGGCTGTGGCACTGGTTGCAGATGACCATCGAGCGCTCGGAGGCGAGCTTGGCCGGGTTCACGATCATCGACGCCTTGCGCCGCAGCGGCGCCTTGGCGTGCTCGGAGCCGGGGCCGTGGCAGCTTTCGCAGCCGATGTTCAGCTCGTTGGGCACGCCGTCGCCGTCGATGTCCATCTCGCCGTTCGGGTCGTTGGCGGCGCTGACCACGAAGCCGCCTTCCACGGTCGGCGTGAGCGCGTAGCCGGTGTAGTGGCAGGACGCGCACTCGATCTCGAAGGACTTCTTGACCGGCGGATCGGTGAGCTTCTTCGTGGTCTCGTTGTAGAGCCAGTCGCCGTGGTAGTCGCGCCAGGACTTGCGCGTGCGGTCGGCGTAGGCGTCATTGCCCTCGGTGTTGTACTGCAGGAAGGGATAGGTCGAGTCGCCGACGCGGAGCAGGTAGCGCTGCTTGTACACGGGGCCGCCGTAGGTCTTCTCGACGGGGTAGACGCGCGCCTTGTCGGCGGGATCGCGGAGCGTTCTCGGTGCGCAGCTTGAGCGAGCCGTCCTTGTCCGTGTAGAAGGTCGCGGTGAAGCTCACCGACTTCATGTCGGCGGGCGCCTTCTCCGAGACCTGGTACTTGTCGAAGCCGCGGCCCTTGTCGTAGCCGTGGAAGTACATCTTGGTTCCCGCCTGCAGCTTCTTCAGCCCGTCGTTCATGGCCGGGAAGCGCGACGTGTCCTGCAGCTTGCTGGGCTTGCCCACCACCATGATGCCCTGCTTGTGCGCGGTCTTCGTGAAGTCGACGTAGTCGTCGTGGCACTTCATGCACTTCGAGCTGCCGATGAAGGTGGCGTTGGCGGGGGATCTTGCCCGGACACCTGGATCGCGAGCGGCTTCGCCGCGAGCTCGGCCGTGGTCATCGACTTGTTGGTGAGCGTGCCGCCGGGCAGGTGCCGGTCGTCGTCCGGCACCACGTACACGAAGTACTTGCCGGGGGCGGCGTTGGCGATGCTGAAGCCGCCCTTGCCGTCCGTCACCGCCTGCTGGTACTTGTCGCCGTGGGCCGCGATGCTGTCGTCCATCGGCTCGTCGTCGTCGACGTTGCGGCGGATGTTGAAGGAGGGCGCCTTCTTGAGCTTCGCCACGTCGGCCGCGGGCACGAGGAACACCGTCGCGCCGCATTACCGCCCCCTTGCCGCCATCGAGCACCGTCCCGCTGATCGCCTGCGCCGACGCCGCCGAGCGGGCGCGAAGGCGAGCGCCATCGCTGCCGCCATGCCCGCCAGACCGAACTTTCCGTGAATTCTCATTGCCCCTGCTCCCTTTTGACCATCGATTTTCCGCGTCGCGACGGCTCGAGCTTCGGGCTTCGCGACAACTCTTCCTCGAACAATTCCGTGAACAGCTCCCACACCCTTTTCTTGGCCTGCCGCAGCGCCTTCCTGCCGGCCGCGGTCACCACGTACGTGCGCCTGCTGCGCTTGCCGGCCTTCTCGACCGACGATTTCAGGTAACCCCCGCGCTCGAGCCCGTGCAGGATCGGGTACATCGTGCCCGGGCTGAGCTTGTAGCCGTGGTGCGCCAGCTCGTCCATCATCCCCTGGCCGAAGATCGGCTCGTGCGAGGCGTGGTGCAGCACGTGCAGCCGGACCAGCCCCCCGTAGATCTCCTTTTCGCTCATCCTCGGCACTCGTTAACGAAGGCCGTTATCGACATTCGATAACCTTGGGGAGCAGTGTAGTCGGGGTCGGGGGGGTATGCGGCGCGGCCGGCTGACGCAGATCAAATGACGGCGAATCATCGGCCAGCCGGCAGCCGGGCGATCGGCTGCCCGCGAGGGATTATCATTCGGGTAACCGCGCCGATCGTCGCGCGCCCCAGCCCCGCTCCGAGCCCCCGCCATGGTCACCCGGCTTTTCTCCCGCACTCCCCTTCACGAGCATCCCGAGGCCGCGCAGCGGATCCTGGGCGTGGAGCAACTCCCCCCCGATTCCGCCGAGCTGGCCGCCCTCGTGGCCGCCGATCCGGCACCGGAAGTGCGCGCGGCCGCCGCCGCGCGCTGCGCCGATCTCTCCGCGCTCGCGAACGCCTGGGAGAAGGAAGCCGACGCCGGGGTCCGCGACGCGCTGGCCGCCGCGCTGGGCCGCGTCCTTTCCGGGACGCCCGACGGCGCCGCCGCCCGCGCGTTCCTCGAGTCCTCCGCCTGCAACGACGCCATCCGCGCCGACGTGGCCCGCCACGCCAAGGACGCCGACCGGCGCCTCGCCGCCATCGCGAGCCTGCGCGACGAGGCGCTCCTCGTCGAGCTGGCGATTTCCGGCGGGACACGCGGAAACGCGGCTCGCGGCCGCCGAATGCGTGCGCTCCCCGGAGGGGCTGCGCGCCCTGGTCGACGCCGCCCGCAACAAGGACCGCGGGGTGGCGCGCCTCGCCAAGCAGCGGCTGGAGGCGCAGCAGGACCGCGAGGGGCAGGCGAGCGAAGCCGACGCGATCCTCGCCCAGCTCGAGGCCCTGGCCGGCACGCCCGGCCCCATCCTCACGGCCGTGGTGGACCTCAATCGCCGCTGGCAGGCGCTGGACATGCGCGAGGACGCCGCCCGCCTCGAGCGCTGCGACGCCGCGCGCCGCGCGCTGCAGGCGCGCTTCGACCGCGAGCAGGCCGAGCAGGCGGCGCGCGCGAAGTTCGAGCGCCGCGTGAACGACTGGATCGGCGGCGCTGGCCGCACCCGACGGCCCGGACGCGCTCGCCGGCCTGCGCGCCGAGCTCGCCGCCCTTCGCGACGAGGCGGCCGCCCTCGGCGACGAAGCCGGCGCGCGAACGCCTCGCGCAGGCCGGGACGCGCATCGAAGGCTGGGAGCAGGAACTGAAGGCGCTCGCGGGCGCCGAGGCGCTGGTCGTCGAGGCCGAGCGCCTGGCCGCCGACACCTCCGTGGACAACGCGCAGCTTCCGGAGCGCTGGCAGGCGCTGGACCGCGCGATCCGCACGCCGGCGCTCACGCGCCGCTTCGAGGCGGCGCTGGTGGTGGTCGAGCAGCGAAGGCTCGCGCAGGCGCAGGTCGCGCGCGAGGAGACGCACGCCGCGCGAAACCGCGTGCACGCCCTGCTGCTCGCGGCGGAGCAGGCGCTCGCCGCGGGGCAGCTGCACGCGGCGCGCGCCGCGGTGGACGAGATGAAGACGATCAAGGGCGAGGCCGGCGCGCTGCCGAAGCCGACCCAGCAGCGCATGGGCCGCGTCGGCCAGCAGCTGGGCGAGCTGGAGCGCTGGGAGTCGTTCGGCCAGCAGAGCGCGCGCCTGCAGCTTTGCGAGCGCGCCGAGGCGATCCTCGCGCAGGGCCTGGACGCCTCCCGCACGGCCGCGGAAGTGAAGAAGCTGCGCGAGGAATGGAAGGCGCTCGACGCGCAGCACGCGGGCGTGCCGCGCTCGCTGTGGGAGCGCTTCGACGGCGCCTGCGAGAAGGCCTACGCGCCCGCCGCGCGCCATTTCGCGGAGCTGGCGGCGCAGCGCAAGCTCGCGCGCAAGCAGCGCGAGGACTTCATCGCCGCCGCCGCCGCGCACGCGCCCACGCTGCTCGGCGAATCGCCGGACCCGCGCGCCATCGAGCGATGGCTGCGCGAGACCGACCGCGCCTGGCGCGAGGGCGAGCTGGGCAGCGTCGATCCGTCCGCGTGGAAGAAGCTCGACGCGCGCCTCAAGGAAGCGCGTCGCCCCGCTGCGCGCCGTGCTGGGCGAGGCGCGCGAGCAGGCGAAGAGCGGCCGCCTCGCGCTCATCGCCGAGGTCGAGGCGCTGATGCCGCGCGCCATGGATCGCGAGGCGCCCTCGCTGGTGAAGGCCATCCAGGCGCGCTGGCAGGAGCACGCCAAGGCCCACCCGCTCGCGCAGCGCGACGAGCGCGGGCTGTGGGAGCGGTTCCGCGCCGCCTGCGACGCCGTGTTCGAGGCCCGCCACGCCAAGCGCAAGGAGGAGGACGGCCGCAAGGTCGAGGGCCGCCGCTCCCTCGAGGAGATCTGCATCCAGCTCGAGCAGCTCGCGAAGGCGAGCGACAAGGACGAGAAGGACGTGCGCGCGCAGTTTCGCGACCTGCAGGACCGCTGGCGCGCCGGCGCCCGCGGCGCCGACCCGGCGCTGCGCGCCGCTCGAGGGGCGGTTCCGCAGCGCGGTGAAGGCGGTGGAGGGGGCGCTCTCGGCGCGCGCGCGGACGCGCGAGGCGGCC
This sequence comes from uncultured Gammaproteobacteria bacterium, assembly GCA_963783635.1. Classification (GTDB taxonomy): domain Bacteria; phylum Pseudomonadota; class Gammaproteobacteria; order Burkholderiales; family Usitatibacteraceae; genus FEB-7. Next base: position 39,904 of record CAWAOC010000002.1, read on the forward strand.
GTCTGGAAGACGCTCGCCGCAGAAGGAACTCCTGTGCGAGGCGCTCGAGGCCGCCGTGCTTTCCGGCGGCGACGCCGGCTCGCCCGACGCGGCGCGCGAGCAGTGGGCCGCCCTGCCCGAGCTGCCGCCGGCCTGGGAGAAGAAGATGCTCGCGAGGCGCGATGCCGCGCTCGCCGCGCTCGCCGACGCCGCTGCGGCCGGCGCCTACCGCCCGCGCCTCGAGAAGGGCGCGGAGACCCGCCGCGAGGGGCTCCTCGAGCTCGAGATGGCGATGGGGCTCGAGAGCCCCGCGGACCTCCAGCCGCAGCGGCTGGCGCTGCAGGTGAAGCTCCTCAAGGAGCGCTTCGGGGGTGCCGCCACCGGCCCGGCCACGACCGGCGATCGCCTGCTCGCGTGGTGCGCGCAGCCCGGCGTCGTCGACGGGCGCGACGGCGAGCGCCGCGACCGCCTGTTCGCCGCGATGGGGCAGGCGCGATAGCGTGGTCGAGGGACGAGCCGGTCGATGAAATGATGCTGGAGCTTCCCAACCCGTTCGGCGGCGAGGGCGGCGTGATCCGCCTCCTCGAGCCGCGGCAGTGCGACCGCGAGGCGATCGTCGATCGCATCCTCGCCGGCACGTACCCGAAGCCGTTCGTGATCGAGGACGACGGCGCGCGCGCGCTCTACTTCACGCGCGCCTTCATCCAGAGCGAGATGCGGCTCGCGGACCCGTACGCGCTCGAGTTCGCCTACACGCGCAAGATGATGGGCTTCCTCCTCTTCCTCCCCGAGCCGCGCGCGATCCTGCAGCTGGGCCTGGGCGGGGGGTCGCTCGCGAAGTACTGCCACCGCCACTTCGCCGCGGCGAGGATCACGGTCGTCGAGATCGACCCGGACGTCATCGCCTTCCGCGAGCAGTTCCTCGTGCCGCCCGACGACGCGCGCCTCCGGGTCGCTGCAGGGCGACGCCGCGCAGTACGTCGCGCAGTGCGAGGACGACCACGACGTCGTCCTCATCGACGCCTTCGACCGCGACGGGGTCGCCCCGTCCCTCTGCACGCGCGAGTTCTACCGGGACGTGCGGGGACTCCTCGGGCGCAAGGGCGTCATGGTGGCGAACCTCGTGGGCCGGAAGGAGGAGCGCCTCGCGCACCTCGAGATGATCCGCACCGTCTTCGACGGCAACGTGATCCTGCTTCCCGTCGCCGACGACGGGAACTACGTCGCCTTCGCGTTCCGCGACCCGGCCTTCGAGCCGCGCTGGCGCTGGATCGACGGCCAGGCGAAGGCGATGCACGCCCGCTACGGGCTCGATTTCCCGACGTTCGCGGGGAAGCTGGAGCGAAGCCGCAAGCGCGGCACCCTGCGGCGCGAGATGCTCCGCGCCGCCGTCGCGCTGAGCCCGGCTTCAGCCCTTGTCCGGATCGGCGGCGGTCACGAGCTCGCGCTCGTCGAGCTCTTCCTCGATGATGCGCGCGGTCTCGTCGTTGATCTCGTCGGCCTTGAGCAGCTCGAGGAGCCGCGCGCGCTCCGCCGCGATGCCGACGAGCCGGAGCTGGCGGGCCGCGGCGATCCGCTCGGTGCGCATCGCCGCGGTTTCCGGCGGGCTCTCGCGCAGGTCCACCTTGCCCTGGTAGCGCCCGAGCAGCGCGCGCGCGAAGGCCTGGTCCTCGTCCTGCTCGAATCGGTCGGCCGCCGGCTTCACCGCGGCGATGGCCGCCTTGGCGAGCTCCACGCGGGCGTGCGCCTCCTCGCGCGGGCCCTCCGGATCGTCCTTGGCCTGCAGGCGCGGGATGATCCAGGGAAGCGTCAGGCCGTTGAGCCCCAGCGTGAGGATGATGGTGGCCGCCGCGAGGAAGACGACCAGGTCGCGCTCCGGGAACGGCGTGCCGGCCTGCGTGAACAGCGGCACCGCGAGCGCGGTGGCGAGCGTGATGGAGCCCCGCACCGCCGCCCAGCCCACGAGGAACATGCGCCGCGGATCCGGGCCTTCGGCTGCCGCCCGCCCAGCCCCAGCCGAAATAGAACCGCGCGTAGCCCGACGCCCAGACCCAGCGCGAGGCGCAGGACCATGAGCACCGCCCACAGCGCGATCGCCCAGTACGCCAGGTGCAGGGCGTCGTGGTTGGCCACGCCGGCGATCATCTGCCGCAACTGCAGGCCGAGCAGCACGAAGACGAGGCCGTTGAAGAACCACGCGATCATCCGCCAGACCTCGCGCGCGTGGCGGCGGCTTTCCGGGGAGAGCCCCTTCACTTCCTGGCCGCCGGCCCACAGCCCGGAGGCGACCACCGCGAGGATGCCCGAGACGTGCAGGGCTTCCGCCACGAGGTAGGCCGCGTAGGGGACGAGGACGGTGAGCAGCGTCTGCACGACCGGGTCGTCCTTCTCCATGCGGATGAGGCGCTCGCGGAACTTGCGCCCGAGCCACTCGATCATGATGCCGACGCACAGGCCGCCGCCCGGACAGGATGACGAACTGGCCCGTCACCAGGTCCATCGGACGTGTGTCCCGCGGCCAGGGCGGCCGCCACGGCGAGCTTGAAGGCGACCAGTCCCGTGGCGTCGTTGAGCAGGCTCTCGGCGTTCACGATGTGCGTCACGCGCGCCGGCAGCGGCATGGTGGCCGTCGTGGCCACCGTCGCGACGGCGTCGGTCGGCGAGACGATCGCCCCGAGGGTGAACGCGACCGCGAGGGGAATGGACGGGATGAGCCAGTGGATGAAGTAGCCCACCGCGACGACGGTGAGCACCACGAGGCCGAGCGCCAGCAGCAGCACGGGCTTCAGGACATGCAGCAGGTCGCGCCGCGGCAGCACGCGCGCGTCCGCGAAGAGCAGCGGGGGAATGAAGAGCAGGAGGAACACCTCCGGGTCGACCTTCACGGCCTGCAGCCCCGGCAGGAACGAGGCGACGGCGCCCACGACCACGAGGAAGATCGGCAGGGGCATGCGCGACCAGGGCGCGATGACGCCCCCGACGGCGGTCAGGACGATGACGGGGGCGAGGTCGATGACTTGCATGGCGGTGGGATCGGGCAGCGCGCGGGAATCCGCGGCCGAGTGCCATGATCGCCTTCTTCGCCACGGGGGTATTGCGGCAGCGCAAGAAGCGGAAAGGCCCGCCGAAGCGGGCCTTTCCGGTACGCAACGGTACAGCCTGGATTACATGTCCATGTCGCCCATGCCGCCCATGCCGCCCATGCCGCCGCCCATGCCGCCGGCCATGCCCTTGTCTTCCTTGGGCAGCTCCGCGACCATCGCGTCGGTGGTGAGCATCAGCGCGGCGACGGAGGCCGCGTTCTGCAGCGCGCAGCGCGTGACCTTGGTCGGGTCCAGCACGCCCATCGCCACCATGTCGCCGTACTCGCCGGTCTGCGCGTTGTAGCCGAAGTTGCCCTTGCCTTCGAGCACCTTGTTCACCACCACGCTCGGCTCGTCGCCGGCGTTGCGGGCGATCTCGCGCATCGGCTGCTCGATCGCGCGCAGCACGATCTTGATGCCGGCTTCCTGGTCGGGGTTGTCGCCCTTCACCTTGGCGACCGCATCGCGGGCCCGCAGGAGTGCCACGCCGCCGCCGGGAACGATGCCTTCTTCCACGGCCGCACGGGTCGCGTGCAGCGCGTCTTCCACGCGGGCCTTCTTCTCCTTCATCTCGACTTCGGTCGCGGCACCCACCTTGATGACCGCCACGCCGCCGGCCAGCTTCGCCACGCGCTCCTGGAGCTTTTCCTTGTCGTAGTCGCTGGTGGCTTCCTCGATCTGGGCGCGGATGGTGGTCACGCGCGCCTTGATCTGGTCTTCCTTGCCGGCGCCGTCGATGATCGTGGTGTCTTCCTTGGCGATCTCGATGCGCTTGGCCTTGCCGAGATCCTTGAGCGTCACGTTCTCGAGCTTGAGGCCCAGCTCCTCGGCGATGACCGTGCCGCCGGTGAGGATGGCGATGTCTTCCAGCATGGCCTTGCGGCGGTCGCCGAAGCCCGGGGCCTTGACGGCGCAGGTCTTCAGGATGCCGCGCAGGTTGTTCACGACCAGGGTCGCGAGCGCCTCGCCGTCGACGTCTTCGGCGACGATGAGCAGCGGCCGGCCGGCCTTGGCCACCTGCTCGAGCACCGGCAGCAGGTCGCGGATGTTCGAGATCTTCTTGTCGTGCAGGAGGACGAACGGGTCCTCGAGGATGGCGATCTGGCGGTCCGGGTTGTTGATGAAGTAGGGCGACAGGTAGCCGCGGTCGAACTGCATGCCCTCGACGATGTCCAGCTCGTTGTCGAGCGACTTGCCGTCCTCGACCGTGATCACGCCTTCCTTGCCGACCTTGTCCATCGCGTCGGAGATGATCTTGCCGATGTTCTCGTCGGCGTTGGCGGAGATGGCGCCGACCTGGGCGATTTCCTTGGAGGTCGTGCAGGGCTTGGAGATCTTCTTGAGCTCCTCGACGGTGGCGAGGACCGCCTTGTCGATGCCGCGCTTCAGGTCCATCGGGTTCATGCCGGCGGCGACGTACTTCATGCCTTCGGTCACGATCGACTGGGCCAGCACGGTGGCGGTGGTGGTGCCGTCACCGGCGACGTCGGAGGTCTTGGAAGCGACTTCCTTGACCATCTGCGCGCCCATGTTCTCGAACTTGTCCTTCAGCTCGATTTCCTTCGCGACCGACACGCCGTCCTTGGTGACGGTGGGGGCGCCGAAGGAGCGCTCGAGCACCACGTTGCGGCCCTTCGGGCCGAGGGTGACCTTCACCGCGTCGGCGAGCACGTTCACGCCGGCGATCATGCGGACGCGGGCGTGTTCACGGAATTTGACTTCTTTGGCAGCCATGGTTGTTCCTCTACGATTCTGGGTGGGGGAGGCGATCAGGCCACGACGGCCATGATGTCTTCTTCGCGCATCACGAGCAGTTCCTCGCCGTCGATCTTGACGGTGGTGCCCGAGTACTTGCCGAAGAGGATCTTGTCGCCGACCTTCACGTCGACGGGGAAGAGCTTGCCCTCGTCGTTCTTCTTGCCGGGGCCGACGGCCATCACTTCGCCCTGGTCGGGCTTCTCGGCGACGGTGTCGGGGATCACGATGCCGGAAGCGGTCTTCCGCTCCTCTTCCAGGCGCTTGACGATGACGCGGTCATGCAGCGGACGCAGTTTCATTTGTGAACTCCTCGGTTGGTCTGGGTGATTCGGACTGGCTTCCAGGGATGGGATCCCCGGCGCGAATTAGGCGGGCATTAGCACTCACCCGCAGCGAGTGCTAATAATAGGGCCGGCGCCCGCGAACTTCAAGTGCGTGGCTCCCGGAATACCCGATGATAGTGGGCGCTCACAGCACTACTCCCGGGGGGTGCCCCGCAGGAGGTATTGCCGGCGGGCCGGCCGGTTCGGGCTAGATGGAGGGGCCGCCGCTTCGCGCCCGGGGCAACCGACTCCCCTCCATTCCTCCGGAAGCCACCCCATGAAGAAGCCCCTCCTCGCCATCGCCCTCCTGGCCGCCATGCCCGCCTCTGGCCGACGACCTCGCTGCCCGAGGCGCGCCAGGTCGCCAGCGCCGTCCCGCCCAAGCTCCTCGCCGTCCTCACGGCCGAAATGGCCAAGAGCGGCCCGGAAGGCGCCATCGGCGTCTGCCGCGAACAGGCGCCGCAGATGGCCAAGGCCGCCTCCGAGCAGACCGGGTGGTCGATCCGCCGCGTGAGCCTCAACAACCGCAACCCGAAGGCCGTTCCCGATGCCTGGGAACGCGCCGTCCTCGAGGATTTCGACCGCCGCGCCGCCGCCGGCGAGACGCCCGGCGACCCTGGAGAAGGGCGAGGTGGTGACGGAGGAGGGCAGGAAGTCCTACCGCTACATGAAGGCCCTGCCCACCCAGGCCCTGTGCTCCAGTGCCACGGCGCCCAGGCGAGCCTCTCCGCCGGCCGTGAAGGAGAAGCTCTCGGCCCTCTATCCCCAGGACAAGGCGATGGGCTACTCGGTCGGGCAGATCCGCGGCGCGATGACGATCAGGAAGCCGCTCTGATCAGTCGACGCGGGTCTCGGCCACGCCGGACTCCGCTTCGCGCCAGGTTGAGGTGGTTCTCCGCGAGCGCCAGGAGGCTCGCGGACGACGCCGGGCAGGCTGCCGCCGTAGGTGGCGACGGCGATCGCGAGCTCCGGCTTGCGAAGGCCCAGGTTCGCCACCAGGGTCCCGCGAAGGCGCTCGACGACGAGCAGGGGCTCGGGCGCCTTGCACTCGACGAGCAGGACCGCGAAGCGCCTCGGGGCGAGCCGCGCCACCGAGTCGCACTCGCGCACCTGCGACTGCATCGCGCGGGCGGCGGCGGCGAAGTGCCCGCGCCCCTCGGCCTTCGATCTCGCCCAGGTCGAAGAGGAGCAGCGCGAGCGGCCGGCGATAGCGCTTCGATCGCCGCACCTCCGCCTCGAAGAGCCGGTCGAATTCGCGCCGCGACAGCGCGCCCGTTTCGCTGTCCACCCGCGCGAGCGCCCGCAGCCCGTCGACGAATGCGCCGGTGGCGCGCCACCAGGTAGCGCCACGAAGAGGAACAGCGCGAAGGTCGGACAGGATGTCCCAGGCCACCAGCGCCCGCGGGTCGCCGGGCCCCCGCGAGGCGATGGCGACGAAGGCCCAGGCGAGCACCCGGTCGCCGGCGATCGCCGAAGCCGGCGCGCGCGCCCAGGTATCCACGCCGCCGAGCGCGACGGGGACCAGGTAGAAGAGGTGCAGCGAGATGCCCCGCCCCGCGACGAAGTCGAGCGCCAGGATCGCCGGCACCAGGGCGACGAGCAGGATCAGCAGGCCGGAGCGCTCGCCGATGGACCAGGGGGAATCGATGCGCAGGTCGTGATCGTGTCGGGTGAGGGCCATGGCGGGCCGGGAGGGCGGTCGGCCCCATCATCGCAAGCCCTCCCCGCCGGGGCTTGCGGGGCGTCAAGTCACGAGCCGGTCGCTCCGGCCGAACTGGTAGACGACGCGGCGGGAAGCGCCGGGCTTCGTCGGCGCGGCGAGGATGCGGGCAGGGCGGGTTGCGGTAGCCGCCCTGCTCCAGCGTCGAGGTCCTCGGCCACCTCCGCCCAGACGCCGCCGCGCACCGGGCGGAACATCCACTGCACGTAGCCCGAGCGCGCCGCCGCGTCGATGAGCTCCTCGCCGTCGGGCACCTCGGCCACGATCGGCGGCTGGCCCTCGATGGCGATGGGGAGGTTGCCGAAGGCGCCCATGCACTCCAGCGACTCCTGCGCGCTCGAGCCGGGGCGGAAGAAGGGCGGCGCCTCGCGGCGGGCAAGGTCCCACGAGCCCAGCTCCCACGCCACGTCGAGCACCGCGTTCTCGAGCTCCTCGAAGCGGTCCCAGCGGTCGTTCACCTGCAGCGCGGAGCTCGGCACCGGCTGGTAGGCGACGACGTTGGCGTCGGTCACGTCCGCGAGCCGCGTCTCGACGAAGCCGTGCCAGTGCAGCGTGAGGACGAAGGGCGTGTTGGCGTAGGGCACCGCCGCCACGCTCACGCCCACGAGCGGCAGGCGGTTGGCGATGAGCTGCGTCTCGATGCAGTCGAGCAGTTGCATGGTCCGGTTCCTCCTCGGGTTCGAAAGAAAGGGGCCGCGAAAACCGATCGCCACGGGGCGAAGCCAGTTGCGCGCGCGATTCCTTGTCGCATGGATCGCGCGGCGCGTGTTGCTAGCACTCGCGGCGCGGTGGTTGCCAGCAGTTCGCGGCCCCCGGGGGCAGACGGCCCGAGGCGCGATAAAATGCCCCCACACGTACCCGAGTGAACGGCCATCGCATGCCATTGCTGGGACCGAAGGAAAAGGCCGAGCTGGAGCGGCTGATACTCGACGCGTTCGACGCGTACTGGAACGCGCACGGCTCGAACGGGCTGCTCGCCCCGGGCATGAGCGTCCTGCTCGACACGACCGGGCCGTCGATCGTCGACGTCGCCCGCCCACGAACGCGCTGGCCGCGGTGGAAATCCGCACGCTCTTCACGGCGCTCTGCCACCTGTCGGCCGACGGGCCGGGCATCGATGCCGCAAGGACAGCCTCGCCTCGCTCGCCACGGAAGCCACGAGCTCGCTCGCCACGCAGGTCAACCGCCTCGCGTCCGACTGACGCCGCCGTGGCCAACCGCGACATCGTCGCTCGCAGCCTCGCGGCGGTCTGGCACCCCTGCACGCAGATGAAGCAGCACGAGCGCTTCCCGCCGGTGCCGGTGGCGCGCGCGAGCGGCGTCTGGCTCGAGGATTTCGAGGGGCACCGCTTCGTCGACGGCGTGAGCTCCTGGTGGGTGAACCTCTTCGGGCACGCGAACCCCGCGATCAACGCGGCCATCGCCGACCAGATGGACACGCTCGAGCACGCGATGCTCGCGGGCTTCACGCACGAGCCGGTGGTCGAGCTCTCCGAGCGCCTCGCGCGGCATCGCCCCGGGCCGGCTCGGCCACGCCTTCTACGCCTCCGACGGCGCCTCCGCCACGGAGATCGCGATCAAGATGGCCTGCCACTACTGGCTCAATCGCGGCCAGCCCGGGAGGAACCGCATCGTGTACCTCGAGGGCGGCTACCACGGCGAGACGCTCGGGGCGCTCTCGGTCACCGACGTGGCGGCCTTCCGCGACGCCTACGCGGCCCTGCTGCGCCGCAACCTCGTCACGCCCTTCCCCGCGCGCCACGCCGGCAGCAAGGAGTTCCAGTGCGAGAACTGCGCCATCGAGGCCGCGGGCGCGCTCGCGAAGCTGCTCGAGGAGAAGTCGGAGAGCATCGCGGCCCTCATCCTCGAGCCCATGGTGCAGGGGGCGAGCGGCATGCGCATGTACCACCCGCATTTCCTGCGGCGCGCGCGCGAGCTGTGCGACGACCACGACGTGCTCCTCATCGCCGACGAGATCATGACCGGCTTCGGGCGCACGGGCACGATGTTCGCCTGCGAGCAGGCCGGCATCGCCCCGGACCTCCTGTGCCTGTCGAAGGGCATCACCGGCGGCTACCTGCCGCTTTCCTGCGTGCTCTCGACCGACGAGGTCTACGGCGCCTTCTACGACGACGCGGTCGCGCGCGCCTTCCTGCACTCGCACTCCTACACGGGCAACCCGCTCGCCTGCCGCGCGGCGTGCGCGGTGCTGGACCTCTTCGACGAGGGGCGGCGTGCTCGAGGCGAACCGCGAGAAGGCCGCGCGCTTCGACGCGATCGCCGCCCCCCTCGCGCAGCCACCCGGCCGTGCGCGACTGGCGCCGCCTCGGCATGATCTGGGCCTTCGAGGTGGCACGCGACGACCCCGCGTTCGCGCGGCGCGCCTTCGAGATCGCGATGCGCCACCACGCGCTCGCTGCGCCCCATCGGCAACACCGTCTACTTCATGCCGCCCTACGTCGACGGACGAGGAGGCCTTCGCGGTCCTCGTGCAGGCCGGCACGGCCATCGCGGACGAGCTCGGCAAGCGCGCATGAAGCGATTCCTGGCCGCCCTCCTCCTGCGTGCCCGCGCTCGCGGCCGCCGAACTGCCGGCGCCCGTGCGCGAGGCGCTCGCGAGGGCGGGCGTGCCGGAGTCCGCGGTGGGCGCCGTCGTCGAGCCCGTGGCGGGCGGCAAGCGCCTCGTCGCGCACCTCGCGGACCGCCCCCTCAATCCCGCCTCGACGATCAAGCTCGTCACCACCTTCGCCGGGCTGGACCTGCTCGGCCCGGCCTACACCTTCAAGACGGACGTGCTCGTGAAGGGCGAGCTCGCGGGCGGCGTGCTCGCGGGCGACCTGGTCCTCAGGGGCGGCGGCGACCCGAAGCTCACCTACGACCGCCTGTGGCAGCTCGCGCACCAGCTGCGCGCGCGCGGGCTGCGCGAGATCCGCGGCGACGTGATCCTCGACCGCTCCTACTTCGCGCCGGCGCCGCACGACCCCGCGAAGTTCGACGGCGAGTCGCGGCGCGCCTACAACGTGGGGCCCGACGCGCTCCTCGTGAACTTCAAGGCGATCGACTTCCGCTTCGTGCCCGACGGGGCCGGCGTCCGCGTGGTGGGCGAGCCCGACTTCCCGAACGTGGAGATCGCGAGCCGCGTGCAGCTCGCGAAGGGGCCCTGCAACAACTGGCGCCACGGGCTCAAGGTACGAGATCGACGAGAACGGGCTGCTCGCGACGGTCGCTCTTCTCCGGCACCTATCCGGCCGACTGCGGCGAGAAGGCCTGGCCCCTCTCCGTCTTCGACGCCGACCGCTACGCCGAGGCCGCCTTCCGCTGGATCTGGAGCGAGGCGGGCGGGCGCTTCGCGGGCAAGGTGCGCGCGGGCGCGACCCCGCCGGAAGCCGTGCTCTTCCACCGCTTCGAGTCCGAGCCGCTGGCCTCGCTGGTGCGCGACATCAACAAGTACTCGAACAACGTGATGGCGCGGCAGCTCTTCCTCACGCTCTCGGCGGAGAAGTCCGGCGCGCCGGGCGAGGCCGCGGCGAGCGCGCGGATCGTCCGCGACTGGCTCGCGGCGAAGGGCATCGAGGCGCCCGGCCTCGTGATCGAGAACGGCTCCGGGCTCTCGCGCGCCGACCGCATCTCCGCCGGCGCGCTGGCCGCCGTCATGCGCGCGGCGTGGGCGGGCCCGGTGATGCCGGAGCTCGTCTCGTCGCTTTCGCTCTTCGCGGTGGACGGGACCTTCAAGACGAAGAACGGCGCCTTCGCGGGGCAGGCCCACCTGAAGGGCGGCACGCTCACGGGGGTGCAGGCCGTCGCGGGCTTCGTGCTCGACGCGAAGGGCAACCGCTGGGTGGTGGTGATGATCGTGAACCACGACAACGCCAACCGCGCGCAGGGCGCGCTCGACGCGCTGGTCGACTGGACCTGGCGCAAGCGATGACGCGGTGTCAGATCACGTCGCTCGGTGTCAGACGCCGCAGAGTAATCTGACACCGCTTCAGGCCTGATCCGCGAGATCGCGTCGGCGAAGCGGCGCAGCGTCGGCGACAGCGCCCCCGGCGCGAGACGCACGTCGAGGAGGTGGAAGCGCCCGGGCCGCGCCACGGCGGTCTCCAGCGCCTGCGCGAGCTCCGCCCGCGTGCGCACGAGGTGGCCCGCCCCGCCCAGGGCGTCCGCGATCCGCGCGAGGTTCCACGTGCCCAGCGCGTTGTAGCGTCGCGTCCGGCCGGAATGCGGAGAGCATTCCCCAGCCGCCGTTGTTCAGGACGACCACGATGGGGTCCCACCCGTAGCGGCGCGCAGTGCCCGAGCTCCATGCCCGGTCATCTGGAACGCGCCGTCGCCCACCAGCACCAGCGGGCGCCGCCCGCTCGCCGCCTGCACGCCGAGGCCCGCGGGAACGCCGAAGCCCATCGTCGCGTAGTAGCCGGGCGCCACGTGGTCGGTCTGCACGAGGTCCATGGCGGTGAAGAGGCAATCGCCCACGTCGGTCGCCACCGGCATGAGGCCGTGCGCGTCCATGAGGTCGTTCATCGCCCGCGCCACGTCGAGCGGCACGACGGGCGCGCCGTCGCGCACGAGGCCGCGCGGCGCCTCGACCAGGGCCATCGCCCGCGCGGACGGCGAGCGGCTGCGCGCGCTCGAGGAGCGCCTCCACGAGCGCGCGCGAGCGGGATGTCGGGATAGGTGTGGAAGCCGAGCGTCACGTGCCCGTCGAACGCCTGGATCGCGCGCCGCAGGTCCACGCGCCGCGCCGACACGCCGAAGTTGGTGTCGGAGACGATCACGCCCAGCAGCAGCAGCGCGTCGGAATCCTCGACGAGGGCCGAGACCTCCGGCGTGCCCGGCGAGGCCGAGGTAGGTGCCCACGAGCGGCGCATCCGCGTTCTCGAGGAGCCCGCGTCCCATGAGGCTCGTGACGACGGGGATGCCGAGGCGGCGCGCGAGGGCCGCCACCTGCGACTCGAGCCCGAAGCGGCGCACCTCCACGTCCACCATCAGCACGGGCGAGCGCGGCGGCGGCGAGGCGCGCGAGGATCTCGTCGGCGCAGGCCGCCAGCGCCTCGCGATCGACGGGCGCGGCGCGGCTCGGGACGGGCCGGCGCGCAGGCGGCGTTCACCTTGTCGCGCGGCAGCTCCAGGTAGACGGGCTGCGAATGGCGCCGCGCCGAGGCCAGCACGCGCGCGATGCGGGCGCCCGCGGTGGCCGGGTCGTCGAGGCGCGCCTGGTCGCAGGTCACCTGGCGGAACATCTCGTACTGGGAATCGAGCGTCTTGGCCTGGTGGTGCAGCAGCAGCCCCGTGCCGCGCTCGTGGGTGCCGGGCGCGCCCGAGACCACCACCACGGGCGACTTCTCCGCGAAGGCGGAGGCGACGGCGTTCACGATGTTGAAGGCCCCGGCGCCGTAGGTGACGGCGGCCACCGAGGGCGCGCAGCGCATGCGCGCCGCCGCGTCCGCGGCGAAGCCCACCGACGGCTCGTGCGAGAGCGTGTAGAGCGGCAGCCGCCCGTCCGCGACGATCGCGTCGAAGAACGGCAGCGCGAAGTCGCCCGGGATGCCGAAGATCTCGCGGGCCCCCGCGCCCTCGAGCGCGCCCAGCAGCGCCGCCGCGATCGTGGTCTTCACGCGCGCTCGCGCCGGGCCTTCAGCGCGTCCCCGGGGCGATGATGCGCATCGCCCGCCTGAGGAGCCCGCGCGTGCGCGGGATGTCGATCGTGTCGAGCGTGTTCTTCACGAGCAGCGCGATCTCGGTGTCGCCCTCGACGAGCGAGCCGGCGATTGAAGAAGAGCGTGTCCGGATCGGCCTCGCGGGCCGCCAGCGCCGCGTAGTCCCACGCCACCGCGCGGAAGCGCAGCACGGGCTCGGCGGCGCTCGCCACCGGCACGAAGCGGCGAGCGCGCACGCGGAAGAGCAGCTCCATGCCCGCGTCCTCGACGACGATCGCGAAGGTGTGGCCCTCCAGGCGCTCGAGGACCTCCGCCGGGAACTTGCGGCGAAGGGTCAGGTTCAGCCCCGTCGCGAAGGCGATGGAGGCAGGCAGGCGCGGCAGGCGCCTTCCCACGGCGCGGACCGGCGCCGGAAGGCGATGGGCAGCGGCGACGTTCATGGGCGCACCTCCGTTTCGGGGACGTGTTCGCGAACACGTCCCCGTTCGAGTTCGATGCCGGGCTTGCCGTGCCAGTAGCCGTCGCAGGCCGCGGCGGGCATGAGGGGCGCCAGGCGGGCGACCGCCTCGGCCGCGCCCAGCGCGCCGGACACCGCGTCGCGGAAGACGGCGACGACTTCGCCCGTGTGCTGCGATTGCGGCGAAAGGCGAAGGACATTCGCGCCCGCCGCGCGCGCCTCGTCGAGGACGGGCGCGAGGCTCTGCACGCTGGCCGACTGCGTCTGCACGCCGTTCAGGACGAGGAAGTGCTCGCCGTCCTGCGTGTCGAGGGCCAGGCCGTCCGGATGCTCGATGCAGCGGAACTCGCAGTGGTCCTTGGTGAGGTTGTTGTAGCGCGCCGTGAAGCAGCGCGCCGACACCGCCAGCGGCAGGCGCCCGTAGGCGAAGACCTCGGTCTCGATGCCCGGCGGGCCCTTCGGCCACGACGGCCGCGATCCCGTCGCGCGAAAGCTCCACGGGCGCCACCCAGCGCGTGGCCCCGAGCCCGGCGAGGAGCGCGAGCGTGCCGGCGTTGTAGACGTTGAGGAACGGCCCCGCGACGAACGGCCCCTTCCCGGCCAGCGCGCGCACCGCGGCCATGTCGTTCGCCTCGACGCGGAAGGCGCCGTTGTCGACGACCGCGTGCATCGTGCGCAGGTCCGCGTCGCTCTCGATCAGCTCGGCCGTGGAGAGGACCACCTCCTTGCCGGCGCGGGCGAGGTCCTCCCCGATGGCGATCCAGTCGGCGAGCTTGAGCTCCCGCCGGCGCGAGCAGACGGTCTCGCCGAGGTAGACCGAGTCCACGGGCCAGCCCGCGGCGTCGCGATAGAACGCGAGCACGGTCTCGCGCGGCCAGTAGTAGAGGAGGGGCCCGAGGGCGAGCTTCGTCTTTTCCATGGCGGTCGCGTTCATTTCCAGGGCCGGTGGTAGGCGCCGAGCGTGCACTGGCGCCCCTCGGAGATGCCCGCGAGCGCCTCCTGCCACGCCGGCTTCACGCGGAAGCGCTGCGGCTCGCGCGCGCAGTCGTCGAGCGCCTCGCGCCAGACGCGCGTCACGGTCTCCACGTACACGGGGCTGCGCTGGCGCCCCTCGATCTTGATCGCCTTCACGCCCATCGCCTGCAGGCGCGGCAGCAGCTCCAGCGTGTTGAGGCTCGTGGGCTCCTCGAACGGGTAGTAGGTGTCGCCGTTCACCACGAAGCGGCCGCGGCAGAGCGTCGGGTAGCCCGGGTGGTCCTCCTCGCCGAAGCGGTCGATGAGGACGCCGCCCGAGGCGCGACTCGAGCCCCCGCGGCGACTGCTGCCAGCGGATCGCCTTCGCCGGCGAGCAGCCGCCGTGGGTGTTGGGCGATTCCCCCGTCGCGTAGGACGACAGCGCGCAGCGCCCCTCGACCATGATCGACAGGCTCCCGAAGCCGAACACCTCGATGTCCACCGGCGTGCGCTGGATCGCCTTCTCCGCCTGCTCGACGGAGAGCACGCGCGGCAGCACGGCGCGCTTGATGCCGAAGTGCTCGTGGTAGAAGTTGATCGCCTCGTGGCTGGTGGCCGAGCCCTGCACGGAGAGGTGCAGCCGCAGTTGCGGATGCGTCTTCGCGGCATAGGCGAGGAGACCCGCGTCGGCCACGATGATCGCGTCCACGCCGAGGTCCGCGGCGCGGTCCACGGCGGCGCGCCACTTCCGCCAGGTCGACGGCTGCGGGAAGGTGTTGAGCGCGACCAGCACCTGCGCGCCCGCGGCGGTGCGCGTACTCGATGCCGTCGCGGATCGACCGGTCGTCGAAGTTGAGCCCGGCGAAGTTGCGCGCGTTCGTCTCGTCCTTGAAGCCCAGGTAGACGTCGTCGGCGCCGTTGTCGACCGCCACCCTGAGCGCCGGCGGCGTGCCGGCCGGGCACACCAGCCTCATGCGCGCGGGAGCCTGCGGGGAAAGCGGAGCGGCCTGGGCCATGGTCACCTCGGATCTCTGTACCCGGTACATGTACCGGGTACACGGGAAACCGGACAGGGTAGACCCCGCCCCCCCGATTTCCTTGAGACAGATCAGGAAAAGCGAAGAAAGGCGCCCGGGCCTAGCCCCGCTGCGCACTCGCGCTGCGTCAGCCGGACGGCGCGCCGCAGGATGCGCCGCGTGCGCACCACGTCGATGCCCTCGAGCGCCTTGTGCACCTCGGCCGCGATGTCCGGGTCGCCCACCACGACGAGGTCGTGCAGGAAGAGGCCGTCGTCGGGCGCGTCCTCCGGCGCGGCGAGCGTGGCGAAATCGGAGGCGTTCACGCGGAAGCGCAGCGGCTCCTCCCCGGCGTGGGGCACGGGCACGAAGCGGCGCTCGCTGAAGCGGAACGCCATCACGAGGTCGAGGTCGCGCACCTCGATCGAGAACGGCCGCTCACCCAGGTGCTCGAAGACCTGCGACCGGCAGGCGCTTGCGCACGAGGAGGTTCAGCACCGCCGCCACGACGGCCGACGAGGGCACGTGGGGCAGTTTCCTCACGAGGCTTCGGATCGGCGGCGGGAGCACCGCGCGCCGCTTCACCCCGCGCAGCGGCATGAGAGGGGCGTTCATGATCTTTCACGCTAGCGCGTGGCCCCGGAAAGGTGTTGAGGCAGATCAGCAATCGCGCCAATCTCACTCGCGATGCCGCCTCCAGCGCGTGAACGCGGCCACGGTGGCCAGCGCCGCGACGGTGGCGAGCGAAAACGCGGCCGCGATGCCAAGCGTGGCGAGCGTCACGCTCACCACGAGGAAGAACGCGGTGAAGCCGGTGAGCCCCGCGACGAAGCCGCGCTGCAGCCGCGCGAGCGCGTCGGCGCCGTAGAGCTTCAGCGTGAAGGGCGGCATGATCGAGCCGGTGATCGGCAGCGACAGGAGGATGCCGCTCACCGTGGGCCCGAGGGCCGCCGCGCCGAAGAGGATCGCGGCGGCGAGCGCCAGCGCCGCCGCGAGGCGCAGCCACAGCTCCACCGCGGGGATCGCGGGAAGCGTGGCCGCATCGCGCGGCCGCGGCAGGAATCGCGAGGCGAGCGGCGAGCCCGCCGACCGCGAACGCGAGCGCCGTGGCCGGGCCCAGCGGAAGCGTGCCCACGCCGACCGAGATCGCGGCGTAGGCGGTCCAGCCCGCCGCGAGCCCGGCGAGCGCGCCCGGCCGCCCGCCCCGCGACGGAAAAGGCCAGCATGTGCCCCGCCTGCCCCGCGACCGCCGCCATCGTGACCAGCGCCGAGCGCGCGGCGAAATCCGGGCCCGTGGTCGATCGCGAGGTAGAGCGTGATCGGCCCGCCGATCATCGGGAAGCCGCCGAGGTAGCCCGAGACGGCATGCCCCCAGCGCCGCGCCGCCAGGCTCGCGAGCCACACGGCGAACGGGACGAGGGCCAGCTTGAGGGCGAGAAGCGCGGTCAGGGTCGGTTGCCGCCGGCGACCATGCGGTACTCGTACAGGCGGCACTCGATGGCGCCGTTGTAGAGCACGGTTCGCTTCGTGGCGGAGAGGCGGATGAGCTTCGGCAGGTCCGGGTCGCCGGAGAAGATGTAGGCGGTCCAGCCCGCGAACTTCTGCTTGAGGAGGTGGCCGAGCTCCGGGTAGAACTTCGCGAGCTCCTCCTTCTCGCCCAGGCGCACGCCGTAGGGCGGGTTGGTGACGAGGAGCCCCGCCGGGCGCCGGCGCGGAGAGCTCGAGGAGGTTCGCCTGCTTGAGCGAGACGACCTCCTCCAGGCCCATGTCGCGCAGGTTCGCGCGCGCGTTGTCGAGGGTGCGCCCGTAGAGGTCGGAGCCGTGGATGGCCCGCGGCCCGACGGGCTGCGCCCGGGCCGAGGAGGCCGCCTTCACCTTCTCCCAGGCCGCCGGGTCGAAGCGCGTGAGCGCTCGAACCCGAAGGGGCGGCCGCGGCCGGGCGCGAGTCCCAGCGCCATTTCCGCCGCCTCGATGAGGATCGTGCCCGCGCCGCACATCGGATCGAGGAGCGGCTGGTCCGGCGTCCACCCCGAGAGCCGCAGCAGGCCCGCGGCGAGGTTCTTCTTGAGCGGCGCCTCGCCCGTCTTGTCGCGCCGGCCGCGCTTGAAGAGCGGCTCGCCGCTCGTGTCGAGGTAGAGCGTGCACCACTTCGCGTCGAGGAAGACGTGCACGCGCACGTCGGGCTCGCGCGAGGAGACGTCCGGGCGCTTGCCCAGCGCCTCGCGGAAGGCGTCGGCGATCGCGTCCTTCACCTTGAGCGTGATGAAGTCGATGCTCTTCACCGGCGCCTTGACCGAGTTGGTCTCGACCTTGAAGGTGCGCTCGATGCCGAAGTGGGCGTGCCAGCGCACGCGCCTCGCGCCCTCGTAGATGTCGTTCTCGTTGCGGTAGTCGAAGCGCGAGACGCGCGCGAGGATGCGCGTGGCCAGCCGCGACTCGAGGTTGGCGACGTAGGCGATCTCGAACGGGCCCTCGAACTCCACGCCCGCCTCCCCCGCCTTGATCTCCTGCGCGCCGAAGCCGGCCAGCTCCTCGGCGAGCGCGCCCGCGAGGCCCCGCGGGCAGGTCGCGAAGAACTGCACGGCGGACGGGTCCTTGCGCGTCACCTCGACGGCGGCGGCGGGGGCCGGGACCTTCCTGCGGGTGAGCGTGGCCATGGGCTGCCTCAGAACGGCTTCACGACGACGAGGATCACGATGGCCACCAGATAGAGCAGCGGAATTTCATTGATCCAGCGGTAGAAGACATGGGAGCGCGTGTTGGCGTCGCGCGCGAAGACGCCCACGAAGTGCCCCAGCCAGAAATGGTGCGCGAGGAGGAGCGCCACGAGGGCGAGCTTGGCGTGCAGCCATCCGCCCTTGAACCCCCAGCCCAGCCAGAGCCACGTGCCGAGCGCGATCGTGAGCGCCATGCAGGGCATCATGATGCCGCGGTAGAGCTTGCGCTCCATGACCTTGAACCGCTCGCGCGAGGCCTCGTCCCCGGCCATCGCGTGATAGACGAAAAGCCGGGGCAAGTAGAATAGGCCCGCGTACCAGGCCACCAGGAAGACGATGTGGAAGGATTTGACCCAGAGCATGGGGGGACGGCCGGGGCGGAACTAAGCTCCCGAATGCCGCTCTATGCGTTGATTTCCCTGGATTCTACCGTGATGCACCGATCGCTCCCCATTTGCTTCGCCCTTCTCCTCGGCCTCGCCCTGGCCGGCTCGCCCGCCGCGCAGGCCGCGCCGGTGAGGACCGAGCACGTGGAAGCGGAGCTGCGCGCCGAGCACGCGACCGTCGGCGCCGGGCAAGCCCGTCACCGTGGGCCTGCGGCTGAAGATGGACGAGCACTGGCACACCTACTGGAAGAATCCGGGCGACTCGGGCCTGCCCACGAAGATCCGCTGGACGCTGCCCGAAGGCTGGAGCGCCGGCCCGTTCCAGTGGCCCTACCCCGAGGGCCAGCGCGTGGGCCCGCTCATGAACTACGGCTACTCGGACGAGGTGATGCTCCTCGCCGAGCTCACGCCGCCCGCCGACGCGAAGCCCGGCCCCGTCACCATCAAGGGCGACGCCGACTGGCTGGTCTGCAAGGACATCTGCATCCCCGAGAAGGCCACGCTCACGCTCGCCCTCGCGGTGGCCGCGGGCGAGTCCCGGCGCCACGGGCGGCGACTCCGCTCTTCGCGAAGGCGCGCGCGCGCCTGCCCGTCGCGGCCGGCGGATGGACGTCGCGAGGCCACGATCTCGGGCGCCAAGCTCACGCTGCGCGTCCTGCCGCCGGCGGGCGCCGTCGCCCCGGCGAAGGTGGCCTACTTCCCGCATCGCGAGAATTTCATCGACCACCCCGCGCCGCAGGTCCTCACGCGCGACGGCAACGGCTTCCGCCTCGACGTGAAGCTCATGGAGCCCGTGGCGGCCGGCATCGCGAATGCCGCCGGCGTGCTCGTCGGCGAAAGCTCCTGGCCGGGATCGCCCGGCCGCAAGGCGGTGGAACTCGCGCTGCCCGTCGTCGCAACGCTTCCCGCGGTCGCGGCACCCGTGGGCGTCCCGGCCGGCGAAGCGGGCGGCAGCCTCGCCCTCGCGCTCGTGTTCGCGCTGGCCGGCGGGCTCCTGCTCAACCTCATGCCCTGCGTCTTCCCCGTGCTCGGCATCAAGGTGATGGGCTTCGTGCGGCATGCCCACGGGGACGCGCGCGCGCTGTGGCTGCAGGGCGCGGTCTTCTCGGCCGGCGTGCTCGTCTCGTTCCTCGTCCTCGCGGGGCTGCTGCTCGCCCTGCGCTCGGGCGGGACGGAGCTCGGGCTGGGGCTTCCAGCTGCAGTCGCCCGCGTTCGTGACGCTGCTGGCCGCCCTCTTCTTCCTGATGGCGCTCAACCTCTTCGGCCTCTTCGAGTGGGGCGGGTTCGCGCAGTCGATGACCTCGAACCTCTCCGCGCAGGGCCGCTACGCCGACGCGTTCCTCGCGGGCGTGCTGGCCACGGTGGTCGCCACGCCCTGCACGGCGCCGTTCATGGGCGCGGCGGTGGGGTTCACGCTCGCGCAGCCGGCCGCCGTGTCGCTCGCGGTGTTCGCGATGCTGGGCGCGGGCATGGCCCTGCCGGTGCTGGTCGCTTTCGTTCTTCCCCGGGGCGCTGCGCAGGCTCCCGAAGCCCGGCCCGTGGATGGAGACCTTCAAGCAGGCGATGGCCTTCCCGCTCTTCGCCACCGTGGCCTGGCTCGCCTGGGTGCTGGGCGCGCAGGCGGGCAACGACGCGGTGCTCGCGCTGCTGGGGGGGCTCCTCGTGCTCGCCATCGGCGCGTGGATCTACGGGCGCTGGGCGCGGTCGGAAAGCCTCGCGCGCCTCGTCTTCGCCGCGCTCTTCGCCGCGGCCGGCCTGTGGCTCGCCTGGCCGGGCGCGCAACGCCTCGCCCGGCGAGGCGCGCGCCGCGGTCGCCGAAGGCCGGCGAGATCGCGTGGCAGGCGTGGTCGCCGGAGAAGCTCGCGGAACTGCGCGCGGCCGGCACGCCCGTGTTCGTCGATTTCACCGCCGCCTGGTGCGTCACCTGCCAGGTGAACAAGCGCGTGGCGCTCAACCGCGAGGAGGTCGTGAAGGCGCTCGCCGATCGCGGCGTCGTGGCGCTCAAGGCGGACTGGACGAACCACGATCCGCGCATCACCGCGGCGCTGGCGGAGCTGGGCCGCAACGCCCTCCCCGTCTATGCGCTCTACGCGCCCGGCCAGCCGCAGCCGAAGCTGCTGCCCGAGGTGCTCACCGCCTCCCTCGTCGTCGCCGAGATCTCGAAGCTGCCCGCGCCGAAGCCGGCCGCCACCGCCAACCTCGACCCACGCTGATATCCCGGAGACCCCCATGAAGAGAGCCTCCCTGCTCGCCATTTCCATCGCATCGCTCTTCGCCGGCACCGCGCTCGCGGCCGCCGTCGTCGGGCAGCCCGCGCCCGCCTTCACCGCCACCGACCTCGCGGGCAAGCCCGTGAGCCTCGCCGACTTCAAGGGCAGGACGGTCGTGCTCGAGTGGCACAACTTCGGCTGCCCGTTCGTGCAGAAGCACTACAGGAGCGGCAACATGCAGGCCCTGCAGAAGAAGTACGGCGGCGAGGTCGTGTGGCTCTCGGTGAACTCCACGAACGCCGGGCACCAGGACTACCAGTCGCCCGCGCAGCTCACGAAGGCGCTGGCCGAGGCCGGCGCCGCGCCCACGCGCTTCGTGATGGACGAGCCCGGGACCGTCGGCCTCGCCTACGGCGCCAAGGTGACGCCGCACATGTACATCATCGATCCCGCCGGGAAGGTGGTCTACAACGGCGCCATCGACGACAAGCGCTCCGCGGACGTGGCCGACGTGAAGACGGCGAAGAACTTCGTGGTCGCCGCGCTGGACGAGCTGAAGGCCGGCAAGCCGGTCACCAACGCCTCCAACGCCCCGTACGGCTGCACCATCAAGTACAAGTAACCCGCTTCCGTACCAGGCTACACGTGCCGGCTCACGTACCGGGCTCACGTGCCAGGTACGCGTGCCAGGCACGTTGGCTGGAAGGCCCGCCTCGCGCGGGCCTTCGTCGTTTATGCGGGCGCTCGTGCAGGCGGCTTAAGCTGGATGTAGGATGCCCGTTTGGTCCGCCGACTGGCTGCACCGCGAGGCCCTTGCCCTGCGCGACGTCCTTTCCCGCCGCATGCACCAGCGCGATTTCGCGGCGCTGCAGCCGCACGAGCAGGCCGCCGTCGACGCGCTCGTGAAGGAGGAGATGCGCCGCAACACCTATGACGCGAGTCACCGGCACGCTCACCGTCTCCCCCGGGCGCGCCGCGGCCATCGCGCGACCACGCAAGCGCATTACGAGGGCCTCTTCGGCAGCCGAGCCCGCCCTCGACAAGCTTCGCGAGCAGTACGCGATGATGCACGGACGCCCTGCCCGTCCGCAGGACCGCCGCAGCGCTTTCCGCCTTCTTCTTCTGGTCGGCCTGGTCCGCCGCCACGGACCGCCCCGGCGAGACGGGCCTGTCCTACACGAGCAACTGGCCGCACGAGCCCATCGTCGGCAACGTCCTGCCCGCTTCCGCCTCGATCTGGTCCATCGTGAGCATCGTGCTCCTCATCGCGGGCATCGCCGGGATGCTCTGGTACCACTCCGTGAACCACGAGCCGGCCGACCCGTCGGCGCCGCCGAAGAAAGACCCGCTCCTCGCCCTCGTCGCCACGCCGTCCATGAAGGCCGTGCGCAAGTACTTCTTCGTCGTCATCGGCCTCATCCTGAGTGCAGATCGGGATGGGCGCCATCACCGCCCACTACGCGGTCGAGGGACAGGCCTTCTTCGGCCTGCCCCTCGGGAGAGGTCCTCCCCTACACCGTGAGCCGGACCATCCACACCCAGTTCGGCATCTTCTGGATCGCCACCGCCTGGCTCGCCACCGGCCTCTACATCGCGCCGCTGCTCTCCGGCCACGAGCCGAAGCTGCAGAAGCTGGGCGTGGACGCGCTCTTCTACGCGCTGCTCCTCATCGTCGTGGGCTCCACCGCCACGAGCTGGCTGGGAACGCTGCAGCGCCAGAGGCTTCGAGTTCACCTTCTGGGTGGGCAACCAGGGCCTGGAGTTCACGAGCATGGGGCGCGTCTGGCAGATCCTGCTCTTCGTGGGGCTCCTCTTCTGGCTCTACCTCATGGGCCGCGCGCTGTGGCCGGCGCTGAAAGACGCCCGTCGGAGACGCGCGGGCTCATCGCGATGGTGTTCCTCTCGGCCGCCTGCATCGGGCTCTTCTACTCCGCCTCGCTCACCTGGGGCCAGCGCACGCACTACGCGATGGTCGAGTACTGGCGCTGGTGGCTCGTGCACCTCTGGGTGGAGGGCTTCTTCGAGGTCTTCGCGACGGCCGTCGTGGCGCTCATCTTCACGCGCCTGGGCCTCATCCGCGCCTCGACCGCCAACAAGAGCGATCGTGCTCGAGACCATCGTCTTCCTCTTCGGCGGCATCCTGGGCACGCTGCACCATCTCTACTGGACGGGCACGCCCACCTCGGTCATCGCCGTGGGCGCCGTGTTCTCCGCCCTGGAAGTCGTGCCGCTCGCGCTCATCGGGCTCGAAGGGCTGGAACACCTACCAGCGCTCGAAGGCGGCGCCCTGGGTTTCCGCCTAGCAAGTGGACGCCAGCTATGCACGGCGCCGAGCTGCCCGCCTACATGCCGAAGGCCCGCCACGCGCGGGCCTTCGCCTATTCCGGGCACGCGGGGCGACGGTTCTTTCCGGCGGCGCTGGGCCGGGACCCGAGGGGTGGCCGGTGCGCCGGCGTAGGTGCAGCCGGGTTAACCGGGATGTAGGATGCGGGTTAAGCGGGCGGTCCGGATCCCGGCCCGCCCGTTCCCGAAGCGAGACCCCTCCATGCGCCTGACGACCTTCACCGACTACAGCCTGCGCGTGCTCATGTTCGTGGCGACGCACCCCGAAGGGCGCACGACCATCGCCGAGATCGCGCGGACCTACGGCATCTCCGAGCACCACCTCACCAAGGTGGTGCACTTCCTCGGCAAGCGGGCTACCTCGAGAACATCCGCGGCCGCGGGGGCGGGCTCATGCTGGCCCGGGCCCCGACGGCGATCAACGTGGGCGAGCTGGTGAAGCTCACCGAGGGCGGCGACGTGCCGGCGGAGTGCTTCGAGCGCAAGACCAACGCCTGCACGATCACCGCCGACTGCAAGCTCAAGTTCGCGCTGGCGGAAGCCGTCGACGCGTTCTACGCGGCCCTGCGCAAGTACACCCTCGAGGACGTGGTGAAGAACCGCAAGGCGCTCGCCAAGGTCCTCTTCGTCACCCGGCCGGTCCGCCGGGCGGCGCGCGCCGCGTCCTAGCCGCTTCGGGACGTGTTCGCGAACACGTCCCCGATTTCAGGCGAGCAGCCGCCGCCGGAAGAGCCTCAGCGCGATCCCGAAGCCCGCGATTCCCCAGGCCGCGAGCACGGCCGCGTGCAGGAACCCGTCCTGCGGCCAGTGGCCCAGGAAGAGCGGCCGGCCGATGGCGATGGCGTGCGTGAGCGGCAGCGCGGAGGCCACGGCCTGCACCCACCCCGGCAGCCCCGACAGCGGGAAGAAGACGCCGCACAGCAGCATCTGCGGCGTGAGCACCAGCGTGAACCAGTAGGTGAAGAAGTCGTAGCTCTTCGCGAACGCCGTCATCACGAGGCCCATGCCCGCGAACGAGAGCCCGATGAGGAACGCGAGCGGCACGATGAGCACCATCGTCCACGACTGCGAAAGCCCCAGCGCGATGGCCACCAGCAGGATCGCGGTCCCGGAGAGCAGGCTCTTCGAGGCGGCCCAGATCCACTCCGCGAGCACCACGTCCTCGAGGGAGACGGGCGCGTTCATGATGCCCTCCCAGGTGCGCTGCACGTGCATGCGCGCGAAGCCCGAGTAGAGCGCCTCGAAGGAAGCCGCCAGCATCGTCGTGTAGCAGATGGTGCCGCCCGCGAGGAAGGCGATGTACTTCACGCCCTCCACCTCCGGGATCATCGTGGAGAAGCCCAGGCCGAAGCCGAGCAGGTAGAAGAGCGGGTCGATGATGTTGCCCGCGATGCTGGCCGCCGCGAGCTTGCGCCACACGAGGTAGTTGCGCCGCCAGACCGCCACCCAGCGCCCGGCGAGGACGGTCGCGATCATTCGCGCATCTCCCGGCCGGTGAGCTTGAGGAAGAGGTCCTCGAGGTTCGCCCGGCGGTGCAGGAACCGCAGCGCGCGGGAAGCCCTTGAGGTTCGCGACCACCGGCGCCGCCTCGCGCAGGTAGCAGAAGGCGGTCTCGCCGTGCAGCTCCGCGCGCGCCGAGAGCGCCTTCGCGTGCTCGCCGAACCACGCCTCGACGCCCTCGCCGTAGACCTCGACCACCTCGGGCTCGATGTGCTCGGCGATGAGCGCGGGCGGCGTGCCCTCGCGCCAGCATCCGGCCGTGGTCGATGATGGCGAGGCGGTCGCAGAGGCGCTCGGCCTCGTCCATGAAGTGCGTGGTGAGGAGGATCGTCTTCCCCTGCCGCAGCAGCAGCCGCAGCCGCTCCCACATGAGGTGGCGCGCCTGCGGGTCGAGGCCGGTGGTGGGCTCGTCGAGGAAGATGAGCTCCGGGTCGTTCACGAGGGCGCGCGCGAGCACGAGGCGGCGCTTCATCCCGCCGGAGAGCGCCTGGATGCGGCTGTCCCCCCGCGACTCCAGCGCCGCGAACTCGAGCAGCTTCGGCAGGCGCGCGGCCACCTCCGCCTCCTTCATGCCGAAATAGCGGCCGTAGACGAGCAGGTTCTCGCTCACCGTGAAATCGGGGTCGAGGTTGTCCATCTGCGGCACGACGCCCACGCGGATGCGTCCCTCGCGCGCGGCCTGCGGCACCGGGTGCCCCAGGAGCGTGATGGTCCCGGCGTCGGGCGCCGTGAGCCCGAGCAGCATGCGCAGCGTCGTCGTCTTGCCCGCGCCGTTGGGGCCGAGGAGCCCGAAGCATTCGCCCCTCGCGAGCGCGAGGTCGATGCCCGCCACCACCTCGCGGCCGTCGTAGGACTTGCGGATGCCCGCCGCCTCGAGGACGCCGGCCATCGCCCGGCCCCTCAGGCGCCGGGACGCACGAGGCGCCCGACGAGGTCGCGGATGACGTGGAGCTTGCCGTGGAAGAAGTGGTCCGCGCCGGGCACGACGAGCACGGGCACGTCGCGCAGCGCGCCCCAGGCGAAGGAGTCGGCGATGGGCGTCGTCTCGTCCTTGTCGCCGTGGAAGACGATCGTGTTGGCCGAGGTGTGCCGGCCCGGGGCGCCCAGGTTCGGGTCGTCGGGCTGCGGGAACTCGCCCAGGCCGTGCCCGGTGAGGCGGCGGAAGGCCGGGGCCACCAGCACGAGGTGGGCGAAATCGATGCGCCCGCTCGCGCGCAGCGCCACCCCGCCGCCGAAGGAGAACCCCGCCATCCACAGCGGCAGCTCGCCGACCGCGCGCGCCGCGTGCGCCGCCACCTCGAGGAAGTCGTCGGTCTCGCCGCGCCCCTCGTCGTGCCGGCCCTCGCTCGCGCCCACGCCGCGGAAGTTGAACCGGAAGGTCGCCGCCCCCCGGTCCGTGAACGCGCGGGCGACGCGTCGTCACCACCTTGTTGTCCATGGCGCCGCCGAAGAGCGGGTGCGGATGCGCGACGACCGCGATGGCCACCGGGTGCTCGGGAATCGCGTAGGCGATCTCGATGGCCCCCGCGGGCCCTTCGACCGTCGCGCGATGGGTCCCGGCCGCCTTCAAATGCGCAGCCTCTCCACGACGCGGCCGTTCACGAGGTGCTCCTCGATGATCTCGTCGATGTCCGCCTTGTCCACGTAGGTGTACCAGGTCGCCTCGGGATAGACCACGAGCACCGGGCCCTCCTCGCAGCGATCGAGGCAGCCGGCCTGGTTCACGCGCACCTTGCCCTCGCCCGCGAGGCCCAGCGCCTTCACGCGCCCCTTGCAGTAGTCGCGCATGCCGGCGGCGTCGTGGTTCGCGCAGCACGCCTCGGGCGCCTCGCGCTGGTTCTGGCAGAAGAAGACGTGGTGCTTGTAGTAGCTCATGGGCGATCCGTCGCTCGGGGCCGTCATTGTATCGGCTCGTCGCGCCGCCACACGAAGAGCGCGCACAGCCACGCGAGCGCCAGCACCGGCCACGACTCGTGGAGATAGCGCGTGAGCGTGGCGAAGGTGGCGAGCTGCCCGTAGGGCCAGCTGAAGAGCCGCAGGAAGTCGCCGAGCGCGCTGTAGGCGCCGAAGATCTTGGCGAAGAGCGCCCCGGCGAGCGTGAGGACGATGGCGAGGTAGATGCGCGCGGTCCGGCCGCAGCCCGCGCAGCGGCGCGAAGGCGAGCGAGTCCCGCGGCGAGGCCCAGCACGCGGCCCTCCGTCACCCAGCCCGCGGACAGGTGGGGCTTCAGCATCACGCGAGGCCATCGCGAACTTGCACCACAGCGCCGACGTGAGGAGGAGCAGCGTCCAGCGCAGCGCCCCGCCCGGCCCCTTGCAGCACGACCGACACGAAGAACCCGAAGCCCGCCACCGAGAGCGCGACCGATCCCGCCGTGACCAGGAAGTCGCCCGGATGCGGGACGCCTTCGCCGCCGATGTTGCCCGCCTCGAAGAAGGGCAGCGCGGGGTTGAGCTGCGCGAGGAGCCACAGCACCACGAGCACGAGCCCCGCATCGCCCCAGCCGCCGGCCGCCACGAGGCGCTCCCGCGCCTGCGCCAGCGGATGCGCGACCAGCGGTGCGCAGCGGCTCGGCGAAGACGAGCGTGCCGGCGAAGGCGCCCGCCGTGTTGGCGGCGACGTCGTAGAGCGAGGCGACGCGAGTGGGCACGAAGAGCTGCAGGGCCTCCATGGCGAGGCTGAAGGCCGCGCACCACGCCGACCGCCTTCGCCCGCGCGGTCCAGGGCGCGGCTCGGCCCCGCAGGACGAGGCAGGCGAGCGCGCCCAGCGGCATGTAGACGACGACGTTCAGCGCCACGTCGAACTCGAGCAGCACCTTCGGCCGCAGGAAGATCGCGAGCGCGTCCGGCCCCGGCATGCGCAGCGGCAGGAACGGGTACAGGCTCGCGTAGGCGACGAGCAGCGCCCAGACCGCGAGCGCCCCGCGATGGCGGGCGGCGTCAGCCGACAGGCTTGAGCCCCTTGCGGTAGGCCGCCGGAGCGCTCGACGTAGTGCTCCGCGATCCAGGTGTTGTTGGCGATGTCCTCGGGGGTGAGGTGGCGCACGACCTTGCCCGGCACGCCGAGCACGAGCGAGCCGTCGGGGATGTGCTTGCCCTCGGGCACGAGGGCGCCGGCGCCGATGAGGCAGTTCTTCCCGATGACGGCCCGGTTGAGGATGATCGCGCCGATGCCGATGAGGGAGTTCTCCCCGATGGTGCAGCCGTGCAGCATCACCATGTGGCCGACGCTCACGTTCCTCTCGAGGACGACGGGGATGCCGAGGTCGGTGTGGATCACCGAGCCGTCCTGCACGTTCACGTTCTCGCCGAGCGTGATGAGCTCGTTGTCGCCGCGCAGCGTGCACCCCCACCAGACGTTGGCGCCCTTCTTCATGAGCACCGAGCCGATGACGGCGGCGTTGGGGGCGACGAAGTTGTCGCCTTCGAGGACGGGCTTGCGGTCATCCAGTTCGTAGATCATGGGGCGCCAGGGAAAGGGGTCGGATCCCATTTTCGCAAGGAAAACGGGATCCGATGCACCCTTTTTTACATCTGCTTGAAGAGGTGCGAGTAGATGCGCGAGACGGTGAGGGTCTCGTCCTTGCCCTTCACCTTGATGTGCGCCTGGCCGCGGAAGTCGCGCGTGACGCCCGCGATCGCGTTCACGTTCACGATGGCGGAACGGTGGATCTGCCAGAAGGTGTCGGGGTCGAGGCCGTCGAGGAGCTCGCGGATGGGCGTCTTGATGAGCGCCTCGGAGTCCGCCGTCACCACGCGCGTGTACTTTTCATCCGACTGGAAGAAGAGCACCTCGGCCACGGGAATGAGGCGCAGGTTCTGCCCGAAGCTCGCCTTGATCCACTGCAGCTTCTCCTTGCCCGCGCCGCCGCGCAGCTGCGTCGCGAGCTGCGAGACGATGGCGTTGAGGTCCGGCGGCGGGCTCGCGAGCTTGGCCTTCAGGCGCTCGATCGTCACCGCGAGGCGCTCGTCGGTGTAGGGCTTGAGGATGTAGTCGACCGCGCCCGTCTCGAAGGCCTGGATGGCGTACTGGTCGTAGGCGGTCACGAAGACGACGTGCGCGCGGTTGCCCACGTGGCGCGCGACCTCCACGCCCGTCATCTCCGGCATCTGGATGTCGAGGAACATGAAGTCGGGCGCGCGGTCCTCGAGCGCCTCCAGCGCCGCGGCGCCGTCCTCCACGGACGCGATGACCTCGAGCTCCGGCCAGAGCTTCTCGAGCTTCGACTCGAGCTGCTCGCGCAGGATCGGCTCGTCTTCGGCGAGGATGGCGGTCGGCATGCGCGAATCCTACCGCTTGAGCGCCCGCTTGAGGATCTTGCCGGTGGCGGTCATCGGCAGCGACTCCACGATCTCCACGATGCGCGGGTACTTGAAGCTCGCCATCCGCTCCTTGCACCACGCGATGACCGCCTCCGGCGTGGCCTGCTTGCCGGGGCGCAGCACGATCACGGCCTTCACCTCCTCGCCGTGGGTCTCGTGCGGCACGCCGATGACGGCCACCTGCGCGATGGCCTCGTGGGTCATCATCACCTCCTCGAGCTCGCGCGGATAGACGTTGAAGCCGCCGCGGATCACCATGTCCTTCAGGCGGTCGACGATGTAGAAGTTGCCCGCCTCGTCCATCTTGCCGATGTCGCCGGTGTGGAACCAGCCGTCGCGGATCGCCGCGGCGGTCGCCTGCGGGTTGCGGTAGTAGCCCTTCATCACGTTGTGGCCGCGGATCACGATCTCGCCCGGCTGGCCGGGCGGCAGCGGCGCGCCGGCCTCGTCCACGATGCGCATCTGCGTGCCCCAGATGGCCTGGCCGACGCTGCCGGGGATGCGCGGGGCGTCGAAGGAGCTGAACGTGGCCACGGGGCTCGTCTCCGAGAGCCCGTAGCCCTCGAAGATCGGGATCGCGAAGCGCTCCTCGAAGCGGCGCATCACCTCCACCGGCATCGCGGCGCCGCCCGAGATGCCCACGCGCAGCTTCGCCGCGATGGCCTTCAGGTCGTGGCGCTCCTCGGCGCCGGGCAGGTTCAGGATCGCCATGTACATCGTCGGCACGCCCGCGAAGATGGTCACCCCGTGCTTCTGCATGCGCGGCGAGCGCGGCGTCCGGGTCGAAGCGCGGCAGCAGCACCATCGAGGCGCCGCACCACAGCACGGCGTTCATCTGCACGCTCTGGCCGAAGGAATGGAAGAGCGGCAGCGCCACCAGGTGGCAGTCCGCCGCGCCCATCCGCGCGATCATGCAGGAGTTGAAGGCGTTCATCGCCAGGTTGGCGTGCGAGAGCTCCGCGCCCTTGGGCCGGCCCGTGGTCCCCGAGGTGTAGAGGATGACGGCGGTGTCGTTCGCGTCGGCTTCGGCGCAGGGGCCCTCGCCGGGCTGGCCGTGCATGAAGGCGCCCAGCGTTCGCGCCCCCTCGATCGGGGAGGGCTTGGCGGGGTCGCCCGTGATCACGACGAACTCGGGGCACTTGCCGTACTGCACGAAGCCCGCGTGGCCTTCCTTCCCCAGCGGCAGGTCGGCGCTGCCCTCGAAGCAGAAGAACAGCCTTCGCCTGCGCGTCCTCGAGCTGGTAGGCGATCTCGGGCGCCTTGCCGAGGATGCTCACCGGCACGACCGTGGCGCCGGCCTTGAGGATGCCGTAGTAGACGATCGGGAAATACGGCAGGTTCGGGCACGCCAGCGCCACGTTGTCGCCGCGGCCGATGCCCAGCGCGCGCAGCCCGTTCGCCACGCGGTTGGCGGCCGCGTCCAGCTCCGCGTAGGTGATGGTGCGGTCGGCGAAGAAGATCGCCGCCTTGCCGGGGTGCACCTGGGCGCCCCGCTCGAGGCCCTGGGCCAGGTTGATCATCGACGATCCTCCGTTGCTCAGAGCGAGCGGGAAATGAGTTCCTTCATGATCTCGTTCGAGCCGCCGTAGATGCGGGATACCCGCGCGTCGGCCCAGGCGCGCGCGATGGGATATTCCCACATGTAGCCGTTGCCGCCGTGCAATTGCAGGCAGGCGTCGATCACCTTGCACTGCAGGTCCGTGCACCAGTACTTCGCCATGGAGGCGGTGGCCGCGTCGAGCGTGCCGGCGAGCACGAGCTCCAGGCAGCGGTCGACGAACACGCGCGCGATCTGCAGCTCCGTCTTCGCCTCCGCGAGCGTGAAGCGCGTGTTCTGGAACTCCAGGATCGTCTTCCCGAAGGCCTTGCGGTCGCGGCAGTAGTCGAGCGTCCAGTCGAGCGCCGCCTCGGCGAGCGCCACCGCCGTGAGGGCGATCTGCAGCCGCTCCCAGGGCAGTTCCTGCATCAGGTAGGCGAAGCCCCGGCCTTCCTCGCCGAGGCGGTGGCCCGCGGGCACGCGGACGCCGTCGAAGAAGAGCTCGCCCGTGTCCTGCGCCTTGAGGCCCACCTTCTCGAGCCGGCGGCCCTTGGTGAAGCCCGCCATGGTGGTATCGACCACGAAGAGGCTCGTGCCGCTGGCGCCGCGCGAGGCGTCGGTCTTCGCCGCCACGACCACGAGGTCGCAGTGGAAGCCGTTGGTGATGAAGGTCTTGGCGCCGTTGAGCACGTAGTGGTCGCCGTCGCGCACGGCGGTGGCGCGGATGCCCTGCAGGTCGGAGCCGGCGCCCGGCTCGGTCATCGCGATGGCGCCGATCAGCTCACCCGTCGCCATTCTCGGCAGGTAGGCGCGCTTGAGGTCCTCGGTGCCGTAGTGCAGGAGGTAGGGCGCGACGATGTCCGAGTGCAGCGACCATCCGAGGAGGCTCACCGCCCCCAGCCGCGCGGTCTCCTCGAAGACCACGACGCTGTAGCGCCGGTCCGCGCCCGCGCCGCCGTACTCCTCCGGCATCGTCGGGCACAGGAACCCGGCCGCGCCGCCCTTCAGCCAGATGTCGCGGTCGATGAAGCCCTGCTTCTCGTGGCGCTCGCGGTGCGGCAGCACCTCGGTGACGACGAAGCGGCGCAGGGCATCGCGGAATTGTTCGTGCTCGGGCTCGAAGAGCGTGCGCGGGATGGAGAAGGCCATCCGGGCATTCTAACCGGCGGGCGGCTCTTCCCTGGGCAGCGGGGGCGGCGTGGACGGCGGCGCAGGCGCGGCGGGCGCCGGCGGCGGCGCCGGCTGCATCACGGGCTCGACCTTGGGCCGCGGCGCCGGGGCCGGCTCGGGCACTTTCGTCTTGCGGAAGAGCCACCAGCCGAACAGCCCCAGGAGGGCCACCGGCGCGAGCGCGGGCGACAGGGCGATCAGGACGACCACCGGGATGAAGATCGCCAGCGCCAGGAAGAGCCAGCCCAGGCCGTAGACGATCGCGGCCAGGATGCCCAGCACGAGCACGATGGCGGCGAAGGCGATCACGATCCCCGCGGCGCCGAGGAGCGCCCCGCCCGGGCCCGTGAGCGTCTCCGAGCCCACCTGCACCGGCATGGCGCCCGTGAGCACGGCGAAGACGCGCGAGGCCGGCCAGCACGGCGGCCACCACCACCAGGGCCACGAAGGTGAACGACAGGCGTCTTCCGCCAGGTGCGCTCGGCCTTGCCGACCACGGCGATCACCTTGCCGGCCCGCGTCTTCGGCTCGGCCGGCTGGGCGGGCGCGGCATCGGCGGCGAAGGCGCCCGTGCCGACCGGCGGCATCGCGGCCGGCGGCTTGAGTCCCTCCAGCGGCGCCTCGATGGTGGCGATGACGCCCGTGGGCGAGTTCGACTCCAGCGTGAGCTTCGCCTTCTCGCCGTAGAGCGCGACCAGCCGCTCGCGGATGTTGGCGAGCCCCACGCCCGCGCCGACGGTGTCGCCGAAGCCCGCGGCCGGTGTCCGACACCGTGAGGCGCAGCTTCCCGTCCTGCGCCTGCGCGGAGATGAGCACGGCGCCGCCCTCGCGCTGCGGCTCCAGGCCGTGCTTGATGGCGTTCTCGACGAGCGAGGGCAGCATGAGCGGCGGGAAGGGCGTGGCCAGCAGGCTCTCGGGCACGGAGATCTCGAAGGAGAGCCGCTTGCCCATGCGCATCTGCAGGATGTTGAGGTAGGCGCGCACCAGCTCGACCTCCTGCCCGACGGTCGAGATCGACTCGCGCATCTTCGGCAGCGCGTTGCGCAGGTACTGGATGAGGTGGCCCACCATCGTGTGGGCCCGCGCCGGGTCCACCTCGGTGAGCGCCTGCACGTTGGCGAGCGTGTTGTAGAGGAAGTGCGGCTCCACCTGCGCCTGGAGGGCCTGCAGCTTCGCCTCCGTCACCTGCTGGCTCATGCGGTGGTACTCGGCCTCCTTCCTCTTCAGGTCGGCCATGCGCTGGGCGGCGCGCGAGCGGTCGATGAAGAACTTCGCGATGGCGGTGAGGATGAAGAGCGGGATGAAGATCAGCACGAGGGCCGCGCCGATGCCGATCTTCTTCAGGTCCCCGCTCACGTTCTGGCGGATCTGCGCGCGCAGCTCCGGCGGCAGCGGCGCCACCACCACGCCGCCGGGACCCCCGATGTGGACGCCGCCGATGGCGGGCGGGGTGGGCGGCTCCGGCGGCTTCGGCGACGCGCCCTTGGTCGCGTCGTCGAGGTCGATCGTGATGGAGCCGCTCGGCCCCTTGCCGCCGGAGCCGAACTTGAGCACTTCGACGCGCGGCTTCTCGCCGGGCGCCGGTCTTGCGGGATCGATGTCGACCAGCGCGCGGTCCTTGCCGGGGCCCACGTCGATGACGATCCGCTTGGGCGCCCTGGCTCGCTGCCGGTCCCTGGCGAGCGCCTTCTTCGCCTCCTCCTCGGCCTCCTTGGCCGACTTGAGCGACTGCTCGAGCGCCTCCCTCACCTTCGTGTTCTCGACGCCGGCGTCCTTGAGCGCCTCCTCGGCGCTGCGGCGGGCCTCCTCGATGGCCGTGGCGGCATCGCGGGCCGCCTCCCGCGCCGTGTCGACCGCCTCGCGCTTGGCCCGGAGGACCTCGCGGCCGGCGTCGCGCAGTTCCGCGCGGGCGCTGTCGAGCTCCTCGAGGGCGCGGTCGAGCTCCTCGCGGCGGGCCGGGTCGGAGGTGGCCCCGCGCATGGCGAGGATCGTGCTCCTGCGCGATGTCCATGGCCCCTTCGGCGAAGGTGTTGTCGATCTCGCGCTTGATGGCCTTGTTCTCGTCCGGCGTCGCGCCTTCCTTCCGGTACTCGATGAGGTGGAAGGGGGTCACGAAGACGGCGAGCGCGATCACGACGGCGAAGCCGCCGAAGACGAGGCCCCACCAGGGCGTGCGGTGGATGAAGTCGGAAAGGGGTTTCATGGATTCGGGGATCGCGGCGCCCCCGGAAGATACCCGGAAGGGCGCCAATGGTCAGTAGTCTTCGAGCATCGCCACGGCGGCGATGGCCACCGACAGCATCAGCACGCCGTAGAAGACGAACAGCGAGGAAAGCGACGGTGCGAGCGACTGGATGAACGACATGGTCCGGCTCCCTGTGGTCTTTGGGCCCCTCCGGGGGGCTCGATGGAGCCAGATTAGGGGGGTGCCGGGGCCGGGGCGACGGGCAGGCGCCGAAATGCAGGAAACGGGGGGCGAAATGCAGGCGGCGGGGACGGCCGGCATTGAAGCCCGAGCCTACATCTGCTTGAACAGGTGGGTGAAGTTGCGGGAGACGATGAGCGTCTCCCGGTGGCCCTTGAGGGCGATCTCGGCCTGGTCCTTGAGCCCCCGGCGGACGGAGGCGATGTGGTCCACGTTCACGATGGTGGCGCGGTGGACCTGCCAGAACTTCTCGGGGTCGAGCTCGTCGAGGAGCTCCTTGATGGGCTTGCGGATGAGCGTCTCGGCCTCGCACGTCACCACCCGCGTGTACTTCTCGTCGGACTGGAAGAAGAGGATCTCCTCGACGGGGATGAGGCGCACGCTCTGCCCCACGCTCGCCTTGATCCAGCGCAGGTGGTCGCCGTTGCGCGCGGCGCGAGGCGGCTCGCCAGGCGCTCGACCAGGTCGTCCATGGCCGGCGGGGCGCCGGAGAGCCGCTCCCGCAGCCGCTCGACCGTGGTCGCCAGGCGCTCCTCGTTGAAGGGCTTCAGGACGTAGTCGATGGCCCCCTGCTCGAAGGCCTCGACCGCGTACTGGTCGAAGGCGGTCACGAAGACGACGTGCGCGCGCTTGCCGACCACGCGCGCGGCCTCCAGGCCGTTCACGCCGGGCATGTGGATGTCGAGGAAGAAGAGGCTCGGGGCGTGCGTCGCGACCACCTGCTCGATGTCGCGGCCGTTCTCCATCTCGTGGACGATGGCGAGCTCGGGCCAGAGCCGGGCCAGCCGCGCGCGCAGCTGCGCCCTCAGCAGGGGTTCGTCGTCGGCGATGACGGCGCTTGCGCGACCACGATCCGCGGTGACGGCGTCGGCGTTCCCATGGGGCGGCAGTATCAGGCACACGCGCTCGCAACGGAAGATGCCGGCGCCGGCGCGCCAGCCGGGGCGGGGACGTCCACCTCGATCGTCGCCACCACGCCGCGCGGCACGTTCTCCTCGATCACGAGGCGGGCGCCCGTCCCGTAGAGGGCCTTCAGGCGCTCGCGGATGTTCGTGAGGCCCACCCCGGTGCCCTTCTTCGGCGAGATGCCCTCGCCCGTGTCCGCCACCGACAGGCGCAGGCGCCCGCCCTCCTCCCGCGGCGCGGATGGTGATCGTGCCCGCCTCGCAGCAGGGATCGACGCCGTGGATCACCGCGTTCTCGACGAGGGTGATGAGCATCATGGGCGGGAACGGCCGGCAGCGCAGGTCCTCGGGGACGTCGAGCACGTAGTCGAGCCGCGAGCCCATGCGCATGCGGTGGATGTCGAGGAAGGCCTTCGACATGTCGATCTCGCGGCCGACGGTGGTGGAGTCCTCCCGCATGCGCGGCAGCGCCGCGCGCAGGTACTGGATGAGGCTTTCCAGCATGCGCGAGGCCGAGGCCGGATCGGTCTCGACGAGGTGCTGGACGTTCGCGAGCGTGTTGAACAGGAAGTGCGGCTCCACCTGCGCCTGCATGAGGGCGAGCTGGGCCTGCAGGACGTTCTTCTCGAGCTGCGCGCGCTCGGCCTGGGCGCGGGCGAGCTCCGCCGCGCTGGCGCGATTGCCGCTCGCGGAAGACGTAGACCCACACGGCCATGCACCCGAAGCCGATGCCCAGCCCCATGGTGATGAGCACGCCGTAGTAGCGCTCGGTGAACATCGTCGCGATGTCGCGGCCCTTCACCACGCCGGCGAGCATCGTGCCGAGGAAGGAGCCCACGACGATCGAGGCGACCTGGATCGCCCAGCGCGGCAGGCGCTGGCCGCGCAGGTTCGTGGCGACGGTGAAGAGGACCATGCTGGTGTAGCCCACGCACAGGGCGCTCACGAGCAGGTCGAGGTAGGTGTTGGCGAAGAACCAGACGATGGCCGCCGCCGCCCAGACGCACAGGACCGTGACCAGCAGCACGCGCCTGGGCGTGAGTCCCTCGAGGAGGTAGGCGTAGCGGTTCACGGCGGCCGGGGAGGACATGAAGTCGCCGGAAGGGTATCAGTTGCCGGCGGTGCTGACGCGGTCGCGCGGCTTCCAGCGGCCGGCGATGCCCGGGCGGGAGGCGGTGAAGAACTGCGCCGGCCTTTGCGACACCGGGCGGAGCGGTTCCGGGGTCCCGAGGCGGGCGATCCAGGGTGCGGGCAGGGGGCGGGTGGGTCGGTTCATGGGCGGGCTCTCTGGATTCGAAGGCTACGCGGGGCGATTCGCCGAAACCACCGTCCTGCGACGAAACGCGCCGGCGGGGGATCGGAATGCGCCGGGACAGGGCATTTGGGGAGGGTCAGGCTTTCGGGGACGTGTCCGCGAACACGTCCCCAAAAAAGACCCGGCCGAAGCCGGGCAGGGGGATCGAACTACTTGGGGAGAATTCAGGCGCCGACGACCATGGCGCCGACGGTGACCGCGAAGGTGAGCGCAAACCAACCGGCGATGACCGCCGTGATCGCCGTGGAAACCCGGAAGGCGCGTGGCGGAACGACCCGGTCGAGGGTGGCCATGGCGTCCCCCTTACGGGCGGAAGGCGAAGGGCAGCGCGACTTCGAGCGACGGGCCGCCGGTCGAGCCGGACCGCGGCGGTGCGGGTCGACCGGGCGGGGCTGCCCGCGTTGCCGTTTTCGGCGGTCACGGTGAGCTTCATGGCGCCATCGTTCGAGAGGGTCACGGCGTTTCCGTGCGCTGCGCTCGCGGGCCGGCTTCGCGATGGCTTCGTGCGTGGTCACCATCCAGCCCACCAGCAGGGCGGCGGTGACGGCGGCCAGCGACGAAACACCGATCAGGTCCAGCTTCTCGACTTTGCTCATGGCGACTCTCCCTCTACGGCTCGGCACCCGGCGGGTGCGTTCGACTTGCCGCCAGATTAAGGAGGCGCGAGGGGGGCCTGAAGCGGAAAGCGACGAAATGCGGAAAAGGAGGGGCGAAACGCCGCCGGACGGGGGGTATGCGGAATCCCGGCCGCGGAAATCAGGCCCCGGCGTGGGTGCCGTGCCGGGCGTCCTTCACCAGCTGCGGGGCGTAGGACCCCACGGCGATCCCGATGGCGGAGGCCGCGAGCCCGACGATCTGGGGCGGGATCTCGGCGTCCGCGAAGAACTTCTCGCAGATGCCCCAGACCACCAGGCCCACCACCGAGGAGACGAGCGCGCCCTGGGTGGAGGCGCGGTGCCAGTAGATGCCGCAGACGAGCGGCACGAAGGCCCCCACCAGCGTCACCTTGTAGGCGTTCTGCACCATCTCGTACATGGTGCTCGTGTTGTTGAGCGCGAACACGAGCACGCCCGCGGTGAAGAAGACGAGCACCGTGCGCAGCATCACCAGGAAGCGCTTGTCGCTCATGTTGCCGAAGAGCGGCTTCACCACGTTCTCGGTGAAGAGCGCCGTGGGCGCCAGGAGCGCGCCCGAGGCCGTGGACAGGATCGCCGACAGCAGCGCCCCGAAGAACATCACCTGCGCGAAGATCGGCGTATGGGCGAGGACGAGGTTGGGCAGGATGAGCTGCACCTCCCGCCCTTCCGTCTTGAGGAGCGGCTCGACCATCTTCGGGTCGACGAGGAGGGCCGCGTAGGCGAGGAAGATCGGCACGAAGGCGAAGCAGAAGTACGCCGCCGCCCCCAGGAGCGAGCCCTTGATCGCGGTCTTCTCGTTCTTGGCGCTCGTCACGCGCTGGAAGACGTCCTGCTGCGGGATCGAGCCCACGGCCATCGTGACCCAGGCCGCGACGAACGCCCACCACTCCTTGCTCCCGCCCGTCGGCCAGAACTGGAACTTGCCGGCGGCGGAGGCGTGCGAGACCACCGTCCCGAACCCGCCCGCCATGCCCGAGACGAGCACCGCCACGTAGATGAGGCCCACCACGATGACCACCGACTGGAAGAGGTCCGTCAGCGCCACCGACCACATGCCGCCGAAGGTGGTGTAGACGAGGACGATCACCGCGCCGATGAGGATGCCCTGGTCGAGGCGAGATGGCGCCCTGCGAGAGGGAGTTGAAGACGATGCCCAGCGCCGTGAGCTGGGCCGAGGTCCACCCGAGGTAGGAAAGGGTCACCGCGAGGCTCGTGAGGACCTCCACCCCCTTGCCGTAGCGCTTCTTGTAGAAGTCGCCGATGGTGAGGAGGTCCATGCGGTAGAACGCGCGGGCGAAGAAGAGCGCCACGAAGACGAGGCAGAAGCTCGCCCCGAACGGGTCCGCCGGGATGCCGCCCAGGCCGTCCTTCACGAAGGTCGCCGAGACGGAGAGCACCGTCTCCGCCCCGAACCAGGTGGCGAAGACCGTCGCCGTGTTCATGTACAGCGGCAGGCCGCGGCCGGCCACCAGGTAGTCCTTGGAGTTCGAGACGAACTTCGCCGCGTACAGGCCGATGGCGATGGTGACGACGAGGTAGGCGAGCGTGAAGAAGACGAGCGTGGTCATGGCGGGGCGGCCCGGAAGGATTGCGCGCGAGTCTAGCAAAAACGATGTTGCACCGCAGTAACCGTCCGTACGTACCCGGTACAGGTCACCTGCGTCCCCAAATGGTACGGTTCCCGACCTTACTTGATCCCCGCCTGCATGAACGACTGCATGAACTGGCGCTGGAAGAGGAGGAAGGCGACGAGCAGCGGCGAGACCGCCATGAGCGTCCCCGCGCTGATCACCGCCCAGTCGACGCCGGATTCGGGCGCGCCGAAGATCGCGAGGCCGACGGTGAGCGGGCGCGTGTTCACGGAGTTGGTGATGATGAGCGGCCACAGGAAGTTGTTCCAGTGGTAGCTCACGGAGACGAGCGCGTAGGCGAGGTAGGTCGGCCGCGCGAGCGGGACGTAGACCCGCCACAGGACGCCCATCATCGAGCAGCCCTCGACGCGCGCCGCCTCCTCGAGCTCGCGCGGGATCGTCTTGAAGGTCTGGCGCATGAGGAAGATGCCGAAGGCGCTCGCCATGTACGGGAGTCCTATGCCGAGGATGGTGTCCACGAGGCCCAGCCTCGCCATGGTGAGGTAGTTCTCCACGATCAGCACCTCGGGCATCACCATCAGCTGCACGAGCACCAGCCCGAAGGCGACGTTGCGCCCGGCGAAATCGAAGCGCGCGAAGGCGAAGCCCGCCAGCGTGCACAGCACGAGCTGCGCGGCGAGGACCATCGTCACGAGGATGAGGGTGTTCAGGAAATGGCGCGGGAACGGCGCGTAGGTCCACGCCTTGCGGAAGTTGTCGAGCGTGAGCGGCCCGAAGGGGTCGAAGTGCGTGGCCATCGCCGCCGAGTGGAACGCCGCCCAGAACGCGTAGGCGAGCGGCGCGATCCAGAGGATGGCGAGGAGCCAGGCCGCGGCCGTCTCCAGGAGCGGGAGCTGCCTGGCCAGCGACCCTCATCGGTAGTGCACCCGCTTCTCGATCAGCTGGAACTGCACGATCGCCATGGCCGCCAGCATCGCCAGCAGCACCACCGTGAGCGTCGAGGCGTAGGACGTCTCGAAGAAGCTGAACGCCACCTGGTAGATGTAGTAGAGGAGCAGGTTCGACGCGTTGTCCGGGCCGCCCTTGGTGAGGATGAAGAGGTGGTCCACGAGCTTGAACGAGTTGATGGTCGCGTTCACCAGCACGAAGAGCGTCGTGGGCATGAGGAGCGGGAACGTCACGCGGCGGAAGTAGTACCAGCGCGAGGCGCCCTCGATCTTCGCCGCCTCCTCGAGCTCCGGCGACAGCGACTGCAGCGCGGCGAGGTAGAAGATCATGAAGAAGCCCGCCTCCTTCCACACCGTCATCACGGCGAGGCAGCCCATCACCGTGTTCGGGTCGCCGAGCCAGTTGTGGCTGGGCATCCCGAAGATCGCGGTGACCTTGTCGATGAGGCCGATCTGGGGCGTGTAGAAGAAGAGCCACAGGTTCGCCACCGCGACCATCGGCAGGATGGTCGGCGTGAAGTAGCTCATGCGCACGAGCGCGCGCGCCGGCAGCTTGTCGTTCACCCAGATCGCCATGAGGAGGGCCAGCGCGATCGAGGTCGGGATCGTGCCGAGCGCGAAGGCGAGGTTGTTGCGCAGGACCTGCCAGAAGATCGGGTCGTCGGCCAGCAGCGCGTAGTTCGCGAGGCCGACGAACCGGGACGGCCGCACCACCGTGCCGGTGGAAAAGAAGCTGTCGATCAGCGTCGCGACAGCGGGGTAGTGCGTGAAGCCGATGAGCAGGATGGCTGCCGGGGTCAGCAGCAGCCATCCATACACATTCCTCATCGGGCGGTCAGCGGTACGGCTTCAGCAGCTTGTCGGCTTCCGCTTGCGCCGCCTTCAGCGCGTCGGCCGGCTGCTTCTGGCCGGTGAGCGAGGCCTGGATGGCGTCGTCGAGGAGCTTGCGCACGCGGCCCGTCTGGAACGTGGAGAGCTCGGGGGTGGCGTACTGGAACTGGTCGCGCGCGACCACGGCCGGCGGGAACTCCGCGGCGTAGGCCTTGAGCTTCGGCGTGTCGTAGGCCGCGGGCGAGATGCCCACGTAGCCGGTGGCCATGCTCCAGTCGGCGGCGCGCTCGGGCGCCGTCATGAACTTCACGAAGGCGAGCGCGGCCTTGCGCTCCTCCGGCGTCGTCTTCTTGAAGAGGTAGAAGTTGCCGCCGCCGGTGGGCGAGCCGCGCTGCTTGGAGGCGGGCAGCATGGCCACGCCGAACGGGAACTTGGCCGAGCCCTTCACCGCGGTGAGGTTGCCCGTCGTGTGCCACATGATCGCGGTCTTGCCTTCGGTGAAGGCCTGGCGCAGCGTCCCCCACTCCACGGTGCCTTCCGGCATCACCTTGTACCTGGCGCCCAGGTCGCGCCAGTACTGCAGCGCGGAGATCACGTCCGGGTGCGCGTAGTTCGTCTGGTTGCCGTCGCGGTTCATGAGGTCCTGGCCGTTCTGGCGCGCGAACGCCTGGAACATCCAGTACGCGTAGCCGGTGGAGGGCACCATGACGCCCCAGCGCTGCACGTTGCCCGAGGCGTCCTTCTTCACGAGCTTCTGCGCCATCTGCGTCATCTCGGTCCAGTTGGCCGGGGCCTTCTCCGGGTCGAGGCCGGCTTCCTTGAACGCGTCCTTGTTCCAGTACATCACGATCGTCGAGCGCTGGAACGGGATGCCGTAGACCTTGCCCTTGTAGGTGCCGTTCATCATCAGCGCCGGGTAGAAGGACTTGATCCAGGCCTTGTCCTCGGCGGAGGTGGCGACGTCGTCCCAGGGCATGATCACGTCCTGCTCGAGGAGCTCGTAGATGTCGATCGAGAAGAGCACCGAGATCTGCGCGGGCTGGCCGGCCTTCAGCGCCGCGAGCGCCTTGATGCGCGCGTCGTCGTAGTTGCCGGCGTAGATCGGCTTCACCTTCACGCCGGGAT
Organism: uncultured Gammaproteobacteria bacterium; assembly: GCA_963783635.1. GTDB lineage: Bacteria > Pseudomonadota > Gammaproteobacteria > Burkholderiales > Usitatibacteraceae > FEB-7. The sequence goes on from CAWAOC010000002.1 coordinate 80,815, forward strand.
TCTGCCTTCTCGAAATCCGCCGCGTAGCCGTCGATCACCTTGGTGAGCGGGCCGCCGACGGCGATCGGGTAATAGAAGGTGATTTCCGTGTCGGCCCGCGCCGCCTGGGCGAAGGCCATGAGCGCTGCCGTGAGCAATGCCAGTATCGACCGCATGTTGTCTCTCCCCTTCGTCGTTCGTAGCAAGCCCGGACTTTCCCTTTTACAGCCTAGCGATCCAGTCTGGGCGCGCGCTTGACTCACATCAACCGGCCGCCGCGGCGAGGCGGCCGGGCTGCAGCTCCTCGCGCCGCCCGCGCGCCGGTGGCCGCGTCGAACAGGTGCGAGTGACTCCGGCTTCCAGGCGAGCCGCACCTGCGTGCCCGCGCGCCTGCGCGAGCTGCCCCGGCGCGCGCATGAACAGCGTCTCCTCGCCGATCCTGCACCGTCAGGATCGTGTCCGCGCCATGGTACTCGGAGCTCGTGACCGTCGCCGGCCACGCCGCCGGAATCCGCGAGCCGGACGTGCTCCGGCCGCACGCCGAGCATGAACCCGGCGCCGCGGCCCGGGAACAGCGCGTCCTGCGAGCCGCGCACGACGGCGCCGCCGCGTCCGTCGGCGAGCGCCAGGAGGTTCATGCCCGGCGTGCCGATGAAGCGCGCCGCGAACATCGTCGCGGGCCTGCGCGTAGAGCTCCTCGGGCGAGCCCTCCTGCTCGATGCGCCCCTCGCGGATGAGCACGACGCGGTCCGCCATGCTCATCGCCTCGACCTGGTCGTGCGTGACGTAGACGACGGTCATCCCGAGGCGCTGCTGCAGCGCGCGGATCTCCACCCGCATGCCGTGGCGCAGCTGCGCGTCCAGGTTCGAGAGCGGCTCGTCCATCAGGCAGATGCCGTTCTCCGCGATGATCGCCCGCGCGAGCGCCACGCGCTGGCGCTGCCCGCCGGAGAGCTGCTGCGGCTTGCGGTCGAGGACGCTCGGCGAGGCCGACGACCTCCGCCACGTGCGGCGAGGCGCTTCTTGCGCTCGTCCTCCGGCGTGCCGCCGCACCTTGAGCCCGAAGACGATGTTCTCCTCGACCGACAGGTGCGGGAAGAGCGCGTAGGACTGGAACACCATGGACACGCGGCGCTTGTCCGGCGTGAGGCGGGTCACGTCGCGCCCGTCGATGAGGATCCTCCCCTCGGTCACGTCCTCCAGCCCCGCGATGAGCCGCAGCAGCGTCGACTTCCCGCAGCCCGAGGGCCCCAGCAGCACCACGAACTTCCCGGCCTCCGCGCGAAAGCTCACGGCGTCGACCGCCTTCACGCGGCCGAAGCGCTTCGTCACTTTCTCGAGAACGATTTCCGACACGCGCCTTCCTTGCTGGGTTCCGGCAAGACAAGCGCGATTCTATCGTGCCGATGGAACGAAACGCGCATTTCGGGGAATGAACGGTAACCCGCGCCCCGGCGCCGCGCCGGATAATTCGCGTGTCCCGTTCAACGCGTCATTCGCCCTCGACATGTCCACTCGCATTCACGCTCCTGCGCTCGCCCTGGCCGGCGCCCTCGCCTGCCTTCCGGCCCATTCCTCGTCGCGGATCTCGCCGCCCGAGCCCTCCGAATTCGACCTCGTGAACCTGCGCATGACGGTGGATTCCTGCGCGTTCGCGCCCGAGACCGTTTCCGTCTCCTCCGGCGGCGGCACGATCCGCGTCGCGCATCGCCCGCGTCAGTGCCTCCTGCCCGGCGAGCCGCGCATCGTCGACATCCGGCTGGGCGCGCTGCCCATCGGCGACTGGCGGGTGGAGGTCCATCCCGACGGCGATCCTGCCGGGCCCGTCGAGGAGCGCATCGACTTCTCCGTGCGCGGCCGGCCGCAGATCGCCGTGTTCCCGCCGCCGCCGCGGCCGCTCACCGACTATTCCGGGCAGTGGTACCGCCCGGCCGAGGCGGGATGGGGACTCACGGTCGACCAGAGCCCGACGAACGTGGTGTTCGCGGCGTGGTACGTCTACGACGCGGCCGGCAGCCCGACCTGGTACACGATCCAGGGCGGGCAATGGACGAGCGCCGCGACCTGGTCCGGCACGGTCTATCGCACCTCGGGCCCGCCGTTTTTCGGCGCCGACTTCGACCCGGCGCGCGTCGCCGTCACGCCGGCCGGGCAGGCCGCCCTCGACTTCACCCAGCGCCCGGGCGAGGAAGGGTTCGCGACCCTCACCTACACGGTCGGCGGCACGCAGGGAACCAAGCGCATCACGCGGCTGGCGTTCTAGGATTTCCCTCACCCCCGACCCCTCTCCCGCGAGCGGGAGAGGGGGAGATAATGGGGGCATGAAGCTCATCACCTGGAACCTCCAGTGGGGACGCGGCATCGACGGCCGCGTCGACCTCGCGCGCATCGTGGCGCACGCGCGCTCGATGGCGGACTTCGACGTGCTGAACGTGCAGGAGATCGCGGACAACTTCCCCGGCCTCGAGGGCAACGACGACGCGGACCAGTTCGCGCAGCTCGCCGCCCTGCTGCCCGGCTTCACGGCGATCCCCGGCTACGGCGTGGACCTGGACGGCCCCGGGCGGCGGCGGCGCTTCGGCAACATGATCCTCACGCGGCTGCCGGTCATCTCGGTGCGCCGCCATGCGCTGCCGTGGCCCGCGGACCCGGGCAAGGAATCGATGCCGCGCGTGGCCATCGAGGCAACGCTCCGGCTTCCCCTCGGCCCCGTGCGCGTGACGACCACGCATCTCGAGTACTACTCGCCGGTGCAGCGCACGGCGCAGGCGGTGCGGCTGCGGGAGCTGCACGACGAGGCGTGCGACCGCGCGGCGCGCCCCGGCTACCCGACCGCGGAGGACGGCCCCTTCGACCTCACCGCGCAGACGCCCTCGGCGATCCTCACGGCGGACTTCAACTTCCCGCCCGAGAACCCCGCGTACGACGAGATCGGCAAGCCGCTCGCGAGCGGCGGCCCCGCCTATCGCGACGCGTGGGTCCACCTGAACGGCCGGCGCGCGCACGAGCCCACCTTCTGCGTGCACGACCACCGCTACGCGAAGGAGCCTTACTGCTGCGATTTCGTCTTCGTGAGCGAGGACCTGGTGCCGCGCGTGCGCGCGATCCGGGTCGACCTCGACACGCAGGTCTCCGACCACCAGCCGGTCCTGCTCGATTTCGACGAGCGATGATCCGGGCGCTCGCGGTCCTTCTGCTCGCCTGGGCCGTGCCGGTCCTGGCCCAGTCGTCGCCGGCCGCGCCCTGCGCGGTCACGCGACAAGCCCTGCCTCATGAAGGCGATGAAGGCGCACCCGGTGCGGACCCCGGCCTTCTGGAAGCCCACCCTCGCCCGCCCCATCGCCGAGCGGCTCGGTCCCGCGCCCGGCGGCGCTGGTCGAGTACCTGCAACTCGACAATGCGCCTCAACGGCTTCTCCGAGAACCCGCGCCCGAGCCGGCTGGCGGACGATTTCCTCGCCGACGTGCGCGGCGCCATCGCGGACCTGCCGCCGGCCGTCCGCCGCGCCTTCGACGACAGGTTCGCCGGCGTCTGGTTCGTGGACGATCTCGGCGGCACGGGCTTCACCGACATGTTCCTCGATGCCGGGGGCCAGCCCGTGGGCGGCTTCATCGTCCTCGACGCCGCGGTGCTCGGGAAATTCACCGCGAACGCGTGGGCCACGTGGAAGGAGAACACGCCGTTCAAGCCCGCGGAGGGCTGGAAGCTCGAGGCGCGCATCGAGGAGGCCGCCGGCGACAACCGGCGAGGCGCCATCCGCTACATCCTGCTGCACGAGCTGGGGCACGTGCTCTCGATCAACCGCGACATCCATCCGCGGTGGGACCGGCCGCCCAACGAGGTCCCGGCAGGCGGCGCGCTTCCCGTTCTTCGACCTGTCCTGGACGATCGACCGGAAGCAGAATCGCTACGTGTCGAAGTTCGACGGCGACTTCCCCGACGCGCCGCTCGGTCGTCTACTACCTGCGGCGCAAGCTCGAGCGCGAGCGGACATGGTCGCCGGCCTACGAGAGCCTCGCGAGGACGAACTTCCCCACGCTCTACGCCGCGACCAGCCCCGGCGACGACTTCGCCGAGTCCTTCGTGAGCTACGTGCACACCGTGCTCATGAAGCGGCCGTGGGAGATCACCATGCGCAAGGACGGCAAGGTCGCGAAGACCTACCGCACCTGCTGGGAAGAGGCGCGCTGCGCCGCGAAGCGCAAGATCCTGGAGGACCTGCTCCGCTAGAAGCATTTCGGTGACATGGGGTCAGGTTACTTTACGCGTCGCCCGGCAATGCCGGGACTCGAGGACCGTAAAGTAACCTGACCCCGATTCTCGTCCCAAAATCACATGCCCTGGATGGCGAGGCCGATGACCATCGCGCCGAGGACGATCGCGATGGCGAGGAGGATCCCCGTCTGCCGGCGCTGGGTGGCCTCGAGGCGCTGGATCGCGCGCTCGATGCGCCCCGGCGCGTCGTCGGAGAGGATCTTGTGCACGAGCCGCGGCAGCTCCGGGACGAGCTTCGACCAGCGCGGCGCCTCGTGCTTGAGCTGCCGCCAGAGCGCGCGCGGCCCGAGCTGCTCGCTCATCCAGCGCTCCAGGATGGGCTGCGCGGCGCTCCGCAGGTCGAGCTCCGGGTCGAGGTGGCGGCCCAGCCCTTCCACCTGGAGAAGCGTCTTCTGCAGCAGCACCAGCTGCGGCTGGATGTCCATGCGGAAGCGCCGGCCCACCTCGAAGAGGCGCAGCAGGAGCTTGCCGAAGTAGATGTCCTTCAGCGGCTTGTCGAAGATCGGCTCGCACACGGAGCGGATCGCGCCCTCGAACTCCTCCAGCCCGGTGTCGGCCGGCACCCACCCCGCCTCGATGTGGGCCAGCGCCACCGCCTTGTAGTCGCGCTTGAAGAAGGCGATGAAGATCATCGCGAGGCAGTTCTTGTCCACCTCCGGCAGCGCCCCCATGATCCCGTAGTCGATGCCGCAGTAGCGCCCGTCGCGCGCGACGAAGATGTTGCCGGGGTGCATGTCGGCGTGGAAGAAGCCGTCGCGGAACACCTGCGTGAAGAAGATCTCCACGCCGTTGCGGCCGAGCGTGGCGGTGTCGATGCCGTTCGCGCGGATCTGCTCGAGGTCGTTCACGGGGATGGCGTCGATGCGCTCCATCACCATCACCTCCCGCGTGCACCAGTCGAAGTACACGTCCGGCACGTAGAGGATCCTGCTGCCCGCGAAGTTGCGCCGCACCGTGCTCATGCTGGAGGCCTCGCGCAGGAGGTCCAGCTCGTCGTGGATGATCTTGTCGAACTCGTTCACGACCTCGCGGGCCCGCAGCAGGTCGCTCAGGGGATGCAGCCGCTCGATGAGGCCCGCCACGACGTAGAGGAGCCCCGTGTCGTTGTCGATCGTCTCCACGATGCGGGGCCGCAGGATCTTCACCGCCACCTCGCGGCCGTCGGGCAGCTCCGCGAAATGCACCTGGGCGACGGAGGCGCTCGCCACGGGCGTCAGGTCGAAGTTCCGGAAGACCTCCGTGTAGGGCTTGCCGTAGGCGCGGTCGAGCGTCTCGACGACCTGCTGCCGCCGGGAAGGGCGGCACGCTGTCCTGCAGCTTCGAGAGCTCGTCGGTGATGTCGGTGGGGATCGAGGTCGGGGCGGATGGACAGGAGCTGCCCGAACTTCACGAAGATCGGGCCCAGTTCCTGGAAGGCAACGCGCAGCCGCACCCCGCGCGGGCCCGACCGGTCCGCCCAGAAGAAGGCCACCCGGAAGGCGAGGCGCACGAGCGAGCTGCCCCGCCCGACGATGAATTCGTCGAGGCCGTGGCGACCGATCGTGGAAACGATGCGAAGGAACCGGAAGAACCGCATGGAAGCGCGATTCTACCGTCCCGCGGTGTCAGAACTGCGACACCGTGTCTGACACCGCGGGGGTTACTTCTTCAGGCGGTCGATGAAGTGCTTGCGGAACTTGGCCACCTTCGGCTCCACGACGAAGGTGCAGTAGGGATTCTGCGAGCCCACGCGCGCGAAGTACTCCTGGTGGTAGTCCTCGGCCTGCCAGAACGTGGCGGCCGGGACCACCTCGGTGACGATCGGGTTCGACCAGAGCTTCTTCGGCGTCGAGCGTCGCGATCGTCTCCCGCGCCGCCTTTTCCTGTTCCGGCGTATGGAAGAAGATGGCCGAGCGGTACTGGGTGCCCACGTCGTTGCCCTGGCGGTTGGGCGTCGTGGGATCGTGGATCGTGAAGAAAACCGCCAGAAGATCGCGGAAATTCACCACATCGGCGTCGAACGTCACCCGGACCACCTCCGCGTGGCCGGTCTCGCCGGTGCAGATGTCCTCGTAGGTCGGGTTCGGCCGTTGGCCCCCCATGTACCCCGATTCGACGCTGATCCACCCCCGAAAGCTGGTCGAAGACCGCCTCCAGGCACCAGAAGCACCCGCCGGCCAGGGTCGCCGTTTCCGTCGCCATCGGCCGTCTCCCGCAAGAATCGCGCCCGAAATCGGGCCACTATAGGTTGAAAAAACTGGACAGAAATCCCGACACGACCACAAAATGTGGGGGTTCGACGCCATGCCCGCCACTTGATCTGGGTCAACCGGAAAAGGGGGTCGGCTGGCAAGAATCGTTGCTCTGCCCGCCCAAGAAGCTGGCGAGTTCACTTTATAACGCAGTCGAGGGGGATCACCTTATGAGCGTGGCCAAGTCCCGCCGTTCCGCAGCCGACATCTCGAAGCTGCCCGCCCAGGAAATCAGCACCGAAGTCCTCGTCGAGAAGTACGCCAAGGACGGCGAAACCTCGATCCGCGAAGTGCGGGTGCGCGTGGCCAAGGCCCTGGCGGCCAACGAGAACGAGGACCGCCGGGCCTTCTGGGAGGCCAAGTTCCTCGAAGCCCAGGAAAACGGATTCATCCCCGCCGGCCGCATCAATTCCGCCGCCGGCACCAGCCTCACCGCCACGCTCATCAACTGCTTCGTGCAGCCGGTGGGCGACTCCATCACCGAGATCGTCGACGGGCGCCCCGGCATCTACACGGCGCTGGCCGAAGCCGCGGAGACGATGCGCCGCGGCGGCGGCGTGGGCTACGACTTCTCCTCCATCCGCCCCGAGGGCGCGTGGGTCAAGGGCACCAACTCGCGCGCGAGCGGGCCGGTTTCGTACATGCGCGTGTTCGACCAGTCGTGCGAAACGGTCGAGAGCGCGGGCGCGCGCCGCGGCGCGCAGATGGGCGTGCTGCGCTGCGACCACCCGGACATCGAGCGCTTCATCCACGCCAAGGACCAGGGCGACCTCACCAACTTCAACGTCTCCGTGGGCGTCACCGACGCGTTCATGAAGGCCGTGGAAGCCAACGGCGACGTGGAGCTGGTGCACCGCGCCGAGCCCTCGCAGGAAGTGAAGGACGGCGGCGGCTACCAGCGCGGCGACGGGCTGTGGGTGTACCGCAAGGTGCGCGCCCAGGACCTGTGGGACCAGGTCATGCGCTCGACCTACGACCACGCCGAGCCGGGCATCCTCTTCCTCGACCGCATCAACCGCGACAACAACCTGTATTACTGCGAGGCCATCGAGGCGACGAACCCGTGCGCCGAGCAGCCCCTGCCCGCCTACGGCTGCTGCTGCCTGGGCTCCATCGACGTGGCGCGCTTCGTGAAGAGCCCGTTCGAGGACGACTGCGCCTTCGACTTCGAGGGCTTCGGCAAGGTGATCGACGCCTCCGTGCGCATGCTGGACAACGTGCTCGACGTGACGCCCTGGCCGCTGCCCGCGCAGAAGAAGGAAGCCTCGAACAAGCGCCGCGTGGGCCTGGGCTACACGGGGCTGGGCGATGCGCTCCTGATGCTTCGCCTCGCCTACGACACGGACGACGCGCGCGCCATGGGCGCGAAGATCACCGAGTACATGCGCGACCGCGCGTACGAGGCGAGCGTGGAGCTGGCCCGCGAGCGCGGCGCCTTCCCGCTCTTCAACGCCGACCTCTACCTCTCCGGCGGCAACTTCGCCTCGCGCCTGCCGCAGGAGATCAAGGACAAGATCCGCAAGCACGGCATCCGCAACTCCCACCTCCTGTCGATCGCGCCCACCGGCACGATCTCGCTCGCCTTCGCCGACAACGCCTCCAACGGCATCGAGCCGCCCTTCTCCTGGACCTACACGCGCAAGAAGCGCATGGCCGACGGCACGCACAAGGAGTTCCGCGTCGAGGACCACGCCTTCCGCCTGTTCAAGTTCCTGAACGGCGAGGACGCGAAGCTGCCGGAGTGGTTCGTGACCGCGCTCGAGATCTCCGCGGAAGCGCACAAGGCGATGGTGGCCGCCGTGGCGCCGTTCATCGACACCAGCATCTCGAAGACGGTGAACGTGCCCGAGGACTACCCCTACTCCGAGTTCGAGGGGCTCTACCTCTCGGCGTGGAAGTCGGGCCTGAAGGGCCTGGCCACCTACCGGCCCAACAGCGTGCTCGGCTCCGTGCTGTCGACGGAACCCGCGAAGCCGGCCGAGCCCGCGCGCGCCGAGCTGCCGGTGGACACGATGAACCGGCGCCTGTCGATCAAGTCGCTGCCCGAGCCCGTGCTCGCGAGCCTGCGCTGGCCCGGCCGCCCGGAGCTGCCCGAGGGCAACCCGGCGTGGACGTACATGATCGATTCGCCCGTGGGCAAGTTCGCGCTCTTCATCGGCCACGTGGAGGGCGAGACGCACCGCGCCTTCCCGTTCGAGGTCTGGGTGAACGGCGCCGAGCAGCCGCGCGGCCTGGGGGCGGTGGCGAAGACGCTTTCCATGGACATGCGCGCCAACGACCGCGCCTGGCTCAAGATGAAGCTCGACGCGCTGGCGCTCACCGTGGGCGACGACGGCTTCGACATGCGCATGCCGCCGCACGGCGAGAAGCGGCGCGTGCCCAGCATGGTCTCCGCGCTCGGGCAGGTCGTGCGCTGGCGATGCGAGTCGCTCAAGGCCTTCGACGACGCGGGCGCCTCCCCCCTGCTGGACGCCCTCTTCAGCCTCGAGGAGCCGCGCACCGGCACCGACGGCACGCTCGCCTGGACGGTGGACATCGCGAACCCCGCCTCGGGCGAGGAATTCGTGATGGGCCTGAAGGAAATGCACATGCCCGACGGCGGCACGCGGCCCTACTCGATGTGGCTCTCGGGGCACTACCCGCGCGCGCTCGACGGGCTGGCGAAGCTCCTCTCGCTCGACATGCGCGTGATGGACCCGGCCTGGATCGGCATGAAGCTTCGCAAGCTCCTCGACTACAGCGAGCCGCTGGGCGACTTCATGGCCTTCGTGCCCGGCCAGCGCCGGCAGCAGAACTGGTCCTCCACCGTCGCGTACCTCGCGCGCCTGGTCATCCACCGCTACTCGATGCTGGGCGTCCTCGACGAGAACGGCTACCCCAAGCAGGAGATGGGCATCCTCGAGTCGCCGCGGCGCGGGGACGAGCCCGCGCTCATGAAGGGCACCAAGTGCGGCGAGTGCGGGAACATGACCGTCATCCGCAAGGACGGCTGCGATTTCTGCAGCGCGTGCGGGTGGGTGGGGGCGTGCGGATAGCGCCTGCCGCAAGCTGGCGACGGGGACAGTTGATAGGGATTCGCGAGATCCGAGACCCCGACGCACGCCATGAACGCCCCCTCCGAACGCCCGCCCCTGCCCGATCGCCTGTCCGTGGATCCGCGCAGCCCCCACCACGTGGCCGCCGTGCTCGAGCACGACATCGGCATCCGCCTGAACGACCATGAACGCAGGGACGTGGAGGAGTACTGCATCAGCGAGGGCTGGGTCAAGGTGCAGGCGGGCAAGGCGGTGGACCGCAAGGGGCACCCGCTGCTGATCAAGCTCAAGGGCAAGGTCGAGGCGTTTTACCGGTAGGCACGCCGCGGCAGGGCCGCGATCCCTCCGCCGTATCAGGGAGGGAAACGCGACAGCGGCGCTCATTTCGGCGACGAACCCCGGCACTCGAGCGGCAGTTGGCTCGACGGGATGTCCGTCTCGTCGCGGCCGCGAATCTCCATGCCGTTGGGCACGGGAACGTCGTGGCAGATCCAGGCGATGGGCACCAGGGGCTGGTCCGCCACGATGGCCGGCCGCAGCGTCACGCGCTTGCCATCCAGCGCCTTGCCGGCGTTGTTCCCGTAGGTGAGGGTGATCGCCCCGCCATCGACGTTCACGTCCTTCACGAGGTTGCCGACGATCTTGTCGCGCGGCGGGATGGCGGCGGCCGCATTGTCCGCGGGCATCTCCGCCTTGGCGGTCCACGCGGCCTGCACGCCCTGCTTGGCGAGGTCGGCGAGTACCAGACCCTCCTTCACCTGCTTCTTGAGCGCGGTGTCCCGCATGGACGGGAACGCGAGGGCGGCCAGGATCGCGAAAACGGCGAGCACCAGCAGGAGCTCGATCCAGGTGAAGCCGGCGGAGTTTCTGCGCATGGACGCGATGATACGACGCTTCCCTGCCCGCGCCGTGCCTCGCCGGTCGCTTCCTATCCGGCCTTTTGCCGGTTCAGGCGCAGCATCAATCCCGCGGCGAGGATGGCGGCGGTGGCGCCGAGTATCCACAGCGACGTCGGCCGCTCGAGGAAGATCCCGAGCGACCCGCGCGAGATGGTGAGCGTCTGGCGCAGCGACTGCTCCGCCAGGGGTCCCAGGACGAGCGCCAGCACCAGCGCCGCGGGCGAATAGCCATAGAGCTTCATGAAGAATCCCACGAGGCCGGCGACGAACATCAGCCCGGTCTCGATGAGGCTGCCGTTCACGCTGTAGGTGCCGATGGTGCAGATGAGGATCACCGCCGGCGCGAGGATCCGGTAGGGCACCTTGATCATCTGCACGAACAGCGGGATGGCGAAGACGTTGAGCGCGAGCAGCGCCATGTTGCCCAGGTACATGCTGGCGATGAGGCCCCAGGCGAACTCGGGCTTCTGCGTCATGAGCAGCGGGCCCGGCGTCAGTCCCCACATGAGGAACGCGGCGAGCAGCACGGCGGTCGAGGCCGAGCCGGGGAGGCCGAGGGAGAGGAGCGGCACCATCGCGCCCGACGAGGCCGCGTTGTTGGCCGCCTCCGGCCCGGCCAGGCCCTCCATCGCGCCCTTGCCGAATCGCTCCGGCGTGCGGGACACGGATTTCTCGAGCGTGTACGACATGAACGCCGCGATCGTCGCGCCCGCGCCCGGGATGACGCCGATGAAGAAACCCAGCATCGAGCCGCGGAGGATGGCGAACTTGGAAATGGCGTAATCGCGCCGCTCCGGCCAGAAGCGCTTCTCGTTCTGGTACTGGACGATGCCGCCGGCCCCCGAGAGGTGCTGCCCCCGGTAGAAGGCGTAGTAGAGCTCGCCGAGGCCGAACAGCCCGATGGCGATCGGGATGAAGTCGATGCCGCCGATCATCTCGGCCGACTGGAACGTGAAGCGCGTCTGGCCGGTTTCGAGGTCGACGCCGACGGTGCCGAGCGCGAAGCCGATCAGCGCCGAAATCACGCCATAGCGCCAGTTGCCGCCGATCATGACGATGAGCGTCATCAGCCCCATCATGACCAGCAGGAAGAACTCGGGGGGGCCGAAGCTGCGCGTCACCAGGGCGAAGAGCGGCGCGAGGACCGTGATCAGGATGACGCCGATGGTGCCGCCGATGAACGAGGCGACCGCCTGCATGACGAGCGCCGGTCCGGCGCGGCCCTGCTGGGCGAGGGGATAGCCGTCGAAGGTGCTCGCGACGGAGGCGGACTCGCCCGGCGTATTGAGCAGGATCGAGGTGATCGTCCCGCCGTACATCGAGCCGTAGTAGATGGCCGAGAGCATGATCACGGCGCCGGTCGGATCCATGCCGAAGGTGATGGGCAGCAGGATCGAGATTCCGGCCGAGGGGCCGAAGCCGGGGATGATGCCCACGACCATGCCGAGCATGACGCCGATGAAGAGGAGGCCGAGGTTGACCGGTGTTATGGCGACCGACAGCCCGAGCAGCAGGTTGGCGAAGATGTCCATCAGAACGGGAGCGGCAGCAGGCCGCGCGGCATCGAGGCCCTGAGCCACACGTCGAAGACCAGGTAGATGCCGAGCGGCATGAGAACGGCGATGAGCGCGTTCTGCAGCGGCCGCCCGCGGTTGAGGATCCAGAGCGAGGCCGCCATGAAGACCATCATCGACAAGACGCCCCCGATGATCTCGAGCAGCCCGACGAAGACTCCCGAGAGCAGCGCGAGCACGGCGGCGCTGCGCCAGGCGGGCGCCAGGGCCTCCTCGGCGGGGAGGTTCCTCATGTCCGCATACAGGCTGAGCACGCACATCGCGATGAGGGCGACGCCGATGATGCGCGGCAGGAATCCCGGCCCGAGGCGTCCGGCCGAGGACAGGTAGCTCAGCTCGGCGAACGCGATGTACGTGTAGAAAGCGGCGCAGAACAGGATCGCGAGGAGGAATCCCGCGCGCATCGCCCGCCCGGCCGCCGCGCCTGCCGCCTCGCCGGTGGAATCGCCTCCGGACCCGCCGGTGGTCTGCACGCCGGATTCCGCGGCTACTTGATGGCACCCGACTTCTTCAGGATGTCGGAGAAGGTGACCTGCGTCCTTTGCAGGAAGGCGCGGAAGTCCTCGCCATAGAGGACGTTCTCGGTGAGCAGCTGCTTCTCGACGTAGTCCTTCCATTCCGGCGTCTGCACGATCTTCTTGACCGTCGCGATCCACCAGTCCTGCGCCTCCTTCGGCACGCCGGGCGGCAGGACCAGCCCGCGCGGCATGGAGATGCCGAGGTCGTAGCCGGCTTCCGCGAAAGTCGGAATGTCGCCAAGCACCTTGGGCGTCTTCTTGCCGCTGAAGGCGATCGCCCTCACGTCGCCGGACTGCAGCAGGCCGAGCACTTCGCCCGGGTTCGACATGGTCGCGTCGACCGCGCTGGACAGCAGCGCCGTCGTCAGCTCGCCCTGCTTGTTGAACGCCACGTAATCGAACTTGAATCCGGCCTTCTCCGAGAGCAGCTTCGGAATGATGAACTCGACGTTGACCGTGCCCATGCCGCCGATCGAGGGCGGTTTCACCTTGGCCTGGTCGATGAACTCGCGCAGGGTCCTGATCTTCGACTTGCCGTTCACCAGGATCACCACATCGTCGGAAGCGAGCAGCGCGATCGGCGTGAAGCTGGTCGCCTGCCACGGCGTGTTGGCCTGGAGCGGCGTGGTGATGAAGCTGCCGCTGGTCGAGGTGATGTGGTACGGGTTGCCCTTCTGGCTGAAGACGAAGCCCCAGCCCTTGGCGCCGCTGCCCCCGGCCCGGTTCTCGGGGACGATGTTGTCGGGATAGAGCTTGTACTTCTCCATGATGGAGATGAGGGTCCGGGACATGATGTCGTTGCCCCCGCCCGGCCCGAAGGCGATCGTCCAGTCGAGCTTCTTGCTCGGGTACTTGTCCTGGGCCGACGCCGGGGCGTTCGCCAGGACGGCGGCCACCAGCAGCATCGAGAGCATGGCGCAGCCGCGCCGACAGAAGCCTTTGTTGAAGCCGTTGCTTGCCATGGTAGAGCTCCCCCTCTTGTTTGTTTGTTCGTTCGACGCCATGCGGCGGGTCGCGAGCGGCAGGCCGATCGATCCGCCCTTCACCCGTGCCTCGCGAATCCTGCCCATGATAGGACCTGCAGGAAGCCCGGACAAGGCAAGCGTTACGCCTGGAATGCTGCGGCGCCGCGGCGCTTCGCGTAAGGTTGGCGAAGCGATCCGGCCGCCGTTTGATCCTCGTCATGAAAGATGCAATCGGCATTGCAATTGCGCCCGCTTGACTCGCAGAATCCCCGCGTGCCCGGTCTGAAGCACGATTCCAAGCGGCGCGAAAGCGCCACCACCGACGAAAAGGGAGCAACCCCATGGCTGAAATCCCCCGGCTCAACGGCGCGATCCGCGCGCTCGAACAGGGCAAGCCCGCCTTCACCACCTTCTCGCCGCCCGAAGTCGGCATGGCGCAGGCGATCAACGCCGCGCCCTACGACGCCGTGATCTTCGAGATGGAACACAACCCCTACGACATCCAGCTGCTGCGCGACTGCATGCAGTACATGCTCGACCGCAAGCAGATCCTGAAATCCGGCAGCATCGCGCCGGCCGTGGCGCCGATGGTGCGCATCCCCCCGAACGGCGGCGAGATGAACCAGTTCTTCGCCAAGCAGGTGCTGGACATGGGTGTCTACGGCATCGTCTGGCCGCACGTCAGCACGGTGGAAGAGGCGCGCAACGCCGTGGCCGCGTGCCGCTATCCGCGGCCGCCCTCGGCGCCGCTTCTACGAGCCGGCGGGCCTGCGTGGCGATGCGCCGAAGCATGCGGCACCCTACTGGGGCCTCACCGCGCAGGAGTACTACGCCCGCGCCGACGTCTGGCCGCTCAATCCCAAGGGCGAAATCCTGGTCGTCATCCAGTGCGAGGAGGCCAAGGCGATCAGGAACCTGCCGAAGATGCTCAAGGAAGTGCCGGGGATCGGCTGCGTCCTCATCGGGGAGGGCGACCTGTCGCAGGACCTCGGCTTCCCGCGCCAGTACGAGCACCCGACCGTCGCGGCGGCGATCGACGAGATCCTCGCCATCTGCAAGGAGCACAACGTGGTCTGCGGCCATCCGCACGCGAACGCCAAGAACATCGACGAGCTCGTGGCCAAGGGATACCGCTGGCTGATGACCTTGCCGACCCTTTCCTTCGCGGGGCTGGAAAAGGGCCTCAAGGCTTCCGGCAGGGCGCCGGGTCCGTGACCCTCACTTGCCGCTGCGCGACTTCCATTTCTTTCCGGCGCGTCGCCTCGACATCCAGCATCAGCTTGTAGGCCGCGTAGTACTTGTAGATGTTGCGCACGTAGGTTGTGGTCTCGATGCCGACCTTCTCGGCCGTCACGATCTCCACGTTGTTGAACCACTTGTCGCCGTCGAGGCCGCGCTTCGCGGCCTCCCTGCGCATCTGGGCGATGCGGCCGGGCCCCGCGTTGTAGGCCGCGAACGCGAAGAGCGAGCGGTCGGTTTCGTCGAACTTCGCGTCCGGGAAGTAACGCGTCATGAGCTGGTCCATGTACTTCGCGCCGGCGTGGATGTTGGGTTCCGCCAGCTTGATGTCGCCGACCTTGAGCTCAGCGCCAGTCGCCGGCATCAGCTGCATCACGCCGATGGCGCCCACCTGGCTCTTGGCGTTCTGGTCGAGCTGGGACTCCTGGTAGCCTTGCGCCGCGAGCATGAGCGGGTCGAACCCGTACTGGGCGCCGTACTTGCGGAAGAGCGCCAGCGTCTGCTCGAAGCGCTTCCAGTCGGCCGACCCGGTCGGGTCCTTGAGCGCCTTCACCCGGACGAAGGATTGCTTCTTGCGCGCCTCGAGGAGGTTCTGCTTCCTCACGAACGAGGCGTAGAACTCGTTCAGGATCTCCTGCAGCCTGGGGCTTTCCTTGCGGATGGCCCACCCGACCACGCCGCCCGAGCGCACGGCGGCGCCCTCGTTCACCTTGATCTTCGGCAGCACCTGCGCCCAGATGCGCGCCTTCCAGTCGTCGACCACGATGGCCTCGAGGAGCCCGGCATTGAGCATCTCCATCATGTCCTCGTCCTCGAGGGCATCGGGAACGGGCACCAGGTTCGCCGCCGGCTTGCCCTCCCTCTTCGAGGCGGGCGTTCAGCGCCACCAGGCTCTCGTGGTAGCTCGACGCCTTGCGCACGTGGACGACCTTGCCAGAAAGGTCGTCCGTGGTCGCGATCGCCGGCGACCTGGGACCCGTCACCACGACCTCCGACACCGGCTTCTGGTCCGCGGGCGCGACGAAGTCGACCGTCTTCCTGCGCTCGTCGGTCGCGGTCAGGTTGCCGGCTGCGATGTCGGCCAGCCCGTCGACGACGCCCTTGAGCAGCCTGTCGCGCGTGGTCGGGATCATGACGACCGTGATCGGCCGCTTGCCGAGCGTCTTCGCGTACTTCGCGTTGATGTACCTCTCGAAGTCGCGGATGGTGTCGCCGTGATGCCGCGCTCGCGCCCCTTGTCGTTGTAGTAGAGCGTACGGCTGTACGGGACGGCGACGCGCACGACGCGCCGCTCGACCATGGCGTCGAAATCGCCCTTCCTCACCTGGACTTGCGTGGGCAGGGCGCGCGGCACGACGGGTGCCCCGGCCGGCGGCTGCGCCGGCGCGGAGGTCGCGGCGGCCGGGAGAAGCGCGCCGAGCGCCGCGACGATCAGGAGACCTTGCATCATGGGTTCGATCCTCCTGGGACACGAGGGAGCGCCAATCCCGGCCATCATGGGGCGACTCGTTGATTTCCCGCAAGCGCAACGGCCCGGATTGGCGAAAAATGTCGATGGCGCGTCCCGGGCCATCCCGTGGCGCGTGTCCCACACAACCGGCACGGCGTGCCACCGCTGCCAGGTCGAAAGCTAAACGGCCGGCATCGACTTCCGCTCCAGGACCTCAACACTCAATGAAGGCGATCATGCAAACCAATATCGGAAAGACCCTCATCGGCGCGGCGGCCGCCCTGATCCTCGCAGTGGGCGGCACGCTGTTCCCGGCCGCGGCCTCGGCGGCCGACGGCAAGATCGAGCTCGAGCTCTACAAGGCCGGCCTCGTCGCCGGCGTGAGCGGCGGCAGCGGCAAGCTCACGTTCGAGGGCAAGGAATACCCCATCAAGCTCGGCGGCGTGAGCCTCGGCGCCACGATCGGCGTGTCCAAGGCGGAACTCATCGGGGAAGCGAAGAACCTGAAGTCCCCGGCCGACATCGAGGGCGTCTACACCGCCACCCAGGCGGGCCTCGCGGTCGCCGGCGGCAACAAGGTCGCGCAGCTCAAGAACGCGAAAGGCGTGGAGCTCAACGTCAAGGGCAAGCAGATCGGGCTCGAGCTCTCGCTCGACCTGAGCGGCCTGCAGGTCTCGCTAAGGAAGTGAGGGGAGCGATCCGGTGCGCGGTGGCCGCGCTCGTCGTCGCCACCACCGCCACGGCCGCCGACTTCGGGACCCCGGGCGGGCCGGCGCCGGCGAACGTCGGCGCCATCGCGGAAGTCCTGCGGCGGGACGCGTACGACCTGGAGCTGCTGATCAGCTACGGCACCTCCAAGGGGGGCTCGGCGGGCCATCTCGCCCTGGCGATCCGCGACCAGGCGCCCGGCGACGATCTCGTCTACTCCGCCAATTTCTACGCCGACCGCGATCCCGAGCACGCGAAGGATTTCTACACCGGCGACCTCATGGTCCGGATCCCGAAGATGGAGTACCTGTTCGGGACGACCTCGACGCTCGGTGACAAGGCGTCGTTCGGCCTCGATTTCGGCGAGGTCTACAAGCGATCGGTCGTCGGCGTTCGCGTCTACGGCGTGCCGGCCTCGGAGAAGGAGGCCCTGGCCGCGTTCTTCAGGCGCATCAACGACGACTACCACGGCCGCGCGAAGAACGACCGAGTACCACGACCGCGAGATCCGCTACGACTACCTGCGCCTGAATTGCGCCAAGACCATCGGCTCGGGATTCCGGTACGGCGCCGGGTACAAGGACCTCGAGGTGACGAGCGCCGCCGTCCTGCCGGGGCGCACGAGAGTGGTGGCGGCCGCCAACGCCAACATCCCCACCGAGATGGCGATGAAGCTCCTCAGGGAATGGAACGCGCGCGGGTACGGCCTGGACGTGGTGCTGTACAGGAAGTACGAGGGCTCGACCTGGGTGGATCCGCACGACGAGGAGAAGGTGGCGTTCAAGGACCTGCCCGACCGCTTCCCCTCCGTGCTGTCCCGCGACTTCCGCAAGGAACAGGGGCGCTACGAGGACGTCGACAACCTGTTCGCGATGTACGTCCTCTACAACATGGGCAGGTACAGCGTGCGCGTGAATGGCGAGTCGAGGCGGCTCGAGATCGGGAAGGCCGGGAATTCCATGGCCTACCCGGAGGCCGCGAAGCTCGCGATGCAGAGCGCCAGGTCGGACAGCGAGGGCTTCCGCCGTCGCGCGCGGTTCCGCCCCGAAGGGACGGGGGTCGAGTAATCCGGCGGCCCTTGCCCGCGCCCCCGGGATTCGCATGATGGGGATTTGCGGCCTGTCGAGCCCATCCGGAGATACCATGAGCGACCGCACCGCCATCGGTCGATGCGCCTGCTCGGAAAGGAAGCCGGAACGTGACGCATGCACAGGACTCGCCTGACGCCGGACGCGGCAACTTTCTCTCCGAAGGCTTTCGCGAGCTGGGCCGCAAGCTGGCCCGCTCCCGGCTGCGCCGCGCGATCCGCCAGCAGGAGGCCGAGCGCCTCGTCGCCCTGACCGCCCTCGGGCAAAGGGCCTGGGAGGACAAGGTCGATCTCGCGGCGCACGCCGGCATTCGCGACCGCCTGGCCGGTCTCGACGCCCGCGCCGGCGAGCTTTCGCAGACGGCGAGCCGGCTCGAGGAGGAGAAGGCCGGGCTCGAAGCGCAGCGCCGTGCGGAGCTCGACGCGTTCGCCGCCCGCCGCAAGGGGGTGGAAGCGAACAAGAGCCCGGTGGATGCAGCGCTTCGCGAAGCGCGATCGCGCAAGTCCGCCTGCGAGCAGGCAATCAAGCAGGCCGAGTCCCGGCTGGCGGCGATCGCCGGCAAGCTCGCGGGGCTGGAGCGCGATATCGCCTCCCTCGGGGCCGCGGCCGGCGCCGACGCGCAGCCGAAGATCGCCGCCGCGCAGGCGGAGCGCGCGAAGCTCGCCGGCGAGCAGGGCGAGCTGGGAGCGGCTCTTGCGGCATCGCGGGCGCAGCTGCCCGCGCACGCGGCAGAGGACAGCCGTCTCGCCTCCGAGAGCCAGCGGCATGCCGCCGAGATCGCCGCCATCGATGCCGAGCAAAAGGCGGCCATCGGCCGCGTCGACACGAACCTGGCGCGAGTCCGGTCGGAGTTGCAGGGCGCCTCGCAGCAATCGGGCGCGGTGCAGAAGGACCGCTCGGGAACCTTCTGCGAGCTCGGCAACGCCCTCTACGATGCCGGGACGAGCGTCGCCACGCTCGCCGAGGCGGTCACGCGCGTGGCGTCCGTCGATCGCGGCCGGGCGGAGTCGGAGTCGACGCTCGAAGCGTCGCTGGCCGACTCGCGCGCGCTTGCCGGCGCCACGATGGCCAAGTTCTGGGGTGTGATGCTGGGCGTGCCGCTGGTACTGGCCACGCTGGGCGTCGGCACCTGGCAGTACCTGCATCGCAGCGTCCCGGTCGCCGCCGCGCCGCAGCCCGTGGCGCAGGCGAAGGCAGGCGCCTGCGAGGCCCAGAAGCCGCCCGACAACGGCTCGGGCGTGGGCGTGCGCAGCGATTGCACGCGCACGGAGGGCACCTTCGTCGATGGCCGCCTGCAGAGCGGCAAGATCACCTATCCGGACGGTCGCGTGCGCGAAGGCGCCTTCGTCGGCGGCCAGCAGATCGGCAAGGGAACCTTGTCGTGGCGCGATGGCCGGCGCTACGAAGGCATGTTCGTCGATGGCCGTTCGTGGGGCCCCGGGGTGTTCGTCGCCGCGGATGGAACCCGGGACAGCGGCATGTTCGAGCCTGGCGTGAAGCTCATCGGCATCGGAACCCGCAAGCGTCCCGATGGCAGCGTGCTGTTCGGGGAGTTCGTCAATGGCAAGCCGTCCCGGAAGATGCTGCTGGTGAAGGACGGCAAGGCCGAAGTCGTGGAGCTTGCGGATCCGGGCAACGCCCCGAAAGGTACGGCCACCGTGGAGACCAGCAGACCATGAACCGTCGAAACGCAGGCCCCTCGATGCGCGCCCTCATGACCGCGATCGCCTGCCTCGCCGCCTTCCCGGCCGTCGCCCAGGTCCTGGGCAATTGGGGCGGCGCTCCGGCCCCGGTCCTGAGCGATTGCGGCTGCAACGATGTCCGGGAGATGCGCGACCGCTGGTGCTCGGCGCGCGCGGCCAAGGCGGAATACCAGCGCATCGTGAACTACCTCAACACGGAAACGGCGAAGACGGGAAAGTCGCGAATGTACTCGCTCGCCGACAAGAGGATGATCAACCAGAAGTGCGTGCAGGAGGCGATCAACGCGGTCAGCGATCGCGGCGTGGTCAAGGGAACCGCCAACACGCACGAGAACCTGCCGCCCGAGTCCCTTTTCAAGGAGGACTGCAGGGTCGAGGTGACGAGCACGAACCATACGGCGTGCCTCAGGCAGATCGTCGAGAACCACGAGGGCTTCCACCGCCAGGCTTGCCTCAATCGCAACGAGGCCGGCGGAATCATCCCGATCCTGCTGCAAGGTGAAATCGCAGGCCTGCTCGGCGATACCAAGTACACGCTGACCTCGGCTCAGTTCGCCGCCGAGGAGGCTGCGTCCTACGCGACGGAAATGCAGCTGCTGGCCGCGAGGTGGCAGGACCTGCAGAAGCGGTGCCCGCCGACGGTCTACCAGCCCGTCCTGTCCGACCCGGACACCGCCGGCCAGCGAATGTGGGACAACGCGCAGCCGGACGGCAACGGGGAGCGCAGGTACAGGATGTACGACCTGACCGAGGATCCCTGCCCGTCGCGTCCTCGTCCCGCAAAGTCCGAATGCACCCTGCGGTGAAGAGGCCTCGCCATGCCGGTCAACTCGTCGGGCGCCCATCCTCGATCCGGACCGCCGGCACTTGCCGCGCTCATCGCCCTCACCGCGCTCGTCTACCTCAATAGCCTCTTCGGCCCGTTCCAGTTCGACGACTACGCGGTGGTGGCCACCGACCGCGCCGCGCACGGCTGGGCCGCGTGGTGGGAAACGCTCGCGCAGCGCATCCGGCCGCTGCTGAAGGCGAGCTACGTCGCCACGCACCAGCTGGGCGGCTGGCTCGGGCATGCGACCCTCGGCCACCACCTGGGCAGCCTGCTGATCCACCTGGGGGTCGTGGCCCTCGCCTGGCGCCTCGCGCTCGTCCTGGCCGCCTCCTTCCGCATGCCCCTCGACGTCGCGGGACGCGCGGCGCTCGGCTGTGCGGCGGTGGTCGCGCTGCACCCGCTCGCCACCGAGGCGGTGACCTACATCACCGGGCGCTCGGTCGCGCTCGGCACGCTGTTCGCCCTTGCCGCCGCTCTCGCCCAGGCGCAGGCGGGCGGCGCGGCCGTCACGCGCGCCCGAAGCCTCGCATGGCAGGCCGCGGCCCTCGCGGCCTTTGCCGCCGCGCTGCTTTCGCGCGAAACCTTCGTCGTGATACCGGCGCTGCTGACGATGATCGAATGGGGGCGGGGCGACGCGCCGCGGGTCGCGTTCACGATCCCGCGACTGCAGCTCGCAGTGCGGCGCACCGCTGCCTTGTGGGTGGTGGCCGCCGTCGCCGTGGCGGCGATGCTGGGCCACCGCCGCTACGGGCCGCTGCTCGAACTGTCCGCAGTCATCGCCCAAGGCCGCCTGGATAGCCCCTCGCTGCTGCTCGCCCTCGAATACTTCGCCACGCGCCTGTCCCTGCTGTTGCCGCTGAGCATCGATCCCGCCGTCCAGCCCGAGTCGCTCGGCGTGGCGCATCGCGCGGCCGCGGGCATCGTCGCCGCCGCGGCGATGCTGCTCGCATGGCGCTGCCGCGCGAATCGCCCCTGGTGGATCATCGCCATGGGATGGGTCGTGCTGACGCTTGTCCCGATGTACCTGGCGCCGATCCGGCACGACGGCGTGGCGGAGCGCCATTTCTATCCCGCGCTTTGGGGCGCCGGGTTCGCAATCTCCTGCGAGATCGCCGTCCGCCTGCGACGCGGGCTGGCGGCGGCGGCGGGCTGCGCGGCCGCCCTCGTGCTCTCGGCGGCCACGGTGACGCGCAACGAGGATTACGCGAGCGAGGTCGCGCTCTGGAAAGCGACATCGCAGGACCCCCGCGCCGGGCCGCGCGCATTCAACAATCTCGGCGTCGCCTACCTGGGCGAGCGCCGCTGGGACGAAGCGCGGACGGCGTTCGAGCGCGCATTGGCGCTCGATCCCGGGTATTCGAAGGCGCGCGAGAATCGCGACCGCGCCCTCGCCGGCAAGCGCACCGGCGACCTCTTCGCCGAGCCGGAAATCTGAGTGTTCGGTATATTGGCTTCGCCACCGCTCCCGTGACGAGAGGAAACATGACCATGAATGTCCCGCGAATCATTGCCGCGCTCATCGCCGCCCTGGGCTTCGCCAGCGCGGCCTTCGCCCAGGCCTGGCCCGCGCGTCCCGATCACGCTTGTCGTGCCTTTCGCGGCGGGCGGTCCCGTGGACACCGTGGCTCGCATCCTGTCGGAACCGATGCGCAAGTCCCTCGGCCAGACCATCGTCGTGGAGAACACCACCGGTGCCGCGGGCACCATCGGCGTCGGCCGCGTCGCGCGCGCCACCCCCGATGGCTACACGCTCAGCATCGGCCACTGGAGCACGCACGTCGTGAACGGCGCCATCTATGCGCTGCCGTACGACCTGCTGGGCGACCTCGAGCCCGTGGCGATGATCGCGGCCAACCCGATGATCGTCATCACGAAGACGGCGCTCCCGGCCACGAACCTGAAGGAGCTGGTCGCCTGGATCAAGGCCAGCCAGGAATCCGTCCTCGTCGGCACCGCGGGCGTGGGCTCCGGCACGCACATGAGCGGCGTCTACTTCCAGAACATGACGGGGGGGAAGTTCCAGTTCGTGCCCTACCGCGGCACGGGCCCCGCGATGCAGGACCTGCTGGGCGGCCGCCTGGACCTCATCGTCGACCAGCTCTCCAACGCCCTTCCCCAGGTGAAGGCGGGAAAGGTCCGCGCCCACGCGGTGACGGCGAAGTCGCGCTCGGCCGCCGCGCCCGACGTGCCGTCCGCCGACGAGGCGGGGCTTCCGGGCTTCCACATGTCCATCTGGTACGGCGTGTGGGCGCCGAAGGGCACGCCGAAGGACGTGATCGCGAAGCTCAACGCCGCGATCGTCGAAGCGCTTGCCGATCCGGCCACGCGCCAGCGCCTGGGCGACTTGGGCCTCGAGATCACGCCACGCGAGCAGCAGACGCCGGAGGCGCTCGGCGCCTACCAGAAGGCCGAAGCCGAGAAATGGTGGCCGATGATCAAGGCCGCCGGCATCAAGGCGGAATAGTGCCCGCCCAACCAGGAGCCTCGATGCATCGACTGTCGCTTCGCCTTCTCTCGCTTTCGGCCGGGCTCCTCGCGAGCCTTCATGCATTGCCGGCCTCCGGGCCGGAGCCCGGCCTGTGGGAGGTGAGCGCGGACATGGCCATTCCGACCGCGCCGGATTTCAAGCAGGAGCCCGTGACCCTTCGCCAGTGCTTCTCGGCGGCCGACGTCCGGGATCCCAGCCGGATGCTCGGCGGCATGACCAACGCCGGCGCAGCCAACTGTCGCTTCTCGGACAAGCGCGAATCGCCGGGCCACGTCGATTTCGCCGTTCGCTGCGACGGGCTCCTCGAGATTGCCGGCCGCGGCTCCGTGGACTACACCGCCCGGACCCTCCAGGGCCGGCTCGACCTCGGCTTCGCCGTGAGCGCCGGCGAGAACGCGCAGCGCGTCGAATCGGTCAGCCACGTCAGCGCGAAGCGCATCGGCAACTGCCCGTAGCCCGGATCACTTCGGGTTGTAGAAGCACGCCTTCACGACGCCCGGCGCCGGGTCGCCGAAATTCACGCTGGCGCACTTGGCGCCGTCCCGGAAGGTCCGGTAATTGAACTTCCGGCCGGCCCCGAACGCCACCTTGCGGGCGCCGCTGAACTTGCAGAACGCCCCCTCGCTGGCGCACTTCACCCACGACGACGTGATCTCGGGCGCCGGATCCTCGCCCTTCGCCACGCTCACCTTGCAGGTCTTGGCCATGCCCGGCGCCGGGTCGCCGAACTTGCGGTTGGTGCAGGCCACCCCGCCCGTGAATACCTTGGTGACCCACTTCTTGCCCGCGCCGTAGGCCACCTCGCGACGGCCGTCGAACTTGCAGAAGCCGTCCTCCCTCGCGCAGTCGATCCATTCGGCAACGCTGTCCGTGCTCGCCAGGCCTAACACGATCGCGGCGGAAAATGCGGCGAATCTCATGAACCCTCCCAGGGTCGTCTTGTCTTGTTTGTGCTTCGACATCGATCGGTGACGCTTCAATCGGGAAAATCGAACTCCTCGCCCCCGCCCCGCACGCCGGCTTTCTCGAACCAGGCCGGCCCCAGCAGGCTCACCGGCCGGCCGCTGCATTTCAGGGTGGCGATCGCCTTCCCCGCCTGCTCGACGACGATGCCCGCTTTCTCGCGCGTCTCGCCATTCGGTCCCCACCTGCCGATGCCGGTGTAGGCCACGTAGGCGAATCCGCCCTTGCGAAAGCGCATCCACGCGCCCCCGCCGCCGGAGAAGGCGACGCTCTCGCCCGTGGCCGCTTTCGGCGGGGCAGGCCGGTCCTCCGGCAGCGCGAGTTCCAGGGACTGGCGCGAATCCGGCTTGCCGAAACGGTACTGGACGTAGCCCCGCGTGGCCGACGCGTCGCGGGAGGCGCAGATCGAGGCGAGCTTCGCGCCGGTGCGGCACGCGAACACGACCTCTTCCTGCGGGGTGCAGAACGAGGACTGGCCCGAAGGCGTCGGCGGCGCGGCATTTGCGTCCGCCCGGGACTCCACGATCCGCGCCTTCGTCACGAGCGCCACGCGCTCGCTCTTCCTGCAGTCGACATCGCCCTGGCACTCGGCCGCCAGGACGTTCGCCATCCCGTACGTGAGCGCCACCCGCCTGCCGAGAAGGGAGGGCTTCTGGAAGCAGAGGTCGAAATCGCCCTGCTCCGTGAATTCCCGGCCGCGGTCGTCCTCGAGCGTCATCACGCACGAGACGTCGCCGCTGTCCAGGCGCTTCACCACGCCAAAGGCGTTCTTGTTCCTGCTCGCGAACGCCTGATCGGCGGCCTGGGCGTGGGCCATGCCATGGGCGGCGAGGACCAGGGCCATCGCCACCCACCGTGCGCTCGACATGCCGAATCCTCTTGTCGTCATGGGCCGCGACATTCGGGCGGGCCGCGTCGCAATGACCGAATACTACCTTCGCTCGCGTGGCGCGGGCACGATGTCCACCGCAACGGGCTTGCGACTGGCGGCTGCGGGCTTGGGCCGCGGCGCGGACTGATCGACAATGAATATGAACGCGGCGGAGACGGCGATCGCCAGGACCGCAATCGCGGCGATGCGGCGCAGCCGCGAGCGACGCGTCTTCTCCGGCCGGTAGGGACCGATCGTGTCGTCGAGGGCCTTCTTGACGACGTGGTCGCGAAAATCCGTCACTTGACGTTCACCTGCACGGACGAGGTTGCGGAAGTCTACTTCACGCGCGGTGCCCGGGGACGATGGCCACGCGTAGCCACCCGATCCGCCATGCCCGGCTTCTGTGCGTCAGCGCACCGACTCGACGGGCATGCCCGGCCATGCTTGTTACAAGGGTGTTGGTCACTGCGAAAGCGGGGCTCCTCCGGTCGATTTTCAGGGCGTGCCGGTCGTTTACCGGTGCAGGATTTCAGGAGAAAATCATGAGCATGAACAAGGACCAGGTCAAAGGACGCGTCAAGGAAATGGAAGGCAAGATCAAGGAAGCCGCCGGCAAGCTCGTGGGCAACGAGAAGCTGGAAGCCAAGGGCAAGGTCCAGAAGATCCTCGGCAAGGCCCAGGCGAAGTTCGGCGACGTGAAGCAGGACGTGAAGGATGCGGCGAAGGACGCCGCAAAGGCCGGCTGATTTGCGACCCGCAACCTGGCGATTTCGAGGGGTTGCCTGCGCCTTGGCCATGACCGGTGCGTTCGCCCATGCGGATGCGCCGGTTCGTAGCGTCGACAAGGTCGATCTCGGCCGGTACGCCGGCCAGTGGTTCGAGATCGCCTCCTTTCCAATGTTCTTCCAGCGCCAGTGCGTCGGCGACACGACGGCGCAATACGCGCTCCGGCCCGACGGTGACATTTCGGTCGTCAACCGCTGCCGGACCGAGGAGGGATTCGACCAGGCCAGCGGAAAGGCATGGGCGGTGGAGGGCACCGGCAACGCGCAGCTCAAGGTGTCCTTCTTCTGGCCGTTCCGGTCGGACTACTGGGTGATCGGCCTGGACGAGGACTACCAGTGGGCGGTGGTGGGCAACCCGAACCGCAAGTACCTGTGGGTGCTCTCCCGCACGCCCCGGCTGGGCCGCGAAAGCCTCGACAAGGCCCTGCAGGCCGCCACGAACCAGGGTTTCGATCTCACCCAGCTGCGCTACACCCGCCACGGACAGGCGCCGGGTTCGCGATAGCCCGAACCCGCCTGCCGGCAACGCGCGGGCATGGGAATTGCTGCGAGTTACTCCGCAAGCGTCGAGAGGGCCCATCGCGCATCCACCGGATGCCCACGCGGCGTTCGCCGCACCATCGTGGCCCGTCCCGCTTGACCCGCGCACTGTTTCGGCGCCGGCGATTGGAGTATGTTGGGCCGCGCCGTCAATCTACCTGGGGAGAGAGCCGTGCAATTCCGTGTCCGTGTGTCCGTCGCCGCAACAGCCGCCGTGGTCGCCGCGCTGGGATCGCTTCCGCTGCACGCGCAGCAGACGATTCCGTCAAGCCGCTACGGGAAGATCCACCTCCTGCCCGCCACGCTCGAGACCACCCAGTGGGGATGGTTCGACAACGCGCAGCCGCCGGTCCTCACCATCAATTCCGGCGACACCGTGGTCATGGAAACCATGATGCACTCGCACAACCAGGTGGTGCCGGGCCGCACGATCGAGGAGATCAAGAAGCTCCGCACCGACCATCCCGGGCCGCGGGCCGCACACCCTCACCGGGCCCATCTTCGTGTCCGGCGCGGAGCCGGGCGACACGCTCAAGGTGACGCTCAACCGCATCGTGCCGCGCGCCTACGCGACCAACTTCAACGTGCCCGGCATGTTCGGCCAGTTCCCGGGCCAGTACCCCGACGGGCAGGTGAAGTACCTCTACCTCGACATGGACCGCATGGAGACCGAGTTCCTGCCCGGCGTCTACGTGCCGATCAAGCCGTTCCCGGGCACGCTGGGTGTCGCGCGCGCCGAGCCCGGCCGCTACAGCAGCGTCCCGCCCGGCGAATACGCGGGCAACATGGACATCCGCGACTTCTCCGAGGGAACCACCCTCTACGTGCCCGTATGGGTGAAGGGCGCGCTCCTCTGGAGCGGCGACTCGCACGCCGGCCAGGGCAACGGCGAGGTGAACCTCACGGCGCTCGAGACCGCCTACAAGGAGCTCACCATGACCGTCTCGGTGCTGAAGGACATGAAGCTCGACTTCCCGCGCATCGAGACGAAGACGCACTGGATCACGATGGGCATGGACAAGGACCTCAACGCCGCGATGGACTTCACGAAGAAGCAGACCGTGAAGTTCCTCGCCCAGCAGCGCGGCATTTCCGAGGCCCAGGCGGCCGCCCTGATGCCGAAGGTGTCCGACTGCCGCGTCTCGCAGGTCGTGAACATCAAGAAGGGCATCCACTGCCTCAACCCGAAGGACACGAAGGCGACCGGCATCCCCGAGCGCCCGACGGCGGAGACCAAGGCCGTACTACGTCACGCACGTGAAGGACGCCGACCTGAACAAGGCCATGGACGGCGCCTCGATGGCGATGATCAAGTTCCTCGAGGAGAAGAAGGGCGTGGCGCGTCTCGACGCCTACGGGCTCGCGAGCGTGGCGATGGACTGCCGCGTGGGCGATGTCTCCGGCGCGGAGAAGAACGTCCATTGCCTCGTGCCGAAGAGCCTCTGGCGCGCGAAGTGACGTGACCGGATGAGCGACACCGAGGGCTGCCCCGGGCAGCCCTCTTGCTTTGGCGCGCATTCGCCGCGCTGTGCGCGGCGCTCGCCTTCGCGGGCGTCGCGCACGGGCAGGCGAAGCTTCGCCTCGTCGCGACGACCGCGGAACTGCGCTCGCTCGCCGTGGCGGTGGGCGGCGACGCCATCGAGGCGACGCACCTCATCCCCGGCGGGCAGGACGCGGAGAGCTTCCAGCCCCGCCCGCAGGACCTCGTCCTGCTGCGCGGCGCGAGGGCCGTGCTTCGCGTCGGCGTGGACTACGACCTATGGCTCGATCGCCTGCTCGCCCAATCCGGCAACCGCGACCTGCAGCGCGGCGGCGCGGGCTACATCGACGCCTCCGTCGACGTGGCGCTGCTCGACGTGCGTGCCGGCGGCGTCGGGCCCGGGCGACGGCCATGCCCACGGGCGCGGCAATCCCCACTACTGGCTCGACCCGGCGAACGCCGAGGTGATCACGGGAACCATCCTCGAGGCGCTGATGCGGCTCGACCCCGCCAACGCGAAGCGCTACGAGGCCAACCGCCTCGCGTTCCTGAAGCGCCTGGACGAGAAGACGGCCGAGTGGATGCGCCTCCTCGCTCCGGGACAGGGCCGCGCGCTCATCGCCTACCACGACACCTGGCCCTACCTCGCGCGGCGATTCCGGCTGCGCTTCCTGGGCGTGATCGAGACGCGCCCCGGCGTGGCGCCGAGCCCCTCGCACCTGGCGCAGCTTGCCTCCGCGGGCAAGCGCGAGCGCGTGGCGGCCATCGTGCGCGAGCCGCACGAGCCCGCGCGGGACGCCGATTTCCTCGCCTCGCGCACGGGCGCCGTCGTCGTGGTGCTCGCCTCGGGCGTCGACGCGGTGCCGCAGGCGCGCGACTATCTCTCGCTCATCGACTACAACGTGCGCGCGCTGGCGGAAGCCTTCGCGCGGCCGGGGCCGCGGTGAGCGACGCCCTCGCCTTCCTGGCCCTCCCGGCGCTCGCCTGCGCGGCCCTCGTCGGCATCCACGCGTACTTCGGCCTGCAGGTGCTCTCGCGCAACGTGATCTTCGTCGACCTGGCGCTCGCGCAGGTGGCGGCCCTGGGTGCGACGGTCGCCTTCCTCCTCGGCCACCCGGCGCAGGGCCTCGCCGCTCACGGCTATTCGCTCGCCTTCACCCTCGTCGCCGCGGCCCTCCTCGCCACCACCCGCCGGTGGTCGGGGCGGATTCCCCAGGAGGCGCAGATCGGCGTGATCTACGTGGTCGCGGCCGCCGCGGCGCTGCTGCTCGTGGATCGCGCGCCGCAGGGCGCCGAGCACATCCGGCAGATCCTCACCGGCAACATCCTCACCGTCGGGTGGGAGGAGCTGCGCTGGGCCATCCCGCTCTACGCCTTCGTCGGCGCGGCCCATCCGCCGCTCACGCGCTGGATCACCGGCCGGTTCGGCGGCGGGTGGCTCGCGGAGTTCGCCTTCTATGCCGCCTTCGGGCTCGTGGTCACCAGCTCGGTCGGGCTCGCGGGCGTGCTGCTCGTCTTCGCGTTCCTCATCATCCCGGCGGCCATCGGCGTGCTGCATGCGGAGGGCTTCCGGCGCCAGCTCGTGATCGCCTGGATCGCGGGCACGGCGGTCGCGCTGGCCGGGCTCGCGGCCTCCTTCGCCTGGGACCTGTCCACGGGCGCCACGCTCGTGTGCGTCTTCGGGATCGCGCTCGTCGTGGCGGCGATCGCACGGCGCGTTCGATTGGCGCCGGACTTCGCGGCGCTCCTGCGCCGCGACGCTTCGCGGCGCGCGCTGGCTCGCCGCGTTCGTGCTCCTCGCCTCCGGCCTCTGGATGGCGCTCGCGCCCCGCGCCGACCAGCCGGTGCTCGACGTGCTGGAGAGCGCCGTCCCCGCGGTGCGCGCGGCCTACATGAGCGGCAAGGATCTCGCCATCGCGCAGGAGGCGGCGGAGTTCGCGCAGCGCTACCGCCGCGAGGCGGCGCAGTTGCGGGCGAAGGAAGCCGAGCGCCGCTGGAAGGGCGAGCCCCTCGACGAGCACCAGCTGCGCCGCACCGCCTCGTTCCTCAAGTCCTACAACGAGATGATCCGGGGCGAGGAGTTCGTCGTTCGCGAGGTGCGTTCGCGGGCCCGGGAAGCGTGGCGGCTCGCGATCGGTGCCGTGTTCGCGCTGGCCGCCCTCGCGATCGCGCCCTGGCCGTGGAGGCGCTCGCGCGAGTCGCGGGTCGGCCGCGCGCCCTGACGGCGCCTCGCGTCGGCGTGTCCGGCCGATGCGACTTTCGTACCACCCCGATTACGGTTGACACGGCATGTGTGACGCACCGCACAGGTCCGGCACACGTCGTGCCGGGACAATGTCGCAACGGGAGACGAGCCGGCCACGCCAGGCGCGATGGCGGCAAGCAAGACAACACGGACATTCGCACCAGATGAAAGCCGCACCTGCAACGCCACGGTCCGCGCCCAGCGAAGTGCTGGTCTTCCTGCTGGACCGCGAGGAATACGGCGTCGACATCCTCAAGGTCCAGGAGATCCGGGGCTACGAGAAGCCAACCCCCATCCCCTCGGCCCCGCCCTATCTCAAGGGCGTGGTGAACCTGCGCGGCACCGTCGTGCCGATCATCGACCTGCGCACGAAGTTCGGCTTCGCCGACCCCAGGTACGACGCGCTCACCGTGACGATCATCCTGCGGCTCTCCGACCGGATCGTCGGCGTGGTCGTCGACGGCGTCTCGGACGCGGTCGTCCTCGAGCAGGGCGACGTGAAGCCGGCGCCGGACCTCGCGGGGCTCGCGGACGCGGCCTTCATCGAAGGCATCGCGACGAAGGATGGCCGCATGGTGATGCTGTTCGACATCGAGAAATTCCTTTCGGGCCGCGATCTCGACCTCCTGAGCCGGGCGTCCCGATCCGGGGCATCGTCCGCCGAGGCCGTCGCCCCGCCCTGAGTCCCCCGCCCGCGCAGAACAGCCATCGCGCCGAATCCGGAAGGTCCATTCCCCGCATCCACCCGCTGGAGAAACGCCATGAAGATAGGGGTCGCCAAGGGTCCGGACCGGGAGAGCGCCGTGTCATCCATGAAACGCCTCACCATCGGCGCCCGCCTGTCGCTCGGCTTCGCGCTCATCATTTCGCTGCTCGTCGTCTCGATGGCGATCAGCATCTACCGCCTGCAGGCGATGGACGAGTTCACCCAGACCCGCGTCCCGAAGCTGGCCGCGGGCGGAAAGATCGTCGAGATCCTTCTGCAGAGCGCGCGGCAGATGCGCAACGTGCTCCTCCTCGACCACGATGACCAGGTCAAGAGCGAGCTCGCGGACGTGCGCAGGAACGCGGAGCTGGCCAAGGGGTTGCTGGCCCAGGTCGAGAAGCTCGTGAACGACGACAACGAGCGCAGCATCTTCCAGGACATCACCAAGGCGCGCGCCGCCTACGAGCCCCTCGAGCAGAAGTTCATCGATCTCGCGGCGAAGGGGGATTACTCGACGGCCAAGGACGAGATGCTCGGCTTGCTGAGGCTCACCCAGGTCAAGTACATCGGCGCCGTCAACGCATTCATCGACTACCAGAGCGCCAACAGCGAATCCGAGGCGAGGGAGGCGCAGGAGAGCCAGAAGCACACGCGGATGGTATTGCTGGCGCTGACCGTCATCGCCGTGGTCGTTGGAGCCGTGGCCGCCGTGCTGATCACCCGCAACCTGACGCAGAGCCTGGGTGGCGAGCCGGCCTATGCCGCCGACGTCGCCCGCAGCATCGCGGAAGGCGACCTCACGATGGAAGTGAGGACCCGGGCGGGCGACCGCACAAGTCTCCTCGCCAGCATGGCCCGGATGCGCGAGGCCCTGGCCGAGTCGGTCGCCGAAATCCGCATGTCCGCGGAGGCGGTGGGATCGGCGTCGGGGGAGATCGCGAAGGGAAACGCCAACCTGTCGAGGAGGACGGACGCGCAGGCCTCGGCGCTCGGCGAGACGGCGGCGAGCATGGAGCAGCTCACCAGCACGGTCAAGCAGAACGCCGAGAACGCGCGGCAGGCGCGCACGCTCGCCGACGGGGCGTCGACGGTCGCGGCCCTCGGCGGCGATGCCGTGCGCGAGGTGGTGCCTCGATGCAGGGCATCTCGCGAATCCTCGCAGCAAGATCGCGGACATCATCGGCGTGATCGACGAGATCGCGTTCCAGACGAACATCCTCGCGCTCAACGCGGCGGTGGAAGCCGCGCGCGCCGGCGAGCAGGGCCGCGGCTTCGCGGTGGTGGCCTCCGAGGTGCGCAAGCCTCGCGCAGCGCGCGCCGCAGGCCGCCAAGGAGATCAAGGGGCTGATCCACGGAGTCGTCGACGCGCGTGGACGGCGGCGTGAAGCAGGTCGAGTCGGCCGGGCGCGACCATGGAGGAGATCGTCTCGTCCGGTGAAGCAGGTGAGCGGACTGATCATGGCGGAAATCGCCGAGGCGAGCGGCGACCAGCTGTCCGGCATCGAGCAGGTGAACCGGGCCGTCACCCAGATGGACGCCAATACCCAGCAGAACGCGGCCATCGTGGAACAGGCCGCCGCCGCGGCCGAGCACATGGCCAGCCAGGCGGAGACGCTGGTCGGCGCGGTATCCAAGTTCAACGTCGACGCCGCGGCGAGAAGGGCCATCGAGGCCCGCGCCGTCGCCGAGTCGTTCGGAAGCGCGCTGCCCCCTCCCGGGGAGTCCTAGTCGCCGCCGGGCCTGCCGCTGCCCCCCTCGTCCGCCGCCTGCCTCGCGGCGATTACGGCTGTAATCGCCGTTGTGACGTAACGCACACCGGCTTCCCGGGCTCCGGCCCGACACTGGCGTCACTTCCGGGGAGCCGGGCCCCAGGGATCCGGTGGCAGCAGGCTCGGTGGCAGGGAAGCGGAAGCAAGTGGAACGTCGCAACGGCTCGCCCTCCGAGAGGGCACGACATTCAGGGAGAACAAGATGACCATCCGCAAATTCGTCATGACCGCCACCGCAGCGCTGGCCCTCGCAGCCTTCTCCAATGTCGCATCCGCCTCCCCCGAAGCGTGGGAAAGGGCCGACAACGAATACCAGGTGCAGCGCTTCGCGAATGCCCTCGAGATCTACCAGCAGCTCGCCGCGACGGGCGACGCCCGCGCCGCCGAACTGGCCGGGCAAATGCTCGCCATCGGTGAAACGCTCTACGGCGATGAAGTGCGGCGCGACCCGGTCAAGGCGGCGCAACTGCTGTCCCAGGCGGCTCGCGCCGGCCGGCCGGTTGCCGCGCACCTGACTCGCCACATCAATATCGCCTCGGCCACGCCGATCAGCAAGCAGTAGGTCCCGACCCGGACCGCCCCTTGCGGGGGCCGGCGGCTAGCCGGCCCCCATTTCGATCGCCACGCCGTGCGCCAGCGCGCGATCGAGCGTGCGGGCCGCCTGACCCGGCGCCGTGCGCAAGGCGATCGCACAGGGCCCTTCGCCTCGGGTAAGCAGCCGTTCACGCAACTCGCGCGCCACGGCCGGCGTTTCCCCGGTCGTCGCGGCGCCCGAGGGCGTCATCAGCACCAGCGACGCCCCTCCCAGCGAAATGACGGCGGCGCGAATGCCCTTCTTCGGCAGCACCACGGGCGCATCGATCCTGATCGCGCCACGTCCGGATTCTCCCGGCCCGACCCCCAGCAAGGCCCGGTAGCGCAATAGCGACACCTTCAGGTCCTGCACGGCCACGGCGACCTTTGCCACCCCCAGCGCCCCGTTGGCGTGCCGCCGCCCCTCGCCCGCGGGCACCCGCAGCTCGCGCGGCGTGATGTCGCCGCACAGGAAGGGAAGATCGAAGGTCGCCTGCCGCCCCGTCTGCCACTTCACCTGCTGGCCGTCGGGCCGGACCCGCCCGCCGTCGATGGGGCCGGTCGAGCGTGAGCCCCCGGGCCTTCGCCTCCTCGATGGCGCGCGGCACGTCCTCGGGAACGAGCGCGAAGTCCATGAGCCCGTCGCCGTGCTTCGCGTGCACGTTGTACCAGCGCTCGGCGGGGCCCGGCTCCTGCCAGGCGATGAGCTCGAGATAGGCGCCGTCCTCGAACACGACGAGGGCGTTGCGGGACGTGCGGCCGGGGTGGCGCCCGCCGATGCCTACCGTGAAGCCGAGCGCGCGGTAATCCTCCACGGCGCGAGCGAGATCCGCGACGGCGATGACGACGTGATCGAGCAGGAAGCGCATGGTTCGCGGGCCGCGGGCACCGCGGGTCTCAGGCGGACGACCCGTCCTGCCGGCGATCCGCCTCGAGCCGGCGCGACTTCTTCAGCGCCCAGACGGCGAAGTACAGCGCGATCCACGCCGCCAGGAACGCCAGCACGAACTCGATCGCGGGAAGGGCGGCTTCGCCCTGGATCGCGAAGTCGTCCCAGAAGACCAGCCAGGCCATCGCCATGACGGCAAGGAACATCGTGTTGTATTCCTTGACGACCACTCGCCGCCAGTTGAACTGCATCTCCCCGACGGTCCGCCCCAACCCGGAGACGCGCGGCAGGATGCGGTTGACGCGCCTGGCGTAGTCGTCGAACTCCGCGCCGAACTTCTCCCGCAGGTAGGCCTCCTCCGCGGCGATGATCGCGGCGTAGAACAGCACCGTCAACGGAACGACGACCGCGTAGAACTCGGGGGCGTTGAGGATCAGGGCCGCGCCGAGGACGATCAGGCCGTTGCCGAGGTACATCGGGTTGCGCGTGTGCGCATAGATCCCGCCTTGCACGAGGTGGTCCGCGTACACCTGGCGGTTGCGCCCGCCGCGGACGATGTACTCGAACCCGATGGTCGCCGCCCGCACGGAAAGGCCCGCGAGCGTGACAAGCACGCCCGCCACGTCCATCCAGAGGTCGAGATCGTGGTGCCCGAAGGCATACCGCGGCCTGGCGAGCAGGAGGGCCACCACCATGATCGCGGTGAAGACGCTGCCGCGGTAGCGGAACAGGAAGCGGCCGAGCGCGACCATCGGCGTCCTACCGCCCCGTCTTGACGCCGATGAGGCCGGCGAAGTTGTACCACTTGAAGAAGACGTCGACGCTGCCGAAGCCGTTGCGCTTCAGGAGCTCGAAATTCTCGTCGATCCGGTAGGGGATCAGCACGTTCTCGAGCGCCTCGCGCTTCTTGGCGATCTCGGTGTCGCTGTAGTCGTTGCGCCGCTTCATGTCGTAGTAGAACTCGATGAAGAGGCGGTTGAACAGGGAATCGTTGCCGAGGACCTTCTCGACGAGGATCAGGCAGCCGTTCTCGTTCAGCCCCTCGCAGATCGTGCGCACCAGCCTGTCGCGGAAGAGCGGCCGCACGAACTGCAGCGTCAGGTTGAGCACGACCACGGAGGCGTTCTCGATCGCGCAGCCTTCGTTCAGGTCGCCCAGCGTGAGCGTCGGCTTCACCGCGGCGTCGCCCTGCGAGAAACGCTGCGCCGCCTTGTCCAGCATCGCCTGGGAATAGTCCACGCCCACGAAATGCACTTGCTTGCCCGCTGCGCCGATGGCCGTGGAAAGCGTCTCGAGCGTGATGCCGTTCGAGCACCCCAGGTCGTAGACGTTCGTGCCGCTCACCGCGAACTGCGCGGCGATCTCGCCCAGCATGCGCTGCAATTCGCGGTACTGCGGAATCGAGCGATCGAGCATGTCCTCGAACACCGCGGCGGTCTTCTCGCCGAAGTTGAAATCGCCTACGGCCTGCGTCTTGTCCGCGAAGATCGCGTCCTTTGCAATCGCCATGTCGAGCTCCCTTCCTTCGTTATGACCGGCTGGCGCGGGCGCGCCACGAACCAGGCCCCAGCCGCTGCCCATTGTCCGACCGCCAATCAGGGCACTTGTTGATCATTGGCAAGCGCTCGCACAGTCTCCGGGGCTCGGGGATGTTACGCCTTCCGGTTCCTGCGCACCCACCAGGCGAGCGCCCCGGCGGCCGCAAGCCCGAGGAGGATCCATCCTTCCGCATGCCGGATATCGCCCAGCACGGCCTCGGCCGCGTGGCCGAATACCCAGCCGATTCCCGCGACGAGGCAGGCCCAGAGGACGGCGCCGAGCGCATTCAGCATCGCGAAGCGGAGGGCGGACATCGGCGACGCGCCGATCAGCAATGGCCCCGCGACACGAAGCCCATACGCAAATCGCACGCCAACGACGGCGGGCGCCTGGTAACGGTCCAGCAGCTCGTGGACGCGGCCGGCCTTAGCGGCCAGCGAGGGAAAACGGGCGAGGACCGCGGGGCCGTGCCGCCTCCCGAGCCCAGAAGTAGAACTGGTCGCCCGCGAATCCCGCCATCGACGCCACGGCAATCACCGCGACAGGGTCCAGGTAGCCGCGGTGGGCCGCGTAGCCGGCGATCACGAGCAGCGTCTCGCCTTCCAGCAGGCAGCCCAGCGCCAGCACCCAGTACCCGTGTGCGCCGATCAACTGTCCCGGATCCATCGGCGGCCTTCCCGCGAATTGTCACCGCCGCCGGCGCGGCCGGCTCAGCCCATCCACTGGCTCACGGGCACGGCGGCGTCCTGCAGCGGCTGCGACGATCACGTCCACCAGCGCCGGGCCGCCGTGCTCGGCGGCGGCCTGCGAGCGCGGCGTCGAGGTCTGCCGGGTCTTTCGACGCGCCACGCCTTCACGCCGAAGGCCTCCGCCACGCGCGCGTGGTCGGTGCGCGAGAAGTCCACCGAGAAATAGCGCTCGCCGAAGCCGGTCTTCTGGCCGGCCTTGATCCAGCCGTAGACGGCTGTTGGAGAACACCACCATCATCAGCGGCACCTGCAGGCGCACGATGGTCTCCAGCTCGCCGCCGGTGAAGCCGAAGCTGCCGTCGCCCATCACCGAGACGATCTTCGCGTCGGGCCGGCCGAAATGCGCGCCGACGCCCGCCGACATCGAGTAGCCGAGCGCGCCATGCGCGCGGTTGGAGATGAAGTGCCGGCCCGCCTCGCGGAGCTCGTAGTAGGCGGAGAAATACGGGCAGGGCGTGCCGGGGTCGGCGACCACGATCGCGTCGCGCGGCAGGAGGTCGATTGCAGCGCAGCGACCACGCGCTCGGGCAGGATCGGCACGTCGTCGAGGCGGCCAGCGCGCGCGAAGTCGGCGAACTTGCCTGCGCGGGCCTTGCCGGCGATGGCGCGCCATCGGCGGCGCCGGCGTGCCGGCTGCTTCAGGCGCGCGCGAACCGCCTCGTCCAGAGTCCGCTGCAGCGCCAGCTTCGCATCGCCGACCAGCGCGACGTCGGTCCGGTAGTTGGCGCCGATCACCATCGGGTCGGCGTCGATGTGGATGATGGGCGCGCCCGCGCGCGGGATAGCGCCAGCGCTCGGTGGTCACCGAGCCGGCGCGGCAGCCGACGAAGACGACCAGGTCGGCCTGCGTCGACGCACCTCGCGCGTGGCGCAGCATGCCGCCGTTGCGTGCCGACCACGCCGACGCAGAGCGGATGGTCGTCGGCCAGGCTGCCCTGGCCGCTGACGGTGGTGCCACCGGCGCGCCCAGCAGCTCCGCGAGCGCCGCGAGCGCCGTCGCCGCGCCGGCGATCACCACGCCGCCGCCGCAGACGAAGACCGGGCACGTCGCGCGCGACAGCAGCGCGGCGGCCGCCTGCTGCCACGTCGGCGGGATCCGGCGCGAGCGCCACGCCGGGATAGCGCGTCGTGGCCCGGCTGCGCCCAGACGTCGCGCCGGCGATCGACCGCGCTGCTTCTGCACGTCGAACGGCAGGCCGAGGTGCGCGGCGCCGGGCCGGCCGGTGGTCATGGCGCGGAACGCGCGGCGCACCGGCCTGCGGCATCTGGTCGGCGCGGTCGATCACCGTCGTTCCACTTGGTCAGCGGCCGGTAGAGCGCCTCCTGGTCGAGCTCGGTGAGCGGGTAGCGGCCGCGCGAGGTCGTGGCGATGTCGGAGGTGATGCCGAGCACCGGGATCGAGCTGACTCGTTGGCCTCGACGATGCCCGGCAGCAGGTAGGTCGCGCCGCCGCCGCTCGGGCCCTCGCACACGCCGACGCGGCCGCTCACGCGCGCGTAGCCGTCGGCCATGTAGGCGGCGCGAGCGCTCGTCGCGCGTCAGGATGTGCTGCATGCCGTGGTCCAGCCGGGCCAGCGCGTCGTAGAAGCGGCAGGCTGGTGTCGCCGCACAGGCCGAAGATGTGCTTCACGCCGTGCAGCTGCAGCATGCGCACCATGGCTTCGGCGCCGTTCATC
>CAWAOC010000003.1:0-228650 GCA_963783635.1 uncultured Gammaproteobacteria bacterium
GTCGGGATGCGTCCGCCTGGTTTTGGCAGCAGCTCGAGCAGGATGAGGAATACCGCGATTCGATGCTGGTCGATTGCCCGGATTTGGTGGCGTTGGTGATGGAGGCTTGGCCGGAAGCCAGTACCTTCCGCAACGGCGGATCAAAAACCTGAGAGGGACTGCCTAAGTTGCGTCGGCAAATGCACCTCGGTCACGCCTTGCCTTCACAATGTGCACCCGCGCCTCCCGACGCAGATTCATTTCACCAGCTCACTTAAGTCTGCAGCCTCTCAAGAATGGAACCCACCACCATTGGCGAACTACTGAATTGGTCGTATGCGAACCTTGCCATGGCGCACTCCGCCGTTACCGCACAGGCAAGTTCGTACGGACGAACGCACTTCATGATTAGGGCGCGTCTCTACGCCGGATTAAACAAGCGCACCATGAACATCGGGCCGCTGGCCGAGGATGATCGTCTTAAGATGGTGTTACCCCAAGCGTGTTGCTACTGTGGGGACCGAGAGCATTTGGCCGCAGACCACCTCATTCCTACCAAGCGAGGTGGAGCGAACTCCGGTGACAATCTGGTCTGGGCTTGCAGATCATGCAATAGCTCCAAAGGCGCCAAGGACGCACTCGTTTGGATGTCGGAGCGAGACCAATTTCCTCCCCTCCTGCTCCTTCGCCGAGATCTGAAGCTCGCGATCGAAATTAGCCGAGAGCGAGATCTCCTGGACGTTCCGCTTTCTGCGGCGCCTCGAACTACCCTACTCACTATCAGCGATTCCGAGAAACTATCCATCGCCCGAAAAATTGAAATTATGGGTGGCAGAGATTCCCTAGCACCTGTTCGCCTCGCTCTGCCTCTGGCGGTAAGGTGGAAAAGTAATTGATGTCGCCCTCACCCCCAACCCCTCTCCCGCAAGCGGGAGAGGGGAGCGTCAGCGCATCACCCGCCCCCGCCCCCGATTCTTCGCGGTGTAGAGCACCCGATCCGCCGCCTCCACAAGCGTCTGCGCGGTCGTGCCATTCTCGGGGAAGCCCGCCACGCCGGCCGAGAAGGTGATGCCGTTCTTCTCGATCTCGCCGAGCCTGGTGGAGGTCTTGCGCGTCATCTCCAGCAGCGTCTCCACCCGCGCGATCGCATCGTCCGCCGTCGAGTTCGGGAACACGAGGCAGAACTCCTCGCCCCCGTAGCGGCACACGATGTCGCCCGCGCGCGTGCCGTCGGTGAGCACGCGCGACACCGTCTTCAGCACCGCGTCGCCGAAAAGGTGGCCGTGTTCGTCGTTCACGCTCTTGAAGAAGTCCAGGTCGAGCATGGCCACGGCCAGCGGCTGCCCGGTGCGGCCGAAGAGGGAGACGAGGGCCGCGAGCACCGAATCGAGATAGCGCCGGTTGTAGAGGCTGGTGAGGGAATCGCGCAGCGCCTCCTCGCGCGCGCGGTCACGCTCGTCCCGCAGGCGGTTCAGCTCGTAGCGGATCTGCACGGCGTAGTAGCGCGCCTTCGTCCCCATGCCCAGGCGCTTCTCGTACACCTGGAAATATTCCTTCTGCAGCGCGAAGGCCTCCGCATGCCGCCCGGCCTGCGCGGTGAAATCCGCCAGCGACTCGAGCACCAGCCCGCTCAACAGCAGCGGCGTGCGTTCCTCGAACCGGCTGCGCGCTTCCTTGAGCCGCGAAATCGCCCCCTCGTTGTCGCCGTGCCTGGCGAGCATCATGGCCCGCAGGTACAGCGCCCACACGAGGGCCGGGCCGCCGTGCTTGGCGGCTTCCCCCTCGGCGATGGCGAGCGCCGTTTCCGCCTCGCTGTCGCAATTGTTCCGCATGAAAGCGAGGGCGGCCGTGGTGTAGACGTTGCCCTCGGCCGCGGAGATGAACGGCGACTCCGGGTCCACCATCATCGATCGCGCCCGCGAAAGCGCCTCCGCCGGACGCCCCATGTGCACCAGGCAGTCGACGAGGTTCGCGACGATCCCCAGGCGAAGCCGCGGATGCTGCAGTTCCGCCACCACGCCCTCGGCTTCCTGCAGCACGGTGAGCGCTTCCTCGTAGTCGCCCACGGCCACCAGTTCGCCGCCGAGGTTGGACAGGAGCGTGGCCGTCTGCGGGCGCGCGTTGTTCGTGCGCACCTGGCCCAGCGCCTCGAAGAGGTAGCCGATGGACTGCGAGGCGTCCCCGAGCGCCGCGCAGCATCCCGCGATGCCGTTCAGCGTGTAGAAGCGGTCGAGCGGGGAGAGGCTTCCCGATTCCTCCTCCAGGATCGCGCGGAACATCCCGTAGGCGCCCTTGGCGTCGCCCTCCATCATGCGGGCGCGGGCGAGGCTGGTGCGGGCGAGGACGGCGCCGCGGTGGTCCTGCAGCGCGTTGAACTCTTCCTCCGCGGCCTGCAGGCTGGGGCGCGCCTGTCCGGGGGGCTCGTAGCGAAGCTTGAAGTTGCCGATGGTGAGGTTGGCCCAGGCGCGGCTGGATCTGTCGCCCGCGGCATCGGCGGCGGCCAGGGCTTCGCTCGCCCAGGCGTGCGAATCGCGCGGGGAGGAGTACTGCGCCTCCCACGCGCGGTTGACCAGGTCGCGGATGTCGCCTTCCGTCGTCATGGGGCGATTCTACTCAACAGTGCTGCGCGCCTCTCGTTGACCTAGGCCAAGCTGAAGTACGCCTGGAAAGGGAGTGGCCCTCCCCTCAGTCCTCGAAGATCCGCGCCACGTCCGGCGCGGTGAAGCGGTATTCCTGGTTGCAGATCTCGTCGTGCACGGTCACCACCCCGTCGCGCTCGGCGAGCGTGGCCTCCACTTCCGCGCGGCCCAGGCCCTTCAGCATGGCGACCACCTTCTCCTCGCTGCGGGTGCAGCCGTCCCTCACGGGCTGGGGCTTGAAGAGGCGGACATCGTCTTCGGGGAAGAGGGTGGTGAGGAGTTCAGGAATGCCCTCACCCCCGGCCCCTCTCCCAAGGGAGAGGGGAGCCATTTCGGCCGCCTGCTTCTGCACGCGCGCCCAGCCGTGGGGGTCGCGCTCGTCGGCCTTGGGGAGCTTCTGCAGGATGAGGGCGCCCACGCACTCGTCGGTGGCCTGCACCCACAGGTGGGTGGGCACCTGCTCGCTGCGGTCGAAGTAGCGCTCGAAGCACTCGGCCAGCGTGGCGCCCTCGAGGGGGACCATGGACTGGAAGTGGCGGGCGGTGTTGGCGTTCTCGAGGGTGAGGACCAGGCGGCCGGTGGGGAAGTAGTCGTGGAGGTCGAATCCCTCACCCCCGGCCCTCTCCCAGGGGAGAGGGGTAGCCTTCGTGTCGGCCTTCAGCATCGCGCGCACGGCGAGATCGTGGGTGCAGTCGGCGACCGCCATCGTCACGGGCCCTTGGCCCATCACCTGCAGCACCGAGCGGCCGGGATGCTTCATGCCGGCGCCGATGAGGACGGCGATGGAGGCGAATTCCCCCAGGAGCTGGCGCAGGGGCCTCCGGATAGGCGCGCCGGGCGAGGATCGACTGCCAGACGGGGCCGAGGCGAACGACCTGGCCGCGGATGTCGAGGTTCTCGAGGAGGAAGCGCTGGGTGAGGTCGGCGGGCGCGGGCATCGCGAAATGATACCCGTCCCGTCATCCGCAGTGATGCGCTCACCACCGGCGAGAGGCATACTGTTCCGCCATGGACGACGTCGAGATCCTCATCAAGGCGGCCAATTTCGCCGCCCTCAAGCACCGGATGCAGCGGCGCAAGGATGCCGACGCGTCCCCCTACATCAACCACCCGCTGGCGCTCGCGCGCGTGCTCAAGATCGAGGCGGGCGTGGACGATGTCGACGTGCTGGTGGCGGCCATCCTGCACGACACGGTGGAGGACACGGAAACCACGGTCGAGGAGCTGGCGCGGGAGTTCGGGCCGAAGGTCGCCTCGATCGTGGCGGAGGTCACGGACGACAAGAACCTCCCCAAGCCGGAGCGCAAGCGCAAGCAGGTGGAGCGGGCCCCGCACATCTCCCCGCAGGCCAAGCTGGTGAAGCTGGCCGACAAGACCTGCAACCTCCGCGATGTGATCGTCGCACCCCCCGCCAAGTGGCCCCTGGAGCGGCGCCGGGGCTATTTCGAGTGGGCGAAGGAGGTCATCGACGGCCTCCGGGGCATCCACCCCACCCTCGAGCGGCTTTTCGACGAGGCCTACAGGGCCAAGCCCTAGCATTTCGGGGACGTGTTCGCGAACCGCACCTGTCCCCAAGGGACTTGAGACAGGTCAATCGCGGGGGTTTTCCCAAGAGTATCTTGGACTTACACCTCGTAGCCCCCCTGGGAGGCATCCATGTATGCCCAGCCCCAATCACTGCTCCCGAACTTCATATCCGGAAACGCGGACCGGCTGCTTCACGCCACGCTGGGCAAGTTCACCGGGGGCCTGTCCCCGGCGGCGATGTCCAGCGCCTACCTGGATTGGGCCATGCACCTCGCCGGCTCCCCCAGCAAGCAGGCGGAGATCATCGAGATGGGCGCCCGGCAGTGGGAGCGCCTCGGCCACCTCCTGATGCACGCGCAGGGCGAGAACTGCGAGCACTGCATCGAGCCCCTGCCGCAGGACCCGCGCTTCCGCGACCCGGCCTGGGACCAGTGGCCCTACAACGTGATCTACCAGAGCTTCCTGCTCGGCCAGCAGTGGATGTCGATCTCCATGCGCGGCGTGCGCGGCGTGACCCGGCACCACGAGCAGGTGATGGACTACACCACGCGCCAGGCGATGGACTTCTTCTCGCCCTCCAACTTCCCGCTCACCAACCCGGAAGTGATGAAGGTGATGCAGGAGACCAACGGCGAGAACCTCGCCAGGGGCATTGCGCAACTGGCAGGAGGACATGGAGCGCACCGATCCTCGGGCGCGCCGCCGGCCGGGGCGGAGAACTACGTCGTCGGCAAGAACCTCGCGGTCACGCCCGGCAAGGTGGTGCTGCGCAACGAGCTGATCGAGCTGATCCAGTACACGCCCACCACCCCGCGCGTGCACGCCGAGCCCATCCTGATGGTGCCGGCGTGGATCATGAAGTACTACATCCTCGACCTCTCGCCGCGGCAACTCGCTGGTGAAGTACCTGGTCGACAAGGGGCACACGGTCTTCATGATCTCGTGGAAGAACCCGGGGCCCGAGGACCGCAACCTCTGCATGGACGACTACCTGCGCACCGGCGTGATGGCGGCCGTCGACGCGGTCTCGAAGATCATGCCGAAGCGCAAGATCCACGCGCTGGGCTACTGCCTCGGCGGGACGCTGCTGTCGATCGCGGCGGCGGCGATGGCGCGCGACGGCGACAAGCGGCTCGCCTCGATGACGCTCCTCGCGGCGCAGACGGATTTCACGGAGCCGGGCGAGCTGGCGCTCTTCATCGACGACAGCCAGGTCACCTTCCTCGAGGACCAGATGTGGGAGAAG
The DNA here is from genome assembly GCA_963783635.1 of uncultured Gammaproteobacteria bacterium. Lineage (GTDB taxonomy): Bacteria > Pseudomonadota > Gammaproteobacteria > Burkholderiales > Usitatibacteraceae > FEB-7. The sequence goes on from CAWAOC010000003.1 coordinate 5,392, forward strand.
GGCTTCCTCGACTCCACGCAGATGTCGGGCGCGTTCCAGCTGCTGCGCAGCGTCGACCTCGTGTGGTCCAGCCTCGTGAAGCAGTACCTGAAGGGCGAGCGCACGCCCGTGAACGACCTGATGTCGTGGAACGCGGACGGCACGCGCATGCCCTATCGCATGCACACGCAGTACCTGCGCAGCCTCTTCCTGCAGAACGACCTCGCCACCGGCCGCTTCAAGGTCTGGGGCAAGCCCATCGCGCTGCCGGACATCGACGTCCCGATCTTCTGCGTGGGCACGGTGACGGACCACGTGGCGCCGTGGAAGAGCGTCTACAAGCTGCACCTCCTCACGCACGCCGAACTCACCTTCGCGCTCACCACCGGCGGGCACAACGTCGGCGTGGTGAACCCGCCCTCGCCCGAGTCCAAGCGCAAGTTCAAGATGCGCACCCGGCCGCGGGGCAGCGACTACCTCGATCCGGAGGCCTTCCAGGAGACCGTGAAGGAGTACCCGGGCTCGTGGTGGACGGCGTGGGAGGCGTGGCTCACCGAGAAATCCTCCGGCAAGGTCGCGCCGCCCAAGATCGGCGGCGGCGCCTTCAAGCCGCGTCGGCGACGCGCCCGGCAAGTACGTCTTCATGCGCTGAACCCGGTACACGTACCCGGTACATGTACCGGGTACGTTTTTTCCGGGGACGGTTCTCCGGAACCGTCCCCATCGCTTACCATTCGGGCTTGTCGGCCCCCATCCAAGGAATCGGTCATGAGCGCTAGTCCCGGACCCCTCATTCTCCTGCCCGTGGACGGCTCCGAGACATCGACGCGAGCCGCCGAGTATTGCGTCTGGTTCGCCCGGGCGACGGGCGGGCGCGTCCTCGTCCTCAACGTGCAGCCCGCGTTCGAGGACTGGCAGACGCACGGCATCGGGCACGACGCGGCCAGGAAGCACCGGGAAGATCTCGCGCGCGACAGTTCGTCCAAGGCGCTGGAAATCCTCGCCGGCACGCCCCACGAGTTCCTGCTCGCGGAAGGCGAGCCCGCCGAGACGATCGGCCGCATCGCCGAGGAGAGAGGCTGCGTGGGCGTGGTGATGGGCACGCGCGGCCTGGGCAAGATCTCCGGCGTGCTGATGGGGTCGGTCGCGATGAAGACCTTCCACGTCGTGAAGGTGCCGATCACCTTCATTCGCTGAAATCCCGCCGCCCGCTCCGGGCAGGCTAGACCAGCAGCGGCAGGATCTCGCCGGCGGTTCCGCGCAGGCTCACGCTCGCCCGGGCGGAAAGCGGCGTCGGCTGCGGATTCACCTCGATCACGCGCGCGCCGGCTTCCAGCGCGATGAAGGGCAGCGAGGCCGCGGGCTCGACGACCGTCGACGTCCCCACGCACAGGAACACGTCGCAGGTTCGCGCGGCGGCGATCGCGCTGGCGAGCGCCTCGGGCGGAAGGCCTTCGCCGAACCACACCACGTCGGGCCGCAGCAGCGAGCCGCAGCGCGGGCAGGTGGGCACTTCAGTGCCCTCCGTCCACGATTCGACGGGATGGTGCCGGTCGAAGCACTTCACGCGCCGGATGTTGCCGTGCAGCTCGACCACCCGCCGGCTCCCCGCCGCGCGGTGCAGGCCATCCACGTTCTGCGTGACGAGCGTGAAGTCGACCTCGCGCTCGCGGCACCGCTGCTCGAGGGCGACGAGCGCGCGGTGGCCGGCGTTGGGCTGCGCCCTGGCGACGATCTCCCGCCGCCACGCGTACCAGTCCCACACGAGCTTCGGGTTGGCCTCGAACGCCTCGGGGGTCGCGAGCTCCTCGGGCCGGAACTTCTCCCACAGGCCGGTGAGCGCGTCGCGGAAGGTCGGGATGCCGGACTCCGCGGAGATCCCCGCGCCGGTCAGGACGGCGATCGACGGTGGCGTGGCTCCAGCAGGTCCCGCGCGCGGGAAATCTCGGCGGGGAGGCCGTCGGGATCCATGCGGAAATCATCGCATCTTTCGCGGCGCACCCAAGTCATTGGGGACGTGTTCGCGAACACGGTCCCCAAAAGGCTTCATTCGGGCTGGATGTTGGCTTTCTTGATGATGTCGCCCCACTTCTTGGTCTCGGCGAGCTGGAACTTCGCGAGCTCCTCGGGCGTGGTGGAGAAGGCGTCGACGCCGGTCTTCTCGTAGAAGGCGGTGACGGGCGCGCTCTTCGTGGCGGCCACGAGCAGGGCGTTGAGGCGCTTCACGACGGCGGGCGGCGTGCCGGCCGGGCGCATAGGCGGCGAACCAGTAGCTCATCTCGTAGCCCTTCACGCCGGCCTCCGAGATGGTGGGCAGGTCAGGTGCCAGGCGGGAGCGCTTGTCGCCGGAGTAGCCCAGCGCGCGCAGCTTCCCGGCCTGCACCTGCGGCAGCCCCGTCGTCGTGTCCGTGATCATCATGTCGATGGTGCCGCCGAGCATGTCGGTGATGGCGAGCGGGTTGCTCTTGTAGGGCACGTGCAGGAGCTCGATGCCGGCCATCTGCTGCAGGAGCTCGCCCGCGATGCGCGAGGAGGAGCTGCCGGAGCCGAAATTGACCTTGCCCGGGCTCTTCTTCGCGTACGCGATGAACTCCGCCACCGTCTTCACCGGCAGGTCGTTCCGTCACCACCATCACCTGCCCGCCCTTGCCCAGGCCGGAGAGCGGCGCGAAATCCTTCACCGGGTCGTAGGAGAGCTTCTTGTAGAGGTGCTCGTTGGCCGCATGCGTGGTGTTGGTGGTGATGAGCACCGTGTAGCCGTCCGCGGGGGCCTTGGCGACGAAGCTCGCCGCGATCATGCCGCTGGCGCCCGGCTTGTTGTCGACGACCACGCCTGCTTCGTCTCGTTCGTGATCGCCTGCCCGACGGCGCGCGCGAGGATGTCCGTGGCGCTTCCGGCCGCGAAGGGGACGACGAAGGTGATCGACTTCGTGGGGAACTCCTGCGCGCCGGCGGTGGCGGCGGCGAGCGCCAGGGCGAGTGCGGCGACGATTCTCTTCATGGTTTCCTCCGGGGGATTCTCGTGGCGGGTTCAGGGGCGGTTCGGGATGAGCGGGACGAGCGATTCCGGCACTTGCACGGGAAGGTCGAGCACGAGGAAGGCGAGCGCCTTGCCGTGCGAATCGAGATTGAGGGAATCGTTCACGCCGCCGTCGAGCACGTCGTCGAGGACGAAGTTCATGGCGTGCAGGTTCGGCAGCAGGTGGCGCGTGACCCTGCGAGGGCGCGCGGTGCGCGAAGGCCTTCGCCACCGCCTCCTCCGTCACCTGCGCGACGAGCACGTCCCAGAACTCGGGCCGATGGGCGATGACGCTGATGTTGGAGCGGTTGCCCTTGTCGCCGGTGCGGCCGTGGGCGAGCGAGCGCAGCGCGACGGTGCGGGGCGGCCATCAGCTCACCCACTCGACTCTCGGGTGGACGGCCGTCGCGCGGCACGAAGCAGGAGGCCGTGGAAAGCCGCGGGCGGATCGCCGTGCGAACGCCGCCGCCGCCGGCGGGCCCGCAGGTGTAGAGCGCGGTCACTTCCTGCGCGAGCTGCTCGGCCGCCTCGCGATCCGCGTGCCTGCGCGCGAGACGCGAAGCCGCACGTCGCGCGCCTCGCCCGCGGGTGTCGCGGCGAGAAGACGGCCGGCGTCGTCCGCGAACACGCTCACCACGCCGATGAGATCGGCCCGAAGCTTCAGGTCGGGCAGCCGCTTGGCGAGGATCTCGGCGGCGAGCCGCGCGCGCGATTCCGCGCCCGGCCCCGCGTAGGAGATCTCGCCCTCCGCGAGCCAGCCGCCCTCGTAGAACGCGGTCACCTTGAGCGTCGCGGGACGCTCGTGGCCGCGCACGCCCGAAAGCGCCACGCGATCCGGGCCCGACCGCGGCGACGCGCGCTTCCCGGATGTCCGCCGTGACGTCGGGCGTGAGGTAGGCCGCGGGGTCGTGCACTTCGTAGAGGAGCTGCTCCTTCACCGTCGCGAGCGTCACGCAGCCGCCCGTGTCCGCGGCCTTGCCGATCACGCAGCTGCCGTCGGCCGCAATCTCCGCGATCGGGAAGCCGACGTTGGCGAGGTCCGGCACGTCCTTGAAGCCGGGGTCGGCGAAGTAGCCGCCCGTCACCTGCGAGCCGCACTCGAGCAAGATGCCCGGCCATCGTGGCGGGGCCGAGGCGGTCCCAGTCGGCGGCGCTCCAGCCGAAGTGCGCCATGGCGGGGCCGACCGCGAGCGACGGATCGGCCACCCGCCCGGTGACGATGACTTCCGCGCCCGCGTCCCAGGCTTCGGCGATCGCTTCCGCGCCGAGATACGCGTTGGCGCTCACGAACGGGCGATGGGTGCCCAGGCGCTCGGCGAGGAGCTCGCGGTGCTCCGGGCCGGAAAGGTCGTCGCCGGTAACGATCGCGATCCGCGGATTGGTGAATCCCTGCGTCCGCGCGATCTCGTCGATGCGGCGCGCGGCCGCCTGCCGGATTGGCCGCGCCGAAGTTCGACACGATGCGGATGCCGTTGCCGAGGCATTCGGCCAGGATCGGGGCGACGAGCGCGTCGAGCATGGGCTCGTAGCCGGAATCCGGATCCTCCCGGCGGCGAAGCTGCGCCAGCGCGAGCGTGCGCTCCGCGAGCGTCTCCAGCATGAGGCAGGCCGGCCCGCCGCGCCGCGCGAGGGTGGCCACGACCGGGCCCGGGGCGTCCGTCCGGTCGCCGGAGAAGCCCGCGCCGCAGCCGATGAGGAGGGGTTGTTGCGCCATGGCGGGCACTCTATAGTGGGCGCGGTTATCGGAGAAGTCGTTATTTCCGATTGATTGATCGATGACGCAACTCAATCTTTCCACGCGCCAGCTGCGCGCCTTCCTCGCGCTCGCGGAGCTGAAGAGCTTCACGCGCGCGGCGCACCGCTGCCACCTCTCGCAGCCGGCGTTCAGCGCGCTGGTGCGCTCGCTCGAGGATTCCCTCGGCGCCCGGCTCTTCGACCGCGACACGCGCAACGTGGAGCTCACGGCCGAGGGCCGGCTCCTCGAGGAGCCGGCGCGGCGGCTGCTCGCGGACTTCGAGGGGCTGGCCGCGGACATGGGCGACCGCGTCGCGCGCCGCAAGGGCCGCGTGTCGGTGGCGGCGCTGCCGTCGCTCGCCGCCGGGTGGCTGCCGGGAATCTTCGCGGAGTTCGGCCGCGCCCATCCCGGCGTCGATCTCGCCCTGCACGACACGCTCTCCGACCAGTGCCTCGAGCTCGTGCGGGCCGGGCGGGCGGACTTCGCCCTGGCCGCGACGGCGCCCGACAGCCCCGAATGGGCGACCGAGGTGCTCTGCCGCGACCGCTTCCACCTCGTGTGCCGCGGCGACCATCCGCTGGCGCGAAAGGCGACGCTGCGCGTGAAGGACCTCGCCGCCTACCCCTTCGTGCACTTCTCGCGCGCGAGCAGCGTCCGCCAGCACCTCGAGGCCGCGCTCCACCCGCAGCAGATGAGCACCGTGCTGGAGGTGGAGCACCTCACGACGGTGATGGGCATGGTCGAGGAGGGCGTGGGCATCACGGTGGTGCCGGCGCTGACGCTCTTCGAGTTCGAGCGGGGTTCGCTCGTGCACCGGCCGCTTCCGGATGCAGGGCCTGGAACGAACCATCTACCTCGTCCGGCGCGCCGACCGCAGCCTGTCGCTGGCCGCCCAGACGCTCTACGACCTGATGATCCAGCGCAAGCCGGCGCCACGCCGGGCTTGAACCAGTTCAAGAAATCCTGAACTCGGCCGCGCTTGGGGGAACCGGAGCGCGATCGCAGGCGTCTGCCTCGCACCACCTACCTCCTGGAGGAGATTCCGATGAAGCCGATCACCACCCTGCTCGCCGCGGGCGCGCTCGCTCTTTCCGCATCCGTCCTGTCGCCGACGGCCCTCGCTGCCGACCCCCATTCCCACGGCCATGACGCGGCCCCCGCGAAACTCCAGCTCAACCAGGGCACGAAATGGCCGACGGACGAGCCGCTTCGCAAGGGCATGGCCACGATCCGCGAGGCCGTCCACGGCGCCCCGGCGCCCATGCACAAGGCCACGGCCAAGCCCGAGGCCTATGCCGAGCTGGGCAACCGCGTCGAGGCGCAGGTGGGCGTCATCGTGAAGGAGTGCAAGCTGCCGGCCGCCGCCGATGCGCAGCTTCACCTCGTCATCGCCGACCTGCTCGCCGGCGCCGACGCCATGAAGGGCGCCAAGACCGCGAAAGCCGGGCCGCGCGGGCCTCATCAAGGTCGACGGCGCGCTCAGGAACTACGGCAAGTACTTCGACCACCCCGGCTGGAAGTAGGCCTTGAGGTATCTGACACTGAGGCAAAGGGGTCAGGTTACTTTGCACATTCGTTGTGCAAAGTACACCGACCCCTTTGCCTCACCTTTGCCTCGTGCGACCATATCGGTCGCCATGACCGCACCCGCCGTACCCGCCGGTTTCCGCCCCGTCACCATCGGCGGCGAGTTCCTGAAGACCATCGGCCCGCTGCACGGCCGCTGGGATGGCGAGCGGGTCCGGCTCGGCTTCCGCGTCGAGGAGCGCCACGCCAACATCGCGCGCGCCTGCCATGGCGGCATGCTCACCTCGTTCGCCGACATGCAGATGGCGGTGGTGACCCACTACCAGTGGCCCGAGATCGCCGGCCACAGCTTCCCGACCATCAGCCTCACGACGGATTTCGTCGCCGCGGTGCCGCTGGGCGCGTGGCTCGAGGGCACGGCCGAGGTGATCCGCGCCACGAAGAGCCTCGTCTTCATCCAGGGCACCGCCACCGTCGATGGCGCGACGGTGCTTCGCTTCAGCGGTGTCTACAAGATCGGGCCGAAGCGCGACTACGCGAACCCGCGCGATCCCTTCGGCCTCCTGCCTGCCTCACCCCCCGGAAAGAAATGACCATGACACAGCCCGTCGTCATCGCGGTCGCCATCACCGGCTCCGTGCCGCGCAAGAAGGACACGCCCGCCGTTCCCGTCACGCCCGCCGAGCAGATCGAGTCGACGCACGAGGCCTTCGAGGCGGGGGCCACCCTCGTGCACATCCACGTGCGCAACGCGGACGAGTCCTCCGGCTCCGACCCCGCGAAGTTCGCCGAGATCCAGGAAGGCGTGAAGAAGCACTGCCCGGGGATGATCATCCAGTTCTCCACGGGCGGGCGCGGGCGGGAGGCGAGCCAGCGCGGCTCGATGCTCTACCTCAAGCCCGACATGGCTTCGCTCGCCACGGGCTCCGTCAACTTCGCGACGATGATCTACGAGAACCCGCCGGACTTCATCGACGTGCTCGCGAAGGACATGCTCGACAAGGACATCAAGCCGGAGTGCGAGATCTTCGACCTTGCCATGCTCTACAACGCAGCGGACCTCGTGAAGCGCGGCCTCCTGAAGCCCCCGCCCCACGTGCAGTTCGTGATGGGCATCAAGGGTGCGATGCCCGCCAGGCGCTCGGTCCTCGAGTTCCTCATCGCGGAGGCGAAGGAGGTGCTGCCCGGCGCCACCTGGACGGCCGCGGGCATCGCGCGCTACCAGTTCCAGGTCGCGCAGTGGGCGATGGAGCTGGGCGGCCATTGCCGCACCGGGCTGGAGGACAACATCCGCTTCGACGAGACGCGGCTCGCGAAAAGCAATGCCGAGCTCGTGACGAAGCTGCGTCGACGTGTGCGACAAGTACGGCCGTGCGCCCCGCGACGGCGGCCGAGGCCCGGCAGCTGCTGGGGCTGCGACCCGGCCTGACGAGGGCGGCGAGTCGGGATCGGGGCCTGCGCTATGATGGCGCGCAAAACGTGGAGGCCCCATGCGCGCAAAGCGGATCGCGGCACTGCTGCTCCCCCTGTTCCTTTCCGCGCTGCCCTTGGCGGCGAAGGCTGACGAGGCCGAAAAGCTCCGCGCCGAATGGCGCAAGGAATCGCTGCGCGACCTCGAACGCGGCAATGCCGCCGAGCAGATCCGGGCCGCGAAGAGCCTCGACGTGGAGTTCGCCGCGCAGACCGCGCCCGTGCTGGCGAAGCACCTCTCCGACGGCGACGCCGCCATTCGCCTCTCCGCCGCCTCCACCCTCTGGACGCTCGCCGGAAAGTCGCCCGCCGCGTTCGAGGCTGCCCGGCCCGCGTTGCGCACTGCCCTCGACGATGCCGACGGCGCGGTGGCGATGAACGCGGCCGGGGCGCTCTCGGCGATGAAGGAGCCCGCCGAGGCGCTGGCGCCCGCGCGCAGGCGCGTGCTGCAGTCGCGTGGCGAGAACCCTACGTCGCGTTTCTCGCCGCCCGCGGCCTCATCGGCATCGACCCGCCCGTCACGCTGGCGCCCGCGCTGCTGCGCTATCTCGAGGAGACGACCGCGGCCCGCCAGCGCGGGGGATCGCGCGAAAACGTCGAGCTCGCCCGCAATGCACTGCAACGCCTCGTGGATACGAAGGACCGCGCAATCCTGGAGCCGATCCGCGACCAGCTTCGCATCACGCGCAGCGCCTCGGCCGAGCTGCTGCCGATCCTGCACCGCTTCGCGCCGCGCCCGGATGCGTGGACGGAGGTGCTCCTCGACCACACCGCGCACGCCGATCGCGACACCGTCTACGCCGCATGGAGCCTCCTGGGCGACCAGGACGATCCGGCCTCGCTCGCCCTCTGGCCACCGCGCGCCGCCGCGGCGCTGTCGGTCGCCGCGCAGCGCGAGAGCGCGATGCGCGCACTGGGTCGCGTGGCCGGTCGCACGGCCACCGGCCTGCCGGAGCTCGCCGCCGTCGCGACGAACCCCGCCGTGCCCGAGGAGGAGCGGCTGCGGGCCATCGAGATCCTCGGCAACGCGGCCGACGCGCGCGCAGCGGGGCGGGCTCCCGAAGCGACCCGCGCCGCGAAGGCCCAGTGGCTCGCCGTGTGCGAGCCCGTCCTCAAGGGCGGCAAGCCCGGCAAGCTCCTCGACACCTGCCTTCGGCCGTCTTCCATGGCGTGGACGGATGACAAGGAGCGGGCGCGCTACCTCGCGAGCTGGCTCGCGGCCAATCCCGATCCCGCCGTGAAGGTGGAATATCTCGGGCGCCTCGAGGGCCTGTGGAGCGCCGCGTTCGACGCGACCGACACGGTGCGTGCCGAGACTGCGAACAGCGACCCGCGCGTGAAGCTGGCGGCGGAGAAGGCGCTCGATCGCATCCGGCCCGCGTGGCGCGAAAGCGGCGCACGCCAGGCGAAGCAGGCCGCCTCACCGGCGCCGAAAGCGCCGCCTCCCGCGGCCAGCGGCCCCGGAGCCGACGGCGCCGCGCTCTACGCCGCCATCCGCGTGGGCGACGTGGCCAAGGTGAAGTCGCTCGTCACGAGCGCCAACGTGCTCCAGCCCGTGCGCTTTCCCCAGATGGCGAAACCGCCCGCGCCCCTGGTGATCGCCGTCAACTACTGCGGCATCCCGACGGTGAAGCCGGCGCAGCTCGCCGAGATCGTCGCGCACATGGTCGCGCTGGGCGCCAATCCCGAGATGAAGGACCCGGGCGGCGAGAACCTGTTCGACCGCGCGAAGTACGCCTGCCCGCCGGAGGTGATGAAGGCGCTGGGCGGCTAGAGCTTCTTGTGCGTGCCGTCGCAGAGCGGTTGCGTCCCGCTCGCCTTGCAGCCGCAGAAGAACGCCTTGCCGGACTTCTCCGGCGTGTAGGCCACCGGCGTGAACGACGTGCCCTTGTGCGAGCCGTCGCAGAAAGGCTGCTCGCGCTTCGCCCGCAGCGGCACCAGTAATAGGTCTTCCCCGCCTCGACATCGACGGGATAGGGTGCCTTCTGCGCTACTTTTGCTTGGTCCATTGGGGAATCTCCGGGGTTACTCGACCGTGACGCTCTTGGCGAGGTTGCGCGGCTTGTCGACGTCCGTGCCGCGCCTGAGCGCCGTGTGGTAGGCGAGAAGCTGCACGGGAATCGTGTGCACGATGGGCGAGAGGAGCCCCACGTGGCGCGGCGTGCGGATCACGTTCACGCCCTCGCTCTCGCTGAAGTGGCTGTCGAGGTCGGCGAACACGTAGAGCTCGCCGCCGCGCGCGCGCACTTCCTGCATGTTGCTCTTCACCTTCTCCAGCAGCGCGTCGTTGGGCGCGATCACGACCACGGGCATGTTGGCGTCGACGAGCGCGAGCGGCCCGTGCTTGAGCTCGCCGGCCGCGTACGCCTCGGCGTGGATGTAGGAGATTTCCTTGAGCTTGAGCGCGCCCTCGAGCGCCACGGGGTAGTGCAGGCCCGCGGCCGAGGAAGAGCGCGTGCTCCTTGTGCGCGAAGCGCTCGGCCCACGCCTGGATCTGCGGCTCGAGGTTGAGCGCGTGCTGGATGCTGCCGGGCACGAAGCGAAGCTGCGCGATGGCCTGCCTCCTCCGCCGCGCGCGTCCAGCAGGCCCCTGCGCCTTGGCGAGCGCGAGCGTCAGCGTGAAGAGGGAGACCAGCTGCGTGGTGAAGGCCTTGGTGGAGGCCACCCCGATCTCCATGCCGGCGCGCGTGTAGAAGACGAAGCGCGAGGCGCGGGGGATGGCGCTTTCGCGCACGTTGCAGATGGAGAGCGTCTTGGCGTGCCCCAGCTCCTTCGCGCGCTTGAGCGCCTCCATCGTGTCGAGCGTCTCGCCCGACTGCGAGATGGTGACCACGAGCTGCCGCGGGTTGGGAATGGAGTCGCGGTAGCGGTACTCGTGGCCCAGTTCCACGTTGCAGGGCACCTTGGCGATCGACTCGAGCCAGAAGCGCGCCACGAGGCCCGCGTAGTAGCTCGTGCCGGAGGCGAGGATGAGCACCGCGTCGGTGTCGCGAAAGGCGGCGGCGGCGCGCCTCGCCGAAGAGCCCGTCCACGTCGATGCCGCCGTCGATCACGGCCTCGATCGTGTCGGCCACGGCGCGGGGCTGCTCGTGGATCTCCTTCTGCATGTAGTGGCGGTAGGGGCCCAGGTCGACCGCGTCCGCCGAGAGCTCGCTCAGGCGCTCGGGCCGGTCGACGGGCTTGCCCGGCGCGCGTCGACCACCTCGACGCCCTTGCGGTGCACGGCGACCACGTCGCCGTCCTCGAGGTACATCACGCGCCGCGTCTCGGACACGATGGCGGAGACGTCGGAGGCGAGGAAGTTCTCCCCGTCTCCCAGGCCCACCACGAGCGGGCAGCCCATGCGCGCGCCGGTGACCGTCTCCGGGTCCGCGAGCGCCACGACGCCAATGGCGTAGGCGCCGCGCAGGTCGGCCGCGGCCTTCTGCGTGGCCACGAAGAGGTCGCCGGTCGCCTTGAAGTAGTGGTGCACGAGGTGGGCGATGACCTCGGTGTCGGTCTGCGACTCGAACGCGTAGCCCAGGGCACTTCAGGCGCGCGCGCTGCTCCTCGTGGTTCTCGATGATGCCGTTGTGGACGACGGCGATCTCGTCGGAGGAGACGTGGGGATGCGCATTGGGCTCGGTGACGCCGCCGTGCGTGGCCCAGCGGGTGTGGGCGATGCCGATGATGCCGGTGAGGTTCTCGGCCCGCGCGGCGCTTTCCATCTCGGCCACGCGGCCGACGCGGCGCACGCGCCGGATGCCGCCGTCCAGCACCGCGATGCCGGCCGAGTCATAGCCGCGGTACTCGAGGCGCTTCAGGCCCTCCGTGAGGAGGGGGACGACGTTGCGTTGCGCGATGGCGCCGACGATTCCGCACATGGGGCCGATTTTCTCACGAAAAACGAAGCCCTCCGCGGCGGAACCGGGGAGGGCTCAAAGCAGGCACCGTGATCTTGGCCTCACAGCGCCTGGCAGATGACGGGATGAGGAGGAGCCCCGCATCTGGAAATCACTTTACGCCCCGGATTCGGGCGGCACGATGCGGCGAAAGCCACACGCCGCGGTGCCGAATATCCGACAAATCCCGCCTCAGGGGCTGCGCCGGGGCGGGGTTCGGGCGGCGGCCCAGGAGGCGGCTCGCGATCACGGCGGCCAGAAGGGTGGCCAGGACGCGCGGCCGAGGGGGCGTACCAGCCCAGCCGGAGGGCGACGAGGCCGCCGGCGAAGGCCGCGATGGCCGCCAGGGCGCCGACGGCCGGCGCCACCGGCGCGGCAGCCAGGACCACGAGAGCGCGGCGGCGGCGATGGCGAGGAGCATCAGCGGGCAGGGGTGCCTCGCTGGATCGGCGCGCCGTGCAGGAGCGTGCGCACCGTCTGCGCGTGCGCGAGCACCGCCGAGGGCTCGGGCGTCGGCGGCCTCCCAGCCGGCGAGCGACACCGGCTGCGCCACGCGGTCGTCGGGCCCCGCCACGGGGGCCACGAACACGATCCTCCCGCCGAAGAGCCTCGCCAGCGCCTTGTCGTCGCGGATCTCCAGGAGCCGCCTCGCCGGCATGTAGCGGTAGGCCGGGCCGAGGGCGTAGTCGATGAGCCCCGTCTCGCAGCGGCCGTCCAGCACCTCGCAGAGCCAGCCGGCGGAGGTGGGCCACTGCCCCTGCTGGGTCGGGAGCGCGAGGACGACCTGGCGCACGACGCCGTCCTCGTCGCGCGGCAGCAGCGTGAAGGCGAACGCGCGCGAATCGACGCCGCGCAGGAGCGCATCGTGGATCGGCACGACCTGGCGACGGGAGTCGACCGTGATCCCGATCGCCAGCGGCGCCGCGGCCTGGGCGACCGACAGGGCGGTGGCGAGCGCGTCGTCCAGCCCCGGCAGCCGCCGCCTCGACGGAGCTCTCGCGGAAGCGGGGCGTGCAGGGCGATGGCGCGCGGCTTGCCGCGGGCGACGCGCACCAGCACGTCGGGGAGCTTCCGGATCGCCGGGCCGACGGGATCCACGTCCGGCGAGACGGCCGAGGCGTCGTCCAGCCCCACGATGAGGATGTCGTCCGGCGCCTGCCTGGGCGCCGATCGCGCGCAGGATGCCGAAGCCCGCGTCGAGCAGCAGCAGGCTCGCGCGCGTCGCCCCACGGCGAGAGGTGGAAGGCGAGGCCGGCGAGCGCCAGCGCGGCGGCCGCGAGGAAGGCGGCAAGCCGGGACGGCAGCGGGGCGGCGGCAGGTGGCGGGGGACATGGGCGCATCTTAACGGGCCGGGGCGCGGGTGCTAGACTCGCCGCACTCCTCATCCCGCCGGGGTGTCCACGATCATGCAAGGCGAGCCCCCCAGTTCAGCCCAGTTGGCCGCGATCGGCGACGCCTTCGTGCGCGAGCTGGCCGCCCTCGGGCGCCTGCGCAGCTACCCGAAGAACACCGTCTTCATCACCGAGGGCGATTCGAGCGATTCGGTCTTCGTGATCCTGTCGGGGAAGGTGAAGGCCTTCGTGTCGGACTCCGAGGGCCACGAGCTCATCCTCAACACCCAGGGGCCCGGCGACTACGTGGGCGAGATGGCGCTCGACGGCAAGCCGCGCTCGGCCTCGGTGGTGACGCTCGAGCCCTCGACCTTCTCCGTCGTGCAGCGCGAGCCGCTTCGCGACGCCATCCGCCGCAACCCCGACTTCGCCCTCGTCATGATCGCCAAGGTGATCGAGCGGGCGCGCGAGGCCACGGACAACGTGAAGAACCTGGCGCTCCTCGACGTCTACGGGCGCGTCGCGCGGCTGCTGCTCAACATGGCGGTGGAGACGGACGGGAAGCTGCGCATCCCCGAGAAGATCACGCAGCAGGAGATCGCCGAGCGCGTGGGCGCTTCGCGCGACATGGTGAGCCGGATCTTCCGCGACCTGACCGTCGGCGGCTACATCACCGTCGAGAACCGCATCATCACGATCAACAAGAAACCGCCTGCGCGCTGGTAGGCAGCGGGAACGATGTTCGACCGGACGACAAGTCGCCGGTCAACATCGGCGGGCAGGCAGGTGAAAGCTGCGTTCTGTTCGGCCGAGCCACCTGATTACTTCTTGGGTCGCTTCCAGTCCGGCTTGCTGACCTGCCTGGCCTCGGTGAGGGTGAGGCCGCCCGCGGGCACGTCCTTGAAGATGGTGGCCCCGGCGCCGATGGTGGCGCCCTTGCCGACGGTGACCGGCGCCACGAGCTGGACGTCGGAGCCGATGTGCACGTCGTCCTCGATCACCGTGCGGTGCTTGTTCGCGCCGTCGTAGTTGCAGGTGATGGTGCCCGCGCCGATGTTCACGTCCCTGCCGACCGTCGCGTCGCCCACGTAGGCGAGGTGGTTCGCCTTGCTCGCGCGGCCCAGGGTGCTCGCCTTGACCTCGACGAAGTTGCCGATGTGCACCTCGTCGGCGAGCTGCGTGCCCGGGCCGGATCCTCGCGTAGGGGCCGATGCGGGCGTTCTCGCCCACGCTGGCTTCCTCGAGGAGGGAGAACGGCCGGATCTCGGTGCCCGCGCCGACGGTCACGTCGCGCAGGATGCAGTGCGCCCCGATCTTCACGCCGTCGCCCAGCGCGACCTTGCCCTCGAAGATGCAGTTCACGTCGATGGACACGTCGCGCCCGCAGGCGAGCTCGCCGCGCACGTCGATGCGCGCGGGGTCGGCGAGCGTCACGCCGGCGTCGAGGAGAGCCTGGGCACGATCCATCTGCAGCGAGCCTTTCGAGCGCGGGCGAGCTCGCGCTTGGAGTTCACGCCGAGGCATTCGGTGGGCGATTGCGGGCGCCGCACCGCGACGGGAAAGCCCTCGGCGACGGCGGCCGCCACGATGTCGGTCAGATAATACTCGCCCTGCACGTTGTCGTTCGTGAGCCCGGCGAGCCACGCCTTCAGCTTCGCGAAGGGCGCGGCGACGATGCCGGTGTTCACCTCGCGGATGCGCGCGCTCGGCCTCGCGTCGCGTCGCGCTCCTCGACGATGCGGGCCACGCGCCCGGAGGCGTCGCGCACGATGCGGCCGTAGCCCTTCGGGTCGTCCACTTCCTGCGTGAGGAGGGCCAGCTGGTTCTCGGCCGCGGCATCGACGAGCGAGCGCAGCGTCCCCGAGGCGATGCGCGGGACGTCGCCGTAGAGGACGAGCACGACGCCCGCTTCCTCCAGCTTCGGCATGGCCTGCATGACCGCGTGGCCCGGTCCCGAGCTGCCGCTCCTGGAGGGCCCAGACCACGTCGGGCGCCTCCAGGTGCGCCGCGACCGCCTCGCCGCCATGGCCGATGACCACGGCCAGCCGCGTGGGCGCGAGGCGCCGGGCGGAATCGAGCACGTGCAGCAGCATCGGCCGGCCGGCCAGCGGGTGCAGCACCTTGGGCAGGCGCGAGTGCATGCGCTTGCCCTGGCCGGCGGCGAGGATGACGACCTGGAGCGATTGTGTGGTCATGCGGGGGGCGGCGGGCGGACAAATAAAAAGGGCAGGATCCGTGCGATCCTGCCCGAATGTGTTGCGCCTCTAAAGCAAGGAGTTTCGTGATCTCCCCCCTCGACCCAGGCAACAAGCCCAGTTCGGGGCTCGTCGCTTCGGTCCTACCTCTACGACGTGAGACAGACTGCATTTTACCACAACGCCGGGCGGCGCCGGGCCGCGCGGGGCCTAGCGCGTCTGGCGCAGTTTCTTGATCGCCGCGAGCTGGGCGACGGCCTCGGCGAGGACGGCCTGGGCCTCCGCGATTTCCATGTCGCCGGTGCGGTTCGTGATCGTCTCCTCGGCCGCGCGCTTGGCTTCCTGCGCCTTGGCCTCGTCGAGGTTCTCGGCGCGGATGGAGGTATCGGCCAGCACCGTCACCACGTGGGGCTGCACCTCCATCATGCCGCCGGAGACGTAGATGATCTCCTCGCGGTTCTCGCCGGGGATCTTGATGCGCAGCGTCCCCGGCTTGATGCGGGTGAGGAGTGCGGCGTGCTCGGGAAGCACCCCGAGCTCGCCCGACTCGCCCGGGGCGACGACCATCTCGGCTTCTCCCGAGAAGATCGACTGCTCGGCGCTGACGATGTCGACGTGGAGGGTCTTGGCCATGGGGGCTTATTGCAGCGTCTTGGCTTTTTCGAAGGCCTCTTCGATCGTGCCGACCATGTAGAAGGCCTGCTCGGGGAGGCTGTCGCACTCGCCGTTCACGATCATCTTGAAGCCCTTGATCGTGTCCTTGAGCGTCACGTACTTGCCGGGCGAGCCGGTGAACACTTCCGCCACGTGGAACGGCTGCGAGAGGAAGCGCTGGATCTTGCGCGCGCGGGAGACGGCGAGCTTGTCCTCGGGCGAGAGCTCGTCCATGCCCAGGATCGCGATGATGTCGCGCAGTTCCTTGTACTTCTGCAGGACCTGCCTGCACCGCGCGGGTCGTGGAGTAGTGCTCCTCGCCGACGACGTTCGGGTCGACCTGGCGCGAGGTGGAATCCAGCGGGTCCACGGACGGGTAGATGCCCAGCGCCGCGATGTCGCGCGAGAGCACCACGGTCGCGTCCAGGTGGCCGAAGGTGGTGGCGGGCGACGGGTCGGTCAGGTCGTCCGCGGGCACGTACACGGCCTGGATCGACGTGATGGAGCCGGTCTTCGTGGAGGTGATGCGCTCCTGCAGGCGCCCCATTTCCTCGGCGAGCGTCGGCTGGTAGCCCACGGCCGACGGCATGCGGCCCAGCAGCGCGGACACTTCCGTGCCGGCCAGCGTGAAGCGGTAGATGTTGTCGATGAAGAGCAGGATGTCCCGGCCCTCGTCGCGGAAGCTCTCGGCCATCGTGAGGCCCGAGAGCGCCACGCGCAGGCGGTTGCCCGGGGGCTCGTTCATCTGGCCGAACACCATCGCCACCTTCGACTGCGAGAGGTCGTCCTGCACGATGACCTTCGCGTCCGACATCTCGTGGTAGAAGTCGTTGCCCTCGCGGGTGCGCTCGCCCACGCCCGCGAACACGGACAGGCCCGAGTGCTGGGTCGCGATGTTGTTGATGAGCTCCAGCATCGTCACCGTCTTGCCCACGCCGGCGCCGCCGAAGAGGCCGATCTTGCCGCCCTTGGCGAACGGGCAGATGAGGTCGACCACCTTGATGCCCGTCTCGAGGAGCTCCACCGAGGGCGACAGCTCGTCGAACTTGGGCGCCGATGGCGTGGATCGAGCGGCGCTCGGTCGCGTTCACCGGGCCGCGCTCGTCGATCGGGCGGCCGAGCACGTCCATCACGCGGCCGAGCGTGGCGGGGCCGACGGGCACCGAGATCGGCGCGCCGGTTCCCTTCACCTTCATCCCGCGGCGCAGGCCGTCGGAGGAGCCCATCGCGATGGTGCGCACGATCCCGTCACCGAGCTGCTGCTCCACCTCGAACGTGAGGCCCTTCTCGGCGAAGGAGTCCGCCTCCTCGACGAGGGTGAGCGCATCGTAGATGTTGGGCATCGCCTCGCGCGGGAACTGGATGTCGATCACCGCGCCGATGCACTGGACGATCCTGCCTTCTGCCATTTGGGTCGCACTCATGTTTGTATCCCGTAAGTCGAATCTTTAGACGGCCGCCGCCCCGCCGACGATCTCCGAGAGCTCCTTGGTGATCGACGCCTGGCGGGACTTGTTGTAGACGAGGGTGAGCTGGTCGATGACGCTGGAGGCGTTGTCGCTCGCCGCCTTCATGGCCACCATGCGCGCGGACTGCTCGCTGGCGATGTTCTCCGCGAGCGCCTGGTAGACGATGGCCTCGAGGTAGCGGCGCAGGAGCTGCTCCAGCACCGTCTTCGAGTCCGGCTCGTAGAGGTAGTCCCAGCCGCCGCGGGCGGTGCGGTCGGTGTCCTGCAGGCGGTCGGCGGTGAGCGGCAGCAGCTGCTCGATCACCGGCTCCTGCTTCATCGTGTTGATGAAGCGCGTGTAGACCACGTAGACCGCGCCGATCTCGCCCTTGACGTAGTCCTGGATCATGACGCGGCCGGGGCCGACGAGCTTCTCGAGGTGGGGCGTGTCGCCGTAGTGCACGAGCTGCGAGACGATCCTCGCGCCGAAGCGCTGCAGGAAGCTCAGGCCCTTGTTGCCGAAGGCGGTGAAGCGGACCTTGCGGCCCTCGTCCTGCCACTCCTTCACCTTGTTGGTGAGCAGCCGCAGCGCGTTCGTGTTGAGGCCGCCGCACAGGCCCTTGTCGGAGGTGACGAGGATCACGCCCACGTCCTTGCGCTCCTCGTGCTTCACGAGGAAGTCGTGGCGGTACTCGGGGTTGGCGTTGGCCAGGTGCGCGGCGATGTTGCGGATCTTGTCGCCGTAGGGGCGCGCGTGGCGCATGCGCTCCTGGGCCTTCCTCATCTTGGAGGCCGCGACCATCTCCATGGCCTTGGTGATCTTGCGCGTGCTCTGCACGCTCTTGATCTTGGTCCGGATTTCCTTGGCACCCGCCATCGCGATAGTCCTAGAAGGAACCGTTCTTCTTGAAGTCCTTGATGGCGTCGTGCAGCTTCGCCTCGTCGTCCTTGGACAGGTCCTTGGTCGACTCGATGCGATCCACCAGGTCGCCGAACTTGCCCTTCAGGTAGTCGCGCATCGCGCGCTCGGCCGACAGCGCCTTGGCGACCGGGATGTCGTCGAAGTAGCCGTTGTTCACGCCGAAGAGCGTGAGCGCCATCTCCCAGACCTGCAGCGGCTGGTACTGCGCCTGCTTCATGAGCTCCGTGACCATGCGGCCGCGCTCGAGCTGCTTGCGGGTGGCCTCGTCCAGGTCGGAGGCGAACTGCGCGAAGGCCGCGAGCTCGCGGTACTGCGCGAGCGACAGGCGCACGCCGCCGCCGAGCTTCTTGATCACCTTCGTCTGCGCCGAGCCGCCCACGCGCGACACCGAGATGCCCGCGTTGATGGCCGGGCGGATGCCGGCGTTGAAGAGGTCGGTTTCCAGGAAGATCTGGCCGTCCGTGATCGAGATCACGTTCGTGGGCACGAACGCCGACACGTCGCCGGCCTGCGTCTCGATGACCGGCAGCGCCGTGAGCGAGCCCGTCTTGCCCTTGACGGCGCCGTTGGTGAACTTCTCGACGTACTCCTCGTTCACGCGCGCGGCGCGCTCGAGCAGGCGCGAGTGCAGGTAGAACACGTCGCCGGGATACGCCTCGCGGCCCGGCGGGCGGCGCAGCAGCAGCGAGATCTGGCGGTACGCCCAGGCCTGCTTGGTCAGGTCGTCGTAGATGATGAGCGCGTCCTGGCCGCGGTCGCGGAAGTACTCGCCCATCGTGCAGCCGGAGTAGGGCGCGATGTACTGCATCGCGGCGGGGTCCGAGGCGGCGGCGGCGACGACGATGGTGTAGGCCATCGCGCCGTGCTCCTCGAGCTTCCTCACCACGTTCGCGATCGTCGAGGCCTTCTGGCCGACGGCGACGTAGATGCAGAAGAGATCCTTGCCCTTCTGGTTGATGATCGTGTCGACGGCCACGGCGGTCTTGCCCGTCTGGCGGTCGCCGATGATGAGCTCGCGCTGGCCGCGGCCGACCGGCACCATCGCGTCGATGGCCTTCAGGCCCGTCTGCACCGGCTGCGACACGCTCTTGCGCCAGATGACGCCCGGGGCGACCTTCTCGATCGGCTCGGTCATCTTCGCGTTGATCGGGCCCTTGCCGTCGATGGGCTGGCCGAGCGAGTTCACGACGCGGCCGATCAGCTCCGGGCCGACGGGGACCTCGAGGATGCGTCCCGTGCACTTGACGGTGTCGCCCTCGGAGATGTGCTCGTAGGCGCCGAGCACCACGGCGCCGACGGAGTCGCGCTCGAGGTTCAGGGCCATGCCGAAGGTGTTGCCCGGGAACTCGAGCATCTCGCCCTGCATCACGTCCGAGAGGCCGTGGACGCGGCAGATGCCGTCGGTCACCGAGATCACGGACCCTTCGGTGCGCTTCTCGGCGGCCACCTGGAGGTTCTGGATCTTCGACTTGATGAGTTCGCTGATTTCAGCCGGATTGATTTGCATGTGGGGCTCCGAAATACGTGTGTGCTTCGTCAGCGCGTGAGCGCGACTGCCATCTGGGCGAGCGCGTCGCGCATGGAGGCGTGGATCACCTCGTCGCCGACGTGGACGCGGGCGCCGCCGATGAGCGAGGCGTCGATCTCGACCGTGGCCTCGACCTTGCGCCCGTACTTGCGGGCGATCGAGGCGACCAGGTCGTCGCGCTCCGCGTCCGCCGAGGGGCCGCGCGCTCACGATCCGCACCTTCACCACGCTCTCCTGGGCGAGCTTGAGGGCGTCGAACTGGGCCGCGACCTCCGGAAGCAGGCGACGCGCGCGCGCCATCGAGGAGGATGCGTCACGAGGTTCCTCACCGGGCCCGGGAGCCTGTCGCCGCCGACGCCGAAGAAAACCTCCAGCTTCTGGGCGCGCGTGAGCCGCGGGTCGCCGAGGAGGTCGGCCATCTGCGGATCGGCGGCGATGGCGCCGGCGAGCGTCGAGCCCGTCGGACCAGCCCGCGAGATCCTTCGCCTCCAGCGCCGAGCGGAACGACGCTTCGGCGTAGGGGCGGGCGATGGTGGCGATTTCGGCCATGGCGTGTCCTAGAGCTCGGCCTTCAGCTTGCCGAGCATCTCGGTGTGGGCCTTGGCGTCGACTTCGCGCTGCAGGATCTTCTCCGCGCCCGCCACCGCGAGGGCGGCAACCTGCTCGCGCAGCTCCGTCTTCGCCTTGGCGACCTCGGAGGCGATCTGCTCGCGCGCGCCGGCGATGATGCGGTCGGCCTCCGCCTTGGCGGCCGCCTTGGCCTCCTCGACGATCTGCGCGCCGCGCTTCTCGCTGTCTCCCAGCACGCCCGAGGCGCGCTCGCGCGCTTCCTTCATCGCGCTCTCGCCCTTGGCCTGGGCCTCGACGAGCGAGGCCTTGCCCTTCTCGGCGGCCGCGAGCCCGTCGGCGATGCGCTTGTTGCGCTCGTCGATGGCGCGGTTGAGCGGCGGCCAGATGAACTTGGCCGCGAACCGGATGAGGAACGCGAACGACAGCGCCTGGACGAACAAGGTCGCGTTGATGTTCATGGCAACGACCCTTCCGTTAGGCCGGGATTACTTGATGACCGACAGGAGCGGGTTCGCGAAGCCGAAGAACATCGCGATACCGACGCCGATCAGGAACGCCGCGTCGATCAGGCCCGCGAGCAGGAACATGAACTTCTGCAGCTGCGGGATGAGCTCCGGCTGGCGGCCGGCGGCCTCCAGGAACTTGGAGCCCATGATGCCGATGCCGATGCAGGCGCCGATGGCGCCCAGGCCGATGATGATGCCGATGCCGAGCGCCGTGTAGGCTTGGACGAGGGCGAGGATACTGAGCCATTGTTTTTCCTTTCGGAGGTGCGGGTGTTGAAGTTGAGGAGAGTGGAGTCGAACCGTTTCAGTGATGCTCGTGCGCCATCGCGATGTAGACGACCGACAGCACCATGAAGATGAACGCCTGCAGCAGGATGATCAGGATGTGGAACACGGCCCAGGCCCAGGTGAGGGCCACGGCGGCGCCGCCGGCGAGAAGCCCGCCGACGGCTGAAGCTCGCGATCGTGCCGAGCAGCCCCAGCAGCATGAAGATGAGCTCGCCCGCGTACATGTTGCCGAAGAGCCGCATGCCCAGCGACACGGGCTTGGCGAGCAGCTCGATGATGTTGAGCGCGAGGTTGGGGATCCACAGCAGGGGGTTGGAGCCGAAGGGCGCCGTGAAGAGCTCGTGAAGGAAGCCGCCCGCGCCCTTGGCCTTGAAGCTGAAGAAGATGATGAGGAAGAACACGGAGAAGCTCATCGCGAAGGTGGTGTTCAGGTCGGTCGAGGGGACCGCCTTCCAGGCGTGCACGTCGAAGACGTGCTCCGCGATCAGTGGCCACCCAGTCGATCGGGCAGCAGGTCCATGAGGTTCATCATGAACACCCACGTGAAGATCGTGAGCGCGAGCGGCCCGAGGAAGGCGCGCGAGCCCGGGAAGACGTCGCGCACGGTGCCGTCCACGAACTCGAAGAACATCTCGATGAAGGACTGCAGCCGGCCGGGAACGCCCGGCCGTGGCGCTCTTCGCCACCATCCAGATGACGCCGAGGCCGACGAGGCCGAGCACCCACGACATGATGATGGTGTCGACGTTGAGGGTCCAGAAACCGCCCTCCCCGACCTTCACCGTGAGGTTGGTGAGGTGGTGGGCGATGTAGTCCGACGGTGTGAGGGAACCTTGGGCGGCCATACGCTCAGTTTCTTTTCACTAGTGCGAGCAGCGGGGCTGCCCACGCGACACAGAATCCGATCACCACGGCGCCGGGCGCCGTCCCTGCTACCTCCACTCCCGCCCGGCCGGAAAGCAGCGAGGCGAGTCCCACCAGCGACACGGCCCACTTGGCCGCCTCCGCCATGACCAGGACCCGGAGGGCCTGCCACGGCGTCGGCGCCGGGCGGTTGCGCCATCGCAATACCCCGACGAACGCCAGGGTGCCTGCCAGCGCGGCCGATCCGCCGGAGAGCGCCGCCAAGCGCGCTTCCCAGCCCGCCGAGCCCGAGGCCTGCTGCACCGCAGCATGCCACCAGCCCGGCCTGCACCAGGACCTGCCGCCGGCGCGTCGAAGATCGCGGACGGCGGCGTGGCGCTTGGCTCAGGATGCGGTGACGACAAACCTGAAGATTTTAGCCCGGAAGGCGTCATGGGGTCAAAAGTTGCGGCAACGCAATATCGGACGGCCGGTCAGCGCCGCTTCAGGCGGGCGACGATCCCGTCGAGCTGCTCGAGGCTCGCGTAGTCGATGACGAGGCTGCCGCGACCGCCCTTGCGCGGCTTGCACGGTCACGGTCGCCCCCAGGGACTCGGAAAGGTCGTCCTGGAGGCGGCGGGTATCGGCGTCGAGCGCGGGGCTTGGGCGGCTTGGCGCCGGCCTTGGGCGCGGCGGCGGCATGCTGGACCAGCCGCTCCGTCTCGCGCACCGACAGGCCCTTGGCGGCCACCTGCTCGGCGAGCTCGACCTGCTTCGCCTTGCCCACGCCCAGCAGGGCGCGCGCGTGGCCCATGTCGATGCGCCCGTCCTGAGCAGCATGTCCTGGACGGCCTTGGCCAGCTCCAGCAGGCGCAGGAGGTTGGTCACGGCGCTGCGGGAGCGGCCGACGGCCTTGGCCGCCTCGTCGTGGGTGAGGCTGGAACTCGTCGATGAGGCGCTTGAGGCCCGCCGCCTCCTCGATCGGGTTCAGGTCCTCGCGCTGGATGTTCTCGATGAGGCCGATGCCGAGCGCGACGTCGTCGGCCACCTCGCGCACCAGGGCGGGAATGCGCTCCAGGCCGGCCAGCTGGGCGGCGCGCCAGCGGCGCTCGCCCGCGAGGATCTCGTAGCCGCCGTCGTCCACGCGGGCGCACCACCACCGGCTGCAGGATGCCGCGGGCGCGGATCGATTCGGCCAGCTCCGCGAGGGACGCCTGGTCCATGCGCGTGCGCGGCTGGTACTTGCCCGGCCGCAGCGAGCGCACGGCGAGGTCGCGCCAGGTCGCCGTCGGACTTCGCCCGGGTCCCGCCGCCGAGCAGCGCGTCGAGGCCGCGGCCGAGTCCTTTGTGCTTGGTGCTCATCGTTCGATCCTTCGTGGTCAGGCGGGCACGGGGGCGCCGCTGCGCTCGAGCAGCTCGCGCGCGAAGGCGAGGTGCGCGTGCGCGCCCTTGGAGGCGGGGTCGTGCAGGAGCACGGGCTTGCCGAAGGAGGGCGCCTCGGCGATGCGGACGTTGCGCGGGATCACGGTGTCGAACACCTTCGCGCCGTAGTGGCGCTTGAGCTCGTCGGAGACCTGCACGGTGAGCGTGCTGCGCGGGTCGTACATCGTGCGCACCAGCGCCTCGATCTCGATGCTGCGGGTTGAGGTTCTGCTTCACCTTGCGCAGCGTTCCCACCAGGTCCGAGAGGCCCTCGAGCGCGTAGTACTCGCACTGCATCGGGATGATCACCGCGTCGGCGGCGGTGAAGCCGTTGACCGTGAGCATGTTGAGCGCGGGCGGGCAGTCGATGACCACGTAGTCGTAGTCGGCGAGCACCGGGGCAAGCGCCTCGCGCAGGCGGTACTCGCGGCGCTCGATCCCGATCAGCTCGACCTCCGCGCCGGCGAGCTCGCGGTTGGAGCCGACGACGTCGTAGCCGCCCTCGGCCCGCACGCGCGCCTCGGCGACGCCGCATTCGCCGAGGACGACCCCGTAGACGCTGCGCTCGAGGTTCGCACTTGTCGACGCCGCTGCCGGTGGTGGCGTTGCCCTGCGGATCGAGGTCGACGAGCAGCACGCGCCGGCCGTAGTGCGCGAGGCTCGCGGAAAGGTTCACGGCGATCGAGGTCTTGCCGACGCCGCCCTTCTGGTTGGCGATCACGTAGATGCGGGCCATCAGGCGGCTTTCAGGAGGACGAGGTGGCGCTGGGCGTCGAGGGTGGGCACGTGCAGCTCGACCACGTTCTCGACGCGGTGGGTGGCGGGAACCTTCGCGATCTCCTCGAAGGGATGCACGCCCTTCATGGCGAGCATCGTGCCGCCGGGGGCGACGAGGTGCCTCGGCCTGCAGGACGAAGTCCGCGAGCTCCGCGAAGGCGCGCGAGACGACGATGTCGAAGGGCGCCGCCGGATGCCATTTCTCGACGCGCTCGCAGGCGACCTGCGACGTTGGCGAGCGCGAGCTCGGCCTTCGCCTGGCGCAGGAACGTGGCCTTCTTGTGGCTCGAGTCCAGCAGCGTCACCGCGAGGTCCGGGCGCGCGATGGCGAGCGGAATGCCGGGCAGGCCCGCGCCGGTGCCCACGTCGAGCAGGGTGCTGCGCGCCGGCGACATGCGGGAGGACGGCAGAGGCTGTCGAGGAGGTGCAGCACCACCATCTGCCCGGGCTCGCGCACCGCGGTGAGGTTGTGCACCTTGTTCCACTTCTCGATGAGGCGCAGGTAGGCGACGAGCTTCGCCTGCGCCGCCGCGTCGAGCGCGATGCCCATCGCGGCGAGTCCCTCGGCGAGGCGGCGCCTCGATCTTCATGCGCTCTTCTCCTCGGCACGGGCGCGCTCGGCGAGCGCGCGGCGCTTCAGGTGCACGAGCAGCAGCGAGATGGCCGCCGGCGTCACGCCCTGGATGCGCGCGGCCTGGCCGACGGTCTCGGGACGATGCTGGGCGAGCTTCTGCTGCACTTCCTTCGAAAGCCCGCGCACGGCGGCGTAGTCGAGGTCGGCGGGAAGCGCCAGGCGTTTCCTGCGCCAGCTGGCGGGCGACCTCGTCGCGCTGGCGGTCGATGTAGCCCGCGTACTTGGCCGCGATCTCGACCTGTTCGGCGACGGCCGCGTCCGCGACCCCCTCGCCAGCATTGGGCAAGGACAACAGTGAGCGATAACTAACATCCGGGCGGCGCAGGAGGTCGAAATAGCGAGTACTCACGCTCGATCGGCTGCCCGAGGACGCGGACCTGGTCCGCCTCCGGAATGCGGCCCGGGATGGGCCCAGGTGGCCTTGAGGCGGGCCGTCTCGCGCTCGATGGCCTCGCGCTTGGCGCTGAACGCCGCCCAGCGCGCGTCGTCCACCAGGCCCAGCTTGCGGCCCGTCTCCGTCAGCCGCAGGTCGGCGTTGTCCTCGCGCAGCTGCAGGCGGTATTCCGCCCGGCTGGTGAACATGCGGTAGGGCTCGGACACCCCGCGCGTCACCAGGTCGTCGACCAGGACGCCCAGGTAGGCCTCGTCGCGCCGCGGGCACCAGCCGGCCTCGCCGCGCGCCAGCAGGGCGGCGTTGATCCCGGCGAGGAGCCCCTGCGCCGCCGCCTCCTCGTAGCCGGTGGTGCCGTTGATCTGCCCGGCGAAGAAGAGGCCGCGCGATGGCCTTGGTCTCCAGGGTCGCCTTGAGCCCGCGCGGGTCGAAGTAGTCGTACTCGATGGCGTAGCCCGGGCCGCAGGATGTGCGCGTTCTCGAGGCCCGGGATGGAGCGCACCAGCGCCAGCTGGACGTCGAAGGGCAGGCTGGTCGAGATGCCGTTGGGGTAGTACTCGTGGGTGGTGAGGCCCTCGGGCTCGAGGAAGACCTGGTGGCTCGCCTTGTCGGCGAAGCGGTGGATCTTGTCCTCGATGGAGGGGCAGTAGCGCGGGCCCGACCCCCTCGATCACGCCCGTGAACATGGGCGAGCGGTCGAGGCCGCCGCGGATGATCTCGTGGGTCGGCTCCCGTTGGTGTGGGTGATCCAGCAGGGCAGCTGGCGCGGGTGCATGTCGCGCGAACCCATGAAGGAAAACACCGGCTCGGGCGTGTCGCCGGGCTGCTCGACGCACTTCGAGAAATCGATGGTGCGGCCATCGAGGCGGGGCGGCGTGCCGGTCTTCAGCCGGCCGACCGGGAGCGACAGCTCGCGCAGCCGGGCCGCGAGCGACAGCGACGGCGGGTCGCCGGCGCGGCCGGCCGCGTAGTTTTCCAGCCCGACGTGGATGCGCCCGCCGAGGAAGGTGCCGGCGGTGAGCACGACGGCGGGCGCGTGGAAGCGCAGGCCGATGGCCGTGACGGCCCCGGCCACGCGGTCGCCCTCGACGATCAGGTCGTCGACCGCCTGCTGGAAGAGCCAGAGGTTGGGCTGGTTTTCGAGGCGCCGCCGGATGGCGGCGCGGTAGAGGACGCGGTCGGCCTGCGCGCGGGTGGCGCGCACCGCCGGACCCTTGCTCGCGTTGAGGGTGCGGAACTGGATGCCCGCCTCGTCGGTGGCCAGCGCCATGGCCCCGCCGAGGGCGTCGACCTCGCGCACGAGGTGCCCCTTGCCGATGCCGCCGATGGACGGATTGCAGGACATCTGGCCCAGCGTCTCGATGGCGTGGGTGAGCAGGAGCGTGCGCGCACCGGCCCGCGCCGCGGCCAGCGCGGCCTCGGTGCCGGCGTGGCCGCCGCCGACGACGATCACGTCGAAACGGGTCGGAAAATCCATGGATTGGGTCGGGGGCCGGGTCGCGCCCGGCCGCGAAAAGGCGAATCGCGAATTCTACGGGAAAAGCCTCGCCCGACCTAGCGAGGTTCCACGTGGAACACGGGGTCAGCGGTCCTGCTTCGCGATCCAGGCGGTGGCCCGGGCGATCGCCTTCTCGCGCGCCTCGGGGTTCGGGCCCACGGTGGCGCCGCGCCCGCTGGGCCGGTTGGGGTTGCGCACGTCCGGCCGCTCGCGCACCGGCCCGACGCCGTCGAAGCTGTGGAAGGCGCCGGGATAGACGTCGATCTCGACCGCGCCGGCGGGCGCCTTCGCCGCCAGGGCCTCGCAGGGCTTGGCGGGCGTCCAGTCGTCGGCCCCGCCCGCCTGGATGAGCAGGGGGGCCGTCGGCCGGTAGTCCGTTTTCGCCAGGGCGAGCGCAGCCGGGGTAGAACGCCACCCCGGAACGGAACTTCGCGCCCGCCGCGGATCCGGGCGCGTCCGGCCGCAGCGCATGCAGGACCGTCATCGCCCCGTTGGACCACCCCATGACATGGATGCGGGCCGG
The DNA here is from genome assembly GCA_963783635.1 of uncultured Gammaproteobacteria bacterium. Lineage (GTDB taxonomy): Bacteria > Pseudomonadota > Gammaproteobacteria > Burkholderiales > Usitatibacteraceae > FEB-7. The sequence continues at coordinate 32,532 of CAWAOC010000003.1, forward strand.
GTCGACGTCCTGTCGCGCGGCCAGCCAGCGCAATGCGGCGTGGGCATCCCGCGGGCGATCGGTGGCCGGGGAAACCTTGCGCTTTGCCTGCGTGCAGATCTCCGTCTCCCCGCGCGGCCCGAAGCTGTCGACCAGCAGGGCGAGGTAGCCGCGCTCCCGGAAATGCTCGGCCCAGAAGGCATGGCTCGCGGTGGGCTCGCCCGACTTCGCCCAGAGGCCGCTGCAGCCGTGCAGCATGACGATGGCGGGGAAGGGGCCCGGGCCCGCGGGGCGGTACAGGCGACCGGCCAGCTCCAGGCCCGGGCCGGGAAACCGCGACGGGATCGCCCGCGGCCCAGGCGGAGCGCCGGCAACGCCCAGGACGAGGGCCGCCAGCAGATGTTTCACGTGGAACCCTGCGCGGAGCGTTCACCCGCCTAGCGGTCGGTGGGTCGGCGCGCGACGCAGTAGCTGTAGCCCAGGGCCGCGAGCTCTTCCTCGGACAGGTGGGGCGCCCTCGAGGCCGCCAGCAGCATGTGCGTCTGCACCCCTTCCAGCCAGGAGTCGGGGACCTTCTTCACCTGGGTCGCCGGATCGATCTTGGCCCGCAGCGCATAGACGATGGTGCGCGCCGTCTGCGACGGACACCGAGCGGCAGGTCCGCTTCACGCCCTCGCTCACTTCCTGGGCGGCCCCGGCGGACGCTGGCGAACAGCGGCATCCCGGCGAGCATTGACGGTGAGCAGCTTCATCGCACGCTCTCCTATTTGCCGATGCAGAACCGACTGAAGATCTGGCCCAGCAGATCGTCCGCGGTCACTTCCCCGGTGATCTCTGCCCAAGGCATCTTGCGCCACTCTCAAATCTTCTGCAAATAATTCAAAGGCTTGCAGGTGCTGTTCGGCAGCGGCGGCCAGGTGCGCGGCGGCTTCGCGCAAGCGCCGCCAGGTGGCGCTCGCGGGCCAGGAAGACACCCTCCGACGACGGCTGCCAGCCGGCCACCTCGAGCAGCCACGCGCGCAGCGCGCCACGCCTTCGCCGGTCTTGGCCGAGAGCCGGATATCCGCTCTCCGCCCCGCGATTCGCGCCCGCGCGGCCGAGCCCCGCCAGGTCGATCTTGTTCGTCACCCGCGCGATGGGCAGGCCCGGCGGCATGCGCGCGAGGATTCGCGAACTCCTCGTCCTGCGCCGTCGTGCGAGGCGTCGGTGATGAGCATCGCCGCGCCGGCCTTCGCGATGGCCTCCCAGGTGCGCGCGATGCCGATCCGCTCGACCTCGTCGCCCGATTCGCGCAAGCCCCGCCGTATCGATGAGGTGGATCGGCACGCCCTCGAGGAGGATCGTCGCGCGAACGTAGTCGCGCGTCGTGCCGGCCACGGGCGTCACGATCGCGACCTCCTCTCCCGCCAGGCGGTTGAGGAGGCTCGACTTGCCCACGTTGGGCGGCCCGACGAGCACGACCGTGAGGCCTTCGCGAAGCACCGCGCCCTGCGCGCGCCTCGTCGAGGAGGTCGCGCGAGGTCCGACGCGGATGGCCGCGAGCGCCTCGCGCTGCGCATGCGCGGTCGGCCGGATCGATTTCCTCCTCGGGAAAATCGATGCAGGCCTCGACGTGCATGCGCAGGTGCGTGAGCGCGTCGACGAGCGCCGCGGATGCGCGCGGAGAATTCCCCGGCGAGCGAGCGCGCCGCGCCGCGCGCCGCCTCCGCGCTGGACGCGTCGATCAGGTCGGCCACGCCTTCGGCCTGCGCGAGGTCGAGGCGCTCGTTGAGGAAGGCGCGCCGCGTGAATTCGCCCGGCTCCGCCAGCCGCGCGCCCAGGCTCGACGCAACGGCGCAGGATCTCGCGCAGCACCACCGGGCCGCCGTGGCCCTGCAGCTCGAGGACGTCCTCGCCCGTGTAGGAGTGCGGCGCGGGAAAGTAGAGGGCGATGCCCTCGTCGAGGAGCGCGCCGTCGGCGCCCGCGAAACGCGCAGAGGTCGGCGTGCCGCGGCTCCGGAACGCTGCCCGTGATCGCCCTGGCGATGTCGGCGGCAAGCGGCCCGGAAACGCGGACGATGCCGATGCCGCCGCGGCCGGGTGCGGTCGCGATGGCCGCGATCGTGTCCGGCCGCGCGTTCACGGCGCTAGCGCTTGCCCCGCGCCTTCGCCGCCGCTTCGGCCGCCAGCGTCTTGTTGATGTGCCACTGCTGCGCGATCGACAGGAGGTTCTGCACGACCCAGTAGAGCACGAGGCCCGAGGGGAAGAAGAGGAAGAAGACGCTGAAGACGATCGGCATCGCGAGCATCACCTTCGCCTGCACGGGGTCGGCCGGCTGCGGGTTGAGCTTCGTCTGCACGAACATCGACACCGCGTAGATGACCGGAAGGATGTAGAACGGGTCCGGTCCCGAGAGGTCCTGGATCCAGCCGAGCCACGGCGCGTGGCGCAGCTCGATCGAGGCGAGCAGCACCCAGTAGAGCGCGATGAACACCGGGATCTGCACCACGATCGGCAGGCACCCGCCCAGCGGGTTGATCTTCTCGGTGCGGTAGAGCTCCATCATCGCCTGGTTCAGCTTCTGCCGGTCGTCGCCGTAGAGCTGCTTCAGCTTCTCCATCTTCGGGCCCAGCACCTTCATCGCCGCCATCGAGCGGCCCGCCTTGTGGTTGAGCGGGTAGAAGACGAGCTTGATGAGGATGGTGAGCAGGATGATCGCCCAGCCCCAGTTGCCGACCACGCCGTGGATGAACTTGAGCACCCAGAAGAGCGGGGCGGCGATGATCTTGAGCCAGCCGTAGTCGACGACGAGCTCGAGGCCGGGCGCGATCTTCGCGAGCTTGTCCGTCTCCTGCGGCCCGATGTAGAGCGGCATCGCGATCGTCGCGCTGGCGCCCGGCGCCACGGCGCCCGACGGGAACGATCACGCCGGCGGTGTAGAGGTTGTCGCCCACCTGGTTGGTGAAGAACTCGCGCTCGGTCGGCGCCCTTCGGCAGCCAGGCGGACACGAAGTAGTGCTGCACCAGCCCGATCCAGCCGTCCTTCGCCTTCTTCGGGTGCGTCTGCTTGCCCTTCTCGATGTCCTTGAAGTCGACCTTCACGAACTTCGACTCGTCGGTGTAGATCGCCGGGCCCGTGAACGTCGCCACGCCCGCGATCGCGCTCGTCTGCGCGGCCTCCTGGCTCGGCTGGTTGCCGTCGCGCAGGAACTGGAAGTAGGCGAGCGGCGCGATCGGCTTGTCGCCGTCGTTCTTCACCTCGTAGCTCACGAGGATCTCGTAGGTGCCGCGGTGGAAGACGAACTTCTTCACGACCTCCGCGCCGGACACGTCCTTCGCGACGAGCCGCACCTCGACCTGGTCCTTGCCGTCCGCCAGCGTGTACGCGTTCGACTCGGCGGTATAGGCCGCCTTGTGCGAGGGCAGGCCCTCGCCGAGCAACCCCGACTGCGTGACGAAGTACTGCTTGGGGTCCGGCGCGAGCAGCGTGAGCGGCTTGGTGCGATCGAGCGCGGAGAAGACCTTGAAGAGCGTCACGCGGCGGATGTCGCCGCCCGCGGTGTTCAGCTCCACCTCGAAGAGGTCGGTCTTCACGATGACCGGCTGGCCGGTCGCCTCCACCGGCGCCGCGGTGGGCGCCCCGGGGGCGGTCGCGCGGCGCCGGAGGCGGCGCCCTGCGGTGAAAGCGGAACGGAAGGCGTCGGGGCCGGGCCCGCGGCGGGCTTGCCGGCAACGGCAGCCTGCTGCGGAGGCGCCTTGCGGCGCGTTGTGCTTCTGCCAGGCATCCCAGAGGAGAAGCGCGGAGAAGCTGAAGACCACGAAGGCGATGAGTCGCTGGATATCCATCAGGGGGCGGGTTTCGACGAAACGGGGACGTCAAGGAACGGGATCATAACCACCCGGACTCCATGGGTGGCAACGCAGGATGCGCTTCGTGGCGAGCCAGGAGCCGGCGAGCGCGCCGTGGCGCTCCAGCGCCTCGACCGCGTAGTGCGAGCAGGTCGGCGTGAAGCGGCAGCTCTGGCCCCACCAGGGCGCCAGCAGGTATTGGTAGGCCCGGATGAGGGCGACCAGCACGCGGCGCACGTCATCGGTCCTCGGCCGGCGCGGCCCAGCAGGTCCTGGAGTTCCGCGATCCACGCCGCCTCGAATGCCGCTCGTGAACGGCTGCCGCGGCGACAGGACGAGGTCGAGCCCCGCCGTCTTCACGCCATGGCGCCGGAAGACTTCGCGGACGAGGCGCTTCATGCGATTGCGGTCCACGGAGCTGCGCGTGAGGCGCTTGGTGATGGCCACGCCGAGGCGCGATACGCCCGGTCGGCCCTCGGCCACATGAAGCAGGAGCGCGGGACCGCGCAATTTCCGGGGGCTGCGAAGGGCGGCCGTGAAGGACCCGCGCCCTGCAAACCGGTGGCGCCGGGAAAGGCCTTCCTTCCGGGCGCCGCGGGTCATGCGAGCGTCAGACCGCGACGCGCTTGCGGCCCTTGGCGCGGCGGGCGTTGATCACCGCGCGGCCGGCCGCCGTCTTCATGCGGACACGGAAGCCGTGCGTCTTCTGGCGGCGCGCGTTGGAAGGCTGGAAAGTACGTTTCATGGAAACCTCGGTCGTCAGGTCCGCCGTTTAAGGCGAAAAGCGCGCGATTATAGCTGATCGGGCCTCCGAGCGCCATCTTGCCCTCCGGAAGCACCCCAAAGACGCCTGTGGATAACCCACCCCGTTCCCTATAGAATTCCGAATCTTCCCGCAGCCCGTTTCACCCCCGACCCCGCCTCCCGACGCCGACATGGATTCCCTCTGGCTTTCCCTCGTTTCCGAGCTCAAGAAGGATCTGCCGGCGCAGCAGTACGACACCTGGATCAAGCCCCTGCGGGCGGAGCGCCACGGCAACCAGTTGCGGGTCGTGGCACCCAACCACCATGTCCTGCGCTGGATCCGCGCGAACCTGCTCGCCAAGATCGAATCGCGGGCCGAGCGCGTCGCCGGATCGGGCCTCGAGATCGACCTCGTGCTGGACGAAAGGCAGTCGTCGGAAGCCGAGATCGTCCTGCCCGAGCCCGTCCCCGTCGCGATCGAGAAGCCCTCGCGCGAGGAGCACCGCCTCAACCCGTCCTTCACCTTCACGAACTTCGTGAACGGCAAGGCGAACCAGATCGCGCGGGCCGCCGCCATCCAGGTCGCCGAGAACCCCGGCACCGCCTACAACCCCCTCTTCATCTATGGGGGCACGGGCCTGGGCAAGACGCACCTGCTGCAGGCGATCGGCACCGACGTGCTCAAGCGCAACCCGAAGGCGAAGGTCCGCTACATCCACGCCGAGCAGTTCGTGGCCGACGTGGTGCGCGCCTACCAGCACAAGAGCTTCGACTCGCTCAAGCGCTACTACCGCTCCCTCGACCTCTTCCTGATCGACGACGTGCAGTTCTTCGTCGGCAAGTCGCGCTCGCAGGAGGAGTTCTTCTACACCTTCAACGCGCTCTTCGAGGCGCACAAGCAGGTGGTGATCACGAGCGACAGCTTCCCGAAGGAGCTGACCGGCATCGAGGATCGGCTCATCTCCCGCTTCGGCTGGGGCCTCACGGTTGCCGTGGAACCGCCCGAGCTCGAGATGCGGGTGGCGATCCTCCTCAAGAAGGCGGAGATGGACGGCGTCCACGTCGACGAGGCCGTCGCGTTCTTCATCGCGAAGCACATCCGCTCGAACGTCCGCGAACTCGAAGGGGCGCTCAAGCGCGTGCTGGCCTATGCCCGCTTCAACAATACGGTCGTGACCGTGGCCACGGCGCGCGAGGCCCTGAAGGACCTCCTCGCCGTCCTCACGCGGCAGGTGTCGATCGAGAACATCCAGAAGACGGTGGCGGACTACTTCAAGATCAAGGTGTCCGACATGTACTCGAAGAAGCGCTTCCGGTCGGTGGCGCGGCCGCGCCAGGTGGCCATGGCGCTCGCCAAGGAGCTCACCCAGCAGAGCCTGCCGGAGATCGGCGAGGCCTTCGGGGGGCGCGACCATACGACGGTGTTGCACGCCTGCCGCAAGATCCAGGAATTGCGCGATACGGACCAGGAATTCTCGCGCGGCTATGCGCAGTTGCAGCAGATCCTTCTGGGATGACCCGGCAAAGCACTGGGAGAACCTGTGGATGGTTTGGAGGGGGGGTCCGGGCAAGGAAGTTATCCACAGGTTCCGGCGGTGCCCAGGCGGAACCGCCCCCAGCCCGGAAGTTGTGCAAGGTATTGAGCGGCAAGTGAAAAATGAGTTATTCAGAAATCGCGACGTCTCCTATTAACTGTTAACTAGTTAGAGATAACCCTATGGTCAAGATCAAGGCGACCAACCAGGCCCTGCTGGCACCGCTGCAGCACGTCACGGGCATCGTGGAGCGGCGGCACACGCTTCCCATCCTCTCGAACGTGCTCATCCAGGCCCACGGGGGCTCGGTCGACTTCGTGGCGACGGACCTCGAAGTCCAGATCACCACCAAGGCCGTTATCGACGGCAACGGCGCGGAAGGCTCCATCACCGTGGCGGCGCGGAAGCTCTACGACATCCTGCGTTCGCTCCCGGACGATGCCGAGGTCGCGCTCGACGCGAAGGAAAACCGCATGGTCGTGCGGGCCGGCAAGAGCCGCTTCAACCTGCAGACCCTCGCGGCCGCCGATTTCCCGCGCATGGTGGAATCGAAGGACGCCTCGCGCACCCTGACCCTTCCCCAGAAGGCGCTCAAGAACGCGCTCGGCCTGGTGCAGTTCGCCATGGCGGTCCAGGACATCCGCTACTACCTGAACGGCGTGCTCTTCTCCGTGGAGAAGGACATGCTGCGGGTGGTGGCGACCGACGGGCATCGGCTGTCCTTCGCCGCGGAATCGCTGGGCAGCGACCATGAGAGCGTCGAGGCCATCCTCCCGAGGAAGACGGTGCTCGAGCTCATCAAGCTGCTGGGCGACAGCGACGAGCCGGTCACGCTCGCGATCGGCTCGAACCAGGTGCGCTTTTCCTTCGGCGGGATCGAGATCGTCTCCAAGATCGTCGAGGGGAAGTTCCCCGACTACCAGAAGGTGATCCCGACCACGCACAAGAACAAGGTGGTCCATCGACCGCGTGACGCTCGCGCAATCGCTCAACCGCGCGGCCATCCTCTCCAACGAGAAGATCCGCGGCGTGCGCCTCGTGTTCACCAAGAACGCGCTGTCGATCATCTGCACGAACAACGAGCAGGAGGAGGCCGAGGAAGGCCTCACGATCGACTACGACGGCGATCCGCTCGACATCGGCTTCAACATCTCCTACCTCCTCGACGTGCTGAACCACGTCGACTCCGAAACGGTGACGGTCACCATGGGCGACTCGAACTCGAGCGCCCTCATCCAGATGCCGGGCAACGACGACTTCAAGTACGTCGTGATGCCGATGCGCATCTAGCGCCTCGCGAGAGACCGGACGACGACTACGGGAACAGAATGACACAGCAGAACGAGCAGCCGAACGGTGGCAACGGAAGCAAGCAGGACGATTACGATTCGACCAGCATCAAGATCCTGAAGGGCCTGGAGGCGGTCCGCAAGCGCCCGGGGATGTACATCGGCGACACGTCCGACGGCACGGGCCTGCACCACATGGTGTTCGAGGTCGTCGACAACGCGATCGACGAGGCGCTGGCCGGCTGGTGCAACGACATCAAGGTCGTCATCCACACGGACAACTCGATCTCCGTGGTCGACAACGGCCGCGGCATCCCGACGGACATCAAGGAAGACGACGAGTTCAAGCGCTCGGCCGCCGAGATCGTGATGACCGAGCTGCACGCCGGCGGCAAGTTCGACCAGAACTCCTACAAGGTCTCCGGCGGCCTGCACGGCGTCGGCGTGTCCGTCGTGAACGCGCTCTCGGTGTGGCTGAAGCTGCGCATCTGGCGCAACGGCAAGGCGCACCTGATCGAGTTCCACGACGGCGTGGCCGTGGAGCCGCTGAAGGTCACGGGCGATACCGACCGGCGCGGCACCGAGGTGCATTTCCTCGCTTCCCCCGCGACGTTCAACAACATCGAGTTCCACTACGACATCCTGGCGCGCCGCCTGCGCGAGCTCTCGTTCCTGAACAACGGCACCAAGATCGAGCTGATCGACCAGCGCACGGGCAAGAGCGAGAACTTCGCCTATTCCGGCGGCGTGAAGGGGTTCGTCGAGTACATGAACCGCTCGAAGAACGTCCTGCACGGCAACATCTTCTACGCGATCGCCGAGAAGGAAGGCATCACCGTCGAGGTCTCGATGCAGTGGAACGATTCGTACGGCGAGTCGGTCCAGTGCTTCACGAACAACATTCCGCAGCGCGACGGCGGCACGCACCTCACGGGCCTGCGCACGGCGATGACGCGCACGATCAACTCCTACATCGAGAAGGAGGAGATCGCCAAGAAGGCGAAGGTGGAGACCACCGGCGACGACATGCGCGAGGGCCTCACCTGCGTGCTCTCGGTGAAGGTCCCGGAGCCCAAGTTCTCCTCGCAGACCAAGGACAAGCTCGTCTCCTCCGAGGTGCAGCCGGTCGTGCAGGAGGTCGTGGCGCAGAAGCTCGCCGAGTTCCTGCTCGAGCGCCCGGCCGACGCGAAGGTCATCTGCACCAAGGTGGTCGAGGCGGCGCGGGCGCGGGAAGCGGCGCGCAAGGCGCGCGAACTCACGCGGCGCAAGGGCGTGCTCGACGGCGTGGGCCTTCCGGGAAAACTTGCCGACTGCCAGGAGCGCGACCCGAAGCTGTGCGAGCTCTACCTGGTGGAGGGCGACTCCGCCGGCGGCTCGGCCAAGCAGGGACGGGACCGCAAGTTCCAGGCGATCCTGCCGCTCAAGGGCAAGATCCTGAACGTGGAGAAGGCCCGCTTCGACAAGATGATCTCCTCGCAGGAAGTGGCCACGCTCATCACGGCGCTCGGCACCGGCATCGGCAAGGACGAGTTCAACGTCGAGAAGCTGCGCTACCACCGCATCATCATCATGACGGACGCGGACGTGGACGGCGCGCACATCCGCACGCTGCTGCTCACCTTCTTCTACCGGCAGATGCCGGCGCTGGTGGAGAACGGGCACATCTACATCGCGCAGCCGCCGCTCTACAAGGTGAAGAGCGGCAAGGACGAGCGCTACCTCAAGGACGAGCACGCGCTGCGCTACCACCAGCTGCGGCGGGCGCTGAACGGCGCGATGCTCATTCCCACCGAGGGCGCGACGCCGCTCGCGGGCGAGGCGTTGGAGAAGATCGCCACCGAGTACCTCATGACGGAAGCGGTGATCGACCGCCTGTCGATGGGCATGGACGCGAGCGTGCTGCGCGCGCTGCTGGAAATGCCGCGCATCACGCTGGAGACGAAGGAAGGCGCGACCGAGGCGTCGCGCGCGATCTACGACGTGCTCGCCCCGAACGCGCCCAAGGCGCACATCGAGCGCGATCCCACGTCGGACGGCTGGCGCCTGCGGCTGGAGAAGCTGGTCCACGGCAACCGCGTGGAGACGATCCTCGACCACGCGTTCGTGGGCAGCGGCGACTACACGCAGATCGTGAAGACTTCGCAGATGCTCGCCGGCCTGGTCCAGCGCGGGTGCGCAGGTGAAGCGCGGCGAGACGGCGCGAACCATCCAGCTCCTTCAAGGAGGGGCTCGACTGGCTGCTCGGCGAGGCCAAGGGCAGCATGTCGATCCAGCGCTACAAGGGGCTGGGCGAGATGAACCCGGAGCAGCTCTGGGAGACGACGATGGATCCCGAGAAGCGCATCCTGCTGAAGGTGCAGGTCGAGGATGCCATCGGCGCCGACGAGATCTTCTCGACCCTCATGGGCGACGACGTGGAGCCGCAGGCGCCAGTTCATCGAGAACAACGCGCTGGGCGTGTCCAACCTCGACGTCTGAGCCGGCGCAGGAAACGAAAGGCCGCCAGCCGCGAGGCTAGGCGGCCTTTTTCACGCGCGAGGTCTTGGCCTTGGCTGTCTTGGTCTTGGCGTCTTCGCCTTGGCCGTCTTCGGCTTGCGACTTGGACTTGGCCGCGAGGATCACGAGCGCCTCGTCGAGGGTGATCGTGTCGATGGCGTCCTTGTCGGGGATCGTCGCGTTCAGCTTGCCGTGCTTCACGTACGGCCCGTACTTGCCCGCGTAGAGCGAGACGGACTGGCCGTCGTCGGGGTGCTTGCCGAGCACGCGAAGCGCGCCGCGTCCGCCGGGGCTGCGCGGCTCCGCCAGGAGCGCGACGGCACGCTCGAGCCCGATGTCGAAGACGTTCTCGTCCTTCGGGATCGACTTGAACTGCCCATCGTGGTTCACGTACGGCCCGAACCGCCCGATGTTGGCGATGACCTTCTTGCCGGTTTCCGGGTGCGCGCCGAGGTCGCGCGGAAGCGCCAGCATCTTGAGCGCGATGGCGAGGTCCGCGGCCTCGGGCGCGACGTTCTTGGGAAGCGAGACGCGCTTGGGCTTCTTGTCGCCCTCGGGCCTCGCCCAGCTGGAAGTACCAGCCGAAGGGTCCCTGGAGGAGCTGGATGGCCAGCTTCGTCTTCGGGTCGACGCCGATGTCGAACTTGGCCGGGCCCTCGGACGAGTCGCCGCTGCCGTCGAGGTTGCGCGTGTAGTCGCACTCCGGGAAGCCGGAGCATCCGATGAAGCGGCCCCGTCGCCCGAGGCGGATCGAGAGCTTGTGGGCCTTGCACTTCGGGCAGTCCTCGTCGAGGACTTCCTGGGTCACGTCCTTGCGCGAGACGGACTCCTTCTCGCCGATCTGGGCGGAGAAGTCCTTCCAGAAGCGTTCGAGGACGGGAATCCACTCCTCCTTGCCGTTGGAGATGTCGTCGAGCTCGTCCTCGAGCTTCGCGGTGAACTCGTAGTCGACCCAGTGGGCGAAGTGCTCGGTGAGGAACTTGTTGACCACGCGGCCCACGTCGGTGGGCTGGAAGCGCTTCTTCTCGAGGACCACGTACTCGCGGTTCTGCAGCGTGGAGATGATCGAGGCGTAGGTCGACGGGCGCCCGATGCCGTACTGCTCGAGCGCCTTGACGAGGCTCGCCTCCGAATAGCGCGGGGGAGGTTGCGTGAAGTGCTGCTCGCCATAGAGCTTGAGGATGGGAACGATGTCGCCCTTCTCGAGGAGCGGCAGGCGCTTGTCCTCCTCCTCGACCGCGTCGTCCTGGTCTTCGTGATAGACGGCGAAGAAGCCGGGGAAGACCATCGTCTGGCCCGTCGCGCGGAAGGTGTTGCCCGGCGCGCCGACGGTGAAGTCGACGGCCACCGTGTCGAATTTCGCCGGCGTCATCTGGCAGGAGAGCGCCCGCTTCCAGATCATCTCGTAGAGCTTGCGCTGCTCGTCGTTCAGGTACGGCGCCACCGATTCCGGCGTCCTCGAGATCGAGGTGGGCCGGATGGCCTCGTGGGCTTCCTGCGCGTTCTTGGCGGTGCTCTTGTAGGCGATCGGGGACTTCGGGAGGTAGTCGGCGCCGAAGTTCTTCGTGATGTAGCCGCGGATGTCCGTGAGCGCTTCCTTCGACAGGCTCACGGAGTCGGTCCGCATGTAGGTGATCAGGCCCGTGACCGCCTTGCCGAGGGACACGCCCTCGTAGAGGCTCTGCGCCACCTTCATCGCGCGGTCGGTGGAGAAGCCGAGCTTGCGCACCGCCTCCTGCTGGAGCGTGGAGGTGGTGAAGGGCGGGGCGGGCGAACGCAGCTTGCGCTTCTTCTCGATCTCGGTGACGCGCGCCACGCCCTTGGCGTGCTGCTCGAGGAAGCCCGTGATCTCCGCGTTCCTCTCGGCGTTGCCCACCGAGAACTGGTCGAGCTTCTCGCCCTGGAAGTGCGTGAGCTTGGCGGAGAAGGGCGTCTTCGCCTTCTCGGCGTCGAAGTGGATCGGACCAGTACTCGCGCGTCTTGAAGTTCTCGATCTCGATCTCGCGCTCGACGATCAGGCGCAGGGCCGGGCTCTGCACGCGGCCGGCCGAGAGCCCGCGGCGGATCTTCTTCCAGAGGAGCGGCGAAAGGTTGAAGCCGACGAGGTAGTCGAGGGCGCGGCGCGCCTGCTGCGCGTTCACGAGCTCCATCGAGATGTCGCGGGGGTTCTTCACCGCGTCCTTCACGGCGCCCTCGGTGATCTCGTAGAACACCACCCGCTTGAGCGTCTTGTCCTTGAGCGCGCGCTTGGCCTTCAGGATCTCGGACAGGTGCCAGGCGATGGCCTCGCCTTCGCGGTCCGGGTCCGTTGCGAGGAGGATGGTGTCGGCGTTCTTGACGGCCTTGGCGATGGCATCGACGTGCTTCGCGTTGCGGTCGATGATCTCGTACTTCATGCGGAAGTCGTCGTCGGGATCGACGGCGCCGGTCTTCGGCACGAGGTCGCGGACATGGCCGTAGGAGGCCAGGATCTCGTAGTCCTTGCCGAGGTATTTCTTGAGCGTCTTCGCCTTCGAGGGCGACTCGACGATGAGCAGGTGGGAGGCCATGGGAGCGGTATCAGCTTTTTTTCATTCTATAACGCAAGGATCGGCGGGCCTTTCCGGCCCGAACTGCGGCGGTCAGGGTACAGCAAGTTGCCGGAAGAGCCCGCCGGGAAGCCGTTCCACGCGGCCGGCGAGCTCGAGCCGGGTGAGTTCGGCGGCGAGCGCGGAGGCCGGCGTGCCGGTGCGCGCCGAGAGCGCATCGACGCTTGCCGGCGAATGGCCCAGGGCCTCCAGCACGGGGTCGTCGCTGCCTTCCTCGATGGAGGCGGCTTCGCTGGTCCGGCAGCGGGCGCCCGCTCAGCTCCGCGAGCACGTCGTCGGCGGATTCGACGAGCTTCGCGCCCTGCTTGATGAGCCAGTGGCAGCCCTTGGAAAACGGCGAATGGATCGAGCCGGGGATGGCGAATACCTCGCGGCCCTGGTCGATGCGCGAGGCGCGCCGTGATGAGCGAGCCGCTCTTCACCGCCGCCTCGACGACGAGCACGCCGCGCGACAACCCGCTGATGAGACGATTGCGCCGCGGAAAGTTCGCCGCGACCGGCGGCGTTCCCAGCGGAAACTCCGACACCAGGACGCCGCGCTCCGCAATCTCGTGGGCGAGGTCCCGGTTTGCCGCGGGGTACACGCGATCCAGCCCGGTGCCGACGACCGCGATGGTGGAGGAGCGGCCCGAGAGCCCGCCGCGATGGGCGGCCGCGTCGATGCCGAGCGCGAGGCCGCTGACGATGCCGTAGCCCTCGTTCGAGAGCGCGTCGCGCGAACTCCTGCGCGTCGAGCGCCCCCTGGCGCGTGGCGTTGCGGCTTCCCACGATCGCGATGGCCGGCCGGTTCAGGAGGCGCGGGTCGCCCATGGCGTAGAGCACTGTCGGCGGGTCCGGGATCTGCAGCAGCGCCCCGGGATAGTCGTCGTCCCCCAGGGCGAGAAGATGGTGTGCGGGCGCCTCGAGCCAGGCGAGGACTGAGGCGACGAGACCTTCGGGCGGGCCGGCCGCCAGCGTGTCGGCCGCCGCGGCCCCGACGATGGCGGAGACCGACGACCTCGAGGCTCCCGCGACGGCGGCGGGGGAGCCGAAGGCCGCGAGCAGGGCGCGCTGCATCGTCCCGGAAATGCCGGGAACGAGGCAGAGGCGAAGCCAGTCGGAGGCGTCCGGGCGCAAGGCTGTCCGTGGTTTGGGGGAAGGGGGGGCAGATCGTACAACGGGTCGGGGGTCGCGCGCGCTGACGCGCCCCAAAACGAACGTGGGGGCCGAAGCCCCCACGCGACAGGATGGCGTGCTTCCCGTCAGGGCGTCTGGACGACGTCGCCGACGGAGATCGGCCGCACGGCCTTCAGGATCATGCCGTAGGAGAGCTTCTCGAAAGTGCGGAACACGAACACCAGGCCGCTGCGCTCATCGGGCAGCTTGTAGGACCGGAACGGTCCGGCGGCGGCCGTGGTCGCCTGCTCGGGGTCTTCGCCGGCGACCACCGTGTCCTTCACGACGGGGTTGGGCGTGACCTCGAAATTCATGGCGGCGAGATTGGGGAACAGTCGGCGCCGAGCGGCGGCCGCCCGGAACGCGTGCGGTAGGCGATGTCGCCCTTGCGCATCGTCGCGAGCACGTGGCCGACTTCCATGCCGTCGCGCGAGCCGCGGTTGATCGTCACGATCGAGTACTGGGCGAAATCCGTGACGCCGCCGTTCACCGAGAGGATCACGCCCTTGATCTGCTTGTCCGGGGCGTGGGGGACGTAGGACGGGAAGGTCGCCTCGCGGGCCGGCATGAGCCGGTCGTCCGGTTGATCTCCTGCTTCGCGCGGGTGATCTCGACCGTGCTGGGCGCGCCGAAGCGCTTCACCTTGGCATCGCCGACGTAGATCGCCTCGTAGCCGAGCAGCTCGCCGGTTTCCGGATCGGTCAGCGCCTCGCCGGCGCGGAAGATCTGCCAGTTGATCGGGTCGCCCGAGCGCATGCCGCTCGTGTAGGCCAGGTTGCCCGACGCCGACGATCACGCGGTCCTCTTCCGTGCCGACGATGCGGGGGAAGGTATCGAGCTCGCCCGCGTTCAGGACCAGGGGCTGGGTCAGGAACGGGCCCAGGGCGCTGCCCGGGATGGTCGGGACCGCGGTGCTGAGCGGCTCGATCCGGGTGCGCGGCTGGAGGCGAACCACGTTGCCCTCGGCGATGGCGCCGCCGGCGATGAGCGAAAGGCTGGCCGCGTCGCCCATCTTGTCGAGGCGGATGATGTCGCCCGGATAGATGAGGTGCGGGTTCTTGATCTGCTCCCGGTTCATCTGCCAGATCTGCGGCCACTTCCACGGTTCCTTGAGGAACTTTCCGGAAATGGCCCAGAGCGTATCGCCCTTCTGGACGGTGTATTCCGTGGGGGCGTCGGCCTGCAGGTCGTTCACCGTGGTCGCCGCCGTGGCGGTCGCCTGGGAAGATGCCAGACCCGGAACCAAACTGGCCGAAGCGACGACTAACGCTATAATGAGCTTTCGCATCGCGGCTCTCTCTTTGGGATATGGGGCGCAGGTCCCATATTCTGAAAAAGGTTACGACTTCTTTTTCAAGTAGTGCGGTAAATTCTGCGCTTAATCTGTTCTATTCGCAAGCATTTATGGCCATTCTCGAGATCCTGCAATACCCCGACCCGCGACTGCACTTGCCGGCGGCCCGTGTCGAGAAGATCGACGCGACCACGCGGAAGCTGGTTTCGGACCTGACCGAGACCATGTACGCGGCGGAGGGGGTGGGCTTGGCCGCCACGCAGGTCAACGTTCACCAACAGGTGATCGTGATCGACGTGAGCCCGGACCGGACCGACCTGCGGGTGTTCATCAACCCGGAGATCATCCGGCAGGAAGGGCTTGCGCTCAACCAGGAGGGCTGCCTGTCGGTGCCCGGCGTCTACGAGAACGTCGAGCGCGCCGATAGCGTGACGGTCACCGCCCTGGACGAGAACGGAGCGCGATTCACCCTGAACGCCTCGGGATTGCTGGCCACGTGCATCCAGCACGAGATGGACCACCTGCTGGGCAAGGTCTTCGTCGAGCACCTCTCCGAGCTCAAGCAGAACCGGATTCGCGCCAAGCTCAAGAAGCGCCAGCGCAAGGCGGCCTAGCTTCCGCTTGCGCCTCGTCTTCGCCGGCACCCCCCCCTTCGCCGCGCACGCCCTGCAGGCGCTTCACGCCGCCGGGCACGAAATCACGCTGGTTCTCACGCAGCCGGACCGTCCGGCGGGCCGGGGCCTCAAGCCCAGGCCCAGCGCCGTGGCCGAGCTGGCGGCTTCCCTGGGGCTGCCGCTGGCGAAGCCGGCCACGCTCAAGTCCGCCGAGGGGCGGGCGCCGATCGAGGCGGCCGCGCCCGACGTGATGGTCGTGGCCGCCTACGGCCTGATCCTTCCACAGTCAGTGCTCACTATCCCGCCCAGGGGCTGCCTGAACATCCATGCCTCCTTGCTTCCGCGATGGCGGGGTGCGGCGCCGATCCAGCGAGCAATCCTGGCCGGCGATGCGGAAACCGGGGTGGCGATCATGGCCATGGAGGCGGGTCTCGATACGGGCCCGGTGCTCCTCGAGCATCGCGTCCCGATCCTCGATACCGATACGGCGGGGTCGCTGACGGAGAAGCTGGCCGGCCTGGGGGCGACGGCCATCGTGGAGGCGCTCGAACGGTTGGACCGCCTTGCCCCGCGGGCCCAGGAAGCCGCGGGCGCCACCTACGCCGCGAAGATCGAGAAGGCGGAGGCGCCGCTCGACTGGGATCGGGACGCGGCCGACCTGCATCGCCAGGTACGGGCCTTCAACCCGTTTCCCGGGCGCCGAGACGGCCTCGAGGGCGAGTCCCTCAAGGTCTGGGAGGCCTCCCGCATCGAGGCGTCGGGGCCACCGGGCACCGTGATCGGCCTGGACGAAGGGCGGCCCGTCGTTGCTTGTGGTCGCGGAGCGTTGGCGCTCACTACCATTCAGCGGCCCGGATCCCGGCGCATGGCCGCCGCGGACTTCATCCGGGGGCACCCGATGCCCCCGGGAACGCGACTGGCGTCGGCGAAGGCGGGAAACGCTTGATTTCCCCCCGGTCGAGGGCATTTACCGACTGCCGCGATCCGGCGGCCCAATTCCTGCGAGGAAATGAAACACATGGTCGGTAACTGGCTCAAGACGTCGCTCCTGATGGCCGCGATCGTGGCGCTGTTCGGCACGGTTGGCGCGTTTCTCGGCGGCGCACAGGGCATGCTCGTCGCTCTCGTCCTGGGTGGCGCGATGAACCTGTGGGCCTACTGGTTCTCGGACAAGATGGTCCTGCGCATGTACAACGCGCAGGAGGTCGACGAGTCGACCGCGCCGGGCCTGGTCCGCATGGTCCGGGAGCTTGGCCGACCGCGCGGGCTTGCCCATGCCCCGCGTCTACCTGATCGACGAGGACCAGCCGAATGCGTTCGCCACCGGCCGCAATCCGGAGAACGCCGCCGTCGCGGCCACGACCGGCATCATGCGGATCCTGACCGAGCGCGAGCTGCGCGGCGTGATGGCCCACGAGCTCGCGCACGTGAAGCACCGCGACATCCTCATCTCCACGATCTCCGCGACCGTCGCGGGCGCGGTCTCCTCCCTCGCGCAGTTCGGCATGATGTTCGGCGGGGGCCGCGACGAGGAGGGCAGGCCGGCGAACCCCGTGGTGTCCCTGCTCGTGATGTTCCTCGCGCCGATGGCCGCGATGCTGATCCAGTTCGCGATCTCCCGCGCCCGCGAGTTCGAGGCCGATCGCGGCGGCGCCGAGATCAGCGGCGACCCGCAGGCGCTCGCCTCGGCGCTGGAAAAGATCCATCGCTATGCCCAGGGCATCCCGATGGCGACCGCGGAGGCGAACCCGGCGACCGCCCAGATGATGATCATGAATCCCCTGTCGGGCGGAGCGATCGCCGGCCTGTTCAGCACGCACCCCGATACCGGCGAGCGGATTGCCCGATTGCATGCCATGGCGCACGGTGTGAGCGCATACTGACAGCGACGGCCGCCAGCTCCGCGGTCGCGCAGGAAATCCCTTGCTCGAACTTCAGCTCTGCGCCGCGGCGGTTCTCAGCGATACGCTCGCCGGCCGGAACCTGTCCGCGGCCTTCGAGGAAGGGTTTCGCCGGCATCCGTCGCTGACGCCCGGCGAGCGGGGCGAGGTGCGCGAGATCTGCTACGAAGGGCTGCGTTCGCTCGGGCTCCTCGAGGCGCAGCTCGGGAAGCTCCTCCTCACCCCGGTCCGGCACGCGGGCCTGCGCAGCCTCCTCCTGGTGGGGCTGGCGCAGCTGCAGTTCACGCGGGCGAAGTCCTACGCGATCGTGGATCACGCGGTTCGAGCCGCCGAGCGCCTGGGGCAACCCGCGGCGCGGGGGCTGGTCAACGCGGTGCTGCGCAACTTCCTGCGCCGCCAGCACGACCTGGGCCGGGAGGCCTGGACGACGCCCGAGGTGCGCTACGGTTTCCCGGCCTGGTGGGTGCAGAAGCTGCGCGAGCAGCACCCCGGACGACTGGGAGCGGATCCTCGCCTCGGAGAACCGCCACCCGCCGATGACCCTGCGGGTCAATCGCCGGCGGACGACCGTGGACGCGTATCTCGAGCGGCTTCGCGAAGCGGGCATCGAAGCGCACCCCCTCGGCGACATGGCGATCCGGATCGATCCGCGGCCGGTCGCCGAGGTCCCCGGCTTCTACGAAGGGGAAGTCAGCGTCCAGGATGTCGGCGCCCAATGGGGCGCGCGCCTCCTCGACGTCGCGGACGGCCAGCGCGTGCTCGATGCCTGCGCCGCTCCGGGGGGAAAGACCGGCCACCTGCTCGAGCTGGCCGACGTGGATCTCCTGGCGCTCGACAACGACTCCGCGCGGCTGGCCCGGATCCAGGAAAACCTCGACCGGCTGGGGGCCCGGGCGACGCTTTGTTGCGCGGATGCGGGACAAGCCCGAATCGTGGTGGGACGGGCGCCCGTTCCAGCGCATCCTCCTCGATGCCCCCTGCAGCGCCTCCGGGGTGGCCAGGCGGCATCCGGACATCCGCTGGAACCGCCGTCCCTCCGATCTGGCCAAGCTGGCGGCGCAGCAGGCCGCGCTGCTCGAATGGATTGTGGCAAGTCCTTGAGACTAGTGGTAAATTGCTCTACGCAACCTGCTCGGTTTTCCGGGAAGAAAACGAATCCACCGTGGAGGCGTTTCTGGCCCGGCAACCGGATGCGCGCATTGCCCAACTCCAACCCGGCGCGCCCGACGGCGGCCGGATCATGCCCGACGACGATCGCGATGGTTTTTTCTATGCCCTTCTCGAAAAGCGCTAGAGCGCCTTGGCGTCTCTTGCTCGGGGCGCTGTTGCTCGCGATCCAGGCGCTGCTCGTCGCCGCACCCGCGCAGGCCGAAGGCATCACGCCCGTGCGCGCGAAGGTGGAATCGGGCGTCGACGGCTACTACCTCGACGCCGAGTTCGACATCCAGTTCAGCCCCGGCCTCGAGGAGGCGGTGAACCGCGGCGTGGCCCTCTATTTCGTCGTCGAGTTCGAGCTGTCCAAGCCGCGCTGGTACTGGTTCGACGAGAAGCCCGTGCAGCTTTCGCAGACGTACAAGATCACCTACACGCCGCTGCTGCGCCAGTACCGGCTGTCCGCGGGCAGCGCCTACCAGAACTTCACCCGCTTCGAGGAAGTCGTCGCGCGCGCTTTCGCGCGTGCGCGGCTGGCCCGTGGCGGAAAGGGCGCGCTTCGCAAGCAGGGCGGCTACCAGGCCGCCATCCGCATGCGGCTCGACACGACGCAGCTGCCCAAACCCTTCCAACTCAACGCGGTCGCCTCGCGCGACTGGAACCTCGCCTCGGATTGGTATCGGTGGACCGTCAATCCATGAGGCCGTTGATTTTCCTGTGCGTGGTGACGGGCGCAGGCCTCGTCTACCTGATGTCACAGGCCTCGTCGAACACCACGCTCTTCACGCAGAACTACCCGGCCCTCCTCGGGCTCGGCGGCCTGCTGTCGCTGGGGCTCATGCTCCTCATCGGCTACCAGCTGCTGGTGCTGCGGCGCAAGCTCAAGGAGCGCGTGTTCGGCTCCAAGCTCACGCTGCGCCTCATGGTCGTGTTCGCGCTGATGGCCCTCGTCCCCGGCGGGCTCGTCTACGCGATCTCGTTCCAGTTCCTGCAGAGCTCCATCGAGTCGTGGTTCGACGTGCGCATGGACAAGGCGCTCGAAGGCGGCCTGAACCTCGCGCGAAGCACCCTCGACAGCTCGCTGCGCGAGCTGGGCCAGAAGGCCGAGGGCATGGCCCAGTCGCTCGCCACCGTCCAGGCGGTGGAGCCGGCGACCCTCAGCCGCTTTCGCGAGCAGTATGGCGTCGAGGAGGCCACGCTCCTCAACCAGCGCGGCAAGGTGATCGCCTTTGCGGGAACCGAAGCCACGTCGCTGCAGCCCGATCTTCCGGGCCCGAACGTGCTGCGGCAGGTGCGGGCCCAGCAGCCCGTGCGCTCCATCGAGTCGATCCCGGATCGCGGGCTCTACCTTCGCGTGATCGTCCCGGTGAACGTGCTCACGATCGCCGAGGACATCCGGATCCTGCAGGTGCTGCAGCGCGTGCCGCCGGCCGTGGCGCAGGACGCGCGCGTGGTCGACCAGGGGTGGCGCGACTACCAGGAACTCACGCTTGCGCGGGTCGGGCTCAAGCGCATCTTCGGCCTCACCCTCACGCTCGCGATGCTGCTCACGCTCTTCTCGTCGATCGCGCTGGCGTTCCTGCTCTCCGAGCGGCTGTCGGCCCCGCTGTCCGCGCTCGCGGAGGCCACGCGCGCCATCGCCAAGGGCGACTACTCGCGCCTGAACCCGGTGAGGAGCCGCGACGAGTTCGGCGTCCTCACGCAGTCCTTCAACACGATGACCCGCCAGATCGCGGACGCGACCGAGGCGATGGAGCGCAACCAGCAGCAGCTCGAGAACGCCAAGACCTACCTCGAGAGCATCCTCTCCAACCTCACCTCCGGCGTGCTCACCTTCGACGAGCGCTACTACCTCAAGACGGTCAATGCGACGGCCTACGAGATCCTCGGCGTGCCCGCCGGGGCGTTCCACGGGCTGAAGCTCCAGGACTGGACGACGCACGTGGCGACGGTGTCGCCCTTCGCGGAGATCGTCCTGAAGCACTTCACCTCCGCCGCGGCCCGCCAGTGGGAGCAGCAGCTCGAGTACCGGCGCCACGACAGCGCGCGCACACTCCTCGTCCGCGGCACGCGCCTCACGACGCGCGGCGACACCGGCTACGTCGTGGTGTTCGACGACATCACGCACCTCGCGCAGGCGCAGCGCGACGCGGCCTGGGGCGAGGTGGCGCGCCGCCTCGCGCACGAGATCAAGAACCCGCTCACGCCGATCCAGCTCTCCGCCGAGCGCCTCCAGCACAAGCTGAGCCAGAAGCTGGCCGACAACGATGCGGACGTCCTGAAGCGCGCCACGGGCACGATCGTGAACCAGGTGACCGCGCTCAAGGGCATGGTGGACGACTTCAGCCAGTACGCGCGCGCTTCCCGCATGACCGCGGAGCAGGTCTCGCTCAACGACCTCGTGCGCGAAGTGCTGGTTCTCTACGAGTCCATGGGCGTGCCCATCGAGCCGCACCTCGCGGAGAACCTCCCGAGCGTGGCGGCCGACGCCGCACTTCTCCGGCAGGTGCTCCACAACCTCATCCAGAACGCGATCGATGCGCTCGTCGGTACCGACCAGCCGCGGATCGTGGTCACTTCCGCGCTTGCGGGCGAGGGCATCACCCTCTCCGTGAGCGACAACGGCGCCGGAATCGCGGAGGCGGTCTTCGGCCGCATCTTCGAGCCCTACGTCACCACCAAGCCCAAGGGCACCGGACTCGGCCTGGCGATCGTGAAGAAGATCGTCGACGAGCACCATGGACACATCATGGTCGAGAACGTGAAACCCCACGGCGCACACGTGAGCATCGTCCTGCCCCTGCGCAAAGCGGCCTAGGGGCCACCCCTTTCATGTCGGCCAACCAGATCCTGGTCGTGGATGACGAAGTCGGCATCCGCGAACTCCTTTTCGAAATCCTGCGCGACGAGGGCTATGGCGTTCGCCTGGCCGAAAACGCCCAGACCGCCCGCAACCTGCGCCGCGAGATGCGCCCGGACCTCGTGCTGCTCGACATCTGGATGCCGGACACGGACGGCATCACGCTGCTCAAGGAGTGGGCCGGCTCGGGCCTGCTCACCATGCCGGTGGTGATGATGTCGGGCCATGGCACGATCGACTCCGCGGTCGAGGCGACGCGCATCGGGGCCTTCGATTTCCTCGAGAAGCCGATCAGCCTGCCGAAGCTGCTCGCGACGGTCGGCAAGGCGCTGGCCGGCGGTCGGGCCCTGCCCCGCGCAGGCCTCACCATGCCGCAGCTCGGCAAGGCGCGCATCGTGCAGGAGCTGCGCCAGCGCCTGGACCAGGTGAGCCGACTGCGCACGCCCGGTGCTGCTGGTGGGCGAGCCGGGATGCGGATTCGAGATCGCGGCGCGGCACCTGCACCTTCCCAACACGCCCTGGGTCGCGCCGGAGGACCGGGACTGGCTCGCGTCCAACCCGTTCGGCCCGCTGAACGAGGCGAAGGACGGCACCCTCTTCATCCCGGAGCTTTGCGTCCTCGAGAAGGCCGAGCAGAAGGGCCTCGCCCAGCTCGTCGCCAAGCTGGAGAAGCTCAACGTGCGCCTCGTCTGCGCGGCCTCGGGCCCGCTTGCGCACATGGCGGAGGAAGGGAGCTTCGACGCCGCCCTCTACCACCAGCTCTCGGGGCTCACCATCCGCGTTCCCTCGATCGGCGAGCACACCGAGGACGTGCCGGATCTCGCGACGAGCGTGCTCAACTCGCTCGTGGACGCGAACGAGGTTCCCCTCAAGGTGCTGACCGTGGGAGCGCAGAACGCGCTTCGCAACCTCGACTGGCACGGCAACCTGCCCGTGCTCCAGAACACGGTGAAGACGCTCGCCCTGACGGCGCTGGGCGCGGAGATCACCGGCGACGACGTGGCCCGGGTCGCGAAGGAGTTCTCGCTGCTTCCCCGCGACCAGCCCCCGGCCGAGGTCGGCGTCTCGCTGGACATGCCGCTGCGCGAGGCGCGCGAGCAGTTCGAGCGCCAGTACTTCCTGCACCACATCCGGCGCGAGGAGGGAAACATGTCGCGCGTGGCCGACCGCGTCGGCCTCGAGCGCACGCACCTCTACCGCAAGCTCAAGCAGCTCGGGATCCGGCCCTCGTCGCGCGGCGAGGATCCCGCGGCCTGACGGGCGCCCTAGCGGGGCTCGATGCGGCCCAGCCGCACGGCGGTGAGCCCGGTCTTGATGTTGTTGGGCACCGGCATCACCAGCACGCAGTTGTCGTAGGGGGCGCGCACGGGCTCCTCGCCGTCGTAGGCGATCACGTCGCCCGCGTTGCGGCACCACCTCCATGCCCGAGAACGCGCGGGCGAAACGGAATCCCGGCGTGCGCGCGATCACCGCCTCCGTGACGCGGACGAGGCGCTGCGGCGCGGGCGCCTCGGCGGCGATCTCGCGGTCGGCGGCCTCCCGGTCGACGACGTCGAGGTGGCGCAGGAATCGCCAGGTCGTCTGCCACGCCACGTGCTCGGCGGCGCGCTCCCAGTGCTGCCCGCACTCCACCAGCAGCGCGTTCTTCGGGCTCCCGGCGTCGCCGAATCCCGCGAAATCGCGCATGCGCGTTCCGTTCGCGTGCCCCTCGTCGCTGACGATGTCCCTCGGGATGGCGACGTCGAACGCGAACCGGATCCCCTTGTCGAGGGGCCCGCAGATCATCACGGGAGGGCTGGGCTCGAGCATCGAGTGGATGTCGAGCAGGAAGTCGGCGGCCTCGACGAACGGGCGCAGCTCGCGCGCGCGACGAAGCTCGGTGCTGTCGCGCGGCCCGTCCAGCGTCGGCGCGTTCCAGACGCGGTTGAAGTCCTCGTCCACGAAGCGCGTCGCATAGGGGCGCTGCGGGTCGAACCGGGAGAACGCCTCGATGTTGGCGAACGACAGCGTGAGCGTTCCGCGCGTGGGCCGCAGGCCCATCCGCAGCAGCCGGTCGACGACGATGGCCCCGCAGATCTCGTTGCCGTGGGTGACGGCGTTCACCATCACGTGCGGCCCGGGGCGCCCGCTTTCGAACGTGTGGACGAAGTCGACGCCGGTCGAGGACCGGCGGTGGGAATCGATGTTGGGTGCGGCAAGCTCGACGGCGATGCGTGTCATGGCGGTCAGTGCCCCCCCTTGCGGGGTGGGTGGTCGTGTCCGTGATCGTGGTTGTGGTCGTGGCCGTGATCGTGGCCATGGTCGTGGTCGTGGTCGTGGTCATGGCCGTGGTGATGATCGTGGCCGCAGTGGGCGTGGTCGTGCTCGTGGTGGCCCTCGCAGCGATGCGATCCCCGCTCCGCCGCGTAGTCGCAGATGGACTTGACCATCCGCTCGATGTCGCGCGCCAGGCGCGCGAAACCCGGCGTCTTCTCGCCGGTGCGCTCGTCCAGGTAGAGCCTGCGGTTGACCTCGATCTGCAGGCTGTGCCGCCCCGCGGCCGGGTCCGAGAAGGCGCGCACCAGCTCGACGCCCTTGTAGGGATCGTTCACCTTCACGTCGTAACCCATGTCGGCGAGCAGGCCGGCGACGAAGGCGGTGAATCCGGGCTCGCAGGTGGTGCCGTCGCGGTCGCCGAGGACGAAGTCGGGGCGGGGCTTGCCCGGGCCCTCTTCCGAGATCGCGCTGCTCACCGCGGGCATGGAATGGCAGTTCACGTGCCACACGGCGCCGAAGTGGGCATGCGTGGCGTCCAGCGCGTCCTTGACCGCCTTCTGGTAGGGCTGGTGGAAGTCCGTGATGCGCCGCCTCACCTCGTCGACGGAAAGCTTGCGCGCGTAGATCGGCTCGCCGGTGTCGAGCACCCGCCAGATGAGCCCGATGCCGAGCGCGGTCTTGCGCGTGGTCGCCGCCGGGCCCGGCCACGGCGCGTCGATGAGCGAGGTGTCGACGTCGAGCAGGGACCGGTTGGGGTCGATGTAGGAGCGCGGGAAGCGCGCGGCGATGAGCGTGGCGCCGTGCCGCGGGCCGCAGGCGTAGAGCTCGTCGACGAAGGCGTCCTCGGCCTGCCGCAGGGCGGACATCGGCACCGCGGGCCGGAAGTCCTCGGGATAGGCGGTTCCGCTGTGGGGCGAGTCGAGGACGACCGGCACGGGGGCGGCCGTCGGTTCGGTGCGATCGTAGGCGTGGTGTGGGCTCATGGGGTGTCGTTGAGGTGGCAGGCGGAGACATGGCCAGGGGCGATCTCCCGCAGCGACGGCGCCTCGGCCTGGCATCGAGGCATCGAATGCGGGCACCGCGGGTGGAAATGGCAACCCGGCGGCGGGTCGAGCGGCGAGGGAATCTCGCCCTTGATGGGGATGTAGGCCCGCTTCGTCGCCTCGAGGCGCGGTATCTCGGCGAGCAGGGCCCGGGTATAGGGATGGTTGGCGCGCGCGAACACCTCGTCCGAGGGCGCCGACTCGACGATCCTGCCGAGGTACATGATCACGACGCGGTCGGAAAGGTGGCGAACGACGCCGAGATCGTGGCTGATGAAGAGGTAGGTGAGGCCGAACTCCTCGCGCAGGCGGATGAAGAGGTTCAGCACCTGCGCCTGGATCGAGACGTCGAGTGCGGCGACCGCCTCGTCGCAGACGAGGAAGCTCGGCTTCACCGCGAGCGCGCGGGCGATGCCGATGCGGCTGCGTTGCCCGCCCGAGAACTGGTGCGGGAAGCGCCGGGCGAGGCTCGCGTCGAGCCCGACGCGCTGCATGATTTCGGCGACGTAGGCGTCGCGCTCCGAGGCCGGAACGAGGCCGTGGACGACCGGCGCCTCGCCGATCACGTCCGCGATCCGCAGGCGCGGATTGAGCGAGGCGAACGGGTCCTGGAACACCATCTGGACCGCCAGCCGCTCGGCGCGCGACGCCTGCGACTCGTAGTCCGCGTAGGGACGGCCCTTCCACCGCCGCTCGCCCTCGGTGGGCTCGAGGATGCGCGCCACGATGCGGCCCAGCGTGGACTTGCCGCAACCGGATTCGCCGACGAGGCCGACCACCTCTCCCGCGTTGATCGCGAGGTCGACGCCGTCGAGGGCGTGGACCGTCTGCTCGCGAGCGCCCGCGCCGAGGCGCGCGGCAATGCGCGAGGCGAGGTCGAGCCGCGAGGAAAAGCGCTTCGAGATCCCGCGCAATTCGAGCAGGGGCGTCATGGAGGCGTCGGCGCGGTTCATGCGGCCGGATGAAAGCAGCGAAGCCGCCGGCCCGGCGAGGGCTCGGTGACGGCCGGGCTTTCGTCGCAGAGCCCGGTGGCGGACGAGCAGCGCTCCCGGAACGGGCATCCCGGGCCCAGCGAGAGCAGCGACGGCGTCATGCCCGGGATCTGGCGGAGGGGCTTGCCGCGCTCGTTGCGGCTCGGGCACCGAGTCGATGAGCCCCCGGCTGTAGGGATGCAGCGGCCGGTCGAGGATGTCGGCGACGCGGCCGGATTCGACGAAGCGGCCCGCGTACATGACGCAGACCTCGTCGGCCAGGCCCGCGATCACGGACAGGTCGTGGGTGATCCAGATGAGCGCCGTGCCGCTTTCGCGGCAGACCTTCTGCATCTCGAAGAGGATCTGGCCCTGGATGGTGACGTCCAGCGCGGTCGTGGGCTCGTCGGCGATGATGAGGTCGGGGCCGTTGACCAGCGCGATCGCGATCGCCACGCGCTGGCGCATGCCGCCCGAGAACTGGTGCGGGTAGGCCTGCAGCCGCTCGTCGGGGGAGGCGATGCCCACCCGCACGAGGGCCTCGCGGGCGCGCGCGAGCGCGCTCTCGCGCGACACGTCCGCGTGCGCGCGAACCGCCTCGACGATCTGGGTGTCGATCCGCAGGACCGGGTTCAGCGTCATCATCGGATCCTGGAAGATCATCGCGATCCGGTTGCCCCGGATCGCGCGCCACGCAGCCGCGTCGAGCCGCGTGAGGTCGGTGCCGTCGAAGACGATCCGCCCGTCGACGATCCGCCCGGGCGGGTCGACGAGGCCGATGATCGAGTAGCCCGTCATCGACTTGCCCGATCCGGATTCGCCGACGAGGCCCAGGATCTCGCCGCGCCCGACGCTGAAGCTCACGTCGTCCACCGCCTTCACCACGCCCGCCTTGGTGAAGAAATGCATCCGCAGGCCGTCGACCTGCAGCAGGGGCGCGCCGCTCACTTCCGGAGCCTCGGGTTGAGGATGTCGCGCAGCTGGTCGGCGACGAGGTTGATGGCCATGATCGTGAGGAGGAGCGCCAGGCCCGGGTAGAAGCTGATCCAGTACTTGCCCGAAAGCAGGTACTGGAACCCGTTCGAGATGAGCAGCCCCAGCGAAGGCTCCGTGATCGGCAGGCCCAGCCCGAGGAAGGAGAGCGTGGCCTCCAGGGCGATCGCGTGCGCGACCTGCACCGTGGCCACGACGATCAGCGGCGGCAGGCAGTTGGGCAGCAGGTGCCGGAA
The DNA here is from genome assembly GCA_963783635.1 of uncultured Gammaproteobacteria bacterium. Classification (GTDB taxonomy): domain Bacteria; phylum Pseudomonadota; class Gammaproteobacteria; order Burkholderiales; family Usitatibacteraceae; genus FEB-7. Next base: position 59,467 of record CAWAOC010000003.1, read on the forward strand.
CACCACCCGCGCCTGGCTCAGCGCGAGCACCCGGGCGGCCTCGATGTACTCCTTCTGCCGCTCCACGAGGGCCGACGAGCGCACCGTGCGGGCGTAGTAGGCCCACTGGACGGTGACCAGCGCGAACACGATCTTGTCGACGCCCTGGCCCAGCACGGCGAGGAGGACGAGCGCGATGAGGATCGCGGGGAACGAGAGCTGGATGTCCACGATGCGCATGATCAGCGTGTCGATCCAGCCGCCGAAGTAGGCGGCGACCAGCCCGAAGACGAGCCCGATCGCGAGCGCGAACACGGTGCTCGCGATGCCCACGCCCAGCGAGATGCGAAGGCCGTAGAAGATGCCCGAGAGCATGTCGCGGCCCTGGTCGTCCGTCCCCAGCCAGTAGGTCCTGCCGTCGGCGGCCGCCTCGCCGGGCGCGAGCTTCGAGTCCATGACGTCGAGCTGCGCCGAGGTCGTAGGGGTTCTGCGGGGAGATGACGGGAGCGAGGAGGCCGACGACCAGGATGACCACGAGGATCGCGAGCCCCGCCATGGCGAGGCGGCTCTCCGCGAAGTCCGCCCGGAAGCGCGCCCAGGGGCTGTCGACGGGTGGCGTCATGTCAGTGGGAGGCCGCCGCGCCGCCGAGGCGCACGCGCGGGTCGAGCAGGGAGTAGAGGACGTCGACCACGAAGTTGATGACGATGAAGAGCGTCACGATCACCAGCAGGTAGGCCACGATCACCGGGCGGTCGAGCTGGTTGATGGAGTCGATGAGGAGCTTGCCCGTGCCGGGCCACGCGAAGATCGACTCGGTCACGATGGCGAAGGCGATGACGGAGCCCAGCTCGAGGCCGATCACGGTGACGATCGGGATGAGGATGTTCTTCAGCACGTGCACGCCGATGACGCGGGTCTGCGAGAGGCCCTTGGCGCGGGCGAATTTCACGTAGTCCTGCAGCACGGCCTCGCGCGTGCCGGCACGGGTGAGCCGGATGAGGAGGGAGAGCTTGAAGAGCGCGAGGTTGACCGCCGGCATGGCCAGGTGGAGCGAGCCCGTCGACGGTGAGGAAGCTCACCGGGACGCCGGCCACGTCCAGCGTATCGCCCCGCCCGTTGGAGGGCAGCCAGCCGAGCTGCACCGAGAAGACCATGATGAGGACGAGCCCCACCCAGAACGTGGGCAGGCTGAATCCCAGGATGGATCCGGCCATGATGCCGCGGCCGACGAAGGAGTCGGGCTTGAGCCCGGCCACGAGGCCGAGCGGGATGCCGAGCGAGATGGCCATCACCATCGCGACGAACGCGAGCTCGATGGTGGCGGGCAGCTTGTCGAGGATGAGCGTGAGGGCCGGCACGTTGTAGACGAACGACTTGCCGAGGTCGCCGCTCGCGGCCCCCTTGAGGAAGACCCAGTACTGCTCGAGGAAGGGCTTGTCCAGGCCCAGGGCCGCCGTGGCGCGGATGCGCTCGACCTCGTCCGCCTGCGGGTTCACGAGCAGCTCCACGGGGTTGCCGATGGCGTACACCCCGACGAAGACGAGGAACGACATCAGGACGAGCACGAAAAGGCTCTGCCCGAAGCGGCGGATGGCGTAGGCCAGCATGGGGAAGGCGGGAAGGGACGGGCTATCTTACATCCCCGAAAGGCCGAGCCCCGCGCGAGGCGGGGCTCGGGGCCGGGTCGGGACGCCCTATTTCGCGGGCTTGAGCCCCATGGCCAGGGTGTACTGGTCGGTGCGGGGCGTGTAGCGGAATCCCTTGGACGTCGCCCAGGTGCTCACCTCGTAGTGCAGGGGAATCAGGGCGGTGTCGTTCATGGCCATCTCGGCGGCCTGCTGGATGAGCGCCTCGCGCTTCTTGTCGTCCATGGTCACCAGCGCGGTGGCGAGGACCTTGTCGAACTCGGGATTGGAATAGCGGCCCCGGTTGGTCACGCCCATGCCCTTGTCGCGGTCGTAGGTCGCGAGCAGCGAGCGCAGGCTCGAGCCCTGCTCGCCGGACTCCGTGCCCCAGCCCAGCACCATGTAGCCGAACTCGAGCTTCGTGGCGCGCGTGAAGTAGACCGCCGAGGGCATCGTCTCCACCTTGGCGTCGATGCCGATGCGCGAATAGAACTGCGCGATCGCCTGCGCGACCTTGTCGTCGTTGATGTAGCGGTTGTTGGGGCCGTGGATGGTGAGCGCGAAGCCGTTGGGGTAGCCGGCCTCGGCCAGGAGCTTCTTCGCGCCCTCGGGGTCGTACTTCGCGGGCTTGAGCTTCTTGCTCGTGCCGTAGAAGAAGTCGGGCAGGAGCTGGGCGGCCGCGACGGCCTTCTTCTCCATGACGCGGTCGACGATCGCGTCGCGGTTGATGGCGATCGAGAGCGCCTTCCGCACGCGCGCGTCGCGGAAGGGATTCTTCTCCAGGGGCTTGCCGGACTTGTCCGTGACGAAGGGCGGGGACTTCTCCGTGCTCTGGTTCAGGTGCACGTAGATCACGCGGTTGGACACCTTGTCCGCGAGGCTGTACTTGGGGTCCTTGCGAGAGCTTGGCGATGTCCGCCGTGGGCACCGTCTCGATCATCTGCACGTCGCCGGAGAGCAGGGCGGCGACGCGGGCGGAGGGGTTGGTGAGGATCTTGAACGTGACCTTGTCCCACGGCTGCTCGCCGCCCCAGTAGCCGTAGTTGGCCTTGAGCACGACGCGCTGGTTGGGAATGTACTCGGCGAACTTGTACGGGCCCGGTGCCGATGGCGGCCTTGCCGGAGTTGTAGTCCTCGGTGGCGGCCTTCTCGCCGTGCAGCTTCGAGACGATGAGGACCGAGGCCAGGTCGCTCGGCAGCAGGACGTGCGCCGTGGCCGTCTTGAAGACGATCGTGTGCGGGTCGACGACCTTCACGTCGACGATCGGCTTGGTGAAGGTCGCGAAGGACGACGGGCTGTTGGGCACGTTGGGCACGCGCTTCAGCGTGAAGACCACGTCGTCCGCCGTGAAGGGGGTGCCGTCGTGGAAGCGCACGTTCTTGCGCAGCTTGAACTCCCAGGTGAGGTCGTCCAGGGCCTTCCAGGACGTCGCGAGGCCGGGCACGAGCTTCTGGTTGTCGTCGCGCTTGATGAGCGGCTCGAAGACATGGAGCATCATCGAGTTGTTCGGCGACAGGTTGTGGTAGTGCGGATCCATCGAGGTGATGGCGGCCTGCAGGCCGATGGACACTTCGCGTTCCTTGGCGGTCGCGAGGGCGGGAAGGCCCAGGAGGGCGAGCGCGGCGAGCGCGAGTCGCAGGGTGCGAATCATGGCAGGAGCTCCTCTGATTTTCGGCGGGGCGAGGCAATCGGAAAGCAGGAATTGCGCCGGTGACGATGATACCGTCAATCGCGGCATCGGTCGCGCCGGCCGGGGGAACGGAAATGGCGATGATCGAGCGGTTCGAGGCGCTGCTCGCCGCGGGGAAGGACGGCGCGCTCCTGCGTTTCGGCCTGGGGTCGGAATACCTCAAGGCCGGCGACCCGGCGCGGGCGGCGATGCACCTTCGCGAGGCGCTGGCGCGCGACGCGGGCTACTCGGCGGCCTGGAAGCTGCTCGGAAAGGCGCTCGAGGCGGGGGACCGCCACGGGGCGGCGGAGGCCTACCGGCAAGGGATCGCCGCGGCGGAATCGAAGGGAGACAAGCAGGCCGCCCGGGAAATGAAGGTCTTCCTGGCGCGGCTGGAGCGCGCCGGGAGCGCCCTAGCGACCGGAGAGGAAGGCCTCGAGTTCGCCGGCCGGCGCATTCCTTTCGATGGCGGCCGCGCCGAGGCGGTCGAGCAGGATGAGCGTGATGCGGCCCGACTCGTTCTTCTTGTCGCGTCCCATGGCGTCGAGCCAGGCGTCGAGCGCCAGCGCCGGCGGGTCGACCGGGAGGCCGGCGCGACGGACCAGGCGCCTCGAGGCGGCTCGGCATCGCCTTGCGGCAGCCTGCGCAGGCGCGCCGAAAGGCGGGCGGCCATCACCATGCCGGCCGCCACGGCCTCGCCGTGCAGCCACGCGCCGTAGCCCTCCAGGGTCTCGATGGCATGCCCGAACGTATGGCCCAGGTTCAGCAGGGCGCGCACGCCGGCTTCCCGCTCGTCCAGGGCGACGATCTCGGCCTTCACCTCGCACGAGCGGCCGATGGCGTACGCGAGCGCGGCGGGATCGCGCGCGCGCAGCCGGTCGATGTTGGCCTCGAGCCATTCGAAGAACGGCAGGTCGCGGATCGCCCCGTACTTGATCACCTCGGCGAGTCCCGCGGCGAGCTCGCGGTCCGGCAGGGTATCGAGGGTCGACGTGTCGGCGATCACGGCGAGCGGCTGGTGGAAGGCGCCGATCATGTTCTTTCCGAGCGGGTGGTTCACGCCGGTCTTGCCGCCCACCGACGAGTCCACCTGGGCGAGAAGCGTCGTGGGCACCTGGATGAACGGCACGCCCCGCTGATAGGTCGCGGCGGCGAATCCGGCGAGGTCGCCGACCACGCCGCCCCCGAGCGCGACGATGACCGTCTTGCGGTCCGCCTGGGCGCGAAGCAGCTCGCCGTAGACGCGGTCGAGCGTTTCCCAGCCGCTTCTGCGGCCTCGCCGTCGGGGATCACGACGCGGAAGAACCGCGTGCCGCAGGCCGCCAGCGACCGCTCCACCGCGTCGGCATAGAGCGGCGCGACCGTCTCGTTCGTGATCACGGCGGCGCGCCCGGACTTCAGGTGCGGCGCGAACAGGTCCGGCCGCCCGATGAGCCCCGGCCCGATGTGGATCGGATAGCTCCGCTCGCCGAGGCCGACGGTCAGCGTGCGGCGCGCTCATCGCGGCGCGGCCTCGGGGTCGCGTGCCGTGCGTCGCCAGGGCCTCGGCGATGCGACCGGCGAGCGACCCGGCGCTGGGCGTCCCGCTTTCCACGACGAGGTGGGCGGCTTCCCGGTACAGGGGATCGCGGTCCTCGAGGAGCGCTGCGAGCGTCGCGCGCCGGTCGCCCCTGGCGAGAAGCGGCCTCGCGGTATCGCGGCGCGTGCGCTCGACCAGCTGGTCGAGGGCCGCGTGCAGGTAGACCACCGTTCCGCTTTCGCGCATCACGCGACGATTCTCCGCCGAAAGGACCGCGCCGCCGCCGGTGGCGACCACGAGGGCGCGCTGCCCGGCGAGCTCGGTGAGCACCGCGCGTCTCGCGGCGCCGGAATCCCGCCTCGCCCTCGATCTCGAAGATGGTGGCGATCGGGACGCCGGTCCGGTCGACGATCTCCTTGTCGCAGTCGACGAAGGTTCGCCCCAGGCGACGCGCGAGCGCCTTGCCGACGGTGGTCTTGCCGGCGCCCATCATGCCCACGAGAAAAACGTTGCCCGGATCCATTCGAGGATTCCTGCCGGAAGGATAGCGCAGAAACGAAAAGCCCCGGCGGGGCCGGGGCTTCTCGGGGGAGCGCAGGTGCGTCAGCGGACGGTGAGCGTGTCCTTCACGATCTTCGGGGTCACGAAGATCAGGAGTTCCGTCTTGTCATCCTGCCTGACGGTGCGCTTGAAGAGGTAGCCGACCACCGGGATGTCGCCGAGCAGCGGCACCTTCTCGACCGTCGTGCGCGTCGTCTGCTCGAAGATGCCGCCGAGCACGATCGTGTCGCCGTTGTCGCAGAGGACCTGCGTCGTGACCTTCTTCGTGTCGATCGACGGGATGTTCGCGTAGATCTGGCCCACGGAATCCTTCTTCACCTCGAGGTCCATGATGATCCGGTCGTCCGGCGTGATGCGCGGGGTCACGGAGAGCTCGAGCACGGCGGGCTTGAACGCGATCGTCGTCGCGCCGCTGGCCGCCGCGGTCTGGTACGGAATCTCGGTGCCCTGGGAGATGATCGCCTTCTTCTTGTCCGCGGTGATCACGCGCGGGCTGGAGACCACCTTGCCGCGGTTGTCGGCCTCGAGGGCGGAAAGCTCGATGTTCACCAGGTTGCCGCTGCCGAGGTTCAGGATCGAGAGCGCGAGCGAGCCGGCGGCGCCGACGACCGGCAGGTTCACGTTGAGCTGCTCGGGCTGGCCGCCGGCCGGGACGATGCCCTGCGGGCCGCGGTCGAAGGTCCGCGGCCGCGCCGGGGTCGTGAGGTTGGCGGCGCCGCGGGACAGCGGGTTGTTCGAGAGCGGCTGGACCGTGTCGACCAGCGTGCCGGACACGCCGTAGTTGCGGTTGCCGGAGCCGAAGGCCGACTGCGTGCCGAAGCGGGCGCCGAGCTGGCGGCCCCACTTGTCGTCGGCGATCACGATGCGCGCCTCGATCATCACCTGGCGGACCGGGACGTCGAGCTGCTGGATCAGGCGGCGCGCTTCCTCGAGGCGGGCGCCCGTGTCCTGGACGAACAGCGTGTTGGTGCGATCGTCGACGGTCGCGCTGCCGCGCTTGGAGAGGATCTTCTGGTCCTTGTCGGACAGGAGCTTCTTCAGGTCCTCGGCCTTGGCGTAGGACAGGGCGAAGGACTCCGTGCGGACGCGGCTCGAGGTCGGAGATCTGGGCGTTGGCCTCGAGGGCGAGCTTCTCCTTCGCGGCGAGCTCGTCGGTGGGCGCGATCAGGACCACGTTGCCGTTCTTGCGCTTCGACAGGCCCTTGGACTGCAGGATGATGTCGAGCGCCTGGTCCCACGGGCACGTCCTTCAGGCGCAGCGTGAGGTTGCCGCCCACCGTGTCGCTGGTGATGATGTTGAGGCCCGTGAAGTCGGCGATGACCTGCAGCACCGCGCGCACCTCGACGTTCTGGAAGTTGAGCGAGAGCTTCTCGCCCGCGTAGCCCGGCGTGGAGCTCTGCACCAGCTTGTTCGGGTCTTCCTTGACGGGCTTCACCTCGAGGATGAACTGGGTGTCGGTCTGGTAGGCCGAGTACTCCCAGATTCCGCGCGGCTCGATCACCATCCGGGCGTTGCCGCCCTGCTCGAAGGTGTCGACGAAGCGCACCGGCGTCCCGAAGTCGCCCACGTCGAGGCGGCGCACGAGGTTCTTCGGCACGGAGCTGTTGATGAAGTCGATCAGGATCGAGCGGCCCTGCATCCGGATGTCGATGCCGGTGTTGGCCGAGGAAAGGTCGACGATGACGCGGCCCTCGCCGGCGTTGCCGCGGCGGAAGTCGACGTCGCGGATGTTCTGGCGAACGGCGCCCGGGGGCGCTTCGGCGAACACGGCGGCGACGGCCGCCTGGCCGGGCCGCTCGGTGGCCGACGGCGTGGCGCCCACCGGCGCCTGCGAGCCGTCGATCGTGACGACGAGGAGCTTGCCGTCGATCGCCGCGGTGTAGGTGAGGCTGCGCGAGAGGTTCATCACGAGCCGGGTGCGGTTGGCCGTCTGCACCACCGACACGCTCTTCAGGTCGCCTTCGCCGGCCTCGACCTGCGTCTTGGGCAGGCGCGCTGGTCGTGTCGGGAAGGTCGATCGCGATGCGGGCGGGATTGGTGACGGCGAAGCTCTGGGGAAGCGCGGCCAGCGGCTCCTTCATGCCCACCTTGACCAGGATCTTGCCGCCCTGGATCGAGGAGAAGCTGATCGATTCGACCACATTCTTTGCCGCGCCCTGGGCCCAGGCGAGCGGAGCGGCAAGCGCAAGCACGAGCGCCATGAGGGCGGCCGGAAGCGCGCCGAAAGTTCGGATGCGGAAGAAATTGGAAGTCACTTTCTATCCCCTTTGCCGGTTTCTTCGAGAAGCGGCAGCACGCTCTGCCGTTCAGCCCAGTCACCGGCGCTGTCTTGGACGATTTCCTTGAGCTTGATCTCGGCATCCGTGATGTCGGTGATGAGGCCGAAGTTCTGCCCCATGTAATTGCCCTTCTTCACGCGATACAGAGTCTTTTCCGCCCGCACGATCGCGAACATGTCCTTGCCCTGCTGCAGGGTGCCGACCATCTTCAGCTGCTCGAGCGGGTAGGCCTCGAGCGGCTCCTTGCGCCGGTTGAGGTCGGGCGCGATGCCGCCGGCGCCGCCCTCCTTGGAGGTGATCTTGCGGGGCTTGAACGGGTCCGGCAGGTCGAAGCCCTCGTAGGTGAAGGGCTCGAACGGCTTCACGGCGGGCAGCGGCTCGATCTTTCGCGGCAGGCCCTTTTCCGAGTCCTTGACGAATTGCCGGAGCTCGTCGATCTCCGAGCTGCAGGAGACGAGCATGAGTGCCGCGGCGGGCAGAAGCAGAAAGCGCTTCATTTCTTCGCCCCCTTGGCCGCCTTGTCCTTGGCCGTCTTCTTCTGCTTGGAGACCTCCTCCTCATCGAGGTAGCGGTAGGTCTTCGCCACGGCCTCCATGGAGAGCGTGCCCTCCTTGTCCTTCGGCGGGTCGATCTTCACGTCGGTCAGCAGGACGATCCGCGGCATCTTCGCGACGTCGCTCGCGAAGGCGCCCAGGTCGTGGTAGTTGCCCGTCACCTTGAGGTTGACCGGAAGCTCCGCGTAGAACTCGGTGAAGTTCTCCGTCTGGCTCGGCTTGAACAGCTCGAAGGCGAGGCCGCGCCCGAGGCCGGCCTGGTTGATGTCGATGAGGAGCGCGTCCATCTCGCTGCGGTTCGGGCAGCTGCTTGAGGAGCGCGCCGAAGGACTGCTCGATCTCGGCCCGCTGCTGCTTGTAGGCCTCGAGGTTCACGGCGAGCTTCTTCTTCTCGAGGAAGGCCTGCTTCTGCTTGTCCACCTCGACGCGTCCCGCCTCGATCGCCTCGTTCTGGCCCTGCCACAGCAGGAAGAAGGCGCCCACCTGGATCGCGAGGAAGATGAGCGCGAATGCGCCGACCTTGATCGGCCAGGGCCAGTTTCCGGGCTGTTTCGGGTCGAGCGTCCGGAGTTCGTCGAGGAGGTTCATTTCTTGGCCCCCGCGGATGCGGCGCCCGCCGGCGTCTTGGCGGCGCCCTTGCCCTCTTCAGCCTTGGCGCGCTTGACGGAGATGTTCATGCTGAATTCGTTCACCCGCTTGTTGGGGTTGTTGTCCAGCAGGACCGCCTTGATCTCGACGAGCTCGGGGTTCTCCAGGTAAGGGGAGGCGCCGAGGTTGCGCATGAGGGTCGAGACGCGGGCGTTCGATTGGGCGTAGCCGACGACGTTCACCTTCACGCCGGTCTGCTTGATCTGCTTGAGGTAGATGCCCTCGGGCAGCTGGCGAAGGAGCTGGTCGAGCAGCTGCACGGGCTCGGAGCGGTTGCTCTGCAGCCCTTCGACGACCTGCTTCTTGGCGAGCAGGGAGGCGGTCTCCTCGCGGATCTTCCGGATCTCCTCGATCTGCTTGTCGAGCTTGCCGATCTCGTTCTTCATGTAGGCGACGTTCGCGCGCTGCTGTTCCACCTGCTGTTCCAGGAAGAACCAGACGGCGCCGGCGACCACGAGGCCCAGGACGACGGAGAAGACCGCGATGCCCAGGAACTGCTGCTGGCGGCGCTTTCGCTTCTCCTCCCGGTGCGGGAGCAGGTTGACGCGGATCATGACGGGTCGAACCTCCGCATCGCGAGACCGCAGGCCACCATGAGCGACGGGGCGTCCATGGTGAGCTGGCGGGGTTTGATCTTGGAGGAAAGCGCCATGTTGGCGAACGGGTTCGCGACCAGGGTGTGGACCTGGGTGCGCTGGGCGACCATCTCCTCGAGTCCGTCGAGCATCGCGCAGCCGCCCGTCAGGAGGATGTGGTCGACCTTGTTGAACTGGGTCGAGGTGAAGAAGAACTGCAGCGCCCGCTGGATCTCGAGGACGATCTTCTCGTTGAAGGGCGCCAGGACGTCGGGACCGAAGTTCTCGGGCAGGCTTCCCACCCGCTTGGCGGCCTCGGCCTCCTCGGGCAGGCATGTCGAACGCCCGGGCGATGTCCTGGGTCAGCTGGTTGCCGCCGATCTGCTGCTCGCGCGTGTAGACGGTCTGGCCGTTGTGCAGGACCGAGACCCGGGTGACCGTCGCCCCGATGTCGACGATGACGGTCACGTCGCTCTCCTTGACGCCGGAGGAGCCCTCGCAGATGAGCTCGAAAGCGGTCTGGGAGGCGTAGGACTCGACGTCCATCACGATCGTCTTGAGTCCGGCGGCCTCCGCGGCGGCGACCCGATCCTCGATCTTTTCCTTCCGGGAGGCCGCGATGAGGACTTCCACCTCGTCCTCGCCGGAGGGCGCCGGGCCGAGGACCTGGAAGTCCAGGTTCACCTCGTCGAGGGAGAAGGGGATGTACTGGTTGGCCTCGCTCTGGACCTGGACTTCCATGTCCTCTTCCCGCTGGTTTCCGGGCAGGATCACCTTCTTGGTGATCACGGCCGCCGCGGGCAGGGCCATGGCGATGTTCTTGATCCGGGAGCCGAGGTTCTTGTGGGCGCGCTTGATCGCCTCGCCCGCGGCCTCGATGTTGGCGATGTTGCCGTCCACCACCGTGTCCTTGGGCAGCGGCTCGATCGCATAGCGCTCGACGCGGTAGACGTTACGGCCCGCCTCCGCGATTTCCACCATCTTCACCGAAGACGAGCTGATGTCGCAGCCGATGAGCGGCGGCGCCTTGGCCTTCAGGAAGTCGAATTGGTCCGCCAGTTTTTCTTTAAGCATAGTGGAGGCTTAGCACCCACTGCGAAGAATCTACTTTAGATGCTAGCAACAAGTCCTAGGAGTGTAAAGCATTTTGTCGGGAGGGCTCCGGAACCCCTCCCCGTCTATAATGTCTGCAGACTTTCCCCGCCCGGCGGGGACCGGATCATTTGCCCTGCCGCCAGGCCATTCTGCCCATGACCTCCCGTTGGTGGTTCTACCCCTCGCTGGTTGCCGTGTCGCTGGTTCTCGTCGCCGCGGGAGTGGGCGCGCTCACGGTCATCCTGCTGTGGCCGAACCTGCCGTCCCTCGAGGTCCTGACCGACTACCGGCCGAAGATCCCCCTGCGGGTCTACAGCGCGGAAGGGGAGCTGATCGGCGAGTTCGGGGAGGAGAAGCGGGCCGTCGTCAAGATCCAGGACGTGCCGCCGGTCATGAAGTACGCGATCCTCGCGGCCGAGGACGACCGGTTCTACCAGCATCGCGGCGTCGATTTCTCCGGGGTCGCCCGCGCCGCCCTCGCCAACCTGCAGGGGCGCCGGGAGGGGGCGAGCACGATCACCATGCAGGTGGCGCGCAACTTCTTCCTCACCCGGGAGAAGACCATCGCCCGCAAGCTCTCCGAGCTCCTCCTGTCGTTCAAGATCGAGGCGAACCTCACCAAGGACCAGATCCTCGAGCTGTACGTGAACCAGATCTTCCTCGGGAGCCGGGCCTACGGCTTCGCCTCTGCCGCCAACGTCTACTTCGGCAAGAACCTGGCCGACCTCACGGCGGCGGAAGCCGCCATGCTGGCGGGCCTGCCGCAAGCCCCTTCGCGGCAGAACCCCTTCGTGAACCCGAAACGGGCCCAGCAGCGCCAGCATTACGTCCTGCGCCGCATGAACGAGGTCGGCTGGCTGCCGGCCGATGCCTACAAGAAGGCGCTTGCCGAGCCCCTGCGCCTCAATCCCAGCCCTCGCGATACCTACTCCGCTGCGGGCCGAGTACGTGGCGGAAATGGCGCGCGCCGCCGTCTTCGAGCAGTACGGGGAGTCGGCCTACGTGAGCGGCATCCGGGTCGAGACCACCATTCGCCGGCGCGACCAGGAGGCGGCCAATGCCGGGCTGCGCCAGGGCGTGCTCGACTACGACCGGCGGCACGGGTATCGCGGACCGGAGGCCTACGTGAGCCTTCCCGCGGCCGCCGGCGCGGAGCTCGACGAGGCGGTCGAGGAGGCCCTGCAGGAGCGCGATCCCGTCGGGGACCTGGTGGCCGCGGTCGTGCTGGACGCCTCCGCCAAGGAAGTGAAGGCGGTCATGCGGCGGGGCGATCCCGTGCGGATCAGCGGCGACGGCCTGCGTTTCGCGGCCCGCGCGCTCGCCGACCGGACCAATCCGGACCGCGCCATCCGGCGAGGGGCGGTGATCCGGCTCCAGGCCGGGGAAAAGGGGGCCTGGAGCATCGCCCAGGTCCCGAAGGTCGAGGCGGCGCTGGTGGCGCTCGACCCGTCGAACGGGTCGATCCGGGCGCTGGCGGGCGGGTTCGACTTCAACGCGAACAAGTTCAACCACGTGACCCAGGCGTGGCGCCAGCCGGGATCGAGCTTCAAGCCCTTCATCTATTCCGCCGCCCTCGAGAAGGGGTTCACGCCCGCCACGGTGCTCAACGACGCGCCGTTCGTGATCGATGCGGCGAAGACGGGCGGCCAGCTCTGGGAGCCGAAGAACTACGACGGCAAGTACGAGGGTCCGATGCGGCTTCGGACGGCCATCGCGAAATCGAAGAACATGGTTTCCATCCGCCTGCTGCAGGCGATCGGCCCCGGGTACGCCCAGGACTACATCCAGAAGTTCGGCTTCGACCCGAAGCTCCATCCCGCCTACCTGACGATGGCGCTGGGGGCCGGCTCGGCCACGCCGCTCCAGATGGCGAGCGCCTATGCGACGTTCGCCAACGGGGGGTTCCGGGTGAAGCCGTGGTACATCACCCGGATCCTCGACAACCGCGGCGAGACGCTCTACCAGGCGAAGCCGGAAGTGGCGGGGGAGGATGCCGAGCGCGTCCTCGACCCGCGAAACGCCTTCCTCATGACCAGCCTCATGCGCGACGTGGTGCGCTACGGGACGGCCGCACGGGCGATGTCCCTCGGGCGCCAGGACCTGGCGGGCAAGACCGGCACGACGAACGACCATATCGACGCCTGGTTCGCCGGGCTTTCAGGCCTCCCTCGTGGCCATCGCGTGGATCGGATTCGACACGCCGGCCTCGCTGGGCGCGAACGAGACGGGCAGCCAGGCGGCACTGCCCATGTGGATGACGTACATGGCGAAGGTGCTCAAGGGAGAGCCGGAATCGGAGCTCGAGCCTCCCGCGGGCATCGTCGCGCTGGGCATCGACCCGGCGACCGGGATGCGGGAGCCCGACGGCCGAAGCAAGACGATCGAGTTCTTCTACCAGGAAGCGCTCCCGGGAAGCGGCGGGGAGGGCGGGGCGAGCCGCGACTCGGCCCGGCCGCCCGAAGAGGTCAAGAACCAGATCTTCTAGGACGGGGGCCCGAAGAGCCGTGGGGAGGAACCGGTCGCGTCGCGACGACAACCAGCGCAGGCATCTGGCCTACCTGGCGGCGCGCCTCATGGCGGAAGAGGGCGTGCAGGACTACGCGTACGCCAAGCAGAAGGCTGCCCGGCAGGCGGGCCTCGCCGATTCCCACGCCCTGCCGGACAATCGCGAGATCGAGGCGGCCCTTCGCGAGTACCAGGGCCTTTACCAGAGCGACAACCAGCCCGCGGAACTGCGCCAGCTGCGCGAGGTGGCGGTGAAGGTCATGCGCGAATTCGCCGCAGTTCCGGCCGATGCTCGTGGGCGCGGTCCTCAACGGCACCGCGAACCAGTTTTCCGAAGTGACCCTGCAGCTGTTCGCCGACGACCCGAAGAGCCTTCCGCTGTTCCTCCTGAACCGGCGGTACCGTTTCGAGCAGGGGGAGAAGCGCGTGCGCGTGGGCGACGACTGGGCCGACGTGCCGCAGTACTTCCTCGAGGTCGACGGGGCGCCCGTCACGCTGGCGCTGTACAGCCGCGGCGACGAGCACCTGGCGCCGCGGGCCCGGCCGGAGGCCGAAGGGCCCGCAGCGAGCCCGGCTGGCGGAGGTCGAGGCCCTGCTGCGGCCCTAGCCGGCCTTGCAGGCGCGCGGCTGCGTCCAGGGCGAAGTAGGTCAGTATCGCGTCCGCGCCGGCCCGCTTGAAGCCGAGCAGCGACTCCATCATGCAGGCGGGCCCGTCGATCCATCCCTGGGCCGCGGCGGCCTGCAACATCGCGTATTCCCCGCTCACCTGGTACACGAACGTGGGAACGCCGAAGGTGTCCTTCACGCGCCGGACGATGTCGAGATAGGGCATTCCCGGCTTCACCATGACCATGTCCGCGCCCTCGTCGAGGTCGAGGGCGATCTCGTGAAGGGCCTCGTCGGAGTTGCCGGGATCCATCTGGTAGGTCTTCTTGTCGCCCTTGCCGAGGTTCGCCCCGGATCCGACGGCATCCCGGAACGGGCCGTAGAACGCCGAGGCGTATTTCGCCGAATAAGCCAGGATGCGCACGTGGATGTGGTTTCCGGCGTCCAGCGCGCCGCGGAGGGCGCCCGACGCGACCATCCATCATGTCGGAGGGCGCGACCACATCGGCGCCCGCCTCCGCATGAGTAAGCGCCTGCTTCTTCAGGACGGCAATCGTCTCGTCGTTCAGCACATAGCCCGACGCGTCGATGAGGCCATCCTGCCCATGGCTGGTGTAGGGGTCGAGCGCGATGTCGGTAATGATGCCCATCTCCGGAAAGCGGGCCTTCACTTCGCGGATGCATCGGGGCACCAGGCCATCCGGATTGAACGCTTCCTCGGCGCCGAGCGACTTGCCGGGCAGCCTCGATGACCGGGAAAAGCGTGATCGCGGGGATTCCGAGTGTGAGCGCTTGCTCAACAATCGGGAGCAGCGCATCGATCGACCGGCGGCTCACGCCGGGCATGGAAGCCACCGGCTCGACGGCGTTCCGGCCCTCGAGCACGAACACGGGCAGGATCAGGTCGTCGGGAGACAGGCGGTTTTCACGCGCGAGGCGGCGCGAAAAATCGTCGCGCCGCATGCGCCGCATGCGCCGCTGCGGGAAACGTCCGAAAGGAAAGGTCATTGCGATTGCCGTGGCAGAGGGCCCGGGAACTTTAGCATGGCGGCCCGCTCATAATCGCATGAAGGGTTACTCCTTCCCCGCTTCTCCTCCCTGAGCGGGTGCCTTAATTCCCATTAAGGCTTTTTTTGCCCCGGCTCAATCCCCTTTGCCGGGGCTTTTTGTTTGTGCGCCGCGACCCAGCCCTCGATGCACGCCTGGGCCTCGGCGATGCCGGTCCGCTTCAGGCTCGAGAAGAGCTGCGCGGTGGCGCCGGGGTAGACCTGCGCGAGGTCCTTCCTCGCCTGGGCGAGCGTCCGCTGCGCGGCCTGCGCCGACAGCTTGTCGGACTTGGACAGGAGCACGTGGACGTTGCGTCCCGAGGGAAACAGCCAATCCAGCAGGCGCCGGTCCTGCGGCGTCAGGGGGTGGCGCGAGTCCATCACCACGATGACGCCCGCGAGACCGGGGCGGTGGAAGACGTACTCGCCGACCAGCGTGTCCCAGTGCTGGCGGACCGCGAGCGGCACGCCCGCGTAGCCGTACCCCGGCAGGTCGACGAGGAAGGCGTCCTCGTCGACGGCGAAGAAATTGATGAGCTGGGTGCGCCCCGGCGTCTTGCTCACGAAGGCGAGGCGGCGGCGGCCGGCAAGCGTGTTCAGCGCGCTCGACTTGCCCGCGTTCGACCGGCCGATGAACGCGACTTCCGGGAGCGTTTCGCCGGGAAGCAGCTCGCGGGTCGTGGACGGACAGGTGGTAGCGGGCGTTCTCGAGGCGCATGGGGCGATTGCTCAGGCGGGCGGGGCCGGCCGCGATCCCGGACTGGCGGCGGAAGCGGCGGCTACGGTAAAATCCTTCGGTTTACGCGACTCGACAGACAGAGGATCGGCAATGCGTGCAATCCAGGGATGGGCGGGGCTCATGGCGATAGTCTACGCAACGCTTGCGCAGGGCGCCTCCCCGGCGCCCGCGGCGAAGCCCGACTTGGAGCGAGGCAAGCAGATCGCCTCGACGGTCTGCGTGGCCTGCCATGGGGCCGACGGCAACAGCCCCGTGCCGGCCAACCCGATTCTCGCCGGCCAGCATGCCGATTACCTCGCGGCCCAGCTCGCGGCCTACAAGTCGGGCGCGCGCGCGAACCCGATCATGGCGGGAATGTCCGCGGCGCTCACGCCCGAGGACATGAAGAGCGTCGCCGCGTATTTCTCGCAGCAGGTTCCGAAGCCCTCCGCGGCGAAGGACAAGGCCCTCGCGGCCCGCGGCCAGCAGATCTGGCGCGGCGGGATCCGGCAGGGCAACGTTCCCGCCTGCGCAGGCTGCCACGGCGCCGCGGGCGCCGGGCATTCCGACGCAGTACCCCCGGCTCGCGGGCCAGTACGCCGACCTCACGCTGGCCTGGCTCAAGGCCTTCGCGAGCGGTGGCCGGGCGAACGCCGTGATGGCGCCCATCGCCTCGAAGATGTCCGAGGCCGACATGAAGGCCGTCGCCGAGTACGCCGCCGGCCTGCGCTAGGCTTCGCCGGGCGACGGCGTGCCGGGAACGCTCCCGGCCCTCTCCTTCCGTGTAACGGTTGCGTCCCCCGCGCTTCGACGCGTAAAGCGCCTCGTCGGCCGCGTGGATCAGCGCCTCCGCATCCCGCGACGGCCCGGGAAGGAAGCTGCCGCCGATGCTTGCGCTCACGCTGACGCGCTCCCGGCCGATGTCGAAGGGCCGTGCGAGCGCCTCGAGGAGCTTCTCGGCCACCGATCGCGCGCCCTCCCGGTCCGTATCCGGAAGCAGGACGAGGAACTCGTCGCCGCCCAGCCGCCCCACCGTGTCCGAGGCCCGCACGCAGCTTCGCGCCCGCTGGGCCACGGAGACGAGCAGCGCGTCTCCCGCCGCGTGCCCCAGCGAGTCGTTCACGCCCTTGAGCCCGTCCAGGTCGAAAAGCAGTATCGCCATCGGCGCGGCGTTGCGATGGGCCAGCGCGATCATCACGTCGAGGCGATCCCCGAGGAGGCTGCGGTTGGCGAGCCCCGTGAGCGAATCGTAGTGGGCCAGCTGCTCGATCCTCGCCGCGTCCCGGCGCGCCCGCTTGAGGGATTG
Organism: uncultured Gammaproteobacteria bacterium; assembly: GCA_963783635.1. Lineage (GTDB taxonomy): Bacteria > Pseudomonadota > Gammaproteobacteria > Burkholderiales > Usitatibacteraceae > FEB-7. Next base: position 76,155 of record CAWAOC010000003.1, read on the forward strand.
CCGGAACGCGACGCCCAGGCCGACGAGCAGCGCGAACGCCCCCGCGACGAGGGCGCGCACCATGAACTCGCGGCCTGCCCACGACTGGATCTGGGCATTCGTCCGGCGGGTGATCTCCTCCGTGACCCGCGCCGTGGCGCGCTGGATCGATCGGAACGCGCGCTCCTCCACGTCCTCGAGCGGCGGCGGAGCGACCCGGCGCGGAGGGGGAGGCGCGAAGCGCGAGGCCCGCCTGGTCCACGTATTCGCGCACCGGGGATTCGGATGCCGCGAGCGCCTGCGCGACGTCGGGGCGCTCCGCGGCCTTCGCGCGCAGGTATTCGAGCTCCGCCTCGATCGCGATTCGCTCGCGCTCGAAGCCGGGCGCGCGGACGCGAGCCACGTGGCGTGGCGCATCCGGTGCAGGGAGTCCTTGAGCGACTCCAGCCCGCCCCGGACTTCCTGGAGCGCCTGGATTTCCCGCGACAGCGATCGTTTCGCGGGACATGTCCTGGTGGAGCAGGGCGGCAAGGACGACGAATGGCCACCGCCGCCACGACGAGGCCGGCCCCTGCGATCCTGCCGGCAAGGGATGACACGGCCGCTCAGGCTGCCCGGGACTCGGCGAACGCCTCGCGGGCGGCCGCGAGCGTCGCCTCGATTTCCGCCGGACCGTGCGCGGCCGAGACGAAGCCGGCCTCGTAGGCCGACGGCGCGAGGTACACCCCGCGACGCAGCATCGCATGGAAGAAGCGGTTGAACGCTTCCTTGTCGCTCTGCATCACCTCGGCGAACGTCGTCGGCGGCGCGGGCCGGAAGAAGAGCCCGAACATGCCGCCCAGCGAAGCGGCGCTGAAGGCGACGCCGGCCTCGCGCGCTTGCCGGACGAGGCCCTCCGTCAGCGCGGCCGTCGTCGCGGAAAGGGCATCGAAGAACCCGGGCGCGAGCACCCGCTTGAGGGTCGCCAGGCCCGCCGTCACCGCGACAGGGTTTCCCGACAGCGTGCCGGCCTGGTACACCGGGCCGAGCGGCGCCAGCCGGGCCATGATGTCGCGACGGCCGCCGAATGCGCCGACCGGCAGGCCGCCGCCGATGACCTTGCCGAGCGTCGTGAGGTCGGGCCGGATCCCGAGCACGCCCTGCGCGCCCTGCGGGCCCACGCGGTAGCCGGTCATCACCTCGTCGAAGATGAGCACCGCGCCGTGCGCCGTGCACAGGCGCCTGCAGCGTTTCCACGAAGGCCTGGGAGGGCCGCACGAAATTCATGTTCCCGGCGACCGGCTCCAGGACCACCGCGGCGATCTCCGGCCCGAAGCGCCCGAACGCGTCCTCCACCTGCTGCGGGTCGTTGTAGTCGAGCACGAGCGTCTTCGAGGTGAGCTCCGCGGGGACGCCGGCCGACGTGGGATTGCCGAACGTGAGCGCGCCCGACCCCGCCTTCACCAGCAGGAAGTCGCTGTGGCCGTGGTAGCAGCCCTCGAACTTCACGATGAGCGACCGGCCGGTGAATCCCCGCGCGAGGCGCAGGGCGCTCATCACGGCCTCCGTTCCCGAGCTCACGAGGCGCACCTGCTCGATCGAGGGCAGGCTGCGGGTGATGAGTTCGGCCATCTCGAGCTCGAGCTCGGTCGGCGCGCCGAAGGAAAGCCCGCGCGCGGCCGCGGCGCAAACGTCCGCGAGCACTTCCGGGTGCGCATGGCCGAGGATCATCGGCCCCCACGAGCCCGACGTAGTCGACGTAGCGGTTGCCGTCGACGTCGACGAGCCACGCGCCCTTGCCCTCGCGGAAGAAGATGGGCGTTCCGCCGACGGCGCGGAAGGCGCGCACCGGGGAGTTCACCCCGCCGGGGATGACGCGCTGCGAGGCCTCAAAGAGCTGCTGGCTGCGTTCGTACATGGGATTCGGGAGTCCGTATCGAAGGGTCGTGAAAGGGCGCGCGCGGCGGCGGTCACGTCCGGCGCGTCGAAGAGCGACGAGATGACCGCGAGCATGTCCGCGCCGGCGGCAACGGCCTGCGCCGCGTTCGCCGGCGTGATGCCGCCGATCGCGGCGACGGGAACGGGCGCTGCGCCGCTTCGCCTCGGCGATCGCCGCCAGTCCGCGAGCGCACGGCAAGCGGCTTGGTGGCCGAAGGGAAGACGCTGCCGATCCCGACGTAGTCGGCGCCGGCCTCGGCCGCCGCCGCGCGCGGCCGGGATCGTCGTAGCAGGAAACGCCGAGGATCGCCTCGGGCAGGCGGGCGCGCGCGTCGCCGGGGATCGCCGTCGTCCCGCCCGAGGTGGACGCCGTCCGCGGCAATGCCGATCGCGAGCGCGAGGTCGTCGTTCACGATCAACGGGCACGCCCAGGCCGCGGCACAGGTCGAGGAGCGCCTGCGCCTGGCGCAGGCGCTCGCGCGCGGGCAGGTGCTTGGACGCGGTACTGGACGAGGCGGGCGCCGCCGTCGATCGCGCATCGCGCCAGGGCGAGGAGTCGCGCCAGGTCGTCGGTCTCCGGCGTGATCGCGTAGAGGCCGCGCAGCAGGCGGCGCCGCTCATTCCCCATCTTCGTCATCGGCGTCGCGCGCCCAGAAGAGGCGGTCGGGGATGTACTGGCCCATGCCCGGCCGGAAAGCCTTGGCGAGCGCCTGCCACGTGTAGTCCTGCGCCTCGTGCACGGCGTCGGCGACGTCCAGCCCGCGGGCGAGGTTCGCCGCGATCGCGGAGGCGAGCGTGCACCCGGAACCGTGGTAGCTGCCCGGCAGGCGCTGCCAGGTGTCGGACCGCACGATGCCGTCGCGATGGTGGAGCGTATTCACCACCGAGGCGGTGGCGTCATGGGTTCCCGTGACCAGGACGTACTCGCAGCCGGCGTCGAGCAGGCGCCGCGCGCATTCGGCGTGGTCCGGCTCCTCGTCGTCGTCGACCAGCGCCAGCCGGCGCAGCTCCGGGATGTTCGGGCGTGACGACCGTGCTCTGCGGCACGAGCAGCTCGCGGATCGCGCCGACCAGGTCCTCGCCGCCGAACTCGTCGCCGCGTCCGGAGGCCAGGACCGGGTCCAGCACGAGCGGAATGTCCGGGTAGTCGGACACGATCTCCGCAACGACCGTGACGATCTCCGACGAGCCGAGAACGCCCACCTTGAAGGCGACGACGGGGATGTCCTCCAGGATGCAGCGGGCCTGGTCGGCGACCCAGTCGGGGTCGAGCGCGAGGAAGCCCTCGACGCCGGCGCTGTCCTGCACGGTGATCGCGGTGACCACCGAAAGCGGGTGGCAACCCATGCTGGCGAGCGTGAGGATGTCCGCCTGGAGGCCGGCGCCGGATGTCGGGTCGGTCGCCGCGAAGGTCAGTACGGCCGGCGGGGCGGCGGAAGGTGCGGGCATGGAATCGGAGGCGATGCGCGGGGTAGACTTGCGGCTGGCTGCGGGAGAACAGGGCGGTTCGCCCGCCCGCCCGGCAGTCATGACGCGCGGGTTTCCTGATCGCGCATTCTACCTTCTTCCGGCGCCCGCTCTCCCCACCCCCATGTCCACCGCCCCCGCTCCCGCCCCCTACAGAACCTGGATGTGCCTCGTCTGCGGATTCGTCTACGACGAGGCCCAGGGCTCCCCCGACGACGGCCTCGCCCCCGGCACGCGCTGGGAGGACGTTCCCGCCAACTGGAGCTGCCCGGAATGCGGGGCGCGCAAGGACGATTTCGAGATGGTGGAGCTCTGAAGGTTACATCCGCAACAATTCGAAACGGCTTCAACTTGCTGTGCTTAAATCTTGTTTTCAAGGGCAAGATGGCATAGGCTACATTCGTTAAGCGACCAGTCGCCCGAAGAGCGAAATCGCGGGGGAGGCCAGGCTCCATCGATCCAGTCGATGCCGGCGCGGTGCGCTGCCGACGCGCCCGCATGGGCCTTCGGCGCCTTTGTGAAGCGGAACGACGAGGAAGGCGTGGGAGAATCGAAGACTCTTGCCGGCGTGCGCGTGATGGTGATCGACGACAGCAACACGATCCGTCGCAGCGCCGAGATCTTTCTCATGCAGGCCGGATGCCAGGTCATCCTCGCCGAGAACGGCTTCGACGCGCTCGCGAAGATCGCCGACCACGAGCCCGACCTCATATTCGTCGACATCATGATGCCGCGCCTGGACGGCTACCAGACCTGCGCCCTCATCAAGAAGAGCGGCAAGCACCACGCGACGCCGGTGGTCATGCTGTCGTCCAAGGACAGCCTCTTCGACCGCGCGCGGGGCCGGATGGTCGGTTCCGACGAGTACCTGACCAAGCCCTTCACGAAGGAAAGCCTGCTGCGGGCCGTCGAGACGCACCTGGCCCATCGCAGCCCGGCCTGACGAACCCGAATCACGTTACGGAGCGCAAGAAAAATGCCGATCAAGAAGATCATGGTTGTGGACGATTCGCCGACCGAGCGCGCCTACCTCGACAACCTCCTCAAGAAGAAGGGATTCGAGGTGACGCTCGTCGAGAGCGGCGAGGCGGCGATCGAGCGCGCCAAGGCCGAGCGCCCCGACCTCATCCTCATGGATGTCGTGATGCCCGGGCTGAACGGATTCCAGGCGACGCGCGCGATCACGCGCGACGAGGCGACCAAGCACATCCCGGTCATCATCTGCACGACGAAGGACCAGGAAACGGACAAGATCTGGGGCCTGCGGCAGGGCGCCAAGGACTACGTCACCAAGCCGATCAACGAAGCGGACCTGATCGAAAAGATCAAGTCGTTCGGCTAGAGGCGACGCGGCCCGTGGCGCGTCGGACCGGTCTTCGCGAGTTCCAGCTTTCGGTCGCCGAGCGGCTTCGCACCGCCGCGACCCGCGCGGCGCTCTCGTCGAAGCTCGGGTTCCAGGTGGGGGGCGTGAGCTGGTTCGTGTCGCTCCACCAGGTGAGCGAAGTGATCCCGCTGCCGTCGATCGTGCCGGTACCGCTCACGCAGCCCTGGTTCCGGGGCGTGGCCAACGTGCGGGGCAACCTCTACAGCGTCGTCGACTTTTCCTCCTTCCAGGGGGGCGAGCCGACGCCCGCCGGCACCGAGCGGCGCGTGATCCTCGTTTCGGACAAGCTCGTGGGCGGCGCGGGGCTTCTCGTCTCGCGGATGCTGGGGCTGCGCAATCCGGAGCATTTCACGGCCGCCGGAGCGCCCGCCGGATGCGCCGGCCTGGGTCGGCGCCGTTTTCAAGGATGCCTCGGGCGCGACCTGGCAGGAACTCGACCTGGCCCGCCTCGCGAAGGAAAGCCGCTTCCTGGAGGTCGGAAGCCAATAGGGCGGGGGCCTCACGGCGCCGCCAACGATATCAAGCTGCACGGAGAACACCATGGCCAAAGCATCGCCGGCAAAACCCAAGACATCGCTCGCGGACTGGTTCCGAGGGCTCATCGCGACCAAGCCGAAGGCGGGCGCGCGCCCCGCGGCCGCCGCCTCGTCGACGATGACGAACCTGCCGGCCGGCGGACCCGCGACCCGCCCGGGCGGGCCGTCGTCGATCCTGGGCGGCGGCGCGGCGAAGAAGCCGTCGGCGGCCAGGGCGCTCTTCAGCCTCGACAACTTCTCGCTTCCGCTGATCGGCCACATGCCGGTCACGTCCCAGATGAACATCCTGGGCACCGTCGCGCTGCTGCTCGTGGCCCTCACCGCGCTGATGGTGTTCCTGGACGCCACGGCGCGCTCGCAGAGCGCGACGTACGTGACGGTGGCCGCCCAGATGCAGTACCACACGCAGCGCCTGGCCAAGGCCGCGGGCCTCGCGGCCCGCGGCCAGCCCACGGCATTCCCCCAGGTGCAGGACAGCCGCGACGAGTTCGCGAACTATCTCAAGATCCTCCAGGAGGGCGGCTTCGCCTTCGGGGTGGACGTGCCTTCGGCGGCCACGACCGACGAGCTGAAGAGCCGCCTCGACGAGCTGGCCCAGCGCTGGCCCGAGTCGTCGAAATCCGCCTCGGCCATCCTGGCCGCCCGCAACGACCTGGTCGCGCTCGCGCAGAACATCGCCCAGGTCCGCGTCGGCGCCGAGGAAATGGCCGCGGGCTCGCAGGAGCTCACCTCGCTCATGAGCCAGTCGGGCTCCACGCCGGGCCAGGTGCTTCGCGCCAACCGCCTCACGGTCCTCGCCGAGCGCCTGGGCCGCGGTTCCGCCGAGATCCTCGGGGCGGAAACCATCGACCCGGAAGTGCCGTTCCTGATCGGCAAGGACACCAACGACCTGCGCGACCTCATCAGGGCGCTCGAGACCGGGAGCGACGCGCTCGCGATCGTCGCCGGTGCGGGACAGCGAGGCGCGCGCCAAGCTGGCAGAGCTCAAGAAGCAGTTCGAGGGATTCGAGAAGAACGTGAGCCCGATTCTTCGCGAGCTGCAGAAGCTCGTGACGGCCCGGCAGGCCGGCTCGCAGCTCGTCGCCGGCTCCGAGCAGCTGCAGAACGCGGTCGGACGCCTGCAGGATACGCTGCAGGCCGAGAAGTCCGTCGCGACGCTGGTCGCCGTCTTCGTCTTCGCCGGCCTCCTCGTCATCGTGCTCGTGGTGATGGGCCTCGTCTTCCTCGCGGACAGCCGGCGCAGCGCCGCGCAGGCCGAGCGCGAGAACAAGAAGAACCAGGAGGCCATTCTGCGGCTCCTCAACGAGATGGGCGACCTCGCCGACGGCGACCTGACCGTGAAGGCGGAGGTGACGGAGGACATCACGGGCGCCATCGCGGACTCGATGAACTACACGATCGACGAGCTGAGAACCCTGGTGACCGGCGTGAACAGCGCGGCCATCTCGGTGACGCAGAAGACGGCGCAGGCGCAGTCGATCTCCGCGGAGCTCCTCGGCGCCGCCGAGCGGCAGTCGAAGGAGATCGAGGAGACGACCTCGCAGGTTCTCCAGGTCTCGCGATCGATCTCGGAGGTGTCGACCACCGCCGAGGAAGGCGCCCAGGTGGCCCAGCGCTCGCTGGCGGCGGCCGACAAGGGCCGCCTCGCGGTGGAGAACTCGATCTCGGGCATGAACGAGATCCGCGACCAGATCCAGGAGACCTCCAAGCGCATCAAGCGCCTCGGGCGAATCGTCGCAGGAGATCGGCGAGATCGTGGAGCTGATCTCGGACATCACGGAGCAGACGAACGTGCTCGCGCTCAACGCCGCCATCCAGGCGGCATCGGCGGGCGAGGCGGGCCGGGGCTTCTCGGTGGTCGCGGAGGAGGTGCAGCGCCTCGCGGAACGCTCCGGCGAGGCGACGAAGCAGATCGGCGCGATCGTGAAGACGATTCAGGCGGACACCCAGGACGCGGTGGCCGCCATGGAGAAATCGACGCAGGGCGTGGTCGAGGGCGCGAAGCTCTCCGACGCCGCGGGCCAGGCGCTCAGCGAGATCGACTCGGTGACGAAGAACCTCGCGCAGCTCATCCAGCAGATCTCGCAGGCCACGCAGACGCAGGCCGAGGCCACGAACGCGGTGGCGAAGAACATGCAGGGGATCCTGGAGATCACGCGGCAGACGACGCGAGGCACGCAGCAGACGGCGGGCTCGATTCAGGACCTTTCCTCGGTGGCCCAGGAGCTCAAGAGCTCCGTCGCGGGCTTCAAGCTCTAGGAGACCATGGGCGCGCGTCCCGCAACCGGCATCGATCTCGGCCCGCTCAGCTGGGTCAAGACGGAGATCGACCATTCGCTCGGGCAGGCGCGCGACAACCTCGACAAGATCGCCGCGGCCCCGGCGGACCGCGCGCCGGTCAAGTACATCCTGACCCACCTCCACCAGGCCACCGGGCGCCCTCGCGATGGTCGGGCTCGGCGCGGCCACCCGGTTCAACGAGGAGCTGGAGCGGCTCGTCGCCTCGATCGAGACGTGCCAGCGCGGACGACGTCGCCACGCGGGTGCCGGTCGCGAAGCGGGCGATCTCCCTCCTGTCGGGCTACCTCGACGCCCTGATCGCGGGCGAGCCCGACCGCCCGATGTCGCTGCTGTCGGGCTACCTCGACCTGAACCGCGCGCGCGGGGCGACGGATGCGACGGAGGGCGACCTCTTCCACCCGAACCTGGGCGCAGAGCTTCCCGGCGCCGGCGGAGCCGGCCGAGGCGATGGACGACGCGGTGCTCGGCAAGGCGCTCGCCCACCAGCGCTCGCAATACCAGCAGGGGCTGCTCCGCATCCTTCGCGGCGGCGACACGGGCGAGGGCTTCCGGCTCATGCAGGGCGCGGTCGAGGCGATCGAGTCGCTGCAGGCGGCCACGCCCACGCGGCCGTTCTGGATGGCGGCGACCGGCTTCTTCGATGCGCTCGCCTTCGACGGCCTCGATTTCGGCCCGCAGGCGAAGCCCCTGCTCGCCAAGGTGGACCAGCAGGTCAAGCAGCTGATCGACGGGCTCGGCGAAGGTGCCCGAGCGGCTCTTCCGCGACCTGCTGCTCCAGGTGGGGCGCAGCCGATCCGTCACGCCCCGGATCGCGGCGCTGAAGGCGGCGTTCCACCTCGACGAGATCCTGGCGGTGCCGCCGCCGTCGCGGGGCGACGCGGCCGACGAGGCCCTCGGGTCGCTCATCCGCGAGCTGCGGGAGCTCACCGTCCAGCAGAAGGACACGTGGCTCAAGTTCACCTCGGGCAATCGCGCCGCGCTGGAGCCGTTCGGCAAGCAGGCGCTCGTGCTGGCGGACCGCGCGGGCGCAGCTGCCGCGCCGCGACCTGCAGCACGTATTCGTGAAGCTGGCCGACGTCGCGCCGATGCTCAAGGCGCGCGCCATCCCGCCTTCCGAGACGCAGGCGCTGGAGGTCGCGACCGCCTTCCTCTTCATCGAGTCCGCGCTCGACAACTACTTCAAGCTGGGCACCGATTTCGAGCGCCAGGCGAAGACCGTGTCGGACCGCCTGAAGGCCGCGATGGCCGGCGAGGCCGTTCCGCCGATGGACACGGTCGAGGGCGGCATCCTCGACGAGATGACCCGCCGCGCCCAGGAAAAGCTCCTGGTCTTCCAGGTGGGACAGGAAGTCCAGGTGAACCTCCAGGGCATCGAGCAGGCCCTGGACGGCTTCTTCCGCGACCCCGCCAAGCGCGACGACCTGAAGGGGCTCCCGGCGCAGTTCGCGCAGGTGCAGGGCGCCCTGATGATCATGGAGCTCGACGCCGCCGCGGGGCTCAACGCCGCGGTGACCGCGCGCGTCCAGCAGTTCGCCGAGGGCACGCTGGACGGAAAGGGCGAGGCAGCGGAGATGGTCGCGGACGGGCTTTCGGCGCTCGGCCTCTACATCACCGCGATCCAGCAGGGCGCCGCGCGGCCGGAAGAGGTGCTCCAGCCGGCCCTGGTGCGCTTCGGCCTGGCGCCGTCGGCCGAGAAGGCCGCGGAGGAGGCGCTGCGCAAGACGGGCACCGTGTCGCCGCTGGACCTCGACGTGCGCAAGCAGAAGGTGCAGGCGCTCTACGAGGACTGGAAGGAAACCCCGGGCGCCGAGGTGAAGGAGAAGCTCGAGCGCGCCGTCGACGACCTCAAGCGCGACGCCGTCGTGATCGCGGATTCCGAGGTCGCGCGGCAGAGCGACGAGGCGCTGGCGGCCCTCCACGGGGCGGTCGACGCCAGCCAGACGGGCGTGTTCCGCGCGATCGAGGAGCTCGCCCCCGAGAATCCGCCGGAGTCGCCCACGCCGCAGGTGGTGCAGCTCGTCGACGCGCCCGGCGCGGAGATCGACCGGGAGCTTCTCGAGATCTTCCTCGAGGAGGCGACCGAGGTCGCGGCGACGATCGCGCAGCACCTGGCCACCTGCCGCGACGCGCCGCACGACCGCGAATCGCTCACCACGATCCGCCGCGGCTTCCACACGCTGAAGGGCAGCGGCCGCATGGTCGGGCTCACCGACCTGGGCGAGGTCGCCTGGCAGTGCGAGCAGGTGATGAACAAGTGGCTGAAGGAGGAGAAGCCCGCCACGCCGGACCTCCTCGACTTCATCGCGCTCGCGGAGCGGTCGTTCTCCGGATGGATCGACCAGCTCAAGGCGGGCGCGGAGACGGCGATCGACGGCGCCGAAATCGCGGGCCGCGCCGAGATGCTGAAGAGCGGCGAGGCCGTGGCGCCCGCCCCGCCGATCGAGCGGCTGCCGGAGGAGGCACCGCCGGCCGAGGAGCTCGCGCCCGCCGCCGCCGAGATTGCCGGCGAGTCGCAGCCGCGCCGGCCTCGGCGGGGTTCACCTTCGAGTCGCTCGAGCTCCAGCCCGTCGAGGCGGCGGCACCGACGCCGGCGCCGGCCGAGCCGTTCGACTTCGGGGCCCTCGTCGCGCCGCCTTCGCCCGCGGAGGCGCCCGCCGAGCCGGTCGAGGAGGCCGAGGAGAGTTTTCGAGGAGCCCGACGTGGTCGTCGGGACGGTCTCGCTTTCGCCCGCGCTCTACGCGATCTACGTGGGCGAGGCCGAGCAGCACGCGACCACGCTCGAGCGCGAGATGGCGGCGATCGAGGCCGACCCGATGCATCCCGTGAGCCACGAGTTCATGCGCGCCGCGCACACGCTCACGAGCAGCTCGCGGACGACGGGCTTCCACGTCCTGGCGGATGTCGCGCACGCCCTCGAGAAGTGGCTCGCGGACGCGATCGACTACCCGCCGGAATTCACGGCCGACCGGATCGCCACGACGCGGCGCGCGGTCGACGGGGTGGTGTCGATGGTGCGCTCCATCGCCGGGCGCGCGCTTCCGCTCGGGCGCGAGGATCTGGTCGAGGCCCTGAAGGCGCTGCGGGAAGGGCTCCAGGAGTCGCGCCGGACGGGCGAGGGCACGCACATCCGCATGCCCGCCGTCGTCCGCGAGGCCCTCGAGTCCCAGGCGCTGCGGGCCGCTGCGCCGCCGAGGAGGCGATCGAGGCGGCCGTCCCGGCGGAGCCCGAGCTCGCGGCCCCGATTCCTGCGGCGCCGGTCCCGGAGGCCGCGGTCCCGTCCGAACCCGAACCCGAGCCCGAGCCGCGCCGGACCCGCGCCGGCGCCGGTCGCGCAGATGCCCGAAGTCGCTGCTCCGGTGGAAGCGGCGCCCGCGCCCTGGACGTCCCGCCGAGCCGTTGCCTCTGAAGCCCCCGGCGCGGAGCCCGCGGCGCCCGAGGCGGAAGCCGCGCGACCCTTCGAGGCCGGCAAGGACCAGCGCAAGATCAAGGACGACGTCGACCGCGACCTGCTGCCGATCTTCCTCGAGGAGGCGCGCGAACTCGTGCCGGCGGTGAGCGAAGGCTTGCGCCGCTGGAAGGCGACCCCGACCGACCACTCGCCGGCCGCCGACCTGCGCCGGCACCTGCACACGCTGAAGGGCAGCGCGCGCATGACGGGCCTCATGCGCCTGGGCGAGCTCGCGCACGTGCTCGAGACCCGGGTCATCGACATGGCGGAGCACGCCACCCCGCCCGAGCGGGAGTTCGAGGAGGCGGAGGACCGGATCGACCGCTTCTCGGTGGCGCTGGAGCGGCTGTCGCGCGGCGAGGACCTGCAGGACCTCATCCCGATCGAGGTCCCGGTCTCCGCGGTCTTCGAGCAGCAGAAGGACAAGCCCACGCCGCTCGCGGTGATCGCGGCGGCGGCGGAGGCGATGGCCCAGCAGCAGGGCCTGCCGCCGGAACTTCGCGAGGTCCGCGCGGCGCTGCTGCGCGTGAACGCCGACCTCGTCGACCAGTTCGTGAACGAGGCGGGCGAGCTCTCGATCGCGCGCTCGCGGATCGAGGGCGAGATGGCGGCCTTCAAGCGGGCCCTGCTCGGATCTCGCCGAGAACGTCTCGCGCATGCGCACGCAGCTGCGCGAGATCGAGATCGCCTCCGAAGGCCAGATGCAGAGCCGCCTGAAGGAGCAGGAGGAGCACGGCGCCTCCTTCGACCCGCTCGAGTTCGACCGCTTCACGCGCATGCAGGAGCTCACGCGCTTCCTCGCCGAGTCGCTGGCCGACGTGATCACGCTGCAGCAGGGCCTGCAGAAGAACATCGACGAGACGGAGCTCGCGATCCTCCAGCAGGCGCGCCTCAACCGCGAGCTGCAGCAGGGCCTCATGGGGGTGCGGCTGGTGCCCCTGGCGAACCTGGCGGACCGCTTCTACCGCGTGGTGCGCCAGACCGCGAAGGAACTCGGCAAGAAGGCCAACCTGGAGCTCAAGGGCATCCGCGTCGAGCTGGACCGGTCGGTGCTCGAGAAGATCACGGCGCCCTTCGAGCACCTCCTGCGGAACGCGGTGGCGCACGGGATCGAGATGCCCGAGGCGCGCGCGGCCTCGGGGAAGCCCGAGATCGGCGAGATCTCGATCGACGCCGTGCAGCGCGGCAACGAGGTCGTGCTCACCATCGCGGACGACGGCAGGGGCCTGGACTTCGTGCGCATCCGCGAGCGCGCCATCGAGCGCGGCATGCTCGCAGGCCGGCGACCAGCCGCCGGAGGCGGCGCTCGCGCAGTTCATCTTCTGGCCCGGATTCTCGACGGCGACCGAGGTCACGCAGGTCGCCGGCCGCGGCGTCGGCATGGACGTGGTGAAGAGCGAGATCACCTCGCTCGGCGGGCGCGTCGAGCTCGCGTCCTCGCCGGGCAAGGGCGCCACGTTCACGATCACGCTGCCGCTCACGCTCGCGGTGACCCAGGCGGTCATGCTGCGCGCCGGAGACCGGCTCTACGCCGTGCCCTCGGTCATGATCGACCAGGTCCAGGAATACCGGGCGCCGGCCTACGCCGAGGTGGCGGCGCGCGGCGAGGTGACTCTGGAAGGGCAACGCCTACCCCCTGCGCTCCCTGCTCACGCTGCTCGGCGAGCGCGACACCCCCGCGCCCCCGCGCCAGATTCCCGTGCTCCTGCTCAAGAGCGGCGTGCAGCGCGCGGCGATCCGCGTCGACGAGATCGTCGGCAACCGCGAAGTCGTGGTGAAGACCATCGGCCCGCAGCTCGCGCGGCTTGCCGGCGTCGCCGGCGCCACCGTGCTCGGCAACGGCGCAGGTCGTGCTGATCCTCAACCCCGTGAACCTCGTGCACCGCAAGCTCGCCCCGGGCGAGGTCGTCGTGGCCGTGCCCGAGGCGCCCGTCGCCGCAGGAGCCGGCGGCGAAGGCGAAGGCCGCGCCGCTCGTGATGGTGGTGGACGATTCGCTCACCGTGCGCAAGATCACCGGCCGCATGCTGACGCGCGAGGGCTACGAGTTCGTCACCGCCAAGGACGGGGTGGACGCGCTGCAGCAGCTGCAGGACGTGCGGCCCGACGTGATCCTGCTCGACGTCGAGATGCCCCGCATGGACGGCTTCGAGTTCGCGAGGAACGTCCGGCTCGACGAGTCCACGAAGTCGATCCCGATCATCATGATCACCTCGCGAACGGCCGAAAAGCACCGCAACCGCGCGATCGAGCTCGGCGTGAACGAGTACATGGGCAAGCCCTACCAGGAAGAGCAGCTCCTGGCGCTCATCGCGCGCTACGCGCGCGAGACCGCCTCCGCCTGACCGGCGGATTCCCCGCTAGCTGAACCAGGCGAGCACGACGCCGCCGAGGACGATCCGGTACCAGGCGAAGGCCCGGAAATCGTGGCTCGCCACGTAGCGGATGAGGCCGCGCACCGCCAGGAGCGCCGCGACGAAGCTCACGCCGAAGCCCACCGCGAAGGGGGCGAGGTCCGCGGCGGAGAAGAGGTGCCGGTACTTCACCATCTGGTAGCCGCTCGCCGCGAACATGATGGGCACGGCGAGGAAGAAGGAGAACTCCGTGGCCGCCTGGCGCGAGAGCCCGAACAGCATGCCGCCCATGATGGTCGCCCCCGAGCGGGAGGTGCCGGGGATGAGCGAGAAGCACTGCGCGAAGCCGACCTTGAGCGCGTCCTTCCAGTCCATCTCGTCCACCGCGTGGATGCGCGGCTCGCCGTGCCGGGCGTACCAGCGCTCGACCGCGAAGATCACGATCGCCCCGAGCACGAGGGCCGCGGCGACGCTCACCGGGTTGAACAGGTAGGCCTTGATCTGCGACTGGAAGGCGAGGCCCACCACGGCCGCCGGCAGGAAGGCGACGAGGAGGTTCGCCGCGAAGCGCCGCTGGAGCGGCTCGCTCGCCGAGGCCCGAGAAGGCGCGCGCGAAGCGGGCCGCGGTATTCCCAGCACACGGCGAGGATGGCGCCGAGCTGGATGACGATGTCGAAGACCTTCCCCTTCTCGTCGTTCAGGTCGAGCAGGTCCGAGACGATGATGAGGTGGCCGGTGGAGGAGACGGGAAGGAACTCGGTGAGGCCTTCCACCACGCCCAGGACGAGCGCGTTCACGAGCGGGGCGATTTCCATCGGCGCGAGTCTAGCATCCGCCCGCCGCCGTGCCGCGCTCAGGCCTTCGAGTACACCTCGGCGCCGCGCTTCACGAACTCCACGGCCTTCACCTCCATCCCCTTGGCGAGCGCCTCCTGGTCGGACACGCCGTGCTTCGCGGCGAAGTCGCGCACGTCCTGCGTGATCTTCATCGAGCAGAAGTGCGGCCCGCACATCGAGCAGAAGTGCGCCAGCTTGGCGCCTTCCTGCGGGAGCGTCTCGTCGTGGAACTGCTTCGCCTTGTCGGGGTCGAGGCCGAGGTTGAACTGGTCCTCCCAGCGGAACTCGAAGCGCGCCTTGGAGAGCGCGTTGTCGCGGATCTGCGCGCCGGGGTGGCCCTTGGCGAGGTCGGCCGCGTGGGCGGCGATCTTGTAGGTGATGATGCCGTCCTTCACGTCGTCCTTGTCCGGCAGGCCCAGGTGCTCCTTCGGCGTCACGTAGCAGAGCATCGCGGTGCCGTACCAGCCGATCTGGGCCGCGCCGATGCCGCTCGTGATGTGGTCGTAGCCGGGCGCGATGTCGGTGGTGAGCGGGCCCAGGGTGTAGAACGGCGCCTCGTGGCAATGCTCGAGCTCGAGGTCCATGTTCTCCTTGATCAGCTGCATCGGCACGTGGCCGGGGCCCTCGATCATCACCTGGCAGTCGTGCTTCCAGGCGATGGAGGTGAGCTCGCCGAGCGTCTTCAGCTCCGCGATCTGCGCCTCGTCGTTGGCGTCGTAGATCGAGCCGGGGCGAAGGCCGTCGCCCAGCGAGAACGACACGTCGTAGGCGGCCATGATCTCGCAGATGTCCTCGAAGTGCTCGTAGAGGAAGCTCTCCTTGTGGTGGGCGAGGCACCACTTGGCCATGATCGAGCCGCCGCGCGAGACGATCCCGGTCATGCGGTTCGCGGTCATCGGGATGTAGGGAAGGCGCACGCCCGCGTGGATCGTGAAGTAGTCGACGCCCTGCTCGGCCTGCTCGACGAGCGTGTCGCGGAAGATCTCCCAGGTGAGTTCCTCGGCGCTGCCGTCCACCTTCTCGAGCGCCTGGTAGATCGGCACCGTGCCGATGGGGACGGGCGAATTGCGGATGATCCACTCGCGCGTCTCGTGGATGTGCTTGCCGGTGGACAGGTCCATCACCGTGTCGCCGCCCCAGCGGATCGCCCAGGTCATCTTGTCGACTTCCTCGGCGATGGAGGAGCCGAGCGCCGAGTTGCCGATGTTCGCGTTGATCTTGACCAGGAAGTTGCGCCCGATCGCCATCGGCTCGATTTCGGGGTGGTTCACGTTGGCCGGGATGATCGCGCGGCCGCGCGCCACCTCGTCGCGGACGAACTCGGGCGTGACCTCGGCCGGGATGGCGGCGCCGAACGACTGGCCGGGGTGCTGCCGCCCGAGGAGCTCCGCCATCCGCGCGCCGGTGGGCCCGCGGCGCGCAGGCCCTCGAGGTACTCGCGCCGGCGCCCGTTCTCCCGGATGGCCACGAACTCCATCTCCGGGCGTCACGACGCCGCGGCGCGCGTAATGCATCTGGGTGACGTTCGCCCCGGCTTCGCGCGGCGCGGCAGGCGCTTCAGGTCGAAGCGCAGCTCGGCGAGCTTCGGCGTCCGCGAGGCGATCCGGCCGTAGCGGGAGGTGGGGCCGTCGAGCCTTTGCGTGTCCCCGCGCTCCTCGATCCACGCGCGCGCGCAGCGCCGGCAGGCCGGAACGGATGTCGATCCGGGCGGCCGGATCGGTATAGGGGCCGCTCGTGTCGTAGACGAAGACGGGCGGGTTCGCCTCGGCGCCGAAGGAAGCGGGCGTGTCGGACTGCGAAACCTCGCGCATCGGCACGCGGATGTCGGGGCGCGAGCCCTCGACGTAGACCTTGCGCGAACGCGGAAGCGGCTGGACGGCGGCCTCGTCGACATGGGCGGACGCGGCGATGAATTTCGGACTGGCGTTCATGAAGGCTCCATCGGGGGGCGGCGACGGAGCGGGAGGCACGGGGCCTACGCTCCCTACGCCGGCATGACCCGGGTCAGGTTCAAAGGGACTCTCTCACCGGGCGGCTGCCCGGACCCCTGCGTTCGGACTGCAAACGCTACCGGAAGGCGGGGGGCGGCGCAAATGACCGCGGGCAACCGGGGCCGCCGCGCGGCTGGACGCCCCTTGACGATGTTACTAGTCAATCGTATAGTAATTCCGGACGCTTGCCGTGGACCGGCCATGCCCCGACCCTCCCGCCACCTCGATCGCGCCCTCGTCGCCGCCGGCCGGGAACTGCTTCCCGTCCACGGCTGCTCGGGCCTCACCATCCGGCAGGTGTCGGAGGCCGCGGGCGTGAACATCGGCATGTTCCACTACCACTTCCGCACCCGCGAGGCCTTCCTTCGCGCGGTGATGCAGAACGCCTACGAGGAGATGTTCTCGCGGCTCACCCTCGGCATCGCGAAGGAGGCGACCGCCACGGCGAACCTGCGCGCGGCCCTGCGCGTCCTCGGGCGGTTCGTCCAGGACAATCGCGCGCTGATCGCGCGGATCCTGGCCGATGCCCTCGGGGGCGACGCGATCGCCCGCGAGTTCCTGAAGGACAATTTTCCCCGCCACCTGGGCGTGCTGCTGATGCTCGTCGCCGCCGGGCAGGCGCCGGGGAGCTCAGGCCGATGGCCGCCACGCAGGCCGATCGCCTTCTGCGCAGGCGCGCTCGTGCTGCCGATCCTGGTCGGCGGCTCGATCGCCGAAAGCGGCGCGCTGGATCCGGCGTTCGCGGACGGCGCTGCGGAAGGACATGCTGACCGAGCGCGCGCTCGACGAGCGCATCGACCTCGCGCTCGCCGCGCTCGCCGCGGCCGGGGCCAGACCGAAGCGCAAGGGAGGAACGCCATGAAGTCCGTCGCGATGCTCGTGATCGCCCTCGTCGCCGCCGGCTGCGACTCGCCGAAGAACGGCACGCTGCAGGGCTATGCCGAAGGCGAATACGTGCGCGTGGGCGCGCCCTTCGCGGGAACGCTCGTGCGGCTCGACGTGCAGCGCGGAAGCCGCGTCGAGGCGGGCGCGCCGCTCTTCGCGCTCGAGGCCGAGAACGAGTCGGCCGCGCGCCGCGAGGCCGAGGACCGCCTGTCGAACGCCCAGGCGCAGCTGGAGAACCTGCGCAAGGGGCGGCGCCCGACCGAAATCGACGCGGTGCGCGCGCAGCTTGCCCAGGCGCAGGCGGCCTCCGCCTTCTCGGCGGCGGAGCTGAAGCGCCAGGAGGACCTCCTCGCGAAAGGCTTCGCGACCCGGCAGCAGCTGGAGGAGGCGCGAACCGCCGTGGCGCGCGACCGGGCGCGGGTCGACGAGCTGCAGGCGCAGGTCGCGACGGCGCACCTGGCCGCGCGCCCCGACGAGATCCGCGCCGCGCAGGCGCAGGCCTCCGCCGCGAAAGCCGCCCTCGACCAGGCCGACTGGCGGCTCAAGCAGAGGACGGCGGTGTCGACGGTGGCGGGCGTGGTGGCCGACACGCTCTTCGTGCGCGGCGAATGGGTGGGCGCCGGCCAGCCCGTCGTCTCGCTGCTGCCGCCCGAGAACCTCAAGGCCCGCTTCTACGTGCCCGAGCCGCGGCTGGGCGCGGTGAAGGTCGGCCAGCCCGTCGAGCTGCGCTGCGACGGCTGCGCCGAGCCCATCCGCGCGACCGTGACCTGGATCGCCCCGCAGGCGGAATACACGCCGCCGGTCATCTACAGCAAGGACAGCCGCGCGAAGCTCGTCTTCCTGGTCGAGGCGCGGCCGTCGCCCGCGGACGCCGCGCGCCTGAAGCCCGGCCAGCCCCTCGACGTCGTGCTGCCCTGACGCGCCCCGCCATGGCCGAAGCCGCCCTCGCCATCGACGTCGAAGGCCTCACCAAGCGCTTCGACGACAAGGTGGTCGTCGACCACTTCGGGCTCCAGGTGCGCCGCGGCCAGATCTACGGCTTCCTGGGGCCCAACGGCAGCGGCAAGACCACGACGATCCGCATGCTCTGCGGCCTGCTCACGCCCGACGGCGGCCGCGGCACCTGCCTCGGCTTCGACATCCTGCGCGAGTCGGCGAGGATCAAGCGCGAGGTCGGCTACATGACGCAGCGCTTCAGCCTCTACGAGGACCTGTCGATCGCGGAGAACCTCGATTTCATCGGGCGCGATCTACGGCCTCGGCCACCGCAGGAGGCGCATCGACGAGGCGCTCGAGCGCCTCGGGCTCGAGAAGCGCCGCGGGCCAGCTCGCGGGACTGCTCTCCGGCGGCTGGAAGCAGCGCCTCGCCCTCGCGGCCTGCCTGCTGCACGACCCGAAGTTGCTGCTGCTCGACGAGCCGACGGCCGGCGTCGACCCCGGCGCGCGCCGCGAGTTCTGGGAGCACCTGCACCACCTCGCCCACGGCGGCATGACCGTGCTCGTGAGCACCCATTACATGGACGAGGCGGAGCGCTGCCACGCGCTCGCCTACATCGCGTACGGCAAGCTTCTCGCGAGCGGCACCGCGGCGGAGGTCGTCGCGAGCGCGAAGCTCTCATACCTGGGCCATCGAGGGCGACGGCCTGGCGGCGGTGGCGGCCGCGTTGCGCGGGGCGCCGGGGGCGGACATGGTCGTGCCCTTCGGCACGCGCCTGCACGTGAGCGGCACCGACGACGCGTCCCTCGAGGCGAGCGTTGCGCGGGCGGCCGCTGCCGCGGGCCTTCGGGCCACCCGCATCGAGCCCGGGCTGGAGGACGTCTTCATCCACCTCATGCGCAGCGCGCCCGGAGCCGGTCACCGCGGCGCGCCGGGCGGAGGGCTAGGCCGTGTTCGCGTGGAGCCGCTTCGCGGCCATCGCCATGAAGGAGTTCGTGCAGGTGCGCCGCGACCGCCTCACCTTCGCGATGATGATCGGCGTGCCGGTGATGCAGCTCGTGCTCTTCGGCTTCGCGATCAACATGGATCCCAAGGGCCTGCCCATGGCCGTGGTCGCCGCGGAATCGAGCCCCTTCTCGCGCTCGCTCGTGCGCACGCTCGAGGCGAGCGGGTACTTCCGCGTGATCGCGCAGCCCGCCACCGAGGCCGCAGGCGGAGGCGCTCATGGCCGAGGGAGACGTCCAGTTCGTGCTGCACGTGCCGGCGGATTTCTCGAGGAAGCTGCAGCGCGGCGAGCGCCCCGTGGTGCTGGTGGAGGCCGATGCCACGGACCCGGCCGCGACCGGCAACGCGCTCGCGGCCATCCAGGCGCTCAATTATTCGGCCCTCGACCGCGACCTGGCCGGGCCGCTCGCCGGCCTGCGCGCCACGCCGCCCGCCTTCGAGCTGCGCGTGCACCGGCGCTACAACCCCGAGGGCATCACGGCCTACAACATCGTCCCCGGGCTCATGGGCGTCGTGCTCACCATGACCATGGTGATGATGACCGCGCTCGCCATGACGCGGGAGCGCGAGCGCGGCACGATGGAGAACCTGCTCGCCACGCCGGTGCGGCCCTTCGAGGTGATGGCGGGCAAGATCGTGCCCTACATCCTCATCGGCTACGTCCAGGTCGTGGTGATCCTCGTGGCCGCGAAGCTCCTGTTCCAGGTGCCCATGGTCGGAAGCCTCGCGCTCCTCTCGGCGATCCTGGTGCTCTTCATCGCCGCGAACCTCGCCGTCGGCTTCACCTTCTCCACGCTCGCGCGCAACCAGATGCAGGCGATGCAGATGACCTTCTTCTTCTTCCTGCCCTCCATGCTGCTCTCCGGATTCATGTTCCCCTTCCGGGGCATGCCGGGCTGGGCGCAGGCCATCGGGGAGGTCCTTCCGCTCACCCATTTCCTGCGGATCGTGCGGGGCATCATGCTCAAGGGGAACCAGTGGGGCGACATCGCCCTCGAAGTGGCGGCGCTCGCGGCTTTCCTCGTCGCCGCGGCGGCCATCGCGCTCGCGAGATACCGTGAAACCCTCGACTGAGCGCCCCTTCGGGCGCGAGCTTGTGTTTCGCTTTGATACAATTCAGTGGTTTTCCCGACCTTCCGTGTCCGATACCATGAACTTCGAACAGGCCCGCTTCAACATGGTCGAGCAGCAGATCCGGCCGTGGGAAGTCCTCGACCCCGAGGTGCTGGGGCTGCTCTTCGAGGTGAAGCGCGAACTGTTCGTGCCCGCGCCGCATGCGTCCCTCGCCTTCGCCGACATGGAGATCCCGATCGGCCACGGGGAGGCGATGATGCAGCCCAAGGTGGAGGCGCGGATCCTGCAGGAGCTTGCGGTGCGACCGGAGGATGCGGTGTACGAAGTGGGAACGGGGTCCGGCTATCTCACGGCGCTGCTGGCGCGCCGCGCCAGGCACGTGACGAGCGCCGAGATCCACGAGGACCTGCACGTCCGGGGCGCGGCCAACCTCGCGCGGGCCGGCATCGCCAACGTGACCCTGCTGCGGGGCGACAGCGCCCGCGCGCCCCTCGGCGAATCCGCCTGGGACGTGATCGTGCTGACCGGCTCCACGCCGGAGCTGCCGCAGGCGTTCGTCGACCGGCTCAATCCCGGCGGCCGGCTCTTCGCGGTGGTGGGCGATGCGCCGGTGATGAAGGCCGTCGTGATCGCCCGCGAGGCCGACGGCGGGATGCGCCGCACGGAGGTCTTCGAGACGCTGCTCAAGCCCCTGGTGAACGCGCAGTCGCCCGCGCGTTTTCGCTTCTGATGCGCCACATGGCCGCCCCGCAGCTGCAGGCCTGGCTTGCGACGCGACCCGGCACCGGTGGACCTTCTCGACGTGCGCGAGCCGTGGGAGTTCGACGTGTGCCGCATCGAGGGTTCGCGGCTCATCCCGCTGTCGCAGCTGCCGGCGCGGCTGGGCGAGCTCGACCCGGCGCGGCCCACGGTGGTGATCTGCCACCACGGCGTGCGCAGCCTGCGGGCGGCCTCCTACCTGGAGCACTGCGGGTTCGAGGACGTGGTGAACCTGAGCGGCGGGATCGACGCCTGGGCGCGCACGGTGGCACAAGGCATGGCGGTGTACTGACCGGGCGCCCCGGGGAATCCGGAATCCGGTCCCGCGCCGTCTAACCCCAATCGAACAACGAACCGAAAGACCGTCCATGAACCTCAAGCGCCTCGTCGTCCTCCTCGCCGCCTCGGGCCTCGCGTTGTCCGCGCAGGGCGCGGACCTGATCGGCGTCTACCGCGACGCCCTGTCGAGCGACCCGGTCTACCAGGCGGCCCGCGCCCAGTACCAGGCCAGCATCGAGCGCCTTCCGCAGGCGCGCGCGGGTTACCTGCCCTTCATCACCGGCTCGGCCGCGGCCTACCGGAACTACAACGAGGTCGAGGACGGCCAGGACCTGGACTACTCCACGCGCGGCTTCAACGTCACCCTGTCGCAGCCCGTCTTCCGGATGCAGAACTGGATCGCGATCTCGCAGGCGGAAAAGCAGGTGCTGCAGGCCGAGGCCACGCTCACCACGGCCAGCCAGGACCTCATCGTGCGGGTGGCGCAGGCCTATTTCGACGTCCTGCTGGCGCAGGACAACGTCGCGCTCTCCGACGCCCAGAAGCGCGCCATCTCCGAGCAGCTCGCGCAGGCCAAGCGCAACTTCGAGGTCGGCACCGCGACGATCGTCGACACCCTCGAGGCCCAGGCGCGCTACGACCAGGCGGTGGCCAAGGAAGTCCTCGACGCCAACGACCTCGAGGTGAAGAAGCGGGCGCTGCAGCAGCTGATCGGCAAGTTCCCGCGAGGCCCTCACGGCCCCTCGGGGACAAGCTGGAGCTGCAGCGGCCGAAGCCCGACAGCATCGACGAGTGGGTGAAGGCGGCCAGCGACTCGAGCCTGGCGGTCCTCGTCGCGAAGGCCTCGTACGAGATCGCCGCCAAGGAAGTCGATCGCGCCTAGGCCGGCCACTATCCGACGGTCGACCTCAACGCCACCTACAACTACAACCGCAATCCCGCGAGCTCGCTGGGGGAGTTCGCCACGGGGTCGTCCGTCACCTCGAAGAACGCGCAGGTGGGCGTCGTCCTGTCGGTGCCGATCTTCGCCGGCGGCGGCACGCAGTCGCGCGTGCGCGAGGCGCTGGCGCTTCGCGACCGGTCGCAGCAGGACCTGGAGAACACCGCAGCGGACGGTCGCGCAGTCGGTGCGCCAGAACTTCCTCGCGGTCACCAACGGCATCGCGCTGGTGCGCGCCCTCGAGCAGGCGCTCGCGTCCACGCAGAGCCAGCTCGAATCCTCGATCCTCGGCCGCGACGTGGGCGTGCGCACGAGCGTCGACGTGCTGAACGCGCAGCAGCAGGTGTTCCAGACGCGGCGCGACCTGCAGCAGGCCCGCTATGCGTTCATCCTGAACTCGTTCCGGCTCCGGGCCGCCGCCGGCACGCTCACGGAAGCCGACCTCGAGCTGGCTAGCCGCGCGCTGGCGCGCGGCTAGCGGCCACGCGCGGCGCGAGCCACGCGGCAAGGCGCTCCAGGGCGCCGCGGTTCGACTGCGCGAAGCGGGCTGCGCGCCGGCCCATGTCGGCTCGCCGGGCGGCATCGTCGAGGAGGGCGATCGCCATGGCCACCGCCTCGGGGGCATCGCGCGCGCGCAAGCCCGCGCCCTCGGCCAGGGCCGCCTCGGCGGCGCTCTCGAAGTTGAACGTGTGGGGCCCGAAGATCACCGGCCGGCCCACGGCGCAGGGCTCGATGAGGTTCTGCCCGCCGTAGGGCTTGAGGCTCCCGCCGACGAGCACGACGTCGGCCGCGGCATAGTAGGCCAGCATCTCGCCCATCGAGTCGCCCAGCGCATAGCGCGCGCCGGCGGGCACGGGCGCGCCCTGGCTGCGCCGCGGGACGGGCCCGCCGCGCGCCGCGAGGAGCGAGGCGACCTCCTCGAAGCGCTGGGGATGGCGCGGCACGACGACCACGAGCACGTCCGCGGGGACGCCGTGCGGCCTCGACGGCGTCGACGACCATCGCCTCCTCGCCGTCCCGGGTGCTGCCGACGACGAGGATGCGGCGCCCGGCGCCGAAAAGCGCGCGCAGCGCTCGCGCCTGCGCGCGCGATGGTCTCCGGCACCGCGAGATCGAACTTGATGTTGCCGGTCACCGCCACGTCCGTCGCGCCCAGCGCCTCGAGGCGCGCGGCATCCTCCGCCGTCTGCGCCGCCACGCCCGCGAGGTGGCCCAGGGCCTCGCGGGCCAGGCGCGCCGACGCGGGCATAGCCCGCCGCCGAGCGTGCCGAAAGGCGCGCATTCACGAGAAAGACGGGAACCCCGCTCGCGTGGCATTCGGCCAGCAGGTTGGGCCAGATCTCCGTCTCGAGCAGCACGCCGAAGTCGGGTCGCGTGCGGGCGAGGAAGCGGCGTACCGCGAAGCCGGTAGTCCCAGGGAAGCCACGCCTGCGTGACGCCATCGCCGAAGAGCTCGCGCCCCGTGGCGCGTCCCGTGGGTGTCATGTGCGTGAGGAGGATCGACGCGCGCCGGGTGGTCCCGGCGAAGCAGGTCGAGGAGCGGGGCCGCGGCCCGCGTCTCGCCGACGGAGACGGCGTGGATCCAGATGACCGGGCCCTCGCCCGGACTCGGGCGCGGCACCGAAGCGCTCGCCCAGGTGCTCGAGATAGCCGGGCTGCCGGCGCGCGCGCCAGGCGAGCCGCGCCAGCACGAAGGGCAGGGCAAGCCACAGGAGGGCGCTGTACGCCAGGCGCGCCATCACGCGCGGGCCGTCGGCCCGAGGAGGACGCGAACGACCTGCTCGACGGCGGGCGGCTGCCCCGGGCTGCCGAGATTCACGGCGCGCTCGCCGCCGAACAGCCCCGTGAGGCCCGGCTCGGTGGCGACGTAGATCCCGATGGTGGGCGCGCCCAGCGCGACGGCCAGGTGCGTGAGGCCCGTGTCGACGCCGATGACCGCGCTCGAGTGCGCCAGGAGGGCCGCGGCTTCGGGCAGGTCCATCGCGGGCGCGGCGATCGCGCCCGGCGAGGCCGCGGCGAGGCGCGCCGCATCGGCGCGCTCGGCGTCCGAGCCGCCCGGATAGACCACCGCGATGCCGTCCTCGTGCAAGGCGGGTCGCGAGCGCGACCCAGCGATCGTCGGGCCAGCGCTTGTCGCGCCGGCTCGAGGCGTGAAGCGCCACGACGTACTCCCCGTGCGGCGCCCAGGCCGGCGCCCGCGCGGGCGCGGCAAGGCCGTAGTCGGGAGGACCGTCGGGGACATAGCCGAAGACGGCGCCGGCGAGGCGGCGGTTGCGCTCGACCGCGTGCAGCCTGCGGGGCACGGCGAGGCACTGGTCGTAGAAGCGCGCCGCCGCGCGTTCGCGGATGCTCCGGCGGTCGTAGCCGAAGAGGGGCCCCCGCGCGAGCCGCGCCACCGCGACGCTCTTCAGGAGCCCCTGGGCATCGACGATCCAGTCGTAGGCCGACTCGCGCAGCGCGCGGCGCGCCCCGGCGAGCGCGCCCCAGGCGGCCGGCGCAAGGACGTTCGAGCGCAGGCGCCGCAGGCCCACGGCGATCGTGCGCGACACCGCGGGGTGCAGGCGCACGAGCGGGGCATAGGCCTCCTCGACCGCCCACTCGATGGCGATGTCGGGGCGGTGCGCGCGCAGGTCGGAGATGGCGGGGAAATGGTGGATCACGTCGCCGAGCGAGGAGAGCTTCACGAACAGGGCGCGCGGCTGGGGCATGGCGCATTCTAGATCGGCAGCCCTGCCCGGGTCGAAGGTGGGGCCGGGGGCGCCGTAACCGGTAAAATGCCCGTCTCTTCGCCTTGTCTCCCCGCTTCGTGGCTTCCACTCCCGAAAAGCTGCCCCTCACGGTCGCCGTCATCGCGCTCAATGCCGAGTCGCAGATCGGCGAGCTCCTCGCGAGCGTCGGCGTTCGCCGACGAGGTGCTCGTCGTCGATTCGGGCAGCGCGCGACGCGACGGTGCGCCTCGCCGAGGCCCGCGGCGCGCGCGTGGTCCACCAGGATTGGCTGGGATTCGGCCGCCAGAAGCAGTTTGCCGTCACGGCGGCGAGGAACGACTGGGTGCTGTGCCTGGACGTGGACGAGCGCGTCACCCCGCGCCTGGCGCAGTCGATCCGCGAAGCGCTCGCCGGCGGCCGCTTCAAGGCGTGGCGCATGGCGCGGCGCAACCGCTTCCTGGGAACGTGGCTCGCCCACGGCGAGGGCTACCCGGACTGGACCCTGCGGCTCTTCCACCGGGCGCACGCGAGCTGGTCCAACGACGAGGTCCACGAGGCGGTCCTCACGACGGCCGAGGTGGGGCGCCTGGACGGCGATCTCCTCCACGATTCGGCCGAGGACGTGGCCACCTACATGGCGAAGCAGAACCGCTACACGACGCTGCACGCGCAGGCGCTCTACCGGCAGGGGGTGCGCGCCGGCTACGCGAGGCTCCTGGTGAACCCGCTGGTGCGCTTCCTCAAGTTCTACGTCTTCAAGCTGGGCTTCCTGGACGGCGGGCCGGGCTTCGCGCACGTCGTGATCGGCTGCAACAACACCTTCCACAAGTACCTGAAGCTCATCGAGCTGCAGAAGGCGGGCAAATGACCATCCTCGTCACCGGGGGCGCCGGTTTCATCGGCTCCAACTTCGTGCTCGACTGGCTCTCGGAAGCCGGCGAGCCGGTGGTGAACCTCGACAAGCTCACCTACGCGGGAAACCTGGCGAACCTGGCCTCGCTCGCGGACGACCCCCGGCACCGGTTCGTGCAGGGCGACATCGGCGACCAGGAGGCCGTCGAGGCGCTCCTCGCGAGCCATCGCCCGCGCGCCGTGGTGCACTTCGCGGCCGAGAGCCACGTCGATCGCTCGATCCACGGGCCGGGCGAATTCGTGCAGACCAACGTCGTGGGCACGTTCCGGCTGCTGGAGGCCGCGCGCGGCTACTGGCAGTCGCTCGCGGGCGCCGAGCGGGACGCGTTCCGCTTCCTGCACGTGTCGACCGACGAGGTCTACGGCTCGCTTTCGGAGACCGACCCCGCCGTTTTCCGAGACCACGGCCTACGCGCCCAACAGCCCCTACTCGGCCTCCAAGGCCGGCGAGCGACCACCTCGTGCGCGCCTACCACCACACCTACGGGCTGCCGGTCCTCACGACCAACTGCTCCAACAACTACGGCCCGTTCCAGTTTCCCGGAGAAGCTGATTCCCCTGATGATCGCCAACGCGCTTGAGGGCAAGCCCCTGCCGGTTTACGGCGACGGCCGGCAGGTGCGCGACTGGCTCTACGTGGGCGACCACTGCGAGGCCATCCGGACGGTGCTCGCGAAGGGCCGCCCGGGCGAGGTCTACAACATCGGCGGCAACGCCGAGAAGCGCAACCTCGAGGTCGTGCACGCCCTCTGCGACGCGCTGGGCGAGCCTGCGCCCGCGCGAGGGCGGCTACCGCGGCGCTCATCACCTACGTGACCGACCGCCCGGGCCACGACCGGCGCTACGCGATCGACGCGCGCAAGATCCGCGCGGAGCTCGGCTGGGCGCCGCGCGAGACGTTCGAGAGCGGGCTCGCGCGCACCGTGCGCTGGTACCTCGACAACGCGGCGTGGGTCGCGCAGGTGAGGAGCGGCGAGTATCGCCGGTGGATCGAGAAGAACTACGAGAAGAGGGCTTAGGCGATGAGCGCAAGGGAATCATCCTGGCCGGCGGCTCCGGCACGCGGCTCTACCCGGTGACGCAGGTCGTCTCCAAGCAGCTCCTGCCGGTGTACGACAAGCCGATGGTGTACTACCCGCTCTCGATCGCTCATGCTCGCGGGCATCCGCGAGATCCTGGTGATCTCGACGCCGCAGGACACGCCGCGGTTCGCCGAGCTCCTGGGCGACGGCAAGGCCTGGGGGCTCACGATCTCCTACGCCGTCCAGCCCCGGCCGGAGGGCCTGGCCCAGGCCTTCCTCATCGGGCGCGAGTTCGTCGGCAGCGACCCGTGCTGCCTCGTGCTCGGCGACAACATCTTCTACGGCCACGACCTCGGCGTCGCAGCTCGACCAGGCCGCGGGCCGGGCGCGACGGCGCCACGGTCTTCGCCTACCCCGTCACGGACCCCGAGCGCTACGGCGTGGTCGAGTTCGACGCCGCGGGCCGGGCCGTCTCCATCGAGGAAAAGCCGAAGGCGCCCAAGTCGCGCTACGCGGTGACCGGCCTCTACTTCTACGACAACCGCGTGCTCGACATCGCGGCCGCCATGAAGCCCTCCGCCGCGCGGCGAGCTCGAGATCACCGACGTGAACCGGCGCTACCTCGAGATGGGGGAGCTCTGCGGTCGAGGTGATGGGCCGCGGCACCGCCTGGCTCGATACCGGCACGCACGAAAGCCTCCTCGAGGCCTCGCAGTTCATCGAGACCATCGAGCGCCGGCAGGGGCTCAAGGTGGCCTGCCCGGAGGAGATCGCCTGGCGCCAGGGCTGGATCGACGCGCAGCAGGTCGAGCGCCTGGCCGATCCCCTGCGCAAGAACGCCTACGGGCGCTACCTTCTCGACATGCTGCGCGAGCGCGTGTTCTGACCCGGTCCATGAAGGCGATCCCCACCGACATTCCGGGCGTCATCATCCTCGAGCCGAAGGTCTTCGGCGACGACCGCGGCTTCTTCTTCGAGAGCTACAACCGGCGCGCCTTTCGCGAGGCCACGGGCCTCGATCCGCGACTTCGTGCAGGACAACCATTCGCGATCGGCGCGCAACGTGCTGCGCGGCCTGCACTACCAGGTGCGGCAGCCGCAGGGCAAGCTCGTGCGCGTGACCGCGGGCGAGGTCTACGACGTGGCGGTCGACCTGCGCCGCTCGTCGCCCACCTTCGGCCGCTGGGTGGGCCTCACCCTCTCGGCCGCCAACCAGCGGATGCTCTGGGTGCCGGAGGGCTTCGCGCACGGCTTCGTCGTGACTTCCGACCACGCCGAGTTCCTCTACAAGACCACCGACTACTACGCCCCGGAGCACGAGCGCTCCCTCCTGTGGAACGACCCCGCGCTCGGGATCGCGTGGCCGGTCGAGGGCACGCCGCTGCTCAAGCCGCGCGACGCGACGGCGCCGCCGCTCGCGTCCGCGGAAACCTTTCCCTGATGCGCATCCTGCTGACCGGCGCCGGCGGGCAGGTGGGCTTCGAGCTCGCGCGCACGCTCGCGCCGCTGGGGGATGTCCGCGCCTTCGACCGTGCCGCGCTGGACCTCGCCGACGCGGATGCGCTCGTGGCCGCCTGCCGGGGACTGAAGCCGGGCCTGATCGTCAACGCGGCGGCCTACACCGCCGTCGACAAGGCGGAATCGGACGACGGCGCTCGCGCTGGCCGTCAACGGCCGGGCGCCCGGCATCCTCGCCGACGAGGCGAAGCGGCTGGGCGCCGTGCTCGTCCACTACTCGACCGACTACGTCTTCGACGGGCGCAAGCGCACGCCGTACCTGGAGGGCGACGCCACCCGCCCGCTCAACGCCTACGGGCGCATCGAAGCTCGAGGGGGAGCGGGCGATCGCCGCGAGCGGCTGCCGGCACCTCGTGCTCCGCACGAGCTGGGTGTACGGGCCGCGGGGCCGGAATTTCCTCGCGACGATGCTCGCGCTGGCGGCGACGCGCGAGGAGATCCGCGTCGTGGACGACCAGCGGGGCGCGCCGACGTCGAGCCTGTTCCTGGCGGAGGCGACTGCGCGGGCCCTGTCGGCGATCCCGCGCGAGGGCGTCGCCTCGGGGATCTACCACCTCTCGGCCGCCGGCGAGACGACATGGGCCGGCTTCGCCCGGGCCATCTTCGAGCGGGCGCGGACCCGGCCCGGCTTCCGCGTTCCCCGGGTGGTGCCGATCGCCACGTCGGCGTACCCCACGCCGGCCCGCCGCCCGCGCTATTCGGTGCTGTCGCATCGCAAGTTCGCCGCGGCCTTCGGTTTCGCGCCTTCCGCCTGGGAGGCGCAGCTCGACGCCTGTTTCGCCCGCCTGGCACCGCCTGAAGCGCGGCGCGGGGAGGGAACCCCGGCCGTGATTCGCCGGTCCCACGGGGTTCGCGAAGTGCCTGTGGGCTATAATTTTTCCCCCATGTCCGCCGTTCCCGTCGAGAGCCAGCCGCGCCGCCTGGGCGAAATCCTGATCGCCCGCGGCAAGCTCGACCTGCGCGAACCTCGAGCGCGCGCTGCGCCTGCAGGAGGGCGAGTCGCACGAGAAGCTCGGCGTCATCCTCGAGCCGGCTCGGGCTCGTCTCCGCGCGCGACCTCGCGGACGCGCTTTCCGAGCGGCTGGGGATTGCGGTCGCCGGCTGCGGCCGAATATCCGGAACTGCCGCTCCTCGAGGAGCAGGTCTCCGACCGATTCCTGCGCGAGCGTGAAGGCGCTGCCGCTGCGCGAGACGGACGAAGGCATCGTCGTCGCGATGGCCGATCCCGGCCGACGAGTACGCGCTCCGCGCGATCGAGATGGCGTGCGGCAAGCCGCGTGCTGCCGCGCCTCGCCGTGGTCACGGAGCTCGAGGCGGCCCTCGAGCGCCTCTACGGCGCCGGCAAGTCCTCGATGGGCCAGATCGTCGACGACATCGCCACTCGCGACGAGGAGCAGGACCTCGGCGACATCGAGCACCTGAAGGACCTCGCCTCCGAGGCGCCGGTCATCCGCCTCGTGAACCTCCTCATCACCCACGCGCTCGAGAGCGCGGGCCTCCGACATCCACATCGAGCCCTTCGAGAACCGGCTCATCGTGCGCTACCGCATCGACGGCGTCCTGAACGAGGTGGAATCGCCGCCGCGCCGCCTTTCCGCCGCCGTCATCTCGCGCGTGAAGATCATGGCGAACCTGGACATCGCCGAGCGCCGGCTGCCGCAGGACGGGCGCATCAAGCTGCGCATCCAGGGCAAGGAGATCGACCTGCGCGTCTCCACCGTGCCGACGATGCACGGCGAAAGCGTGGTGATGCGCATCCTCGACAAGGGCGGCGTGCCGCTCGACTTCGCCTCCCTCGGCTTCGACGGCAAGGCTCCTCGAGATCTTCCTCGAGGCGCTCGGCCAGCCGCACGGCATCCTCCTCGTGACCGGCCCCACCGGCAGCGGCAAGACGACGACGCTCTACACGGCCCTCGACCGGCTCAACCAGCCCGACGTGAAGATCCTCACCGTCGAGGACCCGGTCGAGTACCAGATGCCGGGCATCAACCAGATCCAGGTGCAAGCCGCAGATCGACCTCACGTTCGCGAACGCGCTGCGCTCCATCGTGCGCCAGGACCCGGACGTGATCATGATCGGCGAGATCCGCGACCTCGAGACCGCGGAGATCGCGGTGCAGTCGGCGCTGACCGGCCACCTGGTGCTCTCGACCCTGCACACCAACGACGCGCCGTCGACGGTGAACCGCCTGCTCGACATGGGCGTCGAGGACTACCTGCTCACCTCCACCGTGATCGGCATCCTCGCGCAGCGCCTCGTGCGCACGCTCTGCACGCATTGCCGCAAGCCCTACCCGGCCCTGCCGGAGGTGGTCGAGCAGATGGGACTGCGCCGCTTCGCGCCCGCAGGGCGACGTCACGCTCTATCACGCCCGGTCGGCTGCGAGCCACTGCAGCGGCACCGGCTATCATCGGCCGCCTCGGGATCATGGAGATGCTGCCGATGAGCGACCGGCTGCGCTCGCTCGTCATGCGCCACGCCAACTCGACGGACCTGCGCGCCGCGGCCGTCGAGGAAGGCATGGAGTCGATGTTCGAGAACGGCCTGCGCAAGGCCGTGGCCGGCGTGACCACCGATCGAGGAAGTCCTTCGCGTCACGCGCGAGGACTGACGCATGCCGGTTTTCCAGTACAAGGCGGTGACGCCCGCGGGCGAGGTGCTCGAGGGGGCCATGGACGCCGCCCAGCCAGAACGGCGTCATCGAGCGACTGCGCGACATGGGCTACACGCCGATCCGCGCGGTCGAGGCCGGCGTGGCGGAATCGCCGCCGCGGGCCGGCGGCGACGCCTGCCTCGTGGATTGTTCGGCAGGGGCGTCACGCCAGGACGAGGTCGGCGTGCGTCACGCGCGAGATCGCCACGCTGCTCAAGGCCGGGCTGCCGCTCGACCGCAGCCTCGAGATTCTGGTCGGGCCTCGCCGAGAACGAGCGCGTGGCCGACGTCCTGCGCAAGGTGCAGGAACGAGGTGCGCGGCGGGGCGTCGCTTTCCAAGGCGCTGGATGCGCAGGGCGGCGTCTTCTCCCGCTTCTACGTGAACATGGTGCGCGCCGGCGAGGCGGGCGGCGCGCTGGCCGACGTGCTGGCGCGGCTCGGCGGAGTTCATGGAGCGCTCGAAGGAACTGCGGGAGAGCGTGAAGTCCGCGCTGATCTACCCGGCGATCCTGCTGCTCGTCGCCGTCACGTCGGTGGTCATCCTGCTCGCGGTGGTGGTGCCGCAGTTCGAGCCCATCTTCGAGCAGAGCGGCAAGGCGCTGCCGCTGGGTCACGGAGCTGGTGCTCGGCGCGGGCGCACTTGATGCGCGGCGTACTGGTGGGCCTGCCGTTCTGGGCGGCGTTGCGGTCGTTTTCCTGGTGTCCCGACGGCTGCGAATCGCCCGGAGGCCAAGCTCGCCTGGGATCGCCTGATACTGCGACTTGCCGGTCGTCGGCGACCTCGCCGGCAAGGTGGAGACGGCGCGGCTCGCGCGCACGCTCGGCACGCTGCTTCGCAACGGCGTGTCGCTCGTGAACGCGCTGTCGATCGCCCGCGAGACGATGGCCAACACCTGGATGGCCGCGGGACTCGCGGAGGTCGCGCCGGGAGCTCAAGACCGGCCGCGGCTTCGCGCAAGCCCATGATGGAGACGCGGCGCTTTCCCGCCCTTCGCCGTGCACATGATCCAGGTGGGCGAGGAGACGGGGCGGCTCGACCAGATGCTCCTCGACGTGGCCGACGTCTACGACAGGGAGGTCGCGCGCGCGGTGAAGCGATCGCTGGCCCTCCTCGAGCCCGCGATGATCCTCTTCCTCACGTTCGTGGTCGGCGCCGTGATCCTTTCGATCCTCGCCGCGATGCTGTCGATCTACGACCTGCCCCTCTAGGGCACAGCACCGGAGCCCCCATGACGCAGATCGCACCCGCCTTCCCCCGCCCGCGCCCACCGCGGCTTCACGCTGCTCGAGCTCGTGATGGTGCTCGTGATCATCGGCGTGATCCTGCGATGGTCGGCCCGCGCGTCTTCAACAGCCTGAGCCGCGCCACCAGCGGAGCAGGCAAAGATCAAGATCGAGCAGATCGGCGGCGCCCTCGAGCTCTACAAGCTCGACGCGGCCGCTATCCCAACACGCAGGAGGGCCTGGGCGCGCTCCTCGCGGCGCCCTCCGGGCGTGGCCAACTGGAACGGCCCGTACTCCGGGACCCGAAGACGCTGAAGGACCCGTGGTCCGCGCGACTTCATCTATCGCTCGCCGGCGGAGAAGGGTGGCTACGACCTCATCTCGCTCGGCGCCGACGGAAAGGAAGGCGGCGAGGGCGAGAACAAGGACGTGCGCAACTGATGCGATGGGCGCCGCGCAGCAGCGCGGCTTCACGCTGCTCGAGCTGCTGCTCGTGCTGGTGATCGCGGCGGCGGGCTATGCCCTGGTCGTGCGCTTCAGCGCGGGCGGGCGTCTCGGCGCGGAGCTCAAGAGTGCCGCGCGCGCGGTCGCGGCGGGGTTGCGCGACGCGCGCGGAACCGCGATCGCCACGCCAGGAGTCGCGCGGCGCTGAACGCTCGACGTCGAGCAGCGCACGATCGAGGTGAGCGGCGCGAGCCCGGCCGCGACCGCTGCCGCGAGCGACTCGAGATCAAGCTCTACACCGCGCAGTCGGAGATCGTCGACGAGAAGCGTGGCGCGATCCGCTTCTATCCCGACGGCAGCTCCACGGGCGGGCGCGTCACGTCTCGCCTCGGGGGAGCGAAAGTTCCTGGTGGACGTGGACTGGCTCACCGGGCGCGTCAGCATCAAGGAGGGGGGCTAGCCCCCGCCTGCGGCCGCGCATGG
The DNA here is from genome assembly GCA_963783635.1 of uncultured Gammaproteobacteria bacterium. Classification (GTDB taxonomy): domain Bacteria; phylum Pseudomonadota; class Gammaproteobacteria; order Burkholderiales; family Usitatibacteraceae; genus FEB-7. The sequence goes on from CAWAOC010000003.1 coordinate 109,210, forward strand.
CGCAGCGCACCCGCAGCCCCGACAGGCGCGAGGCGGGCTTCACGATCCTCGAAGTGCTCGCCGCGTTCGTGGTGCTCGCGGTGACGCTCGGCCGTCCTGCTGCAGATCTTCTCCGGAGGCCTGCGCGACGCGCAGCTTGCCGACGAGTACGCGCGCGCGGTGATGATCGCGCAGTCGCGGCTGGCCGCCGTCACCGCCGCGGAAAGGATCGAGGAGGGCACGAGCCACCGGAGCGACGGACGGCCCTTCGCCTGGACCTCGTCGGTCTCGCCCTACGACGAGCGCGCAGGAGATCGCGACGTCCGGAGCGCGGCAAGGACTACAGCCTGCGCGTGCGCCTGCTGCGCGTGGAGTCGAAGGTTTCCTGGCACGCGGCGGACGGGCGCGACCGCGACGTGCGCCTGGCGACCCTCGTTCTCGGGAGCCAGCCGTGATGACGCCGCGCGCGCGCGCGGCTTCACCCTGCTCGAGACGGTGGTCGCGCTCACGCTGCTCGCGGCCATGCTCGGCGATGCTGTTCGCGGGCCTGCGCACGGGCATTCGCGCCTGGGAGGCGGGGTCCGACCGCGGCGACCGCGCGGACCAGGTCCTGCTCGACCGCGGACTTCATGCGCAAGGAGCTCGCCGCGGCATTTCCCTGGCGGTTCAAGGATCCGCTGGCGGTGAGGCTCGCGTTCCGGGGCGAGCGCGAGCGGCTGCAATTCGTGTCGATGCGCCCGGCGGAGATCGGCGGCGGCGGGCTCGCGTTCGTGTCGCTTCGCCTTCGAGCCGGCGGCGCGGGCGCGACGGCCGGGCGGCTCGTCATGCGCCGCGCCTTCGCGGCAGCGGCGGCGACAGGACTTCTCCCCCCTGGACGAGGCCGAGCGCTTCACGCTGCTCGAGGGCGTGACGCGCGGCGCGATTCGAGTATTTCGGCGCCGAGAACGACATGACCGCGCCGGCGTGGCGGGAGCGTGGGAACTTCCGCAGCGCCTGCCCTCGCACGTGCGCCTCGAGGTCGAAGCTGGGCGAGGCGCAAGCTCCCGCCGACTGTGGTCGCCCTCGATGCTGGGCGAGGAGGCGGGCTGCTTCGAGGCGTCGTTCCAGCGCCAGTGCGTGCCGCGGCGATGAGGGCACGAGCCGCTTCCGCGAGCGCGGCGTCGCGCTCGATGCTCGTGGTCTGGGTGGTGACGCTGCTCATGGTCGATCGCCGGCAGCTTCGTCTACTGCGATGCGCACCGACGCGCGCGCGGCGCGGAACGCCGCGCTCATCGCCCGCGGGCGAGGCGCTGGCGCAGGCGGCGATCGCGCGCGCCCTGATCGAACTTTTCAAGCCGCGGGCGAGTCCAGAGGTGTGGAGGCGCGAAGGGCGAGCCCCGCCGCTGGACGTTCGACGGCGCGGAGGTCACGGTCAGGATCACGGACGAGTCTGCTAAAATCGACATCAATACCGCCAACAACGAGCTGCTCAAGGGGCTGTTCCGTCAATGCCGGCTTGAGCGACGAAGAGGCCGCAAGCTTCTCGACGCCGTGCTCGACTGGCGCGACGAGGATTCCCTACGGCGGCCCTACGGCGCCGAGGAACGCCGAATACGCGCAGGCCGGCCTCAAGGGCCGGCCGGCGAATTATCCTTTCCAGTCCACGGAGGAACTGCAGCTCGTCCTCGGCATGCGCCCCGAGCTGTACCAGCGCATCGCACCCATGATCACCGTCTACTCGCGCCAGCCCGGCGTAAACCCCCACCTCGCCTCGCGCGCCGTGCTGCTCGCCATTCCCGGCGTCACGGCCGAGGCAGGTGGACGCCTACATCGCCGAGCGCGACGCGGCCCGGCGCGACAAGCGCATCCCGCCGATCTTCACGGCGGCGGGGGCGCTACGCGAGCTACGGCCAGGCCGGCGCGGTGACCATCCGGGCCGACGTGGAGTGGACGACGGCATTGCGCGTCTCGCGCGAGGCGGTCGTCGCTGCTCACGCCGCAGTTTCCGCGCCGCCCCTACACGGTCCTCGCCTGGCGCGAATGTCCGCGCGCAGACGCGATGCCGCCGTCGCCGCGACGTCCGGAGGCGCCCGGTGGCCAGCCTCGCTGACATCGTTCTTCGCCGCTGCGGCGCGCCGCGGACCGCTGCGGGCTCGCCGATTTTCTGCGCTGGTGGGCGAGCGAGCTCTGCCGCGATGCTGCCGCCGGCGTGGCGCGAGCGGCTCGCCTCCCGGACGGCGGCCTACGTTGGCCGTGGACGGAAGCGACTGGCGCGCGTTGCGTCCGCGCGGCGGACGGCGCTGGTCGAGGCGGGCCGCGTGCGACCTCGCCGCGCTCGACGTCGCCGGGCGGCGCGGCGGCGTTTCGCCGGCTGCTCGCCGAGGGGCCGGGCGCGCGCAGGCAACGTCTGGCTCGTGCTGCCGCGGGCGACGTGCTGGTGCGGCGGGTGTCCATTCCGCTCGCGGCCGAGGAGGCGCTGCGCGACGCGGTCGGTTTCGAGCTCGACCGCCTCACGCCGTTCGCCGCCGGAGCAGGCCTGCTTCGATTACCGCGTCACCGGCCGCGATACCGCGGCCCAGCGGCTGGCGCTCGAGCTCGCGGTCGCTAGCCGCGCCGCCTGTCGAGACCGCGGCTCGCCGAGCTGCAGGAGCTCGGGGCGACGGTGCTCGGCGTCGGCATGGCGGACGATATCGCCGGCGCTCCGCGCGCCGCTGAACCTGCCTCGCGCCGGAGCAGCGGGGGCGGCCCGCCGCATCGCGAGCGCGCGTCGCCGCGCGCGTGCTCGCCGCGCTCGCCGCCGCTGCTGGCGCTCGCGGCGCTGGTCTACCCGCTCTGGCAGAAGCGCGAGGCGGTGATCGCGCCTGATGCCGCGGATGGAAAAGGCCAAGGCCGGCGCCGAAGTCGCGGACCGCGCTCGCGAAGGAGATCGAGAAGCTCGCCTCCGAGCACAATTTCGTCCTCGCGAGGAAGCAGGCGCAGCACGCCGATGGTGCTGCTCGTCGAGGACCTCTCCCGCCTGCTGCCGGACACCACCTGGGTGCAGCAGCTGGAGGTGAAGCCGGGCGCGAAGGTCCGCGAACTGCAGATCGCCGGCGAGACCGGCTCGTCGTCGCAGCTGATCGAGATGCTGGAAAGTCGGGAATCCTCGTCCAATGCGAGCTTCAAGTCGCCCCTCACCAAGGGCGTCACGCCCAACACGGAGCGTTTCTTCTGGCCGCCGAGGTGAAGCCGCGGCCGTTGCCGGAACCGATTCCCGAGAGAGTTCTTGTCGCCGAGCCGGCGTCCCCGCGACGCGCCGGCTGCCCGGTCGCCGGCTCCTGCCGCGGGCGCCGGTCCCAGCCCGGCGGAGCGGCGCCCCGCCAGCGGCCCGCCCCCGCCCGGCCGGCGCCAGGGTCCGCGCGTACTCCTGTCCCGGAACTCCGCCGCCGGTGGCACCCAAGACCCCGCGGCTCCGGGAGCTGCGGTCCCCCCAGGTTACGCCGCCTGCGCCGGCAAAGCCGGCCGCGAAGGGATGACGCCATGCGCCCGATCATGGGATTGCCCCCGGAAAAGCGCCGCAAGGCGGCGCTCGGCTTTCTCGCGGCCGCCGTGGCCATCGTCGCCGCGATCGTGGCCTCCCCTGTGGCTCGCCCACCGCCATTACGACGACGCGCTCGAGGACATCGACCGCGCCTCGGTCCGCTACGAGCGCCTTGCCGCGGCGCGCCCGGCGCTCGAGAAGAAGCTCGAGGCGGTCCGCGCGATGGGCAGCCGCAAGTATTTCCTCAAGGCCTCGGCCGCCTCGCTGTCCGCGGCCGAGATCCAGGAGCGCGTGCGGCAGTTCGTCGAGGGCAAGCGGCGGGCGGCTGATCAGCGTGCAGGTGGTGCAGCCGCGCGACGAGGGCCGGTTTCGCCAGGTGACGGTGACCGTGCAGGCCAACGCGAATATCGCGGCGCTGCGCAAGATCCTGCCTGCAGCATCGAGACGGCGCGAGCCCTACGTGTTCGTCGACGCGATGACGGTCCGCGCGCAGGTGCCGCCGGGATACAAGCCCGCGCCCGGCGTCGAGCCGGAGATGTTCATCCAGCTCGATATCTCGGGCTTCGCGATCGCGGGATGACATGGGCGCCCTGCCAGGAAACCCGGCCTGGCCGCTCCTGTGGGTAGGCGCCATCGTCGTCTGGCGGCGGTCCTGGCGCCCGAGCACTATTTCGGGCGACGCGCGGCCCCGGAGGGCCCGCGCGCCCCCGCCAAGGTCGTGGAGGCGAAGCTGCTGCCGCCGTTCAGCTTGCCCCCGGGCCCGAGGCCGGCGCGGAAACCGTCCGCCCCCTGTTCGTGCCGGCGCGCCGCCCCGCGCCGCCGGCTGCGGCCTCCGGGCCAAGCACCATGAAGCGGGGCCAGTTCGTCCTGCAGGGCACCACGTTCTGGGGGCGTTGCGGATCGCGATGCTCAAGGAAATGGCGTCGGGAGCGGTTCACCGCGTTGAAAAGGGGCCAAGATCCTTGGCATGACGCTTGCCGAGGTCGCACCTGAACAGGTCATCCTGCGTGCGGGGGACGACTCGGAGACGCTGCCGCTGGTGGTCGCGAGGACGGCGGGCTCTCCCGCGACCAATCAGCAAGGCCCGTTCGGTCCTTCCGCCAGGCCCCGGTTCCCGTTGGCTCGCAGCAGGCGGCACCGGTCCCCGGGGCGGTGGCCGCCCCGGCTCCCATGCAGGCCGGCCAACCGCCCGCTGTGCCAGTCGGCTCGGCCGCCTGCGCGCCTCGCCCCGGCCCCGGTTGATGGCGCGGCTGCAACCGCGTTGCAGCGACTGGAATCCGCTACGTCGAGCGCACGCCGCCGGGCTGCCGCCCGCAGGCGCCGCAATGAGTGTGCCAAAATGTCGGCCTCTTTCCGCCATCCCGCCCCATTTCGGTGATTTCTTGACCATCCCCTGCGAACCCATGTGCGCGTTGCAGCCATGTTGCTGGCGCTGACGGCCGCGTCGTGTTCGCTCATGCCGGGTACGCAGCCCCCCGCTGCCGAGGGTGCGAAGCCCGGCGATTCGGGCCATTGCCGCCGAAGGTTCCGGGCCCGCTCCCGAATTGGCGGCTGCCTCGGAGAAGCCGCGCGTCTTCCCGGGCACCGGCGTCTTCGTGAACACGAAGCCGGCCTGCCGCACCCCGCCGGGCCCCGGAAGAGGCGAGCCTCAATTTCGAGGCGCTGGACGTGCGCGAGGCGGCGAAGGTCATCCTCGGCGACTACCTGCGCGAGTCGTACACGGTGCATCCGGGCGTCGCGGGCACCGTCACGTTCCGCACGATCAAGCCGATCCCCCGCTCGGCGCTGCTGCCGACGCTGGAGATGCTGCTGCGCCAGAACAACGCGGCGGTGGTGAAGGAGGACGGGCATCTTCAAGATCGTTCCGATCTCCGCGGTGCGCGGCTCGGTCTCGCCGCAGCTCGGCGGCGCCACGCGCGCCGCTCCCGCCGGGGTTCTCGGTGCTCGTCGTGCCCCGTGAAGTTCGTCGGCGCGAAGGAGATGGCGAAGCTTCTCGAGCCGTTCGCCGCCGACAACACGGTTCGCGTCGACGAGATCCGCAACCTCCTCATCCTTGCGCGGCAACCAGCGGGAGCTGCGCCACCTCCTGGACACGATCGCAGCTCTTCGACGTCGACTGGCTCGCGGGCTTCTCCGTGGGCATCTTCCCGGTGCGCAGCGCCGACGTGAAGGCGCTGGTGGCCGACCTGGACAAGGTCTTCGGCCCGACCGGCGCGGGCCCGCTGGCGGGCCTCGTGCGCGTGATTCCGATCGAGCGCCTCAACTCGCTGCTCATCGTCACGACGCAGCCGCAGGTACCTCGGAAGCGGCGGGGACTGGATCGAGCGCCTCGACCAGATCGGCGGCACGTCGGGGGGGTCGCGGCTCTTCGTCTATCCGGTCGGAACGGCAAGGCCGAAAACCTCGCGCAACCTGCTGACCGAGCTCTTCTCGCAGCGCGCCGCGACGACGATCGGGCGCGCCGCAGTCCCTCGCGCCGGGCGTGCGGCCCGCGCAGATCGGCACCCCGCCGACGGCCGGGACGGCCGCTACCGTCTGCACGCAGGCTCGACTGCGTCGCCGGCCCCCGCCACCACGCTCGTGCTTCCCGGGTTCCGGTGACGCAACGTTCGAGCGAAGTGCGCGTCATCGCCGACAAGGACAACAACGCGCTTCTGATCCTGCCTCGCCCGCCGACTACGACATCATCGAGTCCGCGCTCGAAGAAGCTCGACGTCGATGCCGAAGCAGGTGCTGGTGGAGGTGACTCGTCGCCGAGGTCACGCTCTCCGACGACCTCAAGTTCGGCGTCGACTGGTTCCTGACCGGACGCAGCCGGGGCGACGGCAGCGTCACCGACGGCTCGCTGAACATGGGCGGCCTGCCGCCACGCCGGCGGGCGCCGTGCCGGCCTTCACCGGCCTGCAGCTCATCAACCGCCTCGGCGGGGATGTGCGCGCCGTCCTCAACGCGCTGGGCAAGGACGGGCGCCTGCAGGTCCTCGCCACGCCGCAGCTCATGGTGCTGGACAACCAGAAGGCGCAGATCAAGGTCGGCGACCGCATCTCCGTCCAGACGCAGCAGCAGACGGTGGCGGGCACGACCACCGGCCTCATCAACAGCTTCCAGTACATCGAGACCGGCATCCTCCTCACCGTGACGCCGCGCATCAACTCGGGCGGGCAGGTCACCCTCGAGGTGAACCAGGAAGTGAGCGTGCCCCAGCCGATCGACCGTGCCCGGCGCCAACCCGGACATCAGCCAGCGCACCGCCAACGACCACCGTCGTCGTGGCCTCCGGCGAGTCGATCGTCCTCGGCGGCCTCATCCGCGAGGACAACACGCGCTCGACGTCGGGCATCCCGCTCCTGTCGAAGATCCCGGTGCTCGGCGCCGCGTTCGGCACCCAGAACATCGTCAAGCGCCGGACCGAGACGATCCTCCTCATCCGGCCGGTGATCGTGAGCAACGTCCAGCAGGCCGCGGAAGCGACGGAGGAACTGCGCCGCAGGATGCCTTCGCTGGAGGGTGTGCTGCCCGCCCGGCCGCTGCCGACGGTCCGACTCCGGGTCGTCAGGCCCCCGCGAGGGCCATTGTGCTGCGGTTCTGACCCGTGATCTGAGACTTCAGCTGCTAGCATTATTTGATAAGCTATTGATTCAACTGACATTGACGATAGTGTTGCGGTCGCGCAACAGTGTTGTAAATAATGCGCGAATTTTGTTTGACGGGCACCTCGATCTTCAATAACCTTCAATCGGAGAAACGGTCTGGAATGAGGTTTAGCTCGGCAGTGATCGGGATCAGGGCGGCGGATTCTCGGGCTGTGCGTGCTATCGGGGCATTTGGTCGGATGTGCGGGTATACCCTCCGACGGCACCCCGGGGCGCAGCGCAGGTCCCGAGGAGATCGTCGCCGAGCGGGCGCAGCAAGCGGTGGGAAGCTTTGGTGGCAGGGGATGTGGAGAAGGCCTATGCGTACCTGAGCCCCGGCAGCCGGCAGGTCTACGAGCCTCGCGGCCTATACCAGTCGCTGATCCGGCCGGGCTTCTGGAAGAGGGCCCGGGTGGAGCGCGCGGAGTGCCCCGAGCCGGGACGGTGCGAAGTCGCACCTGGTCATCGAATATGTGCATGGGAATGGCGATTTCGACGCCGCTCCGGGAAACGTGGATGCAGTCGGAGGGGCAGTGGTGGTACGTGCTGAAATAGGGCGGATCCGCGCAGGCCGGCCGAGATTTGTAAAAAGCCCGAGATTGGGCTAAGATTGATCGTTGTAGCCTCGAAGAATCAGTGATCACTTCATACTCTTCAACAAGGAGTAACGCGAAAAAATGAACGCCTTCAAAAGGAAAGCTGCTGGTCTCGGCCGTCCTCGCCGGCATGGGTCCGTCGCCGGTACCGCGGCTCACGCCGTCTACCAGGACCCGAGCGGCAGGGCCAGGCACTGATCTATCCCTACTACACCGTGCAGGCGCGGACCTCAACACGTACGTCTCCGTCGTCAACACGCAGACGAGCGGCGTCAAGGTCGTCAAGGTCCGCTTCCGCGAAGGCAAGAACTCCCGCGAAGTGCTTGACTTCAACCTGTACCTGTCGCCGACCGACGTGTGGACCGGCGCGGTCATCCCGGCCGACGCTGGCACCGCCACGTCGCCTGGCCGCCTGATCACCGCCGACATGTCGTGCACGAACCCGGCCGATCCCCGCCGACCGGCGTCGACTTCCGTAACTACGCCTACTCGCGGCACGAACGACGACGAGCTCGGCACGGGCCTGGACCGTACGCGCGAAGGCTACCTCGAGATGATCGAGATGGGCGTCGCTGAGCCGGCCACCGTTGCCCCGGGCAACGCGGCCGTCCACGGCTCCACCGGCGTCGCCGACCTGCACGGCGCCTCACCGGCGCTGACGGTTCCCCTGGACTCCGCCGAACCGGTCACGGCACCGCGTCATGGCGCGCCGACCGGCGGCCTGAACGGCACGGGCACGCTGATCAACGTCGCGAACGGCGCAGGACGCCGGCTACAACGCCGTCGCCCTGTCGAACCTGACCGCGCTCGCGATCTACGCGACATCGGCGACGACAACCCGAACTTCACGAACGCCGACCCGAAAGCGTCGTCGTTGCCACGGGCAACACGTACCTCGCCTACTGGCCCGACGTGGCTCGCCGGCCGCGCAGACGCGGTGTCCTCGATGATCATGCACATCGAACGTGATCAACGAGTACGTGCTCGACACCGGCACCAAGTCGAACACCGACTGGGTCATGACGTTCCCGACCAAGCACCGCTATGTCGACGGCCGCCGCGCCGATCGTCGCCGTTCACGAACGATCCTGACGACACGCGGCGCGTGCGAGACGATCGGCTTCTCGTACTTCAACCGTGAAGAGCGCGGCGCCACTGCGCCGGTCGGCGACTTCTCGCCGCTGCCCCCGGGTGGCGCCCCGTCGTCGCTGTGCTGGGAATCGACCGTCATCTCCATCCGCAACGGCGCGGCGCACATGCCCGACCGGCACCGCCTCCGGCGTGCTCGGGTTCCGTGAACATGACCGCGATCGCGAACGTGACGGCCGGCTTCCAGAACGGCTGGGCCAACCTGGCCTTCACGGGCACCAACGCGACCACGTCGGGCATGCTGTCGGATGCCTGGCTCGCTCGACGACGAACAACCTCACGCGGCGCGCCGACGGCCGGCGCGCAGCACCTATCCTCGGCCTGCCGGTCGTCGGCTTCATGGTCCGCACGTTCGACAACGGCACGCTCACTTGCGGCACGGCATCGTGCCAAGGGAAATATGGCTCCGCTTTCGAGCACAAGTACCTGCAGAACATCACGCCGTAAGCGTAGTTCCTGGAAAGGCCGGGGCGCGCAAGCGCTCCGGCAGCCAGACAGAAGGGCGAGGGAAACCTCGCCCTTTTTTTATTCTCTCGACAACGCGTTCGCCCCAAGGAAGCGCTTCGGACAGGGACATTGCCTTACTGCATGCTAAAATTTGTCGATTGCTGGAATTTTTCGCGGAATGCCGAATCCAACCGCGAACTGACCTGGGAGAATTTCAATGTACTTTCCGCTTCCCTATGCCTCGCGGCGCCTGTTTGGAACCGCTCTGGTCGCCAGCCCTCCTCTCTGCAATGTCGCTGCCGTCGGCGGCCCAATCGAGCCCGGGCGCGGGTACCGCGCAGTTGGGCAGTACCGGCGCCACCTGTTCATACACTTCCGTCACGACTTTTCCGGACGGTGGAGTGGTTATCAACTGCGGCACAGTTTGCCCCCGCCCCCCCCGCCCGCCGGTGCGGCGACCATTACGCTTGGGGCGCCAAGCCCAAGTTATATCGATTCTGTTACCGGCGGCATCCGCCAATTTGCCGGTGACATGCTCCGGAACGTGTAGCAACCTTGTGGTCAGCCTTGCGTCTTCGTCGCCGGCAGACAGTACCCGTGACGCCCACGACGATTACGTTCACGAGCGCCAAGACAGACTATGCGAAGGTCAGTGCCGCGGCCAACACAGGCCCCGGCACTGTCCAGATCACTCTCACGGTGACGAGCGTGGGGGCAGCCACCAGCACGGACCCTGCGCAGAGCGGCACCCGTACCGCGGCGGTTTCGATCGCCTCCGCGCCCCCGCCGCCCCCCCCGCCTGTGCCGGGTACCTGCAACACGACCGCGACGCGTACTGTCGATGCGACGGGTAGCGGAACAATCTTCTACGCCATCGCCGGCAGCGGTGAATCCTCGGCCGTCAAGTTCACGCCGACCCGGGGCACGATGCAGCAGCTGCAGATCCAGACCACGATGCCCGCGACGGCGACCAACAAGCCCGCCCCGACCGGCTACACGATGACGAGCAACATTTCCGAGTGCCCGGGGGATTTCACGACAGCCCTCAATAGTGGAGGCCTTTGCGGCCCGCGGACCACCACCCGGAACTCGGGGGTCGTCAATACTTCCACCATTGCCTTTGATCCCCGATACCCCAAGTGCACACTCGATCCTGCGAAGACCTATTTCTTCAACGTCCGGTTTACGGATGCCACGGGTACGAACACTTGCGCTTATAGCGGCTCTGGCGCGTGTGCAGTGGGCGTGAACCTCACCTACCAATAGGCTTTCACCCTCCCGGGCCCGCGGGCGCATGCTCCGCGGGCCCTTTTCTTGGCATCCAGGATATGAAACCCGTAACCCTTGCTGCGTGCTTGCTCTTGCCTGCCCTCGCTTGTGCCCAACCGCTGCCCGCGGACACCCCCTTGATCACCAATGGGTCTGTCACGGTCACGGCGGCCGATTTCGAGGCTTTCCTCCTTCGCGCGCCCGAAAAGCATCGCGCAGAATTGCGCGCAAGCCTCGAGCGCATCGGCAAAGCCGTCGAGCTTGTCTACAGCAATCGCGTGCTCGCCGAGGAGGCGCGTCGAAGCGGCCTGGACCGGGATGAGCTCGTGCACCTGCGCATGAAGCAGATCGAGGAAGGCTATCTCGCCCAGCTTTGGTCGGAGAACTACCGGAAGACGGCCACGGTGCCCGACCTTACGAAGCGCGCCGAGGAGATCTACCGCCTGGACAAGGACCGCTTCAAGGATCCCGAGCGGTTTTCCGGCAGCTACATCGTCGTTTCGACCAAGAGCAGGTCGAACGATGCGGCGATCGACATCGCCACGATCCTTCGCAAACGTGCGCTCGCAGGTGAGAACTTCGACGACCTCGCGCGCGCCCACTCGGAGGATCCCAACTATGCCAAGAACAAGGGCCGCATTTCCCGAGTGACCGAGAAGGAACTGGAAAAGCCGGTGGCTGCCGCAGCGTTTGCGCTCAAGACCCCCGGCGAGATCACGCCGCCAGTCGCGGTGCCGCAACGGCGTCCTGCTGTTGAGGCTGGAGTCGAAGTCGCCTTCACGCACGCTATCGTTCTCGGAGGTTCGGGACGGAATCATCGAGCAGGAGCGTGAGCGTCTCCTGGGCGAGGCCACGGACAGGCGCATCGGAGAGCTCAAGAACACCGCCCGCACCACCGTGTACAGCGAAAATATCGGCAAGCTTCGCGTGGACCTCCCCCCGAGCCTTCTCGAGCAACCCGTGGAGATGGGCCCGGGAGGGGCGCTGCCGCGCTGATCCCTCCGTCCGTGGCCTGGCGAAATCGCTGGCTGTTGGCCTCCTTCGCGCGCCGGGAGGTCCTCAATCGCTACACGGGTTCCGTCGCGGGGCTGGGGTGGGCCCTGGCGCACCCCCTGGCGCTGCTGGCGGTCTACGGGTTTGTCTTTTCCACCGTTTTCCGCATCAAGCTGCCCCCTGAGGCTGGCGCCGCAAGCTACACGGCTTTCGTCGCCGTAACGCTCTGGCCGTGGCTGATGTTCGCGGACGCCCTCGACCGCGGCATGGGTGCCATCCGGGCCAATGCGGAACTCATTCGAAAGGTTGCGTTCCCCCATCGGCTGCTGATCGAGGCAGCGGTGCTCGCGAGCTTTGCCGTCCACATGGTCGGCTACCTGGTCGTGCTGGTGGTGCTTCGCCTGCTGGGCGAGCCCATTCATCTCGCAGGACTGCCCTGGGCGATGCTGCTGCTTGCGATGCTCGCGATGGGCACCGTGGGCATTGCCGCCTTCCTCGCCACGCTCCAGGTCCTCCTGCGCGACGTACAGCAGGTCGTCGCCGTCCTGATGGCGCTCCTCTTCTACGCGACGCCGGTGCTCTACCCGGCGAGTCTCGTGCCGGAGCGGTTCCGCCCATGGCTGCAGGCCAATCCCCTCGCGTGGGTCGTGGAGCGCCTGAGAGAGGTGATGCTCGCCGGCGCGCCTCCCTCGCCAGTCGATATCGGAATCGCCTTCGCGTCGTTGAGCGCCCTCGCGGCGGGACTCTGGGTGTTTCAGCGTGTATCGCCCTATTTCGAGGACTACCTGTGAGCGGCGATACGCTCATCCGCTTCTCCGGCGTCGGCAAGGACTACCCCAAGGTCGACACTGCCGCCCGCAGGTTGACGACGTTGATCGGCCTGGTCGTCGGGCGGGAGGACATCCCGCACTTTCGCGCGCTGGACGGGATCGATTTCGAGCTGCACCGCGGCGAGTCGCTGGGCATCATTGGCGAGAACGGCGCCGGCAAGTCCACGCTCCTCAAGATCATCGCGGGCGTCGTCAAGCCCACACGAGGAACCGTGAAGGTGAACGGCCGCGTTTCCGCGCTGCTCGAGCTGGGAAGCGGCTTTCACCCCGACTATACCGGGCGCGAGAACATCTTTCTTTCCGCGGCACTCATGGGCCTGTCGCGAGCGCAGACTCGCGATCGAGTAGGGGCCATCGTCGAATTCGCCGACATCGGCGATCACATCGACCAGCCCATCAAGCACTACTCGTCGGGCATGGTCGTGCGCCTGGGATTCGCTGTCGCTTCCGCCCTTCACCCGGACGTCCTCATCACCGACGAGGTTCTCGCCGTCGGCGACGAATCGTTCCAGAAAAAGTGCATCCGCTGGCTCGAGCAGTTCCGCGCCGACGGGGGCACGCTTCTGCTGGTCTCGCACAGCATGTACCACATCCAGTCGCTGTGTCCCCGCGCCATGTGGCTCGACCACGGGCGCCTGCGCATGGCGGGCAACAGCTTCGACGTGACACGCGAGTATCTGACCTATCACGAGGAAAAGTCCCGGGCTGCTCGCGAAGTGGCACCGCTCCACTCCGGGGCGATACCGCGCGTCGAGCGCGCCTGGCTGGAACGCGCCGACGGCACGCCTGCCGCGATATTCGCGCAGGGCGAGGAGATCGTCCTGCATGGATTCGTCACCGAACCGGATGACCGCCAGCCGGCGCTCCTGTTCGGCATCGTGCGCGCCGATGGCACCCCCGTGTACGGTTCGCACTCCGCCGACGCCGGCTATGCCGCGACGCGCCTCGACCGCGGGCGTTTCTCGTTCGGGGTGCGCCTTCCGCGCCCCGTTCTCCTGCCGGGCAAGTACGCGATGCGGGCCCATGTTCTCGATCCGGAGGGCCTGCGATTGTTTGATAGTATGGAAATCGAGTTCGTCGTGACCGGAGAGTCGCGCGACTACGGACTCGTCAGGATCGAGCACGAGTGGCTGCCTGGTCGTACCGCCCCGGCAACGGGGGCTGGCGCCACTCCCGGCCCCGATACCTGAATCGACGAAGGGTGAGGTGATCCTGTGAGGCGCCTTGGTGGCTGAACCGCTCGATGGGCCTGTCGGCGGTTCGCGGACGCTGGCGCAGGAGCTCGCGTCGATCTCGACGCTTCACCGTGCGGGGCACCGCGACCAGGCACTCGCCGCCTGCCGCGACGTCATTTCCCGCCATCCCGGCGAGCCGGACCCGCATTTTCACGACGGCCTGCTCGAGGCGGAACTCGGCAATCTCGTGGCCGCGCGGCACGCGATCGAACGCGCCATCGCGCTTGGCGACAAGGCCCATTACCGCTATGCGCTTGGCGACGTGCTGGAAAGGCTGGGTGACCGCGGGGCCGCCATCGACGCATGGCGCCGCGCCATCGCCTTGCAGCCTGCGCTGGCATCCGCGCACGCCCGCCTTGGGGTGGCCCTGCAGGATTCCGGGGAACTGGCCCAGGCCATCGCCCATTTCGTTCTGGCCGTGCAGCACCGGCCCGGGGACGCGCGTGCCTGGAACAACCTCGCCGCCGCCCTGCTGGCGCAAGACCGGGCGGCCGAGGCGGAGATCGCCGCTCGCAAATCCCTCGAGATCGACGCGATGCGCACCTCCGCAGCGCATAACCTCGGGCGGGCACTCCTTTCGCAGGGACGTCGGGAGGAGGCGGGGCAGGTGCTGGAATCCGTGGTCGCGCGTGACCCGCGAAACGGCCATGCCTGGGACCTGCTGGGCATCTGTCGGCTCGAGGGCGGAAGCCTGCTGGCGGCTCGGCAGGCGTTCGCGCAATCGGTCGCCGCCGATCCTTCCCACGCGGCCCCGTGGGTGCGACTGGGCGGCGTCTGCACGCACCTGGGCCTGGATGAGGAGGCCGTGGAGGCCTACCGCAAGGCCGAGGCGCTGTCGCCCCAGGATGCGGCCCAGATCGGCAGCACGCTGCTTTTTGCGCTTCAGTATGACGGGACGCACAGCACGCAGGAAGTATTCGAAGCCCACCGAACCTGGGCCAGACGCCATGCGCCGGCGAATCCCATGACCCCTGTCTTCCGGAATTCGCGCGAACCGGAGCGACGCCTTCGAATCGGTTACGTCTCGCCGCGCTTCCACCAGTCCTCCGCCGCATTCCTTCACGTGCCGGTGATCGAGCGCCACGACCGCGAGCTCTTCGAGATCCATTGTTATGCCCATCAGGAACTCGACGATTCCGTCACCGCCCGCATCAAGGCGAGCGGTGTGACCTGGACTGACGCGCGTGCCTTCAATGACCGGGACCTCGCCGCGCGCCTGCGCGACGACGGCATCGACATCGCGATCGATCTTGCCGGCCACACGCCGGGAAATCGCCTGTCGATGTTCGCGCACGAGACCCGCGCCCGTCATCGGCACCTGGCTCGACTATTTCAATACCACGGGCATGGACTGCATCGACTTTCTCGTGACCGATGCGGTCAGCAATCCGCCGGGTGATTCGCAGCGCATTCACGGAGCGGCTTGTCCGCCTGCCGAATTGCCGCTATTGCTGGGAACCCCCGGCCTACGCGCCTGCCGTCGAGCCCCCGCCGCTTGCGCGCGGTGCATCTCGCCCGTTTTCGGTTCATTCAACCGGATGGCCAAGCTGTCGCCGGCCACCAGAGCGGCCTGGTGCGAGCTGCTGCGCGCCGTTCCCGACGCGCGGCTGGTGATCAAGAACTCGGCGCTGGGCAACGCCGGCGGAGCATGCCTTCTTCGGGATGTGGTTCCGGACCGCGGGGTGGATCCCGAGCGCATCGAGTGGCATGGCGCCAGCGCGCATGACGCGATGCTGGCGGAGTACGCCGCGATCGACGTGGTCCTCGATACCTTCCCGTATAACGGCGGCCTTACGACGCTCGAGGCGCTCTGGATGGGGCGGCCCGTAGTGGCGGTCGACGGCACCACGCTCATATCGCGCCAGTCGAGGGCGATCCTGTCGGCGATCGGCATGCCGAACTCTGCGCGTCCGATTCCGGCGCGTTACGTCGAGATCGCGGCCGGCCTCATCCGCGACCCGCGCGACTGGAGGCGATTTCGCGCTCGCTGCGCGGCCGCCTCCGGCAAGTGCATTGCTCGACCACGGGAAGTTCACGCGCGACCTCGAGGCGGCTCTTCGCGTCGAGTGGAGGCGATGGTGCGCGCCGGAGGCTGAGCGATGGATGAGGTCCGGCTCGCGCGCGAAGGAACTGCTTCGGCTGGGGAGGGCCGTGGAGGCGCTCGCGCAGTACCGCGCCTCTACGCCGAGGAGCCTGACAGGGCGGAACAGTGGTACCTGGCATCCCTGGCCGAGCAGAGCTCGGCGCTCGGCGCCGGCGCGCGGGAAAGCGTGGAAGGGCACTCGCCCTCGTCCGGGACCAGCCGCATTTTCGCCTGCATTCCGGCCATCTTGCGCTCGATCCGGCGATGAGCCGCTGGCCGAGCGAGAGTTCGCCGCGCCATCGAGCTTCGAGGCGGATTGGGCGCCCGCCTGGGCCAGCCTGGGACCCTGCTCTTCCAGGCGCAGCGTTCTGCCGAGGCGCAGGCGTGCTTCGAGAGTGCGTTGCGCTGGATCCCGGCCGGCCCAGGAACTGGAACAACCTCGGCCTCGCTCTCGCCGACCTCGGCCGCCAGCGACGAGGCTGCGCGCGCCTTCGAGAGGGCCCTGCGATCGACCCGTCCAACCGTCTGGCCCATCTCAACCTGGCTCGCACTGTTCGATAGCGATGGGCAAGGCGGACAGGCGCTGCCCATGTGCGCGAGGCCTGCCGCCTCGGACGGCGCCATGCCGAGGCGTTCTGTTCGCGGGCGATCTCTATCGCAAGCGCCGCGACGCGGCCAACGCCCTCGCGAGTTACCGAAGCGCCGTCGCCATTGCGCCCCGGGGCGCCAAGGCGCGCAATGCGCTGGCCGAGCTGCTCTGGGAGACTGGAGCCGTGGAAGAGGCCCGGCGCGAGTTCTGCGGCCAACGCGCGCGATCACCCCGGCAACCTGAAGGCCGCCCTGGGTTCCGAGCTCTTGTTGCCGGCGGTGTATGAGGGGAAGGAGCAGCTCGACCGAGTGCCGCGAGCGCTACGGCCAGGGGCTGGAAAGGCTTTTCGAGCGACGGGACGAGTTCACCTACAAGCGTGCGGGCGAAGCCTGACGATATCCGGTGGACGAATTTCTATCTCGCCTACCAGGGACAGAACGACCGGGTGTTGCAGTCGCGCTATGGGGATTTCGTTCACGACGTGCTTTCGAGGCAGGCGCCCGGGTTGCTTGCCGAGCGGCGACCGCGTTCGCGCGCCGGCTGCGCGCATCCGCGTGGGTTTCCTCAGCCATTTCTTCTTCAACTGCACCGCAGGCCGCTATTTCGCGAGCTGGGTTCTGGGTCTCGATGCCGCGCGCTTCGAGAGCTTCGTTTACTACACCAATCCCTGGGTGGCCGACGACACGCGCGCGATCGCTGCCGCCGCCACCCATTTCCGTCACCTTCCGAAGCCGACCCCTGGACGCAATCGCTCGACAGGTTCTGGAGGACGACCTCGACGTGCTCGTCTATCCTGAGCTCGGAATGCACCCGGACATCTTCGCGCTGGCATCGCTGCGGCTTGCGCCCGTGCAATGCGCAGGCTGGGGCCATCCCACGACGACGGGCCTGCCGACGATCGACTGGTTTCTGTCCTGCGAGTCGATGGAGCCCGAGGGGGCTCAGTCGCACTACCGGGAACGCCTGGCGCTTCTGCCCGGCCTGGGAACGAACTATGCGCATCCCTCGGGGGAAACGGAAGGGGGCCGCGCCGACTTCGGGCTGCCAGAGGGCCGAAACCTGTACCTGGTCCCGCAATCGATCTTCAAGATCCATCCGGACAACGATGAGCTCATTGCCGACGTTCTCGCGAGCCGACCCCGGCGGCCTCGGGGTGCTCTTTGCCGCGAGCCACCCGGCGGTAGTCGACGCCTTTGCGGCGCGAATCGCGCCGGTGCTCGCCTCGCGCGGGCTTTCGATGGAGCGTCACCTGGTATTCCTGCCCTACGTGACACACGGCCAGTACCTGCAGGTGAACCGCCTGTGCGACGTGATGCTCGACACCCTGCATTGGTCGGGAGGCAACACTTCGCTCGATGCGCTGGCGATGGGGCTACCCATCGTGACTCTGCCGGGTGGGCTGATGCGCGGCCGGCAGAGCTTCGGGATGCTTCGCCTGCTGGGCGTCGAGGACCTCGTCGCGCGCGACCGGGCCGACTATGTGCGCATTGCGGTTCGGCTGGGAACGGATCCCGATTGGCGCCGGGAGATCTCGGCGCGCATCTCGGCCGGAACGTCGAGGCTTTTCGGCCAGCAGGAACCCGTGGCGGCCTTTCAGTCCTTCCTGGCTTCGGTGGCGACCGGAGGGTCTCCGGGCGCGACGGCAGGACCGGGAACCATTCCGCGGGAAAGTCCGTGAGCGCCCCAAGGGTTCCGCCACGTGCCCCCCCCGCAGAGGCGAAGGATGCGGGCCGCTTGGAGGAATCGATCGGCTCCCTGCTTGACCGTGTGGCGGGCAATCCCGGCGACGCCGAAATTCGCCGGCAACTCGGCGATGCGCTGTTTCGGGCGGGGCGCCCGACGGAGGCCGCCGCCGCCTTCGTCGAAGCCGTGCGGCGGGACCGGAGTTGCGCGGGTGCGCATGCCGGCCTCGCGAAGATATTCGATGGACGGGGCGATGTTGCCGCGGCGCAGGCGGCGTACCGCAGGCGATCCGGTACGCGCCCGACAATGCAATCGCCCTTTCGCGCCTGGGGCAGATCCTCACGATGTTCCGGGTCGGGGAGGCCGAAGTCTACCTTCGCCGGGCGCTCGAACTCGAGCCGGCTGACATTGAGGCGGCGCGGCACCTGGCCTATGTCCTTCGCCGGTTGAATCGCGTCGAGGAAGCCCGCGACGTCGCGCGGGGCATTCTTGCGCGCCATCCGGGCGACCTGCGGGCTCGAATTGGTCCTGCGGCTCGCCTTGTCTCCGGTTCCCGCCTCGAAGGAAGCCATGGCGGCGGAGAGCGAGGCGTTTGCCCAGGGCGGGAAGCCGAGCTCGAGGCCGGAACGCCGAAAGGTTCGCGGGCGACCCGTCGCAATGGTCCTGTGGCTCCAGTGGGAGAATTTCATTCTTGCCTACCAGGGCGAGACGACCGGCCGCTCCAGGAGGCCTATCGCCGGTTTTATCGACCGCGACTGGAAAGCGATGCGCGCCGCGTTATTCGCCCCGCTCCCGCCGCGCAGCCTCGCGCCGGGCGAGCGGCTTCGCGTGGGCTTCCTCTCGAGCTTCCTCTACGACTGCACCGTCGGGAAGTACTTCCGCAGCTGGATCACGGATCTCGACCGCGCCGATTCGAGGTGTTCGCCTATTACACGGGCTACGCGAAGGATTCGTTCAGCGCCGCGCTATCGCGCGGGACGGTGGAGCATTACCGGCCATGTCTTCGACGCCCGCGCCCGACGTGGCGCGAGTCGGTGCTCGCTGATCGCCTCGACGTGCTCGTGCATCCCGGAAGTCGGCATGGAGACCACGGGCAACCTCCTGGCCGGCATGCGACTGGCCCCCGTGCAGTGCGCGGGATGGGGCCACCCCGTCACGACGGGGCGGTCCAACATCGACTATTTCCTCACCTGCGGCGAAATGGAGCCCGAGGGCGCCGAAGGCGCATTACACGCGAGACCCTGGTGCGCCTGCCGGGGCATCGGCACGACGCTATGCGCGCCCGACAGATCGACGGCTCGCGGTCGCCGTGCCGCGGTTGGGCTTGCCGGCATCAGGAGCCACCTCTATCTCTGTCCCGCAGTCGGCATTCAAGATCCATCCGGACAACGACGCGCTCTTCGCGCGCGATGCTCGCGGCCGACCCGCAGGGCGTGCTCGTCTTCTTCCGCGACTACGACGCAGCATCGACCGACGCGTTCCGCGGCGAGGCTGGGCCGGACACTCGCCGCGGCGGGGTATCGAGGCTTCGCGCGGACCGCATTCCTCCCGCGCATGGGCCACGCCGATTACCTGCGCGTGAATGCCCTGTGCGACGTGTTCCTCGACACGCTGCATTGGTCCGGCGGAAACACGACGCTCGACGCCCTGGCGGCCGGCCTGCCGCCCGTGACCTTGCCCGGGGCCTACATGCGGGGGCGCCAGAGCTTCGCGATGCTGCGCATGCTCGGGCTCGAGGAGCTTGGTTGCGAAGGACGAGGCTGACTTACGTCCGCATCGCGATCCGCCTTGCCACGGACGCGCGATGGCGCGACAGGACGTTTCGCGGCCGGATCATGCGAGCGTGCCGGCAGGCTTTTCGACGAACCGGCGCCGGTGGTGGCGCTCGCAGGAGTTTCTCGGCGAGCCTCGTCCCGCGGCTCGGCGAGCTGAGCGCATGGACGTCTCCCTGTGGGCGCTTTTCGCCTCGGCGTTCGTTTCCGTCGACGATCCTGCCGGGCAACTCCGAGATCGTGCTCGTGGCGGTGCTGAAGTCGGGGGCGGCGCCGGCCGCCGCGGTGGCCGTTGCGACGCGTCGGCAACACGCTCGGGGGGCTGACGACCTACGGCATCGGGCGCCTCCTGCCCTCGCGCATCCCGGAGGGGACGGCGATTGCGCGCGTGCGCCGCTACGGCGTGACGGTCCTGCTCCTGTCGTGGGTGCCCGTCGTGGGCGATGCCCTTTGCGCCGCCGCCGGATGGCTTCGCCTGAACTGGCCGGCTGCGCCCTGGCCATGGCCGTGGGCAAGGCCGCCCGCTACGCCGTCCTGGCCCAGGCCGTCGCTGTCTCGTCTCGAAGCGGCGGGGCGCAGTCGTGCGGGCAGGATCAATGCTGCATTGCGGTAAAATCGCTATTCCCCCCGTGGCGCCCACGGGCAGCGAAGCCCGCCGATGACCGCCCGACTGCGCGAGATCCCGTACAACTACACCTCGTTCTCCGACCGGGAGATCGTGATCCGGCTGCTCGGGGGCGAGGCCTGGCGGGTGCTCGACGAGCTGCGCTCGCAGCGGCGCACGGGCCGCTCCGCGAGCATGCTCTACGAGGTGCTGGGCGACATCTGGGTCGTCCGGCGCAACCCCTACCTGCAGGACGACCTGCTCGAGAATCCCAAGCGGCACGACGCGCTCGTCGAGGCCATGCGCCACCGCCTGCGGGAGGTGGAGAAGCGCCGGCAGGCCGATTCCTCGGACGTCGAGCGCAGCCTGCGCGTCGACAAGCTCCTGGAAGCCGCCCACGGGGCGGTGGACGCCTTCGAGCGCGAGTTCGACGAGACCCGCAAGCTGCGCCGCAAGGCCCTGCGCCGCCTGGCCGCGATCACCCGCAAGGACAACATCGCCTTCGACGGCCTCGCGCGCGTCTCGCACGTGACCGATGCCACGGACTGGCGCGTGGAGTATCCCTTCGTCGTCGTCTCGCCGGACACGGAGGCCGAATGCGCGCCGCTCGTGAAGGCGCTCATCGAGCTGGGCCTCACCATCATTCCGCGCGGCGGCGGCACGGGCTACACGGGCGGGGCCATCCCGCTCGATCGCCTCTCGGCGGTGGTCAACACGGAGAAGCTCGACTGGCTGGGCGCCGTCGAGGAGAAGGCGCTCCCCGGCGTGGCCGGCCCCGTCCCCGTGATCCACGTCGGCGCGGGCGCCGTCACGCGCCGCGTCATGGAGGCCGCCGAGCGCGCGGGCCTCGCCTTCGCGGTGGATCCCACCTCCGCGGACGCCTCCTGCATCGGCGGGAACATCGCGATGAACGCGGGCGGCAAGAAGGCGGTGCTCTGGGGAACGGCCGTCGACAACCTCGCCTCGTGGCGCATGGTCACGCCCGATGCCGACTGGATCGAGGTCGAGCGGCTCGACCACAACCTCGGCAAGATCCACGACGCCGCCGCCGCGCGATTCCGGATCCGCCGGTTCGAGGCCGACGGCCGGACCCCGAAGGGCGAGGAGATCCTCGAGCTCGAGGGCCGGCGCTTCCGCAAGCCCGGCCTGGGCAAGGACGTCACCGACAAGGTGCTGGGCGGCCTTCCGGGCGTCCAGAAGGAGGGGTGCGACGGGATCATCACCTCGGCGACCTTCATCCTCCACCGGATGCCCGCGCACACCCGCACGGTGTGCCTGGAGTTCTTCGGCGACGTGGCGCAAGGCGGTGCCGGCCATCGTCGAGATCACGCGGCGCGTGGATGGCCGCGGGGGCGTGGCGCTGGCCGGGCTGGAGCACCTCGACGAGCGCTACGTGAAGGCGGTGGGGTACGCCACGAAGGCCAAGGCCCACGGGCGCCCGCGCATGGTGCTCATCGGCGACCTCGTGGGCGACGACGAGGCCGCGGTGTCGCAGGCGGCGTCGGAAGTCGTGAGCATCGCCAACGCCCGGGGAGGCGAAGGCTTCATCGCGGCCAGCCCCGAGGCGCGCAAGCGCTTCTGGATGGAGCGCGCCCGCACCGCCGCCATCGCCAAGCACACCAACGCCTTCAAGGTGAACGAGGACGTGGTGATCCCGCTCGAGCGCCTGGCCGACTACACCGACGGCGTCGAGCGCCTGAACGTCGAGTACTCGATCGGCAACAAGCTCAAGCTCGCCGGCGGCCCTCGAGGCCTGCCTCGGGGGCGAGCTGCCCGTCGAGACCGACGGCGAGGCGATCACCCGCGAGGACCTCCTCGGCGACCGCCCGGCGCAGGCCCTCGAGCTCGTGCGCTTCGTGAGAGGGCGCTGGTCCTATCTCCTGCGCAACCTCGACCGGACGCTGGGCGAGGTCCGCGCCGACCTGGGCCCCCTGGGGCTCGCCCACCTCGTGGCCGGCGCACCCGACGACCGCACGATCTTCTCCCTGATCCAGCTGCACGAGCTGCGCGTGTCGTGGAAGCGCGAGCTCCGCGACCCGCTCCGGCAGGTCTTCGCCGGCCGCGTCTTCGAGCCGGTGATGGCGGCCATCCAGGCGATCCACGCCGACGTGCTGCGCGGCCGCGTCTTCATCGCGCTGCACATGCACGCGGGCGACGGCAACGTCCACACCAACATCCCGGTCAACTCCGACGACTACGAGATGCTGCGCACGGCCAACGAGGCGGTGGCGCACATCATGCGCTTCGCCAAGGAGCTGGGCGGCGTCGTGTCGGGCGAGCACGGCATCGGCATCACCAAGCTCGAGTTCCTGGAGAAGGAGGAGATCGAGGCCTTCGCGGCCTGGAAGGCGAAGGTCGACCCGGAGGGGCGCTTCAACCGCGGCAAGCTCCTGCCGGGCGCGGACCTCTCGAACGCCTACACGCCGTCCTTCGCCCTCATCGGGCACGAGTCCATCATCCTCGAGAGGAGCGACATCGGGGCGATCGCCGACTCGGTGAAGGACTGCCTGCGCTGCGGGAAGTGCAAGCCGGTGTGCTCGACCCACGTGCCGCGCGCGAACCTCCTCTACAGCCCGAGGAACAAGATCCTCGGCCTGTCGCTGCTCACCGAGGCGTTCCTCTACGAGGAGCAGACGCGCCGCGGCGTGAGCCTCAGGCACTTCGACGAGTTCGGCGACGTGGCCGACCACTGCACGGTCTGCCACAAGTGCGAGGCGCCGTGCCCGGTGGACATCGACTTCGGCAACGTCTCGATCGCCATGCGCGGGCCTGCTCGAGAAGCTCGGCAGGAAGCGCTTCAACCCCGGCTCGGCCGCTCTCGATGTTCTACCTCAACGCGACCGACCCGGCGACGATCAAGGTCGACGAAGACCCTGATGCTCGACTGGGGCTACAAGGCGCAGCGCCTGGCGCACGCGCATCGCGCGGCGCTTCCTCGTGACGCGCGGCCAGACGCGCCATCCGCCCGCCACGGTGGGCAAGCCCCCGCTCAAGGCGCAGGTGATCCACTTCATCAACAAGCCGATGCCGGGAAACCTCCCGAAGCGCACGGCGCGCGCGCTCCTCGACATCGAGGACGCCTCCGTGGTGCCGATCATCCGCGACCCCGCGAAGGTCACGGAGGAATCGGATGCCGTCTTCTACTTTCCCGGGCTGCGGCTCGGAGCGGCTCTTCGGCCAGGTGGGGCTCGCCACGCAGGCGCTGCTCTACCACGTCGGCGCCCAGTGCGTCCTGCCGCCGGGATATCTGTGCTGCGGCTATCCGCAGACGGCCAGCGGGCTGGCGGCCAAGGGCGAGGAGATCACGCTTCGCAACCGCGTCCTCTTCCACCGCGTGGCCAACACGCTCAACTACCTCGACATCAAGACCGTGGTGGTCTCGTGCGGCACCTGCATGGACGCGCTGATGGACTACGAGTTCGACAAGATCTTTCCCGGCTGCCGGCTGCTCGACATCCACGAGTACCTGATGGAGAAGGGCGTCCGGGTGGAGGGCGCTGCAGCGGCGTGCGCTACATGTACCACGACCCCTGCCACACGCCGATGAAGACCCACCAGCCGATCAAGGTGGTGAACGCCCTGATGGGCACCCCGGTCGCCCTGAACGACCGGTGCTGCGGCGAGTCGGGGACGCTCGCCATCTCGCGGCCGGACATCTCCACGCAGGTTCGCTTCCGCAAGGAGGAGGAGATGGTGAAGGGGGCGGCGGCGGCGCGCGCCGACGGCTTCGCGGGCGAGGTGAAGATCCTCACCTCGTGCCCGTCCTGCCTGCAGGGGCTCTCGCGCTACGACAACGACGCCGGCACGAGCGCGGACTACATCGTCGTCGAAATGGCACGCCACCTGCTTGGGGAGCGCTGGATGCCCGAGTTCGTCGAGAAGGCGAATCGCGGCGGCATCGAGCGCGTCCTGCTTTGAGGCCCGCCGGAGCGCGCCCATGAGTTGTGAACTGTGCCATGGCGCGGGAGGGACGCTCCTCTGGCAGAATGACCTGTGCCGGGTGGTGGCCGTGGACGAGCCCGGCCTCCCGGGCTTCCTCCGGGTGGTGCTGCAACGCCACGTGCGCGAGATGACCGACCTCCCCGCGGCCGAGCGCAGCCGCCTGATGGCGGTGGTGTTCGCGGTGGAGGACCATGTGAGGCAGTCGCTGGAACCCGACAAGATGAACCTTGCGAGCCTAGGAAACGTGACGCCGCACCTGCACTGGCACGTGATCCCGCGCTGGCGGGACGATCGCCATTTCCCGGGCCCGGTGTGGGCGCGCGGCGCGGCACGAGGCGCCCGTCCCGGCCGCGCGGGCATCGGCCGCGGCCGAGCGCATGGCCGCGACGCTTCCCGCCGCGCTTTCCGCGCTGGAGGGCTGAGATCCCCATGGCCGCCAATCCCCCGACCCGACCCGGCAACGGCCTCGCCTTCAGCGACGCCAAGGGCTGCAAGGAATGGCTCGGCGGCCTGCCGCTCACCAACATCCCGCAGGCGCAGCAGTTCGTGCTGGAGGCGCTGCGGGCCCTGAACCGCGGAGAGCCCGGCGGCATCGAGTGGCTGAAGTGCCTGGAGCTGATGCGCGACAAGGTCGCCTTCCTCCAGGGCGAGCAGCGCGCGCGCTACTTCGGCAAGAGCCTGCCGCTTTCGCCCAACGACCACGCCGCCTGGTCGACCGGGCGCTCGCTCCTCGAGGAGATGGAGACCGGCTACCGCGAATGCCTGGCGGTGGCCGAGGCGGAGAAGGGCGAGCTCGCGCGCCACGTCCCGCTGATGATGCAGCGCATCGCCCGCTACCTCGGCGCGCAGATGCTCTTCCACGCCATGGTCTACCGCCGCTTCGATCCGGCGCTGTGGCTGCGGCTGCACGGGCTGTTCGCCGTCGGCGGAGCGCGCCGGGCTCGCCGACGAGCGCGTGAAGGACAGCCTCGAGAGCGAGGACGGCGTCTCCAGCGTCCACGAAGCCTACGTGCACGTCGTGCTCACGCAGGCGGCCTACCTGTCCGAGATGACCGCGCCGCAGATCGACCTCCTCGAGGCGCTGCTGCGCATGTGGGCGAGGAAGGTGCAGATCCTCGTCGATCCCCCGGCCGACGCCGAGGCGGGCGCGACCTATCCGCTGGCCGTCGATCTCGCCAAGCCCATCGGCGCCCGCCCGCTGCATGCGGACGCCCGGCAGCCGACGCACCGCGTCCTCGACGTCGAAGGCCTTTCCAAGAGCATCCGGCGACGCCTCAAGGGCCTGCAGGCGGGCGAGGAGCCCGTGAGCCTCGGCCTGCCCGCGGAGGCGAGCGCCCCGGATGCCCTCGCGGCGCTGCGCCGCCTGCACAAGCTCTGGTGCGAGGGCGCGCCGCCGCGCCCGCCCGCGAAGATCCCCGAGGAGAAGACGGCCGGACTCGCCTTCGGGCTCCCGGAGATCCACTACTTCGTGACCGGAGGCGCGGCCTTCGAGCAGCCCGACAAGGAGCGCGAGCTCACGCGCCAGGAGAAGGACGACCTCGCCGTCTTCGGCAGGGTAACCGAGCGCACGCAGCAGCTGCGGCTCGCCGACTACAACTTCGAGCTCGAGAACTGGGGCGTGGTGGACGAGATGCTGGGGGCGTGGCGGCTGCTGCGCCCGCAGACGGCCTCGAAGGGCGTGGCGATCGGGCGCGTCCTCGCGATGCGGCTCGGGGACACGGCGCAGTTCTTCCTCGGCATGGTGCAGGCGCTGGTGCAGGAGACGGACGGGCGCGTGGTGATCACCGTGTCGCTCTTCCCCGGCCGGCCCGAGCCCATCGCCGTTCGCGCCGCGGACGCGCGCAACCGGCAGGGCGCCCAGTGGGTGCAGGCCTTCCGGCTTCCGGCCCTCGAGCGGCTGGGCGTCCCGGCGTCGCTGGTGGTTCCCACGGGCATCGCGTCCCGCGGGCGCGGGATCGAGGTGTGGTCGGGCGGCGCGAAGGAGTCGACCGTCTACGAGGTCCTCGACCGCGGGACCGACTTCGACCGCGTCACCGTGTTCTAGGCGGGACCGCGAAGGACTCGGGCGCCGCGCCGCGCGCGTGCCGTTCCCCCATCGTCGCGAAGGCGGCTTCGAGGTGCCGCGTGTAGGCCGGCGTGTCGAACAGCGGGTGGGCCGTCCGGTTGGCCGCGAGGCGCGCCCGCAGTTTCGCGAGCTCCGCCGGCGCGAGCTGCGAGGCGGCGCGCGAGCGCTTCGTATTCCGGGAGCGAGTTCGCGACCAGCTCGGGAAGCCCGACCGCGCGCAGCAGGCTCGCCGCCACGCGGCCGGGGAACGCGTCCCCGAGGACGGTGACCACCGGCAACCCCGCCCACAGCGCATCGCTCGCCGTCGTGTGGGCATTGCAGGGGAAGGTGTCGAGAAAGAGATCGGCCGCGGCGTGCCTGGCGAGGTGCTGCGCGGTGTCGACGCGCGGGGCGAAGACCAGCCGCTCCGGCGCCGACGCCGAGGGCCTCGGGCCTCGCGGCCGCAGGTTCGCGGCCGCGGCCGGGTGGCCTTCCGAGCAGCCACAGCACGCTGCCGGGAACGGCGGCGAGGAGCCGCATCCACGCCGTCGGAAGACCTCGGGCGTGATCTTGTAGTTGTTGTTGAAGCAGCAGAACACGAGCGCGCCCTCGGGCAAGCCGAGCTCCGCCCGCGAGGGCGTGCTGCGGCGGTCGCGCGCGCCGAGGGGTTCGGCCTGGTAGCTGTCGGGGCAGGAGCGCGATGCGTCTCGCTGTAGAACGCCTCGTGCCCGGCGCCGACGACCGTGGAATCGGCGATGAGGTAGTCGATGTAGGGTGCGCCCATCGATCCCGGGATAGCCGAGGTAGTTGACCTGGACGGGCGCCGGCCGGCGCGCGAGGATGCCCGTGCGGCAGCCGGTGGTGAACCCCTTCAGGTCGACGGCGATGTCGATCCCGAGATCGCGCAGCCGGCCGCGCGATCGCGTCGTCGGTCTGCACGGCGACGTCGAGGAACCGCTCCACTGCGCCCTCGATCCGCCGGCGCCAGGGGTCCGACGAGGCGGAGCCGTAGGAAACCGCGGTGACCTCGAAGCGCGAGCGGTCGTGCCGCTCGAGGACCTCCGCGAAGAGGTGCGCGGTCGCATGGTCCTGGAAGTCGGACGACAGGTACGCCACGCGCAGCCGGTCATGCGGCGGCCGCGTCGCGGGCGCCGGCCGTGCCATGGCCGGAAAGCGGTGCTGCACGAAGGACTTCGCGCACTGCAGGCGGTCGGCGAGGGTCGCGGGTGTGGCGACGAGCGTGAACGGGTCGGCCGCCGGCTTGCCGGCGCGCACGCGCTCGAGGGTCGCCGCGATCGCGCCGTCGAGCCCCTCCCAGTCGCAGAGACGCATGCGCAGGTACAGGCCGTGGCCGTGGGCCGAGGGCAGGTCGGGATCGATGGCGATCGCCCGGGTGCAGGCGTCGCGGGCTTCCTCGAGGCGCCCCATTTCCGCGAGGACGACGCTCGCGAGGAAGTGCCATCGCGCACTGTCCGGCTCCCGTCCGAGCCCGGCCTCGCATTCCCGCAGCGCCTCGTCGAGGCGGGCGAGCGGCAGCAGGATCGCGGCCCGGTTGAACCGGGCGCCCGCGTGCCCGGGGTCGATCGCGAGGGCCCGCTCGATGCTGGCGAGCGCGTCGTCGAGCCGCTGCGCCCGGACGAGCGCGATGCCGCGGTTGTGCAATGCGTCGACCCGGGCGGGATCCAGCGATGCCGCGTGGTCGAAGGACGCGATCGCGTCGTCGAGGCGCCCGAGGGCCATCAGCGCGACGCCGCGCGCGTTGTGGGCGCCGGCGCGGTTGCCGTTCAGGACGATCTCCCGGTCGTAGCAGTCGAGCGCCTCCGCCGGCCGCCCGAGTGCCAGCAGCGCCTCGCCGCGATTGTGGTGGGCGTCGGCGTAGTCCGGCTCGCGGGCGAGCGCGGCCTCGTAGCCGGCGAGCGCTTCCGCCACCCGGCCGAGGTTCTGGAGGGCGATGCCCCGGTTGTAGTGCACCGTGGAGCCGGGGACGCCGAGCGCGATCGCGCGGTCGTAGCACGCGAGGGCTTCGCCGAAGCGGCCCAGCCGGACGAGCGCATTGCCGCGGTTGTTGTGGGCCTCGCCGTAGCCGGCGTTGGCGTCGATGGCCCGGCCGAACGCGGCCTCGGCCTCCTCGATGCGATCGAGCTGCAGGAGGGCCGCCCCGAGGTTGTTCTGGGCCGGCGCGTTGCCCGGCGCGATCTGCGTTGCCTCCCCGATCAGGCGCGCGGCCGTCGCGGCGTCGCCCTGCTGCAGGCCCACCAGGCCGAGCAGGTGCAGGGCGTCCGGGTTGCCCGGCACCGCGTCGAGCACCTGGCGGTAGATCTCGGCGGCTTCGGCGAGGCGGCCTGCCTGGTGAAGGGCGGTGGCCGCGGCGATCGCCTCCTGGAGGGTGATCGTGCGTTCGGGCGGGGAGGCGGAGAGGGTCATGGCGTGGGGACGGGGTTCAGGAAGGGGCGGCGGCGAGCCGGTCGAAGGCGTCCATCAGCGGCTTGGCCGCGTTCTCGCCCGTCTGCTGGGCGATCTCGACGATGCAGGTGGGGCTGGTCACGTTCACCTCGGTGAGGCAATCGCCGATCACGTCGAGCCCGGCGAACACGATGCCGGCCTTGACGAGCTCCGCGCCGACGGTTTCGCCGATCTCGCGGTCCCGCGCCGAGAGCGGCTGCGCCACGCCGGTGCCGCCGGCCGCGAGGTTGCCGCGCGTCTCGCCCGCGCTTGGGGATGCGCGCCAGGCAGTACGGGAAGGGCCGGCCGTCGATCACGAGCACGCGCTTGTCGCCCTTCGCGATCTCCGGCACGTACTTCTGCGCCATGATCGTGCGCTCGGCGTCGCCGACCATCGTCTCGACGATCACGTTGCGGTTGGGATCGTCCTCGCGCACGCGGAAGATCATCGTGCCGCCCATGCCGTCGAGCTTCTTGAGGATCGCGTCGCCGTGGCGGTCGACGAAGGCGTGGATGCGCGCCGGGTCGCGCGAGACCAGTCGTGGGCGGCGTGAACTGCGGGAAGCGCAGGATCGAGAGCTTCTCGTTCCAGTCGCGCAGCGCCCGGGGCGAGTTCACCACGCGGGCGCCCTCGGCCTCGGCGCGCTCGAGCAGCAGCGTCGCGTAGTAGTACTCCGCGTCGAAGGGCGGGTCCTTGCGCATCGCCACGAGGTCGAAGAAGGCGAGCGGCACCTCCTCGGCGCCGCCCTCGCGGTACCAGGCGGCATCGTCGTCGTCGACGGCGAGCGGCACGCGCGCGCGCGAGCACCGTCGCCGTCCTGCACGAAGAGGTCGGCCATCCCGAGCGCGTAGACCTCGTGCCCGCGCCGCGCCGCCTCCCGCATCATCGCGATGGAGGAGTCCTTCTTCGGCTTGAGGCTCGCCGAGGGGGTCGAGGACGAAGGCGAACTTCATGCGCGGGCGGCGAGCGGCGCGCGGCTCCTCGGCGCTCGCGGCCATCTCCTCGATCTCGATGGCCGCGGCGAGGTTGGCCAGCCGCGCGACGACGCCGTAGGTGTAGAAGCGGTTGGGCGGGTCGCCCGGGGCCGCCGGCGCAGTCGGGCGAATGGCAGTCGGTCTCGAAGGCGAGGGGCCGGAACTCCATGCCGGGCGAGTTCAGGTTCTCGTCCTTGCCGCGCGCGGTGTGCACGCGGTAGAAGCCGCCCACGACGAACTGGTCGATCATGTAGATCGACGGGCTCGGCCACCGCCCCGTCCACGTCCTCGAAGGTGTAGACGCCCTCCTGGATGATCACCTCGCTGACGGGCTGGCCTTCCTTGATGACGGACATCTTGTTGCGCGTCTTGCGGTTGAGGTTGCGCACGTCGTCGACGCTCTTCACGGTCATGATGCCCATGCCGTAGGTGCCGGCGTCGGCCTTCACGATGGCGAAGGGCGCCTCCGTGATGCCGTACTGCGCGTACTTCTCGCGCACCTCGGCGAGCACGTACTCGACGTTGGCCGCGAGGCAGTCCTCGCCCGCCTTCTCGGCGAAGTTCACCTGGCCGCACTGGCTGAAGACGGGGTTCACGAACCAGGGGTCGATGCCCAGGAGCTCCGCGAAATCCTCCGCGACGCCGTCGTAGGCGTGGAAATGCTGCGACTTGCGGCGCGTGGACCAGCCGGCGATGAGCGGCGGCACGACCGTCTGCTCGAGCCCCTGCAGGATGGCCGGGACGCCCCCGGAAAGGTCGTTGTTCACGATCACGGCGCAGGGGTCGAAGCCGTCGAGCACCGACGCGGTTGCCGCGTGCGCCGGAGCGGCTCCAGCAGCAGCCTGTCGCCGCCCGCGGTCTCGACCTCCGTCGGGCCCGCAAGGTCGGGGATGAGGCTGCCGATGCGCACGGCGAGCCCGGCGCCCTCGAGGATGCGCTTGAGGGTGGCGACGTTCTGCAGGTAGAAGAGGTTGCGCGTGTGGTTCTCGGGCACCAGGACGAACCTCTGCGCGTCCGGGCAGAGCTTCTGGATGGCCGACATCGCCGCGTGCACGCACAGCGGCAGGAAGTCCGGGTTCAGGTTGTTGAACCCGCCGGGAAAGAGGTTCGTGTCCACGGGGGCCAGCTTGAAGCCGCTGTTCCTCAGGTCGACCGACGAATAGAAGGGCACTTCGTGCTCCGGCGAACCGCGTGCGGAACCAGCGCTCGATCTCCGGGCGGCGGTCGAGGACGAGCCGCTCGAGGTCGTGCAGGGGGCCGGTGAGCGATGTCGTGAGGTGGGGGACCATCGGCGGGGGTGGGGGCGTTCGCCCCTCGTCGCGGGAGTGGAGGGCTAGTTTAACCCGGCCGGGTGATAAAATTCGCGCCCAGTCCTCCTCGCGGGCCCGGCCGCGGGCCGCCCGCTCAGCCATGACCCCCCTGCAGACGCTCGCCCTCACCGCCACGATGCTCGCGGCCTCGAACCTCTTCATGACGTTCGCCTGGTACGGCCACCTGAAGCACCTCCAGGCGAGCCCGTGGTGGATCGCCGCGCTCGTGAGCTGGGGCATCGCCCTCTTCGAGTACCTGCTGCAGGTCCCGGCCAACCGCATCGGCTTCGCGGGCGGGATCTCGCTCGCGCAGCTGAAGATCCTGCAGGAGGTCATCACGCTCGCCGTATTCGTGCCCTTCGCGATGCTCTACATGGGCGAGGGGCTCAAGTGGAACTACCTCTGGGCGGGCCTCTGCCTGGTGGGCGCGGTCTACTTCATCTTCAAAGCCTGATGCGACTCCACATCCTCGGCATCTGCGGCACCTTCATGGGCGGCCTCGCCAAGATCGCCCGCGAGGCCGGCCACGAGGTCACGGGCTGCGACGCGCAGGTCTACCCGCCCATGAGCGAGCAGCTGCGCGACCTGGGCATCGCCCTGCACGAGGGCTACGACGCCGGAGCAGCTCGAGCGCTACCCGGCCGACCTCTACGTGGTCGGCAACGCCATGACGCGCGGAAAGCCGGTGGTGGAGGAGATCCTCAACCGCGGGCTGCCCTACGTCTCGGGGCCGCAGTGGCTCGCCGAGCACGTGCTGCCCGGCAAGTGGGTGCTGGCGGTGGCGGGGACGCACGGCAAGACCACCACGTCGTCGATGCTCGCCTGGATCCTCGCCAACGCGGGCCTCAACCCCGGCTTCCTCATCGGCGGGGTGCCGCGGAACTTCCACGTCTCCGCGCTCCTCACCGACTCCCCGTTCTTCGTGATCGAGGCCGACGAGTACGACACCGCCTTCTTCGACAAGCGCTCGAAGTTCGTCTGGTACCGGCCGCGCACCGCCGTCCTCAACAACCTCGAGTTCGACCACGCCGACATCTTCCCGGACCTGGCCGCCATCGAGACGCAGTTCCACCACCTGGTGCGCATCGTCCCGGCCAACGGCCTCGTGGTGGCCAACGGCGCCGAGGCCGCGATCGGCCGCGTGCTGGAGCGCGGCTGCTGGACGAGCGTGGAGCGCTTCGGCCCCGGGCAGGCGTGGAGCGTCGGCGCCGTGAGCCCGGACGATTCCTTCGAGGTCGTGCTCAACGGGGCCTCGCAGGGCGTGGTGAAGCTGGGACGCGACGGGCGAGCACAACCGCATGAACGCGCTCGCCGCGCTGGCGGCCGCGCGCCATGCCGGCGTGCCGCTGGCCGTGGGCATCGAGGCGCTCTCGCGCTTCCTGGGCGTGAAGCGGCGGATGGAGATGCGCGGCGAGGCGAACGGCATCACCGTCTACGACGACTTCGCGCACCATCCGACCGCCTTCGAGGCCACGATCGCGGGCCTGAGGAAGCGGGTCGGGCGATCGAGGATCGTGGCCGTGTTCGAGCCGCGCTCCAACACGATGAAGCTGGGCACGATGCAGTCGCGGCTCGCGAAGAGCCTCGAGGGCGCGGACCTGGTGTACTGCTACGCGAGCCACCTCGGCTGGGATCCGGAGAAGGCGCTTGCGCCCCTGTCGTCGCGCGCGGCCATCTACTCGGAGCTCGACCCGCTGGTGGAGGCCCTGGGCCACGTGCTGCGGCCCGGGGACCACGTGCTCGTGATGTCCAACGGCGGTTTCGGCGGCATCCACGCGAGGCTCCTCGCGCGGCTTGCGGCGACGGGAGCGCAGTGATGACGGCCTTCGCATACCGCATCGTCAACGTCTTCACGCGCGGCGGCGCGCTCACCGGCAATCCCCTCTGCGTCTTCGAGGACGGCCGCGCGCTCGACGACGCGACGATGCAGGCGCTCGCGCGCCAGTTCAACCTCTCCGAGACCACGTTCATCCTGCCGTCGGACCGGGCCACCGCGCGCGTGCGCATCTTCACGCCGTCCTACGAGATGCCCTTCGCCGGGCACCCGACGCTCGGGACCGCGCACGTGGTGCGCTCGCTGCAAGGGCGCGGGCGATTCGCTCGCGCTCGAGATGAAGGCGGGCGTCATCCCGGTGGCCGCGTCCGGGGACCGCTGGACCCTCACCGCGAACGCGCCGCGCTTCCGGGAGGTGACGGAGTCGCGCGCCGAGCTGGCGGACATCCTCGGGCTTTCGGCGGGCGACATCGTGGAACGCCCGCTGTGGGTGAACGCGGGCAAGGAGCAGCTCATGGTGCCCGTCGCGTCCCCGGAGGCGGTGCGTCGTGCCCGGCCCCGGGCGGACGCCTTCTCGCGCCTGAAGAGCGAGGACGGCCAC
This sequence comes from uncultured Gammaproteobacteria bacterium, assembly GCA_963783635.1. Classification (GTDB taxonomy): domain Bacteria; phylum Pseudomonadota; class Gammaproteobacteria; order Burkholderiales; family Usitatibacteraceae; genus FEB-7. The sequence continues at coordinate 142,658 of CAWAOC010000003.1, forward strand.
AGCATGGCCTACGTGTTCGCGGACGAGGGCGACGCGCAGGGCACGGTCGTCTCGCGGTTCTTCTTCCCGAGCGGCCCCGCGATCCTCGAGGATCCGGCGACGGGCTCGGCCTGCGCCAATCTCGGCGGGTGGTATCCGCGCCCTTCGCCCCCACGACGACGTCTCGCGCCGCGTTTCCCAGGGCGACGAGGTGCATCGCCCGTCGACGCTTTTCCTGACGGTGAAGGCGGGCGCCGTCAGCGTGGGTGGCGATGTCATCGAACTGGCCCGCGGCTCCGTCAACCTCTAGGCACCCTTGAAAACGATCCTCTACCTGCACGGCTTCATCAGCTCCCCCGCGTCGAAGAAGGCCGTGATGCTGGGCGACTACCTGCGCGGCCAGGCGCCCGAGATCGAATACCTCGTGCCCGCGCTGCACCACGGCCCCGCGCAGGCCATGTCGGAGGTGCTCGCGCATCTGCCGCGGGAAGGCCCCGGCCGACCTCCTGCGTCGTCGGCAGCTCCCTGGGCGGGTTCTACGCGACCGTGGCCGCGGAGAAGACGGGCTGCCGGGCCGTCGTGATCAACCCGGCCGTGCATCCCCAGACCCACTTCGAGCGCTACGTCGGGCCGCAGCGCAACCTCTACACCGGCGAGCGCTTCGACCTCACCCGCGAGCACGTGGCGGAGCTGGCGGCGCTCGACCCGCCCGCGATCACGCGCCCGGAGCGCTACTGGCTCCTCGCGGAGACCGCCGACGAGGTGCTCGATTACCGCGAGGCGGTGGCGTACTACGCCGGTGCCTGCCAGTCGGTGGTGCAGGGCGGCGACCATTCGCTCTCGAGCTTTCCCGAGTTCGTTCCGGACATCGTGGCGTGGGCCCGCGAGGACGGCCCCGCCCCGCATCCGAAGGCGGCGCCATGAAGCAGGTTCTCTTCGAGGAGGACGGCGCGTTCCGCGTCGGCACGATCCTGTCGGAGGTGGGCGCGGCGTTCCAGGTGGAGGCCGCGCACGGCAAGCGCTCGAAGGTGAAGGCGAACGCGGTGCTGCTGCGCTTCGACGGCCAGGCGCTTTCCTCCTTCATCCCCGAGGCCCAGTCGCGGGCCGACGGCATCGACCCGCGCTTCCTGTGGGAGGTGTGCGGCGCCGACGAGTTCGGCTTCGCCGACCTCGCGCAGGACTACTACGGCCACGCGCCCGCGCCCCTGGAGGCCACGGCGGTGGCGCTCGCCCTGCACGCGAGCCCGATGTACTTCTACCGGCGGGGAAAGGGCCGCTACCAGGCCGCGCCCGAGGAGAACCTGAAGGCCGCGCTGGCCGGGCTGGAAAGGAAGCGCCGCCAGCAGGAGCAGGTGGACGCCTGGGCGGCCTCGCTCGCCGCGGGCACCGTGCCCGCCGAGATCTCCGCGAAGCTCGATGCGCTCCTCTTCAAGCCGGACAAGATGTCGCTCGAGTGGCGGGCGCTGGACCAGGCGTCCACCCAGGCCGGACTCGCGCCGCAGAAGCTGCTCGCGAGCATCGGCGCGCTCGCCGGGCCGGAGGACTACTTCCTGCGCCGGTTCGCCTTCGAGCTCTTTCCCGGACGGGCTGGACTTCCCGGCGGTGCCGCCGGTCCACGCCCCGCAGGGGCTCCCCTGTCGCCCGCGTGCCCGCCTTCTCCATCGACGACCACGAGACCACCGAGATCGACGACGCCTTCTCGGTGGAGCGCCTGCCCGACGGGACGGCTGCGCGTGGGCGTGCACATCGCGGCGCCCGCGCTCTTCTTCGGGCGCGACCATCCCCTCGAGGTCGATCGCGCGCGAGCGGCTCTCGACGGTGTACTTCCCGGGCGGCAAGATCACGATGCTCCCCGAGGCGGCCATCGCGGAGGCCACCCTCGGCGAGGGCCGGGAGGTGCCCGCGGTCTCGCTCTACCTCGACCTGGATCCGGACACGCTCGCGATCGCGGGCGTCGAATCGAGGCTCGAGCGGATCGCGATCGCCACGAACCTGCGCATCGCGGAGCTCGAGACGCGGCTGCACGAGGAATCGCTCGCCGCCGGCAAGGTCGAGGGGTCGCACGGCGAGGACCTGCTGCTGCTGTGGCGGCTGGCGAAGAAGCTGCGCGCGGCGCGCGGCGCAGGAGAGGAAAAGAGCGAGAAGCTCGACTACACGTTCCGCGTGGACGGCGGCCGCGTGACGATCGAGCCGCGCCGGCGCGGCACGCCCATCGACGTCCTCGTCTCCGAGCTCATGATCCACGTGAACGCCTCGTGGGGACGGATGCTCGCCGAGGCGGGCATCCCGGCGATCTACCGCAACCAGCGCGGGCATCAAGACCCGCATGGAGGTGGAGCCCGGCGCGCACGAATGGCTGGGCGTCACGCACTACGCCTGGTCCAGCTCGCCGCTGCGGCGCTTCTCCGACCTCGCCAACCAGCGCCAGCTCGCGGCGCTGCTGCGCGGCGAGCCCGCCCCCTATTCCGGCCAGGAGCTCGCCTCCGCGGCGCGGGAGTTCGAGGGAGCCTACGAGGCCTATGCCGAGCACCAGCGCCACCTCGAGCGCTACTGGTGCCTGCGCTGGATCGCCCAGGAGGGACTCGAAGGGGCGGATGCCACGGTCATGCGCGACGAGCTGGTGCGCCTCGACGGGATTCCGCTCGTCTGCCGCACCATCGGGCTGCCGCCCTCGGCGCCGGGCGACCGCGTCCGGGTGGCCTTCGGCGAGCCCGACCCGTGGGAAGTGAACCTCCCCTGCCGCTACGCGGGCAAGCCCGGATCGGGGTAGGCGCTGCTATCATTCGGGCTCATGTTCCGCCCGATCGAGCGACCCCGCGCCTGCCGATGCAACTGAGGCAGACTCCCCCCGACGCGCTCGTCCACTTCTCCGACTACCTCCTGGAGCGGTTCGGGCTCGTCGCCTCGATGCAGGTGGCGCTCGTGGCCTCGATCGCCTTCCATGCCTTCGCCATCGTGGGGCTGGGCTTCAAGGTGCCCGACCCGCGCGGGATGCCCGCGCCCCACAACGTGCTCGACGTCGTGCTCGTCAACGCCAAGGTCGGCCACGAAGCCCGACAAGGCCGACGCCCTGGCGCAGGCGAACCTCGACGGCGGCGGCAACACCGACCAGAAGCGCCGCGCCTCGAGCCCGTTCCCCGTCATGGAAAGCCGCGAGAGCGCGCCCGAGCTCAAGCAGGCGCACAGCCGCGTGCAGCAGCTGGAGCGCGAGGCGAGCGAGCTCATGACGCGGCTGAAGTCGCAGGCGGCCGTCACCCCGCCCGACCCGGTCGCCGATCGCAACGAGAAGTCCGACAAGACGGCGCAGGACCTCATCGAGAAGAGCCTCGAGATCCAGCGGCTGGAGGCCCAGATCCGGCGCGACTACCAGGCCTACCAGGAGCGCCCGCGCAAGAAGTTCGTGGGCGCGCGCGCCGCGGAGTACCGGTTCGCCATGTACGTGGACAACTGGCGGCTCAAGATCGAGCGCGTGGGCAACCTCAACTACCCCGACGAGGCGCGCCGCAGGAAGCTCTACGGGTCGCTGCAGCTCACGGTGGGCCTGAAGCCCGACGGCGAGGTGGAGTCGGTGGAGATCAACCGGTCCTCGGGCCACAAGGTGCTCGACCAGGCGGCGATGCGGATCGTGCGCCTCGCCTCGCCCTTCGACCGCTTTCCCGACGCTATCCGGCGCCGACACCGACATCCTCTACATCACCCGGACCTGGACCTTCACGCGGGCCGACCAGCTTTCCGCCGAGTAGCCCCCTTCGCCGGCATCAGCACGCTCTGCCGCGCGGCGCGCGAGCTTCGCGAAGCGCCCGTCCTCGTCGGGTTCGCGCCAGGCCGCCACCACGCGGACCGCGAGGTCGTCGCCCTCCACGAGCGGCCGGTAGGCGACGCCGCGCACCCGCGTCTCGAGCGTGGCGCCGTTGGGGATCGTCCAGCCTTCGCCCTGGGCGATGCGCTGCAGCGTATGCAGCTGGCCCGGCTCCACGACGATCATCTCCGGCCGGAATCCGATCGCGCGGAAGTAGCGCATGGCAGAAGTCGTGGTAGGCCGGGATGGTGGGAGCGGGGAATCCAGAAGAGCGGCAGGTCCGTCACGTCGAGGAGCGACACGCGCGCGCGCCTCGCGAGGCGGTGCCGCGACGGCAGCGCTGCCGCCAGGCGGCTCACGTGCACCTCGTGCGTCTACAGGCCCGTCAGGTTGCCGGGCAAGCCCGACGAGCGCGAAATCGAGCCGCCCCTCCTTGAGCGCGGGAACCAGGTCGCGGCTGAACCCGGTCTCCACCTCGAAGGCGGTGCCCGGCAGCGCGCGCCGCCAGGCGCGGGCGAGTCGCGCGCCGTCGGGGACGGTGATCGCCGCCGTGATCCCGATCCGGATCGGCCGGTGCGACCGGCCCCGCGCCGGCGCGAAGGCCGTCGCGAGCGCGTCGGCCCCGCGAAGGATCTCGTTCGCCTGGGCGAGCGCCGCCTTCCCGGCGGGCGTGAGCGCCACGCCGGAGTGACGCCGGTCGAAGAGCCGGGCGCCCAGCGCGCCCTCGAGCTCCTTCACCTGCCGGCTGAGCGGCGGCTGCGAGACGTGCAGCCGCTCGGCGGCCGCGCGGAAGCTGCCGGACTCGGCGATGGCCACGAAGTAGCGAAGCTGGCGCAGGTCGAAGGGGCAGCCATTCCGAAAAGGTATCACGCAAAAAGTCTTGGCGCGCCCCCCTGCCGGGACCCTAGAGTCCGCTCCGTACGGCGCACGCGAGGCGCGTTTCGGGGCGCGATCGGCGCGTTCCGTCGCCTCGCGGATGCGGGCGCGACCGCCGCCCGGCATCCTGCCCGCGAACCGATACCCTGGAGACACGCATGACACCGATTCGACTCGCGATCGCGGCGGCCCTCGCCGCGGCATCCCTTTCGTCCCCCGTGGCGAGCGCGGCCACCGTTCCCGTGAACATCGGGAGCCAGTACACGGACCTGTGGTGGAATCCGCAGGAGAACGGGTGGGGCATGAACGTCGTCCAGCAGGGCGAGACCGCCTTCATCACGCTGTTCGTGTACGGGCCCGACGACAAGCCCACCTGGTACGTCGCCTCGGCCGCGCAGGTCTTCGCGGTCGATTCCGAACGGCAATCCGGCCTTCCGCGGCACGCTCTTCAAGACGACGGGGCCCTGGCTCGGCGGGCCGTTCGACTCCACGAAGGTCGAGCGTCCAGCCCGTGGGCCAGCTGGTGATCGAGCCCCGGCCGGACGGGCGCCTCAACCTCAGCTACACCGCCGAGGGCGTTTCCGTTTCCAAGGACCTGGTGCGCACGACGTTCTCGGCGCCGGACCTCGGCGCCACGTACCACGCCACCTTCAGCCTGCGCCAGGCCGTGCCCGGCGGCACGCCCTATGGCACGCGACAGTACGCCGGCGGACCTCCTGGTGCAACTGGAGGGCGAGCTGGTCTACATGCGGGTCGACGAGCCGGCCGGCCGCTGCGAATACCGCGGCACCCGCATTCCCTCGGGCCGATACGCGCGGATCGAAGGGGCCTTCGCCTGCGCCGCGGGCGAGGCCGGCAGCTTCGTGATCACGGAGTTCGAGGTCGCGGAACACGGGTTCACCGGCTACCTGCGCACGTCCACGGTCTCGACCAACCAGTACGGCCGCTTCGCCGCCGCGCGCTACTAGGCGCGAACGGCCTTGAAGAGCGCCAGCGCCCGCTCGCGCTGCGCGGCGTGGTCGACGACGGGCGCGGGATAGTCGCGCCCGATCACGCAGCCCGCCGCCTGCTGCTCGAGCGGCGTCATCGTCCAGGGGGCGTGCACGAACCGGTCGGGCACCTTCGCCAGCTCCGGCAGGTAGCGGCGGATGAACCGTCCCTGCGGATCGAAGCGCTCCGACTGGGTGACCGGATTGAAGATGCGGAACTAGGGCTGCGCGTCGCAGCCCGTGGAGGCGGCCCATTGCCAGCCGCCGTTGTTGGCGGCGAGGTCGAAGTCGAGCAGGCGGTCGGCGAAGTACTTCTCGCCGCGGCGCCAGTCGAGGAGCAGGTCCTTCACGAGGAAGGAGGCGACGACCATGCGCAGGCGGTTGTGCATCCACCCGGTCGCCTCGATCTGGCGCATGGCCGCGTCCACGATGGGGTAGCCGGTGCGCGCCCCGCACCAGGCGGCGAAGTGCTCGTCCTTGCCCGGCCAGGCGATGGCGTCGTATTCGCGGCGGAAGGCGCCCGTGGCCGCGTGCGGGTGGTGCCACAGGATCTGGAAGTAGAAGTCGCGCCACACGAGCTCGGAAAGCCAGGTGGCCGGCCCCTCCCCCGTCTCCTTCCACGCGGCCCTCGCCAGGTCGCGGATGGAGATCGTCCCGAAGCGGTTGTGCACGGACAGGTAGGACACGCCCTTCGTCGCGGGGAAGTCGCGCGCGGACCGGTAGTCCGCCATGCGCGACCGGAAGTCGGCGAAAAGCCGGCGCGCGCCCGACATCCCCGTCGGCACCGGCAGCTCGCGCAGGTTCGTGGGCTCGAATCCGAGCGACGCGAGCGTGGGCATCTCGGTCGGCGAAGGGCGGCTTCGCCAGGCGCTCGGCCCGCTTCGCCACCGGATAGGCCTTCAGGTAGTAGTCGTCGACCTTCGCGAGCCAGGCGCGCTTGTAGGGCGTGAAGACCACGAACGGCCCGCCCGCCTGCGTGAGGATCTCGTCCCGGGCGAAGACGGCCTGGTCCTTGGCGAGGTGCTGGCGGCGGCCCGTCGGAGGCGAGCGCGCGCTCGACGGCGGCGTCGCGGTCCCGGGCGGCCGGCTCGTAGTCCTCGTTGGCGAAGACCGCCGCCACGCCCAGCCGCGCGGCGAGCGCCGGGATCTCGTCCCGCGCCCGGCCGTGCAGGACGATGAGGTCGCCGCCGCGGGCGCGCAGGCTCTCGCGGAGCTCGGCCACGCTTTCCCGGACGAATTCGACCCGCCGGTCCGCCCGGGCCGGCAACGCATCGAGGATTTCGCGGTCGAAGACGAAGGCGCAGTAGACCTGCCGGGACGAGGCGCAGGGCGTAGTGCAGGCCCGCGTTGTCGTCGTCGCGCAGGTCGCGGCGGAACCAGAAGAGGGATCGGTCGTAGGCGGTCACGGGCGGCTCGCGTGGGGCTTTCGTCCCGTGTCCGATGGCGGCCGGGGGGCGTTCGAATTAGAATATGGGGCCGGTGGCAAATGCAAACGATCAACCTCACGAGCCACTTCCTGATCGCCATGCCGGGCATGGCTGGACCCGAATTTTTCCAAGAGCCTCACCTTCATCTGCGAGCACAACGAGCGCGGCGCCCTCGGGCTGGTGGTCAACCGCCCGACCGACGTGACGCTGGGCACCCTCTTCCGGCAGGTGGAGATCGACCTCGAGGACGAGCCCCTCGCCGCGCAGCCCGTCTTCTTCGGCGGCCCCGTGCAGCTCGAGCACGGCTTCGTCCTGCACCGGCCGGTCGGCGAATGGCGCTCGACGCTGCCGGTGGGCGAGATCGGGCTCACCACCTCCCGCGACATCCTCGAGGCGCTGGCGCGCGGCGAGGGGCCGAGCGACCGGCTGGTGGCCCTGGGCTACGCGGGCTGGGCGCCGGGGCAGCTCGAGGACGAGATCAAGCGCAACGGCTGGCTCACGGTGAGCGCGGACGTCGACGTGATCTTCCGCGTGCCGCCCGAGGGCCGCTACGACGCGGCGCTGGGCGCGCTGGGCGTGACGACCATGAACCTCTCCGAAGAGGCGGGGCACGCGTGATCCCGGCGCCCGCGGAAACCGAGCCGCTTTCCGGGACGCTCCTCGGCTTCGATTTCGGCGAAAAGCGCCTGGGCGTGGCCGTGGGCGAGACCGCGACGCGGCTCGCGCACCCCGTCTGCCGCCATCGCCGAGGAGGCCACCGAGGCCCGCTTCGCCGCCATCGAGCGGCTGGTGGCCGAGTGGCATCCCGCCGGCTTCGTCGTCGGCCTGCCGCGCCACGCGGACGGGGCCGAGCACGAGGTGGCAAGGCTCGCCGGCAAGTTCGCCCGGCGCCTGGGCGCGCGCTTCGGGCTTCCCGTCGCGTTCGTGGACGAAACCCTCACCTCGGTCGGAGGCCGAGGCGCGACTTCGCGAGGCGGGTGGCCGCGCGAAGGGGAAGGGCGCGATCGACGCCCATGCCGCCACCCTGATCCTCCAGAGCTACCTGGACAACATGAACCAGCCGAACGCGAAGGGGGCCCATGGCCGCGCCCCTGCCTGAACCGGAGCGCCTGCTCGAGGCGCTCGTGACCCAGATGAAGGACCTGCGCGGGCCCCGAGACGGGGATCGTGGGCATCTACACCGGCGGCGCCTGGGTGGCCGAGCGGCTGCACCGCGCGCTCGGCGTGAAGACGCCGCTGGGGCAGCTCGCGGTGACGCTGCACCGCGACGACTTCGGCCGCATCGGCCTGCACCGGGAGGCGAGGCGCAGCCACCTGCCCTTCGAGGTCGAGGGGCGCGACATCGTCCTCGTGGACGACGTGCTGCACACGGGCCGCACGATCCGCGCCGCGCTGAACGAGCTGTGGGACTTCGGCCGGCCGCGCAGCGTCCGCCTCGCGGTCCTCGCGGACCGCGGCGGGCGGGAGCTCCCCATCGCGCCCGACTTCACGGGCGCGTTCGTCGAGATGGACCCTGCCGAGGAACTGGTGCTCACCAACGAAGGCGGCAAGCTGCGGCTCGCGGCCGTGAGGAGACCCTGATGAGCCGCAGCATCCAGATCGACGCCCAGGGGCGGCTCGTCCACCTGCTCACCACCGAGGGCCTGCCGGCGGAGATGATCCGGCACATCCTCGACACCGCCGCGCAGTTCGTCAGCGTGAACGAGCGCGAAGTGAAGAAGGTCCCGCTGCTGCGCGGCAAGTCGATCTTCAACGTCTTCTTCGAGAACTCGACGCGCACCCGCACGACCTTCGAGATCGCGGCCAAGCGCCTGTCGGCCGACGTGATCAACCTGAACATCGGCGCCTCCTCCACGGCCAAGGGCGAGACGCTCCTCGACACGGTGTGGAACCTGCAGGCGATGGACGCGGACATGTTCGTGGTCCGCCACGCCGAGGCGGGCGCGCCGCACCTCATCGCCCGCAACGTGAAGCCCGGCGTGCACGTGGTGAACGCGGGCGACGGCCGGCACGCGCATCCCACGCAGGGCCTGCTGGACATGTACACCATCCGCCACTACAAGAAGGACTTCTCGCGGCTCGTCGTCGCGATCGTCGGCGACGTCCTGCACTCGCGCGTGGCGCGCTCCGAGATCCACGCGCTGAAGACCCTCGGCGTTCCCGACGTGCGCGTGATCGGGCCGAAGACCCTGCTGCCGGCGGACATCGAGCGCCTCGGCGTGCGCGTCTTCCACGACCTGGCCGAAGGCCTGCGCGACTGCGACGTGGTGATCACGCTGCGGCTGCAGAACGAGCGCATGAGCGGGCCGCTCCTTCCCTCGGCCGGGGAGTTCCACAAGGCCTACGGGCTCACGCCCGAGAGGCTCGCGCGCGCCAGGCCCGACGCGATCGTGATGCACCCCGGTCCGCTGAACCGGGGCGTGGAGATCGACTCGGGCGTGGCCGACGGCACCCACAGCGTCATCATGCCGCAGGTCACCTTCGGCATCGCCGTGCGCATGGCGGTGATGGCCATCCTCGCCGGGAACGCCTAGATCGTGGCCGGGGAACGAGCCGGAAAGCAGACATGAAAATCGACATCCGCAACGCCCGCGTCATCGACCCCGCCACCGGCCGCGACGAAAGCGTCCCCCTCTTCGTCGCCGACGGCCGGATCGCCTCCATCGGCACCGCGCCGGACGGCTTCCGCCCCGACCGCACGATCGACGCCAAGGGCCTCGTCGCCTGCCCCGGCCTGGTGGACCTTTCCGCGCGGCTGCGCGAGCCGGGGTTCGAGTACCGCGCCACGCTGGAATCCGAGATGCAGGCGGCGGTGGCGGGCGGCGTGACCTCGCTCGCCTGCCCGCCCGACACGGACCCGCCGCTCGACGAGCCGGGGCTGGTCGAGATGCTCAAGCGCCGGGCGGAGAGCCTGCGGCAGGCCCGCGTGTACCCGCTGGGCGCGCTCACGCTGGGGCTCAAGGGCGAGAAGATCGCCGAGATGGGCGAGCTCTCGGAGGCCGGCTGCGTCGCGTTCTTCCAGGCCGACGCGCCGCTCACGGACCTGAACGTCCTCCTGCAGGCGATGCGCTACGCGGCGACCTTCGGCCACGCGGTCTGGCTGCGTCCCGCAGGACTCGCACCTCGCCCACGGCGGCGTCGCGCACGAAGGCGAGGTGAGCACGCGCCTGGGCCTTCCGCCCATTCCCGCGGTCGCGGAGACCGTGGCGCTGCACGTCATCCTGGAGCTCGCCGAGTCCACCGGCGCGCGCGTGCACCTGGCACAGGCTCTCCACCGCGCGCGGGGTGGCCCTCGTGGCCGCGGCCAAGGCGCGCGGACTGCCCGTGACCTGCGACGTGGGCGTGCACCACCTGCTCCTGTGCGACCGCGACGCGGGCGACTTCAACGCCAACATGAACCTCGTGCCGCCCCTTCGCGGCCCGGGCGACCGCGATGCGCTTCGCCGCGGGCTCGCCGACGGGACCATCGATGCGGTGTGCTCCGACCACACGCCGATCGACGACGACGCGAAGCAGGTCCCGTTCGGAGAAGCCGAGCCCGGCGCCACCGGGCTCGAGCTCTTCCTTCCGCTCGTCCTGAAGTGGGGCGCCGAGATGAAGCTCCCCCTCGCGGCCACGCTCGCCGCGGCCACGTCGCGCGCCGCCGCGGTGCTCGGGATCGAGGCCGGCACGCTGGCCCCCGGGCGCCCCGCCGACCTCTGCCTGTTCGACCCCGAGCGCCACTGGGTGGTCACGCCCGCCGCGCTCGCGAGCCAGGGCCGCAACTCCCCCTTCCTGGGCCTGGAGCTCGTGGGACGCGTGGCGCACGACCCTCGTGGACGGCCGCGTGGTATATACCGGCTGACCCGATCCTTCCCGGACTGCCCCGAAACGGATTCCCATGGAGAACCCGCTCGTCGACTTTTCCGGCCTTCCGCGCTTCGCCGCGATTCGCGCCGAGCACGTCGGGCCGGCCATCGATTCGCTCGTCGCGGAGGGCCGCGCGGCCATCGAGCGCCTGGCCGCCGCGGGCGAGGAGCCGACGTGGGAAGGGTTCGTGGAGCCCCTCGAGAGCGCGAACGAGCGCCTCGCGCGGGCGTGGGCGCAGGTGACGCCACCTGAACGCGGTCGTCAATTCGCCGGCGCTGCGCGAGGCCTACAACGCGGCGCTGCCGAAGGTGACGCAGTTCGCCACCGAGCAGGGCCAGGATCTGCGCCTGTATGGCCGGTTCAAGGCGCTCGCCGCCTCCCCGGCGTTCGCGACGCTCGGTCCCGCGAAGCGCCGCCTGGTCGACAACGAGCTGCGCGACTTCCGCCTCGGGGGCGCGGAGCTTCCGGAGGCCGGCAAGGCCCGCTTCAAGCAGCTCCAGGAGGAGCTCGCCGCGCTCTCGGCGCGCTTCCAGGACAACGTCCTCGACGCGACCAACGCCTTCGGCCTCGTCGTCACCGACGCCGCGTGGCTCTCGGGCCTCCCGCCGGACGTGCTCGAGGTGGCCCGGGCGGCGGCGGCCGAAGGACGGGCGCGAGGGCTGGAAGCTCACGCTGCACATGCCGTGCTACCTGCCGGTCATGCAGTACGCGGATCATCGCCCGTTGCGCGAGCAGATGTACCGCGCCTACGTGACGCGCGCCTCCGAGTTCGGCAAGCCCGAGTGGGACAACACGCCCCTCATCGCCACGATCCTGGAGAAGCGCGCGGAGGTCGCCTCGCTCCTCGGCTACGAGACCTTCGCCGGGCGTCTCGCTCGCCACGAAGATGGCGGGGTCGCCGGCGGAAGTCGTCGCCTTCCTGGAGGACCTCGCCGCGCGGGCCAAGCCGTTCGCGGAGCGCGACATGGCCGAGCTCGCGCAGTTCGCCCGCGCCGAGCTCGATCTCGCCGACGTGCGGGCCTGGGACGTGGCGTGGGCGAGCGAGAAGCTCCGCCAGAAGCGCTACGCCTTCTCCGACAACGAGGTGAAGCGCTATTTCCCGGAGGACGCCGTGCTCGGCGGCCTCTTCCGCGTGATCGAGACGCTCTACGGCGTGCGCGTGAAGCCGGCGGCGGCCGAGACCTGGCACCCGGACGTGAAGTTCTTCGCGATCGAGGACGCGTCGGGGGGCCTGGTGGGCGAGTTCTACCTCGACCTGTATGCGCGCGAGGCCAAGCGCGGCGGCGCCTGGATGGACGATGCGCGCAACCGCAGGCGCCTCGCCGCGGGCGTGCAGACGCCGGTGGCCTTCCTCACCTGCAACTTCTCCGCCCCCGTCGGGGGGCGGCCGGCGTTCTTCACGCACAACGAGGTGATCACGCTCTTCCACGAGTTCGGCCACGGCCTGCACCAGCTGCTCACGCGCGTGGACGAGCTCGGGGTGTCGGGCCTGGCCGGCGTCGAGTGGGACGCGGTGGAGCTCCCCTCGCAGTTCATGGAGAACTTCTGCTGGGAATGGGACGTCGTCTCGCACATGACGCGGCACGGCGAGACCGGCGCGGCGCTGCCGCGCGGCGCTCTTCGACAAGATGGTCGCGGCGAAGAACTTCCAGAGCGGCCTGCAGACGGTCCGCCAGATCGAGTTCGCGCTCTTCGACATCCACCTGCACCACGACTTCGACCGCGGCGCGCGACACCGTCCTCGGGCTGCTCGGGCGCGTGCGGCGCCAGGTGGCCGTCGTCCATCCGCCCGAATGGAACCGGTTTCCCAACCAGTTCTCGCACATCTTCGGGGGGGGCTACGCCGCCGGGTACTACAGCTACAAGTGGGCCGAGGTGCTCTCGGCGGACGCCTTCGGCGCCTTCGAGGAGGAGGGCGTCCTCAACCCGGCGACGGGCGCGCGCTTCCACGACGAGATCCTGGGCGTGGGCGGCAGCCGGCCGGCCCTCGAGTCGTTCGTCGCCTTCCGCGGCCGCAAGCCCCGGATCGACGCCCTCCTGCGGCATAATGGGATGACCGCCACCGCCTGACGGAGGAATCGATGCCCGCTCGCCACCGACTGTCCTTGCTGCTCGCCGCGGCGCTCATGCTGCCGGCGCTCGCCGCCGCGCAGGCCAACGTCTATCGCTGGGTCGACAAGGACGGCAAGGTCCACTATTCGGACACGCCGCCCCCGGAGCCCGCGAAGAGCCTCACGCAGAAGCGCGTCGGCGGCGGCTATGCGGAATCGACCGCAGCTTCCCTACGCCACGCAGGTGGCGATGCAGAAGTCCCCCGTCACGATGTTCACCGGCGCCGATTGCGGAGAGCCCTGCAAGCAGGGGCGCGAGCTGCTCGCGCAAGCGCGGCATTCCGTTCAGCGAGCGCGACGCGCAGGCCAACGCCGAGGATGCGGAGGCGCTCAAGAAGCTGGTCGGGGCGCATCGAGGTGCCGGTGCTGACGGTCGGGCGCCTCGAAGGTGAAGGGCTTCGAGGAGGGCGCGTGGCACTCGGCCCTCGACGGCGCCGGCTATCCGCGCACCGCGCTGCCGGGCCAGGTGCCCCCGCGCCCCCCGGCCGCGCCGCAAGAAGGCCGACACGCCGCCGCCCGCGCCGGACACGGCCGCCGCGCCCAAGTAGCGCGCGCCGCGCACCGCCGGCCATCGGGGAGGACGACCGGCCGTGAGGCTTGCCACCTGGAACGTGAACTCGCTCAAGGTGCGCCTGCCGCACCTTCTCGAGTTCCTCGCGCGGCATTCGCCCGACGCGGTGTGCCTGCAGGAAACCAAGTGCGAGGACGCCGGCTTTCCCGCCGCGCAGGTGGAGGCCGCGGGCTACCGCTGGGTCCATGACGGGCAGAAGACCTACAACGGCGTGGCGATCCTCGCGCGCGAGGATCCCGCCGCCGTGACCCGCGGCATTCCGGGATTCGCGGACCTCCAGAAGCGCGTGATCGCGGCCGACATCGGCGGCGTTCGCGTCGTGAGCGTCTACTGCCCCAACGGCCAGAGCGTCGGCTCGGACAAGTACGAGTACAAGCTGCGCTGGTTCGCGGCGCTGGCGGCCTGGCTCAAGGACGAGCTGGCCGCGGGACGGCCGGTCGCCGTCCTCGGGCGACTACAACGTCGCCCCGGAGGACCGGGACGTGCACGATCCCGAAGCGTGGCGGGGGCAGGTGCTGGTGAGCGACGCGGAGCGCGAGGCGCTCCGCGCCCTCTTCGCGCTCGGATTCGCGGATGCCTTCCGCCTGTTCGAGCAGCCCGAGAAGTCCTTTACCTGGTGGGACTACCGGATGGCCGCCTTCCGGCGAAACATGGGACTTCGGATCGACCACATCCTGCTGTCGCCCGGGCTCGCCTCGCGGTGCCGGTCGTGCACGATCGACGTGGAGCCGCGCAAGCTCGAGCGTCCGTCGGACCACGCGCCGGTCCTCTGCGAAATCGGGGCCTGAGGGCACGTCTTGGCGACCACGTCCCCGGCTCGCGAAGAGGAGCGCCTGGAGCGGCTCGCGGGCTACCGGATCCTCGGGACGCCCCGCGAGCCGGCTTTCGACGACCTCGTGCGCCGCGCCCAGGAGGCCGCGCGCGCGCCGATGGCCTGGCTCGCGTTCGACGACGGCGCGCGCGAATGGATCAAGGCCGGCGTGGGCATCGACTTCACCGAGCTCGCGGGCTCGCGCCGGCTCGTCTTCCGGGGCGGGCCGCCCGCCGCCACCGTCGAGATCGAGGATGCGGCGGCCTCGGAGCTGCGCGCGCATGCGCTCGTCGCCGGCGAGCCCCGCCTGCGCTTCCTGTGCGCGGTGCCGCTCGTGACGTCCGACGGGCACGCGGTGGGCGCCCTTGCGGTCGCCGATCGCGTGCCGCGCCGCCTCGATGCCGCGGCGCGCACGGCGCTGGAGAACCTCGCGACCCTGGCACTCGCGCGGCTGGAGGCGCGGCGGCCGCGGGCCCCGCACACGGAATCGCGAACGGCCGGGGAGCGGGCCGCGGATGCCGAGGACAAGCTCGCCCGCGAGCGGGAGTTCTCCGAGGCCGTGGTCCAGAGCCTGCCGGGCGCGTTCTTCCTGCTTGTCCGGCGAAGGGGCGCTCCTGCGCTGGAACGCGCGGATGCAGGCGGCGATCGGCTACACGAGCGTGGAGCTCGCATCCATGCGCCCGCTCGACCTCATCGCGCCGGAGGACCGCTCGGTGGCCGAGGCGGCGATCCGCGAAGTCCTCGGCGCCGGCCGGGAAAGCTCCATCGAGGTTCGCCTGCGGGACAAGACCGGCGAAAGCCGGCCGTACGCCTTCGGCGTGAAGCCCCTGCGCGTGGCCGGGCGAGACGTTCGTGATCGGGTTCGGGCGGGACATCTCCGAGCGCAAGCGCGCCGAGGAGCAGACGATCCGCGCCAAGGAGCGCCTCGACCTCGCGCTGAGCGGCTCCAGCCTCGCCCTGTGGGACTGGGACCTGCGCACGAACCGCGTCTTCTTCAACGAGGGGTGGGCCGCGCTCGTGGGCCGGCGGCTGCGCGAGAACACGGTCGCGTGGGACGAGGTCCGCGCCTGGACGCACCCGGAGGACGCGAACCTCCACGAGGCCGCCGTGGCCAACGCCGTGCGGGGCGTGAGCGAGGAGTTCGAGTGCGAGTATCGCGTCCGCCACGCGTCGGGCGACTGGATCTGGGTCTACTCGCGCGGGAAGGTGGCGCAGCGGGACGAGGCCGGCCGCGCGCTGCGCATGACGGGGACCTCGACCAACGTCACCAAGCGCAAGGAGGCGGAGGAGCGGGCCGAGTACCTGGCCACGCGGGACGCGCTGACGGGGCTGCCCAACCGCGTCCTGCTGCACGATCGCCTCGAGCAGGGGATCGTGAACGCCGCCCGCCACAAGACCGGGTTCGCGTTCATGTTCATCGACCTCGACCGGTTCAAGACGATCAACGACTCGCTGGGCCACGACGTCGGCGACGAGCTGCTCAAGGGCGTGGCCGTCGCGGCTGTCGGCGTGCGTGCGCGCCTCCGACACCGTCGCGCGGCTGGGCGGCGACGAGTTCGCGGTCATCCTCGAGAACCTGCGCGACACCGACGACGAGGCGGCGCAGCAGGTGGCCGACAAGATGATCGCCGCGATGGGCGCGCCCATGCTCATCGGCAGCCAGCACCTCAACACCTCGTGCTCCATCGGCATCAGCCTCTACCCCGCCGACGGCAAGGACAGCGCCACGCTCATGAAGCACGCGGACGTGGCGATGTACTACGCCAAGGAGAACGGCCGCAACAACTACCGGTTCTTCTCGGCGGAGATGAACGCCCGCGCGCAGGAGCGGCTGTCGATCGAGAACTACCTGCGCCTGGCGCTTCGCCGCAACGAGCTGGTGCTGCACTACCAGCCGCGCGTGCGCCTCGCCGACGGCGCCCTCACCGGCGTCGAGGCGCTGGTGCGCTGGTCGCACCCCCGGCGCGGGCTCCTCGCGCCGGAGAAGTTCATCGACGTCGCCGAGGATTCGGGGCTCATCGTTCCCATCGGCGAATGGGTGCTCGAGCACGCCTGCCGGCAGGCGCGGCGCGTGGCAGCGCGCGCTCGGCAGGGATTTCCGGGTCTCGGTGAACCTCTCCGTCGGCCAGGTCGCCGACGGCGAGCGGCTGCTGCGCGCGGTGGACGGCGCCGTGCGCGGCGCCGGCATCGATCCGTCCACGCTGGAGCTGGAGCTCACCGAGAGCATCCTCATGCAGAACCTCGGCGAGAAGGCGTCGTTCCTCAACCGCCTCGGCGAGCTCGGCGTGGGCATCTCGATCGACGATTTCGGCACCGGCTACTCGTCGCTCGCCTACCTCAAGACGCTGCCCGTGGACGCGATCAAGATCGACAGCTCGTTCGTGCGCGACATCGGGCGTCGACGAGAACGACGAGGCCATCGTGCACGCGATCGTCGCGATGGCGCACTCGCTCGGGCTCTCCGTGGTCGCCGAGGGGGTCGAGACCGAGGCCCAGCTCGCCCGCCTCAGCGGCCCTGGGCTGCGACGAATACCAGGGCTTCCTCGCGAGCCCGGCGTTGCCGCCGGCGGAGTTCGAGCGGCGCTACTCAGGGGCCGCCCGGCCGCTGACGCGGCTCACTCCTTCGCGTCGATCCGCAGCTCCTGGACCTTGCGCGTGAGGGTGTTGCGGCCGATGCCCAGCAGGGTCGCGGCCTCGATGCGGCGGCCGCCCGTGTGGGCGAGGGCGCGGGTGATGAGGGCCGTCTCGAAGTCGCGCGTGAGCGACTCCGCGATGCCGGTCTCGCCGCGCGCCAGGCGCCCGGTGACCTCGCGCTCGAGGGCGCGGCGCCAGTCGCCTTCCCCGTCGGCCGGCGAGGCCGGCACTTCGCCCCGGATCTCGGCCGGGAGGTCCGCCACGTCGACGACCTGCCCCGGCGCCATGACGGTCACCCAGTGGCACAGGTTCTCGAGCTGGCGCACGTTGCCGGGGAAATCCTGGGTCGGCGAGGAACTGCAGGGCCGCGTCGGTCAGGCGCTTGCCCTCGACGCCCAGCTCGCGCGCGCTCTTCGCGAGGAAGTGGCGCGCGAGGACCGGGATGTCGTCGCGGCGCTCCCGCAGGCTCGGAAGCCGCAGGCGGATCACGTTCAGCCGGTGGAACAGGTCCTCGCGGAACAGCCCCTGCCGCACGCGCGCCTCGAGGTCCTGGTGCGTGGCCGCGATCACGCGCACGTTCGCGGTGATCGGCGTGTGCCCGCCCACGCGGTAGAACTGGCCGTCGGAGAGCACGCGCAGGAGCCGGGTCTGCAGCTCCGGCGGCATGTCGCCGATCTCGTCCAGGAAGAGCGTGCCGCCCTCGGCCTGCTCGAAGCGGCCGCGGCGCATCGCCTGCGCCCCGGTGAACGCGCCGCGCTCGTGGCCGAAGAGCTCGCTTTCGAGGAGGTCCTTCGGGATGGCCGCGGTGTTGATCGCGATGAAGGCCTTGCCGGCCCGCGGGCTGTGGCGGTGCAGCGCGCGCGCCACGAGCTCCTTGCCGGTGCCCGACTCGCCGGTGATCAGCACGGTCGCGTGCGATTGCGAAAGCCGCCCGATCGCGCGGAACACCTCCTGCATCGCGCCCGCCTGCCCGAGGATCTCGGGCGTGTCGCCGTCCTCCGGCGGGGCCTCGACGCGCCGCCGGCTCTCCTCGAGGGCCCGGCGCACCAGCTCCACCGCGTTGTCGACGTCGAAGGGCTTGGGCAGGTATTCGAACGCCCCGCCCTGGAAGGCCGCCACGGCGCTCTCGAGGTCGGAGTAGGCGGTCATGATGATCACCGGCGTCGACGGCACCCGCTCCTTGAGGGCCTGCATGAACTCGAGTCCCGAGAGCCCGGGCATGCGGATGTCGCTCACCACGACCTGGGGCGGATCGTCGGCGAGGAGGTCGAGCGCCTCCTGCGCCGTGGCGAACGTGCGGTGGCCGATGCCCTCCCGGGCAAGGGCCTTCTCGAACACCCAGCGGATCGAGCGGTCGTCGTCGATGATCCAGACGGGTCTCGGGTAGTCGTCGGCTCGTTCCTCGACCATGGCGTCGCTTTCCATTGTTACGGGCGGGGAAGCCCGGCTTGCTCGGGGCTGCGCACGGGCAGCAGGATCGTGAAGCAGGTCCGGCCGGGGGCGCTCTCGAATTCGATGAGGCCGTGGTGCTGGTGGACGTAGTTCTGCGCGAGCGAGAGGCCGAGGCCGGTGCCGCCGTCGCGCCCGCTCACCAGCGGAAAGAAGACCTTCTCCGCGAGCTCCCCGGGGATGCCGGGCCCGTTGTCCTCGATCTCCACGGACACGGCGTGGCGGTAGCGGGTCTTGGCGATCGTCGCCTGGCGGGCGATGCGCGTGCGGAAGCAGATCTCGCCCGCGCCCGCCATCGCCTGCGCCGCGTTCCGGGCGACGTTGAGGATGGCCTGGATGAGGCTTTCCTTGTCGCCGGGCAGGTCCGGCAGGCTCACGTCGTAGTCGCGGCGGACCGAGAGGCCCTCGGGGTACTCGGCCAGCAGGAGCGTGCGCACCCGCTCCATCACCTCGTGCACGTTGAGCATCTCGATCTGCGGCAGGCGGTGCGGGGTGAGCATGCGGTTCATGAGCGACTGCAGGCGGTCGGTCTCCTTCACGATCACCTGCGTGAACTCCTTGAGGCCGGGATCCGGCAGCTCGCGCTCGAGGAGCTGCGCGGCGCCGCGGATGCCGCCCAGGGGGTTCTTGATCTCGTGCGCGAGGTTGCGGATGAGCTCGCGGTTGGCCTGCTGCTGCTCCAGGAGCTTCGCCTCGCTTGGCGATGCGAAGCTGCTGGTCGAGCTCGCGCAGCTCGATGAGCAGGCGCGCATCCGCCTTCCTCCACCGGCATGGCCACGCAGTGCACGGTGACCGGCTGCCCGGCGAGCTCCAGGGCGAGCTCGTTCTCGTTGAAGCCGGCATCGTCGGCGACGGCCTGGGCCAGGCGCGCGACGAAGCGATCGTTGCCCGGCAGCACCTTCGCGAGCGCCGCGCCGAGGAGGTGCTTGCGGCCGTGCGCGAGCAGCGTCTCGGCGGCGGGATTGGCGTAGGTCACCTGCAGGCGCTCGTCGAGCAGGAGCACGGCGGTCGCGAGGAGCTCCAGGCCCGGGAAACGGCGTCGTCACGGTCGCGCGCTCCCGGCGGCGGCGGCAAAGCCGCGCCAGCGAAGCGCGCTGGCGCGTCGGCAGAAGGGGAGTGCCGGAAGGGGAGACTGCGCGAGGCTAGGGCTTGATCGCGCCGAGCTCTTTCTTGAGCGCCTCGATGTTCTTCTCGTGCTCGGCGACGGTCGCCTGCAACCCCCGGATGCGCCCGGAGGCGCGGTCGATGTTCGCCCGCATTTCGGCCTGCTGCGCGGGCGTGGGATCGGCGGCCTGCTGCGCGACGCGCACCGCGGCGATGAGCGTCGGGTTCCGCCTTTCCTCGAGGAGGGCCTGCTTCGCCTTCTCGAGGGACTTCTCCTCCTGCGTCAACTCGTCCTGCAGGATCCTGCGGCGAACGTCGTCGCGCCCCTTCTGCGTCTCGCGGTCGATGGAGGCGACGATCGTGGGAAGCGGCTTCGGCGTCACGACGGCGACGGCGGGCTTCGTGGCGGCCGAGGCCTGCGGATTTCGCGGCGGCCTTCTCCGGCGGCGTGCCGGCGGCCCCGAGTATCGGAAGGGTGCTGAGCGGCTCGAGCTCGAGCACGATCGCGCCCTTCATCGGCTTGTTCGTGTAGGTGACGCGGCCGCTCTCGTCCACGTGCTTGTAGATCGTCGTCTGCGCCAGCGCCAGGGGCGAGGCCAGACTCACCGCCATACCGATCCAGAGCGTCTTCATCACGCACTCCCACACGCGACAGGGGACGGTCAGGATAGGGAGGGGTCATTTGAAAAGTCAACGAGATCAAAGGCCTACGCCGGAAATGCCCCATACCTTGTGGTTTGCGCCGAAACCGACCACAAGTCGCGGGCGGGCGCCGGAAAGCGAAAAGGGGCGGACGGGGCCGCCCCTTTCCGATGACAGCCCGCGGGGCCT
Organism: uncultured Gammaproteobacteria bacterium; assembly: GCA_963783635.1. GTDB lineage: Bacteria > Pseudomonadota > Gammaproteobacteria > Burkholderiales > Usitatibacteraceae > FEB-7. Next base: position 163,088 of record CAWAOC010000003.1, read on the forward strand.
CAGGCCGAGTAGTACATGTCGTACTCGACACGGGTGCGTGGTCATGCGGAAGCGCGTGACCTCCTCCTGCTTGAGCGCGATGTAGGCGTCGATGAGGTCGTTGGAGAACACGCCGCCGCGCGTGAGGAACTCGCGGTCCTTGTCCAGGTAGTCCAGCGCCTGGTCGAGCGAGGAGCACACGGTCGGGATCTTCGCGTCCTCTTCCGGCGGCAGGTCGTAGAGGTTCTTGTCGGCCGGGTCGCCCGGGTGGATCTTGTTCTGCACGCCGTCCAGGCCCGCCATCATCAGCGCGGAGAAGGCGAGGTACGGGTTGGCGGTCGGGTCCGGGAAGCGCACCTCGATGCGGCGCGCCTTCGGGCTCGTCACGAACGGGACGCGGATCGAGGCCGAGCGGTTGCGCGAGGAGTAGGCGAGCTTCACCGGCGCCTCGAAGCCGGGCACGAGCCGCTTGTAGGAGTTGGTGCCGGGGTTGGTGATGGCGTTGAGCGCGCGCGCGTGCTTGATGACGCCGCCGATGTAGTAGAGCGCGAAATCGGACAGGCCCGCGTAGCCGTCGCCCGCGAACAGGTTCTGGCCGCCCTTCCAGATGGACATGTGCACGTGCATGCCGGAGCCGTTGTCGCCCACGACGGGCTTGGGCATGAAGGTCGCGGTCTTGCCGTAGCTGCGCGCGACGTTCCACACCGTGTACTTGAGGATCTGCAGCCAGTCGGCGCGCTTCACGAGCGACTCGAACTTGGTGCCGATCTCGCACTGGCCGGGGCCGGCCACTTCGTGGTGGTGCACTTCCACCTCGACGCCCTGCTCCTCGAGCGCGAGGCACATGGCGGAGCGGATGTCCTGCAGCGCGTCGACCGGGGGCACGGGGAAGTAGCCGCCCTTCACGCTGGGACGATGGCCGAGGTTGCCGCCCTCGAACTTCTCGTCGGAGGACCAGGAGGCCTCCTCGGAGAAGATCTTGCAGTAGGCGCCCGACATGTCCACCTTCCACTCGACCGCGTCGAAGATGAAGAACTCGGGCTCGGGGCCGAAGTACGCCACGTCGCCGATGCCCGTCGACTTGAGGTAGGCCTCGGCGCGGTGGGCGAGCGAGCGCGGGTCGCGGTCGTAGCCCTTGCCCGTGGACGGCTCGTGCACGTCGCACGAAAGCGCGAGGGTCGGCTCGTCCATGAACGGGTCCATGCGGGCGGAGACGGGATCCGGCATCAGCATCATGTCCGAGGCCTCGATGCCCTTCCAGCCGGCGATGGACGAGCCGTCGAAGGCGTGACCGGAGGTGAACTTGTCCTGGTCGAACATCTTCACCGGCACGGTGACGTGCTGCTCCTTGCCCTTGGTGTCGGTGAAGCGCAGGTCGACGAACTTGACCTCGTTTTCCTTGATCATCTTGAAGACATCGGCCGCTGCCATGACTCTTTCTCCTGATTGAGGGATGACGCCCCAGAATGGGGAATGGATCGGGGTAATAAACGGTTGGAACCCAAGGAATAGCAGAAAACATGCCACGGCATTCGCAGCTGCAAGCCATTGATTTTCAATGACCTGCACCGGATGCCTGCGCTGAGACGCACGCCTATGGTGCATATGCTATTCCTCCGCACCAAACAAGTGCAACCAGGCGCAATGACGACCTTGCCAGTGACTACTATATATACGATTCGCGGCCGGCCATCCCCGGACGGCTATGATGACGCCGCGCGCAGCGCGCACCCTTTCTTCTGGATCAACAGTAACTCCCGGCTCCATGGATCGCTACGTCGTCATCGGCAACCCCGTCGCCCATTCGCTCTCGCCGGAGATTCACGCGCGATTCGCGCGCGCGACCGGGGAGCAACTCGACTACGCGAGGCTTCTCGTCGCGCCGGGCGACTTCGCGCGCGCCGCGCGGGAGTTCTTCGCCTCCGGCGGGTGCGGCGCCAACGTGACCCTGCCCTTCAAGGTCGACGCCTACGAGTTCGCGCAGGAGCGCACGCCGCGGGCCGAGCAGGCCGGCGCGGTGAACACGCTGGCGCTTCGCGGCGCCGCGATCCTCGGCGACAACACCGACGGCGCCGGGCTCGTGCGCGACCTCACCGCGAACCTCGGCCTCGACCTCGCGGGCAAGCGAATCCTGCTGCTGGGCGCCGGCGGCGCGGCCCGCGGCGTCGCTGGCGCCTTTGCTTGCGCTCGAGCCCGCGATCCTGGTCATCGGGAACCGGACGGCCGGGCGCGCGCGCGAACTGGCGCTGCGCTTCCGCGGCGCGGGTCCCGTCGAGGGCGTCGGGCTCGACGCGACGGGCGGGGATTTCGATCTCGTCGTGAACGCCACCTCCTCGTCCACGAAGGGCGAGACGCTCGCCTTGCCCGGGCGCCTGTTCGCCGCCGGCGCGACGGCGTACGACATGGCCTACGGGCCCGCGGCGCGTCCCTTCCTCGAGCGGGCGCGCGCCGCCGGCGCGCGGGCGAGCGACGGCCTGGGCATGCTCGTCGAGCAGGCGGCGGAATCCTTCTTCCTGTGGCGGGGAAAAAGGCCGGACACGGCCGGCGTGATCGCCGCGCTCCGGGCCGCGTGAAGCGACTCGCGCGCTTCGCCGGCCTGGGCGGCGATCGCGCTGGCGGCTGACGTTCGTCGCCTACGAGCTGTCCCTGCTCGCGCGCCTCGCCTGGTGGCGGGGCCACGATCCCGCGTCGACGGCGTTCATGGACGAGCGGCTCGACCGCCTGCGCGAGAAGAAGCCGGACGCGAAGCTCAAGCACCAGTGGGTGCCCTACGGGCGGATCTCGGGCCACCTCAAGCGCGCCGTGGTGGCGGCCGAGGACGCGAAGTTCGCCGACCACGAGGGCTTCGACTGGGAGGCGATGCAGAAGGCCTGGGAGAAGAACCAGAAGCGCGGCAAGGTGGTCGCGGGCGGCTCGACGATCTCCCAGCAGCTCGCGAAGAACCTCTTCCTCTCGGGCACCCGCACGCCGTGGCGCAAGGCCCAGGAGGCGATGATCACCGTCATGATGGAAAGCGTGATGGACAAGCGCCGCATCCTCGAGATCTACCTCAACGTGATCGAGTGGGGCGACGGCGTCTTCGGCGCGGAGGCCGCCGCGCGCCACTACTTCGGCGTGAGCGCCGCGGCGCTCACGCCCGAGCAGGCCGCGCGCCTGGCCGCGATGGTGCCGAACCCGCGCTTCTACGACCGGCATCGCAGCCACGCCCTGGCTCGAGAAGAAGACCCAGATCATCCTCGCGCGCATGGGCTCGGCGGAAGTGCCCTGAGCCGGCCGCGAAAATAATCCGCGCGCGGGACGACCGGCGCGCGGGCACGCGGCCTAGAATACGCGGCGGTCCGCCCGACGCGCCGTCCCGATGCCCCTTTCCGCCGACAAGCCGCGCTCCGCCACGCCGCAGGAACACCTCGACGCGGTGTCGAAGCTGCTCGCCAAGCAGCGGCTGATGGAGGAGCTCGCCCAGCGCCAGGGAGAGAGCAACGCCGAGGAGGCCCGAGCTCGGCATCCGTCGTGCACAAGCAGAACCTCGCGGAGCTGCAGAAGCGGCTCGACGGCCTGCATCCCGCCGACGTCGCCTTCATCCTCGAGGGCCTCCCGCTGGAGGACCGGCTCGTCGTCTGGGGGCTGGTGCACAGCGAGCGCGACGGCGAGATCCTGCTGGAGGTCTCCGACGGGGTGCGCGACACCCTGCTCGCCGACATGGACTCGGCCGAGATCGTCGCGGCGGCCCAGAACCTCGATGCCGACGAGATCGCGGACCTCGCGCCCGACCTGCCCGAGGAGGTGGTGCAGGACATCATCGAGGCGCAGGACGTCCACGAGCGCGCCCAGCTCCAGTCGGCCCTGTCCTACCCGGAGGGAAGCGTCGGCGCCCTCATGGACTTCGAGATGGTGAGCATCCGCGAGGACGTCACCTGCGAGGTGGCGCTTCGCTACCTGCGGCGCTACGACGAGCTGCCCGACCAGACCGATGCCCTCTTCGTGGTCGACCGCGACGACCACCTGCGCGGGATCCTTCCCCTCAAGCGGCTGCTGGTGAGCGACCCGGAGATCGAGGTGGTCACGCTCCTCGACCGCGACATCGTGTCCTTCTCCCCGGACAGCGAGGCGGAGGAGGCCGCGAAGGCGTTCGAGCGCTACGACCTGGTCTGCGCGCCCGTCGTTTCCGCCGACGGCCGCGTGATCGCGCGGATCACCGTGGACGCGGTGCTCGATTTCGTCCGCGAGCGCCAGGAAGCGCAGGAGCTCGCGAAGGTCGGCCTGCGCGAGGAGGAGGACCTCTTCTCGTCGGTGTGGCTGTCCGCCAAGAACCGGGGGCCGTGGCTCGCGCTCAACCTCGGCACCGCCTTCTTCGCCTCGCGGGTCGTCGGCGCGTTCGAGGGGTCGATCGAGAAGCTCGCGGCGCTGGCGGCGCTGATGCCGATCGTGGCCGGGATCGGCGGCAATTCCGGCAACCAGACCTCGACGCTCATCGTCCGCGCGCTGGCCCTCGACCAGGTGAGCGCGGCCAACGCCCGGCGGCTCCTCGCGAAGGAGCTCGGGATCAGCGTGCTGAACGGCGCGATCTGGGGCAGCGTCCTGGGCATCGTGGCCTGGCTCCTCTACAGCAACGTGGCGCTGGGCGGCGTGATGGCGCTCGCGATGATGCTGAATCTCGTCGTGGCCGCGCTCGCCGGGCTCTTCATCCCCCTGGCGATGGAGCGCTTCGGCCGCGACCCCGCCATCGGCTCGAGCGTCTTCCTCACCGCCGTGACCGACAGCATGGGGTTCTTCATCTTCCTCGGGCTGGCCACGATCTTCCTGTTCTAGCGGCCATGGCGCGGCTCTTCTTCGCCCTCTGGCCGGACGCCGCGGCGCGCGGCGGCGCTCGCCGACCTGGCGCGGAGCACGGCGAGCCGGTACGGCGGACGGGCCGTTCCGGCCGCGAACCTCCACCTCACCCTCGTCTTCCTGGGCGAGGTCGACCCGGCGAGGATCGGGGCGCTGCAACGCGCGGCGGACGGGCTGGCGCGGCCCGGGCTTTCCGTTCCTGCTCGATCGAATCGGCGGCTTCCGGCGGGCAGGCGTGGCCTGGGCGGGATGCCGCCAGCCGCCGCCGGCGCTCCTCGCGCTCCAGTCGGCGCTCGAGCGGCGCATCCGGGAAGCGGGGTTCAGCTCCCGACGACCGTGCGTTCGCTCCGCACCTCACGCTGGCCCGGCGTGTGCGCGAGCCGGTGGAACCGCGCGGACATGCAGGCGGTCGCCTGGCGCGCGAATGCGTTCGCGCTCGTCGAGACGGCGCGCGGCGAAGGCGCCTATCGCACCCTGGCCGAATGGCCGCTCGGGGAAGGAAAAACATGAAGGCCGCGCCGGGCGGCGCCTGGGCCTTCCTGAACAACTTAGCGCCCGTCTGCGAGGCGCTCCCCGGCCGGCGTCTCCGGTCGCTTTCGCGGCCGCTCCGTCGGGAAGCGCCTCGTATTCGGGTTCAGGCCATGGGCCCGGAAGCCTGGGGCTTCCGTTCAGCTCATCGGCTTGATCAGCGGCGTGATGACCGGGGTGACCGCCGGAGCCATGGGCTTCGCGGGGGCCGCCTTCTTCATCGCGGGCTTCTTGGCCGCTTTCTTTTTTGCTGGCTTCTTTTTGGCTTTCTTGGCCGGCTTCTTCGCAGCCTTCTTCTTCTTGGCCGCGGGCTTCTTCTTGGCGACTTTCTTCTTCGCCGTCTTTTTCGCCGCTTTCTTCTTCGCAGCGGGCTTCTTCTTCGCAGCGGGCTTCTTCTTCGCCGCAGGCTTCTTGGTGACCTTCTTCTTCGCGGCCGGTTTCTTGGCGGCCTTCTTCTTCGCAGCAGGTTTCTTCTTCGCGGTTGCCATCGTCTTGCTCCTTTCGATTGTTGGACCGAATTGTCTTTCCGTGCCGGGCGACAGCTACGCCGTGAGCCCCGGCACTACCAAGCGCTCGGATTTCTCGATCGAACGGTGAAGCCTGGTGGCTCTTTTCCGGCGCCTCGCGACGCTTGCGCGACCTCGATGCACCAGCTTGGTGAGCGGATCATATGCGAAAAAATCCGCGGAACCGCGATTTCGGGGTGTGTCAAGCGCGACTATTTGATCGAACTCGCGCCGCATTGGTATCGAGTCGATACCATCAGGGCCCGCAATTTTCGCCGTTCGCGGCGGCGGCGCTCAGTCGAGCGTCTTCTCGCCGGCGAAGAGCGTGGCGATGGGTTCGCGCGGGCGAACCTCCACGGCCCTCGCGCCGTCCACCATGACCTCGCAGGGGCGCGGGCGCGAGTTGTAGTTGGAGCTCATCACCATGCCGTAGGCGCCCGCCGAGAGGATGGCGATGCCGTCGCCGGGCGCGATGGCGAGGCTGCGGTCGGTGCCGAGCACGTCGGAGGACTCGCACACCGGGCCCGACGACGTCGTAGGCGGCGCGCGGGGCGGTCGAGGGCGGCGAGCGGGACGATCTCGTGCCACGCCTCGTAGAGCGCCGGGCGGATGAGCTCGCTCATGGAGGCGTCCACGATGGCGAAGCGCTTGCCCTTGTCGAGCTTCAGGTACTCGACGCGGGAGAGGAGGACGCCGGCGTTGCCGACGATCGCGCGGCCGGGCTCCACCACCACGCGAGTAGCCGGTCCCGGCGAGGCGGGACGCCACGGTGGCGCACCAGAGGCCGATGTCGAGCGCCTCCTCGCCCTCGCGGTAGCGGATGCCCATGCCGCCGCCCACGTCCACGTGGCGGATCGGGATGCCGCGCGCGGCGAGCGCGGCGGCCAGCTCCAGCACGCGCTCGAGCGCCTCCTCGAGCGGCGCCATCTCCAGGATCTGGGAGCCGATGTGGCAGTCGATGCCCGTCACCGCGAGGTTGGGCAGGCGCGCGGCGAGGTCGTAGGCGGCGAGCGCGCGGTCGTGCGCGATGCCGAACTTGTTGCCCTTGAGGCCGGTGGAGATATAGGGGTGGGTGCGCGCGTCCACGTCCGGGTTGACGCGCAGGGAGACGGGCGCGCGGCGCCCCATCGCCCCGGCGATCGCGTCCAGCCGCTCGAGCTCCGGCTCGCTCTCCACGTTGAAGCAGCGGATGCCGGCCGCGAGCGCGGCGCGGATCTCCTCCGCGGTCTTGCCCACGCCGGAGAAGATGACGCGGTCGGCGGCGCCCGCCCGCGGCGAGCACGCGCGCGAGCTCGCCGCCGGAGACGATGTCGAACCCCGACCCGAGGCGCGCGAGAAGGCCCAGCACCGCGAGGTTGGAGTTCGCCTTGACCGCGTAGCAGACGAGGTGGTCGATGCCGGAAAGCGCCGTGTCGAAGGCGCGCCAGGCCGACTCGATCGACGCGCGGGAATAGACGTAGGCGGGCGTGCCGAAGCGGCCCGCGACGTCGGCCAGGCGGACGCCTTCCATCCAGAGCTCGCCGTCGATGCGCCGGACCGCGCTCATGAGGGGCGGGGAAGGCCGGCTTCGGCGGGTCGGGGAGCTTGAGCGGGCCCTTCTGGCCGCAGGCGCCGAGGAGGATCGCGATGCGCGATCCAGGCGAGTGCGCGTATCATGCGGCAGAGCGTAGCACAGCCCTTTCCCCCCATGAACGAGAGCGAATTCCACCGCGCCGTCGACGAGGTCCTCGCCCGGATCGAGCGCGCGGCCGAGGCCACGCAGGGCATCGATTCCGACCTCGAGGCCGGCATCCTCACGCTCGAGTGCCCCGACGGCAGCCGCATCATCGTGAACCGGCAGACGCCCAACCGCGAGATCTGGGTGGCCGCGCGCTCCGGGCGGCTTCCACTTCGCGTGGAAGGACGGCGCCTGGCGCGACACGCGCTCCGGCGCGGAGCTCTTCGCCTCGCTCGCGGAAATCGCGCGCGCGCAGGCGGGCGAGAGCCTCTCCTTCGGCTGATTTCCGCCGCCGCCCGGCCCGCGTTTCCGGGACAGGTATCGACTCGACACGAAACGTCAGGCTTGCAAATCCTTGACTTTGTCGTATCGACCCGATACTAATTAGGGGGCGCGCAGGAGGCGCGAGGAGGGAAAGTCGATGGACAAGAACCCGCTGGTGCTGCTGGAACTGGTCGAGCGCCTGGCGAACCTGATGCGCGCCGAAATGCGCAAGGCGGGGGCCGACGAGAGCCTGCAGCCCGTCCACCTGCACGCCCTCATCTATCTTAGCAAGGCGAACCGCTACTCCAACACGCCGCAGGCGCTCTCCGCCTATCTCGGGCTCACGAAGGGCACGGTCTCCCAGACCCTCCTCATCCTCGACCGGCGCGGCCTCATCGAGCGCTACCAGGACGACGTCGACCGGCGCGTGGTGCGGCTGCGCCTGTCCACGGCCGGCGAGCAGCTCCTGTACGAGTCCCAGCCGGCGCTCGCCTGGCAGAACGCGACGCGCAACATCAGCCCGAACCGCATCCGCAACGCCACCTCGGCCCTGCGGGAGACGCTCGCGACCTTCCAGGAGGACAACGAGGGCGCGATGTTCGGCGAGTGCACCGACTGCGCCCACTGCCAGAAGCTCTCGCAGCGGATCTCCCGGTGCGGCCTCATGGGCGACCGGCTTTCCGGCCCGGAGACGCGGCGGATCTGCTGGCTCTACGAGGCGAAGCGCGAGGGCGAGTAGGGCGCGGCGGCGCTAGAGCCGGGCGCGCGCCCGGGCGATGGCGGCGCGGACCGCCTCCGGCGCGGTTCCCCCGATGTGGCGCCGCGAGGCGACGGAGCCCTCCGGCGTCAGCACCTCGAAGACGTCCGCCCCGATGTGCGGCGAGAAGGCCTGGAGCCTCGCGAGCCGCAGGTCCGGCAGGTCGCAGCCCGCGGTCTCGGCCTCCCGCACCGCGCGGGCCACGATCTCGTGGGCGTCGCGGAACGGCACGCCCTTGCGGACGAGGTAGTCGGCCAGGTCGGTCGCCGTCGCGAAACCCTCGGCCAGCGCCGCCCGCATCCGGTCCGGCCGCGGCGGTCACGCCGCCCGAGCAGCTCGGCGAGGATCGTGAAGGTGTCGGCCAGCGTGTCGGCGGCGTCGAAGAGGGGCTCCTTGTCCTCCTGGTTGTCCTTGTTGTAGGCGAGCGGCTGCGCCTTCACGAGGGTGAGGAGGGTCACGAGCGAGCCGTAGACCCGGCCGGCCTTGCCGCGCATGAGCTCGGGGACGTCCGGGTTCTTCTTCTGCGGCATGATCGAGGAGCCCGTGCAGAAGCGGTCGGCGATGTCGACGAACCCGAAGCGCGGGTTCATCCACAGCACCAGCTCCTCCGCGAGGCGCGAGACGTGCGCCATGGCGAGCGCCCCGGCGGCCAGGAATTCGACGGCGAAGTCCCGGTCGGAGACGGCGTCCAGCGAGTTCTCGCAGACGCCGTCGAAGCCCAGTTCCGCGCGCGACCGACTCCCGGTCGATGGGAAAGCTCGTGCCGGCGAGCGCCGCCGCGCCCAGCGGAAGGCGATTGACCCGCCGGCGGCAGTCGGCGAGCCGCTCGGCGTCGCGGGAGAACATCTCGAAGTAGGCCATGAGGTGGTGGCCGAAGGTCACCGGCTGGGCCACCTGCAGGTGCGTGAAGCCCGGCATCACCGTCGCGGCGTTCGGCTCGGCCAGGTCGAGGAGGCGCTCGCCGCACGGCCTTGATCCGCGCCAGGAGGGCGTCGATCTCCGCGCGCAGCCACAGCCGGATGTCGGTGGCGACCTGGTCGTTGCGCGAGCGGGCGGTGTGCAGGCGCTTGCCGGCGTCGCCCACCAGCTCGGTCAGCCGGTGCTCGATGTTGAGGTGCACGTCCTCGCGGGCGATGGACCACTCGAAGCGCCCCTCGCGGATCTCGGCGGCGACCTGCGCCAGGCCGCGCTCGATCGCCTCGAGGTCGGCCTTGGGCAGGATCGCCGCAGCGTGAGAGCATGCGGGCGTGGGCGAGCGAGCCCTGGATGTCGAATTCGGCCAGGCGCTGGTCGAACGCGACGGACGCGGTGTAGCGCTGGGTGAGGCGTCGACGGGTTCGGCGAAGCGGCCGGACCAGGCCTTGGCGGGCGGTTGCGCGCCGTTCTTGGGATTATCGTGTTGCATGGAGTCGGCGGCGTTGGGGAGAATGGCTGCGTGTCGAGTATAAATCAGACGGGTGCGGGCATCCGGTTGCCGAACTTCTGCAACCTCGGGGTGATGCTCCGGGCCATGGTCATCGCGAACCTCTTCGTGCGTGGCGGCCGCGGTGATGCGCGCGGGCGACGCCGCCGAGCTCGTCGGGCAGCTGCTGGTCGGCGCGGCGCTGGCGGAGCCGGTCCTCATCGTCTCGCTCACCCTGCTCTGCGCCGGGCGCCGGCTCCTGCACGCGCTGCGCTACCCCGCGGCGCTGGCCGCCGTCGTCGCCCTCGAGCTCGTGCTCGCGTGGGCGTTGGGTGCAGGTCTCGGCGCGCATGTTCCCGGACCAGGCGCCGGGGTCGCTTCGCCCGGCCGGCCTTCTTCGTCCTCTTCGTGACCGGCGTCACGCTCGCCTACTTCGACCTGCGCGCCCGGGCCCTCGCCGCCGGCGATCGCGGAGGCGCGCATCCAGGCGCTGCAGGCGCGCATCCGGCCGCACTTCCTCTACAACAGCATCAACGCCGTCCTTTCGCTCATCCGCTCGGAGCCCAAGCGGGCCGAGCGGGCGCTCGAGGACCTGGCCGACCTCTTCCGCGTGCTCATGGCCGACAACCGGGCGCTCGCGCCCATCGCCAAGGAGATCGACATCGCCCGCCAGTACCTGGCCATCGAGGAGCTGCGGCTCGGCGAGCGGCTGCGCGTCGACCTGGCGCGTGGCGTCGATGCCCGCCGACGCGCTGGTCCCGGCGCTGCTCCTGCAGCCGCTGGTCGAGAACGCCGTCTACCACGGCATCGAGCCCGCGGAAGGCGGCGGCGAGGTCGCGATCGAGGTGACCTCCACGGGCGAGGAGCTCGTCATCCGGCTCACGAACCCCTTCCAGCCCTCGGGCGACCGCCATGCCGGCAACCGCATGGCGCTCGCCAACATCCGCGAGCGCCTCCAGCTGCATTTCGACGCCGAGGCCAGCATGCAGTCGCGCGTGGCCGACGGCACCTACGAAGTGACCATCCGCCTTCCCTACATCACCGCCCCCCGATGACGCTCGCCGACACCCGGGTCCCCCGCATCCTCATCGCCGACGACGAGGCGCCGGCCCGCTCGCGCCTGCGCGACCTGCTGGACGACTGCCGCGCCGACTTCCCCCTGGCGCTGGTCGACGAGGCGAGGAACGGGCGCGAGGTGCTCGAGATCGTGAGCCGGGAGCAGGTCGACATCGTGCTGCTCGACATCCGCATGCCCGAGATGGACGGCATGGAGGCGGCGCGCCACCTGGCCGGCATGGCCCATCCGCCGGGCATCATCTTCACGACCGCGTTCGATGCCTACGCGATCAAGGCCTTCGAGGTGAACGCGATCGACTACCTCCTCAAGCCGATCCGGGCGGAGCGGCTCCTCGCGCGCGCTGCGCAAGGCGCGGGCGGCCGCGCCCAGCCGGGAGGCGCTTGCGGCCGCGGCGAACCAGCCGCGCCGGCACCTGAGCGTCCACGAGCGCGGCAAGATCCACCTCGTCGCGCTCGCCGACATCCTCTACCTGCGCGCGGAGCTCAAGTACGTGACCGTCCGCACGGCCGCCCGCGAATACCTCGTCGAGGAATCCCTCACCCGGCTGGAGGAGGAGTTCGGGGACGCCTTCGTGCGCGTGCACCGCAACTGCCTCGTGGCGCGCGCGGCGATCGAGGGCTTCGAGAGGAACGCGCCAGGAAAGCGAGTCGGGCTGGGCGGTGGTCATCCGCGGCACGGGCGAGCGCCTGGCCGTCAGCCGCCGGCAGCAGCACGTGGTGAAGGACTTCCGGCTGAGACAGGGGGCCAGGTTACCATCCGGACAGGTCGGACGTCAGCTGTCGGCCGCGACCGTCCATCCGTGACCGCCCGAGGGTCCCTGACTCCGACGTCTACTCCCAGTAAGGCGGATCCCCGAACGCCTTCTTGAGGTGCTCGATGAAGAAGCGCACCTTCGCCGGCAGGAGCCTGCGCTCGGGGAACACGGCATAGATGTTGTTGCCCGGCACGGCGAACTCGTCGAGCACCGAGACGAGGCGGCCCTTCTTCACTTCCTCGCTCACCTCCCAGGCGCTGCGCAGCGCGAGGCCCTCGCCCGCGATGGCCCAGCGCGTGAGCACCTCGCCGTCGTTGCACTGGAGGTTGCCGTTCACCTTGACCGAGACGGGCTTGCCGCGGTCGTGGAACGACCAGGTGTCGGCCACGCCGTCCTCGGTGCTGGTGACGAGGCAATTGTGCCGCGCCAGGTCCGCGAGGACCTTGGGCCGGCCGGCGCGCTTGAGGTACGCGGGCGAGCCGCACACCACGCGGTGGTTGCGCGCGAGCTTCACCGCCACGAGGTCGGCGCTCTTCAGGTCCGCGATGCGGATGGCGAGGTCGAAGCGCTCGTTCTTGAGGTCGACGACGCGCTCCGACAGGTGGAGCTGGACCGCACAGGTTGGGGTGCGCGGCGAGGAAGGCCGGCAGGTGCGGGCGCGATGTGCTTGCGGCCGAAGGCGGTGGGCGCCGTGACGATCAGGCGCCCCGTCGCGTTCTTGGCGCCGACGGTGAGCGCATCCTCCGCCGAGCGCAGTTCCTCGAGGACGCGGTGGCAATCCTCGTAGAATGTCGCGCCCTCCGGCGTGAGGGTAACCTTGCGGGTGGAGCGCTTGAAGAGCTTCACGCCGAGGCGCTCCTCGAGCTGGTCGATGCGGCGGCCGACCATCGCGGGCGTGATGCCCTCCTCGCGCGCGGCGGCGGAGAGGCTTCCGCGCTGCGCGACGTCGACGAAAGTGGTCAGTTCCTTGAACTTGTCCATGGGCGACTGGAAGTATAAAACCTTTTGCCGGAATTGGCGATTACCACTATCTGCTGTGACGTAATAGACTCTCATATTCATCCATGGGGTCGCTCCGGGCCGCTGCGACGGCCGGGCGGCCCCGAGCTCCACGAAAAGGCGAACCATGGATACCAAGATCGTTCTTCCCGCCGGGATGGAAATCACCGGCGCCCTCAAGCCCGAATACGGCCGCGTCCTCACCCCCGCCGCGCTCGCGTTCGCGGCGAAGCTGCTGCGCCAGTTCGGCGCGCGCCGCGCGGAGCTGCTCGCGGCCCGGGCCGAGCGCCAGAAGGCGTTCGATGCCGGCAAGATGCCCGATTTCCTGCCCGCGACCAAGTCGGTGCGCGACGCCGACTGGAAGGTGGCCGACCAGCCGGCGGACATCCTGGACCGGCGCGTGGAGATCACGGGCCCGACGGACCGCAAGATGGTGATCAACGCCCTCAACTCGGGCGCCTCGACGTTCATGGCGGATTTCGAGGACGCCAACTGCCCCACCTGGGAGAACATGATCGAGGGCCAGGCGAACCTGATGGACGCCATCCGCCGCACGATCACCTTCGAGCAGGGCGGCAAGCAGTACAGGCTCAACGAGAAGACCGCCGTCCTCTTCCCGCGCCCGCGCGGCTGGCACCTGGACGAGAAGCACGTGACGCTCGACGGCAAGCCCGTCTCCGGCGGGATCTTCGACTTCGCCCTGTACTTCTTCCACAACGCGAAGGAGCTGCTGGCGCGCGGCTCCGGCCCGTACTTCTACCTGCCGAAGATGGAGTCGCACCTCGAGGCGCGCCTCTGGAACGACATCTTCACGGTGGCGCAGAAGGAGGTCGGCGTGCCCCACGGCTCGATCAAGGCGACGGTGCTCATCGAGACCATCGTGGCCGCCTTCGAGATGGACGAGATCCTCTGGGAGCTGCGCGACCACTCGGCGGGGCTCAACATCGGCCGCTGGGACTACATCTTCTCCTGCATCAAGAAGTTCCGCTCGCACCCGGAGTTCTGCCTCGCCGACCGGTCGCAGGTCACGATGACCGCGCCCTTCATGCGCGCCTACGCGCTGCTGCTGGTGAAGACCTGCCACCGCCGCAACGCGCCCGCGATGGGCGGCATGGCGGCGCAGATCCCCATCAAGAACGACCCGGCCGCCAACGAGGCCGCGATGGAGAAGGTGCGCGCCGACAAGCTTCGCGAGGTGACCGACGGCTGCGACGGCACCTGGGTGGCGCACCCCGGCCTCGTGCCGATCGCGAAGGAGATCTTCGACAAGCACATGCCGCAGCCGAACCAGTACGGCAAGCAGCACCCGGAGGTGAACGTGACGGCGAAGGACCTGCTCAACTTCAAGCCCGAGGCGCCGATCACCGAGGCGGGGCTGCGCAACAACATCCAGGTCGGCATCCAGTACATCGGCTCCTGGCTGGGCGGCAACGGCTGCGTGCCCATCTTCAACCTGATGGAGGACGCGGCCACCGCGGAGATCTCGCGCTCGCAGGTCTGGCAGTGGATGCGCTCGCCCAAGGGCGTGCTGGCCGACGGCCGCAAGGTGACCCGCGAGCTCTTCCACGAGCTCATGCAGGACGAGCTGAGGAAGACGCCGTCGATCGTGGGCGCCGAGGCCTTCGCCGCCGGCAAGTACGCGGAAGGGGCCAGGCTCTTCGAGGAGATCAGCACCTCCGACGACTACGTCGAGTTCCTCACGCTGCCCGCCTACAAGGCGCTGGCGTAGAGGTCCGTCACCCCCAGCCCGCCGAAAGGCGGGCTTTTTCTTTCCCCGAACCGGGGAATATCCTGCACTTTCGCCGCCGCTCCTGCCGTAACGGGCAGGGACGCGCGGCGCGCACGATGGCGTCATCCCTCTGGGAAGGAGGCAACGATGAAGCCGGGCGACGTGACGGAATTCTTCTTTGCGGGGGCGGGCTCGATGCCGGGACTGCTCATCTGGCTGGGCGATCCGGGGCTGGCCGCGATCGTCCTGGTCGCGCTCATGCTGGCGGCCTGCCTGGCCTCGATGGCCGATCCCGAGGCGCCATTCCGGACGATGCCGGCGCCCGGGCGCCCGGCGGAGGCGGAGAAGCCGGACTAGTCGGGCATGCGCCAGAGGGTGGCGCACTTGCGGCAGCGCACCCGCAGCCACGGGTACGGCAGCGCGGCGGCCTGCGGGTCGAGGTACGGCCCTTCGGCCCGGTTGCCCGAGGCGATGATCTCGAAGCGGCCGTAGGTCTTGCAGGCCGGGCAGGTCGAGCGGCTGCCGTAGGTCTCCGCGCGCTCGAGCACCGTGATGTAGCGCCGCCACGAGTACCAGCCCAGCGCCGTCGCGACGAAGACGACGGCGAGCAGCGACGCGGGCTTCCAGCCGAAGGCGGCGAAGCTCACTTCCTCGAGGCAGGCGGCGGCGGTGATTCCCGACAGGAAGCACGTCGTGAGCGCGAGGTGGCTGTCGACGAGCTGCCGCTCGTACCACTTGCGGAAGCCCGCCTTGCCGATGCGCGCCGCGATGTCCATGCGACGAGGATACTCGCGGGGAAGGCGCGCGGGCGCAAGGCCCGCGCCGGTCAACGGCTCGGCGGCGCGGGCAGCGGGCGCGGCTGCGGCCTGGCCGGCGGAACGGGGCGGGGCAGGGGGCGGGCGGCGTATGCCGGGCCAGCCGAGGACGTAGACGGGCGTCTCGCGCGCGGCCTCGCGCTCCTGCGCCTCCCGTTCGCGCTGGGCTTCCCGCTCCCGCTCTTCCGCGCGCAAGCGGGCTTCCTCGCGTTCGCGCGCGGCGCGTTCCTCCAGGCGCTTGCCCGCTTCCTCGCCCTGCTTCAGCACGCGCTCGCGCTGCGCGGGGTCGTAGTCGGTGTTCGCGGGCGTGGCGTCGATGCGCCGCTCCTCCCCTGTCTTCGGGCAGGGCGCCTGCTGGTAGGTCACCTTGCCGTCCGGCGAGGTGCAGCGGAAGACCTCCTGGGCAGGGACCGGCGCGGCGGCCATCGTCGCCAGCGCCATCACCAGGAGTCCCCGTGGCCGCCCGATCATCCGGCGCGCGTCAGTTCGCGGGCTTCGTCTTCGGACGGGCGAGCCCGGGCGGGCCGGGCCAGCCCCACGGCGTGTCCCAGGCCGGCGGCTCGTCCGCGGGCTTGGGCTCCTTCAGGCGCTCGAGGCGGGCGCGCTCCTCGCGCTCCAGGCGCTCGAGGTACGCGCGCCGTTCCCGCTCCCGCGCGTCGTCGACGAATCCCCGGGCGAGCGGGTCGCCGCGATACGCCTCGCGCTCGAGCAGGGCGCGCGCGGCCGGGTCGCTTCCGCCGTGCGACGTGTCGACGCGCTTCTGTTCGGCGCGCGCGGCGGGGCAGGGCGTCTCCTGGTAGGTGACGGCGCCGCCCGCGGAGGTGCACTTGAAGACCGATCTGGGCGGGGGCGCCGAGCGTGGCGCCGCACAGGACGGCGAAGGCGAGCGTCACGACAGCCTTCATACGACCCCCGATTCGCGCGCCTGGCGGTCCGCGTGGTAGCTCGATCGCACCATCGGACCGCAGGCCGCGTTGGCGAAGCCCATCCGCGCCGCCTCCTCGCTCGAACATCGCGGAACTCGTCCGGGTGCACGAACCGCGCGACGGGCAGGTGGCTCTTCGACGGCTGCAGGTACTGCCCGATCGTGAGCATGTCCACGCCGTGGGCGCGCAGGTCCGCCATCACCGCGAGGATCTCGTCGTTGGTCTCGCCGAGGCCGACCATGAGGCCCGACTTCGTGGGCGTGGCGGGGTGCGCGGCCTTGAAATCCCGGAGGAGCCTGAGCGAATGCGCGTAGTCCGAGCCGGGGCGGGCCTGCGCGTAGAGGCGCGGCACGGTCTCCAGGTTGTGGTTCATCACGTCCGGCGGCGCGGCCGCGAGGATCGCGAGCGCCCGGTCGAGGCGGCCCCGGAAATCGGGCGTGAGGATCTCGATCCGCGTGCCGGGCGAGAGGGCGCGCACGGCGCCGATGCAGTCGACGAAATGCTGCGCGCCGCCGTCGCGCAGGTCGTCGCGGTCCACGCTCGTGATCACCACGTAGGCGAGCTTCATGGCGGCGATGGTCTCGCCGAGGTGGCGCGGCTCGTCGGCGTCCAGCGGCTGCGGGCGGCCGTGGGCCACGTCGCAGAACGGGCAGCGGCGCGTGCACAGGTCGCCCATGATCATGAACGTGGCGGTGCCGTGCCCGAAGCACTCGCCGATGTTCGGGCAGGAGGCCTCCTCGCAGACGGTGTTGAGCTTCGCGTCGCGCAGGATCCGCTTGATCTCGTGGAAGCGCTCCCCGCCGCCGGCGCGGACGCGGATCCACTCGGGCTTGCGCAGGGGCTCGGCCGCGACCACCTTGATCGGGATGCGCGCGGTCTTCCCGGCGCGCTTCGCGTCGAGCTTGGCTTCGGGAGTGCGCGTGTCGGCCATGGCGGAGGTCAGGGGGCGAAGAGCGATGCCGCAAGGCGCGATTGCCAGCGTTGCTGCACTGCATGAATCGTATCACGCACCCCCAGGTCGGCGAGCCGCGTCGCCGCGAGCCCCGGATAGCCGCAGGGGTTGATGCGGGCGAACGCCGCGAGGTCCGCGTCCACGTTGAGCGAGATGCCGTGGTAGGTGCAGCCGCGCGAGACGCGCAGCCCCACGGCGGCGATCTTGGCGCCGGCGACGTACACCCCCGGCATGCCGGCCTGCCGGGCGCCCTCGATGGCGTACTCCGCGAGCAGGTCGATGACGGATTGCTCGAGGCGGCGCACCAGCTCCTTCACCCCGTAGCCGGCGCGCTTCAGGTCGATGAGGACGTAGGCCACGAGCTGGCCCGGCCCGTGCCAGGTCACCTGCCCGCCGCGGTCGATGCGCACCACCGGGATCGCGCCCGCGTCGAGCACGTGTTCCGGCTTCGCGGCGAGGCCCAGGGTGAAGACGGGCGGGTGCTCGACGAACCACAGCTCGTCGGGGGTCGCGTCGTCGCGCGCCTTCGTGAACGCCTGCATGGCCCGCCACACGGGCTCGTAGTCGGCGCGCCCGAGGGCGCGGATCGCGGGCTTCATCGGCGGGCCGTCAGAGCACCATCGTCACCATCGGGTGGCCGGACAGGTCCTTGTACAGGGCGTCCAGCTGCTCGCGCGAGCGCGCGTTGATGGTGACGGTGAGCGAAAGGTAGGTGCCCGCCTTCGAGGGGCGCATCTCCATCGTGGCCGGGTCGTAGTCGGGCGCGTGGCGCAGGACGACCTCGAGGATGGCCTGCGCGTAGCCTTCCTCGCGCCGGCCCATCACCTTGATGGGAAAGTCCGTCGGAAAGGTGAGGAGGGGCTTCGCCTCGGGGCCGTCGGATGGCATGGCCTCGCGGGGCCCCGTCAGGCGCGCCGCAGGCGCGGCGGCGAGCCTCGCCTTGTAGTCCTGGAAGAGGGCGTGCATGCGGCGGAACGCGGGCCCCGGCACGCCGCTGCCCACGGGCTTGCCGTCGAGCGTGGTGACGGCGAGCACCTCCTTGGTGGAGGACGTGAGCCAGATCTCGTCGGCGGAGCGCACCTCGGCCTCCGCGACGGGGCGGATCTCGTAGCGCACCTTGCCCTCGCGCGCGAGGTCGGTGAGCAGCTCGTAGGTGATCCCGAGCAGGATGTGGTTGTCCTGCGGCGCGCAGGCCACGACGCCGTCCTTCACGATGAAGACGTTGGAGGCCGCCGCCTCCGTGAGGAACCCGTCGCGGAAGAGGATCGTCTCGGTCGCGCCGGCGTCGGCGGAGATCTGGCGCGCGAGCACGTTGCCGAGGAGCGAGGTGGACTTGATGTGGCACTTCTCCCAGCGGAAGTCCTTCGCGGTGACGCAGGCGACCCCCTTCTCGACCATCTCGCGCGAGGGCGTCGGGAGCGGGTTGGCCATCATGAAGACGGTGGGGGTGAGCCCCTTCGGGATCACGTGGTCGCGCTTCGGCGGGACGCCGCGCGTGACCTGGATGTAGACCGCCTGGTCGCCGGGGTGGTGGGCGAGGAGCCGGTTCACCTCGGCGATCCAGCCGTCGACGGTGTGCGGGTTGGCGAGCGCGATCTCGTCCATCGAGCGCTGCAGCCGCAGGAAGTGCTCGCGCGCGCGCAGGAGCTTGCCGCCGTAGGCCGGGACCACCTCGTAGACCCCGTCGCCGAAGATGAAGCCCCGGTCGAGCGGCGAGATCCGGATCTGGTCGAGGGGCAGCAGCTCGCCGTTGAAGTACGCGATCGGGGAGGTCATGGCGGTCACCGGAAGAACAGGCGGATCGTGTCCCATCCGCGGGAGAGGAACCCGGCCGCCGGCACGTCCTCGAGCGCCACGACGGCGATCTCGGCGACCGCGGCGTTGTCGCGGGCGAGCTTCATTATCCCCGCATTCTGGCCCCGGGAGTAGGGCGCGACGAAGGGCTGCACCGTCTGCAGCTGCGCCTTGACGCCCTGGAACCGGTCGCGCGGCAGCGTGAGCCACACGTCGTGGTCGAAGCCGAGCTTCACCGTGGCGCTGGTGCCCTTGAAGATCTCGGGGCTCGCGACGACGTCGCCCTTCCTGTAGAGCCGCTGCGTGTCGTAGGCGAGGAAGCCGAAGTTGAGGAGCTTCTGGTTCTCCGACATGCGCAGCGCGTCGGTCTGGGCGCCCATCACCACGGAGATCAGGCGGCGCTCGCCGCGCTTCGCGGACGCGATGAGGCAGTAGCCCGCGGCCTCGGTGAACCCGGTCTTCACGCCGTCGACCGTGGGGTCCAGCCACAGCAGGCGGTTGCGGTTGGCCTGCGTGATGCCGTTCCAGGTGTACTCCTTCTGCGAGTACAGGGCGTAGTCGCCCGGGAAGTCCCGGATGAGCGCCGCGGCGAGAACGGCCATGTCGCGCGCGGTGGCGTAGTGGTTGGCGGCCGGCAGGCCCGTGGCGTTCACGAAGTTCGAGTTGCGCAGCCCCAGGCGCTTCGCCTCGCGGTTCATGAGCTGCGCGAAGGTCTCCTCGGTGCCGGCCACGGCCTCGGCCAGCGCGATCGTGGCGTCGTTGCCGGACTGCACGATCATGCCGCGCAGGAGGTCGGCCCCCGTGACGGGCTTGCGCGGCTCGATGAACATGCGCGAGCCGCCCGCCTTCCAGGCCTTCTCCGAGACGGGGACCGCCTTCGACGGGTCGAGCTTGCGGTCGCGGATCGCCGAGAAGACGATGTACGCGGTCATGAGCTTCGTGAGCGAGGCGGGCTCGAAGCGGTCCTCCTCGGCCTGCGCCGCCAGCGCCTGCCCCGAGAGGGTGTCGAGGAGGTAGTACGCGCGCGCCGCGATGGGGGGCGGCGTGAGGGACTGCGCGGCGGCGGCGAGCGGGAGCGCGAAGGCGAGGAGGAGGGCGAGCAGGCGTTTCATCGGGGGGCGTTTCAGCGGGTGGCGGGAATGATGACGGGGGCGAAGTCGAGGGAGGCGCGGACCTTGTCGGCGATGGCCTGCGCCTCGTCGCGGGTCCTGTAGGGACCGAGGCGGACGCGGTGCAGGCTTCCCGCGGCGGCGACCTGGATCGGCTCGTTCAGCCAGGGCAGGTCGCGCGCGATGCGGTTGCGGAAGCTCTCCGCGTTATCGACACTCGAAAACGCGCCGAGTTGCAGGTAGAGGCCCGGCGGGCTCCGCGGCGACGAGCGGGGTGGCGACCTCGGCGGGGCGCGGCTGCGGCAGGTCGACGCTCGCGAGCGGGGTCGCCACCAGGGCGGATGGCGCGGGCGTGGCGGGAATCGGGGTGCGGCGCGGCGGCGGCGCGGCGGCGACGCGCGTCCCGGCATCGCGGGCGAACACGCGCTCCACCTCGACCGGGCCGCTGCCCGGGCCGGCGATGCCCGAGCTTGGCCGCGGCCGCGTAGGACAGGTCGATCACGCGCCCGTCGTGGAAGGGCCCGCGGTCGTTCACGCGCACCACGACCGACTGGCCGGACTTGAGGCTCGTCACGCGCGCGTAGCTGGGGATGGGCAGCGTCTTGTGCGCCGCCGTCATCGCGAACATGTCGTAGATCTCGCCCGAGGACGTCTTCTGGCCGTGGAACTTGCGCCCGTACCACGAGGCGAGGCCGCGCTCCTTCATCGGGTCGTCGTTCACCGCCGGGGCGTAGGTCCGCCCGAAGACGGTGTAGGGGCGGTTGGCGTAGCGGTGGTAGGGCTCGTCGCGCGGGACCGCGTCGGGGATCGGCGGCGATGTCCTCGGGCACCTTCTCGGGCGGGCCGTCGTCGGAGTAGTAGGCCGGCCTGGGCGGCGGCGCCTTGGGCGCGGTGCCGCACGCGGCGAGCGCCAGGGCGAGCGAGGGCCAGCAGGATCGCGCGCATCAGCTCGACACCAGCTGCTTGTGCGTCGAGATCGACATCAGGATGCCGAACCCCGCGAGCATCGACAGCAGCGCCGTGCCGCCGTAGCTCACCATCGGCAGCGGCACGCCGACCACCGGCAGGATCCCGCTCACCATGCCCATGTTCACGAAGGCGTAGGTGAAGAACGTGAGCGTGATGGCCCCCGCCATGAGGCGCCCGAAGGTGGTCGAGGCGTTGGCCGCGATCATGAGGCCGCGGCCGACGATGAGGATGTAGAGGAGGATGAGCACGAGGTTGCCGGCGAGCCCGAACTCCTCGCCGAACACGGCGAGGATGAAGTCGGTGGAGCGCTCGGGCACGAAGTCGAGCTGCGCCTGGGTGCCGTTGAGCCATCCCTTGCCGAGCACGCCGCCCGAGCCGATGGCGATCGTCGCCTGGATGATGTGGTAGCCCGCGCCCAGCGGGTCCTCCGAGGGGTCGAGGAGCGTGAGGACGCGCTTCCTCTGGTAGTCGTGCAGCATGCCCCACAGGAAGGGCAGGCTCGTGAGCCCGCCGACGAAGAGCGGTCGCGAGGACCTTCCACGACAGCCCCGCGAGGAAGATCACGAAGAACCCCGAGGCGAAGATGAGGAGCGCGGTGCCGAGGTCGGGCTGGCGCACGACGAGGCCCACGGGAAGCGCGAGGAGGATGGCGGCCACGCGCGTAGTCGCGCAGCTCGATGGCCCTCCTGGTGGCGGTGGAAGTACCACGCCAGCACGAGCGGCACCGCGATCTTCATGATCTCGGAGGGCTGGATGGTCGTGAAGCCGAGGTTGAGCCAGCGGCGGGCGCCGTTGCGCACCTCGCCGAAGAGCGCCACGCCGATGAGCAGCACGAGGCCGGCCGCGTAGATCGGCACGGCGAGGCGCATCAGCGCCTGCGGGGGGATGTTGGCGATGATCCAGAGCGCGGCGGCGGCGAGCGCGATGTTGCGCCCCTGGCCCAGCACGCGGTCGAAGGAGGCGCCGCCCGAGGCCGAGTACACCACGGTGAGGCCGAGGGACAGGGTGAGGACGAGCGCGACCATGAGCGGGCCGTCGATGCGGCGCGAGATGAGGTCGAAGAGCCGGCTAATCACTCTCGACCTCGTCGTCGCCGAGGGGCTGCTTGCGCTCGGGCCGCTTGCGCAGCAGGTAGTAGTCGAACACCTCGCGCGCGATCGGCCCCGCCGTCGAGCCGCCGTGGCCGCCGTTCTCGACGAGCACGGCGAGGGCGATCTTCGGGTCGTCGGCCGGGGCGTAGGCGATGAAGAGCGCATGGTCGCGATGGCGCTCCCGCACGCGCTTCTCGTCGTACTTCTCGCCCGCCTTCATGCCGACCACCTGCGCGGTGCCCGTCTTGCCGGCCACGAGGTAGGGCGCGCCCTGCGCGACGCGCACGGCCGTGCCGCCGGGGCGGGTCACGTCGATCATCGCCGCGCGCACCAGCTCGAGGTGCTCGGGCTTGAGGGCGAGGGGCTCGCCGTTGCGCACGGGCAGCTCGCGCACCGCCTGCGTGCGCGCGTCCTGCACGCGCGCGCACCAGCCGCGGATGCACCGGCGTGCCGCCGTTGGCGAGGGTGGCCACGGCGGCGGCGAGCTGCAGGGGCGTGGCGAGCCAGTAGCCCTGCCCGATGCCCACGCTGATGGTGTCGCCGGCGTACCACTTCTGCTTGAAGCGCTGCCACTTCCAGTCGGTCGAGGGCTGCAGCCCCGGCAGCTCCCCGTCGATGTCGACGCCGGTGCGCGAGCCGAACCCGAACTGCGTCATGAAGCGGTGGATCGCGTCGACGCCCAGGTCGTTGGCGAGGCCGTAGTAGTAGGTGTCGCAGGAGACCACGATGGAGCTTGTGCAGGTTCACCGACCCGTGGCCGCCGGGCTTCCAGTCGCGGAAGGGGCGCGAGACGCCGGGCAGCATCCAGTGGCCCGGGTCGAAGATGGTCTGCTCGGGCGTGCGCTTGCCGTAGGTGAGGGCGGCCAGCGCCATGAACGGCTTGATGGTCGAGCCCGGCGGGTACTGGCCGCGAAGCGCGCGGTTGTTGAGCGGCTTGTCGGGCGAGTTGTTGAGCGCGTCCCAGTTGGCGGGATCGATGCCGTCGACGAAGAGGTTGGGGTCGAACCCGGGCTTGCGAGACGAGGGCCAGCACGTCGCCCGTCTTCGGGTCGAGCGCCACGAGCGCGCCGCGGTAGTCCTGGAACGCCTCCTCGGCGACCCGCTGCAGCTTCACGTCGAGGGTGACGAACAGGTTGTTGCCCGACTGCGGCTCGGAGCGCGACAGCGCGCGGATGGCGCGGCCGCCCGCGTCGATCTCGACGCTGCTCGCTGCCGGTGGTGCCGTGCAGCTCCTTCTCGTAGGCGCCCTCGATGCCGAGCTTGCCGATGTGGTCCGTGCCCTTGTAGTTGGTCGTGGCGCCCAGCGACTCGATCCGGCGCACGTCGGCCTCGTTGATGCGCCCGATGTAGCCCACCGCGTGGGAGGCGATGTCGCCGTGCGGGTAGGACCGGAAGAGCCGCGCCTTGATCTCGAAGCCCGGGAACCGGTAGCGGTTCACCGCGAACCTCGCGACCTCCTCCTCGGTGAGCCGCGTGCGGATCGGCAGGCTCTCGAAGTTCTTGCTCTCCTCCTGCAGCCGCTTGAACCGCCGGCGGTCGCGCGGGCTCACCTCGATCACCTGCGAGAGCTCGTCGATGGCGCGCTCGACGTTGCCGACCTTGCTCGGGCGTGATCTCGAGCGTGTAGGCGGAGTAGTTGGCGGCGAGCACCTCGCCGTTGCGGTCGAGGATGAGGCCGCGGTTGGGGACGACGGGGACGACCGAGATGCGGTTCGCCTCGGCGAGCGTGTGGTAGTGCTCGCGCTGCACGACCTGCAGCCAGACGAAGCGCGCGACCAGCACGCCGAAGGCGGCGAGCGCGAGGAGCCCCGCCACGGTGAGGCGCGAGCGGAAGACGTTGAGCTCCGCCCGCTGGTCGCGCAGGGTCTGCCCGACGATCATGCCCCGGACTCCCGGCGCATGCGGCGCAGCCCGGGCAGGTAGAGGATCCAGGTGAGCGGCCCCCACGCGATCGCGGCGAGCAGCGGCGAGAGGGCCAGGGCGAAGCCCGGGAACGAGGCGCCGAGGAGGAGGTTCAGCAGCAGGATCACGGCGCCGGCGCCGACGACGAGCCCGAGCACGTGCAGCGTCTGCTCGAGGAGCGCGAAGGCGAGCACGCGCACGCGCAGCACCTGCGCCCCGTAGGTCGACGATCACGTAGGCGAGCGCGTGCTGGCCGAGGAGCATGGAGTCGCCGACGTCCATCGCGAGGCCGAGGGCGAAGGCGAGCCCCTGGCCGACCGAGCCGGGCTGGTGGATGGCCCAGAACACGAGGACGACCAGCACGAGGTCCGGGCGCGCGAGCAGCGCCCACCCGGACCACGGCAGCGAGTTGAAGAGGTAGGCGGCGACGAACGAGGCGAAGATGAGCCCCGGGCCCGCCGGGAGCTTCATGACGTCGCGCGCGACGGGCGTGAGGTCTGCGGCGGGTTCTCATGGCTGGCGCCGGCGCCTTCCCGGCCGGCCGGTCCTTCGCGGCCCGCTTCTCGTCGGCCTTCGCCTCGCGGCGGGGGCGGGAGCGCGGGGCGCGTGCGCGGTGAGGATGCGCACGAAGCGGTGGTTGTCGACGCCGGCCGCGGGCCTCGCGGTGATCCTCGCGAACACGTAGGCGGCGTTCTTCTCGACGGCCGTGACGCGCGCGACCACGAGCCCCGCGGGGTAGGTGCCGTCGATGCCGGAGGTGACGAAGAGGTCGCCGTTCTGGATGTCGGCCGACACCGGCATGAACGGCACGTCGATGGAGCCGTCCTTGCCGGAGCCCACGGCGATGGCGCGCAGCCCGTTCCGCGTGAGCATCACCGGGACCGACTGGTCCTTCTCGGTGAGGAGCGTGGTCTCGCTCGTGAACGTGCCCACGGCGGTGATCTGCCCGACGACGCCGTCGCCGTCGATGACGGGCATGCCCGACTTCACGCCCTGCGCGAGCCCCTTGTCGAGCACGAGCTTGCGCGTGAACGGGTTGCGGCCGTAGGAGAGCACTTCCCCGAGGATCCCGTCGGTCGCGAAGCGGCTGCGGCCCGGCGTCATGCCGAGCAGGTGCTCCTGCTCGGCCTGCAGGAGCTTCGCCTGCTGCGCCGCGGCGGAGTATTCGAGGAGCTTCGCCCTGAGCGCCTCGTTCTCGCGCAGGAGGCGGTCCTGGGAGGCGAAGTAGTCCGTGACGCGCGAGAACGCCATCGCCGGGGCGGCGGCGACCTGCTGCAGCGGATGGACGAGGACCGAGAGCGACAGCCGCACCGCCTCGAGCGCGCCGAACCGGTGGTCGGCGATCATCGTCGCGATCGCGAGGAGCGCGAAGAACGTGAGGCGCGCGAGGGGGCTGGGCCCGCGGCGGAAGAACGGAGGCGGCTCGTGGATCACGCCGGCTCGGGCGTCAGTCGTTCGTGAACACCGTTCCGAGCTTGTCCATCTCCTCGAGCGCCCGGCCGGAGCCGCGGACCACGCAGGTGAGCGGGTCGTCGGCGACGATCACGGGCAGGCCCGTCTCCTCCATGAGGAGCCGGTCGAGTTCGCGCAGGAGCGCGCCGCCGCCGGTGAGCACCATGCCCTTCTCGGCGATGTCGGCGCCCAGCTCGGGCGGCGTCTGCTCGAGGGCGCTCTTGACGGCGGAGACGATGGAATTGAGCGGATCGGTGAGCGCTTCGAGGATCTCGTTGGACGAGATCGTGAAGGAGCGGGGAATGCCTTCCGCGAGGTTGCGGCCCTTCACCTCCATCTCGCGCACTTCGGCGCCGGGGAAGGCGGAGCCGATCTGCTTCTTGATCTGCTCGGCCGTCGATTCGCCGATGAGCATGCCGTAGTTGCGGCGGATGTAGTTGATGATGGCCTCGTCGAACTTGTCGCCGCCGACCCGCACGGAGTTCGAGTAGACGATCCCGCCCAGCGAGATCACGCCGACCTCCGTGGTGCCGCCGCCGACGTCGACCACCATCGAGCCCGTGGCCTCCGCGATCGGGAGGTCGGCGCCGATGGCGGCGGCCATCGGCTCCTCGATGAGGAACACCTGGCTGGCGCCCGCGCCGACGGCGCTTTCCTTGATCGCGCGCCGCTCGACCTGCGTCGAGCCGTAGGGCACGCAGATCACGATGCGCGGGCTCGGGCGGAACCACTGGTTGTCGTGGATCTTCTTGATGAAGTACTTGAGCATCTGCTCCGTGATCGTGAAGTCCGCGATCACGCCGTCCTTCATCGGGCGGATGGCCGTGATGTTGCCCGGGCGTGCGCCCGAGCATCTGCTTGGCCGCGAGCCCCACCGCCTGGATGGTCTTCTTGCCGCTGGGCCCGCCTTCCTGGCGGATCGCGACGACCGACGGCTCGTCCAGGACGATGCCCTTGCCGCGCACGTAGATGAGCGTGTTCGCGGTGCCGAGGTCGATGGCGAGGTCGGTGGAAAAGTACTTGGAGACGAATGAGAACATCTTGATCCGTAAGAGAATTCGGGTTGCCGCCTTTCCCCGGGGCACGGGGGTCGCCTATAATAGCCCAAAATCACGACGAATTAAGGCCTTAGAGCACCTTTCGCATGCTGTCCCTCGATGAAGTCCGCCGCATCGCCGACCTGGCCCGGATCGAAGTCCCGGAAGCCGCGGTTGCTGCGCTGCAACAACAGCTCAACGGCATCTTCGGCCTGATCGAGCAGATGCGCGCCGTCGACACCGCCGGCGTGGAGCCCATGGCGCACGCGGTCGACGTGACGCAGCGCCTGCGCGAGGATCGCGTGACCGAGACCGACCAGCACGAACTGTTCCAGTCCGGCGCGCCGCAGGTCGAGGACGGCCTCTACCTCGTGCCCAAGGTCATCGAGTAGTCCGCCGGCGGCGCGCCGGCGTCGCCGCGCCCCGACACTTCCATGTTCGACCTGACGATTTCCGCCCTCGCTTCCCTGCTTCGCGACCGCAAGGTCTCGAGCGAGGAGCTGGCGCGGCTCTTCCTCGGCCGCATCGCGAGGCTCGACCCCGGGCTCAACGCGTTCATCACCGTGGACGAGGAGAAGGCGCTGGCCGCCGCGCGCGCGGCCGACGCCCGCCTCGCGCGGGGCGAGGCCGCGCCGCTCACCGGCATCCCGATCGCCCACAAGGACCTCTTCTGCGCCAAGGGATGGAAGACGACCTGCGGCTCGCGGATGCTGGCCGATTTCGTCTCCCCCTACGACGCGCACGTCGTGGAGCAGTTCGACCGCGCGGGCGCGGTGCTCGTGGGCAAGACCAACATGGACGAGTTCGCGATGGGCTCGTCCAACGAGAACTCGCACTTCGGCCCGGTGAGGAATCCCTGGGACCGCACGCGGGTCCCCGGCGGAAGCTCCGGCGGCTCGGCCGCGGCGGTGGCCGCGCGCCTCGTGCCGGCGGCGACGGGCACCGACACCGGCGGCTCCATCCGCCAGCCCGCGTCGCTCACCGGGACCTGCGGCATCCGGCCGACCTACGGCGCGGTGTCGCGCTACGGCATGGTCGCGTTCGCCTCGTCGCTCGACCAGGGCGGCGCCTTCGGCAAGAGCGCCGAGGACCTCGCGCTGATGCTGAACGTCATGGCGGGCTTCGACGAGCGGGACTCCACCAGCATCGAGCGCCCGAAGGAGGACTACGCGCGCGACCTCGCGCGTCCGCTCGCGGGCCTGCGCGTCGGGCTGCCGAAGGAGTACTTCACCGCGGACCTCTCGCCGGACGTCGCCGCGTGCGTCACGGCCGCCATCGCCGAGCTGAAGGCGCAGGGCGCCACCCCGGTCGAGGTGAGCCTGCCGAACCAGGCGCTCGCGGTGCCCGTCTACTACGTGATCGCCCCGGCCGAGGCGTCGTCGAACCTCTCGCGCTTCGACGGCGTGCGCTACGGGCATCGCGCGCCGGAATACGCCGACCTGAACGACATGTACCGCAAGAGCCGCGCGCAGGGCTTCGGCGCCCGAGGTGCAGCGGCGCATCCTCGTGGGGACCTACGTGCTCTCGCACGGCTACTACGACGCCTACTACCTCCAGGCCCAGAAGGTGCGCCGCCTCATCGCGCGCGACTTCACGGAGGCCTTCCGGCCTGCGACGTGATCGCGGGCCCCGCGGCGCCCACGGTCGCCTTCCCGATCGGCGAGAAGTCGAGCGACCCGGTGCAGATGTACCTCGAGGACCTCTACACGATCTCCGTGAACCTCGCGGGGCTGCCGGGGCTCTCGGTGCCCTGCGGGTTCGGCGCGGGCGGGCTCCCGGTGGGCCTGCAGCTCATCGGCAACTATTTCGACGAGGCGCGCATGCTCAACGTCGCCCACCGGTACCAGCAGGCGACCGACTGGCACCGCCGCCCGCCCGCGGGGATCGCGTGACCATGCAGTGGGAAGTCGTCATCGGCCTCGAGACCCACGCCCAGCTCTCGACGGCGTCGAAGATCTTCTCCGGGGCGTCCACCGCCTTCGGCGCCGCGCCCAACACCCAGGCCTCGGCGGTGGACATCGCGCTGCCCGGCGTGCTGCCGGTGCTCAACAAGGGGGCGGTCGAGCGGGCCATCCGGTTCGGCCTGGCGGTGGGCGGGACGATCGCGCCGAGGAGCGTCTTCGCGCGCAAGAACTACTTCTACCCGGACCTTCCCAAGGGCTACCAGATCAGCCAGTACGAGCTGCCCGTCGTCTCCGGCGGCGAGATGCTCATCGCGGTGGACGGCGTGGAAAAGCGCGTGCAGCTCACCCGCGCCCACCTCGAGGAGGACGCGGGCAAGAGCCTGCACGAGGACTTCCACGGCATGAGCGGCATCGACCTGAACCGCGCCGGCACGCCGCTGCTGGAGATCGTCTCCGAGCCGGACATGCGCTCGGCGAAGGAGGCGGTGGCCTACGCGAAGGCGCTGCATTCGCTCGTGCGCTGGATCGGCATCTGCGACGGCAACATGCAGGAGGGCTCCTTCCGCTGCGACGCGAACGTCTCGGTGCGCCCGATGGGCGCCGACAAGCTGGGCACGCGCTGCGAGATCAAGAACCTGAACTCCTTCCGCTTCCTCGAGAAGGCGATCGAGTACGAGGTGCGCCGGCAGGTGGCGCTCATCGAGGACGGCGGCCAGGTCCGCCAGGAGACGCGCCTGTGGGACCCGCAGAAGGGCGAGACGCGCTCCATGCGCTCCAAGGAGGACGCGCACGACTACCGCTACTTCCCCGACCCCGACCTGCTGCCGCTCGAGATCGCGCCGGCGTGGATCGCGGCCGTGAGGGCGACGATGCCGGAGCTGCCCGCGGCGATGCGCGCAGCGGTTCGTGGCGGACCTGGGGCTCCCCCCCGCCGATGCGACGACCCTGACGGCCTCGAAGGCGCTGGCCACCTACTTCGAGGAGGTCGTCCGGCAGGTCGGCGGCGAGCCGAAGGCCTGCGCCAACTGGGTGCTCGGGGAGCTGTCGGCGCTCCTGAACCGGCTGGAGGCCGAGGCCGACGCGAGCCCCGTCGGGCCGGCGGCGCTCGCCGGGCTGGTGAAGCGGGTGCTCGACGGCACCGTCTCCGGCAAGACCGCCAAGGACGTCTTCGAGGCCATGGCCGCGGGCGAGGGCGAGGCCGGACGCCATCATCGAGACGCGGGGCCTGCGGCAGATCTCCGACAGCGGCGCCATCGAGGCCCTCGTGGACCAGGTGCTCGCCGCCAACGCGAAGCTCGTCGACGACTACCGCGCGGGCAAGGAGAAGGCCTTCAACGCGCTCGTGGGGCAGGTGATGAAGGCCTCCCAGGGCAAGGCCAACCCCGCGCAGGCGAACGCGATCCTGAAGAAGAAGCTGGGCTGAGCGGCCGCCGGGGCCGGGGAACGGGCCGGCGGAATCGCGGCTCAGTTCGCCGGGACGAGGTAGAGGTTGTACTTCTTGACCCCGGGCTTGTTGGCGTCGGCCTTCTTGGCCGCCTCGATCTCCTTGGGATCGCGCAGGTCGAGCTTGCCCTCGCGGTGCATCTGCTTCAGCTCCACCCACCGCTTCTTGTCGGCGTCGTAGCGGTCGCGCACCTCCACCATTTCCTTCTCGTAGTCCGTGATCGACTTCGCGAGCGAGACCTTCTCGGCCTTGATGTGCTCGAGGTCGGACTTGAGCTGCGCGGGGGCCTCGCGGGCCTTGCCGGCGGATCCCTTCGTGCTCTTGCCGGCCTTGTAGAACTCCATCTCGGCCTCGAGCTCCTTCTCGCGCTTCTCGACCGCGGCCGATGCGGTCCTTCGCGCTCTTGATGCGCCCCTCGATCGGCTTGAGGTTCAGGTCGCGGGAGGTGTCGATGTCCTTCTCGGTGCTGTAGGTGGCGAGGAGCGCCAGGTCCTTGCGGCGCTGCTCGGCGGCGGCCTTCGCCGCCTCCTTCTGGCGCGCCTCCTCCTCCATGCTTCGCCCTGAGCTGGTCGCCGGTGGGCGTGGGATCGATCTTGCGCAGGATGGTCCCGGAGCGCGAGACCTCGTACATCACCACGTTGGCGCATCCCGCGGGCGGCGTGTCGCCGATGTGGGTGAGGCCCTTTTCGTCCTTGCACTTGTAGGCCGCGTGCGCCGCCGGGGCCACGAGCAGAGCCAGGATCAGCAGGATCTTCATTGCACCTTCCTTTGCGCCGGGCGCCGGGCGTCTGATGCGTCCGTGCGCCGCCAAGCCTGTTATGGGGTCAAACCCCGTATTGCCGCCGATACTCCTCGATGGCGGGAATCCTGTCACGCAGGTCGGCCCTCTCCTGCAGGGTGGCGACCACGTCCTCGAGCGTGGCAATGGCAGTAACGGGGATGCCGTAGGTCCGGCTGACTTCCTGGGTGGCCGACATCGCCCCCTGCCCCCGCTCCTGCCGGTCAAGAGCAATTAGCACGCCAGCGGGCACCGCCCCGGCGGCCCGGATCATGGCCTCCGACTCGCGCACCGAGGTGCCGGCCGAGATCACGTCGTCGATGATCAGGACGCGGCCCGCGAGCGGGGCGCCGACGATGTTTCCGCCTTCGCCATGGTCCTTGGCTTCCTTGCGATTATACGAAAACGGCACATTGTGACCCAATTGGGCCAGCGCCATCGCGGTGGCGGCGGCGAGCGTGATGCCCTTGTACGCCGGCCCGAAGATGAGGTCGAAGGCGATGCCCGAGGCGAGCGCGGCCTGGGCGTAGTACCGGGAGAGCTCCCCCAGGCTCGCGCCGTCGTTGAAGAGCCCGGCGTTGAAGAAGTAGGGCGACAGCCGCCCCGCCTTCGTCCTGAATTCCCCGAAGCGCAGC
The DNA here is from genome assembly GCA_963783635.1 of uncultured Gammaproteobacteria bacterium. Lineage (GTDB taxonomy): Bacteria > Pseudomonadota > Gammaproteobacteria > Burkholderiales > Usitatibacteraceae > FEB-7. The sequence goes on from CAWAOC010000003.1 coordinate 194,439, forward strand.
ACGCCCGTCCGGATCGCGAACTCGACGAACTGGCGGCGGAAATCCTGGCTGGCGGCGGGGCTGGCGGCAACCATGGGGGTCGGGACCGTTAGAATGGCGAGCTATTTTCGCCTGAAACCCCTACAGAAAACGAGCCTTTCCGTGCGAATCGTCACCCTCAACGCCAACGGCATCCGGTCGGCCGCCTCCAAGGGCTTCCTCGACTGGATGAAGCGCCAGAAGGCGGACCTGGTCTGCCTGCAGGAGATCAAGGCCCGGGAATCCGACCTCCCGACCGAAATCCTGGCCCCCCGGAAGCTGCACGCCTTCTTCCACCCGGCCGAGAAGCCCGGCTACAGCGGCGTGGCGCATCTACGCGCGGCGGGAGCCCGACAAGGTCGTGCTGGGGCTCGGGATCAAGGACATCGACGCGCAGGGGCGCTACCTGCAGCTCGACTTCGGCAAGCTCTCCGTGGTCTCGATCTACGTGCCCTCGGGCTCCTCCAGCGAGGAGGCGCAGGCGCGCAAGTTCTCCTTCATGAAGCGCTTCATGCCGAAGCTCAAGGCGATGAAGGCCTCGGGACGCGAGTTCATCCTGTGCGGGGACTGGAACATCGCGCACAAGGAGATCGACCTGAAGAACTGGCGCTCGAACCGGAAGAACTCCGGGCTTCCTGCCCGAGGAGCGCGCCTGGCTCACCGAGGCCTTCGACAAGGTCGGCTGGGTGGACGTCTTCCGCACGCTGAATCCCCTGCCCGAGCAGTACACCTGGTGGTCCAACCGCGGGCGCGCGTGGGACAAGAACGTGGGCTGGCGCCTCGACTACCACATCGCCACGCCGGGCATCGCGCGCGCGGCCGAGTACGCGCGCATCTACAAGGACCAGCGCTTCTCGCGACCACGCGCCGCTCACCATCGACTACGACCACGCCCTGTAGTGCTCCGCCTCTCCAACATCACCCTCGCCCGCGGCGCCCGCGTCCTGCTCAAGGACGCCTCGGTCACGGTGTTTCCCGGCCACCGCGTCGGCCTCGTGGGCGCCAACGGCGCGGGCAAGTCGAGCCTCTTCGCGCTCGTCCTGGGCGAGCTGCACCAGGAGGCGGGCGAGATGGAGCTCCCGGCGCGCTGGGTCCTCGCCCACGTCGCGCAGGAGCTGCACGACACCGACCGCGCCGCGCTCGATTTCGTGATGGACGGCGACACCGAGCTGCGCGAGGTGGAGGCCGCCATCCGCGCAGGCGGAGAGCGCGCACGAGGAAGGCGAGCGCGCGGCGATGCTGCACGCGCGCTACGACGAGATCGGCGGCTACGCGGCGCGCTCGCGGGCGCAGGCGCTGATGTCGGGGCTCGGGTTCGCGCCGGAGGCCGAGGCGAGCCCCGTCGCCTCCTTCTCGGGGGGCTGGCGCATGCGGCTGAACCTCGCGCGCGCCCTCATGTGCCGCTCCGACCTCCTGCTCCTCGACGAGCCGACGAACCACCTCGACCTCGACGCCGTGATGTGGCTCGAGGACTGGCTCAAGGCGTACCCCGGCGCGCTGCTCCTCATCACCCACGACCGCGAGTTCCTCGATTCCGTCGTGGGGACGATCGTGCACGTCGACGGGCAGAAGCTCACGTCGTACGCGGGAAACTATTCCGCCTTCGAGCGCCAGCGGGCCGAGCGGCTCGCGCAGCAGCAGTCGGCCTACGAGAGCCAGCAGCGCACCATGGCGCACCTGCAGGCGTTCATCGACCGCTTCCGGGCGAAGGCCACCAAGGCCCGCCAGGCGCAGAGCCGCATCAAGGCGCTGGAGAAGCTCGAGGTGATCGCGGCCGCGCACGTCGACTCGCCCTTCACCTTCGCCTTCCGCGAGCCGCCCGTGAAGCCGAAGCTCCTCTTCCGCGTCGCGGAGGCGAGCGTGGGCTACGGCGGCAAGGCGGTCGTCTCGGACATCGAGTGGAGCGTGTACTTCGGCGAGGCCATCGGCCTGCTGGGCCCCAATGGCGCGGGGAAGTCGACGCTCCTGAAGACGATCGTCGGCGACCTGCCGCCCGTGGCCGGCACGATCATCCGCTCGCCCGACCTGCGCATCGGCTACTTCGCGCAGCACCAGGTGGAGAAGCTGCGGCTCGAGGAGAGCGCGATGTGGCACCTCGCGCGCCTGGCGCCCGGCGTGCGCGAGCAGGAGCTGCGCAATTTCCTGGGCGGCTTCGACTTCCGCGGCGACCAGGTCTTCCAGCGCGTGGCCGACTTCTCCGGCGGCGAGAAGGCGCGCCTGGCGCTCGCCCTCATCGTGTGGGAGCGGCCCAACCTGCTCGTGCTGGACGAGCCCACCAACCACCTCGACATCGAGATGCGGGAGGCGCTCGCGCAGGCGCTGCAGGACTTCGAGGGCACGCTCATCGTCGTGGCCCACGACCGGCACCTGCTGGAGGCGGCGACCGACCAGTGGTGGCTGGTGGCCGACGGGAAGGTCGCGGCCTTCGACGGCGACCTCGACGACTACCGCGAGTGGTCGCGGCAGTACCGCGTGCGCGGGGACGAAGGCCGAGGGCACGGGCACGGGCGCCGACCGCAAGGCGCAGAAGCGCTCGGAGGCGCAGTCGCGCCAGCAGCCTCGCGGACGCGAAGAAGCCCTTCGAGAAGAAGATCCAGGCCATCGAGAAGCGAGCTCGCGAAGCTGCAGCCCGAGAAGGAGACGCTCGACGCGTGGCTCGGCTCGGGCGAGGCCTACGGCGGAGGCGATGCGCGGCGAGCTCGCGGAGCGCTCGAGGCGCCACGGCGAGCTCGCGGCGAGGATCGCGCAGCTCGAGGAGGACTGGCTGTGGAACAGCGCGGCGATGGAGGCCGAGGTCAACCGCGCGCGCGAATGAGCGTTGTCCGGAAGTGCGGCCGCGCACGTCGACGCGGCCCCAACCACCGGAGGCCCCATGCATCTCGAATCCGCATTGCCCATCGTGAAAGCGCTGGCGGACGGCGTGAATCCCGTCACCGGCGAGTCCTACCCCGAAGACAGCCCCTACGCCGAGCCGCGCGCGCTGCGCGCGCTCTTCTCCGCGGTCGACCTCATGCAGCGCGAGGTCGAGAAGGAAAGGCGCCGGGAGCGCCTGCCCGCCAACTTCGGCAAGCCCTGGAGCGAGGGCGAGGACCGCGCCATCGCCACCGCCTTCGACGCGGGCGCGGCCATCCCCGACATGGCGCGCAAGCACGCGCGCACGCAGGGCTCCATCCGCCTGCGCCTCGAGAAGCTCGGCAAGCTCCCGCCCTCGGGCGAGGCGCGCTACGAGAACCGCCCTACGCGCGGCTTCAGCTTGAGGGACGCCGAGTTCATGCAGTAGCGCAGCCCCGTGGGCTTCGGGCCGTCGTCGAAGACGTGGCCGAGGTGGGCGTCGCAGTTCGCGCACACCACCTCGGTGCGCAGCATGCCGTGGCTCGTGTCGCGGCTTCTCCTCGACCGCGCCGGGCGTGACCGGCTGGAAGAACGAGGGCCAGCCGCAGCCGGCGTCGAACTTCGTGTCGGAGACGAAGAGGTCCTGCCCGCAGCACACGCAGCTGTAGGTGCCGGCCGTCCAGCAGTCGGCGTACTCGCCCGTGAAGGGGCGCTCGGTGCCGCGCCGCCTCGTCACCTCGAACTGCTGCGGGCGTGAGCTGCTGCTTCCACTCGTCGTAGGTCTTGATGAGCTTGGCCATGGCGGTCCCCGGCTGTCCGTTGGGTCGGAAGCCGGGGATTCTACGGCGGGACCGCCCCGGCCGGCGACTCACTCCTCGACGAAGGCTTCCTCGCGCTTCTTGCGCACGGCGGGCGCCATCACGAGCACCAGGAGGATGAAGGACATGACCAGCAGCGTGGCGCTGATCGGGCGCGTCACGAAGACCATCGGGTCGCCGCGGGAGAGCAGCATCGCGCGCCGCAGGTTCTCCTCCATCATCGGGCCGAGCACGAAGCCCAGGAGCAGCGGCGCCGCCTCGCACTCGAGCTTCGCGAAGAGGTAGCCGAGGAAGCCGAAGATCGCCGCCAGCAGCACGTCCATCCAGGCATTGCTGATGGAGTAGACGCCGATGCAGCAGAAGATGAGGATCGCGGGATAGAGCAGGCGATACGGGATGGTGAGCAGCTTCACCCACACGCCGATCATGGGGAGGTTCAGCACGACCAGCAGGAAGTTGCCCACCCACATGCTGGCGATCATCCCCCAGAAGAGCTGCGGGTTCGCCGTCATGATCTGGGGCCCGGGCTGGATGCCGTGGATGATCATGGCGCCGATCATCAGGGCCATCACGGGGTTGGACGGGATGCCCAGGGTGAGGAGGGGGATGAAGGAGGTCTGCGCCGCCGCGTTGTTGGCCGCCTCGGGAGCCGCCACGCCTTCGATCGCGCCCTTGCCGAAGCGCTCGGGCGTCTTGGAAAGCTTCTTCTCCAGCGTGTAGGCCGAGAACGAGCCGAGCACCGGGCCGCCGCCGGGCAGGATGCCCAGGAACGATCCCAGGGCCGTGCCGCGGCAGATCGGCCGGAAAGGAGTCCTTGATGTCCTGCCAGGTGGGCATGAGGCCCGTGACCTTCTTGGTGAAGACCTCGCGCTTCTCGCCGCCGGCGTCCAGGTTGCGGATGATCTCGCCGAAGCCGAACACGCCCATGGCGATGGGGCCGATGCCCACGCCGTCGATGAGCTCCGCCATGCCGAAGCTGTAGCGCGCCACGCCGGAGTTCACGTCCGTGCCGATGAGGCCGATGAGGAGCCCCAGCACGATCATGCCGATCGCGTTGATGAGCGAGCCGTGCGCGAGCACCACCGCCGCGAGGAGCCCCAGGACCATGAGCGAGAAGTAGTCGGCCGGGCCGAACTTGAGCGCCAGCTCCGCGAGCGGCGGGGCGAAGGCCGCGATGAGGAAGGTGGCGACGGAGCCGGCGAAGAAGGAGCCCAGGGCGGCGATCGCGAGCGCCTTGCCCGCGTGGCCCTGGCGGGCCATCTGGTAGCCGTCCAGGCAGGTGACGACCGAACTCACCTCCCCGGGCAGGTTCACCAGGATGGCCGTGGTCGAGCCGCCGTACTGCGCGCCGTAGTAGATGCCGGCGAGCATGATCAGGGCGGAGACCGGCGGCAGGACGAAGGTCGCCGGCAGCAGCATGGCGATGGTGGCCACCGGGCCGATGCCGGGCAGCACGCCGATGAGCGTGCCGAGGATGACGCCGATGAGGCAGTAGAGGATGTTGCCGCCGGCGAGCGCGACGCCGAAGCCGAGCTGGAGGTTCGCGAGGAGTTCCATGGTGGCCTCAGATGCGGCAGAGCGAGAACTGCTCGAAGAACTCGAAGCCCGGGCACATCGGGATCGGGAGCTTCAGGCCGCCGACGAACACGGCCGCGCAGAATACCGTCAGGCCGATCGCCAGCCACAGGACTTCCCTCAGCTTGAACTCCCCGCTGCCCATGCTCGAGCCCACGACCACGGCCATGCCCGCGAACAGCACGCCCGTGAGCTTCAGCATGACGCCGAAGACGCAGACCGAGCCCAGCACCCAGAAGAGCGGCCCCCAGTGGAACTTGTCGACCTTCTCCGCCCGGTGCGTTCCCCTCAGCGAAAAGGCGATGACCAGGACTCCGATCCCCAGCGAGGAGCAGGCCGAGGTAGAAGGGAAAGAAGCCCGGCCCCATGCGCGCCGCGGTTCCCAGCTTGTAGTTGTAGGCGATGCCGGCGAAGGTGCTCCCGATGCCGGAGAACATCACGCCGGTCCAGAAATTGTGGGGTGCTTGATGAGGTGCTTCATGCGCATGTTCCGCCGGCGCGGCGCCGGCGCCTCCGTTTTTCTAGTAGGTTCCGGTTGACCATGGGTAGTGCGGCCACTGTAGCGAGCGAGGCTGTCGTGACGCTGTCGCCGGGACGCCCATGAGCCGCCTGCTCCTGGTGGAGGACGACCGGGGACTCGCCGCCGGGCTCGGCGCGGCGCTTCGCCGGGACGGCAGCCAGGTCGACGTGGCCGACTGCGGGCGGGAGGCCCTGCGCCTCGCCCGCTCGGCCTCCTACGACGCGTGCATCCTCGACCTCGGGCCTTCCCGACTGCGATGGCGTGGACGTGCTGCGGGAAATGCGCGCGACCGCCATCGGGTTTCCCGTGCTCGTCCTCACCGCCCGCGACGCGCTCGGCGAGCGCATCCGCGGGCTCGACGCCGGCGCGGACGACTACCTCGTGAAGCCGTTCGAGCTCGGCGAGCTCGAGGCGCGGCTCGGGCCCTGCTGCGCCGCCGCGGCGGCGACTCCACGCCATGGCGGCAGTTCGGGCCCCTGCGATTCGACGTGCAGGGAGGCGCCGCATTCGCCGGCGACGACCCCATCGAGCTCACGCGCCGCGAGGCCGCCGTGCTCGAGTGCCTCATGCGCAGGCCCGGGCCGCATCGTCGCCAAGGAGGCGATCCTCGCGGCGGCCTTCCCGTCCGACAGCGAGGCGGCGCCCAACGCCGTCGAGGTCCAGGTGAGCCGGCTGCGCCGAAAGCTCGAGGCGGTCGGGGTCACGGTGAGGGCGCTGCGCGGGCTGGGCTACCGGCTGGAGGAAACGGGCGACCATGCCCTCGAATAGCCTGCGGCGCGACCTGCTCGTGCGGCTCATGGGGCCGCTCGTGGCGGTCGTGCTCGTCGCGGGCGCCAGCGCCTGGGGGCTCGCGCAGCATTTCTCGCAGCGGGCGCTCGACCAGTGGCTCTACGACTCCGCGGTCACGCTCGCGAAGCAGGTGCGTTTCGTCGCGGGCAAGGCGCGCCTGGACATCCCCGGCCCCGCGATCGAGATGTTCGAGGTGGACATCTCCGACCAGGTCTTCTACGAGGTGTCGACGGTCGCCGGAGCCCGGGTCATGTCGAACGCGGCCGTGCCGTCGCCCCCGGAGGTTTCCGACTCCGTCCTGGAGCCGGTCTACTACGACACCGCCGTGCTCGGCCTGCAGGTGCGCGCCATCGCGCTGCGCGTGCAGGGCTCGGGCGGCGAGGCGGTGCTGGTCAAGGTGGCCGAGACCCGCAACAAGCGCGACAGCCTCGCCAACGAGGTGCTCGTCGCCACGCTCGCCATCGTGGCGATGCTCGTCGTCGCCTCGATCGCCCTCGTGTCGACGGGCATCGGCCGGTCGCTCGCGAGCCTCGAGCCCATCGTGCAGCGGGTGCGCGGCGGCCGGCGGGGTTTCGCGGCGCTGCCCGGAGGGTCGCGAGGTCCCCAGCGAGGTGCGCCCGCTCGTCCGCACGATCAACGCGCTGATGCGCGAGATCTCGGAGGAGCACACCGCCCGCCAGCGCTTCGTCGCGGACGCGGCCCACCAGCTGCGCACGCCACTGGCGGCGCTGCGCGTGCAGCTGGACCTCGCGCTTCGCGAGAAGGATCCGGAGCGCCACCAGGCGGCCCTCGCGGATGCGTCGGCCGTGCTGTCGCGCACGAGCCACCTGATCCACCGCCTCCTCACGCTCTCGCGGGTGGACCAGGCGGCCGAGGACGCGACGCCCATGGCGCGCGTGGACCTCGACCGCATCGCCCGCGAGGAGGTCGAGTCGTGGATCGACCGCGCCCTCGCGCGGGGCATCGACCTGGGCTACGACAATCCCGGGCACCCGGTGGTCGTCCCGGGCCGGGAAGCCCTGCTGCACGAGGCCCTCTCCAACCTCGTCGACAACGCGCTCGCCTACGCGGGCGCCGGCGGGCCCATCACGGTGGGCGTGAGCGACCGGCCCCCGCGGCTCTTCGTCGAGGACGGCGGGCCCGGCATTCCCGAGGGCGAGCGCGAGCGGGTGCGCAGCCGCTTCTACCGGATTCCCGGCACGCCGGGCGAGGGCTGCGGCCTCGGGCTCGCGATCGTCGACGAGATCGCGCGCATCCATGGCGCGCGGCTCCTCATCCTGCCCCGCGAGGGCGGGCCGGGCGTGCGCGTCGTGCTCGAGTTCCCTGCGGGCTGACGCGGCGCGTTTCGGTACACTCCGCGTACCTTGCCCGCCCACGACTACTCCGCCGTCTTCCGCGACCGCCGCCTCGCGGTCATCCTCCTCCTCGGCTTCTCCTCCGGCCTGCCGCTGGCGCTCACCGGCGGCACGCTGCAGGCGTGGATGACGGTGGAGGGCGTGGACCTCTCCACGATCGGCATCTTCACGCTGGTGGGCCTGCCCTACACGTGGAAATTCCTCTGGGCGCCGATGATGGACCGCTTCGTGCCGCCCTTCCTCGGGCGGCGGCGCGGCTGGCTCCTCGTCACGCAGCTCTGCGCTCGCGGCGGGCATCGCGGCGATGGCCTTCGCCTCCCCGAGCGGCGACCTCGCCTGGCTCGCGACGCTGGCGGTCGTTCGTGGCCTTCGCCTCCGCCTCGCAGGACATCGTCTTCGACGCCTACCGGACCGACGTCGCGAAGCCCGAGCAGCGCGGGCTGGCGGCGGCGTTCACCGTCGTCGGCTACCGCGTGGCCATGCTGACCTCGGGCGCGGCGGCGCTCGTGCTGGTCGGCGGATCGGGCTTCATCCCGGCGCTCGGCTGGCAGAACACCTACCTGCTGATGGCGGCGCTGATGGGCCTGGGCGCGGTCGCCACCCTCTGGGGGCCGGAGCCGGAATCGGTCGCGCCGCCGCCGCGCACGCTCGACGAGGCGGTGTGGGCGCCGCTGCGGGAGTTCTTCTCGCGGCCCGGGCGCCTGGGTGCTGCTGGTGCTCATCGTCCTCTACAAGCTGGGGGATGCCTTCGCGGGGTCGCTCACGACCGCGTTCCTGCTGCGCGGCATGCACTTCTCGCTGGACGACGTGGGCTACGTGAACAAGGGGATGGGGCTCGCCGCGACGATCTTCGGCGCGCTCTTCGGCGGGGCGCTCATGGTGCGGCTCGGGCTGTACCGCGCGCTCATGGCCTTCGGCATCCTGCAGGCGGTGTCCAACCTCGCCTTCATGGCGCTCGCGGCCGCCGGGAAGAGCTGGCCGCTGATGATCTTCGCGGTGGGCTTCGAGAACCTCTGCGGCGGCATGGGCACGGCGGCCTTCGTGGCCCTCCTCATGGCGCTGTGCGACCACCGCTTCACCGCCACGCAGTACGCGCTCCTCTCGGCGCTCGCCGCCTTCGGCCGCGTCTACGTGGGCCCCGCCGCGGGCTACGCCACGGACCCGAAATACCTCGGGCTCTCGTGGACCGTGTTCTTCTTCCTCACCTTCCTCGTCGCGCTGCCGGGGCTCATGCTGCTCTGGTGGAAGCGCGAGACCCTCAGGCCCTCTGACCATGACCCTGCCCCCGTTCCACCTCGCCTTTCCCGTCCGCGACCTCGAGGAGGCGCGCAAGTTCTACGGCGGCCTCCTCGGCTGCCCCGAGGGCCGCAGCTCGCCCGACTGGATCGACTTCGACTTCCACGGCCACCAGATCGTCGCCCACCTTCGCCGGCGGAGGCGGGGCACCGCAGCACCAGCGCCGTCGACGGCGACAACGTCCCGGTGCGCCACTTCGGCCTCGTGCTCCCGATGGCGGACTGGCAGGCGATGGCGGACAAGCTCAAGGCCGCGGGCATCCGGTTCGTGATCGAGCCGCACATCCGCTTCAAGGGGCTGCCCGGCGAGCAGGCGACGATGTTCTTCCTCGACCCCTCGGGCAACGCGCTCGAGTTCAAGGCGTTCGAGGATCCGTCGCGGCTCTTCGCGAAGCAGTAGCGGAAAGTCCGGAGCCGCCCCGGCCGATCGCGTCCGAATTCCCGCCCCGGGGCCGTTGACGCGGTGGCGAAATGGAGCCAGAATGGAACCATCCGGATCCATTCTGGAGCCGCCATGCCCGTCAACCTGTCCGTGAAGAACGTGCCCGAGGCGCTGGCCGCGAAGCTGCGGGCGCGCGCCGAGCGCAACCACCGCTCCCTGCAGGGGGAGCTGATGGCGATCCTCGAGGCTGCCGTGAACGAGTCGCGCGCGGGGCGCACGGCTTCGCCGGGAGCGCCCTACGGCGTGGCCGCATCGACACCGGAGGCGGGCAGCCTGCTCGATCGCCTGCTCGCGATCGCGGGTGACCGCGGCATCGACACCACGAAGCGCCTACGCGCGAGCAGGCGCACGATCGCGCGCGGCTGCGCAAGGCGGGCGTCTGATGCCCGCGGTCACGCACCTGCTGGACTCCAACGTGCTCGTCTACGCGTTCTCGAGGAGCCCGCGGGACGCCGCCAAGGCGCGCATCGCGCGCCAGTGGATCGCGCGCGAGGACTGGGGCGTGACGGTGCAGGTCCTGCAGGAGTTCTACGTGAACGCCGTGCGCACCCCGCATGAGCTGGGTCACGAAGACGCGGTGGCCATGATCGAGGAGATCGCCGGCAGCCGTCCGGTGGGCGTCGTGGACGTGCCGCTCCTGCGTCATGCCTTGCGATTGAAGAGCCGGTACGGCATCGCCTACTGGGATGCGGCCGTCATCGCCGGGGCCTTCCGGCTGGGAGCCACCGTCCTGGTGAGCGAGGATCTCTCCGATGGCCAGGACTATGGCGGCGTTCGCGTGCTCAACCCGTTTTCTTCCGCCTGAGCGGCACCGCGGGCCGGCGCGTTGCCTGCGCGCTCACTCCGGCTCGATCCCGTGTTCCGCCACGAAGCGCTTCCACAGGCCCGCCTCCTCGCGCATGAGCGCCTCAAGCGCCTGCGGCGTCGAGCCGAGCGGCTGCACGCCGATGCGCTCGAACTGCGCCAGGGTCTCGGGATCCCGCAGCGCCGTCTCCACGGCCCGCGAAAGCCGGTCGATCACGGGGCGCGGCGTCTTCGGCGGCGCGACGAGCGCCTGCCACGACGGCACCGCGATGTCGGGGAACCCCGCCTCGGCGGCCGTGGGCACGTCGGGCAGCAGGGGGCTTCGCGCCGGCAGCAGCGTGGCGATCACGCGCAGGCGCCCGCCATTCACGTAGGTCATGCCGGTGGAGGCGGGGCCGAAGTTGAGGTGCACGCGGCCCGCGACGAGATCCGGCATCACCTGGTTGCCGCCCTTGTAGGGCACGCGCTCGACCTGCGCGCCGGCCGCCTTCACGAACTGCGCGCCGGCCATGAACTCGCTGAGGGAGCCCGTCGCGTAATTGAGCTTGCCCGGGTTCGCGCGGGCGTACGCGGTGAGTTCGGCCATCGTGCGCGCCGGCACCGCGGGGTTCACGAAGAGCGCGAAGGGCAGGCGCCCCACCGTCGAGATGGCGGTGAGTTCCCCCATGGCGGCGAAGGGCGGCTTCTTCAGGATCAGGGGCAGCGCGACCATCGAGGCCGGGGCCCACAGGATCGTGTAGCCGTCCGGCGGCGCCGTCATCACGGCCTGGGCGGCGATGCCGCCGTTGGCGCCGGGACGGTTCTCGACGACCACGGGCTGGCCGAGGCTCCTGGCGAAGCTCTGCCCGACCGCGCGGGCGGTCGCGTCCGAAGCGCCGCCCGCCGGGAACGGCACGACGATGCGGATCGGCTTCTCGGGGTAGGCGGCGTTCGCGCAGGCGAATGCCCCGGCCCACGCGAGGACGAGGGCGCAGAGGAACCGCGGGGCGTTCAGCGGACGGCGGGTGCTGGCATTCATGGCGAACTCCTTCGCGTCGGGACGGCGCCAATCTAGGCGGGACGCCCGCGCGGCGGAATACCGGGCCCGGACAGGTTGGCATGAACTTTTGGTTAAAGCACAATGGGCCGGCCCCTCCCCGGGAGTCTGCCTTGGACAAGCTTCGCGCCCTGCACTACTTCATCGCCGCCGCCGACGAGGGCAGCCTTTCCGCCGCGGCCCGCCGCCTCGAGGTGAGCGTGCCGGCCGTGGGCAAGATGATCACCGCGCTCGAGCGGTCGGTGGGCACCACGCTCGTGGAGCGCACCTCGCGCGGCCTCGTGGTCACGGCCGACGGCCGCGCCTACCTCGACGCGTGCCGCCCGCTCCTCGAGCAGCTCGAGGCCGCGGACGCCGCGATGGCGCGCACCGAGTCGCGGCCGCGCGGCACGCTCGTCGTCGGCGCGCCCGGCTTCGTGCTGCAGAGCTGGCTGCTGCCCGCGCTGCCGGCGTTCCACGCGAGCTATCCGGACATCCAGCTCGACCTGAGGATGATCACGCGCCTCGCGGACGCCGAGCCGCGCGGCGTGGACGTGATCATCGTGATGGGATGGCCGCTCGCCACGGGCCTCGTGCACCGCTGCATCGCGCAGACGCGGGTGCTCGCCTGCGCGGCACCGGCCTACTGGGCGAGGCACGGCTTTCCGAAGCACCCGCGCGACCTCGAGCGCCACAACTGCCTGCTCATCCGCAACCCCGAGGGCACGGTGATCGACCTGTGGGAGTTCGCGCGCGGCAGCCGGCGGGAAAGCGTGGCGGTGCGCGGCAACCTCGTGAGCGACGACCGCGACGTGGTCTCGACGCGGCGCTCGACGGCCGGGGCGTGGCCCGCCTCGTGAACATCACGCTGCGCGACCCCGTGCGCGAAGGCCGGCTGGTGCCCGTGCTCGCGGACTGGCAGATGCAGGACCCGCCGCCGGTCAACCTCCTCTACCGCCCGAGCTTCCGCCGCAACCCGCGCGTGCGCCCCTTCGTCGACTTCGTCACGGAGCATTTCCGGTCGCTGAGCGACGGACATGTCGGCGAGAGCGCGCCGAGGGCGCCGAAGGCGCCGGCCTGGTATCGAAGCGGCATGGGGCGAGCCTCGGCGGCCACGCCGCCCGCTCCCGGGCGAGGGCGCTAGGGGCAGGCGAGGGTCCTACCCCCGGCGGCGGAACCGGAAGACGCCCAGGCTGCCGAAGAGGTTGGGCAGCGTCTCCACGATCTTGCCCTCGTGCAGCACGCGCTCGTCGAGGATCTCGGCGCCCACCTTCACGCACAGGCCCTCGAAGTCCTTCACCGTGCACAGGTGGATGTTGGGCGTGTCGTACCACTCGTAGGGCAGCGACTCCGACACCGGCATGCGCCCGCGCAGGATGGCGAGGCGGTGGCGCCAGTAGCCGAAGTTGGGGAAGGTGACGATGCCCTCGCGCCCGACGCGCAGCATCTCGCGCCAGGATCAGGTCCGAGCGGCGCATCGCCTGCAGCGTCTGCGACAGGATCACGAAGTCGAAGGCGTCGTCCTCGAAGATGGACAGCCCGCGTCTCGAGGTCCACCTGGATCACGTTCACGCCGTGGCCCACGGCCGCGAGCACGCGGTCCGGGTCGATCTCCACGCCGTAGCCCTTCACGCCGCGCGTGGCCGCCAGGCCCGCGAGCAGCTCGCCGTCGCCGCAGCCGAGGTCGAGCACGCGGGCGCCCTCGGGAATCCAGGAGGCGATGAGGTCGAAGTCGAAGCGCGGCGTCATGGCTTGCCCCCCCCCGAGTAGCCCTTCATCTCCTCGAGCTCCGTGCCGCCGACGATGAGCGGCCGCGCGCGCCTGCCCGCGCCCACTTCCTGCGGCCACGTTGTCCATGTAGGCCGCCACCAGCGGTGGTAGTGCGCGTTGTCGAGCAGGAACGCGTCGTGGCCGTGCGGCGCGTCGATCTCCGCGTAGGTGACGTTCTTGCCGCCCTTCACCAGCGCCTTCACGATCTCGCGCGAGCGCTCCGGCGGGAAGCGCCAGTCGCTCGTGAAGGAGGCCACCAGGAACCCCGCCTTCGCCGGCGCCATGGCCTTGGCGAAGTCGCCGCCCGCCTCGCGCGCCGGGTCGAAGTAGTCGAGCGCCTTGGTCATGATGAGGTAGGTGTTGGCGTCGAAGACCTGCGCGAACTTGTCGCCCTGGTAGCGCAGGTACGACTCGATCTCGAACTCCACGTCGTAGTTGAAGCCGTAGTCGTCGCCCTTGATGTCGCGGCCGAACTTCTCGCCGAGCAGGTCCTCGGAGAGGTAGGTGATGTGGCCGAGCATGCGCGCGAGCTTCAGGCCCCGCGCCGGCACCGTCTTCATCGCGTAGAAGTTGCCGCCGTGGAAATCCGGGTCGGAGACGATCGCCTGGCGCGCCACGTCGTTGAAGGCGATGTTCTGCGTGGAGAGCTTCGGGCGCCGCGGCGATCACGATGGCGTGGCCGATGCGGTCCGGGAAGTCGAGCGTCCACTGCATCGCCTGCATGCCGCCGAGCGACCCGCCCATCGCCACGGCGAGCCGCTCGATGCCGAGCCGGTCCATGAGGCGCGCCTGGGAGGCGACCCAGTCCTCCACGGTGACCAGCGGGAAGCCCGCGCCGTAGGGCTGCCCGGTGGAGCGGTCGATGGTCGCCGGCCCCGTGGAGCCGTGGCAGCCGCCCAGGTTGTTCACGCCGATCACGAAGAAGCGCTCGGTGTCGATCGCCTTGCCCGGGCCCGACCATGTTGTCCCACCAGCCGACCTTCTTCGGGCTGTCCGCGTGCTCAGCCCGGCGACGTGGTGGTTGCCGGAGAGCGCGTGGCAGACGAGCACGGCGTTGGAGCGGTCCGCATTCAGCGTGCCGTAGGTCTCGTAGACGAGCTCGTAGGAGGCGAGCGTCTTGCCGCCCTTGAGGATGAGGGGCTCGAGGAAGCCGGCGCGCTGCGGCGCGACTTCTCCCACGGAGCCCAGGGCGTTTGCGGTCATTTCACCGTCATCCAGAATGAAAAAACCCGACCGGCTGTCGCTCGGGTCGGGTTCTCGTCGGAGACCTGCCTTTCGCTTTAGCCGTATTTGTTTCGCGCCCGCAAGCTGAAGCTCAAATCGGCGCGTGGGAGGGATTATACGGGCCCGCCCCGGGACGGACAATCGCCCCGGCCTGCCCGGTGGCCGCGCCGTTGACGGCGGTCAGGTAGGTGCCCGTTGGCTCTGGTATTGTCGCTCCAGCCCATGGACAGGGCACGGAGAGCGCCATGACCCACGACCGCACATGACCCTGCACTTCAACGATGGTCGAAGCTCGTCTTCGAGTTCGCGGAGCAGGCCCGAACCCGCTGCCAGGCAGATCAAGTTGAGTTCATGACCAGCAAGCATGTCGTGGTCGAGGCCGAGGGAACGTGCTGATATTCCCATTGCCAACATCAAGTACATCGCCCTGAGCGGCACCGGTTCGGGCAAGCCGCGGGTTGCCCAACACACCATCACCGGCGCGCGCATCGTCGGCTGACGGTAAAATCGACGTTTAGCGAATCCCCCTTCGGAGGCCTGCATGGACGCAACATGGTTCGCCCTATCCCCTCGCCTGCTGTACCTCGCGGCGGCGCTGCCATCCCGTGCCCAGGCCCAGCAGGCGCCCGCGGCCGCGCCGGCACGCAGCCCGCGCCAGCCGGCAGCAAGACCTTCTCCCAGCAGGAGCTCGACGAGCTCCTGGCGCCCATCGCGCTCTATCCCGACGCGCTCCTCGCCCAGGTGCTCATGGCCTCGACCTACCCGCTGGAGGTCGTCGAGGCCGCGCGCTGGTCGAAGGCCAACCCGGGCGTGAAGGACAAGGCGCTCGAGGACGCGATGCAGAAGCAGACGTGGGACCCGGCCGTGAAGTCGCTCACCGCCGTGCCGCAGGTCCTCACGATGATGAACGAGAAGCTCGACTGGACGCAGAAGCTGGGCGACGCCTTCCTCGCGCAGCAGGCGGACATCATGAAGACGACGCAGGCGCTGCGGGCCAAGGCGCAGGCCGCCGGCAACCTGAAGACCACGCCCGAGCAGACGGTGAAGACCGAGAAGCAGAGCGGACAAGACCGTCTACATCATCGAGCCCGCCGAAGCCCGAGACGGTCTACGTGCCGACCTACAACCCGGCCACGGTCTACGGCACGTGGTGGTATTCGTACCCGCCGCCGTACTACTACTATCCGCCGGGCTACGCCTACGGCGGCGCGGGCCTCGCGTTCGCCACCGGCGTCGTCGTCGGCGCCGCGATCTGGGGCAACTGCAACTGGGGCGGCAACGAGATCAACATCAACAGCAACAACTACAACAACTTCAACAAGACCAACATCCAGAACAACAACTTCCAGCACAACGCCGAGCACCGCAAGGGCGTCGCCTACAAGGACAACGCCACCGCGCAGAAGTACAGCCGGGGCGGCGATGCCAAGGCGGCGCAGTCGCGCGAGCAGTTCCGCGGCCAGGCCGAGCAGGGGCGCTCGGAGATGCAGGGCATGGACAAGAGCCAGCTGCAGAGCCAGGCGCAGCGCGGCCGACTCGCGCCGGCGGACGGCGGATCGCGCAGGCGGGCGGCGGCGACCGGGCTGGCGCCGGGGTGAGTGCGCAGTCCCGCGCGACGGCGGATCCGCGGTGGCGGCGCAGGCTGCCGCACGTCGCGTGGGTCGTCGGTGGTGGCGGCGGGGTTCTCCGGGGCCGGCTCGCAGCGGAGCCTCGACGCGCGCGGCCAGTTCGCGCGGCAGCGCCAGCCGCGCATCCTCGGGCGGCGGCGGAGCCCGTGGCGGTGGCGGCGGTCGCGGTGGCGGCGGACGTCGCTAGCCCGACTCGCCCCCTTGAATCCGGAGAACTGAACATGAAGAAGACGAATTGGATGATGGCGGTGATGGTCGGCGCAGCCCTCGCGGCGGCCGGCCCGGTTGCGCTGGCCCAGGAGGCGAAGGCGCCCGCGAAGGCGAGCCGCCGCGCAAGCCTGCGGCGCAGAAGTCGTTCGCCACGCCCGAGGAGGCGGTGAAGGCGCTCGTCGACGCGGTGCGCGCGGGCAGCGTGGACGGCATGCTCGCGGTGATCGGCCCGAAGTCGAAGAGCTGGGTCTTCACCGGCGACAAGGTGTCGGATGCCGCGGAGTGGAAGACCTTCCTCGCGTCCTACGACAGGAAGAACGCGGTGAAGAAGGAAGGCGACGCGAAGGCCCTGCTGGTCATCGGCGACGACTGGCCCTTCCCGGCGCCGCTCGTGAAGAAGGGCGACAAGTGGTCGTTCGACGCGGACGCGGGGCGCGAAGAGGTGATGAACCGCCGCGTGGGCCGCAACGAGCTCGACACGATCCAGACGATGCTCGCCATCGTCGACGCGCAGCGCGAGTACGCCGCCAAGGATGCCGACGGCAACGGGCTCGCCGACTACGCGGCGCGCTTCCGTGTCCTCGCCGGGCAAGAAGGACGGCCTCTACTGGCCGACGAAGGAAGGCGAGCCGCAGAGCCCGCTCGGTCCGCTCGTCGCCCAGGCGGTGCGCGAGGGCTACGGCAAGAACCTGGGCGTCGGCAAGCCCGCGCCCTACAACGGCTACTACTACCGGATGCTCACGAGCCAGGGCAAGGATGCGCCCGGCGGCGCCTACGACTACCTGGTGAAGGGCAGGCTCTTCGGCGGCTTCGCGGTCGTCGCCTGGCCGGCCTCCTACGGCAACTCGGGCGTGAAGACCTTCATCGTGAACCACGACGGCGTGGTCCACGAGAAGGACCTCGGCCCGGGCACCGCGGCGCGCCGCCGGCAAGATGAAGAGCTACAACCCCGACAAGACCTGGAGCAAGGTCCAATGAGACAGAGCCGACGCAACGCGCTCGTCATGGCGCTCGCCGTCGCCGTCGCGCCCCTGGCGGCCTTCGCGGCGACGAAGGAGGAGAAGCGCGCAGACGTGCGCCAGGTCGTGAAGAACACCCTCGAGCGGCTCTACAAGGAGCAGCCCGGCGCGAAGGCGGCGATCGAGCGGTCGGCCGGCTACGCGGTCTTCAGCAACTTCGGGATGAAGATCCTCTTCGCCGGGGGCGGCTCCGGCTCCGGCATGGCCGTCGACAACGAAGTCGAAGGCGGAGACCTTCATGAAGATGGTCGAGGTCCAGGCGGGCCTGGGGCTCGGCGTGAAGAAGTTCCGGCTGGTCTGGGTCTTCGAGACGGCGGGCAAGCTGAACGACTTCATCAGGAAGGGCTGGGAGATCGGCGGGCAGGCCACCGCCTCGGCGCAGATGGGCGGCAAGGGCTCGGAAGTCTACGCGGGCGCGATGTCGATCGCGCCGGGCGTCTGGCTCTACCAGCTGAGCGACGACGGCCTCGCGCTCGAGCTCACGGCCAAGGGCACGAAGTACTACAAGGACAGCGAACTCAACTGACCCACGGACATCCCATGAAATCCATTCCCACGCTCCTCGTCGCCTCCCTGGTGGCCTTCGCGTTGCCGGCCTTCGCCCAATCCCCGGCCCCCGCGGCGGGCGCTGCCGGATGCCGCCCAGCATCCAGAAGTTGCGCGAGCGCATCCGCACGCGACCCGAAGGCGGTCGTGATGAAGAACCTGCACGCTCACGGAAGCCGAGGCGAAGGCCTTCGGCCGGCCTACGACGAGTGCCACGTGAAGCTCGACGGCGCGCAGCGCCGGTCGAACCGTGCCATCCTCGACTACGTCAACGCCGATGAACAAGATGACGGACGCCAACGCGAAGAAGATCGCGAAGGACCTCCTGGCGGCGGACAACGACGAAGCGCGGGCGCGCAAGTCCTGCTTCGATCGCGCCGCGAAGGTGCTGCCGGGCAAGAAGGCGGCCCGCTACCTGCAGATCGAGAACAAGATCCGCGCGCTGGTCCACTTCGACGCCGCCGCGGCGATTCCGCTGGTCGACTGACGCGAGCGTGTTTCCGGCAAGGATCGCGGCCGCCCTATCTCGGGGCGGCCGTTTTCTTTTGCGCGCCGGCCGCGGGCCTCGAACTCCCGGATCTCGCCACGTTCGAGGATCCGGTCGACGGCCGCCTGGACGCCAGCCGCTGGCTCCTCGACCACAAGGGCGCCCTGCCCGTGCCGATCCTCATCACCGAGCCCGCCCTCGGTTACGGCGCCGGCCTGGGGCTGCTCTACTTCCACCGCAATCCGTCCAGCGCGGCCCGTCGCCGAGTCTCCCGATGGCGTGCGGCGATTCGAGCCGCCCGACATCACGGGTGGCGCGCGTTCGGCACCGAGAACGGCAGCAAGGGCGGCGGCATCGGCCACCTCGGGTTCAGCGAAGGCCGGCGGTGGCGCTATGCCGCGGCGCGGCTTACGGCTCCCTCAATCTCGCCTGGTACGGGTTGCCCGATGTCGGCGGGGGCGCGCAGGCGAAGGGGCTCGATTTCAACATCGACGCCAAGGTGGCGGTGGCCGACGTCCGCCGCCGCTTCGGCGATACGGAATGGTGGGCGGGGCTGCGTTATGTCGGGCGCGAAGCACGCAGTCGCAGTTCGCGTTGCGCACGCCGGCGGAAATCCCGCAGCGGCAGTTCGACGCGACGGTCGCGGGCCTGGGACTGGTCGCGGAGTACGACGGGCGCGACAACATCTTCACGCCGAACTGCGGGCCTGCGCGCCTACCTCACGGCGATGAAGTTCGACGGGGCGCTGGGCAGCGACCACGATTTCAGCCGGTCGCGGCTCGGCCTCAGCGCCTACTTTCCCGCGGGCGATTCGGTGGTGGTCGGCGTTCGTGCCGACGCGCAGGCGGTGGACGGCGACGTGCCCTTCTACGCGTGCCCCTTCATCGAGATGCGCGGCATCCCGGCCATGCGCTACCAGGGCGACCGGACGGCGCTGATGGAAATGGAGGGCCGCTGGAACCTCGACGGTCGCTGGTCGCTGGTCGGCTTCGCCGGTGCCGGCCGCGCCGCCGACGACGCGGGCGACCTGGGCTCGGCGCCGACGCGGGTGACGAAAGGGGTGGGCTTCCGCTACCTGGTCGCGCGCGCACTGGGCCTGCACGCGGGCGTGGACGTCGCGCGCGGCCCCGAGGAGAACGCCTTCTACATCATGGTGGGAAACTCCTGGCGCTAGCCCGAAAGCAGGGATATTGGGGGACTGTCCCATTTCCCGGTGACGAAGAGCACCCAGGGCGTGCCGACCAGCAGGAACACCGCCATGAAGGCGAGCGTGGCGAGGAGCCCCAGCTTGTAGAGCTCGCGCTGCGTGAGGTAGCCGCTCGCCACGAAGATGATGTTCTGGCTGCCGCCCTGCGGGGTGATCACGGAGAAGTAGCTGCTCGCGAAGAGGAGGCCGAAGGCCATCAGCGGCGCGGGCACCCCGCCGCGCACGCCGACGTCGAGGAAGACGCCGAGGAGGGCCAGCACCTGCGAGGACTGGCTCACGAACATGTAGTGGATGGCGACGTAGAGCGGCGATCAGGGTGACGTACAGGGCCGGCCAGGACATGCCGCCCAGGTGCGAGGCGAGGCGCTCGCCCGCGTAGCCCATGAAGCCCAGCTCGTTCAGCTGCCCGCTCAGGGCGAAGAGGACCGCGAGCCAGAGGAAGGTCGCCAGCGTGTCGCCCTGCTCGGCGATGTCGTCCATGGTGAGCACGCCCGCCAGCAGCAGCACGCCGAAGCCCATGAACGCGATGCTGGTCACGTTGAGCTTGAGCGAATCGGCGAACACCCAGCCGGCGACCATCACCACGAAGGTCACCGCGGTGATCCACTCGTCGCGCGACATCGGCCCCATGCCGGCGATTTCCGCGCGCGCCGCCGCGGGCGCCTCGGGCGTGGCGCCGACGCCGGGCGGAAAGAGCTTCGCGACGAGGAGCGGCAGCAGCCCGATCGCGACGAGCGCGGGCACGCAGGAGGCGAGGAGCCACGAACCGAAGCCGATCTGCGAGCCCCGATTGCCGCGCGATCTGCACGCCGATCGGGTTGGCGGAGGTGGCCGTCATCCACAGGGCGGAGGAGACCGCGAGGCTCGCCATCGTGCAGAACATGAGGTAGCCGCCGAGCCGGCGCCCTTCGGGCTGTCGGGCTCGGAGCCCGCCCCCTTGGCGACCGACAGCACGATCGGGAAGAGCACGCCGCCGCGCGCCGTGTTGCTGGGGAACGCCGGCGCGATGGCCGCGTCGGTGAGCACGATGCTGTAGGCGAGGCCGAGGGAGGAGCCGCCGAAGCGGCTCACCATGAAGAGGCTGATGCGCCGGCCGAGGCCGGACTTCACCACGGCCTGCGCGACGATGAACGCGATCACCACGAGCAGCACGCTCGAGTTGGCGAAGCCGGCGAAGGCCTGCGCCGCCGTGATCGTCTCGGTGAGGACGACGGTTCCCGCGGCGATCATCGCGGCGGTGAGCAGCGGGAAGGCGCCGAGGAGCACGGAGGCGATGGCCGCGACGAAGACGGCGAAGAGGTGCCACGCCTGCGCGGTGAGGCCGGCCGGCACCGGCGCGAACCAGATGCCGATCGCGATCGCGAAGGGCGCCGCGCGCTTCAGGAGCAGTCCGGGCGCGATCATGGCCTTGGCCTCCCGCGCCGGCTGGCCGAGCCGCACGCGGCCCTTCAGGCCGGCGGCGCGCCCCTGGATCGAGCCGTCCTCGGCCTCGATCACGAACTGCCACGAGAACTCGTAGCTGCCCGTCGCGCCGG
Source organism: uncultured Gammaproteobacteria bacterium (assembly GCA_963783635.1). GTDB lineage: Bacteria > Pseudomonadota > Gammaproteobacteria > Burkholderiales > Usitatibacteraceae > FEB-7. The sequence goes on from CAWAOC010000003.1 coordinate 215,528, forward strand.
CATAGCGGCCCGTGCCGCCGAGGATCGTTCCCGCGATGCGGTTCTTCGCCTTCGTGCCCTCGCCCTTGAGCTCGCTGAACACCTGGTCGCCGCGCTCGTCGGTCCAGACGCCGCGGCCGACGAGACCCGAGTCCCGTGTCGGCGAGCGCGATCACTTCCGAGCGGAAGCCGACGCCGGGGCGTCCCGGGCCGGAGAGCAGCATCGATCCGCGCAGGTCGATGATCGACGGCCTTGCGGTCGCCGCCGAGGGAAATCGTGCGGCGCGAGCCCGCGGCGTTCCAGGTGCCCTCGAACTCGTGCCATTCGCCCGATGCCGCGACGGGCTTCGCGGGCTCGGTCGGCGGCCCGCAGGCGGCCGCGGCCAGCGCCAGGGCGACGAGGAGCGAGCGAGCCAGCGCACCGCTGCGAAGGCGCGATATCCTGTCGCGCCATGGAAACGCCGCTTCGAACCCCTGCGACCTCACGCTTCGCAACGGACGCGTGGTGCACGTCCGCGCCATCGTTCCTACGGACGAGGAAGAAATCCTGCAGGCCTTCGAGCGCCTGGGCAGCCAGTCGCGCTACATGCGGTTCATGCACTCGGTGCGCGAGGCGAACCGGAAAAGGCTGCGCGACGCGCTCGCCTCCTTTCCCGAAAAGGGACTCGCGATCGCGGCGACGGTTCCCGCCGAGGACGGCATCGACATCGTCGGCGCGGCGACCTTCATCATCGGCCCGGGCCCGCAATCCTGCGAATTCGCCATCAGCGTCGCCGACGACTGGGGCGGCGCCGGACTCGGGGGCGCGCTCATGACGGCGCTGATCGAGGCCGCGCGGCGCCGGGGCTTGCGCGAGATGACGGGCTTCGTGCTGGCCGAGAACCAGCCGATGCTGCGCCTCGCCTCGCGCCTCGGGTTCGAGATCGCGCGGGACCCTGACGATTTCGCCGTCCGCGTCTGCCGGCTCGCGCTCGACGCGAGGGCGCGTAGCGGCTGGCGATATCCCGCCGTGGCGTTCATCGTCCGGCGGCCCCCGGGAGCCTAGAAGCGCTCCTTCACGCGCGCCACGTCGTGCTTCGGCTCGCGGTAGCTCTTGTCCTTCTGGCGCTTGGGCAGCTTGATCTTCTGCGCGCGGCGCCGACTTGTAGGGGATGCGCGAGAGGAGGTCGCTGATGATGTTCAGGCGCGCCCGCTTCTTGTCGTTGGAGTCGGCGACGATCCAGGGCGCGAACTCGGTGTGGGTGTACTTGAACATGTCGTCGCGGGCGCGCGAGTAGTCGTACCACTTCGAGTACGACTTGAGGTCCATCGGCGTGAGCTTCCAGATCTTGCGCCCGTCGTCGATGCGCGCGGAAAGCCGCTTCGTCTGCTCCTCGGCGCTCACCTCCAGCCAGTACTTGATGAGGATGATCCCGGAGTCGACCATCGACTTCTCGACCTTCGGGACGTCCTCGAGGAACTTCTTCACGATCTTCTCGTCGCAGAAGCCCATCACGCGCTCGACGCCGGCGCGGTTGTAGTAGCTGCGGTCGAAGATCACGACCTCGCCCGCGGCCGGCAGGTGCGGCATGTAGCGCTGGAAGTACATCTGCGACTTTTCCCGGTCCGAGGGCGCGGGCAGCGCCACGACGCGGAAGGTGCGCGGGCTCACGCGCTCGGTGATCGCCTTGATCGTCCCGCCCTTGCCGGCCGTGTCGCGGCCCTCGAAGACGATGCAGACCTTGAGCCCGGCGTGCTTCACCCACTCCTGCAGCTTCACGAGCTCGATGTGCAGCTTCTTCATCTCGCGTCGCGTATTCCTTGTTGCCGAGCTCGCCCTTGTCGTCCTTCTTGCCCGGGGCGGGCGACGCCTTCTTGACGGCCTTGGCCATGGTTGCTCCTGGATTCGTTGATTTCCGCTGCGGTTATCCGATCGATTTGGTCACAGCTGGGAGGCCGGATGTTGACTTTGGTCAACGCCGGCAGCCGTCGTCGACCGGACAGGGCTCGCGAGGGCGTCCCGCGTGGATAGAATGGTTGCACATCCCGCGACGAAGGCCCGCATTTCCGGGCGGAAGGGGAAAATCGATGCTGAAGCTGTTCCAGTCCATTTTCGGAGGGAAGGCCCGCCGTCGGCGGGGAAGTACGAGCGCTCGCTCGTCCAGGCGGCCATCGACCGTGCCATCGACGCGACGGACCCGCGCGTGCGATCCCTCTCCGGTCACCGCAAGCAAGCTCGAGCCGGCGATCCTGAAGGCCCTCGACCACGTCGTCGCCCTCCAGGAGGGCATGCCGCCGCGGATCGAGGCGAGCCGGAAGACCTACGGCGAGGACGACCGCCTCGCGGCCTTCTTCGCCTCGGCCGATCGCATGGCGCAGGTCTTCGGGGCGGACCGCGCGCTCCTCGATTTCCTGCAGGGGCCGGCCGGCGTCGGCACGGACCCCGTCATCGCGCTCCTCGCCATGGATCGCACCGAGAAGAAGGTCCTCGGCATGGCCGTCGAGAACGATCGCGTCCAGCAGGAGGTCGCCCAGATCCAGGTGAGCTTCGACAAGCATCGCCTGCTCGAACCTTGCGCGACCGAGGACGAGCATCGCCGCCTCGTGATGCGGCGCGCCTTCGACAACCTTCTCACCCTGGCGCTCGCGCGGATCTCGACGGCCGGCGGGGAGCGCGAGGCGCTCGCCGCCGAGCAATCCGTCCTGCGCGCGAAGCTGCGGGCATTGCAGTCGGCGGGCTGGGGCCTCACGCAGGAAGGCGGCGAGGAGAAGCCGGACCCGGCCGCGATCGAGGCGAAGCTCGCCGACGTCGAGAAGCGGCTCCAGGCCGCCGGCTCGGGCGCCGGGACGCTTCCCCTGCACCTCGACCTGCTCGTGGATACGCTGGAGAAGGCGCCGGAGCAGCTGCGCATCGAGACGGTCCCGCTCCTGGTGGACCGCCTCGGCATCAAGCAGGCGAAGCCCGGCGGGACGACGGTCGAGCTGCAGCTGACGCAGGTGCGCAACGCCGCGGGACAGTCGATCGTCGTCCTTCCGCTGGCCATCCCGCGCGACCAGATCCCCAAGCGCGACCTGCACGCCGAGCTGCGGCGCGAGCTCGGCTGAGTGCTCATCCCGTTCCAGTGGATCGGCCTGTTCGCGATGGCGACGGTGTGGGTCATCATGCTGTCGCTCGGGCTGATGCTCGGCCGCGAGCAGATCGCGGCGGCGATGCAGCGCCGCGTCGTGCTGGCGGCCGCGGTCTTCGCGGTCGTCGTGCCGGTGCCGGCGGTCGCGGTGCTCTGGGTCAAGGGTTTCGGGCTGATGGGGCCGGTGGCGGCCGGCATCGTGCTCATGGCCATCTCGCCGGGTGCGCCGATCGCCCTGCGGCGCGCGCTGGAAGCCGGGGGCCACCGCGAATTCGCGCCGGCGCTGCACCTGGCGATCGTGACGCTCGCGGTCGTGACGGTGCCGGCCTCCGTCGTGATCCTCGACTGGGTCTTCGCCGCCGACTTCACCGTCACGCCGTTCCACATCGGGCGCCAGGTCTTCTTCGCCCAGCTGCTGCCGCTCGCCCTGGGCGCCGCGCTGCGGGCCTTCGGTCCCGCGCTCGCGGCGCGGCTGGAGCCGCCGCTGGCTCGCGTCGGCAGCGTCCTGCTGCTCGTGCTGGGCGTCTTCCTGCTCGTCGACTCGCCGGCGATCATCGCCGACGTGGGCTGGGCGCCGACGTCGCGGGCGTGGGCATGACGGTGTGCGCGCTGGCGATCGGCTGGACCTTCGCCTGGCGCGATGCCGAGGTGCGGCCCGCCGCCGCGGTCGCGGCGGCGATGCGCAACCCGGGATTGGCGCTCGTGATCGCGACCGTCAACCACGCGCCGGCCGGCGTCACCTCGGCGGTGATCGGCTACACGCTCGGCCTCGCGGTGACGATCGTGGTGTTCCTGCAGTGGCGCAAGCGGGGCGGAGCCGGGCGTGACCCTGCCGCCCGTCCCGGCGCGGCTCGCTAGAAGGTCACGCCGATCGAGCCGACGAACACCTGGTCCTTCGACCCCGGGTTGAACCAGAAGCCCCCGATCGTCGCCGGGCCCACCATCACCTGGGCGAACGGGCCGCGCTGGAACTCGCGGTCGCCGCCGTAGGCGCGGGTGCGCTGGCCGACGGCGCCGACGCGCAGCCATTCGAGGGGCCTGTAGCCCAGCTCGCTCCACGCGTAGTTGTAGCTGTCGGCGCTTCTCGCGGCGATCGCGCACGAATTCCGCCTCGACGTAGAAATCGAGCTTGCCCCACGCGAGGCTCGCCTCGAATCCGGGAATGAATGCCCGCACGGGGCCCCAGCCGCCGCCCACGAGGGGCGTGAGCTCCCACGTGACCGTTTCGCCGCCGGAGAAGGTCCAGCCCGCGAAGGCCGAGCGCGAATCCTTCGCCTCGTAGCCGTACCTCGCCTCGAGATGCAGCGGGCCGCGGTCGGCGACCGCGATGGCGGAGGTGGTGTTGTCTCCGCCGCGGACTTGCGTCGGATAGGCCGTGAGCGCGAATTCCCACGGTTCCTTCGAGGGTGGCGAGGCGCGGCGGCCCGGCACCGCGGGGTCGTCGGCGAGGGCGGGCATGCCCGCCAGCGACGCGAGCACGAGGGCCGCGAGGACGGGAGGCTTCATCCGCCGAGGGCGACGATCGCCACGGTGAGCGCGGTGCCCAGGCCCATCATCAGGAGCCCGACCTTCCAGCTGCCGTAGCCGGCGTACCGGCCGAGGCCGAGGCCGCCCAGGAACAGCATCGCGAGCGCCAGCCCGCGCGAGGTCCACTTCGCGGTCTCGACATCGGCGAAGAAGGCGAACGGCAGCACGACCGGAAAGGTCGCCGCGACCACGATGAAAAAGATGCCGATCGCGGCGAGCGCGTCGCGGCCGTCGAGCTCGGGCCTTGCCGGCAAGTCCGTCATGGCGGCCACGCGCGCGCGGATCGCCTCGACTTGCGCCTCGGTCGTCGCGCGCGGGAAGGCGGCCATGAGTTCGCGTCGAATGATGGCGCGACCGCGCTCCTCGTCCGGCGCGGCGCGCACCGCGTGCGCGAGGCTAAGCTGCCTGCCGCGGCCGGTGGCGGTGCGCACGAGGTACATCACGGCATCCACGAGCCCCCACGCGAGGTTGCAGCCGATGGCCGTCACGAACAGCGTCCGGACTTCGTCCTGGCCGCGGCCGGCCACGGACACGGCGCCGATGAAGGTGAGCGCCATGAACAGGCCGAAGAGCATCTCCGAGATGCGGTCGACGGGGTCGAGGATGGGTTCGCGCCCGCCCTCCTCGGGTACGGCGGTCTCGCTCATGGGGCCTTTCCGGCGCCGCGCTTCTCGTACGCGTTCACGGCGTCCTCGACGGTGAAGAACATGCGTTCGCGTCCGAGCCGCTCGGCCAGCGGCGTCGCCCGCACGAGTTCGAGCGCCTCGGGGTTGAGGGCGGCGAGCCACAGCTCGATGCCTTCGTGCTGCAGCTTCTCGTCGGCCTCCACCAGCATCTTGAGCGCCGTGTACTCGAGTCCGGGAACCGCGGAGAAATCGAGCAGGAGCACGCGCGGCGAGACTTCGTTCGCGAGGGCCCTCAGCTTCGCGGCGACGTTCGCGGCGTTGCCGAAGTAGAGGCGGCCCTCGGGCCGGGCGATGAGCAGGCCGGGAAGGGTCTCGTCCTCCGGGTGCTCCTTCGAGCGCGGGCGGTAGACGTGCGTGCCCGGCTTGCGCCCGAGCGCGTCGACGCGCGGATTGGTGGCGCGCGCGATGAGTCCCGCCATCGAGAGCACGATGGCCGCGAGGATGCCGTTCAGGGTGCCGAGGACCATTACGCCCAGGCACGCGGCGACGGCCCAGCGGAACTCCATCGTGCGCACGCGCCGGATGGCGATCATCTGCGTGGGGTCGAGGAGCCCGAGGGAGTACGCGATGACCACCGCCGCGAGCGTGGCGTTGGGCATGAGGGCGAGCACCGGCGCCAGGAAGAGCAGGGTGGCCAGCGCCACGCCCGCGACGACATACGAGTACGCCTGCGAGCGCGCGCCGGCCGTCGCGGCCACGGCCGTCTGCGACGTGCCCCCGCCCGAGGGCATCGAGCCGATGAAGGCGCCGGCGACGTTGGCGGCGCCCAGGGCGAAGAGCTCGCGGTTCGCGTTGATGGCGGGATCCGACGAGCGCTGGAATGCGCGCGCGGCGGCGATCGACTCGGTGAAGGCGATGAGCGCGACACCCGCCGCCGCCGGCCACATCGCCTCGACGAGCCCGAGCTTCGGCAGTTGCAGCGCGGGCATCCCGCCCTGGATCGCGCCGACCACGCTGACGCCGGCGGCCTGCAGGCCGAGGAAGGCCGAGGCGGCGATGCCCGCGGCCACGGCGAAGAGCGGGGCCGGGGCCTTCGGCAGGAACTGCTTCGAGAGGACGATGATGGCGAAGGTTCCCAGCGCGACGGCGAGCGTGGGCACCGACAGTTCCGGCACGTGCGTGACGATCGAGGCGACGTTCTGGAAGAACCCGCCCTTGTCGAAGTGGATGCCCAGGAGCTTCGGGAGCTGGTCCACGACGATCACGAACCCCACGCCCGCCTTGAATCCCGTGAGCACGGGCTCGGAGATGAAGTCGGCCAGGAACCCCAGCCGCGCGATGCGCGCGGCGACGAGCATCACGCCGACGAGCGCGGACAGCGTCGCGGCGGCGGTGAGCGGGGAGAGCGACGGATCGGCGCGCAGCGCCTCGCCGATCGCGGAGGCGCAGAGGATGGCGATGGGCGTGGTCGTGCTGACGCTCAGCACGCGCGAGGTGCCCAGCACCGCGTAGACGACCATCGGCACCATCGCGGCGAAGAGCCCGGCCTGCACCGGGAGCTGCGCGATCGTCGCGTAGGCGAGCGCCTTCGGCACGACGACCGCCGACGTGGTAAGACCGGGGAGGAGGTCGGCGACGAAGCCCTTCCCGGATGCCCTCGAACTTCGTTTTTGTCGCGTTCATGACATCTTCTCCAGTCCCGCTAGAGCATCCAGTCGATCGGAAGCCGGACAGCACCGCCACGGCCGCGCGCCGGAACCAGCCCGCGCCGGGCTCGGTCTCGTGGCGCCTCTCGCCGGCCGTGGTCCTCTCGATCCACTCCAGCCCGCCATCCGCGCGCAACCGGACCTCGTACGCGAAAAGGGGCAGGTCCTTGTCGAACACCTCCGCGAGCCGTCCGGCCAGCTTCGGGCTTTCGATCACGAGGCCCAGTTCGGTATTGAGCAGCGCCGAGCGCAGGTCGAAGTTGAACGAGCCGACGAAGATGCGGCTCGCGTCCGCGGCGAAGGTCTTCGCGTGCAGCGCCGCCCCGGAGCCCGAGCCGGAGACCACGCCAGTTGCGTCCTCCGGCGGCTTCGCCCGCCGGGGCCGTGGCCCTGAGTTCGAAGAGCCGGACGCGGCACGCAGGAGCGCCTCGCGACGCTTGGCATAGCCGGCATGGACCACGTTCGCCTCGGACGACTCGAGCGAATTGGTGAGGACGCGCACCGTCACCCCGCGCCGGGCGAGCGCCGCCAGGGCCTCGGTGCCTTCGTCGCCAGGCACGAAGTACGGGGAGACGAGGTCGAACGACTTCTCCGGCCGGCCGATCGCCTCCCATCAGCGCCGGGAACAGCAGTACGTCTCTACGGTTCGTCGTCTCGAGCGTCTTGCCCGGATCGTCATGCACGAAGCCGTGGCCGACCATTCCCACGGCAGCCGCCCGGCGAGGAGCTCGCGCACGCTCGGCGACGTGCGCAGCGCCTCGAGGTAGGCGACGGACTCGGGGGCGGCGCGCGCCGCGGCGAACCGCGCGTCGAGGTCGTCCGGCCTGGCGGCGGCCCACGATGCTCGCGGCCGGATAGGCGGACGCGCTGTTCCAGTAGAGGTCGAACTGCCGCGAGATGTCCTTGACGACCGCGCCGATGGCGATCACGTCGAGGTCGGCGAACACCGTGCCCTCGCCCACGCCGTAGTACTCGTTGCCGATGTTGCGCCCGCCCACGATGCTCGCCTGGTTGTCCGCGGTGAACGACTTGTTATGCATGCGACGGTTCACGCGCGAGAAGTCCGCGAGGAAGTCGAGCGAGCGGGCGCTCCGGTGCGCGAAGGGGTTGTAGAGGCGCACCTCGATGTTCGGATGCGCGTCGAGCGCGGCGATCACCGGGTCGATCCCCTTCGTGTTCATGTCGTCCAACAGCAGGCGCACGCGCACGCCGCGCCCGGCCGCCTGCCGCAGGGCCTCGAAGAGCAGGTTGCCGACCGCATCGCCGTGCCAGATGTAGTACTGCGCGTCGATCGACTTCCCGGCGGCGGCGGCGAGCAGGGCGCGGGCCGCGAAGGCGTCTCGCGGATCGAAGAGCGGATGGATGCCGGCCTTGCCCGGGTGGGCGGACACCACCGGTGCCACTGCAAGGGCGAGCGGCGTCCGCGCCGTGTCCCCGAGCACCGTCGACGGGACGCGGCCTTCGGGTGAAGGCAGGCTGGCGCAACCCGCCGCCAGCGCGACCAGCGCAGGGATCACACATCGGACGATCCGGCTCATGTCGAGCGACATTCCTTCCGGTCGCCGCCGGCCGGCCTCCGGCTTAAGGCGGCGTGGTGTTGGAGGTGGCCGAAGCGGGGGCGGCCGCGGTCGCGACGGCGGGCGGGCCGAAGCCGCCGCCGAGCGCGAGGTGGAGGTTCACGCGCTGCACCAGCCGCTCGCTCGTCGCGCGGGCCAGGGCCGAACGGGCCGCGTTCGTGGCGAGCAACTGCTGCTGGACCGCGCGCTGGTCCGCCGTGCCGACGCGGTAGCGCACCTGGGCCAACTCGAGCGCGCGCTCGTTCTCCGCGACCGAGGCCTCGAGGACCGGCACGCGCTGCTGGAGGTTGAAACCGGCGGACAGCGCATTCTCGACTTCCGAGAACGCGCGCGCGCCGATGCGGCCGTAGTCGGCGACGGCCGCCTTCTGCTCGGCCGTGCGGACTTCCACCTGCGCCTTCAGGGCGCCGCCCATGAAGAGCGGCATCACGATGTTGCCGCCAGCGCTCCAGGCAGGGTTCTCGCGATCCTTGAGGAAGACGAGGTCGCTCGTGACGCTGCTCCCGCTCCCCGTGAGGGAGATGCGCGGCAGGCGCGCCGCTTCAGCCTCGCCCACCAGGTAGTAGGCCGAGGCCACGCGCCGCTCCGCGGCGGCGACGTCGAGGCGCCGCTCGAGAAGCTCCGAGGGAAGCCCCGCCGGCACCGGGCCCGGGAACGCGGGGAAATGCGCCGCCGTGTCGAGCGCCGCGGCCGGATAGCGTCCCACGAGCGTCTCGATGGCGCGGACCGCCTGCTGCTCGCGAGAGCTGGAGCTGGAGCACGGTGTCGCGATAACCCAGCAGCGAGGCCTGCGCGAGGCGCACGTCGTATTCGTCGCCCTTGCCGATGCGGGCGCGTTCGCGAGCGAGCGCCGCGAGCTTCTCGGCCGCCGTCAACATCTCCTGGGCGATGGCGCGCTGGCGCCGCGCCTCGATGGCGAGGAACCAGCTCCTGGCGACCAGCGCGGCGATGGACTGGCGCGCGTACTCGGCGTCCTTCGCCGTGGCCTCGTATTGCGTGGATCCGGCCGCGGCCTGGGCCCGCACGCGCCCCCAGAGATCGAGCTCCCAGCTCACGAAGAGCCCCGCGGTCTCGAAGGCGCTGCCGGAGTCCGAAGCCGTGAAGCTGCCGGAGGCCAGCAGGTTCACCTGCGGATAGAGGGTCGAGCCGGCCTGCTTCGCGTAGGCGGCGGCGCGCTCGACGCGGGCGGCGGCGACGCGCAGGTCGAGGTTGCTCGCGAGCGCCTCCGCCACGAGCGCGTCGAGCTGCGGGTCGGCGAACGTGGCCAGCCAGCCGTCGGTGACGGCGCCCGCCGCCCCGCCTTGCGCGGCCCAGCCTCCGGCGTCTTCATGGCCGGCAAGGCGTCGGCGCGCAGCGCCTGGTGATCCGGCGGCTGGCTTCAGCGCGCAGCCGGCCAGCGCCAGCGCCGCCGCCAGCGGCGCCGCGCGGAGGAACCCGGATGCGCCGGCCGTGGATCGCGCGCATCAGTGCAGCTTCAGGATCAGGTAGTTGGTGATCGAGCCGATGCGCAGGATGACCATGCGCAGGATGTGGACCGCCTTGCCGTGTTCCGTGTAGATCGCGCCGCGTGCCCATGGCGCCGGCGGCGAGGAACAGCTCCTTGTCGCGCGGCTCGATCTCGAGCTTCACCGGGAAGCGGTTCGGGTGGACGCGGCATCGGCCCCGGTCGTCGGCAGGTTCGCGCTCCGGCCGACTGGCCCTGGCCCTGCGCCCAGACGATGGAATCGACCTTCGCCTTGATGATCCGGCCCGGATAGGTCTCCAGCGCGATCTCCGCCTCGTTGCCCGGCGCACCTGGGTCAGTTCGTTCTGGCTGTAGAGGGCGATGACCTGAACTCGTCCTCGACGAAGGTCATCACGGGCAGCGCCGGGAACGCGGCGGTCATGGACCCGGGCCGCAACTGCACGTTGATCGCGTAGCCGTTGGCGGGCGCGGTGACCGTCGTCTGCGAGAGGTCCCACTTCGCGCTTTCGAGCTGGGCGCGTACCTGCGCCACCTGCGCGTACTCGCCGTTGGCCTTCGCGCCCAGGCGCTGCCTGATCTGGCGCTCGCCGGCGAGCGCCTGCGCCTCGGCCGACCGGGCCTGCGCTTCGGCGCTGCGCGCGCCGTCCGCCTGGCCCTCCAGCTCCTTGAGGTTCGCCTCGGCCTGCTCCAGGTCGAACTTGTTGCCGGCCCCCGTCGTCACGAGTTCGCGGTTCTGGTCCACGCGCATTACGCGCGAGATCGACCTTCGCCGACACTTCGCGCACCCGCGCGGCCGCCTGCTCGATGGCGCTCTTGGCCTGGGCCACCTGGGCCGCCGAACCGGTGAGCTGCTCCTCGAGCTCCTTCGAGGAGCCGATGGCGTTGGCGAGCTGCGCTTCCAGCGCGTTCACCTGGAGCTGGTAGGGCGTGGGGTCGATCTTGAACAGCACGTCGCCCTTTTTCACCGGCCGGTTGGGCTCGACCGGGAACCTCGATCACGCGGCCCTTCACCTGCGGGACGATGTTCACCACGTACTTGATGACGCGCACGTCGGCCGAGGACGGCGCCACGACGTTGAGCGTGAGGATCAGCGCCGTGAGCGCCACGATCGGGATGATCACCACGATCACCTGCGAGACGGTGTTCCACGGCAGCCATTTCAGCTTGATGAAGATGAGCCAGACGAATGCGGCGTAGATGCCTAGGAGGATCAGTTCCATTACTTGGCTCCTCCCGCGCTCGGCCCGCGGCGGCCGCGCCTGGCGGAGCCGCCGGCGGCGCCTTCGGCCGGGCCTGCGCCAGGATCGCCGGCAGCCCGCGTATCGCCTGCGGAAGCGCTCCGCGTCGAGGACATCTCCGCGATCTCGTCGCGCAGGTGGTCGAGCTCGAGCGCGTCGAGTTCGCCGCGCGCGGCCTTCTCGCCCATCTCGACGAAGTAGTGCTCGTGCTTCTCGGTCCCGTACACCATCCGGTAGCCCACCGGGCGGGTAAATGCCCAGAGCCACGCGAGGGGCCACAACATCCCGCCGAACACGAGCGAAAGGAAGCACAGCGTCTTGATGGCGTCCTGCTGCGGATGGTGGTTCTGCTCCGCGATCTTCTCGGGGAGCACGTGCACCACGAGGAACAGGCCGATCGCGACGATGGGCGCCACCACGATCATGAACCATGCAGGACCATGGCCACGGCGTCCATGGCCTCGCGGAAGGAAAGACGCCTGGGCGGTGCCGGGCGCCAGCGCTGCCGACGCCGCGAGGGCGAGGGGCAAGCCAATACGAGAACGCATCTCCGGACCTCTCCAAACAGGAAAAAACTATCCGATTGCCCCACTCGGGACGCCTATATTACAGGGCCGGTCTCCCGAGCCCGTCTTGATTTCCCACAAGTCGGCGCGAGGGCCGCGAGGGGGGTGGTGACGGCGAGCGCCATGACGAGGGCGTTGCGTCGGGTTTGCCTCACGGGACCTTGCTCCAGGTCTTTGTCGGGGTTGTAGCTCTTGAGCTTGCCCGCCGCGCTCTCGGTACCCGGGCCGAGGTCCTTCTCGTGGACCACGCCGTCGTGGCTCACGACGAAGGTCTTCACGCCGGAGTTGCCGTAGGAGGCCGGCCAGTGGCGACGACCGCGAAGCCGCCGATGAGCCGGCCCTTCACGAGGTAGTCGTAGGCGCCGCCGGGGGCGTCCTTGCCCTGGCTCGTGAGCAGCCGGTAGTAGTAGCCGTGGAGGGGGGTGGTCCCGTCGACGCCCAGGTTCTCGCCGTATCCCTCGCGCACCGCCTCGGCCGCGAGCGGGCCGAGCGGACTTTGCAGCTCGCCCTCCTTTGTCGGCCAGTATACCCCGTTTTTTTCCCCGGCGTGGACCGGAAGCGCGCCGCATAGTCGGCGAGGCCATTGCCGTCGGCGTCCTTGAGGGCGTACTCGCGCTGCGCGTCGACCACGGCGAGCATCGTCTGGATCGTGTCGAGCTCGTTGCGGCCCACGCGGCGGTTCATCACCTCTTCGCGCCCCCGCGTCCCGCGTCGAACGACCACTTGTCGCCCTTCTTCACGAGCGGGCCCCGGGAAGGGCCAGTCGTCACCGATGACCAGCACCGCCTTCGCGTCGCCCGCCCTTCTTCACCGCGTTCTTCTTGTCGTAGGACGCGAGGAAGTTCTTCCACTCCGCGGCGTCCGCCACCTTGTCGCCCGTGAAGACCCAGCTCTTCGACTTCGGGCCGATCACCGCGAGCATGCCGTCCACGCTGCCCGCGCGCACCGCCTCGACGAGGGCCTTCACGGCCTCCTCGGGCGTGGCGAACGACTTCTGCGCCTGGAGGGGGGGGCGCTCGCCTTCGCGGGCGCCTTCGCCTCCTGCGCAATCGCGCCGCCTGGCACGACCGCGATCGCCGCGCCGGCAATGGCCGCCGCGATCCATCTTGTCGATCGACCCCCATCGAGATCTCACGGGCGTATGGAGGGGGCGAGACCATAGTGTCTCCCTCCGCCGCCTCGACCGCCACCGCCACCGCCACCACTGCGGCTGGCGCTGCCGCGGCTGCTGGCCGCCTGGGTGGAGGCGCCCGACCCTGCGCCGGAGAAGCCGCCACCGCTCAAGCTCGAACGCGACCTCTGCCGAAGCCGAGCGCGAACCCGAGTCCATC
>CAWAOC010000004.1:0-344795 GCA_963783635.1 uncultured Gammaproteobacteria bacterium
CCGGCCCAGGCCGCGGCACGGGCGGGCGCCGTGCTGGCCGAGTTCCGCGCCGGCGTCGATGCGGCGGTGGCCGACAGGGCGCCCGCATGAGCTGGTTCCGCAAGCTCCTGCCGCCGAAGATCAAGCGCGAGGAGGGCACGCAGCGCAAGGCGGTGCCCGAGGGCCTGTGGAGCAAGTGCCCCTCGTGCGAGGCGGTTCTCTATTTCACCGACCTCGAGAAGAACCTGCACGTCTGCCCGAAGTGCGGCTTCCACAACCGGCTCACCTCGAGGCAGCGCCTCGACTCCTTCCTCGATGCGGAAGGGCGGGCGGAGCTCGCCTCGGAGGTCGTGCCGCTCGATCCGCTCAAGTTCAAGGACAGCCGCAAGTACACCGAGCGCCTCTCGGAGGCGGAGAAGGACACGGGGGAAACCGACGCCCTGGTCGTGATGCAGGGGGCCGTGAAGTCCGTGCCGGTGATCGCCGCGGCCTTCGAGTTCGAGTTCCTGGGCGGCTCGATGGGGTCCGTGGTCGGGGAGCGGTTCGTGCGGGCCGTGCAGGCCTGCTGCGACGAGCGCGTCCCCTACGTCTGCTTCACCGCGACGGGCGGCGCCCGCATGCAGGAGGGGCTCCTCTCGCTCATGCAGATGGCGAAGACGACGGCGGCGCTGCACCAGCTCGCGCGGCCCGGCGCCGTTCATCTCCGTGCTCACCGATCCCACCATGGGCGGGGTGTCGGCGAGCTTCGCGATGATCGGCGACGTGGTCATCGCCGAGCCGGGCGCGCTGGTGGGCTTCGCCGGGCCGCGCGTCATCGAGCAGACGGTTCGCGAGACGCTGCCGGAGGGCTTCCAGCGCGCCGAGTTCCTGCTGGAAAAGGGCGCCATCGACATGATCGTCGACCGGCGCGAAATGCGCGATCGCGTCTCGCGGCTCATCGCGCTGCTCAAGCGCGAGCCGGCGCCGGAGGCGTGAGCGTCCTGGCGGCCGCGGGTCCCGCGCGGTGAGCCGGCTGCCCTCGCCGGGCCCCGCCGCCTCGCTCGAGGCGTGGCTCGACTACATCTCCGCGCAGCACCCGGCCCAGATCGCGCTCGGCCTCGAGCGGGTCCGCGAGGTCATGGGCCGGATGGGCCTCGCGCCGCCGCCCTTCGCCTTCGCCGTCGGCGGCACCAACGGCAAGGGCTCCACCTGCGCGTTCCTCGAGTGCATCCTTCGCACCGCGGGCTACCGCAGGGGCTGTACACGTCGCCCCACCTGGTCCGCTACAACGAGCGCGTCCGCATCGACGGCGAGGAGGCCGGCGACGCGGCGCTCGCGCGGGACTTCGCGCGCGTGGAAGCGGCGCGCGGAGCCACGCCGCTCACCTACTTCGAGTTCGGCACGCTCGCGGCCCTGGCCGCGTTCGAGACGGCGCGCATCGACGTGGCGGTCCTCGAAGTGGGCCTGGGAGGAAGGCTCGATGCGGTGAACGTCGTCGATGCCGACTGCGCGATCGTCTCGACGGTGGACCTCGACCACCAGGCCTGGCTCGGGGACACGCGGGAGGCCATCGCGCTCGAGAAGGCCCACATCTTCCGCGCCGGGCGGCCGGCCTTCTTCGGCGACGCCGATCCCCCGCCTCCCTCGTGGCCCATGCCCGGTCCATCGGCGCGGACCTCCAGCTGCTCGGGCCCGACTTCCGGGCGGTTCGCCCACGAGGGCAGTGGGATTTCGAGGGCCGCCGCGGCGCCAAGCGGGCGTTGCCGATGCCTGCGCTGCGCGGGCCGTGGCAGCTCGGCAACGCGGCGACGGCGCTCGCCGCGCTCGACGAGGCGGCCGCCCGCCTGCCGGTCTCCGTCGGCGAGGCGAAGCGCGGACTGACCGCGGTGCGCCTCGCGGGCCGCCTCCAGGTGCTGCCGGGACGCCCGACGGTCGTGCTGGACGTCGCGCACAACCCGCACGCCGCGCGCGCGCTGGCGCGGGGCCTGGGCGACATGGGATTCCACGAGCGGACGATCGCCGTCTTCGCGATGCTCGGCGACAAGGACATCGGCGGCGTGATCGATGCCCTCTCGCCGCGCATCGACCTCTGGCACGTGGCGGCCGTGGCGAGCGAGCGGGCGGCATCGGCCTCCACGGTGGCCGGGATGCTGGCGGCGCGCGGCCTCGCGGCGCGCACGCGCAGCTTCGCGACGGTGCCGCTCGCCTACGAGGCGGCGCTTCGGGAGGCGGGCCCGAATGATAGAATCGTCGTTTTCGGATCGTTCCACACGGTCGCAGGGGTCCTCGAGATCCCGCGATGACCACCGCCCGACATGCCGAGCGACCCCACTGCCGAGCAGGTTGAGCTTCGCCGCAAGGGCCGCCAGCGCCTGATCGGCGCCGTCGCGCTCGCCCTCGTCGCCGTCGTCTTCGTGCCCATGCTGCTCGACCCCGAGCCGCGTCGCGAGCGCGTCGAGCCCCTGCTCGCGATTCCGCCGAAGGAGGGCGCGCCGCCGCTGCCGGCCGTGGCCAAGGTCGCGGAACCGGTCGCTGCTCCCGAACCCGCGAAGGCCGCAGACGCCCCAGGCGCCTTCACCCGCCGTCCCCGCCGCGCCGTCGAGCACTCGCGCCT
This sequence comes from uncultured Gammaproteobacteria bacterium, assembly GCA_963783635.1. Taxonomy (GTDB): domain Bacteria; phylum Pseudomonadota; class Gammaproteobacteria; order Burkholderiales; family Usitatibacteraceae; genus FEB-7. The sequence continues at coordinate 2,573 of CAWAOC010000004.1, forward strand.
GCGCGCAAGACGGTCGAGCCCAAGGCGTCCGAGTTCAAGGCGCCTGCCACGCGGCCCGCCTCCGAGAAGCCGGTCGCGAGCCCCGTGCCGCCCGTGCCGAAGCTCGAAGGCTTCGCCGTGCAGGTGGGCGCCTTCAAGGAAGAGGCGAAGCTCGCGCACGCCCGGGACAAGGTCGCCGCCGCGCGCCTGGCCCACTACACGGAGCGGATCGAAGGCGCCTCCGGGGAGCTCACGCGGCTTCGCGCGGGGCCGTTCCCCACGCGGGAAGCGGCGGACCGGGCCGCGGCCCAGCTGAAGGGCGCCGGGCTCGACGTCCGCGTGGTGCCGCTCCCGTGAGGGGGTTGCGACCGCGCCCGCCCGCCCCCATATCCAGGGAGCCCGGCGGGCCACAAGCGCGGGCAAAGCGCTTACACTATCGCGGGGTTACGAGCCCCGGCCTGAAGGACGCCTGAAGCATGTGCGGAATCGTCGGAGTCGTCGCGCGCAGCCCCGTCAATCAGCTCCTCTACGACGGGCTCACGGTCCTGCAGCACCGCGGGCAGGACGCGGCGGGCATCGTCACGGCCGAGGGACACAGCTTCCACATGCACAAGGGCCGCGGGCTGGTGCGGGACGTCTTCCGCACGCGCGACATGCGCGGCCTCGTCGGGACCATGGGCATCGCCCACTGCCGCTACCCGACCGCGGGCTCGGCCGCCTCCGTCGCGGAGTCGCAGCCGTTCTACGTGAACTCCCCGTTCGGCATCGTGCTGGGCCACAACGGCAACCTCGTGAACGCCGACGAGCTGCGCCAGTCGCTGTTCCTCGAGGACCGCCGCCACATCAACACGAACTCCGATTCCGAAGTGCTGCTGAACGTCCTGGCGCACGAGATCCACGACGCCTGCGACGGCGGGCACCGGCTCACGCCCGACGCCATCTTCAAGGCGGTCGGCGGCGTGCACCGGCGCGTGAAGGGCGCCTATGCCGTGGTGGCGATGATCGCCGGCTACGGGCTGCTCGCCTTCCGGGACCCGAAGGGCATCCGCCCCCTCATCATCGGGCGGGGGGATACGGAAAAGGGCGTCGAGTTCATCGTCGCCTCCGAGAGCGTGGCGCTGGACACCCTGGGCTTCAAGGCGATGCGCGACGTCGCCCCCGGCGAGGCGATCCTCATCGACCAGAGCGGGAACCTCTACAGCCGGCAGTGCGCCGAGTCGCCGGCGCTCAACCCGTGCATCTTCGAGTTCGTCTACCTCGCGCGCCCCGACTCCGTGATCGACGGCATTTCCGTCTACGAGAGCCGGCGCAACATGGGCAAGAGCCTCGCCGACCGCATCCTCGCCTCCGGGATCGCCGCCGAGATCGACGTGGTGATCCCGATCCCCGACTCCAGCCGCCCCAGCGCGCTGGAGGTCGCCACGAAGCTCGGCAAGCCCTATCGCGAGGGCTTCATCAAGAACCGCTACATCGGCCGCACCTTCATCATGCCGGGGCACGAGCTGCGCCGGAAGAGCGTGCGGCAGAAGCTCAACGCGATGGCGGTCGAGTTCAAGGACAAGAACGTGCTCCTCGTCGACGACTCGATCGTGCGCGGCACGACGAGCCGGGAGATCGTGCAGATGGCGCGCGAGTGCGGGGCGAGGAAGGTCTTCTTCGCCTCGGCCGCCCCGCCGGTGCGCTTCCCCAACGTCTACGGCATCGACATGCCGACGCGCTCGGAGCTCATCGCCACCGGCCGCGACGAGCGCGAGATCGCCGAGGCCATCGGCGCGGACGAGGTGATCTACCAGGACCTCGCCTCGCTGATCGCGGACGTGCGCGCCTGCAATCCCGCCATCGAGCGCTTCGACTGCTCGTGCTTCGACGGCGAGTACATCACGGGCGACGTCTCGAGCGACTACCTGGCCGGCATCGAGGCCTCGCGCCACGACGGCGAATCGAACGGCGGCACGCGCCTGTCGAGCTACCAGCTCGACCTCGGCCTGACGGCCGTGGACTGAGGGTCCCATGACGGACGACTACAAGCCCGACACGCTGGCGGTCCGGGCCGGGGGACTGCGCAGCGACTTCCGGGAGCATTCGGAGGCGCTCACCCTCACCTCGAGCTTCGTCTTCACGAGCGCGGGCGAGGCGGCGAGGCGCTTCGCCAACGAGGAACCCGGCAACATCTACTCGCGCTTCACGAACCCGACGGTCGCGATGTTCCAGTCGCGCCTGGCGGCCCTGGAGGGCGCCCAGGCGTGCGTGGCGACTTCCTCCGGCATGGCCGCGGTCGCGACGATGGCGATGGGCCTGCTCTCCGCCGGCGACCACCTGGTCGCCGCCCGCGGCGTCTTCGGCACCGTGGTCCCGCTCTTCAACCAGATCCTGGGGCGCTTCGGGATCGAGACGACCTGGGTGGACCTCGGCGGACCTCGACGCGTGGCGGGCCGCCCTGCGGCCGCGCACGAAGCTCCTCTTCGCCGAGACGCCCTCGAACCCGGTCTGCGAGATCGCCGACATCGCGGGCCTCGCGTCGATCGCGCAGCGAGGCGGGCGCCATCCTCGCCATCGACAACTGCATGTGCAGTCCGGCCCTGCAGCGCCCGATCGCCCTCGGCGCGGACCTCGTGATCCATTCCGCGACGAAGTACATCGACGGCCAGGGCCGCGTGCTCGGCGGGGCCATCGCGGGGCGCCGCGACCTGGTCGAGGGGCCGCTGTTCAATTTCGTGCGCACCGCGGGACCCGCCCTGTCTCCCTTCAACGCGTGGGTGTGCCTGAAGGGCATGGAGACGATGCGGCTTCGCGTGGAGGCGCAGTCGGCGCGCGCGCTGGAACTCGCGCGCTGGCTCGAGGCGCATCCGACGGTCGAGCGCGTGAATTATCCCGGCCTCGACTCGCACCCGCAGCACGCGCTGGCCATGCGCCAGCAGTCCGCGGGCGGGGGCGTCCTCTCCTTCGTCGTGCGCGGCGGGCGCGAGGCGGCCTGGCGCGTCATCGACGGGACGCGGCTCGTGTCCATCACCGCGAATTTCGGCGACACGAAGACGACGATCTGCCATCCGGCGACGACCACGCACGGGCGCCTGCCTCCCGCCGAGCGCGAGGCCGCCGGCGTCGTGGAGGGCCTGGTCCGCCTGGCGGCGGGCCTCGAGGATGCCGGGGACATTCGCGCCGATCTCGAGCGGGGCCTCGCCGCCGCCTGAAGCGTATTTCCGGGCGCGGGCCACCGCCCGCGCCCCCATGGACGACGCGCCACCCACAAGGCGGCGCCCACGGCGAAGGGAGTTCCATGAAGACCCCGCACGTGTTCCTGATGTGCCCGCCGGAATTCTTCGACGTGTCGTACATCATCAACCCGTGGATGCACGGCAACGTCCGCAAGATCGACAACGCGCTCGCCAAGCAGCAGTGGCGGGCGCTCTACGACATCCTCACCGACCACGCGACCGTGCGGCTCGTCCATCCGGAGCCGGGATCCCCCGACATGGTCTTCACGGCCAACGCGGGCCTGGTGAAGGGGAAGCGCTTCCTGGTGTCGCGGTTCCGCTATCCCGAACGCCAGTACGAGGAGCCGTACTTCGCCGACTGGTTCCTCGATCGCGGCTACGACGTGTCCCTCATGCCGCGCCACGTGCCCTTCGAGGGGGCGGGCGACGCGCTGTTCGACCGGGGTGCCAGGCGGCTGTGGCTCGCCTACGGCCACCGTTCCGTTCTCGCGGCGAAGGAGGTGGTCGCGGATCGCTTCGGCGGCGAGGTCGTTCCCCTCAAGCTCACCGACCAGCGCTTCTACCACCTGGACACGTGCTTCTGCCCGCTCGACGGCGGCTACGTCCTCTATTACCCGCCCGCGTTCGACGCGGCCTCGCAGGCCGCCATCGAGCGCCTCGTGCCCGCCGCGCGCCGCATCGCCATCGGCGAGGAGGATGCCCTGGCGTTCGCCTGCAATGCCGTGGCCTGGGGCCCCGCATCGTCGTGAACCGGGCGACCACGGCCTTCGTCGACGCGCTCGGCCGTCGCGGCTTCGAGGTCGTCCAGACGCCGCTGTCGGAATTCATGAAGGCCGGCGGTTCGGCCAAGTGCCTCACGCTGAGGCTGGACGAAGCCTGACTCAGGCCGGCGGCGACGGCGCGGATTCCCGCGGGCGAGGCCTCGAGGTAGCCGCCCGCCTCGTACCAGTCCGGCAGCACCCACCGCACGCACGCCGGCCGCCGGCCGCGTGCTCGTGGCGGGCCGGACGGTGCGTGTGCCCGTGGATCAGCAGGCGGCATCCCGCCGAGGCGAAGGCGGCCTCGACGGCTTCCGGCGTCACGTCCATGATCGTCTCGACCTTGCCGCCCTTGGCGCCTTCGCTCTTCTCGCGCATGTCCGCGCGCGATCGCGATGCGCTCCTCGATCGGCCGGGCGAGGGCCGCGGCCTGCCAGGCGGGGTTCCTCACCTGCGCGCGGAACGCGAGGTAGGCGTGGTCGCCCGTGCACAGGGTGTCGCCGTGCATGAGGAGCGTGCGTTCCCCGTAGAGGTCGATCACCGTCGGGTCGGGAATCAGGCGCAGTCCCGTTTCCGCGCAGAACCGCGACGCCACCATGAAGTCCCGGTTGCCGTGCATGAAGAACGTCGGGACGGCGCGGGCTGCCGGGCGCAGCAGGCTCGCGATCCGCGCGGGAAAGTCGAGCGCCAGCCCGTCGTCGCCGACCCAGTATTCGAAGAGGTCGCCGAGGATGTAGAGGGCGTCGGCGCCCGGCACGGCTTCGCGCGAGGAAGCGCGCGAAGCGCTCCGTGGTCGCCGGGCGATCCTCCGCGAGGTGCAGGTCGGAGATGAAGAGGGTGCGCGGCATGCGGGAAAACGAAGGGCGACCCGCGGGCCGCCCTTTCGTCCTTCAGCGAGCCCGGGGGCTCAGACGCACTCGGCCTTCTCGATGACGACCGGCTCGAGCGGCACGTTCTGGTGCATGCCGGCGTTGCCGGTGGCGACCTTGCGGATCTTGTCGACGACGTCCTGGCCCTCGACGACCTTGCCGAAGACGGCGTAGCCCCAGCCCTGCGGCGACTCGTCGCGGTAGTTGAGGAAGTCGTTCGCCTTCACGTTGATGAAGAACTGCGCGGTGGCCGAGTCGCGCACGCCGGTGCGGGCCATGGCGAGCGTGTACATGTCGTTCTTCAGGCCGTTGGCGGCCTCGTTCTTGATGGGCGCCAGGACCGGCTTCTGCTGCATGTCCTTCGTGAAGCCGCCGCCCTGGACCATGAAGCCGTCGATGACGCGATGGAAGATCGTGCCGTTGTAGTGGCCGGACGTCGACGTACTTCACGAAGTTCTCCGTCGAGATCGGGGCCTTCTCCTTGTTCAGTTCGACGGTGATGGCGCCCATCGAGGTGGTGAGCTTCACTTTCATCGGTGCGGATCCTTTCATGTTGGCGGTGCAGCCGGAGGTCTTGGCCGCCTCGGGCTGCCGCCTTCGCCTGGGCGGCCGCCGCGAGGGGCACGCCCGCGAAGGCGACGAGGAGGGTGGCGACGGCGAGGCGACGGGCGGGATTCATGGGGGTCATGGGGAGGTTCTCAGGAGATCACGGTTTCGAAGACGACGCGCCAGCGCCCCTGGTCGCGGGACCAGTACTGGCGCTTGACGGTGCGATTGGAGAGGTTCGAGGAGCGGTAGTCCTGCGCGAAGGTCACGACGACCATGTCCTCGCCGTCGGGGTGGCCGAACACGCTCAGGTCCGACACGCCCACCTTGACCCACTACTTGCCCGCGTTCACCTTGCGCTTCTGGGCGCTCCAGGCCGCGAAGTCCTTGCCGTCGGTCCGGAATCGCGGCGAGTAGTGGGAGAGGTAGCGGTCGGTGTCGAGGCTTTCCCAGTCGGCGCGCCATTGCTCGAAGGCGGCGAGGAACCCGCGGCGGTTCTCCTGCCAGCGCTCGGGCGTCGTCCACTCGATGCCCGCGCTGATGACGACGGGGGTGCGGCCCACGTCGACGTAGCGCGCCAGGCGGCGCAGGTCCTCGTTCGTGAGCGCGACGCAGCCGTCGGTGGCGCGCGGCGGGCGGCTGTAGGTTTCCGAGGGCGTGCCGTGCAGCCAGATGCCGTGGCCGTTGCGGCCGTGCTGGCGGTCCCATTCGTTCGGGTAGCTGATCGGGAAGGCGCCGGACCCGTAGAGGTCGGGAAGCTTTTCCTTCGACGAGACGATCTTGTAGACGCCGAGCGGCGTCTTCTGGTCGCCCTCGCGGCGCTTCTCGACCCCGTTCTTGCCGAGGCTGATGTAGAAGTCGGTGACGTAGCGGGGCTCGCCGTCGCGATTGGCGAAGACGAAGAGCCGCGAGCGCGCCGTGTCCACCATGATCGCGTGGGACTGCGTCGGCGCCATCTGCATCATCGGCAGGGGGAGGTGGTCGCGCGGAGGCGCGTCGAGATAGTGCTTCAGCCGCGCGCGGGCCTCGTCCTGCAGCGGGGCGACGCCGGGGTTGACCGACGCGGTGAGCGGCCCGAACGCCACGGGGTTGCCCGAGCGGGCCATGAGGAGGTCGCCCTTGATGAGGTAGCCGAGCCGGAAATTGGGCGTCTTCGCGAGCGCGATATCGATCTCGCCGATCGCGTGGCGCAGGCCGTTCTCGCGCAGGCCGACGATCGCGCGCACGAGCGAGGCCTCGACCTCGTTCGCGAAGGCGGGGACCGCGCTGTCCGGCGCCGCGTCGTCGGCGAGGGCGGCGGAGGGCAGGGCGGCGGCGAGTAGGGCCGCGGCAGCCGCGCGAGCTAGGGCGCGGCGGGAGGCGGGAAGATGCGCCGGCCTCCTCACCCGCCCACGCGCTCCTGCTTGATGAGCCACTTGCCGGCGACCTTCGCGAACTTGAGCGTCTTCGTGCTGTTGGTCTTGAGCGTGTCGGACCTGTAGGACTGGCGCACGACGGCAGTCGCGGCGTCGCCGTCGACCGTGACGGACTGGACCTTGACCGTGACCTCGATCGACTTCGGGCGCTCGATGCGCTCGGTGCGCTGCTTTTCCCAGGCGGCGCGCGCCTCTCCGGCCGGCGTTTCGAAGTCCGGCGCATACGCGGCGAGGTAGCCCTTCACGTCCTTGGCGCTCCACGCCTTCGCCCAGGCCTCGATCGCGGCGGTAACGGCGGCTTTCTCCCCGCTGGCCGGCTTCGCGTCTGCCGGCGCCGCCTTGGCCGGTTCGGCCTTCGCGGGCTCGGCCTTCGCCGGTTCGGACTTCACGGGCTCGGTCTTGGCGGGCTCGACTTTTGCCGTCGCTTTCGGGGGCTCCTTCTTCGCGGGCTCGGCCTTCGCCGGATCGGCCTTTGCGATCTTCGCGGCATCCGGCCGGGTCGCGGTCGCGGACTTCGGGGCGACGAAGAGGTCCTTCACCATGGCGAGCTTCACCTGGGCCGTGGTGTTGTTCTTGTCGAGCTGCAGGGCGCGGTCGTAGGCGCGGCTCGCGAGCTGCGCGTAGATGTCGCCCAGGTTCTCGTGCGCGGTCGCGTAGCTCGGATGCGTGTGGATCGCGAGCTCGAGGGCGGACTTCGCCTTGTCGTAGTTGCCCTGCGAGGCGTAGAGCACCGCGAGGTTGTTGTACGGCTCGGGAAGCTCCGGGAAGTCCTCGGTGAGGCCGGTGAAGACCTGGATCGCCTCGCCGGTCTTCTTCTGCTCCGTGAGCAGCAGACCCTTGAGGAACCGGCCCTGCGGCTCGCGCGGCTGCGCCTTCAGGTACGCGTCGACCTTTTCCATGGCCGGCTGGAACTTGCCTTGCGCGTAGAGCTTCTGCGCTTCGCGAAGGTCGTCGGCGGGCGCAGCCGAGGCCGAGCCGGCAAGCGCCAGGACGAGCGTGGCGATGGCGACGGGAATGCGCAGGGGACGGAGGAGCATCGTGTTATAATTTGTTGAATTTAATGGAAAACAGATTCTACCAACCTTGGCGGAGCTTCACAATCGGCCGGGCTTTCCGGGCCCCGCTCGCGGAGCGTGCGCGCCGCGCATTCTGGCACGCCACCAGCGCTTTGGCCGTGTCTTTCGGCTGTCGTTCCCTTCGCTCGTCCTGAAGTCGACGGCGCGCCGCGCGCGCCCCCCAGACCGGCAACTTCCGACTGACGGCCCTCCCCGGGCCCCCTCGAACCATGTCCTCGCTCACCCTCTACAACACGCTCACCCGCCGCAAGGAAGCGTTCGTCCCGATTCGTCCCCGGCCAGGCCGGCCTCTACGTGTGCGGGCCGACCGTCTACGACTACCATCCACGTCGGCAACGCGCGCACCTTCTCCGTCTTCGACCTCGTGGTGCGCTGGCTTCGCGCGAGCGGCCTCGCGGTCCGCTACGTGCGCAACATCACGGACGTGGACGACAAGATCATGGAGCGCGCCCGCAGCCGCGACGAGCCCATCGAGGCGCTGACCGAGCGCACGGTGGCCGCGTTCGCCGAGGACTGCGCGCGCCTGAACCTGCTCGTGCCCGACAGCGAGCCCCGCGCCACGCGCTACATCGGCCCGATGGTGGAGTTCATCGAGGTGCTGGAGAAGAAGGGGCTCGCCTACCGCGGCGCCAACGGCGACGTGTACTACTCGGTTCGCGATTTCCCGGGCTACGGCAAGCTCTCGCGGCGCAACCTCGACGAGCTGCGCGCCGGCGAGCGCGTGGCGGTCGAGGCCGCCAAGCGCGATCCGCTCGACTTCGTCCTCTGGAAGGCGGCCAAGCCCGGCGAGCCGTCATGGCCCTCCGTCTTCGGCGCCGGCCGGCCGGGCTGGCACATCGAGTGCTCGGCCATGTCCTGCCGCGAGCTCGGCGAGACGTTCGACATCCACGGCGGCGGCTGGGACCTGCAGTTCCCGCACCACGAGAACGAGATCGCGCAGAGCGAGGGCGCCAACGCGAAGCCGTTCGTGAACTACTGGATGCATTCGGCGTTCCTCAACATGGGCGACGAGAAGATGTCGAAGTCCCTCGGCAACGTGTTCACCGCGCGCGAGGTCCTCGCGAGGCTCGATCCGGTCCAGGGCGGCGAGCAGCTGCGCTTCTTCCTGCTGCGGGGCCACTACCGCAGCGAGCTGAGCTACACGTGGGACCTGCTCGAGGACGCCGGCAACACGCTTCGCGGGTTCTACACGACCCTTCGCGAGACCGCGCCGGAAGCGGTCGCGGTCGACTGGTCGCAGCCGCTCGCCGCAGCGCTTCCGCGACGCGATGGACGACGACTTCGACACGCCCATCGCCTTCGCCGTCCTGCACGAGCTGCGCGGGGAGGTGAACCGCACGCGCTCCCCGGCGCTCGCGGGCCTCCTCAAGGCCCTGGGCGGCACGATCGGTTTCCTGCAGGCCGACCCGGAGGCGTTCCTGAAGGGGGGCGTGGCGGCCGGCATCGACGTCGGACGCGCTGGTCGCCGAGCGCGCGGCGGCGAAGAAGGCGCGCGACTTCGCGCGCGCGGACGAGATCCGCGCGCAGCTCGACGCGGCGGGCATCGTCCTCGAGGACAAGCCCGGGGGCGTCACGGAGTGGCGCAAGAAATGAAAAAGGCCCGCGCGCAGCGGGCCTTTTCCTTTCCGGGATGCGCGGGACTCAGCGCACGAACTTCTGGTCCTTCGAGATGATCGTGAGGTCGACGAATTTCGACCCGTTGTGGCTGTCCGGCGAGTAGCTCACCTTGAAGCCGCCGGCGTCGTAGGGATTGAGCGCTTCCATGCCCTTGATGAAGCTCTCGCGCGTGAGGTTCTTGCCCGCGCGGCGCAGGCCCTCGACCATGACCTTGGCGGCGATGTAGCCCTCGAGCGTGCCGAATCCCGGCTCGCCCTTGGCCTCGGCGAGCAGCGCCCGGTATTCCTTCACGACCGGGATCGACGAGTCCCACGGGAACGGCACCACCTGCGAGATCTGGACGCCGCGGCCCTCGCGGTCGAGCTCCTTGGCGAGCGCCTTGCTGCCGACGAAGGAGACGTTCCAGAAGGTGGGGTTCGCAGCCGGCCTTCTTCATCTCCTTGATGAACGCCGCGCAGGACTTGTAGGCGCTGATCATCACGATCGCCTGCGGGTCGGCCTTCCGGATGTCGGCCACGGACTTGGCGACGTCGACCGTGTTGCGCTCGACGGTGCCCTTGGCCGCGATCTCGAGGTTGCGCTTCTTCATCGCGCGCTCGACGCCCGCGAGGCCCGCCTGGCCGTACGCGTCGTTCTGGTAGAAGACCGCGATCTTGTTCACGCTCATGGCGGTGAGGTGCTGCACGATCGCCTCGGTCTCGTCGAAGTAGCTCGCGCGCACGTTGAAGATGTAGCGGTTGAAGGGGTTGCGCAGCAGTTCCGCCCCGGTGAAGGCGCCGACGTACGGGACCCTCGCCTCGGTGAAGATCGGCAGGACCGCCGCCGAGGTGGGCGTGCCCACGTAGCCGAAGAGGGCGAACACCCGCTCTTCGCCGATGAGCTTCTTCGTGTTCTCGACGGCGCGCGGCGGCTCGTAGCCGTCGTCGAGCGTCTTGAGGACGATGCGGCGGCCGTTCACGCCGCCCCGCGCGTTGACGTGGTTGAAGTAGAGGCTCGCGCCGAGCTGCATGTCCTTGCCGAGCTCCTGCGCCGGCCCGGAAAGCGCGACCGACTGGCCGAGCACGATCTGGGATTCCGTGACGCCCTGGGCGAGCACGGTGCCGGCCGATGCGGCCAGCGCGAGGATCGAAGCGAGTGCGCGAATCATGTCCACCTCCGGGATGTTTTAACTCCTGTTGGGGGCATGATAGCGCGGCCGGGACCGGGACAGAAGGCCGGGGTCAGCCGGCGAAGAACTCCCTCATCCGGTCCATGAACGACTTGGCGCGCGGGTTGTGCCGGTCGCCGTCGCGCCGGTTGATCTCCTCCAGCTCGCGCAGGATCTCCTTCTGGCGGTCGGTGAGCTTCACCGGCGTCTCCACCACGATCTCGCAGAGGAGGTCGCCCGGGTGCGCCGCGCGCACGCCCTTGATGCCCTTGCCGCGCAGGCGAAGCACCTGGCCGGTCTGCGTCTCCGGCGGGATCTTCACCTTCGCCTGCCCCTCGAGCGTCGGGATCTCGATGTCCCCGCCCAGCGCGGCCGTCGTGAAGCTCACCGGCATCTGGCAGTGCAGGTCGTTGCCGTCGCGCTGGAAGACGGCGTGCTCCTTGAGGTGGATCACCACGTAGAGGTCGCCGGGCGGGCCGCCGTTCACGCCGGCCTCGCCCTCGCCGGCGAGCCGGATGCGGTCGCCTTCGTCGATGCCGGCGGGGATCTTCACCGCGAGCGTCTTGTGGCGCTTGACCCGGCCGGCGCCGCCGCACGCGCGGCACGGGTCGGAGATCATCTTGCCGGTGCCGTGGCAGGTCGGGCAGGACTGCTGGATGGAGAAGAAGCCCTGCGACATGCGCACGGCCCCCGTCCCGCCGCAGGTCGAGCAGGTCTTGGGCTGCGTTCCCGGCTTGGCGCCCGAGCCGTGGCAGGTGTCGCACTCCTCCAGGGCGGGAATGCGGATCTTGGTCTCGGTGCCGCGCGCCGCCTGCTCGAGCGTGATCTCGAGGTTGTAGCGCAGGTCGGCGCCGCGGTACACGCTGGAGCGCCCGCGCCCCGCCGCCGCCGAAGATGTCGCCGAACATGTCGCCGAAGGCGTCGGCGAAGCCGCCGAACCCGCCGTCGCCGCCCATGCCGCCCATCTGCGGGTTCACGCCGGCGTGGCCGTAGGCGTCGTAGGCGCGGCGCTTCTCGGCGTCGGAGAGCATCTCGTAGGCTTCCTTCGCCTCCTTGAACTTGTCCTCCGACTCCTTGCTGTCCGGATTGCGGTCCGGGTGGAACTTCATGGCGAGCTTGCGATAGGCCTTCTTGATGTCCTCCTCGGAGGCATCGCGATTCACGCCCAGCACTTCGTAGTAGTCGCGCTTCGTCGCCATTCTTCGGTTCCCGTCGTTCAATGAGGAGAAGGGGCGAAGGGGGCCGCCCCCCTTCACCCTCCGGTTCGCGCGGCGCGCGGCCCTCCTCAGGCCGACTTCTTGTCCTGGACCTCGGAGTACTCGGCGTCGACCACGTTCCCGTCATCCTTGCCGCCGGCGGCCTTCGCCGGGCCTTCCCCGGGCGCCGCGCGCCGGCCTGCGTCTTCGCCTGCGCGTCGGCGTAGATGCGCTCGCCCAGCTTCTGCGAGGCGGTGGCGAGCGCCTGCGATTTCGCCTCGATCGCCGCCTTGTCGTCCTGCTTGAGGACCGCCTCGAGCGCCTTGGCGGCGTCCTCGATCGCGGCCTTCTCCGCGGCGTCGATCTTGTCGCCGTACTCGGCAAGCGACTTGCGCACCGTGTGCAGGAGCTGGTCGGCGTGGTTGCGCGCCGAGACGAGCTCGAGCTGCTTCTTGTCCTCGTCCGCGTGCGACGCGGCGTCCTTCACCATGCGCTGGATCTCGTCCTCCGACAGGCCCGAGCTCGCCTTGATCGTGATCTTCGATTCCTTGCCCGTGGCCTTGTCCTGCGCGTTCACGTGCAGGATGCCGTTGGCGTCGATGTCGAACGTCACCTCGATCTGCGGCATGCCGCGCGGCGCGGGCGGGATGCCCTCGAGGTTGAACTGGCCGAGGCTCTTGTTGCCGGAGGCGACGTCGCGCTCGCCCTGCAGGACGTGGATCGTGACGGCGGCCTGGCTGTCCTCCGCCGTGGAGAAGACCTGCTGGGCCTTGGTGGGCACGGTGGTGTTCTTCTGGATGAGCTTGGTCATCACGCCGCCGAGGGTCTCGATGCCCAGCGACAGCGGCGTGACGTCGAGCAGCAGGACGTCCTTCACCTCGCCCTGCAGCACGCCGCCCTGGATCGCCGCGCCCACCGCCACGGCCTCGTCCGGGTTCACGTCCTTCCGCGGCTCCTTGCCGAAGAACGCCTTCACCTTGTCCTGCACCTTCGGCATGCGGGTCATGCCGCCCACGAGGATCACGTCGCCGATGTCGGCGACCTTCACGCCCGCGTCCTTGATCGCGATGCGGCAGGGCTCGATGGTGCGCTCGATCAGGTCCTCGACGAGCGACTCGAACTTGGCGCGCGTGATCTTCATCGTGAGGTGCGAGGGCGCGCCGTTCGCCATCGCGATGTAGGGCTCGTTCACCTCGGTCTGCTGCGAGGAGGACAGCTCGATCTTGGCGCGCTCGGCGGCCATCTTCACGCGCTGCAGCGCGATCGGGTCCTTCGAGAGGTCGATGCCGGACTGCTTCCGGAACTCCTCGACGATGTAGTCGATGATGCCGCTGGTCGAAGTCCTCGCCGCCCAGGAACGTGTCGCCGTTGGTGGAGAGCACCTCGAACTGGTGCTCGCCCTCGACCTCGGCGATCTCGATGATGGAGATGTCGAACGTGCCGCCGCCCAGGTCGTAGACCGCGATCTTGCGGTCGCCTTCCTTCTTGTCGAGGCCGAAGGCGAGCGCGGCCGCGGTGGGCTCGTTGATGATGCGCTTCACCTCGAGGCCCGCGATCCGCCCGGCGTCCTTGGTCGCCTGGCGCTGGGAGTCGTTGAAGTAGGCGGGCACGGTGATGACGGCTTCCGTGACCGGCTCGCCGAGGTAGTCCTCGGCGGTCTTCTTCATCTTGCGCAGGACCTCGGCGGAAACCTGCGGGGGCGCGATGCCGCGGCCCCGGACCTCGACCCAGGCGTCGCCATTGTCGGCGCGCGAGATCTTGAAGGGCATGAGCGCGATGTCCTTCTGCACTTCCTTCTCCTCGAAGCGCCGGCCGATGAGCCGCTTCACGGCGAAGAGGGTGTTCTTCGCGTTCGTGACCGCCTGGCGCTTGGCCGGCGCGCCGACGAGGATCTCGTCGTTGTCCGCGTAGGCCACGATCGAGGGCGTGGTGCGCGCGCCTTCGCTGTTCTCGATGACCTTGGGCTTGCCGCCCTCCATGATCGCCACGCAGGAGTTCGTGGTGCCGAGGTCGATGCCGATGATCTTTGCCATGTTCGCTGTCCTTGGGTCTGGTTCTGGGCCTGCCCGGAAAATGGGGTTATTCGCCGCTATTTCAAGCGTTTGGGGGCGTCCCGCCCGCCGGGGCGGCCTTCTCGCGCGCCACCATCACGAGCGCGGGCCGGATGACGCGGTCGTTGAGGAGGTAGCCCTTGCGCAGCACGGTGACGACCGTGTTGGGCTCCTGGTCGGACTCCACCTGGCCCATGGCCTCGTGGCGATGCGGGTCGAACTTCTCGCCCGCGGGGTCGACCTGCGCGATGTTCGGCCTTGTCGAATGCGGCGGCGAGCTGGCGCTGGGTGATCTCGACGCCCTCGCGCAGCGACTCCACCGTCGGGGCGGGCACGGCGAGGGCGGCCTCGAGGCTGTCGCGCACCGCGAGCAGGCCCGTGGCGAAGGACTCGATGCCGAACTTGTGGGCCCGGGCGACATCCTCCGCGGCGCGGCGGCGGGTGTTCTCGGTTTCCGCCTTGGCGCGCAGGAATTCCTCGCCCAGCCGCGCCGCTTCCGCCTGGGCGGCGGCGAGTTGCGCCTCCAGTTCGGCCACGCGCAACTCGGGCGAGACGGGGGTATCCGGCGCCGCTTCGGGCGCGGGGGCAGTCGGGTCGGTCACGCAAATCTCCCTGAAAACAAACCTTTGGAGGCACGTGGGGGCGGCGTCCGGAAATTCAAGGCGATGCCGGGACCGGGTGCCGAAAGGGGTACGCGGGGAAACCAGAACCCATTGATTGGAATCAAAAAACATCCAGGATTCGCGGAGAAACTGGGAGGGCAGTTCAAACACCCTGGAGAATCCATGAAAAGAGCAAAGATTGCCCTCCTCGCCGCGGCGGTTGCCGCCTCGTTCGCGCTTCCCGTCACCGCCGCCGAGGGTCCCTGGCTGGTTCGCCTGCGCGCCCTCTACCTCGAACCCGCGGACAAGTCGGACGCCATCCCGGCGCTCGCCGTGCCGGCCGACGCGATCACGGTCAGCAGCAAGTGGTTCCCCGAAGTCGACATCACGTATTTCTTCACGCCGAACGTGGCGGCCGAGCTCGTCCTCACCTACCCGCAGAAGCACACCGTGACCGTCCAGCAGAGCGCGCTGGGCGGGCCCGTGGACATCGGCACCTTCAAGCACCTGCCGCCGACCCTGTCCCTGCAGTACCACTTCTCGCCCGAGTCGAACTTCCGGCCCTACGTGGGCGCCGGGGTCAACTTCACCTGGATCACGGACGTGGACCTCGCGATTCCCACGGTCGGCAGGCTCGACACCGACGACACGAGCTGGGGCGCGGCCTTCGGGGCGGGATTCGACTACAAGCTCGACAAGAACCTGTTCCTGAACGTCGACGTGAAGAAGGTCTACATCGGCTCCGACGTGTACCTCAACGGCAACAAGGTGACCGGCATCAGCATCGACCCGATGCTCTATAGCATCGGTCTGGGCTGGCGCTTCTAGCCCCGCCGCGGAGCATCCCCCGACGCCCGCACCGGGTTCGCCCGGGCGGGCGTCACTTCTTCGCGCCCGACACGAGCCAGCTCACCGCCAGCGTGATGAGGCTGTAGAGGAGGGACCCCACCAGGGCGGCGAGGAACCCCTGCACCGTGAATCCCTTGACGATCTCGGCCACGAGCCAGAAGAGCAGGGCGTTGATCACGAACAGGAACAGGCCCAGCGTGACGATCGTCACCGGCAGCGTGAGGATGACGAGGATGGGACGGATCACCGCGTTCACCAGCCCGAGGACGAGTGCCGCCATCGCGGCGGCGAAGAAGCTGTCGACCCGGACGCCGGGATAGAGGTAGGCGACGGCGAGGAGCGCCAGCGCGCTGAGGAGCCACCGCAGGAGGAGGGAGGTCATGTCGTGCTCGCTTTCGTCAGTTGGTGGCGCCCAGCGCCCGTGCGCGCGGGCGGCGGATGCCTTGCCTTCGGCCGCCGCGGCCTGGGCATCCCACTCGGGCCCGCCCAGCCGTGCAGGTTCTCGACCGCGATGTCGGTGAGCGCCTCCATGAAGGCGGGCAGGTCGTTGGTGGTGGGGATGTAGTGGAACTCCCCGCCCCCGGCCGCGAGGAAGGTGTCGCGGCCCTCCATGGCGATCTCCTCGAGCGTCTCGAGGCAGTCGGCCGCGAAGCCGGGGCAGATCACGTCGACGCGGCCCTTCGCCTTGCGCGCCGAGTTCCGCGAGCGTGTCGGCCGGTGTAGGGCTTGAGCCACTCGGCGCGCCCGAAGCGCGACTGGAAGGTGACCCGCGTGCGCTCGTCGTTCCAGCCCAGCTCCGTGGCGATGAGGCGCGCGCTCTTGTGGCACTCGCAGTGGTACGGGATCGCCCCGGTCCAGCGAGAAGCGGGGCAGGCCGTGGAAGCTCATCACCAGGTGGTCCGGCCGCCCGTGCTTCATCCAGTAGTCGTTGACCGCCCGCGCGATGGCCTTCACGTAGCCCGGGTGGTCGTGGAAGTGCCGCACGGTCCGGATCGCGGGGACGTTGCGCATCGCGGCCAGCGCCGCGCCCAGCGCGTCGATCGCCGATGCCGTCGTGCTCGCCGCGTACTGCGGATAGAGGGGAAGGACGAGGATGCGGTCGCAGCCCTTGCGCGCGCAATTCCGCGAGCGCCGCGGCGACGGACGGGTTGCCGTAGCGGCAGGCCCCGGCCACGGCGAGCGGCGTCTTCAGGCGCTCCCCGAGGTAGCCCCGCAGGAGCTGCACCTGGCGCCCGAGGTGGACGCGCAGCGGCGAGCCGTCCTTCGTCCAGATCGGCGGCGTATTTCGCCGCGCTCTTCGCCGGCCGCGTGAGGAGGATGATCCCGCAGGATCAGCCACCAGGCCGCCCGCGGAATCTCGACCACGCGCGGATCCCACAGGAACTCCGCGAGGTAGCGCCGCACGGCGGCGGGCGTGGCCTCGTCGGGCGTGCCGAGGTTCACCAGCAGCACGCCCGGGCGCGACGGGGAGCCGTGCGCGTAGGGCGGTTCCGGAAGGTAGGCCATTCAGTGCTGCGAAAGCGCGGAGGAGATGAGCTTCGCGGTCACGTCGACGATGGGGATCACGCGCTCGTAGGCCATGCGCGTGGGGCCGATCACGCCGACGGTGCCGACGACGCGGCCGTCGACCTCGTAGGGCGCGGTCACGATGGAGCACTCGTCCAGCGGGACGAGCTGGGAGTCGCCGCCGATGAAGATCTTCACCCCCTCGGCGCGCTCGCTCTCGTCCAGGAGCCCCAGCAGCTGCGCCTTGCGCTCGAAGAGGTCGAAGAGCTTGCGCAGCCGCGCGCCGGTCCGAGAAGAGGTCCTCGACCTCGAGGAGGTTCCTCTCGCCCGAGAGCACCACGCCGCCGCCGGTCTGGTGCATCGCCTCGCCGCCCGTCTCGATGGCGGCGCGCATGAGCGACGAGATGTCGCGGTGCAGGTCGAGGAGCTCGCCGCGCACCCGGCTCGCGATCGCGGCGAAGTCGATGCCGGCGTAGTTCTGGTTGATGGCGTTGGCGGCCTCGACGAGCTGCGCGGGGCTGTAGGGCCGGTCCGTGACCAGCACGCGGTTCTGCACCTCGCCGTCGGAGGCGACGATGATGAGCAGGACGCGCTTCTCGGACAGGTGGAAGAACTCCACGTGCCGCAGGGTCGCGCGGCGCCGCGGGGAGATCACCACGCCGGCGAAATGGGTGAGGTCCGACAGGAGCTGCGAGGCGGCGGCCACCACCCGGTGCGGGTCGTCCGGCAGCAGGCTTTCCTCGATCTGCGCGCGCTCGACCTCCTCGAGGGGGCGCACGGTGAGCAGCGTGTCGACGAAGAAGCGGTAGCCCTTCGGCGTGGGCACGCGCCCGGAGGAGGTGTGCGGGCTCGCGACGAAGCCCATCTCCTCGAGGTCCGCCATCACGTTGCGGATCGTGGCCGGCGACAGCTCGAGGCTCGAGGCGCGCGCGAGCGCCCGCGAGCCGACCGGCTGGCCGTCCACGATGTAGCGCTCGACGAGGATCTTGAGCAGGGACTGCGCGCGATCGTTCAGCATGCGGGACATTGTACGAAAAATCGGGGCCGCCGGAGGACGGGTTTCGCCTTTGTTTGGCGGGGACCCTGTGATCTAATGGGGCCCATGCTGCCGCCTTTCAAGACCGTTGCCGTCATCGGGAAAAGCGACGCCTCGGTCCTCCCCGAGAAGCTCGACCAGGTGGTCGCCGTGCTCCGCTCGCGCGGGGCCGCGGTGCTGATGGACACGCGCACGGCCGAGGCGGCGCGCACGCCGCCGGACGAGGCGGTCGCCCTCGAGGAACTGCCCGGCGCGCGCGAACCTCGCCGTCGTCGTGGGCGGGGACGGCACGCTCCTGTCGTGCGGCCGGCTGATGGCGGCGCACGGCGTGCCCCTCATCGGCGTGAACCTCGGCCGGCTGGGCTTCCTCACCGACATCCCGGCCGACAAGGTGTCCGAGACGCTGTCCGCCGTGCTCGACGGGGACTACGTCGCGGAGGAACGGCTGATGCTCGCCGCCCGCGTGCTGCGCGCCGGGCGCGAGGTGTTCGCGACCCACGCGATGAACGACGTGGTGGTGAGCCGCGCGGGCACCGGCAGCATGATCGAGTTCGCGGTGCACGTGGACGGGGAGTTCATCTACAGCCTGCGCGCCGACGGCATCATCGCCGCCACGCCCACGGGGTCCACCGCCTACGCGCTCTCGGCGGGCGGCCCGATCCTGCACCCGGGGCTCGCCGCCGTGGCGCTGGTCCCCATCTCGCCGCACACGCTCTCGAACCGGCCGGTGGCCATCCACAGCTCGTCGCGGATCGACATCGTCCTCGTGCGCGGGCCGGGCGCGCGCGCCAACTTCGACGTCCAGTCGCACGTCGACCTCGAGCCCAACGACGTGGTCGGCATCGCGGCCGCCGCGAAGCCGGCGATCCTCCTCCATCCGCGCGGCTACCGCTACTTCTCCATGCTGCGCGACAAGCTGCGCTGGAACGAGCGCAACGCCTGAGGCCGCGGTCCACGCCATGCTGAGGGCCCTCGCGCTTCGCGATTTCGTGATCGTGGCGTCGCTCGACCTCGAGCTCGCCTCGGGGTTCACGGCGCTCACGGGCGAGACGGGCGCCGGCAAGTCGATCCTCGTGGACGCGCTGGGCCTCGTCCTCGGCGCGCGCGCCGATCCGGGCGTGATCCGGCCCGGGGCCGAGCGCGCCGACATCGCCGCGGAGTTCGACGTCGCCGGCCTCGACGCGGCGCGTCGCTGGCTCGCCGCCAACGATCTCGAGGAGGAGGGAGGCGAGGGATGCCTCGTCCGCCGCGTGATCGACCGCGCCGGGCGCTCGCGCGGCTACGTGAACGGCCGGCCCGCCACGGCCGCGCAGCTGCGCGAGCTGGGCGAGTGCCTGGTGGACATCCACGGGCAGCACGAGCACCAGTGGCTGGCCCAGCGCGACTACCAGCGCCGCCTCCTCGACGCGTTCGGGGGCGCGGAGGGCGAGGCGCGCGAGGTGGCCCGCCTCCACGCCGACTGGCGGCGCGCGGCCGAGGCGCGCTCGGCGCGCGAGCGCGCGCAGGAATCGTCGGTCCGCGAGCGCGAGTTCCTGCGCGACGAGATCCGCGACCTCGAGGCGCTCGCGTTCACGCCGGAGTCGTGGGCCGAGGAGACCGCGGAGCACCGCCGCCTCGCGCATGCGCAGGAACTCATCGGCCACTGCCGGGCCGCGCTGGAGAGCGCCGACGAGGCGGAGCCCAGCGCGACGGCGCTCCTGGCCGCGGCCGGCGCTCGCCTCGCGCAGGCGGCCGAGGTCGATCCCGCCCTCGCGGAAGCCCTGCGCGACCTCGAGGCGGCGTCGGCGCATGCCGCCGAGGCCGCGCACGCCCTGCGCCACTACCTGCAGCGCGTCGAGCCGGATCCCGCGCGCCTCGAGGCGCTCGACCGCAGGCTCCGGGCCGTCCACGACGCGGCGCGGCGCCTGCGCGTCGAGCCGGCGGGCCTGGCCGACGCCCTGGCCGCGCGGCGCGCCCGGCTCGAGGAGATCGGCGGCGACGAAAGCCTCGACGTGCTGCGCAGCCGCGAGGCGGCCGCCAGGGCCGCCTACGGCGAG
Source organism: uncultured Gammaproteobacteria bacterium (assembly GCA_963783635.1). Lineage (GTDB taxonomy): Bacteria > Pseudomonadota > Gammaproteobacteria > Burkholderiales > Usitatibacteraceae > FEB-7. The sequence goes on from CAWAOC010000004.1 coordinate 22,471, forward strand.
GCGGCCAGGGCGCTGTCGTCCGATCCGCCGCGCGCGCCGCGCGCAAGCTCGGCGACGAAGTCACGCGCCGGCTGCAGGGGCTCGCCATGGAAGGCGGGCGCCTCGAGGTCGTCCTCGAGCCGCTCGCCGAGCCCGGCCTCGCACGGGCTCGAGGGGATCGAGTTTCGCGTCGCGGCCCACGCCGGCCAGCCGCGTCGGCCCGGTGGGCAAGGTCGCCTCGGGCGGGGAACTCTCCCGTCTCGCGCTCGCCGATCCAGGTCCTCATGGGCGGGCGCGCCGGCATTCCGACGCTCGTCTTCGACGAGGTGGACGCGGGCATCGGCGGGCGCGTAGCCGAGATCGTGGGCTCCCTCCTGGCCGAGCTTTCCCGCCACCACCAGGTGCTGTGCGTGACGCACCTCCCGCAGGTGGCGGCGCGCGCCCGCCACCAGCTGCGCGTTTCCAAGCAGGCGCATGCGAAAGGCACCGTCGCGTCGGTCGAGCCGCTTGACGCCGCCGGCCGGGTCGAGGAGATTGCGCGCATGCTCGGCGGCGCCCGCATCACCGAGACCACGCTGCGGCACGCCGAGGAAATGCTGGGCCAGGCAACCGCGACGGTCGCGGCCGCGAAGAACGAGAAGACCAGGGCTGCCGGGCGCACCCGCTGACGCGGGGACCCGGCCCACGGAGGCGAAGCGCATGCAGGTTGCGTCGGGCAAGGCCGCGCTGGTGCTCGCGGGCGGGGGCGCCCGCGCCGCCTATCAGGTGGGCGTCCTCCAGGCGCTGAAGGAAATGCTCCCGGATCCGGCGGTCAATCCGTTCCCGATCATCGCGGGCACGTCGGCCGGCGCGGTCAACGCCGGGGCGCTCGCCTGCCACGCGGACGACTTCGGCAAGGCCGTGGACAACCTCCTCGACGTCTGGCGCAACTTCGAGCCGCGCCACGTCTACCGCTCGGACATCGCCGGCGTGACCGCCAACAGCTCGCGCTGGCTCGCGAGCCTCTTCCTCGGCGCCTTCATCCGCGACCGCCGCATCTCGCTGCTCGACAACCGGCCGCTCGCGGCACTCCTCGCGAGGAGGCTCGACTTCGGCCGCATCGAGGGCAACATCGCGAAGGGCGCGCTCGACGCGCTCGCCATCACCTGCTCGGGCTACACCTCCGGCCAGAGCGTGAGCTTCTTCGAGGGCGCGCCGCAGCTCGCCGGCTGGAAGCGCTCCCAGCGCGTGGGCATCCGGACGAGGATCCAGGTGGAGCACCTCATGGCCTCGGCCGGGATCCCGTTCCTCTTCCCGGCGCACAAGCTGAACCGCGAGTTCTTCGGCGACGGCTCCATGCGCCAGATCGCGCCGGTGAGCCCCGCGCTGCACCTGGGCGCCGACCGCGTGGTGGTGGTGGGCACCGCGAGGATCCGCAACGACGATCCCGAGCGCACGCGCGGCGACATCTACCCGACGCTCGCGCAGGTCGCCGGGCACGTCATGAACTCGATCTTCCTCGACAGCCTCGCCGTGGACATCGAGCGCCTCGAGCGCATCAACCGCACCATCAGCGCGGTCCCGCAGGAGCGGCTGCGGCAGCTGGGCCTCACGCTCCACCACGTCGACGTGCTGGTGATGACCCCCTCGGAGCCCCTGGACGCGATCGCGATCCGGCACGTCCGCAACCTCCCGGGCCCGATCCGCTTCCTCCTGCGCACCGTGGGCGCGATGCGCCGCGGCGGCGCCAACCTCGCGAGCTACCTCCTCTTCGAGCAGGGCTACTGCCGCGAGCTCATCACCCTGGGCTACCACGACACGATGAAGCGCCGCGACGAGGTGGAGGCCTTCCTCGAGGGGGCGATGTGCCCCGTGCCCGGCGCCTATGCGCGCACGGTGAAGTTCTTCGTGCCGCCCGCGAACCCCCCCGACGCCAAGGCAGAGTGATGGCCAGACCCGTACCGCACGCCCGCGGCGACTACCCGCACGCCCGCGAAATCACCACGCGCTGGATGGACAACGACGCCTACGGGCACGTGAACAACGTCGTCTACTACTCGTACTTCGACACGGTGGTGAACGACTGGCTCATCCGGCAGGGGCTGCTCGACGTGGAGAAGGGGGCCGTCATCGGCCTCGTGGTCGAGACCGGCTGCCAGTACTTCGAGTCCGCTCACCTACCCGGAGACGGTCACCGCCGCGATGCGCGTCGCGCACCTCGGCAACTCGAGCGTCCGCTACGAGATCGCGCTCTTCGGCGAAGGGCAGGGAGCAGGCCGCCGCGCAGGGGCATTTCGTCCACGTGTACGTGGACCGCGCCACGCGGCGTCCCACGGCCCTGCCGGAGGACTGGCGGCGGGCGCTCGCCACGCTCGCCGGCGGGAGCGCCGGTCAGGCCGTGAGGATCGGGCTCGCGTAGCGGGCGGCGAGCCACTGCGAGATCGCGGCGACTTCCTCCGCGCAGACCGAGTGCGGCATCGGATAGGTGTGCCATTCCGGCGACAGAGCCGCGCGCGGCGAGCGCCGCGCGCGAGGACTCCGCGAGCGACAGGGGAACGACCGGGTCCTGCGTGCCGTGCGCCATGAAGACCGGGACGCGGTCGTTGGCGTCCGACGATTCGCGGTCGAGCGTCTCGCCGAGGGGCAGGTAGGTGGACAGGGCGAGGATGCCCGCCAGCGGCTCGGTGTGCCTGCAGCCCCGTGTGCAGCGCGATCGCCCCGCCCTGCGAGAACCCCGCGAGCACGATGCGGCCCGCCGCGATGCCGCGCGACTTCTCGCGCGCGAGCAGCGCCTCGACCTGCGCCTGCGACTGGCGGATGCCCGCCTCGTCGGGCAGCCGCCCGATGTCCGCCATCGCGATGTCGTACCACGCCCGCATGGCGTAGCCGTTGTTGATCGTGACCGGGCGCACGGGCGCGTTCGGGAAGATGAAGCGCAGCGGCAAGGTCCTCGGGCAGGTCCAGCTCGCGCACGATCGGCACGAAGTCCCAGCCGTCGGCGCCCAGCCCGTGCATCCAGATCACGGTGCCCTGGGGGTCGGCGCCGGTGGCGAGTTCGATGTGGGACAGCAGTTCCATGCGCGGGTCTCCGGCGGAAGGGTCAGGGTCTCGGGGGGCGGATGGCGGACTTGGGCCGGAAGGCCTTGACGACTTCCTCGCGCGTCTCGAGGTAGGGCCCGCCGATGAGGTCGATGCAGTAGGGGATGGCGGCGAAGATGCCCGGCACCCGCGGGCGCGCCGTCGGCGTCCTTCGCGCCCTCGAGGGTCTCGCGGATCGATTTCGGCTGGCCCGGGCAGGTTGACGATGAGCGCGCCGCTCGCGGATCACCGCGACCTGGCGGGAGAGGATCGCGGTGGGCACGAACTCGAGGCTGATGCCGGCGCATCTGCTCGCCGAAGCCGGGCATCTCCCGGTCCGCGACGGCGAGCGTGGCCTCCGGCGTCACGTCGCGCGGCGCGGGCCCGGTGCCGCCGGTGGTGACGACGAGGTGGCAGCCGGCGCCGTCCACCAGCTCGACGAGGGTCGCCTCGATCGTCGCGCGCTCGTCGGGGATCAGGCGCCGCTCGAAGCGGATGGGGTTCAGGAGCGCGCCGGCGAGCCACGACTCGAGCGCGGGGATGCCCTCGTCGCGGTAGATGCCCTGCGAGGCGCGGTCGCTCGTGGCGACGAGGCCGATGGTGACCGGGATCGTGCGTGCTCATGGCTGGCGCCTGGCGTGGTCCTGGAGGATGGCGTTGATCGCGCTGGAAGAGCTCGCGGTAGCGCTTGGGCGGGTGCTCGGCCTGGCGCTCCGCGCGCGCGGCGGCGGCGAGCGTGCGCAGCCGCTGCGGGTCGGCGCCGGGATACTCGAGGGCGAAGCGGTCCGCCGCCGCGGCGTCGGCCAGGAGCTCGTCGCGCCACTGTTCGGCGCGGTGGAAGAGGGCGGTCTGGCGGTGCGAGGGCGCGTGCAGCGCCTCCAGCTGGGCCGCGATGGGCGCGGCATCGAGGTCGCGCATCATGCGGCCGATGTACTGCATCTGGCGGCGAATGGCCTCGTGCTTGGTCATCTTGCGGCAGTCCGTGACCGCCTCGCGCAGCTCGTCGGGCAGCTCGATGCGGGCGAGCTGGTCGGTCCGCAGGCGCGACGAGGGCCGCGCCGAGGTCCTGCAGGCTCGTGCATCTGCCGTTTCCGGGCGCTTTTGCTGATAAGATTCTCGTCGCTCATCTGGTCGTCGATCGCCGGTCGCAAGCGCGGCGTGCCCGCCGAAGTTTAGAGGTTTTGGCGGCGCGCGCGCGCGAACCCGCCCGCCAGGATTGCCCCCACGAACATGCCCGACATGCCCGCCGCCCCGGCGCTTCCCCTCGATCGCGCCGCGCTCGAATCCGCCGCGCTTCGCGCCCTGGCGACTCGCCCGCGCGCGCGGCGCGAGCGACGCCGAGGCCGAAACCTCCGCCTCCGTCGGCCAGTCGGTCACCGTGCGGCTGGGGGAGGTGGAGACCGTCGAGTACAACCGCGACAAGGCGCTCGCGGTGACCGTCTATTTCGGCCAGCGGCGCGGCAACGCGAGCACGTCGGACCTCTCGGACGGAGTCGATCGCGCAGACCGTGGACGCGGCCTGCGCCATCGCGCGCCATACGGCGCCGGACGAGGCGGCCGGGCTGCCCGACGCCGACCGCCTCTTCCGCGGCGAGGCGCCGCGGACTCGACCTCTTCCATCCGTGGGGACTGTCGGTCGAGGCGGCGATCGACCTGGCCCGCGAGACCGAGGAGGCGGCGCGCGCCGTGGACGCGCCGGATCACGAACTCCGAGGGCGCGACCGTCTCGTCGTGGGATGCCGACTTCGTCTTCGCCAACTCGCTGCGGCTTCGTGGGCGGGTTTCCCTCCTCGCGCTCGAGCATCGGCTGCGGCGTGCTCGCGGCCGAGGGCGACGCGATGCAGCGCGACTACTGGTACACCTCGGAACGCGATCCCGCGCGGCTCGAGTCCGCGGCGGCGGTGGGCCGCCGGGCGGGCGAGCGCGCCGTGCGCCGGCTCGGGCGCGCGGCGCGTGGCCACCGCCGAAGTGCCCGTCCTCTTCGAGGCGAACGTCGCCGGCTCGCTCATCGGCCACTTCGTGTCCGCCGCGAGCGGGTCCAGCCTCTACCGCCGTTCCTCCTTCCTCCTCGACGCCGCGGGCAAGCCCGTCTTCTCGCCGATCGTGAACCTCGACGAGGAGCCGCACCTGCCGGGCGCGCATGGCGAGCGGCTGGTTCGACGGCGAGGGCGTGGCCACGAGCGCGCGGCGCGTCGCTCGACGCGGGCGTCCTCACCGGCTACTTCCTGTCGACGCTACTCGGCCCGCAAGCTCGGCCTCGAGACGACGGGCAACGCGGGCGGCAGCCACAACCTCGTCCTGCAGCCGGGCGCGGAGGATTTCGCGGGACTGCGTGCGCGCGATGGGCCGCGGCCTGGTGGTGACGGAGCTCATGGGGCAGGGCGTCAACCCGGTGACGGGCGACTACTCGCGCGGCGCCGTCGGCTTCTGGGTCGAGGGGGGCGAGATCCGCTATCCCGTGGAGGAGGTGACCATCGCCGGCAACCTGCCGGAGATGTACCGCGGCATCGTCGGCGATCGGCCGCGACGTGCTCGTGCGGGGCTCCCGTTCGACCGGCTCCATCCTCGTCGATCGCATGACGGTCGCCGGCAGCTGAGCCGGGCCCCCGGCGCCTCGCGCGCCGTTCGATTCTGATAGGCTTCCGCGCGGGTCCGGGCGCGGTGTCCCGGGTCGAAGGTCGCGGACGAACGAGGAGACACGCATGCAGCGCAGAAAATTCCTGAACAAGGCCGGCGCGGGAATGGCCGGCATCCTGGCCGCCGGCAGCCGCTCCCGCGTTCGCGCAGGGCGCGGAGATCAAGTGGCGGATGGCCTCGAGCTTTCCCAAGAGCCTGGACACCATCCACGGCGCCGCGGAGCACCTGGCCGCGCGCGTCGGCGCCGCGACCGGCGGCAAGTTCCAGATCCAGGTGTTCGCCAGCGGCGAGATCGTGCCGGGCCTGCAGGTGTTCGACGCGGCCCAGAACGGCACGGTCCAGGCGGCCTTCACCGCCCCGTACTACTTCTGGGGCAAGGATCCCGCGTTCGCCCTCGACACCGCGGTTCCCTTCGGCCTCAATGCGCGCCAGATCAATCGCCTGGCAGCTCTTCGGCGGCGGGCTGGAGCTCTTCCGCGAGTTCTACAAGGGCTACGGCATCCACAGCATGCCGAGCGGCAACACGGGCGCGCAGATGGGAGGCTGGTTCCGCAAGGAGATCAAGGGCGTGGCGGACATGAAGGGCCTCAAGATGCGCATCGGCGGGTTCGCGGGCAAGGTCATGGAGAAGCTCGGCGTGATCTCGCAGCTCACGGCCGCGAGCGACATCTACCCGGCGCTCGAGAAAGGCGCGCTCGACGCGGTGGAGTTCGTGGGGCCCTACGACGACGAGAAGCTCGGGTTCCACAAGGTCGCGCAAGTACTACTACTACCCCGGCTGGTGGGAAGGCGGGGCGCAGCTGTCCACGATGGTGAACCTGAAGGAATTCGAGAAGCTCCCGAAGGAATACCAGGCGATCCTCGAGACGGCCTGCTGGGAGGCCAACACGCTGGATGCTGGCCAAGTACGACGCGCAGAACCCGCCGGCGCTCAGGCGCCTCGTGGCCGGCGGCGCCCAGCTGCGCGCCTTCCCGCGCGACGTGATGGTGGCGGGCTACAAGGCCTCGCTGGAGGTGTACAAGGAGGCGGGCGAGAAGAGCCCGGCCTTCCGCAGGATCTACGACTCGATGACGAAGTTCCGCGGCGACGAGCTGCTCTGGTTCCGCGTCGCGGAAAAGGGCTTCGACGACTTCATGCACGGCATCGGGTCGATCAAGTAGGCGCCCGCGCTACTTGCCGCCGCGCAACGCCTGCTCGATCTCCTCGGTCGCCTTTTCCTCCGGCGTCTTCTCGCGGGCGCCCGGCGCCTTGGCCCGGCTCCCGCGGGCTGCTGCAGGTCCCTCATGAGGTCGCCGGACGGGGCGCCCTGGTTCCGTCTCCGGGATCTCCAGCTGGATCGTCGCGGGGTCGACCCTGGGCCGGTCGTCCTTGTAGACCATGACCATCCGGGGAAAGAGGATCACCAGTCCGACCATGATCACCTGGATCACGCACGAAGGGCACGGCGCCCCAGTAGATCTGGCCGGTGGTGACGGGCGCGGTCAGCTTCCCCGTGGCCTTGTCGAGGTAACGCCTTGGCCGGCGCGACGCTCCTCAGGTAGAAGAGCGCGAAGCCGAAGGGGGGATGCATGAACGAGGTCTGCATGTTCACCCCCAGCAGGACGCCGAACCAGATGAGGTCGATGCCGAGCTTCTCCGCCACCGGGCGCGAGGAGCGGCACGACGATGAACGACAGCTCGAAGAAGTCGAGGAAGAAGGCGAGCACGAAGATGAGGACGTTCACCACGACGAGGAAGCCGAGCTGCCCGCCCGGCAGGTTCACCAGGAGCTCCTCGACCCACTTGTGCCCGTCGACGCCGTAGAAGGTGAGGCTGAAGACCCGCGCGCCGATGAGGATGAAGACCACGAAGGTGGAGAGCTTGGCGGTCTTGTCCATCGCCTGGCGCAGGAGCGCGAAGCGAAAGCCGGCGCCGCGCCGACGGCCATCGCGAGCGCGCCCGCCGCGCCCATGGCGCCGCCTTCCGTCGGCGTGGCCCAGCCGAGGAAGATCGTGCCGAGGACGAGGAAGATGAGGCCGAGCGGCGGGATCAGCACGAAGACCACCTGCTGCGCGAGGCGCGACAGGAAGCCGAGACCGAGCAGGCGGTTCGCGGCGGCGAGCAGGAACGCGAAGGCCGCGCGCCGCGCCGACGGCCAGCACCAGGCGCTCGTCGAGCGGCGCCGCGGGGAATCGCGCGCAGGATGTACAGCCGGTCGAAGGCCACGCGCCACGGCCGACGAAATGGCGACCAGGATGGCGAGCGAGGTCGTGCCGCCCGATCCGTCGGCCTCCCTGAGGCGGCGCGCCTCCAGGGGCAGCGCGGGCGCCCACGCCGGCTTCACGATCGTCACGCCGACGGCGTAGAGCGCGTACAGGCCCGTCAGCACGAGCCCCGGGATGATGGCGCCGGCGTACATGTCGCCCACCGACCGGCCCAGCTGGTCGGCCATGATGATGAGGACGAGCGAGGGCGGGATGATCTGCGCGAGCGTGCCGGAGGCCGCGATGACGCCGGAGGCGAAGCGCCGGTCGTAGCCGTAGCGAAGCATGATGGGCAGCGAGATGAGGCCCATCGAGATGACCGAGGCGGCCACCACGCCCGTGGTCGCCGCGAGGAGCGCGCCCACGAAGATCACCGCGAAGGCGAGCCCGCCGCGCAGGGGGCCGAAGACCTGCCCGATGGTGTCGAGGAGGTCCTCGGCCATGCCGCTTCGCTCGAGGATCAGCCCCATGAAGGTGAAGAACGGCACCGCGAGCAGCGTGTCGTTGGACATGACGCCCCAGACCCGCTCGGGGAGCGCCTGGAAGAAGGCGGGCTGGAGCAGGCCCAGCTCGATGCCGACCAGCCCGAAGAAGATGCCGTTGGCGGCGAGGGCGAAGGCGACGGGGTAGCCCAGCAGCAGGAACACCACCAGCGCCGCGAACATGATCGGCGCCATGTTGTGCGCGAGGAGTTCCATCAGGACTTTTCCTCGGCGAGCCGGCGGATCTCGTCGGCGAGCTCCTGCTCGGCCGAGCGGTCGAGCAGCAGGGCGGCGGGATCGGGCGCGACGCCGCGGAGGAACGCCGATGCGCTTGACGAGCTCCGACACCGCCTGGAGCGCGAGGAGCGCGAACCCGACCGGCACGAGCAGCCGCGCCGGCCAGATGAGGAGCCCGCCGGCGTTCGTGGAAATCTCCTGCTGGACCCAGGTGCGGACGAAGACCGGCCACGACAGGTAGATGAAGACGAGCGCCATCGGCAGCAGGAAGAAGACCGTGCCGAAGACGTCGATCCACACCTGCGTGCGCCGCGAGAACCGCCCGGCGACGACGTCGATGCGCACGTGCTCGTCGCGCAGGAGCGTGTAGCCGGCGCAGAAGAGGAACACCGCGGAGAAGAGGTACCACTGCAGCTCGAGGTACGCGTTCGAGCTGGTGTCGAAGATCTTGCGCACCAGCGCGTTGCCCGCGCTCACCAGCACCGCGACCAGCACCAGCCAGTACGCCGTCCGGCCGACGCGCTCGTTCAGCGCGTCGATCCACCGCGAAAGCTTCGAGCCACGCCCGCATCGCCCCTCCTCGTCGCCGGCGGACGACGTCCGCCGCCCTCGTCGCGGGCCGTCTCCGAAGGCGGCCCGCGGGGTGGGGCGATTATAGGCGACAGGCTCGCGCTCCGGGACGGGGCGGGCTGCGTGCTAGAATCCTCCACGCTTTCAATCACTTCCCGAGGCCCCGGCCGATTCCGGGCCTGCCCATGTTCCCCGATACCCATACCATCGCTTCCGTCGACCCCGAGACTCTGGCAGGCCATTCGCGACGAATACCGCCGCCAGGAAGACGGATCGAGCTCATCGCCTCCGAGAACTACGCGAGCCCCGCAGTCATGGCCGCCCAGGGCACGGTGCTCACCAACAAGTACGCCGAGGGCTATCCCGGCAAGCGCTACTACGGCGGGTGCGAGTACGTCGACGTGGCGGAGCAGCCTCGCCATCGAGCGCGTGAAGAAGCTCTTCGGCGCCGAGTACGCCAACGTGCAGCCCCACTCGGGCTCGCAGGCGAACCAGGCGGTCTACATGGCGATGCTCAAGCCGGGCGACACGATCCTCGGCATGTCGCTCGCCCACGGCGGCCACCTCACGCACGGCGCGGCGGTGAACCTCTCGGGCAAGCTCTACCATTCCGTCGCCTACGGCCTGAGCGAGGCCGAGGAGATCGACTACGACCAGGTGCGCGACCTCGCGCGCGAGTTCAACCCGCGCATGATCGTCGCCGGCGCCTCCGCCTACGCGCTGCGCGCCGACTGGCAGCGCTTCCGCGACATCGCCGACGAGGTGGGCGCGCTGCTGATGGTCGACATGGCGCACTACGCGGGCCTCGTGGCGGCCGGGCTCTATCCGAGCCCGGTGGGCATCGCCGACTTCGTGACCAGCACCACGCACAAGACGCTGCGCGGTCCGCGCGGCGGGATCATCCTCGCCGCGGCCGAGCACGAGAAGGCGCTCAATTCCGCGATCTTTCCCTCGCATCCAGGGCGGGCCGCTGATGCACGTCATCGCCGCCAAGGCGGTCGCCTTCAAGGAGGCCCTCGAGCCGGCCTTCAAGGCCTACCAGGCGCAGGTCCTCGCGAACGCGCAGCGCATGGCCTCCACGCTCGCCGAGCGCGGCCTGCGCATCGTCTCCGGCCGGACCGAGAGCCACCTCTTCCTGGTCGACCTGCGCGCGAAGAAGGTCACCGGCAAGGATGCGGAGGCGGCTCTCGGCAAGGCCCACATCACGGTGAACAAGAACGCCATCCCGAACGATCCCGAGAAGCCGTTCGTCACCAGCGGCATCCGCGTGGGCTCTCCCGCCATGACCACGCGCGGCCTGGGCGCGGCGGAGGCCGGCGAGGTGGCGAACCTGATCGCGGACGCGCTGGAAGCCCATGCGGACGACGCCAGGCTTGCCGGCCATGCGCGCCCGGGTGAACGCGCTCTGCGCGAAGTTCCCGGTCTACGGCCCGGCCATGCGGGCCACCTACGGGCTCGCCTGAGCCCCGCGCGCGAGGCACGCGATGAAATGTCCCTTCTGCGGCGCCGAGGATACCCAGGTCATCGACTCGCGCGTGAGCGAGGAGGGCGACTCCATCCGCCGCCGCCGCCGGTGCCAGGTCTGCGCCAAGCGCTTCACGACCTACGAGACGGCGGAGCTGCGCATGCCCCAGATCGTGAAGGGCAACGGCCAGCGCGAGGACTTCTCCTCCGCGAAGCTGCGCACCGGGTTCCAGCGCGCGCTGCACAAGCGGCCGGTCACGACGGAGCTCGTGGACGCCGCCATCACGCGCATCGAGCAGAAGCTCCTCGCCCTGGGCGAGCGCGAGGTCGATTCGCGCCGCCTCGGCGAGATGGTGATGGAGGAGCTGAGGAAGCTCGACAAGGTGGCCTACATCCGCTTCGCCTCCGTCTATCGCAGCTTCTCGGACGTCGAGGACTTTCGCGACGCGATCCGCGAGGTGCGGGACAAGTAGGGTGAGCTTCTCCGCCGAAGACCATGCCCTGATGGCGCGCGCGCTGGCGCTGGCCGAGCGCGGCCGCGACACCGCCACGCCCAACCCGAACGTCGGCTGCGTGATCGCGAAGGCGGGCCGCGTGATCGGCGAGGGATGGCACGCGCGCGCGGGCGAGGCCCACGCCGAGGTCGATGGCGCTCGCGGCCTGTCGCGAGTCTGCCGGAGGGCGCGACCGCGTACGTGACGCTCGAGCCCTGCAGCCACCACGGCCGGACGCCGCCCTGCGCCGACGCCCTCGCTGCGGCGAAGGTGGCGCGCGTCGTGGCGGCGCTGGAGGATCCGAATCCGCTCGTGAAGGGCCGCGGCCTCGCGATGCTCCGCGTGGCGGGCATCCGGGTCGAAGCGGGGCTGCTCGCCGCGCAGGCGCGCGGAGACGCACCGGGGATTCCTCGCGCGCATGGCGCGCGGCCGGCCCTGGCTGCGGATCAAGTCCGCGGCCTCGCTCGACGGACGCATCGCGCTCGCCAACGGCGAGAGCCAGTGGATCACCGGGGAAGCCGCGCGGCGCGACGTCCATGCGCTGCGCGCGCGCTCCTGCGCCATGCTCACCGGCATCGGCACCGTCATTCGCGACGACCCGGAGCTCACGGTCCGCCACGTGCCGTGCTCCCGGCAGCCGCGCCGCGTCGTGATCGACAGCCGCCTCGACCTGCCGGTGTCCGCGAGGATCCTGGCGGGCGAGCCGCCTCTCGTGCTGACCGTGAGCGAGGACCGCGCGCGGCGCGAGGCGCTCGAGGCGCGCGGGGCGGAAGTCGTCGTCGTCCCGGCCGAGGGCGGCCAAGACGGACCTCGCGGCCGTCGCGCGGCTCCTGGCCGAGCGGGGGTTCAACGAGGTCACGGTGGAGACCGGGGCCAAGCTCAACGGCTCGCTGCTGCGCGCCGGCGTCGTCGACGAGATCGTCCTCTACCTTGCGCCGATGCTGCTCGGCGATGCCGCGCAGGGCCTCTTCGCGCTGCCGGCGTTCGAGCAGCTCGGGGAGGCCATCCGACCCCGAATCGTCGACATCCGCGCCGTCGGCGAGGACGTCCGCATCACCGCCCGACTGGAGACCTGAATCCCATGTTCACCGGCATCGTGACCGCCATCGGCCGCATCGCCTCCGCGCATCCGCACGGCGACGGGTTGCGGCTGCGCATCGACGCGCCCGGCCTCGGCCTGGGCGACGTGGGGCTCGGCGACTCGATCGCCGTGCAGGGGGTGTGCCACACGGTCGTCGCGAAGGACGCGAGCGGGTTCGAGGTGGACACCTCGGCGGCCACCCTCGCGGTGACCACCGGCCTTGCGCAGGGACGGGACGTGAACCTGGAGAAATCCCTCACGCTCGCCGACCGGATCGGCGGGCACCTCGTGAGCGGCCACGTCGACGGCGTGGGCACCGTGACCGCGTTCGAGGACCTGGGCGGCAGCTGGCGGCTCGAGATCGCGATGCCGAAGGAGCTCGCCCGCTACGTCGCCCGGAAGGGCTCGATCGCGGTGGACGGCGTGAGCCTCACGGTGAACGCGGTGACCGCCGAGCGCTTCGAGGTGAACATCATCCCCCACACCCGCTCGGTCACGACGCTCGGCCGGCTCTCGCCGGGCAGCCCCGTGAACCTCGAGGTCGACATGACCGCGAGGTACCTCGAGCGCCTGGTGGCGGCGCGGGAGTAGGGCGCCCGCGCGCCCGTCCCGCCCGCGGGTCAGTTCAGGGTTTCCTGGAACGTCGCCTCGACGGGCTGCGTGGCCCCCGGCTTGGTGACGCGCACGACGAACGTGTAGTTGCCCTTGGGAGCGAGGCGCACGTAGTTGCCATAGCTCGTGCCGCCCGCGACGGTCATCGGCCTCCAGGCTCTTCGTTTCGCGCCCCCTCCCGAGTTGCTCGATGTCGAGCACCACCTTCGCGCTGGCGACCTGCGTCTGCGTCGCCGCATCGAAGACCGAGACGTTCATGTGGTGGTAGCCGCTGCCGGAAGGGATGCCGCCGTGCATCTTCAGCTTCCGGGCTTCCGGCGGGGAACGACGCGCATGCGCTCGGCGCTCACGCGACCGAAGTAGATGTCCAGTGCCGCCCATCGTCACGCGATGCAGGCCCGACGCCCTTGGGAAAGGGCGCCTGCGTGGCCTTCGCGAAGGTCCTTCGGCGGCCCGCGCCGGGTTGAACATGTAGAGCACGGCGTTCTGCAGTTCGGTGTCGGTGAGGTCCGCCTTGCCGCCGCGCGGGGGCATGCCGCCGTGGCCGCGGATCGCGGAGTGGACCAGCGCGTCGACGCCCTTGCTGAACCGCGGCGCCCAGGCGGCCTTGTCGCCCGGCTTCGGCGCGCCGGCGGTGCCGGCCTCGTGGCAGCGGACGCACTGGGCCTTGACCACCTCGGCGCCGCTCGGTCGCGCGGCCTGCGCCGTCGCCGCGGCCCATGCGGCCGCCAGGACCAGCAGGATCGCGAGGAACAGGCGCCGCGCGCGAGCCGCCGGCGCGGAACTGCGGATGCAGAGCGGGTTGGTTGTCCATGGGACCTCCTCCTGTCGGAATGTCGAGCTTCCTTGGAGCGAAAGGAACACCAAAGCGGCGCCGGGAATTTGACCTAGGGCAATCCCCGTGGAGAAACCCGCCGCGTGTCCCGATGTTCCGGATTGATTGCCCAGAATAATCCCATTGCAGCCGCGATGGGGGACCCGGGTTCGCGCGCAGCGAGGCTGGTAGGGCGCCCGCGCTCCCAATCGGGCAAAATACGGGTCTGGATGGAGACAATTCCGTGCAAATAGCCCCGACCCCCGAAATCATCGACGACATCCGCCACGGGCGGATGGTCGTCCTCGTCGACGCCGAGGACCGCGAGAACGAGGGCGACATCGTCCTCGCCGCCGACTTCGTGACGCCCGAGGCGATCAACTTCATGGCCATGCACGCGCGCGGCCTCATCTGCCTCACGCTCACCGAGGAGCGCTGCCGGCAGCTGGCCCTTCCCCTGATGGTGAGCGACAACCGGTCGCCGCACGGGACCGCCTTCACGGTGTCGATCGAGGCGGCCACCGGCGTGAGCACCGGGATCTCGGCCGCCGACCGGGCCCGGACGGTGCGCATGGCGGTGGCCAGGCACGCGAAGCCCGACGACATCGTGCAGCCCGGCCACATCTTTCCGGTGATGGCCCAGAACGGCGGCGTGCTCGTGCGGGCGGGGCACACCGAGGCCGGTTGCGACCTCGCCGAGGCGGCGGGACTCACGCCCGCCGCGGTGATCTGCGAGGTCATGAAGCCCGACGGCGAGATGGCGCGCCTGCCCGACCTCGTGGAGTTCGCGGCCGCCCACGGCCTGAAGCTCGGCACGATCGCCGACCTGATCCGCTACCGCAGCGAGAACGAGAAGCTCATCGAGCGCGTGGCCGACAAGCCGATCGCCACGCCGTACGGCCCGTTCCGGCTCTGCGTCTACCACGACAGCTCCGCGGGCGAGCTGCATTACGCGCTGGTGAAGGGCGAGCCGTCGCCGGACCGGCCCGTCCTCGTGCGGGTGCACGAGCCCTTCCACTCGATCGACATGTTCGACTTCGACGCGAGCCGCCACGCCTACTCGGTGCAGGACGCGATGCGCATGATCGCCCACCACAAGGAGGGCGTGATCGTGCTGCTGCGCCGCCACGAGCGCGCCCGAGGAGGTGCTCGAGCGCTTCTCGCCGCACGCGTCGCCCGTCGCGCGGCGTGCGCAAGTGGGATCCGAAGCTGCACGGCATCGGCGCGCAGATCCTGCGCGACCTCGGCGTGGGACGCATGCGCGTCCTCGCGCGCCCGAAGCGCATCCCGAGCATGGCGGGCTTCGGCCTCGAGGTGGTCGAGTACGTCTCGCCGGACGACGCCTCGCAGGTGAAGGCCGTATGACCGCCTTCGCCCCCGACCTCAAGGGCGACGGCCTCGCCGTCGCCATCGTGTGGAGCCGCTTCAACGAGGACATCGTCCGGGAGCTCCTCACCGCCTGCGACCGCGAACTGGTGAACCTGGGCGTGGCGCCGGCCGACATCGACGTGGTGAGCGTGCCGGGCGCGCTCGAGGTGCCGCTCGCCCTGCAGGCGCTGGCGCTGCGCACGCGGGGCTTCGGCCGCCGCTACGACGCGCTGGTGGCGCTGGGCGCGGTGATCCGCGGCGAGACCTACCATTTCGAGGTGGTCTCGAACGAGAGCGCCCGCGGCATCCTCGACGTGCAGCTGGAGACGGGCGTGCCGGTCGCCAACGCCGTGCTCACCACGAGCACCGAGGAACAGGCGCGGGAACGCGCCGCCGTGAAGGGCGCGGAGGCCGCGCGCGTCGCGGTCGAGATGGCCAACCTGCTGAAGGCGGTGAGCGGATGAGATCCCCCCGGCGCCGGGCGCGCGAGTTCGCGCTCCAGGGCCTGTACCAATGGCAGCTCTCCGGCAATTCCGCCGCCGAGATCGCGCGCAACCTGGCCGAGCTGGAGGGCTACGGCGCGGCCGACGGGGCGTTCCTCGCGGCGGAGCTCGCGGGCGTCATCGGCGAGGCCGAGGGGCTGCAGGCGCTGCTCGAGCCGCTCGCGGACCGCAAGTGGGCGGAGGTGAGCCCCGTGGAGAAGGCGATCCTCCTCATCGGCGCCTGGGAGATCGCCCACGTGCCCGAGATGCCGTACCGCGTCGCGATCAACGAGGCCATCGAGCTCGCGAAGCGCTTCGGCGGGGTCGACGGCCACAAGTACGTGAACGGCATCCTCGACCGGGTGGCCGCCGCGGTCCGGCCGGAGGAGGTCGCCGCCGGTCGCACGGCTGAAAGGAAGCCCAGGCAGGCTTCCACGGGGCGCACCCGCGCCGCGCCATCGAAAAAGGCAGAAGCATGATCACAGAAATCCCCCGAATTCGACCTGATCGCCCGCCACTTCACGAGGCCCGCCCGCAATGCCGTGCTCGGCGTCGGCGACGACTGCGCGCTCGTGGACGTCGCCAACGGCATGGACCTCGCCGTCTCCACCGACACCATGGTGTCGGGCACGCATTTCTTTCCCGACGTCGACCCGGAGACGCTCGGCCACAAGGCGCTCGCCGTGAACCTCTCCGACATGGCGGCCATGGGCGCGATGCCCTACTGGGCCATGCTCGCGCTCACGGTGCCGGACGTGAACCACGAGTGGCTCGCCAAGTTCGCCAAGGGCTTCTTCGACCTGGCGGAGGAATTCGGCGTCTCCCTCATCGGCGGCGACACGACGAAGGGCCCGCTCACGCTCACCGTCACCATCATGGGCGAGGTGCCCGCGGGCGCGGCGCTGCGGCGCGGCGGGGCCAAGCCCGGCAACGACATCTGGGTATCGGGCAACCTCGGCGACGCGGCCCTCGCGGTGGCGCACCGGCGCGGGCTCCTCAAGCTGTCCGAGGGCGAGTACATGGAAGCCGTGATGCGCCTGTACGAGCCGACGCCGCGCGTGACGCTCGGGCCAGGCGCTGCGCGGGCTCGCCACGAGCGCCATCGACATCTCGGACGGGCTCCTCGCGGACCTCGACCACATCTGCACGCTGTCGAAGGTCGGCGCGACCGTCGAACGCCGACACGCTGCCGGTCTCCGAGATCGGCGCGAAGCACATCGAGAGCCCCGCCGGGCTCACGGCCATCGTCGCCGGCGGCGACGACTACGAGCTGTGCTTCACCGCGCCGCCCAACGCGCGCGAGAGCATCGAGGACCTCACGGACATGCTCGGCGTCCCGCTCACGCGCATCGGCGAGATCCGCAAGGGCAAGGGCGTCTCGCTGGTGGGCGCCGACGGCAAGCCGATCGCGGTCGACGGGCGTGGATTCGACCACTTCACGGCGTCCTGACGCGCGGTTCCTCCTCGCGCACCCCGCGCACTTCATCGCCCTGGGCTTCGGGGCGGGGCTTGCCCCGCGCGCGCCGGGGACCGCCGGCACGCTCGCCGCCTGGGCGCTCTACGAGCTCCTCGCGCTGGCCCTGCCGCCGCTCGCCATCGCCTTCCTCGCGGTGCCGCTCTTCTTCGTGGGCGTCTGGGCCTGCGGCGTGGCGGGCCGGAACCTCGGCATCGAGGACCACGGCGCGTTCGTCTGGGACGAGATCGTCGCGTTCCTGCCGCTCGCGGCGCTCGCCTCCGCAAGCTTCTGGCTGCAGGCGCTCGCCTTCGCGCTCTTCCGGCTCTTCGACATCTGGAAGCCGTTCCCGATCCGGCTGTTCGAGGCGCGCGTGAAGGGCGGGCTGGGCGTGATGCTGGACGACCTGCTGGCCGCCTGCTACGCCTACCTCGTCTTCGCCGTCGTCGTCATCGCCGTCCATCGCCTTCCGGGACCGACATGAAACCCTGGCCCTATCCGCGCCTCGTCGCCCACCGCGGCGGCGGCAAGCTCGCCCCCGAGAACACGCTCGCCGCCATCCGGCTCGGGCACGCGCCTCGGGTTCCGGGCGGTCGAGTTCGACGTGAGGTTCTCGCAGCGATGGCGTCGAGGTGCTGCAGCACGACGCGGCGCTCGACCGCACGACGAGCGGTCACGGGCCGCTCGCGGAGCGCACCTGGGCGGAGCTGGCGGCGCTCGACGCGGGCTCCTGGCATCGCGAGCCGTTTCGGGGCGAGCCGCTGGCGCGCCTGGCCGATGCGGCGAGCCCTGCTGCGGACCCTGCGGATGTTCGCCAACGTGGAGATCAAGCGCATTCCCGGCCGCCATCGGGAGTGCGGCGAGCGGGTGGCGCACGCGGTGGCCGAACTGCTGGAAGGGGGCGGTCGAGGTGCCGCTGCTCTCGTCGTTTTCGGCCGACGCGCTGGACGCCGCGAAGGCGGCGGAGCCCGTCGCTGCCGCGGGGCTGGATCGTCGAGGAGCCCTGGGACGGCGACCTGGCGCCCCTTGGCGACGTCGACGCCGCCTCGCTCCACCTCGAGCACGTGCTCGATCACGCCCGGAGCTGGTTGCGCGGGTCCACGCGGCGGGCTGCCGGCTGCTCGCCTGGACGGTGAACGACGTTGCCCGGGCCGAGGACCTCGCTCGCCATGGGGATCGACGGGCTCATCACCGACAACCTGCGGAGTTCGCGACGCGCTTTCCCGAGCTTCTCTAGCCGAGCGTCCATGTTCCATCAAGGCCTTGCGGGCCGTTCTTGAGGCGGTGCTGCAGGAACTATTGCCAAGCCCCTGATTTCGTGCCTAATATGGGTACGAATCCCCGCCACGCCCCCCAGCATCCCTGGGCGGCAACCCTTCAGTCAGGACAATCCGGCAGGCTCCCGTGGCCCGTATCGCGGTCTTCAACCAGAAGGGCGGCGTCGGCAAGACGACGACGACGCTCAACCTCGCGGCCGCCATCGCGGCCCGCGGCGGCATGCCGCTCGCGATCGACCTCGATCCGCAGGCGCACCTCTCCGCCATCACCGGCGCGATGCCCCGCAACGGCGGACGGCAGCATCTACGCGTTCTACCGGGACGCCCGTCCGCTTTCGGGGCTCGTCGTGGACTCCCCGCTCGGCTGGCCGGTCATTCCGGCGCACATCGAGCTCGCCAAGGTGGATACCCAGTTCGGCAAGGGACCGAACGTCCTGAACCGGCTGCGCGCGCGGCCTGGCCCGCGACGGGCTGGGCGAGGCCGGGTGCGTGCTCATCGATTGCTGCCCGATGCTGGGGGTGCTGTCGCTGTCGGCGATCTTCGCCGCGGAGCGGGTCCTCGTGCCGGTCTCCGCCGACTACCTCGCCGTGAAGGGGGCGATGCAGGTCGACCGCACCCTCAACGCCCTGCAGCGCGTGGTCGGGCGGCGCATCGAGCGGCGCTACGTCATCACCCGGTTCGACGGGCGGCGCAAGATGTCCTGGGACATCCTGGAGACCTTCAAGGCACGCTTCGGGGCGGACCTCGCCGAATGCCGCATCTCGGAGAACGTGAGCATCGCGGAGAGCCCCTTCAGCGACTGCGACGTCTTCGCCCACGCGCCCTCGAGCCGCGGCGCGGCGGATTACGCGGCGCTCTTCGAGGAGCTCGAGGCCAGCGGGTTCCTGGGCGACGCCGCAGCTTGCGGCGGAGTCGCTCGCGGCCGTCGCGTAGCGTCGCGTTCAGCTGCCGTCGCGCCGGCCCTCGTCGGCGATCAGCGAGATCACCCCTTCGAAGTCGGAGGCGTCCGCGGGCGCGGAACCCTGCAGCTCGCGCGCCTCCAGCACCTCGCAATGGTGGTAGACCTGGCGCAGCTTCCGCTCGGCCTCCTCGCGGTCGCGTCCCTGGATCGTGAGATTGTCGACGACGGATCCGCCGCGCGTGCGGATGCGGAACCCGAACTTCTTCATTTCCACCGGCATGACGGCGCTCCCCGGAGTGGTTCCCCGGGACGCCGTCTACGCGGCGATGGCCCGGGGCGATCTGAGCTTCGCGTCGAGGTCCCGGAGCGCCGTCCGGAGCCCTTCCTCGACCACGGGGTGGTAGAAGGGCATCTCGAGCATCGAGGCGACCGTCATTCTGTTCGCTGCCGCCCAAGCGAGCAAGTGCCCGATGTGCTCGGCGGCCGGGCCGGCCATCTCGGCCCCGAGGAAGCGTCCGGTGGACCGGTCCGCGTAGACGCGCAGGTGGCCGCGATTGCGGCGCATGACGCGCGCGCGTCCCTGGTCCTCGAAGGAGACCTCGCCCGCCTCGAAGGATGCCGGGCACGAGCTTGTCGTAGCCGCCGCCCACGATGGCGATCTGGGGGTCGGTGAAGACGACCGCCAGGGGCGTGCGCCGCATGCCCGGTTCCACGTCCGGCAGGCGCGCGGCGTTCTCGCCCGCGATGCGCCCCTCGTCCGCGGCCTCGTGGAGGAGCGGGATGAAGTTCGAGGCGTCGCCCGCGATGAAGAGGTTGGTGCCGCCCACCCGCAGGGTGGCCGGGTCGAACCGCGGCACGCCGGCGGCGTCGAGGTCGAGGCCGAGGGCGTCGAGGCCCAGTCCGTCGACGTTCGGGCGGCGGCCGGTGGCCGCGAGCACGTAGTCGAACGACTCGACGCGCACGGCCCCGTCGAGGCGCGTGTACTCGACTTCCACGCCCTCGGTGATCCGGGTCACGCGCGCGACGTGCGCGTCGGGATCGAGGTAGAGCTCCGAGGAGATCGCGCGGATCGCCGCGTCCCGGACGACGGGATCGGTGAGCGGGCCGACGCGGCCGCCGCGGCCGAGCACGACCACGCGCACGCCGAGGCGCGCGAGCGCCTGGCCCAGCTCGAGGCCGATCACGCCCGGCCCGAACACGGCGACCGAGCGGGGCAGGGTGTCCCACGAGAACACGTCGTCGTTCACGACGAGGCGGTCGCCCGCGCCCTTGAGCATCGCCGGCACGGCGGGCCGCGACCCCGTGGCGATGACGATCGCGCGCGCCGCGATGCGCGTGTGGCCCTCGACGTCGAGCGTGTTGCGGTCCACGAAGCGGGCCTTGCCGGTCACGCGGTCGCCGGCCGGGATCCTCTCGACGCCTTCGAGCACGAAGCCGACGAAGCGGTCGCGCTCGCGCTTCACGCGGTCCATCACCTCGCGGCCGTCCACGCGCTTGCGTCCCGTCGACGTGCACGCCGAATCCGGGCGCCTCGTCGATGGCGTGCGCGGCCTCGGCCGCGGCGATGAGGAGCTTCGACGGCATGCATCCGACGCGGGCGCAGGTCGTGCCGTGGGGGCCGGACTCGATGATCACGGCGCGCGCGCCGCGGGCGCGGGCGGCGCGGTAGGCGGCGAGCCCGGCGGTGCCGGCGCCGATGACGGCGACGTCGACGGTGAGGAAATTCATGGCGTTCTCCTGGAATGACGGGACGGGCCGGCCGGCAGGCCGGCCCGCGATGCGGCATGCTACGCGGCGAGCTTCCGGCCGCCGGCGAAATACGCGGCGAGGTCTTCCGCGCCGCCGATGTGGCGCCCGCCGATGAAGACCTGGGGAGCGGTGCCGCGGCCGGACACCGCGCGGATGGTCGAGAAGGTCACGTTCTTGCCGAGCGGCGACTTCCTCGTAGACCACGCCGTTCGCCTCGAGCAGCGCCTTGGCGCGCGCGCAGTGCGGGCAGCCGGGCTTGGTGAAGACGACGGCGGGCTCCGGCGCCTTCGCGGCGGGCGCGAGGTACTTGAGCATCGTGTCCGCGTCCGAGACCTCGAAGGGGTCGCCTTCCTTCTCGGGCTCGATGAACTGCTTCACGACGACGCCGTCCTTCACGAGCATCGAATAGCGCCACGAGCGCTTGCCGAAGCCCAGGTTCGCCTTGTCGACGAGCATGCCCATCTTCTCGGTGAATTCGCCGTTGCCGTCCGGGATGAACGTGACGTTGGGCGCGTCCTGGTCCTTCTGCCATTCGGCCATCACGAAGCCGTCGTTCACCGACAGGCACACGATCTCGTCGACGCCCAGCTTCGAGAACGTGGGCGCGAGCTCGTTGTAGCGGGGCAGGTGGGTGGTCGAGCACGTCGGGGTGTAGGCGCCGGGCAGGGCGAACACGACGACGGTGCGTCCGGCGAAGATCTGGTCGGTGGTCACGTCGACCCACTGGTTGTCGCGACGGGTGCGAAAGGTGACCTGCGGGAACGCGCTGGCCTTCACGATTGGGAAGCATGGATGTCTCCGGGTTGGTTGATAGTCTACGAAGCGAAGTTTGCTGGCTCCTGATTGATTCGTCCAATTGATTGTGGTTATACTTTCGATAGTCAACCCCTATCGACACGGCCATGACCCTCACGGAACTGCGGTATGTCGTCGCCCTCGCCCAGGAGCGCCACTTCGGGCGGGCGGCGCAGAAATGCTTCGTCACCCAGCCGACGCTCTCGCTGGCGCTCGCCAAGCTCGAGGACGAGCTCGGCGTGCGCCTCTTCGAGCGCAGCAAGAACGAGGTGCTGGTCACGCCCATGGGAGCGCAGATCGTCGAGCAGGCGCGGCGCGTGCTGGACGAGGTGGGCAAGATCCAGTCGCTCGCCAAGGGCAGCCAGGACCAGCTGGCCGGCGCCCTGCGGCTGGGCGTGATCCCGACGATCGGGCCCTACCTGCTGCCGGAACTGGTGCCGATCCTGCACGGGAGCGCGCCCGGACATGCCCCTCATGATCGAGGAGAACTTCACCGGCAACCTGGTCCCCATGCTGCGCGACGGCGACATCGACCTGGCGATCATCGCGCTGCCCTTCACGGTGGCCGGCGTGATGACGAGGACGCTCTACGAGGAGCCCTTCAGCGTCGTCGTGCCGGAGGGGCACGCGTGGGCGAAGAAGAAGCGCGTGCGGCCCGACGAGCTCTCCGGCGAGAACCTCCTCGTCCTCAACGCGGGGCACTGCTTCCGCGAGCAGGTGCTGGAGGCCTGTCCGGGCCAGTCCAACACGGCGTATTCCGACGGCCGCTCCGGCAGCTCGCTCGAGACGATCCGCAACATGGTGGCCTCCGGGCTCGGCGTGAGCGTCCTGCCCGCCACGGCGCTCGCAGCCCCGCTACGCGAACCGGCTCGTGAAGGAGATCCCGTTCGCCGATCCGGTGCCGTCGCGCAAGGTGGCCGCTCGCCTGGCGCACCAGCTTCTCCCGGCCCAAGGCCGTGCAGGCCGTGGCCGACGCGATCCTCGCCGTGAAGCTGGGCTGCCTGAAGAAGGTCGCCGCCTAGGCCGACCGCGCGGCTTCCCGCCTAGGCGAGGTCCTTCGCGAGCGCCGCGCGCGTCGCCGGGCTCACCGGCTCGGCCGGACGCCTGGTAGGTCGGGTGATCCACGCCGATGGAGAGCGCCACGCCGTACTTGAGCGCCTCGGCCATCTCCTTCGTGAGCTCGAAGCGCAGGAAGTGCACGGCGGAGGTCTTCTCCTCGTTCTCGCGCTCGAGGTCCTCGTCGGCGATCGCCCAGACCTTCGGCGAGCCCTCGACCTGCACCCAGACCTTGTCCTCGACGCCCTTCAGCCTGGCGAGCGCCGCGCGCCGCTCCTCGACGTCCTCGTACTCGATCATCATCGTGGCCTTGAAGTTGCGGCCGTCGGGAACGAGGGGATTGTAGGCGTCGAGCTCGTCCTGGATGCCGGCTTCCTCGAACGTCTTCTCGATCCGGAGCATCTCCTGGATCTGGTAGCGGACGGTGAGCTCGTCCTCGAAGAGGAGCGTCACGTGGTCGCCGAGGTGCACGGCGCGCGCCTTCTTGTGCTCGAGCACCTTCGCGCGGAAGTCCTTCCGGGCCTTGGCGTAGGCCTCGAGGGTCATGAGGGAGTCGCGGGTGATCTTGGGCATGGTCGTGGTCGTCATGGCGGTCGGTGTCATTCGGGGAGGCCGTAGGCCATCCGGAGCAGGGTGATGGGGTGCTTGAGCTGGGCGTGGCCCAGCGATCGTCGCCCATGCCCTGCTCGATGTGGCGCCCGCCGAGCTGGCAGTCGGAGCTGATCCAGTCGGGCTGCGGCTCGGCCATCTGGCGGAAGACGGGCCGGCCGATCTTCATCGCCATCTGGTGGAATTCCTTCTTGCAGCCCCAGGTGCCGGAGTGGCCCGAGCAGCGCTCGACGGTGTTCACGGTCGTGCCCGGCACCATCTCCAGCGCCTCGCGCGTCTTCTGGCCGACGTTCTGCACGCGGGAGTGGCAGGGGATGTGGTACGGAGACCTTGCCGAGCGGGCGTGCTTGAAGTCGGTCTTGAGGAGGCCGTCCTTCTGGCGCGCGACGAGGTACTCGAAGGGGTCGAACATCGCCTCCTGCACCGCCTTGCACGTCGGGGTCGTCCGGGAACATGAGCGGCAGCTCCTGCTTGAACATGAGCGTGCAGGAGGGGATCGGCGTCACGATCGCGTAGCCCTCGCGGGCGAGCTTCGCGAGCGCCGGGATGTTCTTCTCCTTGCTCGCCGCGACCGCCTGCAGGTCGCCCAGCTCCAGCTTGGGCATGCCGCAGCAGGCTTCCTTCTCGGCGATCACGTAGGGGATCTCGTTGTGGGCGAGGATCTTCGTGAGGTCGTGGCCGATGCCGGGCTCGTTGTAGTTGATGTAGCAGGTCGAGAAGATCGCGACCTTGCCCGGGCGTGCGGCTGCCGTCCTTCACCGGGATAGGCGGCGCTCCGCGCGACGTTCGAGCGGAACGTGCGCGGCGGCGTACTCGGGCACCCAGGCGGTCTTGTCCACGCCCAGCGTGCTTTCCATCACCGCCGCGCGCCGCGCGTCGACTTGTTGAGCGCGTTGGTCACCTGCGTGACGATGGGGATCGTGGCGAGCGTGCCCAGCGCCGTCGGTCGAGGCGAGGAGCTTGTCCTTGAAGGGCACCTTGCCGCTCGCGAACTTCACCGCCTTCGCGCGCAGCATGAGGTGCGGGAAGTCGAGGTTCCACGGGTGCGGCGGCACGTAGGGGCACTTCGTCATGTAGCAGACGTCGCACAGGTAGCACTGGTCGACGACCTTCCAGTACTTCTCCTTCGGGACGCCGTCCACCTCCAGGGTGGGGCTCTCGTCGACGAGGTCGAACAGCGTCGGGAAGGAGCCGCACAGGCTCACGCAGCGCCGGCATCCGTGGCAGATGTCGAAGACGCGCTCCATTTCCGCGAACAGCTTCTCCGAGTCGTAGAACTCGGGGTTCTTCCAGTCGAGGGGATGCCGGGTGGGGGCTTCGAGGCTGCCTTCTCTCACGCTCATGGCACTAGCGTCCTAGCGGGTTCACCAGCAAGAAGGGGCGGTTGCCCGCCCCTTGGTTCGCGTATGCGCGATGGCGACGCTCCGGTCAGTCGGCCAGCGCGTCCAGCGCCTTCTGGAACCGGTTGGCGTGGGAGCGCTCGGCCTTGGCCAGGGTCTCGAACCAGTCGGCGATCTCGTCGAAGCCCTCGTCGCGCGCGCTCTTGGCCATGCCCGGGTACATGTCGGTGTACTCGTGCGTCTCGCCGGCCACGGCGGACTTCAGGTTGTTGCGCGAGGAGCCGATCGGCAGGTCGGTCGCGGGGTCGCCCACCTGCGCCAGGTAGTCGAGGTGGCCGTGCGCGTGGCCCGTCTCGCCTTCCGCCGTCGAGCGGAACAGCGACGCGACGTCCTGGTTGCCTTCCACGTCGGCCTTGTTCGCGAAATACAGGTAGCGGCGGTTCGCCTGGGATTCGCCGGCGAACGCGTCCTTCAGGTTCTGGTGGGTCTTCGTGCCTTTGAGGGGTTTCATCAGGGCCTCCTGGTTATGTGACGATGCCCGGAAGGCATCGGTCGGGTGATCAAGCCTAGCGCCGCGAATCGTGGCGCGGTATCCCCCCGGAGTCCAATTGATTGTTCCGATTCCGGCGATAGGCCGGGCCAATGCATCGCCGGACGGCCCCCGGCCCCCCGGCCGTCACTTCAGGCGGCTCTCCACCAGGCGGGCCACCTGCATGGTGTCGACCTCCGTTGGCGTTCTTCTCGCGCGCGAAGGTCATGGTCACGATGCGTCTTGCCCTTGCGGAACATTGCCGGTCTTGTTGGCCTGGAACCAGAAGGCGCGGTCGCCGACGCCCTCGATCCACTTGACCTTGCTGCGGTAGATCTTCTCCAGGTTCTCGCGCTCGTACTGGAGCTCGTTCTCGGCCGCGTACTGGACCTCGCGCATCTTCAGCACGAGCACGGCGGCGCGGCGGGAGTCCTCGAAGGCGCATTCGGAGGGATTGCCGGAACTGCGCGGCGAGATCTTCGTGGCCGCGCCGCCGGCGATGGAGTTCACCTCGTCGATCGAGATGATCGAGCAGGCGTCGGGCGGGGCCGCGAGGGCGCCGGCGGCCGCGCAGGCGGCGAGGCAGGCGAGGAGTCTCTTGTGCGTTCATGGGGACAAGTCGTGTGTCTGAGGCGGGATTTCCTATCCTAACCCAACCGGCGGCCCGCATCGAAGCGGGGTCGCGGCGGGCCGTTGATCTATCTCAACGCCACGCGGGCGCGATCCTCTAGTCTCCACGCGAAAGGACGCCGTGGAGAGAAGCGTCCCCGCGCAGGGAGCCCCATGGTCCGTTCCGCTTCTTCCGACGAACTGCTGCAGCTCGCGCGCCGCGCCGCGGGCACCCGGAACGTGCGCGAGGCGGTCCGGGACCTCGCCCTGCATGCGCTGCGCAGCCGGCTGCTGACGGCCCAGCACATCGCGACCGTGGCGCGCACCGTTGCGCGAGGGCATCGAGAGTTCCGATCTCCCGCCGACGGAGCCCGTCCGGGAAACCCACCGCGGGGCGTGGGCCGGGCTGGAGGACGCCGTCGGCCAGGCACTGCACGCGGTCGAACTGGCCGCGAGGGAATTCGCCGAGGGCCGCGCGCGCGCTCACGCCCGTGGAACGCGACCAGCTGCTCGCCGAGATCGCGCAGCTGGAGCGATCGCTCGGGGAGGGGTGGGGATACCCCGAACCGTTCCGCGCGTCCTGCGGGAGCGCGCATCGGTGCGGTCGCGGGATACCTGCGGCACGTCGGTCGTCGAGGAGGCCGGCACGCGTGCGGGGCCGGCGGCGCATCCTGCGAGCGGGGTCCTCTCTGGTGGCCAGCGGGGTGCTGCTCGGCCTTTCGGAAGCGCTGCATCAGCCCTCGGCAGGCCTGCGCCCTCGAGGCGGCGCTCAGCCGCATCGTGAGCACCGCGGCGCCGTCGAACGCGCCCCGGCGCAGGTCTTCCAGGGCCTCGTTCGCGCGCTCCAGCGGATAGGGCACGGGCCGCGCGTCCAGCTTCGTCCGCGACGCGAGCGCCATGAAAGCCTCGCCGTCGGCGCGCGTCAGGTTGGCCACGGAGCGCACCACGCGCTCGCCCCAGAGCAGGCGGTAGGGAAATGCCGGGATGTCGCTCATGTGGATGCCCGCGCAGACGACGGTCGCCGCCCTTGGCCGTCGCGGCGAGCGCGGCGGGCACGAGGCTTCCGACGGGCGCGAAGAGGAGGGCGGCATCGAGCGGCGCGG
The DNA here is from genome assembly GCA_963783635.1 of uncultured Gammaproteobacteria bacterium. Lineage (GTDB taxonomy): Bacteria > Pseudomonadota > Gammaproteobacteria > Burkholderiales > Usitatibacteraceae > FEB-7. The sequence continues at coordinate 49,414 of CAWAOC010000004.1, forward strand.
GCGGCGCCTCGTCGGACCCGCCCGCCCAGGCGCAACCCAAGGCTCGCGCGCGAAGGCCTGCGAGCGCGTGTCGCCGGGGCGCGTGAACGCGAAGACCTCGCGGCCTTCGGCCACGCGCGACCTGCGCGATGAGGTGGGCCGCCGCGCCGAAGCCGTAGAGGCCGAGGCGGGCGGCACCGCGGGGCCATCGCATAGGCCCGGTAGCCGATGAGCCCGGCGCAAAGGAGCGGCGCGGCGTGGATGTCGTCGTAGGCGGCCGGCAGGGCGAGGCAGTAGCGCTCGTCCGCCACCGCGTACCGGGCATAGCCGCCGTCGCGGTGGTAGCCGGTGAAGACGGCCTCGTCGCAGAGGTTCTCGTGGCGCCGTCGCGCAATGGCGGCAATGCCCGCACGTGCCGCCGAGCCAGGGCACGCCGACGCGATCGCCCGTCCGGAAGCGCGCGGCGCCGGGTCCCAGCGCGGCCACGCGCCCGACGATTTCATGGCCGGGAACGATCGGCAGGCGGGCCTCCGGGAGGTCGCCGTCCAGGAGGTGCAGGTCGGTGCGGCAGACTCCGCAGGCGGCCACCTCGAGGAGCAGCTCGCCGGGGCCCGGCGTGGGAACATCGCGCTCGCACGGCAACGAGCGGCGAGCGCGGCGCGAGCAGCGTCATCGCGAGATCGTCCATGACGCGACCCTACGCCTGCCGCCGCCGCAAAAGAAGAAGGCGGCCATGGGCCGCCTCCGTTCAGGGCCGCGCGTTCGCGCGGCGAGAGGAGCAGGGTCAGGCGGCGGCGCCCAGCATGTCCACCCAGGTCACGTTGCGGCGCGTGGGACGGTCGCCGCGGCGGGCACCGGCGCGCATCGCGGGCGACGCATGCAGCTTCTGCAGCGTGCGAAGCTGGTCCACGTCGCGCAGCTCGCAGCTTCGCGCTGCGCCACGCTCAGCAGGCCGGCGTCGGCCAGCGCCGAGAACGCGCGGCTCACGGTCTCGAGCGTGAGGCCGAGGTAGCTGCCGATTTCCTGGCGGGTCATCGGGAAGCGTGATGCGCGTGGCCGGGCGGCCGGCGCGGCCGCATCGATCGGCGAAGTTCGCGAGGAAGCGCGCCACGCGGGCCTCCGCGCCCAGCGTGCCGATGAGCGAGCGCAGCGCGTGGTCGGTGACCAGCTCGCGGCTGATGGCGCGGTAGATGAGCTGCTCGAAGTCGTCGAGCGAGCGGCCGAGGTGCGCGATGCTAGCGGAACGGCACGACGACCACTTCGGCATCGGTCAGCGCGACGGCATACGACGCATGGCGGTGGTTGCAGAGCCCGTCGGCGCCGACCAGGTCGCCGCGCAGCGGGAAAGCCGAGCACCAGCTGGTTGCCCGTCTCGTCGGCGACGAAGGTCTTGAAGAAGCCCTCGGCGACGATGTAGAGGGCGTCGAACGGCTCGCCCTGCGAGGTGAGGCGGTGGCCGGCCTTCAGCCGCCGGTGCAGGAACGTGGTGTCGACCTGGCGGGCGCCGGTGACTTCCGGCAGCCCCAGCAGGCGGCAGGCCTCGGCAAGGGTCGATCGATGGGCATCGGCGTGGCTCGTGGCTCGGACGGTGCTCATGCGGGGTTCCTTTCGGGTAGGCATTGGGAATGATCAGTGCAGGGCGCGGGCGTCCGCCTCGTCGCGCCAGCCGCTGAGGATGTCGCGCACGCGGCCGAACTCCGCCGACTTGTCGAGGAAGACTTCCGCGCCGGCGGCCATCGCGGCCTTGCGATAGGGCTCGGCGGCGAAGTTGGTCATGACGATCACGCGCATGTGCGGAAGCCGCTCGCGCACGGCGCGCAGCACCTGCAGGCCGCTGCCGCTGGGCAGCTGCAGGTCGAGGATCAGGGCGTCCGGGGGCGGTGCTGCTGAGGCCGTCGATCGCGGCCGGCACGTCCTCGGCCGTCCCGACGATGTCGAGACCCTCGAGTCCCTCGAGCGTGCGCATCAGGCGCTCGCGGACGGGAATCGAATCCTCGACGATGAAGAGGTCCATCACGGGCGGCGGTTGCGGTCGGGGAAGGCATGGCCGGATTCTGCGCGGCGCGGCCGCCGCGGCCTATCGGCGCGGGCTGAATTCGCGAGGGTAGGAACCGCCGCCTCGATGGAGTGTAGGAATAGTCCTACCGACCGCGGCTCAGGCGGTGGCCGGGGAGGTCGCCGCGGCGATCCTGTGCCGGATCGCGTAGCGGACGAGGTCCGCCACGGAGCTCGCGTTCATCTTCTGCAGGATGCGCGTCTTGTGCGTGCTCACGGTCTTCACGCTGAGGTGGAGCAGGGCGGCGATGTCGGAGACGCTGCGGCCCGCCACCAGGAGCTGGAAGACCTCGAACTCGCGGTCCGAGAGGTGCTTGTGCGGCGCCTCGTCGCTGCGCGGCTGCACGTCGAGCGCCAGCTGCTCGGCCACGTTCGGGCTGATGTAGAGGCGCCCGTCGGCGAGGCGGCGGATCGCCGAGACGAGCTGGCCGGGGGCGCTCTCCTTCGTGAGGTAGCCCGAGGCGCCGGCGCGGATCGCGCGCACCGCGTACTGGTCCTCCTCGTGCATCGTGAGGACGAGCACGCGCAGCTTCGGTGCTCTCGTCCTTCACCTGCTTGATGAGCTCGATGCCGCTCTTGCCCGGCATCGAGAGGTCCAGCAGGAGGAGGTCGAACCCGCCGGCCCGCACGCGCTCGAGGACCTCGTGCCCGTTCGTCGCCTCGCCGGCGATCTCGATGCCCTCCTGGCCCTCCAGGATGCGCTTGAGGCCCTCGCGCACGATGGCGTGGTCGTCGGCGATGAGGACGCGGGTCATGGCGTCCGCCTCGCGGGGCCGGGATGGGCAGCCGGACGTGGATCACCGTGCCCTCGCCGGCGTCGCCGCGGATCTCGACCGAGCCGGCGAGGATGTAGGCGCGCTCGCGGATGCCGACCAGCCCGAAGGAACCCTTCTTCCGCAGGTCCTCCGGCGACAGGCCGCGGCCGTCGTCGTCGACGTCGAGGTGGACCTCGGGCCCGATCGTGCGCAGCGCCACGCGAACGCGCTGCGCCGCGGCATGGCGGCCGGCGTTGGTGAGGCTCTCCTGGACGATGCGGTAGACCTGCGAGGCGAGCGGCTCGGCGAGGTTCGCGCTCGCCTCGTCCACGGCGAGGTCCACGGAGAAGCCATGCCGCCGCGAAGTCTCCTCCGCCAGCCATTCCAGCGCGGCGAGGAGCCCCAGGTCGTCGAGCATGAGCGGGCGAAGGTCGGCGGAGATGCGGCGCGTGGCGGCCACCGTGCTGTCGAGGACCGAGCGCATCGCCGCGAGCGTCCGCATGAAGCTTCTCGTTGTCGGCCGGGCAGTTGGCCTCGAGCCAGGCGAGGTCCATCTTGAGCGAGGTGAGGTTCTGGCCGAGCTCGTCGTGCAGCTCGCGGGAGATGCGGCTGTTCTCCTGCTCGCGGGCGGTCCGCGAGGCCACGGAGAGCTCGCGCAGGTCCTCGCGGGCCTGGGCGAGTTCGCGGCGCGTGCGCTCGCGCACGGACACGTCGCGCAGGATCACCGTGAAGAAGCGCTGCGCCGCGGATCTCGTTCTGGGAGATCGACGCGTCGATGGGGAACTCCTCGCCGCTCTTGCGCAGGGCGGTCACGATGCGCTGCGCCATCATCGGCCGGCTCGAGACGCCGGTGCGCCCGAAGATCTCGACGTGGCCGTGGTGATCGCGGTGGAAGCGGGTGGGGATGAGCACCTCGAGCGGCCGGCCCAGGACCTCGCGCGACTCGTAGCCGAAGATGCGCTCGGCCGCGCGGTTGAAGAGCGTGATGTGCTGCGCGTCGTCGATCGAGATGATCGCGTCCATCGCGGAGTCGACGATGCCCTGCAGCCGCAGCTGGCTCTCGCGGGCGATGTCGCGGTCCTTCCACAGCTCGTCGATGTCGTTCACCGTGCCGACCACCCGCGTGGCGCGGCCATCGCCGCCGCGGGCCACGACGCGGGCGCGCCAGCGCACCCATCGCCAGGCGCCGCCGCGCGCGCGCATGCGGATCTCGAGCGTGGCGCGCTCGAGCGCCCCGGCCTGCGATCTCCGTCATGCGCGACCAGAAGGCGGGGAAGTCGTCGGGGTGGATGACCGCGCGGGCGCCGTCGACGGCCTCGTTGGGGCCCTCCGGGTAGTCCCAGGTGGCGAGCATCTCCGGGGAGCGCCAGATGCGCCTCGCGGGCACGTCCCAGTCGAACACGGCGAGCCCGGCGGTGAGCACGGCCTCGCGCCAGCGTTCGGCGTTGTCCGTGGGGTGCGGGAGGGTCGAGCGGGGACATGGTCCGGGCGGGGCGTTACGGGTGAGGTTACATTCGCCCGAAAGGATAGCAGGAGCGGTGGTGCCCGTGCGTGGCCCCGCCTAGCACTCCACCTCGTCGCCCGGCCCGGGCGCGAGGGCCGGCCAGCCCAGGGTATCCCGGATGGTGGCGGCGAAGGCGAGGGCCGTCGCCTCCTCGCCGTGGACCACGAAGGTCTGCGACGGCGGGCGCCGGAACCCGGAGAGCCAGCCGAGCAGCGCCCGCTGGTCGGCGTGCGCCGAAAGTCCCCCGAGCGTGTGCACGCGGGCGCGAACCGGAACGGTTTCGCCGAAGAGGCGCACGCTGCGCGCGCCGTCGACGAGCCGGCGGCCGAGGGTGCCTCCCGCCTGGAAGCCGGTGAAGAGGATGCTGCACTCCTCCCGCGCCGAGGTTGTGCCGCAGGTGGTGGCGGATGCGCCCGGCCTCGCACATGCCGCTCGCGGCGATGACGATGGCGCCCGAGCGGATGCGTGTTGATGGCCATGGACTCCTCGGGCGTCCGCGTGAAGCGCAGCCGGAAGGGCAGGCGCCGCCGGCGCATGGCCTCGGCGAACCGGCCGACCGCCGGATCGAGGGTCTCGAGGTGGGCGAGCGTCACCGCCGTCGCCTGGCGGGCGAGGGGGGAGTCGACGAAGACGTTGAGGCCTTCGAGCACGCCCTTCTCGCACAGCTCGAACAGCATCACCAGCAGTTCCTGCGCGCGGCCGAGGGCGAAGGCGGGCACGATGATGTTGCCGCGGCGGCTGTCCAGGGTGTCCCGGATCGCGCCGACCAGCTCGGCGACGGTCTCGTCCATCGACTTGTGCAGGCGGTTGCCGTAGGTCGACTCCACCACGAGGATGTCGGCGCGGCCCACCGTCTCGGGATCGCGGACGACGGGGCGGGCGGGCTGGCCGAGGTCGCCGGAGAAGACGATCCGGCGCTCGCGTCCCCCTTCCCGGATCGCGGACCTCGGCGATGGCCGACCCGAGGATGTGTCCGGCGTCGAGGAAGCGCACGCGGGCTTCCGGGTGGGGGCGGAACTCCACGCCGTAGGGCACGCCGCTCACGGTCCGCATCGCCCGCTCGACGTCCGCGACCCCGTAGAGGGGGGCCGGGGCCGGCGCGCGGTGGCGATCCGCATGGGCCTTCTCGCGCGCCTGGATATGGGCGCTGTCGAGCAGCATCACGGGAAGCAGGTCGGCCGTGGCGCGCGTGGTGTAGACGGGCAGCCCCGGGGCGCGGGCCGAGAGCACGGGCAGCAGCCCGCAGTGGTCGAGGTGCGCGTGGGTGATCAGCGCGAAATCGAGGCCGGCCGGATCGAACGCCGGGAACGCGCGGTTCTTCGGACGCCGCCTCGCGCCCGCCCTGGTGCATGCCGCAATCGACCGCGAAGCGGACCCGCCCGGTGTCGACCACGAAGCAGGAGCCGGTCACTTCGCGCGCCGCGCCGAGGAAGCGGATCTGCATGGGGCGATTCTAACCGTCGCGGCCGGCCGGCGGGCGTTCCCCCGCCATTGACCCACATCAACATCGGATACCCCCCTCCATGAGACCTTTTCACCCGTTGAAGTCCAGCGCCAGCGCCTGCACGCACCAACCGGTGCGCGGGCCCGGTTCCCGGGCAGGGGCGGTGGCCATTCGCGCAGGGAAACTGACGATGATCGGCGTGACGATTCGAGGACTGGCGATCGCCCTGGTGCTGGGGCTCGCGGCACCCGCTTTCGCGAAGGAGGCTCCCGTCCCGAAGGCGCCGGCCGCCGCCAAGGCCGCCGCCGAGGCGAGCCAGAAGTGCATCGACTGCCACTCGGAAGCGGAGCCCACCGACAAGAGCGCCGCGGGCAAGTCCGTCCTGCTCGATCCCGCGAAGCACGCGAAGAGCCTGCACGGCTCCGGCAAGGCCGCGTGCGTCGACTGCCACGCCGACGAGGCGATGCGCAAGTACCCGCACAAGTCGCCCAAGCCCGCGCAGTGCGAAAGCTGCCACGCGAAGGCGGTCAAGGAATACGCCACCACCATCCACGGCAAGGCGCGTGCCGAGGGCCGGATGGTCGCCGCCACCTGCTCGCGATTGCCACGGAACGCACGACATCAAGGCCACCTCGGACGACGCGGCGAAGACGAGCCGCGCGAACCTCGAGGCGACCTGCGGCGCCTGCCACGGCAACGAGAAGATCATCAAGGAAGGCAAGATCCCGGGCGGAAACGTCTCGGCGCTGTACCACGACAGCATCCACGGCAGGCTCCTGGGCGGCGACACCAAGGCGAAGGACAAGGTCCCGGTCTGCACGGACTGCCACGGCACGCACGACATGCGTCCCGAAGCGGGATCCGGAAAGCGCCGTCTCGCGCGCCAACATCCCCGAGACCTGCGGCACCTGCCACGGCAAGGTGAAGAAGGTCTGGGCGGGCAGCCAGCACGGCAAGCTCCGCGCGAGCCACGTGCTGCAGGCGCCGGGTTGCACGGATTGCCACGGGACGCACACGATCGCGGACCCGAAGACGCCCAAGTGGCAGGTCGGCGTGATCAAGGAATGCGGCGGCTGCCACACCGAGTTCATCAAGACCTACCGCGACACCTACCACGGCCAGGTGACCGACCTCGGGTTCGCACGCATGGCGACCTGCGCGAGCTGCCACGGCGCCCACGAGGTGCTGCCGAAGAGCAACCCGCAGTCCAAGATCTCCGACCAGCGGATCCTCGCCACCTGCCAGGCCTGCCATCCGAAGGCCAACGCCAATTTCGTCAAGTTCCAGCCGCACGCCAACAAGCACAAGAAGGAAAGCGGCCTCATCCTGTATTACACGACGATGTTCATGCAGCTGCTGCTCGCCGGGGTGTTCGCCTTCTTCGGCCTGCACACCATCCTGTGGCTCTACCGGTCGCTCGCGGAGATGAAGGCGAAGCGCGCCCGGCCGGCCCGAAGAATCGGAGAAGCACTGATGGCCAGCCACGTCCAGGCAGGACAAGCCGCCGCGGCGGGGAGCCACGGCGCCGCGCAGAAGTACTACGAGCGGTTCGACCGCATCGACCGCGTGATGCACGCGTTCCTGATGACCACGTTCATCGGCTGCGCCATCACCGGGATGCCGCCGCTCTTCTCGGACCACGAGTGGGCCGCGGGTCTCGCGCGGCTGCTCGGCGGCTTCGACAAGGCCGCGCTCATCCACCGCATCTGCGCGGGCGTGATGATCGTCGTGTGGCTCCTGCACGTGGTGCGGCTCTTCGCCGACGCGATCCGGCGCACCGGCTTCCTCGCGATGGTCTGGGGGCCCAACTCGATGGTCCCGCAGCCGCAGGACATCATCGACATCTGGCTGCACTTCAAGTGGTTCGTGGGCAAGGGCCCGCGGCCGCAGTTCGACCGCTGGACGTACTGGGAGAAGTTCGACTACTGGGCGGTCTTCTGGGGCATGGCGATCATCGGCGGCTCCGGGCTCGTCCTGTGGTTCCCGGCGCAGTTCGCCCTGTTCCTGCCCGGCTGGGTCTTCAACGTGGCGACGGTCGTGCACGGGGAGGAGGCGCTTCTCGCCGTGGGCTTCATCTTCACGATCCATTTCTTCAACGGGCACCTCCGCCCCGAGAAGTTCCCGATGGACACGGTGATCTTCACCGGGCGCATTCCCGAGCACGAGCTGAAGGACGAGCGGCCCAACGAGTACCGGCGCCTCGTGGCCGAGGGCCGGCTGGAGGCGACCGAGACGACCGCCCCCACGCCGTGGACCGTCACCTTCGGCTACCTGGTGGGCGGCACCGCGGTGATCCTCGGGTTCGCTCACGGTGGTGATCATCATCTTCAGCGTGATCACCTGATGCCGGCGGGCATTACAATTGGCGCCTCGGGGCCGGCTCGTCCGGCCCCGAGGCTATCGAAATGGGGCGCCGACGAGCGCCGGCAGGGCACAACCGGGAGGAGCGCAGAACCATGAAGATTCGACTGGGCCGCAAGACGCTGATGGTGGGGTCGGTGACCACGATCGTACTGGGGCTGGTGGGCCTCGCGGTCGTGGGCGCGGCCGGCATCGCCGGCTGGGAGTTCTCGAACAGCAACACCTTCTGCGCGGTGATGTGCCACGACGTCCACCCCGAGGAGATCGCGGCGCACAAGCTGGGCGTGCACGCCCGGGTGAACTGCGTCGAATGCCACATGGGCCGCAATTCCACGCTGCACCTGATGGCGCTCAAGCCCACGCACGCGAAGGAACTCTGGGGCATGATCGTCGGCTACGAGCGGCCGATCACCTCCGGGACGCTGCGCCCGTCGCGCGAGGCGTGCGAGAGCTGCCACTACCCGGCCGTCGAGCACCATGACAGCGTCGCCGTGAAGGTCCACTACGGGACCGACCCGGAAAGCAGCGAGTCGCGCACCAAGATCGTCCTGCACACGGGCATGGACGCCATCCGCCAGGGATACACCAAGGGCATCCACTGGCACATCCAGAACGAGGTCACCTTCGCCTCGCCGGATCCCCAGCGCCGCGAGATTCCGTGGGTGGAGGTGAAGAAGGCCGATGGCAGCAAGGTCACCTACATCGACGCGGGCTCCAAGCTCACGGTGCCGCAGATCGAGAAGCTCGAGAAGCGGGTCATGGCGTGCTACGACTGCCACAACTCCGTGGGGCACCCGTTCGACAACCCCGCCAACACGGTCGACGAGGCGATCCGGGCCGGCAAGATCGACCGGTCGCTTCCGGAAGCCAAGGCGCGCGCGGTCGCCCTGGTCAACGCGCTGGGCGACCTCACCGGCGAGCCGAAGGATCGCGAGGCCAAGATCGACAAGCTGATCGCCGACGCCACGGCGAAGGCCGCCACTCCCGCGGAGCACAAGCAGGCCGAGCAGAAGTTCAACAAGGCGATGCGCGACATCCTCCTCGCCGCCTCCTTCCGGGAGAAGGGATTCTCGTGGAAGTCGTTCCCCAACCACACGGGCCACGCCGACACGCCCGGCTGCATGCGCTGCCACGACGGCAAGCACTACAACGACAAGGGCGAGGCGATTCGCCTGCAATGCACGCTGTGCCACGCGCTTCCGGAAGTCACCCGCGAGAAGGGCAAGGGGAGCGTCGCTTCGCTGTTGCCGGACAAGGTCGGGGAGAAGCAGCCCGAGAGCCACCAGCGTCCCAACTTCATGCACACGCACAGCGACGACGTCGGGCCGGAATGCGAGAAGTGCCACGGCACGCCGCTCAAGCAGGGCAAGCAGGGCGGAAACTTCTGCGCCAACCCCGCCTGCCACGGCCGCACCTGGCCGGGACTGGACCTGACGACCGAGCCGCCCAAGAAGGCGGCGGCCGCGCCGGCGATGGCGCCGGCCGCGGAACCCGCCAAGGCACCGGCGAGCGCGCCGGCCAAGAAGGGATAGGCGAAGGAAGCGGAACCGGATCCACGCACCGCCGGGGATGGGCCCCGGCGGGGCCTTACACCAAGGAGATGCCATGAAACGCATGATGATCGCGCTGGCCGCGGTCGGCTTCCTGGCCGGCACCCTGCCGGCCTCCGCCGACGAGGCAGCTTTCAAGAAAGCCGGTTGCGCCAAGTGCCACCAGCCCGAGAAGAAGGGCAAGGGCGCGTCCCTCAAGGACATGAACGCGAAATACAAGGGCGACGTCGGCAAGGCGAGCGCCGTGGTCACGGGCAAGGACCACCCCGAGATCGACGTGAAAGGCGACGAGCTCGAAGAAGCTGGTCGGCTACGCCGTCGGCGCCAAGTAGGCGGGCGCGGGACGAAAAAAAACGCCGGCGCGAGCCGGCGTTTTTCGTTGGGGCGAGGCCCTCCTACATCGCGAGGATCCACTTCGCGATCGAGTTGGCCACGGCCGTGTCGCCGCCCTTGACCGTCTTGTGGTCCTCCTCGACGCCGTCGACCTTGATCTTCCCGCCCTTCGAGAGGAACGTGGTGAGCTTGGCTTCGGCATCGGCCTTGCCCTTGTACTTCTTGGCCACTTCCTTGTATGCGGGGCCGTCCTTCTTCTTGTCCACGGCGTGGCACTTGAGGCAGCCGTTGGACTTGGCGGCGGCTTCATCGGCGGAGGCGATGCCGGGCGCGGCGAAGGCGAAAAGGACGAGGGGGATCAGCAACTTCTTCATGGAGGGTCTCCTGGATCGTTGGTCGGAAGGCGGCGATATTCTTCCACAAACAGCCCGAGGGCCGCTACAGTAACAAACGCCCGAGGCCGCTCACCGGTTGACCCATTGACCTGTATCAAACGCCGGGCGGGATGGCCGCGCTTGCACCCGCCTTCGGTTACAACGGCAACAGGGCGGCCATCGATGGATGGCGCGATCGGCCCTAAAATGCCGCCCATCACACTTTCTTGCGCGAATCCTCCCATGATTTCCAACGGAATTGTCCGTCGCTTCTGGACCGTGATCGGCGCGATCGCGGTGTCCCTTCCCCTGCTGGTGGCGGCCGCCGAAAAGCCCATCAAGGGCGACCCCCCCGAGTTCCCGAGCGAGGCGAACCGGGCGGGCTACGACGAGGGGCAGCTCAAGGTCCGCCTGAGCGTGGAGCCCAGCGGCGAGGTGAACCGCGTCGAGGTGATCGACGCCACGCCCCGGCGCGTCTTCGACCGGGCCACGGTGCGGGCGCTCTCCCAGTGGCGCTACGCCGCGACCGGCACTCCGCGCGTGCTCGAGATCGACGTCCACTACAAGCGCTAGTCCGGCGCCGTAGCGTGCTGCGGCCCGGTCGCGCCCATTCCGGAGTCCGCGCATGAAGACATCGGGTCTGCAGTTCAGGTTCCTGCTCATCGTCGCGGGCTTTCTCGCGCTCGCCATGGCGGTCTCCGTGTACTCGCTCTTCCGGGTCTTCGGGTCCATCGAGGACCTCGACCGCATTTCGCGCGAGGACTTCGACTCGCAGCAGTCGATCCTCATGGCCACCGTGCACTTCCAGCGGCAGGCGCAGGAGTTCAACCAGGTCCTGCTGCGCGGGGACGACCCCGACGCCCTCGACAAGTCCTGGGCGGCGTTCGAGACCTCGGAGAAGTCGGCGGCCGAGGAGGCGCGCCTCGCCCGGTCGTCCTCGCCGCACAAGGAGGTCCGCGACGCGGTGGAGGTGTTCCTCGCCCAGCACAAGACCGCGGGGGAGACCTACCGGCGCGGCCTGGCGGCGTTCAAGGCGGCCAAGGCGGATCCACGCGCGGGCGAGCGGGCCGTCTCCGGCGTCGAGCGCCAGCCGACCCGGACGATCCTCGACGCCCAGAAGGTGGCCCGCGATCTCGGCTCGGATGCCGTGGCCCGCTCCGTGAAAAGCGCGGACAACGCATTCCGCTTCGCGATCGGGGTGACGGTGGTCGTGATCGGCCTGGTCATCGTGGCCGTGTGGTACTTCGTGCGCCGCGCGGTCCTCCTGCCCATCGATACGGCCGTGGGGCACGCGGAGCGGATCGCGGGAGGGGATCTCACGGCGGACATCCGCTCGGACTCGCGCGACGAGACCGGGCAGCTGCTGCGGTCGCTCGCGGCCATGAAGGAGAGCCTCGCGGGCGTCGTGGCGCGCGTGCGCAGCTCGGCCGAGGCCGTGGTCTCCTCCGCCCGCCAGGTCGCCGACGGCACCACGGACCTCTCGCAGCGCACGGAAGAGCAGGCGACGAGCCTCGAGGAGACGGCGGCCAGCATGGAGGAGCTCGCGAGCACCGTGAAGCAGAACGCCGAGAACGCGCGCGAGGCCGACGACCTGGCGCGCACCGCGTCGAAGCGCGCGGAGCAGGGCGGCACGGAGGTCGTGCGCGTGGTCGAGACCATGTCGGAGATCAGCCACAGCGCCACGCGGATCGCGGAGATCATCTCGGTGATCGACGCGATCGCCTTCCAGACGAACATCCTGGCCCTCAACGCCGCCGTCGAGGCGGCGCGCGCCGGCGAGCAGGGACGAGGATTCGCGGTCGTGGCTTCCGAAGTGCGCTCGCTCGCCCAGCGCAGCGCCCAGGCGGCGAAGGAAATCAAGGACCTGATCGCCGACTCCGTCCAGAAGGTCGACCAGGGCACGCACCAGGTCGAGCAGGCGGGCGACACCATCCAGGCGCTGGTCATCGACGTGCAGCGCGTGAGCGACCTCATGCGCTCGATTGCCGAAGCCTCCGCGGAGCAGAGCCTGGGCGTCCAGCAGGTCAACAAGACCGTGACCGAGATGGACAAGGTGGTGCAGCAGAACGCGAGCGCCGTCCAGGCGTCCAACGCGGCCGCCGAATCGATGCGGCAGCAGGCGGGGCTCCTCCTGCAGGCGGTGGGCACCTTCCGGATCGGGCGCGAGGCGGGCGGCGCCGAGGCGTTCGATGTGGCCGGCAACGACTCGCCGTGGATGGCGGAGCCGCGCGCTCTCGCGCACGCCGCGCCGAGGCCGGCCACGGCAGGCCTGGCCGTCGCGACCGGCCGCCATTCGCCGGACGACTCGTGGGAGAGGTTCTGACCGGACCCGGGCGGCGGGTCGGTCAGTCCGGCGGGTGGCTTGCGGCGAGTCCCGACGCGACCACGCCGCGCAACAACTCCGACATCACGTAGAAGCGGCGGCCCTCCCCGGGCTCCTGGCGCATCGGGATGTACGACGAGTTCTGCAAGGTGGCGAGCGCCATCCGGAACATGTCGATGTTGCGGTCGAAGAGGTGGCGCTTGGCCTCGTCGATCGCGCGGAAGTTCCCGACGCCTTCCTCGAGCCGCAGCACCATCTCCGCGCCCGTGTCGATGCCTTCGTCCAGGAAGAAGGTCGTCACGCCCGTGGGATCGCCGTGGAACAGGGACCACTCCATGACCGAGCGCCCGCGATAGAACGGCAGCAGGCCGATATGCGCGTTGAGGATGCCGCGCCGGAACGCCTCGATGAGCGGGCGGCGAACGATTGCGCCCCACATGTAGACGCCGACGTCGTAGCCCCTGCTGCGGATCGAGTCGAGGCTGCGCTCGTCGTGAAGCGGCCAGCGCACCACGTGGAGCCGGCCTTCCTCCCGGAGCCTTGCCGCTCGCTCCAGGTTGCCGACCTCGCAGTCCTGCATGCCGCCGAGCACGCCCAAGGGGTTGCGTGCCTGCCAGGGGTCGCGCCTGATGAACATGTGCAGGAACTCGGCGAGCCCGAGGGCCTTCACGAGCGGGCGCACGGCGCCCAGGCCACCCGCCGCTTGACGCAGCCAGCCCCGTTCCCGGGGCGGACTGATCAGCACGTGCAGCTCGATCCCGTTCAGTCCGGTCGCGATCTCCACCGCGCGAAGGGCGTCGATGTACGAGTACGTGAGGCAAAGCACCTTCATGCCCCCGCCTCCCTGACGGATGCCGCGGTCTGGAGCGACGCGATCCGCGATTCGAGCAACTGCGCATAGGCCTCGAGAAGCCAGCGCGTCCGCGGCAGGTGCGACTCGCCCAATCCGAGCCGGTCGAGAATCTCGAAGGCGTTGTTCCATGCGTCAGGTACCGCCAGTCCATCCCGCGGGCGGGCTCGACCAGGCGCGCCAGGAGCGCGAAGTACGACTCGCGGGTAGCGTGGTCGCGCGTCCCCCGGCAGCTTTCGCAGAGACCTGGACCATGAACCGCCGAAGCGCCTCCTCGGCGCCGGTATCCGCCGGGATGGGCGTAGTGGCCCCCGTCGTCATGGCGGCCGATCGCGCGCGTACCGACTCCAGGCGTCCGGCAAGCGCCGCACGCAGGGACGAGCGGCTCACGCCAAGGGAATTCCGGGTGCGGACCCGGTAGAGGCCCTGCTGGAGGTTCCGGGCGAGTTCCCGCGCAGTGAGCACCTTGACATCGTCGGACGCGGCGAGGTGCTCGCAAAACTTCTCGACGGGCCGCATGTCGCCGAGGTACTTGGTGTGGTTCTCGATGATCACGGGAAGCGGGCCGGGCTCCGCGGCGGCCCTCCGGCGGACGGCGCCCAGCATCTGGCGCATCTGCAGGTAGGTCAGGGACGAGAGGTCGAAGACCAGCACGTACGGCGCGATTCCGCGCAGCGCCTGCGGCACGGCGGGCGACGGGATGGCCAGCGCGGGCGCGGCCTTCGAAGGCGGCCCGGGTTGGGGTGCCTGGCTCGTCAAGGGCTCGTCCGCACCCTCGACTTTCACGTGGGCGGGGGCGAGCGCGTAGCGCGCGTGCTCGGGATGCGCGGGGTCGTCGAGGACCGCGCCGAGTTCCCGGCGCAGCTTCGCGGTCTCCTCATCGTCGGTGGCGCAAGCGGTCACGGTCGGAACGCAGATGATCGGCTCGACCCCGCTCGACATCCTTCGCGAGTCCGCCAGTTCCGGGTAATAGGGCCGGTAGCCTTCGTCGACCGTGCGGTAGTCGAAGGACACGCCCTCCGTGTCGTGGACCATGCCCGCGACGATGCTCATGTCGAAGACGATGCCGAGCTCGACCAGCATGGGCAGGATCGCCGGGCTGGGCGCGAGCGCCCAGGCGCCCGCGCGGTAGGAAACGCAGGTGTAGGCCGGGTCTCGAGCTGCCCGAGCGCCGTGAGGTACGCGTGGGCGCTCTCAGGATGCGGCGCACCTGGTCGTCCGGGCGACGCTGGAGGCTCCATTCCCGGTTGATCCGGAAGCGGCCGCCCTCGAAAACGGCGCCGTCCCACTGGGGGTGGGTGTGCAGCTCGACGTCGTGGCCCCGCCTGAGCATTTCGCGGACGCAGGCGTCCCATTCGGCCGCGATGGCGCCGAGCTCCGGGTGCTTGCCGGCCGCCTCGCGGAACGCGAGCTGCTGCAGCACCTCGACGTTGAAGCTGCAGCGCAGGCCGAAGCGCTCGTAGAGGTCCATCAGCGCGCGCGCGGTCCGGAACTGCATGGCGCGCGGGTTAAAGCTCCCGTTTCCGCGCAGTTCCCAGTCGTCGGTCAGAACGATATGCAGCATGGGGTCCCGATCAGGCTGCCGCGACCCGGTCGCGTGACATGAAAGACAAGGGGCCGCGCAGAGTCGCGGCCCCGGATTGCACTGGTGGGCGGTACTGGGATCGAACCAGTGACCCCTGCCGTGTGAAGGCAGCGCTCTACCGCTGAGCTAACCACCCGAAAGGCGAGCATTTAATCGAAAACCCGCCTGCGAGATCAAGGCGAGCGCGCGCGACAATCGTAAAATGCGCGCTTTCCCCGACGAAGCCTTCCATGATCCGCACCCGTTTCGCTCCCAGCCCCACCGGCTATCTGCACATCGGCGGCGCCCGCACGGCGCTGTTCTCCTGGGCCTACGCCCGCCAGCACGGCGGCAAGTTCATCCTGCGCATCGAGGACACCGACCTGGAGCGCTCGACGCGGAAGCGGTGCAGGCCATCCTCGACGGCATGAACTGGCTGGGCTCGACTGGGACGAGGGGCCGTTCTACCAGATGCAGCGCCTCGCCCGCTACCGCGAGGTGGCGGAGCAGCTGCTGCGCGAGGGCAAGGCCTACCGGTGCTACTGCGCGCAAGGAGGAGCTCGAGCGATGCGCGAGGCGCAGCGGGCCCGCGGCGAGAAGCCGCGCTACGACGGGCGCTGGCGCCGGAGACCGCCGAGGCGCCGCCGCCGCCGGCCGGCGTCAGCCGGTGGTGCGCTTCAGGAATCCGCACGAGGGCGCGGTCACCTGGAACGACCTGGTGAAGGGGCCGATGACGGTCGCCAACGGCGAGCTCGACGATCTGGTGATGCTGCGCGCCGACGGCGTGCCCACCTACAACTTCGGCGTGGTGGTGGACGACCTGGACATGGGCATCACCCACGTCATCCGCGGCGACGACCACGTCAACAACACGCCGCGCCAGATGAACATCTACCAGGCCCTGGGCGCGCACTTGCCGCAGTTCGCGCACATGCCGATGATCCTCGGCGCCGACGGCGAGCGCCTGTCCAAGCGCCACGGCGCGGTTAGCGTGATGCAGTACCGCGAGGACGGCTATCTGCCCGAAGCGCTGTTCAACTACCTCGCGCGCCTGGGCTGGTCGCACGGCGACGAGGAGATGTTCTCGCGCGAGCAGTTCGTCGAGTGGTTCGATCTCGCGCATGTGAGCAGGTCGCCCGCGCAGTTCGACCCCGACAAGCTGAGCTGGCTCAACCGCGAGTACATCAAGGATGCCGAGCCGCGCGATCTGGCCGCATGGCAGGCGCCGCGCAATCCGCGCGCGTGCACGCCGAGAGGGCGCGGCAATGGTCCGGTCGCGAGGACCGCGGTGGGGCGGCGGCACTGGAGCACTGGCTGAGGCGGCACGAGGTGTTCTCACAAGCTGGCCATCGCCGGTCACCACGGCGCTCCGTCGCCCAGCATCTCACCCCGGAGGTCGTGCCGTGCGTGGGCGAACTCGCCGCAGCCTCGAGCGGGTCGAATGGCAGCGGCCGGCGTGAAGCGAAGCAGTGCAAAGCGGTGGTCGGAAAACGCGGCCTCAAGATGCCGAAGATCGCCATGCCGCTGCGCGTGATGGTCACGGGCAGACGCAGACGCCGTCGATCGACGCGGTCGCTGGCGACTGCTCGCGCGACGCGGTGCTGCCGCGGCTCGCCACCCATCTGCCGGATGAATCCGCCTTTACAAGGCGGGCGCGATCGGTATAATCGCGCCTCTCGTGGGGGTATAGCTCAGCTGGGAGAGCGCTTGCATGGCATGCAAGAGGTCAGCGGTTCGATCCCGCTTACCTCCACCAAACGAGTACGACAGGAACGGAAGCCACCAAGCTTCCTTTAGTCCCCATCGTCTAGAGGCCTAGGACATCACCCTTTCACGGCGATAACCGGGGTTCGAATCCCCCTGGGGACGCCATTAAATTCAATGCGTTACCGAAAGGTAACCCCTTTTTCTTTGCCGTATCAGTCCCTGACGATATCGGAATCGATCGGCAGGATGCGTCCGCCAACAACAACAATTCCCCCGAAGGCGAGCGCACTCCGATGTCGATGGAACCGTACTTCCGGCCACCGGTCCGCGAATTGCGCTGGATCGCGGCATTCGCGTTCGCGGTGCTCGTCCCCACGGCGACCTCAGCCCAGAACGTCGGGACGATAAGGGTCAGCAAGGACAAGGCGTACTACGCAGAACAAGGTGGAAGCGGTGCAGCCCTGGACAGCGCTATCTCCGTGCAATTTCGGCTGCCCGCTGAGATTCGCGGCTTATGTGGTATGGAGGGGACATGGGACGACTTGCGGCCCCCGTGCTTTCGGGACCCGTCAACATCGGCGCGATCGGGTCAGCGTGGAATGGTGGCCGGATGAGGCTGGTCAAGCCCAACGAATGGCGCATCGGCAACGGAAACTGGGACTACTCCGCGACCCAGGTGGGCCTTGATGCGGTGCTCCCCAGCGGGACCTACACGATCAAGGTCGGTGGCAAGGACGTCGCGCTCAACCTGGCGGGTGACGCTTATCCGAACCCGCCCGTCTTTGGCGTTGACGGGGGGTTCCTGGATCGACGGGGGGTACGTCATCAACCCCTCGCGGCGACTCGGCGTCGCCACCAACGTGTTCGAGGCCTATGGGGCCCATCGGGACGAGCACGGATCAACCTGTATGTCGGCAGGGACGGAAAGAACGTGGCAGCGGATGGTGCAGTAGCCACTCGGGCACGCCGGGATCGAATCGGGCTTCGCTCACGGTGCCGCCCGAGACGCTCATCGATGGCCAGGGAGTACTATGCCACGGGCATCCTTCGCGGCGATCGTGGACATCAATGCCGATGGGTTTCCCGGTGCGCAGGGCGCTCGCGGAGTACCGGGCGATCACGAACGTGAGGGTTCGCGCCGACGCCTCCTTCACCGGCGGCTGCCGGCCACCCCGCGCCCGTCTTTCCGATGACAGTCACGCTCGAACATCACGGCCACCGTCCGCGAGCGTCCGCGGCCGACATCCAGTACCGACCGCGAGGACGTGGGCACGAGTGGCAGCGTGTACGTGTTCGCCGTGGCGCCCGCGCGACATCGTGCGCCCCGCGGCGACGGGCGCGGCCCTCACGATCGGCAAGACGGTCTCGGCCGATGGCAGCAAGGCCGACTCCGTGGCCTGCGTACTCGCCCAGCTGAACGAGTCCGGCCAGCTGCAGGCGGTCCCGGCCGACAGCCTGCGCGCCTACATCACCGGCGTCCTGTCCGCGCAGGGCGCAGGCGGTGACGATCCTCAACGGCGTGCCGACGGTCAACATCGGCGGTGCCACCTTCTACGTCGGCTACGGCACGAGCGCCACCGCGATGATCAACGGCGGCATCAACCGCAGCGCCGTCACCGTGCCGGGCACCGCGCGTCTGCAAGCCGCAGGCGCCGCAGACCGGCTGGTGGTGGAATCCGGCCGAGGATGGCCGCGGCTTCTCGCATCGAGACGCAGGGCAACAAGCTCTTCATGGCCGCCTACCTCTACGACGTCTCGGGACGCTCCACCTGGCACGTGGCCACCGGCCCCACTTCGCTCGATGGTTCCGTCTTCAACGGCCAGCTCTGGAGCTTCGGCAGCGGCGGTCAGACCCTCACCGGCGCCCATCGGGCCAACACCCGGCTGCCGGATGCGGGGCCCATCTCGCTCACCTTCGACGACGCGCAGCACGGCACTCTCGTCCTGCCCAGCGGCCCGGTGCCGATCCAGCGCTACAACATCGTCCCCAGCGGCTTGAGCGCGTCCCCGCTCGGCAGCCAGCCGGAGATCGGGATGGTGGTGGGGCGGCGCGGCCGACGACGGCCGCGGCTTCTTCATCGAGTGGCAGGGCGCCAATGCCTTCCTCGCCGGCTACATGTACGACACGGCTGGCAACGCGACGTGGTACGTGGCGCAGAACGCCGCGCCCATCGCCAACGCGCAGTCGTTCCAGGCCACGTGGCTGCAACTGGCCAATGGCCAGACGCTCACCGGGGCTTACCGCAAGCCCACCCTCGTCAACGGCAACGTCGCCCCGGTGACCATCCAGTTCCAGGGCCCCGACACGGCCATCCTCACGCTCCCCACCGGAACCCTCCCGATAACGAGATTCCGGTTCTAGCGGCTGCAGGATCCCGGGAGGGGCATGGCCGAGGCCTCGATCGGCCCGGCGCGAGGCTTGGGGAACCCGAGGGCTCCGAGCCATCCAACAAGAGCGTAGCCACTGAAAATCCATATCAATTAGATGGTTATAATTGATTATTGAAGTGGTTTCTTTACACCCCCCCGAAAATGTGCAGTAGAATGGCTCCCATGCGCTGGTCCTTCACCTGTTCGCTCGCCGCGGCTTGCGCCGCGCTTTTCCTGGCCTCCACCGAGGCCCGGGCGGACATCTACAAGTTCGTCGACGAGCGGGGCGTGGTCCATTTCACCAACATCCCGAACACCGACCGCCGCTACAAGCTCGCCTACCGGGAAGCGACCTCCGCGCCGCGCCCGTCGCAGACGTGGATGCCCACGGAGGCCGACATCCGGCGCTACCAGGGGATCGTCGAGGCGGCCGCCAGGAACCACGGGGTGGACACCGCGCTCGTGCATGCCGTCATTTCGGCCGAGTCGGGGTACAACCCGAACGCGCTGTCGCGCAAGGGCGCCTCGGGGCTCATGCAGCTCATGCCCGACACCGCGAGGCGCTACGGGGTGCAGAACATCTTCGACCCCGTGGAGAACGTGCACGGCGGCGTGCGCTACCTGAAGGACCTCCTCGCGATGTTCAACGGCGACATGCGCCTGGCGCTGGCCGGCTACAACGCGGGCGAGAACGCCGTCATCCGCGCCGGCAACCGCATCCCGCCGTACGCCGAGACGCAGAACTACGTTCCCAAGGTGATCGACTTCTACCAGCGCTTCCGGGCCCGCCAGGGCTGAGCGCACCGCCGCCGGAAATGAAAAGGGCCGCTCGACGCGGCCCTTTTGCATTCGGGGCAACGCCGGGTTCAGTCGGCCGTCGCCGGCTGGTGCCCGTGCTTCGCGTTCTCCGCGCGCTCCGCCTCGAGGCGCTCCTCGAAGGTCCGGTGGCGCCGCGCGAGCAGGGTGTAGGCCGTGGGCACGACGAAGAGCGTGAGGAAGGTGCCCAGCAGCAGCCCGCCGACGATGACCCAGCCGATCTGCTGGCGGGATTCCGACCCGGCGCCCGGTCGAGAGCGCGAGCGGCACCGCGCCCAGCACCATGGCGCCCGTGGTCATGAGGATCGGGCGCAGCCGCAGGACGGCGGCCTCCTCCACCGCCTCCAGCACGCCCTTGCCCTGGGCCTGCATCTGGTTGGAGAACTCGACGATCAGGATGCCGTGCTTGGTGATGAGGCCCACCAGCGTGATGAGGCCGATCTGGCTGTAGACGTTGAGCGTGCCGCCCGTGAGCTTGAGGGCGAGGAGCGCCCCCGTCATCGACAGCGGCACCGTGAGCATGATCACGAAGGGATCGATGAAGCTCTCGAACTGCGCCGAGAGCACCAGGTAGATGAACGCGAGGGCCAGCACGAACACGAAGTAGATGTCCGTGGAGGAATCGCGGAACTCGCGCGACTGGCCGTTCAGGTCGGTCTGGGCGGTGGGCGGCAGCACCTTCCTGGCCGTCTCCTGCATGAAGGCGAGCGCCTGGCCCAGGGTGTAGCCGGGCGCCAGCGTGGCGGTGATCGTCACGGCGCGGATGCGGTTGAAGTGGTTCAGGCTCTTGGGCGCCACGCTCTCGCGCACCGTCACCAGGTTCGAGAGCTGGATCATCTCGTTGCCCTTGCCGCGCACGTAGATGTCGGAGATGTCGCCGGGCGAGCGGCGGTCGGCGTCGGCCACCTGCACCATCACGTCGTACTGCTCGCCGTCGCGCTTGAAGCGCGTGACCTGCCGGCCGCCCGAGCATCGTCTCGAGCGTCCTGCCGACGGCGTCCACGGAGGCGCCGACGTCCACGATCTTGTCGCGGTTCACGCTCACCTTGAGCTCCGGCTTGTCCAGCCGCAGGTCGGAGTCGAGGTTCATGAGCCCGGGGTTCTTCGACGCCTCGGCGATGAAGCGCTCGACCAGGCGGGCGAGCTCCTCGTACGGGGCGGAGCTCATGACCACGAACTCGACCGGCCGGTTGCGCGGCGACTGGCCGAGCGAGGGCGGGTTGGTCGGGAAGGCGCGCACGCCCGGGATCTGGGCGAGCTTCGGGGCGAGCTCCTGCGTGATCTCCTGCTGCTTGCGCGTGCGCTCCTCCCAGGGCTTCAGGCGCAGGATGGCGAGGCCGTCGGCCACCGTCGGGAAGCCCGCCAGCGCGTTGAAGCGCTGCATCTCGGGGATCGTCCGGTAGATCTCCTCGACGGGCTTGAGGTTCTCGGCGGTGTAGCGCGCCGTGGAGCCCTCCTGCGCGGAGACGAAGCTGAAGACGACGCCGCGATCCTCGGTGGGCGCCAGCTCCGAGCGCAGGGTCTTGAACAGCACGACGCTCGTGGCCGCGACGACGAGTGCGGCCGCCACGACCCAGACGCGGTGGTGCAGCGCCCAGCCGAGCGCGCGCCGGTAGCCGGCGGTGAGGCCGTGGAAGAAGCCCTCGATCGCGTTGTAGACGCGCGCTGTGCTTGCGTCTCGTGGCGCAGGAGCTTCGAGCACATCATCGGCGAAAGCGTGAGGGCGACGAAGCCCGAGACCAGCACGGCGCCGGCCAGCGCCAGCGCGAACTCGATGAAGAGCCGCCCGGTGCGGCCCGGTGGCGAAGGCGAGCGGGCGCGTACACCGCGGCCAGCGTGAGCGTCATCGCGACCACCGCGAAGGCGATCTCCTTCGCGCCCACGAGCGCCGCGTCCAGGCGCGACATGCCGTTCTCGAGGTTGCGGTAGATGTTCTCCAGCACCACGATCGCGTCGTCGACCACGAGGCCGATGGCGAGCACGAGGGCGAGCAGCGTGAGCGTGTTCACGCTGAAGCCGAAGGCGTACATGAACACGCACGCCCCGACGAGCGAGACGGGGATCGTGACGAGCGGGATGATCGTCGCGCGGAGGTTGCGCAGGAAGACGAAGATCACCAGCGCCACCAGCACGATCGCCTCGACGATCGTCGTGAAGACCGCCTTGATCGACTGCTCGATGAACACCGACGAGTCGTACATGAGCTCGAGCTTCATGCCCTCGAGCGTCTTGTTGATCTCGACGATCTCCTTGCGCACGGCCTGCGAGAGCTCCAGCGGGTTCGCGACCGCCTGCTTGATCACGCCCATGCGTGACGGAGGTGCTGCCCATGAAGCGGGTGATGACGCGCTCGTCCAGCGGGGCCACCTCGACGCGGCCGAGGTCGCGGATGCGCACCGGGTAGCCGCTCACCTCGCGCACGACGATCGCCTCGAACTGCTGCGGCGTCTGCAGGTCGGTGAGCGAGAGCACGGAGAACTCGCGCTTGTCGCTCTCGATGCGGCCGGCGGGGATCTCCACGTTCTGGCGGCGCAGCGCGTCCTCGACGTCCTGCACCGTGAGGCGGTAGGCGGCGAGCTTGGCGCGGTCCACCCAGATGCGCATGGAGATGCGCCGCTCGCCGAAGATGCGCACGTCGGCCGCGCCGGGCAGGGTGGACAGGCGCGGCCGGATGTAGCGCGAGGCGTAGTCGGACGCCTCGATCTGGCTCTTGCCCGGCGCGGACACCGCGATCCAGAGGATCGGGAAGGAGTCGGCCTCGACCTTCGCGATGACGGGCTCGTCGACCGCCTCGGGCAGCCTGCCGCGCACCCGCGCCACCTTGTCGCGGACGTCGGCCGCCGCGGAATCGGGGTCGCGCGAGAGGCGGAAGCGCACGGTGATCTGCGAGCGCTCCGAGCGCGACGACGAGGTCATGAGCTCCACGCCCTCGATGCCCGACGAGGGAATCCTCGAGCACCTTGGTGATCTGGGACTCGACCACCTCGGCGCTCGCGCCCTGGTAGACGGTCTCGACGGAGACCACCGGCTCGTCGATGCGCGGGTACTCGCGCACCGACAGGCGCGAGTAGGAGATGAGCCCCACGAGCAGCACGATGACCGAGAGCACCGTCGCGAAGACGGGGCGCTGGATGCAGATCTCGGGCAGCCTCATCGGCCGGGCCCGCTCAGGAGTTGCCCTTGGGGGGCGGCGCCGGACTCGGCCTTGCCGACCGGCGGGCTCGGGCGCCGTCGCCCGCCACGCGCACGGGGGCGCCGTCGCGCAGCTTCACGACGCCGGCGGTCACCACCGGTGTCCTGGGCGCCGAGGCCGCCGAGGATCTCGACCTTGCCCTCGCGGCGCTGGCCGATCTCCACCTTGCTGGCGCTGGGCGCGCCCGTCGACCACCTTGTAGACGTACTTGTCGTCGCCCACGGGGAAGATCGACTCCTCGGGAATCATCAGCGAATCGCGCATCTCGCTCGTGAGCAGCCGCACGCGGGCGAACATCCCCGGCCGGAGCTTGCCGTCGGCGTTCGGGACCTGGGCGCGGATCGCGATGGCGCGCCCGTTCGCGTCGATGAGCGGGTTGATGGCGAAGACCTGCCCGGGCCAGGTGCGGTCGGGCAGGGCGTCCATCGTGATCTGCAGCACCTGCCCGGATTTCACCTGCGACAGGAACACCTCGGGCACGCGGAAATCGACCTTGAGCGGGTCGATCTCCTCCAGGTTCACGATGTCCTGGCCTTCCTTCACGTAGTCGCCCACGCTCACGGAGCGCAGGCCGATGATGCCGCCGAAGGGCGCCCGGATCTCGGTCTTGGCCAGCCGCGCGGCGGCGAGCGCCGCGTCCGCCTGCGCCACCTTGAAGGTGTTCTCGGCCTCGTCGGTCGCCTGGCTCGAGATGAAGCCCTTGGCGCGAAGGTCGACGGCCCGCTCGTACTTGGACTTCGACAGGGTGAGGTTGGCCCGGGCGCGCTCGAGGTCGGCCTTCTGGACGGAATCGTCGAGCCGGACGAGCACGTCGCCGCGCGTCGACGCGCTGGCCTTCCTTGAACGCGATCTCGGCGATGCGGCCGGCGATCTCGGGGCGCAGGATCGACCGCCTCGTCGGAGCGCAGGCTTCCGACGGTGGTGATCGACTGGGGAAGCTTGACGGCGAGCGGGCGCCTGCGCTTCCACGGCGATGCCGGCCGGGCGGGCCGCCGGGGCCCTTCGGCGCCGCCGCGGCGGGGCCGGACAGGGGCGGGCGCGGAGGCGCGCTGCGCGTGCCGGCAAAGTAGGAGATCGCGCCGACCGTGGCGAGCAGGGCGGCGACGCCGGCGATGTGGAGGGTCTTCATGGCAGGGGGCCGGAAACCGGCAATTATGGGGCCTTGCGCGGCGGCCTCACCAGCGGCCGCGCGGTGCGCGATCGTCGGAAATGACCCCGCAGCGGGCCGGTGAGTTCAACCTCGGCCGCTTCCGGCGGGAAGCCGGGAGGTGGAATCGCTTCAGGCGGGTATGTCGGGGACCAGCTGCCGCTGCAGCATGAAGATCTGGTCCTTGAGCATCAGCTTTCGCTTCTTGAGTCGCTTGAGCTGCAATTCGTCGTGGAGGGGATTGAGTTCGAGGGCTTCGATTGCGCGGTCGAGGTCACGGTGCTCGAGGTTCAACTCGCCGATGCGCCGCTTGATCTCTTCGGCATTCTCCGCGATGGTCGGCATGGGTCTTTTTCCTCCGAAGATGTCCGTGAAACCTTACTCCCAAGCGGGTCGATTGGCTAGTCTTGACGGGCGCAACGGGCCTTGCGATCGGCCCGGATTTCGCCGCAGAATGGGCTGAAGGCCCTTATCCAGGGGCATGACAAAAACAACAAGTTGCAGACCTGGGGCGCGCACGATGCAATTCCGCCGCAACGACTTCGACGTAAGCAACCGGATCAACACGACCGACCCGGTCTGCGTGAAGCTGGAAGTCGCCCGCACTCTTCCGCGTCCTCTACTCGCCCGCGCTCCCCGCCGCGATGGAACTCGCCTTCGACGACCTGGCGGCGATGTACCGCGGGCGAGAATCCCGGCCTTCGAGAAGTGCGACACGGACTACCACGACCTGCAGCACGTGCTCGACGTGTCGCTCGCGATGGCGCGGCTGCTCGACGGCTACGAGCGCTCGCGCGGCGACGCGCCCGCCATCGGCGCGCGGCTCTTCCAGCTGGGCGTCATCTGCGCGCTCTTCCACGACTGCGGCTACCTGCGGCGGCGCGGCGACACCCGGCATCGCCGCGGCGCCGAATACACGCGCATCCACGTCTCCCGCGGGGCGCGGGTGCTTCGCGGCTACCTCCCGACGATCGGCCTCGGGCGAGTTCGCGGCGGTCGCCGGCCCGATGCTGCATTTCACGGGCTACGAGCGGCCGGTCGCCACGATCCGGCTTGCCGCAGCCGATGTTCCGCCTCCTGGGGAGCCTCCTCGGCTCGGCCGACATCATCGCGCAGATGTCGGACCGCTGTTACCTCGAGAAATGCCACGACCGGCTGTATCCGGAGTTCGTCCACGGCGGCATCGCGCGGCGCGTGACCGAGGCCGGCGAGGAGACGGTCTTCGCGTCGGCCGACGACCTCATCCGCAAGACCCCGAGTTTCTTCCGCGTCGGCCACGAAGCGGCTCGACGGCGACCTCGGCGGCGCCTACCAGTACGCGAGCGGGCATTTCGGCGGCGCGAACCTCTACATGGAGGCGGTGCAGCGGCAACATCCGGTTCGCGGAGAGGCTGCAGGAGGTGCCCACGCTCAAGCTGCGCCGCGTCCCGCCGGTTACCATCAACTGACGGCGCGTCGACCTCAGTTCACGGTCGCGCCCGTTTCGCGCACGACCTTTCCCCACCGCTCGAACTCGGATTTCATGAGGGCCGCGAACTCCTCGGGGGTCGACAGGGCCACGTCCACGCCCGCCGAATTCACGAGCTTCTTCGCCTCCGGCGAGGAAAGCGCCTTGGTCACGCCCTCGCGCAATTTCGCGACGACATCCGCCGGCGTCCCGGGCGGCGCGAGCAGCCCCAGCCACAGCGTGGCGTCGTAGCCGGGTACCCCGGCCTCGTCGATCGACGGGATGTCGGGCAGGTCCGCGGAGCGCTTCTTCGTCGTCACGCCCAGGGCGCGCAGCTTCCCGGCGTTGAGGTAGGGCACCGCGTTGGGCCCGCCCACGAAGCTCACCTTCACCTGGCCGCCCACGACGTCCTGCATGGCCTGGCCGCTGCCCTTGTAGGGGACGTGGTTCAGCTTCACGCCCGCCATCTGGCCGAACAGCGCGCCCACCAGGTGCTGGCTGCTGCCGTTGCCGGACGAGGCGTAATCGATCTTGCCGGGCTCGGCCTTCGCGAGCGCGATCAGCTCCTTCACGTTCTTCGCCGGCAGGCTGGGGTGGACCACCAGCACGTACGGGCCCTCGGCCAGCTTCATCACGGGCGTGAAGTCCGCGAGCGCGTCGTAGGGCATCTTCTTGTAGATGGACGGGGTGATCACGTGCGTCGTGGACACCATCGCGAGCGTGTAGCCGTCGGGCTTCGCCTTGGCCACTTCCGCCGTGCCGATCGTGGAACCCGCGCCCGGCTTGTTCTCGATGACGATGGGCTGGCCGAGGGCGGCGCCGAGCTGCGACTGCAGGATGCGGGCGACGACGTCGGTGAAGCCGCCCGGACCGAAGGGGACGATGATCTTCACGGGGCGGGTGGGATAGCCCTGGGCCTGGGCGCCGAGGAGCGACGAGGGCGGCGGCGATCGCCGCAGTCGTGCGGAAAAGTCGTTTCATGCGGTTTCCTCTCGAGGGATGGGCGTCGCGGCGCTTCAGGCCCGGTAGGCGGGCGCCGGCTGCGCGAAGAAGGCGTGCAGGATGTGGTAGACCATCATGTAGTTCTTCTGCTGGAAGCTCGCGTGCGAGATGCCGGCCATCACGGTGAAGTTCTTGTCCGCGTTGGGCAGGCGCTTCCAGAACTCCACCAGGTCGTCGAACCCCGCGATGCCGTCGTACTCGCCGCGCATCACGATCGTGGGCACGGTGAGCTTTTCGGGATCCACGAGCGGGAGCTTCGAGCACATGTCCACGTAGGTGCCGGTGGGCACCGAATCGTCCAGGGCGAGGATCGCGTCGGCGAAGGCCTCGACGGTCGCGTCGTCCGCCGTGCCGGGATGGTCGCGGCTGAAGATGCTGCGCACGAAGGCGCGGTCCATGGGGCGCCGGTTCATCGCCTGGAACTGCGGAAGCTTCTTCCTGCGCTCGGCGAGCGTGGGGCTGCCTTCGCCCGTCCAGACGAAGGCGTCCAGCGCGATGCGCGCGACCCGCTCCGGGTGGCGCTGGGCGAAAAGGCCCGCCTTCAGGGCGCCGGAGGAGATCCCGTAGACGAGGAGGTTCCTGGCACCCGTCGCCTTCAGGATGTACTCGGAGCCGGCCGCGAGGTCGTCGGCCCCGTTCGAGATGTCGCAGTTGATCGGGCGCGTCTTGTCCGAGCGGCCGTAGCCCTCGTTGTCCATGCACCAGGTGTCGTAGCCGCGCGCGGCGAACCAGTCCATCGCGGAGGAATCCGGCCGCCCCGGCACGTAGAGGTCGAAGGTCGGCTGCGAGGCCATGGAGGAGCCGTGCACGAAGAGGATCGTGCCGGCGGGCCGGGTTCCCGGCGCGGGCTTCTTGTTCCAGAGGAAGAGCCGGACGTCGCCTTTCTTCGTCCAGTGCTCGACTCCTCCCTCCCAGGTCGTGGTGGTGGGCATTTCGCTTCGCTCCTTGCGGTGGGTCGTTCGTCGTGAGAGCGCGATTCTTAAGGGAATCGCGGCCGCGGCGCAATGACGCCGGTGGGGAAGGGGCCGACCGGTCGAGGGCTCGTGGGGATGCGCCCGCGTGAGATAATCCCGCCCGGCAAACGCCCCGGTAGCTCAGTGGATAGAGCAGCCCCCTCCTAAGGGGCAGGTCGGACGTTCGATTCGTCTTCGGGGCGCCACTCTCCCGGGGCCGCGGCGCCTTCCCGGCCCGCCGTCCTCACGCCGCCGCGGGCGCCAGGCTTCCCCCCGGCCCATTCGCCGCCGCTGCAGGAAGAAGACGAACGCGATGAGCGCGTAGGCCGGGATGAACACCCAGTGCTCCGAGGGGGCGTCGGAGCGGACGTGGACTTCCTTCACCTTCCAGCCCTGCTCGAAGCCGCCGCGCTTGGCGCGGCTGCCGAACTTGACCGTGGCCACCCGCGACCTCGTCGCCCAGCGACGGTGAACGTGACGCCCGCCGCCGCCAGGCGCGCGCTGGCCATCGCCCGGGCTTGCCCAGCTGCACCGAGACGGTCTTGCGGACGTCGTCGCCCTCGACGTTCGTTCCCTCCATGACGATGACCAGGCTCTCGTCCTCCGGCAGCTCCTTCGCGACCGCATAGAGCTGCTTGGCGGGCTTCGCTTCCCACGGCGAGTAGAGCTGGTCCATGAAGAAGTTGGGCCGGAAGAGCATGAAGACCGCGAGCGAGCAGGATCGACCGTCTCCCACCAGCGGCTGCGCGTCTGGAACTAGCCCATCGTCGCGGCGGCGAAGATGAGGCAGGCCACCGTGGCCGACGTGACCACGAGAAACAGCTCCCACCAGCCGTGCACGTCGATGAGCAGGAGCTGCGGGTTGAAGATCCAGACGAACGGCAGCACGACGGTGCGCAGCGCGTAGACGGAGCCCTGGATGCCCGTCTGGATCGGGTCCTCGCCCGAGATGGCCGCCGCGGCGAAGCTCGCCAGCCCCACCGGTGGCGTGATGTCGCCCATGATCCCGTAGTAGAAGACGAAGAGGTGCACCGCGATGAGCGGGATCACCAGGCCCGGACTGCGCGCCCAGCTCCACGATGACCGGCGCCATGAGGGTGGCCACGAGGATGTAGTTGGCGGTCGTCGGCACGCCCATGCCCGAGCACGAGGCAGACGAAGGCGGTGAAGAGCAGCATGACCATGCACGTTGCCCATCGAGACGAACTCGACGAACTCCGTCATGCGGAAGCCCAGGCCGGTGAGCGTGATGCCGCCGACGATGATGCCCGCCGTGCCCGTGGCGATCGCGATGCCGATCATGCTGCGCGCGCCGTCGTTGAAGCCGAGGAACACCTCGCGCAGGCCGTCCTTGATCTCGCGGAGCGCGATGGGCCTGCCGCGGAAGAAGTCCGTGAGGGGGCGCTGCGTGACCATCAGGACCAGGAGCGACGAGCGTCGCCCAGAAGGCGGAGAGCGCCGGCGAGAGTTCCTCGATCATCAGGCACCAGATGAGCATGCCGAACGGGATGAGGAAGTGCAGCCCGGCCTTCACCGTGGGCCACGTCTCGGGCAGCACCGGGTTCTTCACGTCGATGTCCTCCGGCAGGTCGGGGCATTTCGCGGCGATGCGCAGGCACCCGACGTAGAGCGCCGCGATGCAGGAAGCCGAGGACCCAGGGCGCCGCTGCGCCGAGCAGGTTCTTCGCCGCCTCGGCCACGAAGTAGATCGCGCAGAGCACGGCGATCGTGCCGGACAGCCCGAGACCCCAGCCGGTGATGCGCTCCCGCGCGCCGCGCGCGCGCCCCGGCGCGAACGGCTCGCAGCCCGAGCTTCAGCGCCTCCAGGTGCACGATGTAGAAGAGCGCGATGTAGGAGAGCGTCGCGGGCAGGAAGGCGTGCTTGCAGATCTCCGCGTAGGTGAGGCCGACGTACTCGACCATCAGGAACGCGGCCGCGCCCATCACCGGCGGCATGATCTGGCCGTTCACCGAGCTCATCGTCTCGATGGCGCCGGCCTTCACGCCGCCGTAGCCCGCCTTCTTCATGAGCGGGATGGTGAAGATGCCGCCGGAGACGACGTTGGAGACCGACGAGCCGGAGATGAGGCCGTTCAGGCCCGAGGACACGACGGCGACCTTCGCGGGGCCGCCGCGCATGTGGCCGAGGAGCGCCATCGACACCTGCATCATGTAGTTGCCGGCGCCGGCGCGGTCGAGCAGCGCGCCGAAGAGCACGTAGATGAAGATGAAGGACGAGGACACGCCGAGCGCCACGCCGTAGACGCCCTCGGTCGTGAGCCACTGGTGCGAGAGCATGCGCTCGAGGGATGCGCCCTTGTGCGCGAGCACGTCCGGCATGTACTTGCCGAACATGATGTAGACGAGGAACAGGATCGCCAGCACCGTCATCGGCGTGCCGACCGCGCGGCGCGTGGCCTCGAGGAGCAGGACGATGCCGGCGCATGGCGACGACGATGTCCTGCAGGTTGGGCTGGCCCGGGCGCATGGCGAGCTGGTTGTAGAACAGCAGGAAATAGGCGCCGGCGATGGCGCCCGCGATCGCGAGGATCCAGTCGTACCAGGGCACGCTCTTGCGCCCGGAGCTCTTGAGCGCCGGATAGCAGAGGAAGCCCAGGAAGAGCGCGATGCCCAGGTGCAGCGAGCGCGCCTCGGTGTCGTTGAGGACGCCCCAGCCCAGCACGAAGGGCAGGGGGGAGGCGTACCAGAGCTGGAACAGCGACCAGCCGACCGCCACGAACAGGATGAGCTTGCCCACCGCGCCGCCGACTTCGCGGCCGCCGGTGTCGGCATCGGCGACCAGCTGCTGGAGATCGACGCTCGGTTCGACGGGTTTCTTGTTTTCTTCCACGGTGTCCTCCCCCTGCAAGCGAAAACGGGGCGGGCGAATGCCCACCCCGTGCGCGACGTCATCCCGGCCGATGGCCGGGAGGCCCTCACTTGATCCAGCCTTTTTCCTTGTAGTAGCGCGCCGCACCTTCGTGCAGCGGGGCCGAAAGGCCGTTCTTCACCATGTCCTCGGGCTTGAGGTGGGCGAGGGCCGGGTGCAGCTTCTTGAACTCCTCGAAGTTGTCGAACACCGCCTTCACGACCGCGTAGACGCTGTCGGCGGGCACCTTCGACGAGGACACGAGCGCGGCGAGGACGCCGTAGGTCTCGGTCGCCTGCGGGTTGTTGGGATACAGGCCCGCGGGGATCGTGACCTTGGCGTAGTAGGGCTTCTCCGCGACCAGCTTGTCGACGGCGGGCCCGGTCAGCGGGACGAGCTTCGCGCCGCAGCTGGTGGTCGGGTCCTGGATGTTGGCGGAGGGGTGGCCCACCGCGTAGAAGAAGCCGTCGATCTTGCTGTCGCACAGCGCCGGGCCGTGCTCGTCGGCCTTGAGCTCGGAGGCGAGCGCGAAGTCGCTGAGCTTCCAGCCCATGGCGACCAGCATCTCCTCCATCGAGGCGCGCGTGCCGGAGCCGGGGTTGCCCACGTTGAACTTCTTGCCCTTGAAGTCGGCGAAGCTCTTGATGTTGGCTTCCTTGCGCGCGACCACCGTGAACGGCTCGGGGTGCAGCGACATCACGGCGCGCAGGTCGCCGTAGGCGCCGGCGTCCTTGAACTGCCCGAGGCCCTTGACCGCGTTGTACATCACGTCGGACTGCGTCACGCCGAGGTCCAGCTCGCCCGCCTTGATCGTGTTGATGTTGAACACCGAGCCGCCGGTGGATTCCACCGAGCAGCGGATGCCGTGCTTGGCGCGGTCCTTGTTCACGAGGCGGCAGATGGCGCCGCCCGCGGCGTAGTAGACGCCGGTGACGCCGCCGGTGCCGATGGTGAGGTATTTCTGCTGCGCCGCCGCGTCCGGCGCGGCGAAGGCCGCGGCGACGGCGAAGGCGATGCCGAGGGTGATGCGCTTCATTGTTCGATCTCCTCTTGGTGGGTCGGGTTGGAATACCTACGCCGCGCGCCGGAGGGCCGCGGTGCCGGTCTCGATGGCCTCGGCGAGCCGCCCGACGATCTCGTCGAGGTCGGCCTCCGTGGCGATGAAGGGGGGCGCGAGCAGGACGTGGTCGCCCTGCACGCCGTCGATGGTGCCGCCCATCGGGTAGACCATGAGGCCGCGCTCCATCGCGCTCGCCTTGATCCTCGCGTTGAGCTTGTGGGCCGGGTCGAAGGGGCGCTTGGTCGCGCGGTCCTCGACCAGCTCGACGCCGCGGAAGAACCCGCGTCCGCGGATGTCGCCGACGTGGGGATGGCCGCCCAGCGCCTCGCGCAGGCGCCGCTCGAAGTACGCGCCGCGCGTGCGAACGGCCTCGAGCAGCTTGTCGCGCTTGATGACCTTCTGCACGGCCAGCGCCGCGGCCGCGGCCACCGGGTGGCCGAGGTAGGTGTGGCCGTGCTGGAAGAGGCCGCTGCCCTTGCGGAAGGCCTCGACGATCTTCCCCTGCGCGAGCACCGCGCCGATGGGCTGGTAGCCGCCGCCGAGCCCCTTGGCGATGGCCACGAGGTCGGGCACGACGCCTTCCTGCTCGATGGCGTAGAGCGTGCCCGTCCGGCCCATGCCGCACATGACCTCGTCGGAGATGAGCAGGATGCCGTGGCGGTCGCAGATCTCCCGGATGCGCCGGAAGTAGCCCGGGCGTGGGCGGCACCGCGCCGGCGGTCGCGCCCACGACGGTCTCGGCCACGAAGGCGATGACGCGCTTCGGGCCCACCTCGGCGATCTTCGCCTCCAGCTCGGCGGCCAGGCGCTCGCTGTAGGCCTCGGGCGTCTCCGTCGGCGAGGCGGTCGCGGTATTCGTAGCAGGGCGAGACGCGCGCGACGTCGATGAGGAGCGGGGCGAACTGCCGGCGCCGCCATTCGTTGCCGCCGACGGCGAGCGCGCCCAGCGTGTTGCCGTGGTAGCTCTGGCGGCGGCCGATGAAGACGCTGCGCTCCGGCTCGCCCGTCTCGACGAAATACTGGCGGGCCATCTTGAGCGCCGCCTCCATCGCCTCCGAGCCGCCCGAGACGAGGTAGACGTGCGACATGCCCGCGGGCGCGTCCGCGATGAGGGTGTCGGCCAGTTCCTCGGCGACCTCGGTGGTGAAGAAGCTCGTGTGCGCGTAGGCCACGCGGTCGATCTGCGCGTGCATCGCGGCGAGCACGTCGGGGTGCCCGTGGCCGAGGCAGGAAACCGCCGCGCCCCCGCAGCCGTCGATGTACTCGCGGCCTTCGCGATCGGTGAACCGCATGCCCTTGGCCGATACCGCGAAGGGGAGGGTGCCGCGCAGGTTTCGGTGGAGGATCTGGGTCATGGGGAATGACCGCAAGAATAGCACCGCCGCGCGGCCGCCGGCGCGGCGCTGCTACACTGCCGGGCGCCCAACTCCGCGTCCCTCTCCATGGAAATCGTACTCGTCGTCATGGTCGTGTTCTCCGTCGTGGTCGTGACGTGGCTCACCCTCGCGCAGTCGGGGGAACCGCCCGCGCCCGGCACGCCCGCGCCCGAATTCCGCCTGCCGGGCACCGGAGGGCCGGGAGATGTCGCTCGCCGCCCTGCAGGGCGCCCGCGCGTTGATCGTCTTCCACCCGCAGGACGAGACGCCCGAGTGCCTGGCCGTCGTCGAGCGGCTGAACGCGTCGGTGCCGGCGATCGAGTCGGCCGGCGCCTCGCTGGTCACGGTGGTGGTGAGCGGACCCGAGGCGGCGCGCGGCCTATGCCGCAGCGCACGGGCCGGCGCTGCGCGTGTGCTGCGATGCGAGTGGCCGGACCGCGAAGGCCTACGGTTCGCTCGTGAACCTGGGGTTCATGAAGTTCGCGCGCAAGCTCATCGTCCTGGTCGACTCGCGGCGGCAAGGTCGAGCGGACCTGGCGCGACGCCGTGGGGCCGCAGCACGTGGACGAGGCCCTCGAAGGCCCTGTCGCGGATCCCGCTGCGCTGAAGCTTTCCGTCGAAATCGGCGCGCCGCTCGGCTATAATCGCGCCCTTCGAGTCCGGAGAGGTGGCAGAGTGGTCGATCGCGTCAGACTCGAAATCTGAAGTACCCTCCGGGGTACCGTGGGTTCGAATCCCACCCTCTCCGCCAAGTCCCTGAGAACGCCCGGCCCCGGCCGGGCGTTTTTCTTTGCCTTGCGCGACGTCATACCGGGCGCGAAATATGTTGCAAAACCCGTTGAGAACCATTGCGCAACGCAATGAAAACAAGAGAAAATCCGGTTTCAAACAAAAATTTCAGACGGGAGGCCGGATGCCGCTCAACGGCAAGTCCGGGCACGACACGGCCACGGTGCAGCGCCTGCTCGATTCGGCGGCGCACGAGTTCGCCCGGCACGGCTATGCCGCGACCCGCGTTCGCGACATCGTCGACGCGGCAGGCGTGAACCTCGCGGCGGTCAACTACCACTTCGGCGGCAAGGAAGGGCTCTATCGCGCCACGCTTGCGATGCTCGCGTCGCGGGCGCGCGATGACGTGCCGACGGATTCCCCCGAGATGCGCCTGCTGCCTCCCGAGGAGCAGCTGCGCGGGTTCGCGAGAGCCACGCTCCTTCGCTACCTCGGCCAGGGGCAGGCATCCGCGGGCAGCCGCATCATGGCCCACGAACTCCTCGACCCGACCCCGGCCTTCGAGGCGACGATGCGCACGGCTTCGCGCCCGCAGTGGGCGCGCCTGATCGAGATCGTTTCCGCGCTGATCGGCCCGGGGCCAGCCGCGAGGACACGGAACTCGCGAGCCTGTCGATCGCCGGCCAGTGGGCCTTCTTCCTGTTCGGCCGGCGCCTGTTCGAGTTCCAGTTTCCGGATCTGGCGCGGAAGGCATCTCTCGTGGACCAGCTGGCCGACCACATTGCCGCGTTCTCGATCGCGGGGATCCGGGCGAGGCGCGAGGAGCTCGAGTCGCAGGCCATGCCGCGAAAGCCTGCTGCGCCGCTGATCGCAGGGACGGGCGTGGCACAAGCCATTGGCCGGCGGGCGCGAAATTGACGGACCGGGTGCCGGGTGCCCCATCCGGCCGGAAATCGTCGTAACCACTTGAAAGTAAAAAATAAAACAATGGCCCCGTCCCGAATTGCGCCCGACGCCGGTCGCCCTGCGCGCCCGTTGCCGCCCCCGCGGCTCCAGTCGACTCGGCGAATAGCCGATCCGGGCATGTTTCAGGGCCGTTTCCGCCCTGTTTCGCCTGTAAAGCGGGAGTGCGCCCCGTTTGTGTCGTTCGTCACACGCCGTCCAGGGCGGTGCCGCCACACTTCCCACTGTGTTCGCCCTCGAGGCGGATCAACCGCCCGGCATTCGTTCCGGGGCAAGCAAGGAGTTTCGACGCGATGAGGAAGTGCCCGTGCGCAGTCCTGGCCGTCCTGGCGCTGGGCATCGTTGCCCTGCCCGCCGCATTCGCACAGTCGCCCGGACAGCCTTTGGAGATCGCGCCTCGTCGCGAGCAAGGTGGTGGTGGTCGAGGGGCGCGAGAGCCTCGTCGAAGCGACGAGCGCCAGGCCCGGGGACGTGATCGAGTACACCGCCACCTACCGCAATGCCGGCAAGCGAGGCCATCAAGGGGCTGCAGGCGACCCTCCCGATCCCCTCCCAGACGGAATTCATTGCCGGAACGGCACGGCCCGCGCGGGCGAAGGCGAGCCTCGACGGGCTCGCCTTCGCCGACATGCCCCTCAAGCGCACGGTGACGCGCGACGGAAAGCCGGTCGAGGAGACGCGTGCCCTACCGGGAATACCGGGCCCTTCGCTGGTCGGCCGGCGAGCTCGGCGGCGGGAAGACGGTTCGTTCACCGCACGCGTCCGGGTGCTGGACGACCGCGTGTCGAACGAGCCGGGCGGCCCAGGGGGTGGCCGGTGAGGCGCGACAGGACGATTTCGTGAGAACCGGCGACGCGCCGGTTTTCCTGCATTTCAGCGTATCCGATCCAGTGCATTTCCAGAATTCGAACAGGGAGAAATTGATGGTCGCATCCAGGCAAAACGGTCACCGGAGCGCACGCATGCCGCCCTGATGGCGGCGTTGGCGTTGCTCGCCGTCGGGGTGCTCTTCGCCTCGGCGCCGGGGAGCGCGCGGGCCGCCCCCGCGGCGGGAACCGTGATCGGCAACCAGGCCACCGCGGAGTACCGCGACGCGGCGAACACCCTGCGCACGGCGACCTCCAACCTCGTCCAGACGACGGTGTCGCAGGTGAAGAGCTTCACGCTGACGGCCAGCGGCACCCGCACCGCGGCCGCGGGCCAGACGGTCTACTACCCCCACACCATCACCAACACCGGCAACGGCACGGACACGTACACGCTGAACGCGCCGGCCACGGGCGGCGCATTCACGCACACCGGCCCCGGCCCGGGCCCGGTGTACTACCTCGACGCCGACGGCAACGGGGTGCCCGACAACTTCACGGCGATCACGACGACGGGCCCGTCGCGACGGCGGGAATCTTCCGCTTCGTGGTGGCGGGCGCCGTGCCGGGGGCACCGCGAACGGGCTCACGGGAACGATGACCGTGTCGGTCACGGACACCAACGGGCGCCCACCACGCTCACCAACGTCGACACGACCACGGTCGCGAACTCGGCGGTCAACGTCACCAAGTCCCTCTCGATCACGAGCGGCCCGTCGCCCAACGCCGGCCCGATCACCGTGACCCGTCGTACAAGAACTCGGGCAGCGCCGCGGCGACCAACCTCCTCTTCGTGACGTGATTCCCGCCGGAATGACCTACGTCCCGGCAGCGGGCGGTGGAGCGCACCGGCGCCGGCGTCACGTGACGGACACCGACACGCTGGACCAGGGCGGCATCGTCTACGACTACAACGTCTCGACCGGCACGGCCGTCACGGCGACCGTCGCCAAGTGCCGGCCGGGATTCTCCGGCAACGTGACCTTCGCGCGTTTCCATCACCGGGGGCGTGGCACCCGGATTCGTCAACAACACGGCGAGTTCCAGACGACGACCCAGGTCATCACGAACACGAACACCGCGAGCTACCAGGTGGTCCGCGTCGCCGACGTGGTCGCCAACGGCTCGACCACGAACAGCACGAACGGCACGGGCGAGCCGGTGACGATCGCCTCTGCCGCCGCGGGTTCGACGTTCTCGTTCACGAACGTGATCTGGAACCGGGGCAATGCCGCCGACACCTTCGTGATCGGGCTGGCGGGCAGGGCTCGTGGCCCGCGGGCTCGACCTTCACGCTGCTGCAGTCCGACGCCGTGACTTCGCTCATCGCCAACACCACGCCCTCGATCCCGGCCTATTCCGGCAGGATGCGCCGCGGGCTTCGAGACCGACGCGGCGAACCAGCGCTGCGGCTACCGCGTGATCCTGCGCGTGCAGTTGCCGGTGAGCGCCAGGGGGCGGCCCCTACTCCGTCACGAGACGGCCAGCTCGAGCTTCGACACCACGAAGACGCGACACGGTGGTCGACACCCTCACGCTCGTATCCGCCCAACAGCGTGGACCTGACGAACAACGCGCCGGTGGCCACGGCGCCCCGGCGCCGGGCTCCACGGGCACGACGCTGATCACCACGAACCTCGTGACGCCCTCGACGGGGCCCACGGTCACGCGCTTCCAGCTCTACGTGAACAACACGGGGGCGATCAGCGACTCGTACAACCTCGCGATGGGCCGCTCACCCCGGCGCCCGCGGGCTGGACGGTGGCGTTCCGGGCGGACGGCGGGGCCGGCAACTGCTCCACGGTCGGCGCGGCGCTCACGAACACGGGCCCGATCAACGCGGGCGCCAGCCCGGCTGGTCTGCGCCGAGGTGACCGTCCCGATCATCGACCTCGAACCAGGCCGCGCCCGGCAACTACGACCTCGATTTCACGGCGACCTCCGCGCTGAATCCCGCGATGACGGACGTGATCCGGGACCGGGTCACCGTGAACGCCGTGACGACGTGACCCTGACCCCGAACAACACGCAGCAGACCTTCCCGGGCGGGCTCGGTCACCTACACGCATGTGGCGACCAACCTCGGCAACGTGGCCGAACCCTCGACTTCGTCGCCGGGTTCCTCGCGGACTCGCGCGCGGCGCAGGGCTGGACGTCGCAGCGCGTACGTCGACGGCAATGGCAACGGGGTGTTCGATCCGGGCGTGGACGACGTTCCGGCCAACCTGATCTCCGCGGCCACCACGATGGCGCTCGGCGTGAATGCGACCCGGACGGTCTTCGTCCGCGTCGTCGCGCCCGCGGGCGCCCTGCCTGCCGATCCGGCCAACGTGACCACGCTCACGACGACTTACAACGCGGGCGCCGCGTCGGCCTCCGCGACGGACACCACCTCCGTGTCCGGACCCTGGTGCTCGCGAAGGACCACCAGCCGGTCAACTGCGCGACGGCGGCGCCGCATCCGGCGGGAGGCTACACGACCGCGCCGATCCCGTCGGGCCCCTCGACGCTCCCGGGCAGTGCATCGCCTACCGGATACGGGCGACGAATACGCGGCCGTGAACCTCACCCTGGTCGTGGTGACCGACGCCATCCCGGCAATACCCGGCACCGCACGTCGTGCGGCACGGGGCCGGCGGGCGCGCGCGACGGACGTGGGGACGATCGCCGCGCCGGCCGACGGCGCGACGGGAACGGTCGCCGCCAGTGCCCGGGACGCTGCTGCCCGGCCAGACCGCGGCGGTGACGTTCTGCGCGAGGATCGACCCGTGACCGTCCGCGCGCTCGCCGTGAGGCACGCGTCGCGCTGGGTCGCGTTCGCGCTCGCGCTGGCGTTGCCGCGGAGTGGCCCGCGGTGGGCGCGCCGCCCGCGGGCACGGTCATCTCGAACCAGGCGACGGCCACCGCGTTCGGTCGGCGTCACGCCCGTCGGCGCGTCGTCCAACGTCGTCCAGCTCACCACGGCGGGCGCCGGGGAGGCGGCGCGGCGACGCTCGTCGAAGGCGCCACCGGCCATCGCCCCCGGCGGCACGGCGTATTTCCCGCACACGCTGACCAACAGTGGCGGCGGGGGCCGACACGTTCGTGCTGTCGACGGTGAACCTGGCGGGCCTGTTCGACCTCGCGCTCCCTCACGATCCTGCCCGATGCGAACGGCGACGGCATCCCCGACTCCGCGGTGCCCGTCGCGCCGCCGTGACGCTGCCCGGCCGGCGGGGTGTTCCGGTTCGTCGTGGGCGCGATCGCGCCGGCGGACGCGCCGTCGTTCACCATCGACAGCTTCCAGGTGAACGCCCGGAGCACGACGCCCGGCGGGCCCATGCGCTCGCGAACATCGACAACGTGGTCGATCGACATCACGACGGGGACCCGCCGCCCGACCTCGTGAGCCTCGTCAAGTC
The DNA here is from genome assembly GCA_963783635.1 of uncultured Gammaproteobacteria bacterium. GTDB lineage: Bacteria > Pseudomonadota > Gammaproteobacteria > Burkholderiales > Usitatibacteraceae > FEB-7. The sequence continues at coordinate 88,405 of CAWAOC010000004.1, forward strand.
CTTCTCGGTGGAGGCGGGGCCGTCGCCCTACGAATCGATCCTCGTCTCGATCCGCTACGCCAACACGGCCAGACCGCCCGGCGCGACTTCCGCATCCTCGACGAGATCCCGGCGGGATTCGCCTACGTGCCCGGCAGCGCGCGCTGGAGCGGTTCGGGCAACGCCCGCTCACCGATGCGGCGGGCGGCGATCCGGCGGGCATCGCCTACGATTTCGGCGTGACGCAGCCGGGCGCGGTCAACGCGGTCATCGCGTCGCTCGGGGCCCAGGAAGAGCGAGACCCTCACGTTCCGCCTGAACGTCGCGCCCGGCCGGGCGGTCGGCGAGGTCCTCACGAACGTCGCGAGGGCGCGCTGGACCGATCCGGCGGCGGCGATTCGTGGTGGCGCGACACGCATCGCGGCCGACTACCGGGTGACGGGAGCGATCGACCTCACGCTCACGGGCGACCGGATCGCGGTGGCGCAGCCGGGCACGACGGTCGCGTTCAACAACGTCCTCACCAACCTCGGCACGCTCGCCGAGACGTTCAACATCGCTGCTGGGCGCGAGCACCTTCCCGGCCGGCACGCCTATCCGGCTCTACGGCCCCGACGGAACGACGCCGCTCGCCGACACCAACGGCGACGGCATTCCCGACGTCGGCGTCGTGGCGCCCGGCCAGAGCGTGCGCATCGTGGTGAAGGTGGACCTGCCCGCGACGCTCGTTCCGGGCGAGTACGCCGTCCAGAAGATCGGCGCAGTCGGCGCGCGTCGCCATCGCGCCGCGCGACCGCGAGCGACGTCGTGGCCGCGGTGGGCAGGCGGTGCCGCATCGACCTCACGCCGGACAACCAGGCGCAGAGCGGCTACGGCCGCCACGTCACCTACACCCACTACCTCGAGAATCGCGGGAACTGCGAGGAGCCCGTTCGCGTGCTCGTCGGCTTCATCGCCGACAGCCTGCCGGGATGGGTGTCCGGCGCCTACATCGACAACCCGGTCGCCGGCGGCGCCTCGATCCCGGGCGTGGTCGACGCCACCGACACGCCGATCGTGGAAGGCTGGACCGCGACACTCGCGCCGGGCAGGGGCTGCGCATCCTGGTCGACGTGATGGCGCCGACGGGCCCCGCGACCGCGAAGGCCGGCGCGCGGCCAAGGCGCTCGTCGAGACGAACACCACGACGCTCACCATCGACAGCGCCACGGGCGGCCCGCTGAGGGTGGTCGACCGCACGACCATCGACGACCAGGACGCGTCGATCCGGCCCGCAGGACGTCCTCCGCAATTTCACCGACTCGAGCTACCGGGTGCCCACGGCGTGGGCGGTGCTCGGTGGCACGGCGTGGCTGCGCGCGGATGCCGCGTCGTGCAACGCCGATCCGGCCGTCGCGGAATCGCGCACGGTCGTGATCACCGGGGCCAACGGAGAGCGGGAGGAGGTCGTCGCGACCGAGACCGGGCCCGACACGGGGATCTTCGTCGCGCCCGCCATGCCGGTCCGGGCGCCGCCCGTGATCGCGGGCGACCGGATCCTGCAGGGACGCGGCTTCGACGTCCTCGACGCCGAGATCCTGGGCTGCGGCAGCCGCATCGCGACCGCGATCACGCTGACCGAGCCCGTCGGCGTCGTCTTCGGCAGCGCCGCGAACGAGCCCGTTGCGGGCGCCGTCGTGACGCTCGTCCAGGCCGCCGGGGGGCGTTGCTCCGCCGTGCCGGTGCCCACCGCGGGCAACCCCGCCACGACGGGCGCGGACGGCCGGTATGCGTTCGCCGCCGCGCCCGCGGGAGACTATTGCGTCATCGTATCGCCGCCGAATGGCTATGCCGCGCCGTCGCGCGTTCCCTACGGCCAGCTCGCGCCCGGGCGCAATCTCGTGGTCACCGGGCCCGTCTCGGGCGGCTCCTACGGCCAGCCCTTCAGCGCCGGCGGCAACGGGATCGTGGTGGACGTGCCGGTCGATCCGGTCGCGCAATCGGGCCTGTTCGTGCAGAAGGCGGCCTCGCGCGCGATCGCGGACCTGGGCGGCTTCGTCGACTACGTGGTGAGCGTGCGCAACGGCACGGGCAATGCGCTCGACCGCGCGGGCGTCCAGCTGGTCGACAACCTGCCCGCCGGCTTCGCCTATGTCCCGGAAACGGGCCGCAACCTCGCCGGGGAAGCCAGGGAACCGGCGACGCGCGGTCCCCGCCTCGTCTTCGACGTGGGGCACCTCCAGCCGGGCGAGGAGGCGGCCTCACCTATCGCGTGCGGGTCGGCCCCGGCGCGCTGCAGGGGGACGGGGTGAACCGTGTCCAGGCGACCTACACGGCCAACGGGGTCACGACCGTCTCCAACGTGGCGACGGCGAAGGTCCAGGTGATCGGCGGCGTCTTCAGCAGCCGCGCCTACATCCTCGGCAAGGTGTTCCTCGACTGCAACGCGAACGGCACGCAGGACCGCGGCGAGATCGGCATGCCGGGCGTGAGGCTCTTCATCGAGGACGGAACGTTCGTCATGACGGACGGCGAGGGGAAGTTCAGCTTCTACGGCCTCCCGACCGCACGCACGTCCTCAAGGTCGATCCCGCCACGCTGCCGGCGGGGGCGAGCCTCGCCGTGACGGGTACGCGAAACCTCGGCGACCGGCCAGCCGCATCGTCGACCTCAAGTCGGGGGAGCTCCACCGCGGCGATTTCGCGATCGCGGGCTGCGCGGCACCGATCCTCGAGGAAGCGAAGCTCCGCGCGAAGGCCCTCGAGGGTGGCGTCGATGCCCTCGCGGCGCTCTCGGGGCGCAACTGGCCACGCAGGCGCCGGTGTTCGCCGACGTGAAGGCGCTTCCCGCGAGCGGATCATTCGAGCCCGGGACAGCCGGGCGGGTCCGCGGCGCCGGCGCTCGATGCCCCGGTGGGATTCGCCTCGAACGCCCCGCTGGTCAGCGCCGTCGACGTGCCGCTGGCGAGCCGGCCCACTCCCGCACCGAGGCTTGCCCCGGGGCAGGCGCGGCGGCGGCGCCTGCGCCTCCCGTGCCGCCGGCGCTCGAGGACCTCGTCGCGGGCTTCGACAACACGCTCTCGTTCGTCGGCATCAAGGATGGCGACGTGATGGCCGTCGCCCAGGCCACGATCCGGGTGAAGGGGGCGGCCGGCGCGACGTTCAAGCTGTTCGTGAACGGAGCCGAGGTTCCCGAGGCGCGGGTCGGCAAGCGGTCGACGCATGCCGAGAAGCAGGTCCAGGCCTGGGAGTACGTCGGGGTCGACCTGAAGGCCGGCGCCAACGAGCTGGAAGTCGCGCAGTTCGATTCGGTCGGCCTTCCGCGCGGCGTGGAGAAGATCCGCGTTACGGCTCCGGGCCGGCTCGGGAAGATCGCGATCGAGCTGCCGAAGGACGGTGGCGTGGCCGACGGCAAGACGCCGGTGAAGGTCGTGGTGAAGCTCTTCGACGCGGACGGCCAGGCGGTCACCTCGCGCACGCCGGTCACGCTCGAAGCGAGCCGGGGCGCATGGATGGTCGAGGACCGCGACCAGGCGCAGCCCGGCGTGCAGGTCTTCATCGAGGGCGGGCGAGGCGAATTCCCGATCGCCCCGCCGCTGGATCCGGGGCCGGGCCAGGTCGTGGCGACCAGCGGCAACCTGCGGGCCGCGGCCCGGCTCGACTTCCTGCCCGAGCTGCGCAGCCTCGTCGCCGCGGGCGTGATCGAAGGCGTGGTGAACATGCGCAACATCAACACCCGGGCGCTCGTGCCCACGCGGGAAGCCGACGGCTTCGAGCAGGAGCTGCGGCACATCTCGAGGCAATGGGACGACGGGAAGGACCAGGCCGGCGCGCGCGCCGCGTTCTTCCTCCGGGGCAAGATCAAGGGCGAATACCTGCTCACCGCGGCCTACGACTCCGAGAAGGACACGCGCGAGCGCCTGTTCCGCGACATCCAGCCCGACGAGTTCTACCCGGTGTACGGCGACTCGGCGGTGCGCGGCTACGACGCGCAGTCCACGAGCCGGCTCTACGTGCGCGTCGACAAGGCGCTCCTACCTGCTCTACGGCGACTTCACGACGCAGGCGTCCCGGACCTGCGCCGGCTCTCGCACCTACAACCGCTCGCTCACGGGCGCGCAGGTGCACCTCGAGAACGAGCGGGTCGCGGCCAACGCCTTCGCCAGCCGGGACGCGACCGCGCCAGGTGATCGAGGAGCTCCGCGCCCACGGCATCTCCGGGCCCTACCAGCTCGTCGTCGCGGCGCTGCTCGTGAACAGCGAGAAGGTCGAGATCGTCACGCGCGACCGCAACCAGCCCGCGCGTGCATCGTCGCGACCGTCCCCAGGCGCGCTTCGCCGACTACGAGATCGAGCCGCTCACCGGCCGCCTGCTGTTCCGCAGCCCCGGTGCCGAGCGTCGACGCGACCTGAACCCGGTCTTCGTCCGCGTGACCTACGAGGTCGACCAGGGCGGCGAGGAATTCTGGGTCGCGGGCGTCGATGCGCAGGTGCGGGTGACCGACCGGCTCGAGGTCGGCGGCGCGTACGTGAAGGACAAGAATCCCCAGGTGCCCTTCGAGCTCGCGGGCGCCAACGCGGTCGTGAAGGTCGGCGAGGGCACCTACGTCATCGGCGAAGTCGCCCGCACCACAGCGCGGCCTGGACGACAAGACGGGCGACGCCGCGCGCCTGGAGCTGAAGCACGAGTCGCGCGACCTGAAGGCCCAGGTCTATGCCGCGAAGAGCGACCCGACGTTCGACAACCCCGGCGCCTGGATCACCAGCGGCCGCAGCGAGTCCGGAGGGCGGGTGGAATACCGGGTCGCGGAGGGCACGACGGCGCGGGCCGAGGCGCTGCGGACGGAGGACACGACGACCGGCAGCGTCCGCGACGGCGCGCTCGCGGCGGTCTCCCACCAGATCACGAAGGACATCAACGTCGAGGTGGGGATCCGCCATGCCGCGGAAAAGGGTGCGACGTCGCCGGTGCCGCCCGTCGAGGGCCAGCCGCCGCCGCAACCCCTCCCGGACGAGGTGACGACGGTGCGCGCGCGCCTCACGGGGGCCGTGCCCGGCATCCCCGGCGCCCAGGTCGATGGCGAGGCCGAAGTCGACGTGAAGGACAGCGACCGCCGCATCCTCGCCGCCGGCGGGGAATACCAGCTCCCGAATCGCGGCCGCATCTACGCGCGCCACGAGTTCGTCTCCTCGATCACGGGCCCCTACGGCCTCAACGCGACCGAGCGCCAGAACACGACCGCGGTCGGCGTCGACGTCGACTACATGCGCGACGGACGCCTGTTCAGCGAATACCGCATCCGCGACGCGATGTCGGGCGGGGACACGGAGGCGGCGATCGGGCTGCGCAACCTCTGGACGCTCGCGCCGGGCCTGCGCCTGGGCACGTCGATCGAGCGCGTCCACGCGCTCTCCGGCACGGGCCAGAACGAGAACACGGCGCTCGCCCTCGGCGTCGAGTACACCGCGGACCCGCTCTGGAAAGGCACGACGCGCCTGGAACTGCGCGACGCGACCACCGCGGAGTCGCTCCTGTTCACCGTCGGGGTGGCCGCGAAGCTGAGCCGCGACTGGACGGCGCTCCTGCGCAATGCCTACTCGCTCCAGCGCAACAAGGCGACGGAAGCCGCGCCCGCCGCGGACAAGGTGATCGAGCGGCTCCAGGCGGGCATCGCCTGGCGCGACAGCGAGACGAACCAGTGGAACGCGCTCGGGCGCGTGGAGCATCGCGTCGAGGAGGACGAGACCCTCCGCGGCATCGCGCTGAAGAGCTCGACGCAGATCGTCTCGCTCCACGCCGACTGGCAGCCGCGCCGGCCGTTCCTGGTCACCGGGCGCTACGCGGCGAAGTGGTCGACGGAGAAATCCGGCGACGTCACGACAAGTACCGGGCCAGCTCGTCGGCGGCCGGGCGACCTGGGAGTTCGCCCCGCGCTGGGACTTCGGCCTCGTGGCGAGCCTCCTCATTGGTGATTCGACCGACTCGCGGCAATATGGGGTCGGGGTCGAGCTGGGCTACCTCGTCGATGACCAACCTCTGGGTTTCGGCGGGCTACAACTTCTTCGGCTACCGCGATGCGGACCTGCAAGGGGCCGACTACACCGCCAAGGGTCCCTACGTGCGCCTGCGCTACAAGTTCGACGAATCGCTCTCGAGTCCGTGGCGGCGCGGTCGCCAGCAAGGTGGCGGAGGCCGCGCCGCGATGAGCATGCGCCGGTTCCTCCTGGTGGCGTGGCCCTTCGCGGGATGGCTCGCGGCCGCGTTGCCGGCGCAGGGGCAGGTGTGCGCGGCGCCGGGCTGGTCCGGAAGCGCGGCGAGCGTCACCGGAATCGTCAACACGTACTTCCCGTCCGCGGCGACCGCCTTTGCCGGCTCCACCTCCGTTTCGGTGGGGGGCCCCGACGGCCGCGGTTCGGGCACTCTCATTGCCGCCGGCGACCTGCTGCTGATCGTGCAGATCCAGGATGCCGCGATCACCTCGACGAACAGCGCCGCCTACGGCGGCAGCGGGGGTGGCCAGGGCTACACGACGCTCAACAGCGCGGGCCTCTTCAGTACGTGACCGCCGCGGCGCCGTCGGGCGGCGGATGATTTCCCTCGCGGCGCCGCTCGCGAACACCTACACGCACGCGGCGGCCGATGCCGGCCAGGGCCAGCGGCGCTTCCAGGTGATCCGCGTCCCCGCAGTACTCGAGCGCCACCCTGACTGGAACGGTCACGGCGCCGCCCTGGACGGCGCCACGGGCGGCATCGTGGCCTTCAACGTCGCCGGCCAGCTCAACTGGGGCGGCCAGACCGTCGACGTGAGCGGCCGCGGCTTCCGGGGCGGGGGCGGGCAGTGCTCGACGAGCAACGGCACCGGCACCGCAGTGCTCAACACGGATTACCGCCTCGCCATCGGGACGGGGACGATCAACCTGGCCGGCACCGGCACCGTCCCGAACAGCACAAGGGCGAGGGCGTGGCGGGCACGCCGATCCTCCTCTCTTCGCCGACGACGCCCAACGACAACAGCGCGGGCACCATCGCCAACACCGGGGGCGTCGACGGTACCTCCGGCGGCTATCCCGGCGGCAGCTTGGGCGCGGCGGCCCGGGCAACGCCGGCGGCAGCGGCGCCGACGGCAACCCCACCGCGAACGACCAGAACACCGGCGGCGCGGGAGGCGGCGACTCTGAGCGCATGGGGGCAAGGGCGGCTTCGGCTGGACGCCAGGCACGCCGCCCGGCGTCGACGCGGGCGGCTTCGGGGGCATGTCCATGCCGGTGTCGCCCTCGCGTCTTTTCTTCGGCGGCGGCGGCGGCGCGGCGGCGACCAACAACTGCACCGGCACGCCCGCCAACGGACGGGCCTCCTCGGGTGCGGCGGCGGCGGCCTGGTCCTCATCCGCGCGACGAGCGTCATCGGTGCGGGGTCCATCGGTGCGCGCGGTACCAATGCGAACAACACGGTGCTCAACGACGCCTCCGGCGGCGGCGGTGCGGGCGGCAGCGTCCTCCTCTTCATCGACAACGGCGGCAGCACCAGGGCACGTCATCGACATCCGGGGCAGCAACGGAGGCAGCAACACCGGCGGCGGCTCGCCGCACGGCCCGGGCGGCGGTGGCAGCGGCGGCTATGCGGCCATCTCCGGAGCGGCGGCGGTCAGCCTGGCCGGTGGCGTCGGCGGCGCGACGGCCACGAGCCCCACGTCGACGGCGGACTACGGCTCCACGTCGTCGGTCGGGGATTCAACATCGTAAACCTGGGACCGGGGAGCATCCCGGGTTCGGTGTGTCGACGGCGTGCTTCCCGGTGCTGACCGTCACCGAGTCCACGTCGACCCCCTATGTCTCCGCGGGCGCACCAGCGACCTACACGATTACCGTCTCGACCGGCGGGGAAGGGGCGGCCGAATCGGTAAGGCTGTCGGACGCATTGCCACGAACCCGAACATCACGTATGCCGCCACGGCTCCGTGGTGCTCGCGGGCGGGGCGACACGGCCCACGACCACCAACCCGACCCCACCAACGGCCACGCCGTTCGGGACAGCTTCCGGATTCCCGGGGGCGGCAGCGTATCGCTTACGTTTACCGCGAACGTCGCGGCTGCCGTCGCTTCCGGCGTCTACCAGAACCCGGCCACGGTCACGTACCTCGATCCACGCGCACCGCGGCCCAGACCATCACGCCGGGCGGAACCTACACGGCAGGCGGCACGGTGCCGGGCAGCAACTACGCCGCGGCTTCGACAACAACGAGGACATCAACGTCGTCAACCCGGCGCCGGCTTCACCAAGAGCTTCAATCCCGGCGATCGCGCCGGGCGCGACCACCCTGCTGACGGTGGTCGTGAGCAATCCCGGCACGGTCGCGCTCACGAACGTCGGATTCACGGACACCTATCCGCCGGGGCTCGTGAACACCGCGGCGCCGGGCGCCGCATCCAGCTGCGGCGGGACCGTGACGGCGGCCGCGGGCGGCGGGTCGCTCTCGCTCGCGGGAGCCACCATCGCGGCCGGCGGCTCATGCACGGTCACGGTCAACGTCACGACGGCCGCCAACGGAAGCTACGCCAACACGATCGTCGTGGCGGCGCTTGGCAACACGCAGGGACTCCCAACACGGTGGGGGCCACGGGGACGCTCTTCGACCGTCACGGTGGCGAAGTCCTTCAGCCCGACCGCGGTGGCGCCCGGCGCGGATGCCACGCTCTCGATCGCGATCACGAACCCGAACTCGGTCGCGGTGTCGCTCGCCAACCCCGGGCTCACGGACAGCTTCCCGCCGAACCTGCGCGCCACGGGCGGGGCGATCACGGTCACGGGAGCCGGGTGCGTGGCCTTCGCGCCGGCGGCCATCGCCGTCAACACGACCAGCCTCACCGTCACCGCGGCACGTTCCTGCGGGAACACCTGCACGCTGTCCTTCGCGGTGAACAGCGCCATCGCCGGCGTCTACAACAACACCACCTCGGCGTCACGACGACGACAGGGACACCGGGCCGCCCTCGAACACGGCGAGCCTCGGCGTGGGACTCGTCAACATCGCGAAGAACTTCGGTCCGACGCAGATCCTGGTCGGCGGCACGACGACGCTGACCTATACGCTCACCAACCCCACGGGCGTGCCGCAGACGGGCGGGGCCTTCTCCGACACGCTCATCAACATGCAGGTCTCGGGCGCCCAGGCGGTGGGCGGCACGTGCACGGGCACCACGCCCGCCGCACTCGCCAACGGGCAGACGATCCTCAACTTCACGGGAATCAACATCCCGGCGGGAAGCTGTACGATCACCGCGGTCCTCACGAGCAACGTCGTGGGCACGCACCCCAACGCCGCCAACGGGGTCACCACGAACCTGCTGCCCCAGGGGCCCGGCTCCAACACCGACTTCCTCACCGTCGTGGGCAAGCCCTCGATCGTCAAGGCGTTCGCACCGGCGAACGTGCCGGTGAACTCGACCAGCACGCTCACCTTCACCATCACCAACCCCAACGCGATCGCCCTGACGGGCCTCAACTTCACCGACGCCTACCCGGGTGGCGTCACGAACGCTTCGCCGCTCACGTGGGCGGGTCGTGCCCGGGCATTGCGCACACCGCGAGCGCCGGCGGCGCCACGTTCAACGTGACCGCCGGGACGATTCCCGCCTCCTCGAGCTGCACCATCACGGTCCTCGTGCTCGCAAGCGGCGCGGGCGTGTACTCCAACACGGCCTCCGGCGTGGCGAGCGCGGAAAGCGGCTCGGCCGGCCCGGCGTCGAACACGGCCACCCTCACGGCGGTGAATTCGCCGACGATCTCGAAGGCCTTCGGCAGAGCCCGATCGCGCAGGGCGGGACGAGCGTCATCACCTTCACGCTCACCAACCCGAACACGACGCCGCTCGGGAACCTGCGCTTCACCGACGCCCTCACCAACATGACGGCGGCCTCCACCGTGATCGGCGGCACTTGCGCCGGGACGACGAGCACGCCTGCCCTGGTGGTAGGCGCTACTTCGCTGGATCTCAGCGTGCCGACGCTCGCCGGATCCGCGTCGTGCACGATCACGGTGACGGTGACGAGCGCCATTTCCGGGACCTGGGCGAACACGACGAGCGGCCTGACGACGACGCAGACCCCCGTTGCCGGAACGCCCTCGAACACCGCGAGCCTCGTGGTGCTCTCGCCACCGACCCTCCAGAAGAACTTCGTCAACGGCTCGATCCAGGGCGGGGGCACCGCCTCGATCGTCTTCACGCTCACCAACCCGAACGCCACGACGGCGCTCACCAACGTCCAGTTCAGCGACACGCTGGTGAACATGAGCCTCGCCGCCGGCACGGCGGCGAGCGACACCTGCGCGGGCTCGAACGTCACGCCGACGGGGGTCGCGTCCGGCAGCACGTCCTTCAGCCTCGCGCTGCCCACCCTCAACGCGGGCGAGACCTGCACGATCACGGTCACCAACGTCACCTCGAGCATCGCGAGCCCTGCGGGCGGGCACCCGAACACCACGAGCACGGTGTCGAGCACGCAGACGGCGGTCAACCCGGGCGCCGCGGCCACCGGCAGGCTGGTGGTCTACCTGCCGCCCACGATCACCAAGTCCTTCGCGCCGACGACGGTCACCACCAGTGCTACGTCGGTCATCATTTCACGGTCACGAACCCGAACACGGCGGCGCTGACCAACATCCGCTTCACCGACGACCTGCCGGCGAACCTTTCGAACAACGCGGCACAGAGCTTCATCGGGGCCGGCCGCGGCACCTGCGCGTCCGCCGTGCCCAGCGCCAAGGTGGCCGGCGTCATCGACCCCATCACCTTCAACGCCATCAACCTGGCTGCCGGCGCGAGCTGCACGGTGATGATGGACGTCTTCTCGGCGACGGCGGGTTTCTACACCAACACGGTCACGAACATCCTGCCCGACCAGACGCCCACCGCCACCACGGGCGGAAGCGACACGCTCACGGTCGGCGCGCGGATGAATCTGGCGAAGTCCTTCTCGCCGGCGTCCATCGAGGTGGGTGCCACGAGCACGATGCGCTTCACCGTCACGAACACGGCGGCGGGCAACAACCAGGCGAACATCGACCTCTCGGACGTGATGCCGGCGGGCATGCAGGCGGTCGGCGGCCCCGTCACGTTCGTGAACGTCGCGGGCACCTGCACGTTCAACGGCACGGTGCCGAACATCGCGGCCGGCGCGACGACGATCACGCTCACGGACTTTATCGTCGACATCGACAACCTCGACACCTGCGCCGTCGACATCGCCGTCACCGCCACGACCGTGGGCGACAAGGTGAACACGGTCACCGCGCCGGCGGCCGGAAATCCGACGTCGATCGACAACGCCACCGACACGGCGACCCTCATCGTCTACGCGCGCCCGACGATCGCCAAGGCCTTCGCGCCGGCGAGCATTGCAGCGGGCGGGACCTCGACCCTCACGTTCACGATCACGAATACCCACCCGACGCGCGCGCTCACGGGCGCGGCCTTCACGGACACGCTCACGGGCATGTCCGTTTCGGGCGCCCAGGCGGTGGGCGGCACGTGCGCGGGCATCACCCCCGCGGCGCTCGCCAACGGCGTCACGGCCCTCAACTTCTCGGGCATGACGATTCCGGCCGCGGGGAGCTGCACGGTCACCGTCGTGGTACGGGCAACACGCCGGGCACTTGGCCCAACACCTCCTCGGGCGTCACCACGACGCAGACACCGACGGCCGGGACGGGCTCGAACACGGCGAACCTGGTCGTCATCGGCACGGACCTCACCAAGGCGTTCGCGCCCGCCACCATCACGGCGGGCACGGTCTCTCGCCTGACCTTCACGATCGCCAACGGCGCGGGCACCCCGGCGCAGCCGAGCCTCGCGTTCACGGAAACGCTTCCCGCGGGCGTCGTGGTCGCCGCGCCGGCCAACGCGGCCACGACCTGCACGGGCGGCTCGGTCAGCGCGGCGGCAGGCGGCGGCACCATCGCGCTCTCGGGCGGAAGCTTCGCCCTCGGGGACGCGAGCTGCACCCTCGGCGTCGACGTCACGAGCGCGACGGCGGGAACCTACAACAACCTGCCGGGCAACATCTCCGGCCTGTCGGCGGGACTGTCGGCCTCGGGCCTGTCGGCCGCGCTCACCGTCAATGCAGCGCCCGCGCTCACCAAGGCCTTCAGTCCGGCCTCGATCGCTTCGGGCGCGACCTCGCTTCTTACCTTCACGATCACCAACGGCGCCGGCACTCCCGCGCAATCCGGGCTCGCCTTCACCGATACCTTCCCCGCAAACGTCGTGGTCGACGCCACGCCCGGCGTGCTGACCAACTGCCCGGCGGGCGGCGGTTTTGCCGCGCCGGGGTTCGCGGTGACCGCGGTGGCCGGAGCCGGTTCGATCGCCATCTCGGGGGCCTCGGTCAACGCAGGCGTTGCCTCCTGCCAGGTTCGCGTGAACGTCACGGCAAGCGCCGGGCAGCTACAACAACAACGCGGCCAACATGCCGGCCTCGCCGGCGGCCTCACGGCAGCGGCGTGAACGCCACGCTTTCCGCCGTCGGCACGTCGCTCGCGAAGTCCTTCAGCCCGACGGTGATCGGGCGCGGCGGCGTCTCGACGATGACCTTCGTCGTCAGCAACGGCGCCGGCAATCCCGCCCAGACGGGACTGCAGTTCACCGAGAACCTCCCCGCCAACGTCTTCGTGGCACCGGTCCCCAACCTGGTGAACACCTGCGGCGGCACGGTTACGGCGACGGCCGGTGCGGGAACGATTCCGTTCACGGGCGGCAGCCTTGGCGCGGGCGTGGCGAGCTGCTCGTTCTCGGTCGACGTGACGTCGGCGTTCGTCTCCACCTACAACAACCCGTCCTCGCGGATCCTGAACGCCACCTCGACGATGGACACGAGCGGCGTGAACGCCACGCTCGAGGTCCTGGAGAACGTCACGGTCGACAAGGCGTTCGCCCCGGTGACGATCCCGACGGGGGTGACGAGCGTCCTCACCATCACGCTCACGAACGGCAACAACCTGGCGATAACCGGGGCCGCGTTCACGGACACGTATGCCGGCGCCATCGTCAACGCCGCCACGCCGGCCGGCGCGACCACCTGCGGCGGCACCGTGACGGCGACCGCGGGAGGCGGCTCCGTGGCGCTGTCCGGCGGCACGGTCCCGGCCAACGGCTCGTGCACCGTGACCGTGAACGTGACGGGCAACACGCCCGGGGCGCAGGCGAACACGATTCCCGTCGGCGCGGGCATCAGCACAAACGCGGGCGCGAACAACGCGGCCGCGAATGCCACGCTGACGGTGGTCGCACGGCCGGCGGTCGCGAAGGCCTATTCGCCGTCCGAGATCGGATCGGGCGGCGCGTCGACCCTGACGATCACGCTTTCGAACGCCAATGCCGCCACCGCCATCACCGGCGTGGCGTTCACCGACACGCAGCCCGCGGCGGTGACCACGGTTCCCGCCACGGCGGCGACGACCTGCGGCGGCACCGCCTCGCAGGCGGCGGGCAGCGTGACGCTCGCCGGTGGCACGATCCCGGCCGCCGGCTCCTGCACGGTCACCGTCCAGGTGACGAGCGCCACGGTGGGGGCGCACGCGAACACCATCGCCGCGGGCGACGTGACGTCCGCCAACGCGGCTGCCAACACGTCCGCCGCCAACGCGACGCTGACGGTGCTCGCCGCGCCGACCGTGGCCAAGGCGTTCGCCCCGGCATCGATCTACCCGGACGGGACCGCCGTCCTCACGATCACGCTCACCAACCCGAACGCGACGCCGGTGACGGGGGCGGCATTCACCGACAATTACCCGGCGGGCATCGTGAACAACCCCCTGCCGGGCGGGCCCGCCCTCTCCAATACCTGCGGCGGCACCGCGACCGCGGCCCCGAGCGGCACCAGCGTGTCGCTTTCGGGCGGCACGATCCCGGCGAGCGGCTCGTGCGCCGTGAGCCTCACGGTGACGAGCAACCAGGTGGGCGTCTACACGAACACGACAGGCGCCGTGACGACCACGAAGCGGGCACCGCCGCCGCCGCGAACGCCACGTTCACGGTGGTGGGAGGCATCACGGCCGCCAAGGCGTTCGCGCCCGCATCGATCGCCTCCGGGGCGACGTCGACCCTCACGATCACCCTCACGAACTCGAACACGACGACGGCGGTCACGGGCATCGCCTTTACCGACACCTATCCGGCGGCCATCGTGAACAGCGGCACGCCGGGGGCCTCGACGACCTGTACGGGCGGCGCGGTCGTGGCCGCTGCGGGCGGGCCCAGCGTGGCACTTTCCGGCGCGTCGCTTGCGGCAGGCGCGAGCTGCACGGTGACCGTCCAGGTCACGAGCTCCACCGCCGGCGTGCACACCAACAACGTCGGCAACGTTTCCGCGGCCAACGCGCCCACCACGACCGGGGCCACGGCCAACCTCACCGTTTCGGCCGCACCCGTCCTCGCCAAGAGCTTCGTGCCGTCGACGATCGGTCCGGGCGCCACTAGCGCGCTCCGGCTCGTCTTCACGAACCCCGCCAGCAACACGGCGGCGCTCACGGGGATCGCCGTCACGGACCCGCTCGGAACGTTCAACCTGAGCGTCGCCGCGCCGGCGACGGTCAGTTTCACGCCGGCGGCCTGCGGCACCGTTGAGTCGCGCGCGGCGGTCGGCGCGGGCGGGTTCGGCGCGCTCACCGCAGGCCACCTGGAAATCCGGTTCGACGTCGCGAGCCTCGCCCCGGCGCCACCTGCCAGGCCGACATCAACGTGACCTCCGTGACGGTGGGGGCCGCCAGCAACACGACGGCCGCGCCCACCGCGACCGGACCGGTGGCACTGACTGGCACCGCGGCGAGCGCGACACTCACCGTGGCGCAGGCCTCGCTCACGAAGGCCTTCGCGCCGGCGACGATCGACTCGGGGGAACCTCGACGCTCACTTTCACGTTGACAAATGGGGCGGGTAACCCGGCGCAGTCGGGGATCAACTTCACCGACACGCTGCCGGCCAACGTGGTGATCGCCGGGACACCGAACGTCACCTCGAGCTGCCCGTCCGGAACCGGGGTGGTCACGGCGACCGCCGGAACCGGAGTGGTCACGGTAACGGGCGCTACGATGAATGCCGCCCAGGTCTCGTGCACGGTGACGGTGGACGTCACCAGCGGCATTGCGGGAACGTACAACAACACGAACGCCGGCAACATTTCCGCAACACAACGCGTGACGACCACGAGCGTCAACGCGACGTTGACGGTACAGGCGCGGCCGACGCTCACCAAGGCTTTCAGCCCGACGACGGTGGGGGGGGGCGAACTCGGTGCTCACCTTTACGATCACGAACCCGGCGGGGGCTCCGGCGAGGACGGGCCTCACCTTCACCGATACCTTGCCGGCCGGCGCGGTCATCGGCACGCCCAACGGGCTGGTGAACGGCTGTGGTGGGACGCCGACGATCACGGCCACGGCGGGCACGGGCACCTTCACGGTGGGCGGCACCGGAGTCAATGCGTCGATCGGCGCCTCGACCTGCACGATCCAGGTGAACGTGACGAGCGCCGCGGCGGGGACCTACAGGAAGGGCGCGGCGCAAGCCGCGGCGATCTGGGCCTCGTGAACGGGGTCACGAACCAGGCGCTCACGGTCACGCAGGCAACTCTCACCAAGACCTTCGGCTTCTCCGTTCGCGACCTGGACGAGGCCAACTCGATCGTCTTCGTGCTGGCGAACGCCGGCGCGGGTAATCCCGCGCAAGGCGGCATCGCCTTCACGGAGACCTTGCCCTCCAACCTGGTCTTCACGCCCGCCGTCCCCACCGTGATCTGGGGCGCCGGATGCTCCGGCTCGGTGGCCTTCTCGGGATCACCCACCGACACGGCCGCTTTCACGAACGTCGCCATGACGGCAGGGACGGCGTCCTGCACGATCAGGATCCAGGACGTCGTGAACAAGACGGGTGCTTCGAACATTGCGTGCGGCGCCCTCCCGCCGCCGTTCACGAACGCCGCCGCCAACATCACCGGAACCGTGAATGTCACGAACGCGATCTCGCCGCAGTGCGTGACGATCAATCCGCGCCCCGTCCTCACCAAGGCGTTCGGCGCCGCCACCGTAGGCCTGGGCCAGACGACGACGCTCGTGTTCTCGGTGGACAACAGCGCAGCCGATACGGTCAACCGCGCGGGAATCGCGTTCACGGACACGCTGCCGGCTGGACTCACGATCGCCAACCCGCCGGCGCCGACGACCAACGGACTTTGCGGGACGCCGGTGTTCACGGCCGCCAATGGCACGCAGCCCTTCGCGGCGACCGGCATCAACGTGAACGCGGGGCCGGCATGGCGATCACCCTGACCGCGGCGGCGCTGCGCGGGCGCACAGGCAACACTCGCCGGCCAGACGGCGCTCGCCTTCACGGGGCTCACGATCCCGGCAAGCGGCTCGTGCACGGTGACCGTGGTCGTCACGAGCGACGTTCCGGGCGCGCACAACAACCAGGCCTCCGGCGTCTCCTCGGCCGAGGCGGTGACGGGCGCGGCGTCCAACATCGCGACCCTGACGTGAACGCGACGGTGCCCACGATCGCCAAGGCCTTCGCGCCGGCGACGATCAATGCCGGACGGCACGTCGACGATCACCTTCACGCTGGCCAACACCAACGGGACCGCGCTTACGGCGGCGGGCTTCACGGACGCGCTCACGAACATGGCGGTTTCGGCCGCCGGCGCCGCCGGCGGTACCGGCGTCGGGGCGGCGGGCAACGTCTTCGTCGCCGGCCAGACAGCGCTCACCCTGTCGAACCTCACGGTGCCCGCCAACGGTTCGTGCACGGTCACGGTCGTGGTGACGAGCGACCGGCCAGGCACGCACAACAACACCACTTTGGGTGTCTACGAGCGCCCAGGCGCCGGTCGGCCTGGCGTCGAACACGGCGACTCTCACGGTGAATGCCGCGGCGCCGACGATCGCGAAGGCATTCTCGCCCTCGACCATCGCCGCCGGCGCGACGTCGACCATCACGTTCACCCTCGCGAACACACTCGGCGTCCCGCTCACCGCAGGCGCCTTCACCGATACGCTGAGCGGAATGGCCATCAGCTCCACCGGGCCGGCCGGCGGAAGCTGCGCCGGGGCGGGAAGCAACGGCTTCACGGCGGGGGCGACGGCGCTCGCGTTCACGGGGCTCACCGGCGCGGCCAACGGCTCCTGCACCGTGACCGTGATCGTCACGAGCAACGTCCCCGGGCTGCACGTCAACACCACGTCGGCATTCACCAGCGCCGAGGCGCCGGCGAGCGCGGTGTCCAATACCGCGACCCTGACCGTGTCGGCGACGGCGCCCGTGATCGTGAAGGCCTTCTCGCCGGCGGCGATCACGTCCCACGATCTCACGACGATCACCTTCACGATCACCAACCCGCTGGGGACGCCGCTCACGTCGGCCAACTTCACGGACACCCTGGCGAACATGTTCGTCGCGGCCAACGGCTCGGCCGGCGGCACCTGCGCCGGGGCGTCCGGCAACGCCTTCACGGCAGGCCAGACCGCCGTGGCCATCACGGGCCTCACCATCCCGGCGGCGGGCTCCTGCACGGTGACGGTCGTCGTCTCCGCCGACATCCCGGGCGTCCACCCGAACCAGGCTTCGGGGGTGGCGAGCGCCGAGGCGCCCCTGGGCGCGCCGTCAAACAACACCACGCTGACGGTGACGGCGGCTCCCGCCACGATCGCGAAAGCCTTCCTCCCCGTTGGTATCCCCGTCAACGGCACCTCGACAATCACGTTCACGCTGACGAATCCGAACGGAATCGTGCTCACCGGCGCCGGGTTCACGGACTCGCTCGCCAACATGCAGGTCAACGCCAACAGCGCGGCGGGCTGCACCTGCCCCGGCGCGGCGGCCAACACGTTCACGGCCGGACAGACGGCGCTCTCGTTCAGCGGGCTCACCCTGCCGATCAACGCGTCGTGCACGGTGACGGTGGTCGTGACGAGCAGCGTCATCGGGACCAACCCCAACCAGACGGGTGGCGTGTCGAGCGCGGAAGCGGCAACGGGTGCGGCATCGAACGTGGCCAACCTTACGGTCCAGCCGTTGCCGCCGACGATCGCCAAGCAGTTCGCGCCGACGGCATCCTGTCCTCGATCGGCGTGTCGACCCTCCAGGTCACGATCGGCAACCCGAACCCGATCGCGATCACGGTCACCTCGGTGACCGACAACTATCCGGGCGTCGTGGCGACCGCGGGCACGCCTGCCGCCTCCACGACGTGCGCAGGAGGTGCGGTGACCAGCACGGCCACCTCGGTGACGCTGACGGGAGGAACGGTGCCCGCGAACGGCTCGTGCACCTTCCAGATCAACGTGATGGCGCCCACGCAGGGCGTCTATGCCAACACCATTCCGGTCGGGGCGCTCACGACGAGCGGGGGCTTCAACACGGTCGCGGCCAGCGCCACGCTCACCGTCGACCCGGTGGCCGACGTGGCGGTCGTGAAGACCGCGCCGGCGAGCATCGGCACGGGCCAGCTGCTCAGCTACACGGTGAGCGTGGTGAACAACGGCCCGGATGCGGCCAACGGCGCGCAGTTCGCCGACACGGTCCCGGCCCAGGTCGACCGGGGTCAGCGCCGTCTGCGGCGCGGCGACGGGCGGCGCGGTGTGCGGCGCGGTCAACGTCGCGGGAATGCCGTCACCAGCACCGTCACGACGCTTCCGGCGGGCGCGTCCGTCACCTTCACGATCAACGGCACGGCCACGGGCCTGGGGTCGGTCACGAACACCGCCACCGTCACGGCGCCGGCGGGCGTCCTCGACCCCGTCCCGGGCAACAACTCGTCGGGCGCCAGCACGACGATTTTCGCCCCGGATCTCACCCTTACGAAGAGCCACGCGGGCAACTTCACGGTGGGCGTGAACGGCGTCTATACGATCACGGTCAGCAACGGAGTCGGGATCGATGGCCACGAGCGGCGTCGTCACCGTCACGGACACGCTGCCCTCCGGACTCACCTACGTGAGCGGGACCGGCACGGGATGGAGCTGCGGGGCGGCGGGCCAGACGGTCACCTGCACCACGTCCAATGCGATCGCCGCAGGAACTTCGGCACCGGCGATCACGATCACCGTCGCCGTGGCGTCGACCGCTGTCCCGTCGGTGCTCAACATCGCCACGGTAAGCGGCGGCGGCGAGCCCGCGGCGGCGGCCAGCAACAACACGGCCTCGGACAACACGATCGTGGTGGCTGCCGCCCTGAACACTTTCGCGCCGGACGGCGCGCAGACCGGCGTCCCCGGCTCCGCCGTGTTCTACCCGCACACGTTCAATGCGGGTCTCGCGGGCAGCGTCACCTTCGCGACGACCTCCGTCGCGACGCCGGCCGTGCCGGGATGGACCCAGACGATCTACCGCGACACGAACTGCAACGGGGCGCTTGACGGGGCCGAAGGCGCCGCGCCGCTCGCGGGCGCGCGTCGCGGTGAATCCCGGCGACGCGGTCTGCATCATCGTGCGCGACAGCATCCCGGCTGCCGCGCCCTACAATGCGCAGAACCTGATCACGGTGACCGCGACGTTCAACGGCTCGCAGAACCACGTGCGCACCGATACCACGACCGTGGGCGCGGCGGGCGGGGCCGGGCTCACGCTCGCCAAGACGGTCCGCAACGTCACCCAGGGAGGCGCGGCGGGCACCACGGGGACGGCGCGTCCGAACGACATCCTCGAGTACACGATCACCTACACGAACATCGAGCGCGGGCCCGGTGTCGGCAATCGTCGTCACGGACGTCGACGCCGGCCTTCACGCTCTACCAGTCGGCCGCCTGCGGGGCCCTGCCGGGGAACGTCACGGGCTGCACGCGTCACCGCGCAGCCGGCCGTGAACGGTACGGGCTCCATCGTCTGGACGCTCACCGGGACGCTCCTCTCGGGAGGCAGCGGGTCCGTCACCTACCAGGTCCGGGTGAGCAATTGAGCGGCGACGACCGCGAAGCCGTAGAATCGCCGGGTGCAAACGGCAACGACCCCGCCGCCGGGCTCGCGCCTCCTCGGCGTGGCGCTCGTCGTCTTCTCCGCCGTCGCCTTCTCCGCCAAGGCGATCATCATCAAGCTGGCCTACCGCCATGGCACCGACGCCGTGACGCTGCTCGCGCTGCGCATGGCGATGGCCGCGCCCTTCTTCGTGGCCGTGGCCTGGTGGTCGAGCCGGGGAGGGCGCGCGGTGGCGCTCAGCCGCGCGGACTGGCGCGCCATCGTCTTCCTCGGGATCGTGGGCTACTACCTCGCGAGCCTCTTCGACTTCCTGGGCCTGCAGTACATCACCGCGGCGCTCGAGCGGCTGGTGCTCTTCCTCTATCCCACCTTCGTGGTCCTCATTTCCGCCTTCCTCTACGGTCGCGCGATCGCCGGCCGCGACGTCGCGGCGCTGGCGCTGTCCTACACCGGCATCGCGCTGGTCTTCGCCAACGACCTCGCCACGCGGCAGGAGAACGTGCTGCTCGGCGCCTTCTGGGTGGCCCTCTCGGCGCTCGCCTATGCCGTGTACCTCATCGGCAACGGCCGGATGGTGAAGAAGATGGGCAGCGTGCTCTTCGCGAGCCTCGCCTCGATCGTGTCCTGCGTGGCCGTCGTGGCGCACTTCTTCGTGGTCCGGGACGCGCACCTGCTCTGGACGCAGCCGGCGCCCGTCTACGGCCTCACCTTCCTCATGGCGATCGTCTCGACCGTCCTGCCGGTGCTCTTCATGTCCGTGGGCATCCGGCTCATCGGCTCGAGCCATGCCTCGATGCTCGGGACGGTGGGGCCCGTGGCCACGATCTTCCTCGGCTTCGTGTTCCTGGACGAGCCCATCACCGCGATCCAGCTCGCCGGCGCCGCGCTCGTCATGGCCGGCGTCCTCGCCATCTCGCTGGCCAGGACGCCGGGCAAGGCGGATAGTAGGGGTGCGGCGATCAGTGAACGGTCCCCAGTCCACCGTCGCCGCCCAGCCCGGACTGTTGATTTGGCTCAAACGCCGTCCCGATCCGGATTGCTGCACTGCGATATACTTTCGCGGGGCTGTGGGACTGTTCGTCGCATAGGCGACCGTCCCGCGGCCAGACACCCGAATTTCCAACGCGAAGACCCCAGGAGACCCCATGAAGAAGCCCATGCGCGTGGCCGTTACCGGCGCCGCCGGCCAGATCGGCTACAGCCTGCTGTTCCGGATCGCGAGCGGCGAGATGCTCGGCAAGGACCAGCCCGTGATCCTGCAGCTCCTCGAGATCCCGGACGAGAAGGCGCAGAAGGCCCTCAAGGGCGTGATGATGGAGCTCGACGACTGCGCGTTCCCGCTGCTCGCGGGGATGAGCGCCGCCTCCGATGCGAAGGTGGCGTTCAAGGATGCGGACGTGGCCCTCCTCGTGGGCGCCCGCCCGCGCGGCCCCGGCATGGAGCGCAAGGACCTGCTCGAGGCCAACGGCGCGATCTTCACGGTGCAGGGCCGCGCCCTGGACGAGGGGGCCTCCCGGAACGTGAAGGTGCTGGTCGTCGGCAACCCCGCCAACACCAACGCCTACATCGCGATGAAGAGCGCGAAGACCCTGTCGCCCTCGTGCTTCACCTCGATGATGCGGCTGGACCACAACCGCGCCGCCTCGCAGCTCGCGGCGAGGACCGGCAAGCCGGTGGACTCCTTCGAGAAGCTCGTCGTGTGGGGCAACCACTCCCCGACGATGTACCCCGACTACCGCTTCGCCACCGCCGGCGGCCAGTCCGTCAAGGCGCTGGTGAACGACGAGGCCTGGTACAAGGACACCTTCATTCCCCTCGTGGGCAAGCGCGGCGCGGCCATCATCGAGGCGCGCGGCCTGTCCTCGGCCGCCTCCGCGGCCAATGCGGCCATCGACCACGTCCGCGACTGGGTGATGGGCACGAACGGCAAGTGGGTGACGATGGGCGTGGTCTCCGACGGCTCGTACGGCATCCCGGAAGGCGTGATGTACGGCTTCCCGTGCACCACGGCCAACGGCCAGTACCAGGTCGTGAAGGGGCTGGAGATCGACGAGTTCTCGCGCCAGCGGATGGACAAGACGCTCGCGGAGCTCGAGGAAGAGCGCGCCGGGGTCAAGCACCTGCTCGGCTGATCGCGCCGGGGCCCCGCGGGGCCCCGCCAAGCGGCACGAAAGGAAACGGGGCGGCCAAGGCCGCCCCGTTTCGCTTGATGCGGTCGCGCGGGAAACCGCGCGAGAGGGGAGCTTAGCAGCCGCCCTTCTTCTTCTTGCCTTCGGCGGCCTTGGCGTCGGCTTTCGTGTCGGCGGCCTTGGCGTCGGCCTTGACGCCGGCGGCCTTCTCGGTGGCCTTGGCGTCGGCTTTCGTGTCGGCGGCCTTGGCGTCGGCCTTGGCGCCGGCCTTCTTCTCGACGGCCTTGGCATCGGTCTTCGTCTTGGCGGCCTTGGCGTCGGCCTTGGCTTCGGTCTTCTTCTCGACGGCCTTCGCGTCGGTCTTCGTCTGGGCGGCCTTGGCGTCGGCCTTGGCTTCGGTCTTCTTCTCGACGGCCTTGGCATCGGCCTTCGTCTCGGCGGCCTTGGCGTCAGCCTTCTTGGCTTCTGCCTTGGGGGCGGCAGCCTTGTCCTGGGCGAACACGGCGGGGGCCTGGGCCATCACGAACGCCCCGGCAACCAGGGCAGCAAGCAGCTTCTTCATCGAAAAATCTCCGGATATGTAGTGGGGGGCATTGATTGCGCTTAGTTTTTTGTCTGCGCGCGGGCGGCATTGTACATGAAAAGGGGCCCCCAAGCCGGGGGCCCCATGCGGAATGCCGGCCTAGAAGCGGGCGGTATAGCCGACGCCGACCGTGTACTCCTTGAGCTGGATGGTCTCCGTGGTCGTCGGCGGGGCGCCGAAGGGAATGAAGAGGCTCGGCCCCGTCACCGTGTTGTTGGCCGCATAGAGACCGTAGAAGGTGACTTCGGAGCGCGAATCCAGCCGCCACGTGGCGCCGACCGTGTAGTGGTCCTTGATCACCCCGGGCGCCAGGATGTTGAACGTCACGTCGGCCGGGGAGACGGGATTCTCGCTGCGGTTGTATCCCGCCCGCAGGGTGAGGTTGGGGTCCAGGGCATATTGGACGCCGAACTTCCAGACGTCGATGTCCTTCCAGCCGAAGCCGGGCCCGTTCGATCCGCCCATGCAGGAGGAGGCATCGCCGCCGACGCAGTTGAGGAGCAGTGCGCTCGGGTTGGACACGGATCGCGAATCCGAATAGTTGATGCGCTCCCAGTCGACCGCGAACTGCCACTTGGAGTCCGGCCGCCAGGCGGCGCCCACCACGAGGTTCGACGGGATGTCGAACCCGCCTTGCTCGGCGTAGAGGCCCTTGTACTTGTCGAACTCGTCCATCGACATCCGGCTCGCCCAGGCCACCCCGACGGAGAACTGGTCGAAGGTCCCGTGGTATCCCACGCGCACGCCGTACCCGGTGGAACTCGCATATTCGCGGTTCGTGACGTCGCCCGGGCTCGTGGAAAGGCCGGGATTGTCGAAGGCCTGGAGGCCCTGGGCGCGGAAGCGCTGGTAGGCGAAGGTCGGGGCGATGCCGATCGAGTGCGACGGGGCGAACTTCCAGGCGGCATAGGGCGCCACCAGCAGCTGCATGAGGTCCACGCCGAGGCGACCGTTGCCGCACAGCAGGTTGTACGGGCCGGGGTTCGGATTGAACGCGGCGCACGCGCTCATGGACGGGATCTGCTCCCCCGTGAAATCGGTGTTCATCCCGCCGTTGCCGACGACCGAGACGCCGACGGCGACGTCGGGCCGGGCCATGTAGTTGATCCCGAACTCGGGGATCGCGAACGCGAGGCTGTCGCTCGACACCGACCCGTCGATGCCGGCCGGGCCGGAGCCGGTGCGCGATGCCTCGCGCCGCGGCATGAAGATCTGCACGCCCGCCTGCCAGGCATTGCCGAGCGAGGTCATCGCCCCCGGGTTGACGACGCCGCCGAACGGCTCGTCCGCGATGGCGACCGTGGCACCCCCCATGCCGAGGGACTTGAGGCCGTAGGCGTGGGAAAAGTAGCCGTCGGTTGCGAGGGCGGCCGACGGAACGGCCAGCCCTGCCAGCGCGAGGGCGCGGAACAGGCGATTGAGCTTCAAGGCGAAATTGTCCTTTGCTTGGGTGGGGTCGGAAATCAGGGGCGCAGCCTTGCGAAACGCTTCTCGGCGAGCGACATGCCCCAGCCGGCGAGGGCGAGGAAGCCGATGAAGAGGAGCACGAACCATCCCATCGGGATGCCGGTGAGGCCGGGAAGCGTCACGTCCGGATGGGCGGACGACGCGAGCCAGGTATCGAACCCGGAGAGAAGCTCGGCGTAGGCGTAGGACGCGACGAAGATGCCGGCGAGGAAGGCGAGCCCGTCGAGGCGGCCGGTGGCGGCCGCGGTGAGGGAGGTGCCGGGGCAGTAGCCGCCGATCACGAAGCCCACGCCGAAGACGAGGCCGCCGATGATGGCGGCCGGGTAGTTCGAGGGCTCGACGTAGAGCTCGGCCAGGTCCAGCGCGCCGGCCGAGGAGAAGAGGAACAGCCCGACCATCGCGGTCACGATCGCGGTGAACATCACCTTCACCACCGCCATGTCGTAGAAGTAGAAGACGGCCACGAGCTTGCGCGCGCTGCCGAAGCCGGCCTTCTCGAGGAAGAAGCCGAAGCCGATGCCGATCACGACCGCGAGCCCGAGGGAGGTGGCCTGCGTGAGTTCCATCGTGGAGGAAAGGGGAAACATCAGAGCCACTCCTTCTTGAAGGTCCAGGCCACGGCATAGCCGGCGGCGAAGACGGCGCCCATGAACACGAGGCTGCCCGGGTTGAGGATCGAGGCCCCGGTGAGGGCCTGGCCGCTGGTGCAGCCGCGCGCGATCTTGGCGCCCAGGCCGGCGATGATCCCGCCGACGAGCGCGAGCGCGAGGCGCTGCCCGGTCCGTGACGCGCGGCCCGCGCTCGATGCTGATGGCGACAGCGCCCGGCCGCGTAGCCCGAGACCGCGGCGCCGATGAAGGATCCGATCAGCAGGTAGACGAGCCAGGCGGTGAGCGGGCGTGCCGCTCTCGAGGTAGCGGGCGTGGACGGCGCTCGCCTGCGCGTGCTCGGGCGAGATGGGCGTTCGCGATCCATGCGGCGACCGAGGAGAACGCGCCGGTGGCGCCGAGGCCGCGCCCGGCGATGAGGTAGGCGGCGAGGAGCACGAGGCCCGAGGCCGAATCCCGCGACGTAAGGGTTCCAGTACGGCGCCGGCGAGGCCTTGGTGCCGGCCGCGGGGGAGCTGCTGGATGCGGTGATGGTGCTCATGGCGATTCTCCTTTCCTACATTCCGATGGCGGCGATCATGTGGCTCGCCTGGCCCGCGCCCACCATCACCCAGCGCAGCGCGAAGCCGCCGGCGAGCACGAGGAGCGCCGGCAGGATCGTGTGCGGGATGCGGTGTCCGAGCTCGAGCCACTGCAGGACGAGCGGCACCAGGATGCCGGCGACGATCACCACCCACCAGAAGATCGTGGCGAACTTGCCGGACGTGAGCAGGTCGATCGCGGCCACGTGCGAGGCCGAGCTCGAGGCGAGCCCGATGAAGAGCAGTCCGATGAGCACCAGCTCGACCGCCAGGAAGGCGAGGTCGGCCTTGACGAGCGAGATCGGCCGTGCTGCGGCTCGGGCGGGCTGCGCGCCGAGCGGCTGCACGAGCATCGCGAGCGCGCCGCCGAGGAAGCTGCGCGGCGCGGGGTGGCCCGGCACGAGGCTCGAGACGAGGTGCACCATGGCCGCGGCCGCCGACAGCCCGGAGACGAGGAAGAGCGGGCCCAGGATGGCGCTGTTCCAGAGCGGGCGCGCGACCATCGTCGAGAGCAGGATCCCCGTGTAGATGCCGAGGCCGATGCCCAGCAGCACGTTGAGCCATGCCAGCGCCTTCACGAGGCCGGGGCGCGCGAGGATCGCCTCGGACCAGCCGCGAAGCGCCGGGCATGCGCTCGCCCAGCCACGGCCAGGCCTCGCGGCAGCCGGATGAGCGCGGAGAGGATGAGGACCGGGAAGACGAGGATCAGCACCCAGGAGCCCCACGACATCGGCGAGGTCGGCTCGAAGGCCATGTACACGCGGTACACGTAGAGCTTGTGGGCGAGGTCGAGGAAGAGCGCGCCCATGCCGAGGTTGAGCATGACGAAGCCCGAGCACCGGGGTCTGCACGCTGTAGAAGCCCTCGGGACGCTCGCCCTTGAGGATGCGCAGCATGTTCAGCCCGCCGAGCACCATCATGCCGGCGATCATGCCGCCCAGGAAGAGGTAGACGGGGATCTCCCAGCTCCAGACGGAGAGCACCGGATCCACGAGCGGATTGTGGCGGGTGGTGGTGATGTCGAGCATGGTGGTGGCCTCAGATCAGGTAGAAGACGCGCGGCTTGGTGCCGGCTTCGGGGAGGAGCGTGTGGTGCTTGCGCGAGCGCAGGAGCTGGCTCACCGCGCTCTTCGGGTCGTCGAGGTCGCCGAAGACCATGCAGTGGGTCGGGCAGACCGAGACGCACGCCGGGTCCTTGCCTTCCTTCACGCGGTGCAGGCAGAACGTGCACTTGTCGGCGTAGCCGTCCGGGTGCACGAAGCGCGCGCCGTACGGGCAGGCCGAGAGGCACGCCTTGCAGCCGATGCATTGCTCGGCCGTCACCTGCACGGTCTTGCCGAAATCCTCGACGTGGCTGGCGCCCGTGGGGCAGCAGGTCACGCAGGGCGGGTTGTCGCAGTGGTTGCAGCGCTCGGAGCGGATCTCGAGCGAGAGGTTGGGGAATTCCCCGCGCGTCTCGGTCACGATCCAGTCGCGGCAGTAGCCCTGCGGGACGTCGTTTTCCGTCTGGCAGGCGACCACGCAGTCCATGCACCCCACGCACTTCAGGGTGTCGATCACCATTCCGAAGCGTGGCATGTCACGCCTCCTTCACGAAAGTCACGAAGTTCTGGTGGATGCTCGTCCCGCCCATGAGCGGGTCGATCCGGTAGCGCGTGTTGAGCTGCGCCGCGCTGGCGCCCATCTGGTAGGCGCTCCTGAGCATCTTGCTGGTGTGGCCGAAGCCGTAGACCATGTAGAGCGTGTCCGGGCGGATGCGCTGCGTGGCCTTCACCTTGACGCGGTTGGTGACCACGCCGTCCTGGTTCCTGAGCTTCACGTACTGGCCGTGCTTGAGGCCCGCCTTGGCGGCGGTCTCGGCGTTCACCCAGAGCTCGTTCTCCTTCATGAGGTCGCGCAGGTAGCAGGTTCGTCTGCGTGCGGCTGAAGGTGTGCACGGGCGCGCGCCCGGTGACGAGGCGGAAGAAGCCGTCGGGCGCCTTCTCGGGCGCCGTGTACTTCGGCACCGGGTCGAAGCCCGCCTTGGCGAGCTGCTCGGAATAGAACTCCACCTTCTTCGAGGGCGTGTCGAACGAGATCTGCGCGCCTTCCTCGATGGTGATGGGCTTCTTCTGGCCCATCACGATGCCTTCCTTGCGGAACTTCGCGTAGTCGATGCCGCTCTTCTCGCAGCGCTTCGCGAGGTACTCGTCCATGTCCTTGAAGGGCATGTACTCGCCGACGCCCAGCCTGTCGGCCAGCTGCTTGGCGATCCACCAGGCGGGCTTCTGCTCGCCCGGGGGCGCGACGACCGGCTGGCGCAGCGCCGCCCAGCCCTGCCGTCCCCAGCCGACGTAGAGGTCGTCGTGGCGCTCGAGGAACATGGTGTCCGGGAGGACCACGTCGGCGTAGCCGGTGATCTCGCTCGGGTGCGTGTCCACCACCACCAGCAGGTCGAGCTTCGAGATCGCCTCGATCGTCTCCTTCTCGTTGGGCAGCGTCTGCAGCAGGTTCGCGGCGTACACGACCCAGCCCTTGATCGGGTAGGGCTGGCCGGTGATCGTGGCCTGGCGCAGGCCCGTGGTGACTTCCTCGTCCGCGAACGGCCACTTGCCGTCGGGGTTGTCGACCTTGGGCTTCGTCGGCCTCGGGGAACTTCGGGAAGGGGTAGCCCGCGACCTTCATGCCGGCCTGGAGGAAGAGCCCGCCCTTGCGGCCCCAGTTGCCCAGGAGCGCGTTGAGGAGGGCCGTGGAGCGCGCGCGCTGCGCGTCGTCGCCGTACCAGTTGACGCGCCGGCCCGGGTGCACGAGGGCGGCGGGCCGCGCCCTGGCCATCTCGCGGGCGGTGGCGCGGATCGTCGCGGCCGGGATGCCCGTCTCGGCTTCGGCCCACTCGGGCGTGTTGTCCTTGATCGCGGCGACGAACTTGTCGAAGCCGTGGCCGTATTTCGCCACGAACTCCTTGTCGTAGAGGCCTTCGGTCACGAGGACGTTCATCCACGCGAGCACGAGCGCCATGTCGGTGCCGGGCTTGATGGGCAGCCAGTACTTCGCCTTGCTCGCGGCCACGGAGTAGCGCGGGTCGACCACGATGATGGTGGCCTTGCGGCCCACGGCCTGCGCGAACTCCTGCACCTGCGTGTTGTGCATGTTCTCGCCCAGGTGCGTGCCGATGAGGACGAGGCAGTTCGTGTTGGCGATGTCGGTGGGTTCGGGCGAGCCCAGCCCCGTGCCGTAGGTGAGGAGGTAGCCGATGTCGCGCGGGCCGCGGCACTGCGCGAACGAGGGCGCGGCCTTGTTGACGCAGCCGTAGGCGCGCATCACGTGCTCGAAGAAGCGCGAGCCCGTGCCGTGCTTCCACAGGGCGATCGACTCGGGGCCGTGCTCGGCGGCGATCTTCTTCATCTTCTCCGCGACGTGGTTGAGCGCCTCGTCCCAGGTGACGGCCTTGAACTCCTCCTTGCCCCGCTCGCCGGTCCGGATGAGGGGCTTGGAGATGCGGTCCGGGTCGTAGTGCGTGCCGACGGCGCCCGTGCCGCGCGGGCACAGGCGTCCCTTGCTCATCGGGTCGAGGGGATTGCCCTCGAACTTCCAGAGCTTCCCGTCGCGGACGTGCGCGATGCCGCCGCACTTCCAGAAGCACATTTCGCAGTAGGTGGCGATCGTCTCGACCTTGCCGGCGCGGGGGCTTCGAGCCCATGGCGAAGGAGGGGACGGCCGGGATCTGGGAGCCCACCGCGCCGGCTCCGAACGTGGCGGCGCTGATCTTGAGGAATCGCCTGCGGGAGATCTGTTCCATCACGGCCTCGGGTGTCAGACGGGATATCGACATTTCAATCCCAATTGCATTAGCGGATTCTGATATAGGTCAATTCGCCGGTCGCCGCAGGAGCTAAATTGGGCCCACACGACCAGCGGCTCCGGGGCCGCAGGACCCATGGCCACTTGAAATGAGGGCCGGCCGGACCGGCGGCGCCGGGCGACGGAAGGAGCAAGGGATGGACCGTGAATCGACCTTGAAGGTATTCGAGTCGCTGGGCTCCAGCGTGCGGCTCGACATCTTTTGCATGCTGGTCCAGGCGGGCGAGGCGGGCCTGGTCGCCGGCGAGATCGCCGAAGCGCTCGAGATCCCCGCGACCAACCTGTCGTTCCACCTGAAGGGGATGCTGCAGGCGAGCCTCGTGAGCGTCCGCCAGGAGGGACGGTTCCTGCGCTACCGCGCCAACGTCTCGCACATGCTGCGCGTGCTGGCGTTCGTGATGGAGAACTGCGCCCGGGCCGAGGCGGGCGAGGCCGTTTGCGCCGCCCGGCCGCGGCGGCACGCCAACGGCGCGCCTCCCCCGGAGGCGATCCCGCCCGCCTGAAGCCCGCTCAGCCTTCGTCGGCCACGAGCACGGCGGCGGTCACCGCCATGGCAAGCGCCATGCCCAGCGCGGCGAACGCCGAGGGTGTCTGCGACTGCAGCCGCGCGAGGTCGAGAAACCCCTGCACGAGGGACGTTCCGGCCGGCGCGAGCAGCCAGGCGGCCACGCTGCCGATCGAGGCCGAGCCGAGCACCAGGGCCGGCCGGAGCCAGGGCCGCGTGGCCCGCGGGGCCGGCAGGGCGAGCTGCGACGCGCAGCGAGAAGCCTTCGTCGGGCACGGATCGCCGCGCGTCCTCGCGCAACAGCCGGTCGATGGGGTCGTGGAGGGGTTCGTTCATCGGGAGTCCTCGCCGAGTTTCGCGCGCAGCTTGGCCTTGGCGCGCAGGATGTGGGTCTTCACGGTGCCGAGGGGAATGCCCATCGCCTCGGCGGCTTCCTCGTGGGTGAGGTCGGCGTAATAGCAGGCCGCGATGGCGGCCCGCTCGCCGTCGGACAGGCTCGACGAGCGCGCGCTCGAGGTCGATGCGGTCCGCGCGTCGACACGGCCGGGCGCGGGTTCCTCGGCGACCGGGGCCGACTCCGGCGTCGTCCAGCAGCACCTCGCGGCGCTTGCGCGCGTCCGTCAGCCACGCGTTGAAGGCGATCCGGTAGAGCCAGGTCGAGAAGCGCGCGTCGAAGCGGAAGGAACGGAGGTTTCGCCAGGCGAGCAGGAAGGTCTCCTGCGCGAGGTCGTCGGCCAGCCCGTGGTCGCCCTTCGCGAGGCGCCGCAGCGTCGAGCGCACCAGCGACTGGTGGCGGCGCACCAGGCGCGCGAAGGCCTCGCGGTCGTCGTGGGCGACGACCGCGAGGACGAGTTCCGCATCGGCCGGTTCCGGCCGCTCGGCCATCGGCGCTAGCGCGGAGGCTCGCGGCGGCCGGCCTGCCGCGAGTCGATCTTCCAGGCGACGAGGAGCGCCACCCCCATCAGGCCGGGGATGAGGCCGATGGACCACGGCTGGCCCCGCTCCCAGAAGAAGACGGAGAGGGCGATGCCGAGCGCGAGCAGCACCAGGCCCCCCTTCGGGCTCGGCGAGCGCTCGGGGGGCCGCAGGAGCTCCGGCGGGACCGGCAGGCCCTTTTCCGCGAGCCTGAGGATCGTCTCCTGCTGCATGCGGTTGCGGTGGTGCTTGTAGACGAGGACGATCGCGATGACGAGCAGGGGCAAGCCGAAGCTCGCCAGCATTCCCGTCATGGCGACCACGACTTCCGAGGTCTCCATGGCTTTCTCCAAGGGCCGTTGCGGCCCGCATTATCGGTTTCGGCCCGGGCGCGCGGCAAACCGGCGTTCGGGCGGCGGGAAGGTATCCATGCCCGTTGGATGCGCCGGCCGCCCCCGGCGGATTCGGCCCGGGGCCGTCAGCCGGCCAGTTCCTCCGCCACGCTTTCCGTGACCGCCGGCTCCTGCGGGACGGGGAGCGACCTCATCCGGGACAGGGGCGAGGTCCAGGCGATGAGCGGAATCATGGCCAGCGCCCCGGCGCCGGCGGCCAGGATCGCCGCCCGCAGCCCCCAGTGCTCGGCGATCCACCCCCCGGCCAGGCCGCCCAGGGGCGCCGTGGCGACGGTCAGGCAGATCATCGTGGCGGTGACGCGGCCGAGCAGCCGGTCCGGCGTCACCGTCTGGCGCAGGGTCAGGTAGTTGATGAAGAAGGTCATCGCCGCGAAGTCGAGCAGGAAGAGGCCCGCCCCGAACGTGAGCGAGGCGACCATGTGGCCCCCCGAGGCCGCGCCCATCACCAGCCAGGCCACGCCGGTGCCGCCCAGGGCGACGAGCATCGTCGGGCCGAAGCCGTAGCGGGCGTTGAGGGGCGCCGACGGCGCCCGCGGCCGCGAGCGATCCCACGCCCGCCAGCATGAACAGGACGCCGACGTGGCCGGCCGAGAAGCCCAGTTCGCGGGCGGCGAACAGGATCACCACGGCGACGTAGGCGTGGCGGAACATCTGCCAGGCCGCGAGCGACCAGGCCAGCGCGCGCAGGGTGCGGTTGTGCCAGACGGCGGCGAGCCCCTCGCCGATCTCGCGCCAGACGCTTTCCCCGGAGAGCTTCGGGGCGTCCGTGGCCGCCGGCGGGATGCCGCGCAGCATCCAGGCGGAGACGAAGAACGACACGGCGTCCAGCAGGATCGCGAAGGGCGCCGTGAGCCACTGGATGAGCGCGCCCGCGAGCCCGGGGCCCACGAGCTGGGCGGCCGAGTCCGAGATGCCGATCTTCGCGTTGGCCTCGACGAGGTTCTCCCGCCCGACGCGTTCGGTCATGAACACCTGGTAGGCGGGCCACCCGATGACGGAGCCCAGGCCCACGAGGAAGCCCGCGACGTAGAGCACCGGCATGGAGAGCACGCCGAACCAGGCGCACACGGGCACGGCCGCGAGCGCCAGGCCGCGTCCCAGGTCGGCCCAGATGATCACCGGCAGCTTCCGGGCCCGGTCCACGAGGACGCCCGCGAAGAGCCCGAAAAGCGGGTAGGGCAGCGCCTCCAGCGCCGTGAGGATGCCCACCTCGAACGGGGTGGCGTTCAGCATCAGCGCCGCCGTGAGCGGCAGCGCGAGGAAGGTCACCTGCCCGCCGAAGTGGGTGATGGTGAGCGAGCCCCAGAGCTTCACGAAGTCGGGGCTGCGCCACAGGCCGGTGATCCAGCGATGGGGGTGGAGCTTGTCGAGGAGCGTAGTTCATCGTTTTTCTTCGGCCGGCCTCGTGGGCCGGCGTCGCGATCTGGTGCTGCATGCGCGAACTCACGCATCGCGCGGGGCGCGAGGCGGAAGGGTCAACGGGAGGGGTGGGCCGTCGGTCTTCCGCCTCGACTTGCGTCGGGGCGGTCGGCCCCGAGGCTCAGTCGGCTTCGCCGCTGCGCGGCGCGATCCCGGAGGCGACCGCCAGGCCGCCACGGACCGCGGCGCGCGGGGCGCGGCGAAGGGCGGTCGTGATGGGGCGGTGGGTCATGGCGGCGGGCTCGGGATGGGGAAACGAGCGGCGATTATATAGACGGGGCGCAAGTCCCGCAAACCGCGGTTTGCTAAGATCGAGGCCGCACGCCACGCAAACAAGACCCCAAACGATCCCGGAGCCCGCGATGTTCGGCCGACTGCTGCCCAAGGAGGGACGCTTCTACGACCTCTTCAACGCCCATGCCGAGCAGGTGGTCCGCGCGAGCCGCGAGCTCGTCCTGCTCATGCAGGACTTCGGCAATGCGGAGGCCCATGCCCGCCTGATCGACGAGGCCGAGCATTCGGCCGACCGCATCACCGCCGAGGCGATGCGGCTGCTGCACAAGACCTTCATCACGCCCATCGACCGCGAGCAGATCCACCAGCTCGTGAACGCGATGGACGACATCTGCGACCTGATCCAGGACGTGACGGAGTCGATCACGCTGTACGACGTCCGGGTGGTCACGCCGGAGATGATGCGGCTCGCCGACGTGGCGCTCAAGTGCTGCGAGCGCGTGAAGGACGTGATCGCGCTCCTCGAGAAGGACGGCCACGCGGAGGCGGTCCTCAAGACCTGCGACGAGATCGACCGCCTCGAGAGCGACGCGGACCGGGAGCTGCGCTCCGCCATCTCGCGCCTGTTCCGGGAGGAGCAGGACGTGCGCGAGATCATCAAGCTCAAGGTGATCTACGAGCAGCTGGAGGCCATCACGGACCGCTGCGAGGACGTCGCGAACCTGGCCGAGGGCGTCGTCCTGGAAAACTCGTGACGCCGCGGCGCCACCTCTCATGAACGGGCTCGAGATCGGCATCGGCACGCTGGCTTCCTGGTGGCGCTGGCGCTCGCGTTCGACTTCATGAACGGCCTGCACGACGCGGCGAACTCCATCGCGACGGTCGTGTCCACGGGCGTCCTCAAGCCCCATCACGCCGTCGCGTTCGCGTCCTTCTTCAACTTCGTCGCGATCCTCGTCTTCCACCTCAAGGTCGCCTCGACGGTGGGCAAGGGGATCGTCGACCCCGCCATCGTGGACCACTACGTGATCTTCGGCGCGCTCGTCGGCGCCATCGCCTGGAACGGCATCACCTGGTGGTGGGGGCTGCCCTCGAGCTCCTCCCATGCCCTCATCGGCGGCCTCATCGGCGCGACGGTCGCGAAGGCGGGCGTGGGGCCCCTCATCGGCTCGGGCATCGGCAAGACCGTGCTCTTCATCTTCGTGTCGCCCGCCCTGGGGTTCCTGCTGGGCTCCCTCCTCATGGTCGTGGTGTCGTGGGTCGCGCGGCACACCACGCCGGCGCGCATCGACCGGTGGTTCCGGCGCATGCAGCTCGTGTCGGCGTCGCTCTACAGCCTCGGGCACGGGGGCAACGACGCGCAGAAGACGATCGGCATCATCTGGCTGCTGCTCATCGCCTCCGGCGCTTCCGGCGCGGACGAACCGGTGCCCCTGTGGGTGATCGTGTCGTGCTACGTGTCGATCGCGATGGGCACGCTCTTCGGCGGGTGGCGCATCGTGAAGACGATGGGCCAGCGCATCACGAAGCTCAAGCCCGTGGGCGGGTTCTGCGCGGAGACGGGCGGCGCCATCACGCTCTTCGTGGCGACCGGCCTGGGCATCCCCGTCTCCACCACCCACACGATCACCGGGGCCATCGTCGGCGTGGGGGCGACGCGCAAGATGTCCGCCGTGCGCTGGGGCGTGGCGGGCGGCATCGTCTGGGCCTGGATCTTCACCATC
The DNA here is from genome assembly GCA_963783635.1 of uncultured Gammaproteobacteria bacterium. GTDB lineage: Bacteria > Pseudomonadota > Gammaproteobacteria > Burkholderiales > Usitatibacteraceae > FEB-7. The sequence continues at coordinate 122,741 of CAWAOC010000004.1, forward strand.
CCCGCCACGGCCTTCATCTCGGCCGTGGCCTGGTGGGGCAGCCAGTAGCTTCTTCTAGCGAAGCGGCTTACCCCGGGTCGCGCGGCGGGCGCAGGTAGCGCGCGTCGTCGAAGGTCGCCATCCACCGCGGCTCGTACACCACGAAGATCGCCGCAGGAGCCCGGAGAGGAACGCCTCGCCCCAGGCGAGCAGCAGGCCGTAGGGCAGGAAGCCGTCCCGCAGGCCGGGCCACGGCGCGGTGCCGGCGGCCGCGTGCGCGGCCGTGGCCGCCACGACGGTGACCGCGAAGGCGACGCCCGGCGCGAAGAAGCCCGGCAAGGAAGATGAACGTGAAGACGTTGCACGGAAGCCACCGGTCGGCGGCCCGGCGCAGCGCGTCGACGAGGGTGACCGGAAGCCAGGCGGCCAGGAGCCAGGTGGCGCCGGCGCCCGTCCAGTCGCCGCCCTGCCACAGGAGCGCGGCAGCGACCGCCGGGCGCCGCCGCGCGCCGCCGCGAGGTCGCGACCGAACATCAGGGCCACGAGCGGCGTGGCGAGCAGGTGCAGCGTGGGCCACCCGGCAGACGCGCGCCGAGAGGATCCACGCCAGCGCGATCGCGAAGCGCGGCCCCGATCCAGCCGTGCAGCCGGAAATCCTCCGCGAGCAGCCGCCAGGGCGCGCGCCGGGCCGCCCGCGCCGAGCGAGGACCAGCGCGACGATGCCGGTGGCGAGGGCCCAGCCGGCGGGCAGCGGGGTGCTCAGGAAATCGATGGCGGGGTCAGGCGGCCGACCAGCTCGCGCAGCACGAAGGGCAGGATGCCGCCGTGCAGGTAGTAGTCCACCTCGATCGGGGTGTCGATGCGCAGCAGCACGGGCACCTCCTTGCTGCGTGCCGTCCTTGCGATGGATGACGAGCGTCACGTCCATCTGCGGCTTGATGCCCTTCTCGAGGCCGACCACGTCGATCGTCTCGTCGCCCTTGAGGCCCAGCGACTCCGCGGAATCGGAGCCCTTGAACTGGCAGGGCAGGACGCCCATGCCCACGAGGTTGGAGCGGTGGATGCGCTCGAAGCTGCGCGCCACGACCGCCTTCACGCCCAGGAGCTGCGTGCCCTTGGCGGCCCAGTCGCGCGACGACCCGGTGCCGTACTCCTCGCCGCCGAAGACCACCGTGGGCGTGCCGGCCGCGACGTACTTCATCGCGGCGTCGTAGATCGGCATCTGCTCGCCGGCGGGCTGGAAGAGCGTCACGCCGCCCTCGACGCGCGTGCCGTCGGCCTTCGGCGGCAGCATGAGGTTCTTCACGCGCACGTTCGCGAACGTGCCGCGCATCATCACCTCGTGGTTGCCGCGGCGCGCGCCGTAGCTGTTGAAGTCCGGCTTCATCACCTTGTGGGCGATGAGGTACTGGCCGGCGGGCGAGGTGTCCTTGATCGAGCCGGCGGGGGAGATGTGGTCGGTGGTCACCGAGTCGCCGAAGATGCCCAGGACGCGCGCGCCCCGGACGTCCTTCGCCGTGCCGGCGCTCATGCCGAAGCCCTGGAAGAAGGGCGGCTCGGCGATGTAGGTGGACTTCGGCCAGTTGTAGACCTGGCCCGTGGCGGAGGCGATGGCCTTCCAGAGGGGGTTCGTCTCCGCGAGGTTCGCGTACATGCGCCCGAAGACGGCCGGGTCGGTGGCGTACTTCATGAGCGCCTGCGATCTCGTCGGAGGTGGGCCAGATGTCCTTGAGGAACACCGGGCCGTCCTTGCCCTGGCCGAGCGGGTCCGTGCTCGAGGTCCTTGAGCACCGTGCCGGCGATGGCGAAGGCCACCACGAGCGGCGGCGAGGCGAGGAAGTTGGCGCGGATGTTGGCGTGGATGCGCGCCTCGAAGTTGCGGTTGCCCGAGAGCACCGCCGCGCAGACGAGGTCGTTGTCCACCACCGCCTTCTCGATCGGCTCGGCGAGCGGGCCGGCGTTGCCGATGCAGGTGGTGCAGCCGTAGGCCGCCACGCTGAAGCCGAGCTTCTCGAGGGACGGCGAGGAGGCCCGCGGCCTTCAGGTACTCGGTCACCACGCGCGAGCCGGGCGCGAGCGAGGTCTTGATGTGGGGCTTCACCGTGAGGCCCTTCTCGACGGCCTTCTTGCGCGAGCAGGCCCGCGGCGATGAGCACGCTCGGGTTCGAGGTGTTGGTGCACGAGGTGATGGCGGCGATGAGCACGTCGCCGGAGCCGAGGTCGGTGCCGTCGGAGGTCTTCACGCGCTTGGCGAGGTCCTCCGCCTTCTTGGAGAAGCCGTTCTCCGCGACGGGCTTGGAGAAGAGCTCGGTGAACTTGCTCTTCAGGTTGCCGAGGTCGATGCGGTCCTGCGGGCGCTTCGGCCCCGCGACCGACGGCCTGATCGAGGAGAGGTCGAGCTCGAGCACGCGTCGAGTAGTCGAGGTCGCCCTTCTGCGGCATGCCGAACATGCCCTGCGCCTTGAAGTAGGCCTCGAGCGCGGACACTTCCTCGGCCGGTGCGGCCGGTGTTGCGGAAGAACTCGATCGTGCGCGCATCGACCGGGAAGAAGCCCATCGTCGCGCCGTATTCGGGCGCCATGTTGGCGATGGTCGCGCGGTCGGTCACGGCGAGCGTCTCGGCGCCCGCGCCGAAGAACTCGACGAACTTGCCGACGACCTTGGCCTTGCGCAGCATCTCGGTCACGGTGAGCGCGAAGTCGGTCGCGGTGACGCCCTCGCGCAGCTTCCCGGTGAGGTTCACGCCGACCACGTCGGGGGTGAGGAAGTAGACCGGCTGGCCGAGCATGCCGGCCTCGGCCTCGATGCCGCCCACGCCCCAGCCCACGACGCCGATGCCGTTGATCATGGTGGTGTGGCTGTCGGTGCCCACGAGCGTGTCGGGGTAGTACATGCCCGTCCTTCTGGAACACGCCGCGCGCGAGGTACTCGAGGTTCACCTGGTGCACGATGCCGATGCCCGGGGGGACGACCTTGAAGGTGTCGAAGGCCTGCATGCCCCACTTCATGAACTCGTAGCGCTCGCGGTTGCGGTCGAACTCGAGCTTCATGTTGAGGTCGAGGGCGTCCGGCCCGCCGTAATGGTCGATCTGCACCGAGTGGTCGACGACGAGGTCCACGGGCACGAGCGGCTCGATCGTCTTCGGGTTCTTGCCCATCTTCGCGGCCACGCCGCGCATGGCGGCGAGGTCGGCGAGCAGCGGGACGCCGGTGAAGTCCTGCAGCACGATGCGCGCCAGCACGAAGGGGATCTCGTCGGTGCGGGCGGCGGTGGCGCTCCAGCCGGCCAGCTGCTTCACGTGCTCCTCGCTCACCTTCTTGCCGTCGACGTTGCGCAGCACCGACTCGAGCACGATGCGGATCGAGACGGGCAGCCGCTTCACGTTGGGGAACGTCTCGGCCAGCGCCGGCAGGGAGTAGAACTGGCCGGTCTTGCCGGCGGCGGGCTGGAAGGTCTTGAGGGTGTTGAAGGCGTTGTGGGGCATGGTCGTCTCGGGTTGTTGTCGTTCGGGTGGGTTTGTCGTTGCGGCCGCGGCTACTTCTGGCCGGCCGGGCGGATCTGCACGTCGTAGTCGAGGCCCTTGTCGTCGCGGCACACGCCGCCGCCCGCGCGCCCGCCGCCGCCGCGGAAGTCGCAGCGCAGCCCCGCGCCGTCGGCGGAGCGCAGCAGGGCCTTGGCCTCGCCGCCGCCGGGGGTGTCCATCGAGATGGTCCCGCCCATCCCCCAGCCGTAGCGGCGCGAGCCGTAGGCGCCGCCCACGTAGCCGGTGGTGCGGTCGGGAACGACCTCCACCCAGGTGCCGGCATAGGTCCGGCCCTCGATGGTGATCGCGATCGCCCCTTCGGAGCCGCCGCTGTCCTCGGCGGTGCCCTGGTAGAGCTTGCCGCTGTCGCGCGGCATGAGCGTGAGCTCGTAGGTCGAGGCGCAGCCGCGGCCGTCGCGCGAAGCGCCGGCGGCGAGCCATCGGGCGGCCACGTGATCTGGATGTCGCTCCATGGTGCCTCCTGCGCACGGGGCGGGCTCGTGGCCCGTTGCCGGCGCGTTCTCCTCCCCCTTGCGGAATCCCTCCGGGCGGCCGGCGCCGGGGAGGGATTAGACCACTTCCGCGCCGCCCGGAACATTGATCCCGGGCGGGTGGGGCGCGCCTCGGCGGGTTCAGACCACCATCAGGTCCACGAACTCGTGCACGGGCGTGGCGTCGAGCGCCTTCGCGTCCAGGCACAGGTCGAGGATGGCCTTGCGCTGCTTCTCGGGGAAGCTCCGCGCGAGGTTGGTGCGGAACTTCTCGACCAGGACGGGCATGCCTTCCTTGCGCCGGCGCTTGTGGCCGATGGGGTACTCGACCACGATCTCCTTGAGCTTCTTGCCGTCGGCGAACTCCACCGTGAGGGCGTTGGCGATCGAGCGCTTGTCGGGGTCGTGGTAGTCCTTCGTGAACTTCGGGTCCTCGACGCACACGATCCGGTCGCGCAGGGCGTCGATGCGCGGGTCCTTCGCGACCTCGTCCTCGTAGTCGCCCGCGGTGAGGCGGCCGAAGAGGATCGGCACGGCGACCATGTACTGGATGCAGTGGTCGCGGTCGGCCGGGTTGTCGAGCGGGCCCTTCTTGTCGATGATGCGGATGCAGGCCTCGTGCGTGCGGATCGTGATCTTCTTGATGTCCGTCGGGCGTGCGTCCCGCCTTGGCGAGCTCCTGGTGGATCGTCATCGCCGCCTCCACCGCCGTCTGCGAGTGGAACTCGGCCGGGAAGGAGATCTTGAAGAGCACGTTCTCCATGACGTAGCTGCCGTAGGGGCGCTGGAACTTGAAGGCGTTGCCCTTGAAGAGCACGTCGTAGAAGCCCCAGGTCTTGGCGGTGAGCACCGAGGGGTAGCCCATCTCGCCGGTCTTCGCGATGAGCGCCAGGCGCACGGCGCGGCTCGTCGCGTCGCCCGCCGCCCAGCTCTTGCGCGAGCCCGTGTTGGGGGAGTGGCGGTAGGTGCGCAGCGACTGCCCGTCGACCCAGGCGAGCGAGACCGCGTTGATGATCTCGTCGCGCGTGAGCCCCAGCATCTGGGCGACGACGGCGGTGGAGGCCACCTTCACCAGCACCACGTGGTCCAGGCCCACCTTGTTGAAGCTGTTCTCGAGCGCGATGCAGCCCTGGATCTCGTGGGCCTTGATCATCGCGGTGAGGACGTCCTTCACCGTGAGGGGCTTCCTGCCCGGCGGCCACGGCGTTGCGCGACAGCCAGTCGGCGGTGGCGAGGATGCCGCCCAGGTTGTCCGACGGGTGGCCCCATTCGGCGGCGAGCCAGGTGTCGTTGAAGTCGAGCCAGCGGATCATGGCGCCGATGTCGAAGGCGGCCTTCACCGGGTCCATCTGGTAGGGCGTGCCGGGCACCTTCGCGCCGTTGGGCACGACGGTGCCGGGGACGATGGGCCCCAGCATCTTGGTGCAGGCGGGGTACTCGAGGGCCTCGAAGCCGCAGCCGAGGGTGTCCATGAGGCAGTAGCGGGCGGTCTCGTAGGCCTCCGCGCTCTTCACCTTGTACTTGATGACGTAGTCGGCGATGTCGACGAGGACCTGGTCGGGCTTGGGGCGGACGTTGCTGATGTGGGCGGACATGGCGTTTCCGTTCGGGTTATGCGTGAAACGCCGATGGACACGATGAACCGGATTGACGTCGATGACGGCTTGCGTGCCATTCGACCCTCACCTTCCGTTTATCCGGTTCATCCGTGTCATCGGGTCCTACTTCGGCCTACTTGCGCTTCTCGATCGGGACGAAGGCGAGGTCCTCGGGCCGGTGTAGTTGGCGCTCGGGCGGATGATCTTGCCGTCGATGCGCTGCTCGATCACGTGCGCGCGTCCAGCCGGAGGTGCGCGAGATCACGAAGAGCGGCGTGAACATCGCGGTGGGCACGCCCATCATGGTGGTAGCTCGTGGCGCTGAACCAGTCGAGGTTCGGGAACATCTTCTTCTCGCGCCACATCACTTCCTCGATGCGCGCCGAGATGTCGAAGAGCTTCATGTTGCCGGCGTCCTTGGAGAGCCGGCGGGCGACTTCCTTGATGACCTGGTTCCTGGGATCCGCGATCGTGTAGACGGGGTGGCCGAAGCCGATGATCACCTGCTTCTCGGTCACGCGCTTCACGATGTCGGCCTCGGCCTCGTCGGCGTTGTCGTAGCGGCCGATGGTGTCGAAGGCGAACTCGTTGGCGCCGCCGTGCTTCGGGCCCTTGAGCGCGCCGATGGCCGCGGTGACCGCGGAGTACATGTCGGAGCCCGTGCCGGCCACGACGCGCCCGGTGAAGGTGGAGGCGTTGAACTCGTGCTCGGCGTAGAGGATGAGCGAGATGTGCATCGACTTCACCCACAGGTCCGAGGGCCTGCGGCCGTGCAGCAGGTGCAGGAAGTGCCCGCCGATGGAGTCGTCGTCCGTCTCCACGTCGATGCGGCGGCCGGAGTGGGAGAAGTGGTACCAGTAGAGCAGCATCGAGCCGAAGCACGCCATCAGCCGGTCGGCGATGTCGCGCGAGGGCGCGAGCTTGTGGTCGTCGCCTTCCGGCAGCACCGCGCCCAGCGCGGAGCAGGCCGTGCGCATCACGTCCATCGGGTGCGTGGAGGCGGGGATGCACTCGAGGATGTCCTGGACGGCGGCCGGGATGCCGCGCAGCGACGCGCAGCTTCGTCTTGTAGGCGGCGAGCTCGGGGGCGGTCGGGAGCTTGCCGTGCACCAGCAGGTGCGCGATCTCCTCGAACTCGCACTTCTCGGCGAGGTCGAGGATGTCGTAGCCGCAGTAGTGCAGGTCGTTGCCCGTGCGGCCGACGGTGCAGAGGGCGGTGTTGCCGGCGGTGACGCCGGAGAGGGCGACGGATTTCTTGGGCTTCGGGGTGACGGCGGCGGCTTCGGACATGGCGGTTTCCTCGTCGGTTTTCGTCGGCTCGTTGGCGCGAACGGTCCCTACTTCGCCTTGGCGAAGAGGGCGTCGAGCTTCTTCTCGAACTCGTGGTAACCCAGGTAGTGGTAGAGCTCCTCGCGCGTCTGCATGGCGCCGACGACGGACTTCTGCGGGCCGTCCTTGCGCAGCGCCTGGTAGACGCCCAGCGCGGCCTTGTTCATGGCGCGGAAGGCCGAGAGGGGATAGAGCGCGATCGCCACGTCGGCGGAGGCGAGCTCCTGGACGGTGAAGAGCGGCGTCTTCCCGAATTCCGTGATGTTGGCGAGGATCGGCACCTTCACGGCGGCGGCGAACTTGCGGTACATGTCGAGGTCGGTGATCGCCTCGGGGAAGATGCCGTCGGCGCCGGCCTCGACGCAGGCGCAGGCGCGGTCGATCGCGGCCTGCAGGCCCTCCACGGCCAGCGCGTCGGTGCGCGCCATGATGAAGAAGGAGGCGTCCGTCTTCGCGTCGGCGGCGCTCTTCACCCGGTCGGCCATCTCCTGCCGCGTGACCAGCTCCTTGCCGGGGCGGTGGCCGCAGCGCTTGGCGCCCACCTGGTCCTCGATGTGCATGGCGGCCGCGCCGAACTTGATGAGCGACTTCGTGGTGCGCGCCACGTTGAAGGCGCTCGCGCCGAAGCCCGTGTCCACGTCCACCAGCAGCGGGCAGGTCGCAGACGTCGGTGATGCGGCGCACGTCCGTGAGGACGTCGTCCAGGTTCGAGATGCCGAGGTCGGGCAGGCCCAGGGAGCCCGCGGCCACGCCGCCGCCGGAGAGGTAGATCGCCTTGAAGCCGGAGGCCTTGGCGAGCGTGGCGTGGTAGGCGCAGATGGCGCCGGGCACCTGCAGGGGCTTTTCTTCCTTCAGCGCGGCGCGGAACCTCGCGCCGGGGGTCATGGTGGTCATGGTCGTCTCTCGGGGTCAGGTTGCCCTTCGGTCGGCGAGGAGTTGGGACGCTGTCGAGTTCCGAACGCGCAACCTGCCCCCTCAGTCGAAGAAGGCTCTCACGGCGTCCTCGGGCATCTTCACGCCGGTGATGCGGGCCTTCTGCAGGAGCTCCCAGAAATAGCGGTAGGTGGCGCGGTCGTGCAGCTCGCCCTCGAACTGGATGGGGCCCCAGCTCGCCTTCTGCGCCTCGACCAGGATCGCCGCCGCGGTGGCGACCTCGTTCAGGTCGGGCTTCATCGCGTCCACGATGGGCTGGACCTGCGAGGGATGGATGCTCCACATGCGCAGGAACCCGAAGTCGCTGCGGGCGCGCCAGGCGTCGCGGAACACGTTGTAGGCGTTCTTGAGGTCCAGCGAGACGTTGTGCGCGGGGACCACGCCGTGGGCCAGCGCCGCGGCCACGACGTCGGCCTTCGCGCGCGCGACGAGCGGGTGCTCGAACTGGCCGGGCGAGCGCATGTTGGAGGCGTTGATCGCGCCGTGGTGGCCGCTCACGAAGTCCATGAGGCCGAAGTCGAGCACCTGCACGCGCGGGAAGCTGGGCGATCTCCCACGCGTCGTGCAGCGCCCCGTGCGTCTCGATGAGCACGTGCACCGGGATCTCGCGCTTGTACTTCTTCTTCTTCGCGACCGACTGGATGTAGTGGATCATCTCCTCGGCCTGCACGACCGACGTGCACTTGGGGATGGTCACGTAGGCGATCACCTTGCCGGCGCCGCCCACGAGGATGTCGACGTCCTTCTTCCAGTGCGGGTGCGTGTAGTCGTGGATGCGCGCCCCGGCCATGGCGAAGCGGTTGGCGGGGGAGTGCATCACGTCCACGATCATCTCGGCGTGCTGCTTCTCGCGGCCGGTCTCGGCGCCGTCCTCGCAGTCGCAGGTGATGTCGAACACGGCGCCGAGCTTCTCCTGGAGGTCGAGCGCCTTGGTGATGAGCTTCTCGGACCCGGCGAAGTGCTCGCAGGCGGGAATGACGGGGAAGGGCTTCTCGCCGGCGAAGAGGGCGTCCTTGGGATGGCGGGGGGCGGGCATGGGGTCCTCCGGGTGGGATTCGTATTCTAGGCGCTACGGCTTGCGCGGCACGAGGCAGCGTGAGGTCGAGGTCGAGCACCACCGCCGGGTCCTTCGCCCCGGGCGCGGGCGTGGCAAGCTCCGCCGAGCTTCACGTTCTTCGCGCCGAGCAGGCGCACGCGCAGCGCGCCGACGTCGTCGCGCCCGGGGATCTCGTCGCGGGCGGTGACGACGGAGCGGGCAGAATCGTGTCGCCGGCGAAAGTCGGGTTGGCGTGGGTGCCGCCGTGGATCGCGGCGATGGCGAAGGCGTTCTCCAGGCCGTCGTGGGACAGGGCGCGGCACAGCGAGATCACGTGCCCGCCGTAGACGAGCCGCCGGCCGAACTGGCTGGCGCGGGCCGAGAAGGCGTCGAAGTGCACGCGCGCGGTGTTCTGGTACAGGCGCGTGGCGAGCATGTGGTCGGACTTCCTCGATCGGTGATCGCGCCCGGGTGGTCGATCGACTCGCCCGGGCGCGTAGTCGTCCCACAGGCGCGCGCCGCCGGTGGCCGCGGCGTCCAGCGCGCCCGGGGCGCAGGAAGGCGGGCACCGCGAGCTGCGCGGGCGGCACCTCGCGCGGCAGGTCGGGCACCACGGTCGCCGGGGCGGGGCGCCGCGGCGTCGCGCTTGTCGACCATGACCCAGCGCGCCCAGGAGAGCACTTCGCGGCCGTGCTGGTTGAGCGCGCGCGAGCGCACGTAGACCACGCCGCTCGTGCCGCTCGAGTTCTGCTTCAGGCCGATCACCTCGCGACTGCGCGGCGAGCGTGTCGCCGGCGTAGACCGGCTCGAGGAAGCGCAGGTCCGCGTAGCCCAGGTTCGCCACGGCGTTGTAGGAGATGTCGTGGACCGTCTTGCCGAAGGCGACGTGGAAGACGAGCAGGTCGTCCACCGGGCACGACGCGGTGGCCCAGCGGCGCGCGCGACGGGCTCGGCGCAGTGCACCGGCTGGCGCGCGCCGGTCAGCGCGAGGTAGAGGGCGGCGTCGCCGGCGGTGATCGTGCGCGGCGTGGCGTGGCCGAAGCGCTGGCCGAGCGCGTAGTCCTCGAAGAACCAGCCGTCGCGCGGGCGCGACGCCGCGGCGCGACGGGCACGCCTTCGCTCACTGGCCGGCCTCGAGCTGCTGGATCATGTCCGCGAGCGCGAGGAGGCGCCGCGCGGCCTTGAGGTGGTGGCCCTCGATGAGGCGGCCGTTCACGACGACCACGCCGCGCCCTTCGCGGTGCGCGTGCTCGAGCGCCTCGATGAGCTCCGTCGCCGCGGCCAGGTCGTGCGGCTTGGGCGTGAAGGCGTCGTTGCAGTAGGGGAGCTGGAAGGGGTGCACGAGGCTCTTCCCGTCGAAGCCCAGGTCGCGCGAGAGGCGGCAGGCGTACTCGAAGGACTGCATGTCCTTCAGGTCCGTCGAGATCCCGTCGACCACGGAGCGGTCGAAGGCGCGCCCCGCGAGCAGCACGCGCGAGAGCGAGTAGTGGAGCGCGATGCGGTCGGGCGTGCGGCGCGCGTGCAGCTGCGTGATGAGGTCGGAGGTGGCCATCACGATGCAGGCGATGCGGTCGGAGGCGCTGGCGATCTCCTCGGCGCGCAGCACGGCGAGCGGGCTCTCGATCATCACCATGATGGGCAGGTGCTTGCCGCCGGCCGCGTCGAGCGCGGCGAGGGCCTGCTGCACGTCGGCCCTCGATTCGACGTTCGGGAAGAGGATGGCGTCGGCGCCGATGCCGGCCACGGCCTTCACGTCCTCCTCGCCCCAGGGCGAGTCGAGGTCGTTCACGCGGACGACCACCTCGCGCCGGCCGAAGCCGCCGGCGAGCACCGCCTCGACCACGTTGCGCCGCGACTCGACCTTGGCCTCGACGAGGATCGGGTCGCCCAGGTCGAGGATCACGGAGTCGACCTTGAGGGTGCGCGACTTGTTGAGGTAGCGCGTGCTGCACCCGGGCACGTAGAGCATCGAGCGGCGCGGGCGGAAGTAGGGATTCATGGAGGCAAGCCTCTGATTTGGCGTGGGAAAACGCGCCATGCCGGCCGGGCGTTTCCGGCGCGACGGGCGCGCTTGCTGCTGCGCAGCATGCTACGCCGCGGCCGCGAGGGGTGTCAACAGGACTTGTATCTTATATAAGACAAAGGAGCGGGGCGTCTGTGCTAGCATTCCCGGCATGCCAGAGACCCTGCCGTCGCCGTCCTTCCGGCCGCTCTACGAGCAGATCAAGATCCTCCTCACCCAGAGCCTGGTGGCGGGGGAGTGGAAGCCCGGGGAGGCCATCCCCTCCGAGATGGAGCTCGCCGCGCGCTTCCGCGTGAGCCAGGGCACGGTGAGGAAGGCGATCGACGAGCTCGCCTCCGAGCACATCCTCGTGCGCCGCCAGGGCAAGGGCACGTTCGTCGCCTCGCACAGCGAGCCGTCCTACCAGTACCGGTTCCTGCGCGTGATGCCCGACAGCGGCGCAGAAGCTCACGCCGCACAACGTGCTGCTCGAGGTGCGCAAGGGCAAGGCGAGCGCGGAGATCGCCCGGGCGCTCGCGATCAAGGCCGGCGCGCCGGTGCACGTGATCCGGCGCGTCCTCGAGTTCCAGGGCCGGCCGCTCATCCTGGACGAGATGGTGCTCGCGGCGAGCCGCTTCCCCGGCCTCACGGTGCCGAAGCTCGAGGAGTACCGGGCTCGATGTACAGCTTCTACGAGGAGGCCTACGGGCTGCGCATGATCCGCGCGGAGGAGCGCATCCGCGCCGTCGCGGCGGAAGCGGGCGCGGCCGGGCACCTGCGCGTGCCGCCCGGCACCCCGCTCCTGTGCGTCGACCGCATCGCGTTCACGTACGGCGACATGCCCGTCGAGTGGCGCCGCGGCCTGTGCCTCACCGACGGGTTCTCGTACTTCAACGAACTCGCGTGACCGGCGTTTCCCGCGACCCGGGAAAACCCGAATTCCTGGGCGATCGCCGAGGGGTATCGGAATGTGCGGTCGCAACAAATCCACGGTAGAATCGTCGCGGCTTTCTGCGCAGCGGGTCGATCGTCCTTTTTCCCTCCCGCCAGCGCCCGGCCGCCGCAACGCCACCCAGGAACGAACAATGACAACTGCGCCCAAGCAGAGACCGAAGTACTACGATCTCAACCTCGCGCACCTGCCTCCCCCGGGGCTCGTCTCGATCTTTCACCGCGTCTCCGGCGCGCTTCTCTTCCTCCCCGTCATCCCCGCGCTCCTCTACCTCATGCAGGCCACGCTCGGCTCCGAGGCCGGGTGGCTGCAGTGGAAGCGCGTCCTCGCGGAGCCGGCGGCCAAGGCGATCCTCCTCGCCTTCGTCTGGCTCTACGCGCACCACTTCTTCGCCGGCATCCGCTACCTCCTGCTCGACATGCACATCGGGCGTCGCGAAGGAGCCGTCGCGCGCCTCGGCGAAACTCGTCTTCGCGCTCGGCGCGGTGGCCACACTCCTCATCGGCTGGAGGCTCTGGTGATGGCCTACGCGAAGAACCCCGTCGGCGCGCACTACGGGCTCAACGCCTGGCTGCTGCAGCGCCTGACCGCCGTCGTGATGGCGGGATACACCGTGTTCATGCTGGCGCTGGTGCTGTGGTGCCCCCCGGCGAGCTACGCCGACTGGAAGGGGATGTTCTCGGGCTCCTTCGTGCGGCTCGCCACGATGCTCTTCTTCCTCGCGCTCCTCTACCACGCGTGGGTCGGCGTGCGCGACATCGTCATGGACTACGTGAAGCCCACCGGGCTGCGCCTCGCGCTCCAGACGCTCGTCGGCACGGCGCTGGTGTTCTACCTCGTGTGGTCCGTTTCCATTCTCTGGGGCAGGTGACATGGCGCTACCGGTTCGCAAATTCGACGCGGTGATCGTGGGGGCCGGCGGCTCGGGCCTGCGCGCCGCGCTCGAGCTCTCCTCCGCCGGCCTCAAGGTCGCCGTCCTCTCCAAGGTCTTCCCGACCCGCTCGCACACCGTGGCGGCCCAGGGCGGGGTGGGCGCCGCGCTGGGCAACATGGGCGAGGACAGCTGGCACTGGCACATGTACGACACCATCAAGGGGTCGGACTGGCTGGGCGACCAGGACGCGATCGAGTTCATGTGCCGCATGGCGCCCGAGGTGGTGATCGAGCTCGAGCACTTCGGCATGCCCTTCGACCGGAACGAGGACGGCACCATCTACCAGCGCCCGTTCGGCGGCCACTCGCAGAATTTCGGCGAGCGTCCCGTGCAGCGCTCCTGCTGCGCGGCGGACCGCACCGGGCACGCCATGCTGCATACGCTCTACCAGCGCAACGTGCTCGCGAGGACGCAGTTCTTCGTGGAATGGATGGCCCTCGACCTCGTGCGCGACGCCGAAGGCGCGGTGCTGGGGGTGACGGCGCATGGAGATGGAAACGGGCGAGATCGTCCTCTTCCAGGGCAAGGCCACGCTCTTCGCGACCGGCGGGGCGGGGCGCATCTTCTCCTCGTCCACGAACGCGTTCATCAACACCGGCGACGGCCTGGGCATGGCGGCGCGCGCCGGCATCCCGCTGCAGGACCTGGAGTTCTGGCAGTTCCACCCGACCGGCGTGGCCGGCGCGGGCGTGCTCATCACCGAGGGCGTGCGCGGCGAGGGCGGCATCCTCCTCAACAAGGACGGCGAGCGCTTCATGGAGCGCTACGCGCCCACCATGAAGGACCTCGCCTCCCGCGACGTCGTGTCGCGCGCCATGGCGACGGAGATCAAGGAAGGCCGGGGCGCGGGGGAGCACGGCGGACTACATCCTGCTCAAGCTCGACCATCTCGGGCCGGAGGTCATCGACAAGCGCCTGCCCGGCATCCGCGAGATCGCGCTCAAGTTCGCCAACGTGGACTGCGCGAAGGACCCGATCCCGGTGGTGCCGACGCGCGCACTACCAGATGGGCGGCATCCCGACCAACTACCGCGGCGAGGTCGTCGTGCCGAAGGGCGGGAATCCCGCGGCGGCCGTTCCCGGCCTCTATGCCGCCGGCGAGTGCGGGTGCGCCTCGATCCACGGCGCCAACCGCCTCGGCACCAACTCGCTCACCGACCTGCTCGTGATGGGCAAGAGCGCCGGCATGAGCATGGTCGAGTTCATCCGCGCGCAGGGCCACGCCCATCCGGCGCTGCCGAAGGGCGCCGGGGACGCACGCCGTCGCCCGCGTGGCGCGCCTGGACGGCCAGAAGGGCGGCGAGGACGTCGCCGCCGTGAGGGACGAGATCCAGCGCACCATGCAGGCGCATTGCGGCGTCTTCCGCTTCCCGGACCTCCTGGCCCAGGGCGTCGGGAAGATCCGCGCGCTCGGCGAGCGGATGGCCCGCACCGAGATCAAGGACAAGTCGAAGGTGTTCAACACCGCCCGCATCGAGGCGCTCGAGCTCGAGAACCTCTACGAGGTGGCGCGCGCGACCATGGTCTGCGCCGAGGCCCGCAAGGAAACGCGCGGCGCCCACGACCGCGAGGACTTCCACTCCCGCGACGACCAGAACTGGCTCAAGCACTCGCTCTGGTACAAGGAGGGCGACCGCCTCGACTACAAGCCGGTGAACCTGAAGCCCCTCACCGTCGACTCGTTCGAACCCAAGGCCCGGGTCTACTGACCGGGACCGAATGGGCATAGGTTGCGCTACAGCAAGAACGCTGCCGGCCGAATCCCCGACACTGCCGCTGAATAGGCCTTTCGTCCAATGAAATTCCGCATCCAGAGATACGACCCCGACAAGGACGCCCGGCCCTACTTCCAGGACTACGACGTGGCCATGAGCCCGTCGGACCGGATGCTCCTCGACGCGCTGGTGCGCATCAAGGCCGTCGACGACACGCTGGCGCTGCGGCGCTCCTGCCGCGAGGGCGTGTGCGGCTCGGACGCGATGAACATCAACGGCAAGAACGGGCTCGCCTGCATCACGAAGCTCGCCGACCTCGCGGAGCCGGTGGTCATCAAGGCGCTGCCGGGGCTGCCGATCATCCGCGACCTGATCGTCGACATGACGCTGTTCTTCGACCAGTACCACTCGGTCAAGCCCTACGTCATCGACGCGAGGCCGCTGCCCGAGAAGGAGCGGCTGCAGTCGCCGCAGGAGCGCGCCGAGCTCGACGGGCTCTACGAGTGCATCCTCTGCGCCTGCTGCTCCACCTCCTGCCCGTCGTTCTGGTGGAACCCGGACAAGTTCGTGGGCCCCGCGGGGCTCCTCAACGCCTACCGCTTCATCGCCGACAGCCGGGACCAGGCGCTGAACGAGCGCCTCGACGACCTCGAGGACCCGTACCGGCTCTTCCGGTGCCACACGATCATGAACTGCGTGGACGTCTGCCCGAAAGGGCTCAACCCGACCCTCGCCATCGGCAAGATCAAGGAGCTGATGGTGCGCAGGGCGGTCTAAGGAAATCGAAGCCGTGCACTCGCGAGAGATGGAACGGCTCAGGTGGCGCAGCCGCCGGGGGCTGCTCGAGCTGGACATCGTGCTCGGGCGGTTCTGGTCGGAAAGCGGGGAAGAGCTGGACGATTCGGAAGCAGGGCACCTCGCGACTCTTCTCGCGATGCCGGACAATGATCTTCTCGATCTGGTGATGGGGCGGCGCGATTGCCCCGATCCTGCCCTGAAGCCGCTTTTGCAACGATTGATGGCCGCCTGAGGCGGCCCACTGGGAGAGACGCATGGAAGCGAAAGGCAAGGCGACGCTGACCTACGACGACGGCAAGACGCTGGAGTTGCCGGTCTACGGCGGCACCATCGGCCCCGACGTGATCGACATCCGGGCCCTCTACGGCAAGACCGGGAAGTTCACCTACGACCCGGGTTTCCTGTCGACGGCCTCGCTGCAGCTCGAAGATCACCTACATCGACGGCGACGCGGGCGTTCTCATGTACCGCGGCTACCCGATCGAGCAGCTGGCCCAGCACTGCGACTTCCTCGAGGTCTGCTACCTGCTGCTCAACGGCGAGCTGCCGAAGGCGGCGCAGAAGAAGGAATTCGACCGCACCGTCACCGTGCACACGATGGTGCACGAGCAGCTCGCGCGCCTCTACCAGGGCTTCCGCCGCGACTCGCACCCGATGGCGGTGATGGTGGGCGTGGTGGGCGCGCTCTCGGCCTTCTACCACGACTCGCTCGACATCAACAACGCCGAGCACCGCGAGATCTCGGCCTTCCGCCTCATCGCGAAGCTGCCGACCATCGTCGCCATGGCCTACAAGTACAACATGGGCCAGCCCTTCATGTACCCGAAGAACAACCTCGACTACACCTCGAACTTCATGCGCATGATGTTCGGCGTGCCGGCCGAGGACTACGAGGTGAACCCGGTCCTCGTGCGCGCGCTCGACCGCATCCTCATCCTGCACGCCGACCACGAGCAGAACGCCTCCACCTCCACCGTGCGGCTCGCCGGCTCCTCGGGCGCGAACCCGTTCGCCTGCATCGCCTCCGGCATCGCCTGCCTCTGGGGGCCGGCGCACGGCGGCGCCAACGAGGCGGCGCTGCAGATGCTCATGGACATCCAGAAGGACGGCGGCGTCGACAAGCTCGGCGAGTTCGTGAAGAAGGTGAAGGACAAGAACTCCGGCGTGAAGCTGATGGGCTTCGGCCACCGCGTGTACAAGAACTACGACCCGCGCGCCAAGCTCATGCAGGAGACCTGCCGCGAGGTGCTCGACGAGCTGGGCCTGCACGACGACCCGCTCTTCAAGCTCGCCATGGCGCTGGAGAAGGTGGCGCTCGAGGACGAGTACTTCGTCTCCCGCAAGCTCTACCCGAACGTCGACTTCTACTCGGGCATCGTGCAGCGCGCGCTGGGCATCCCGGTCTCCATGTTCACCTGCATCTTCTCGCTCGCGCGCACGGTGGGCTGGATCGCGCAGTGGAACGAGATGATCTCGGATCCCGGAGCTGAAGATCGGCCGGCCGCGCCAGCTCTACAACGGCGCGACCAAGCGCGACGTGGTGCCGCTCGCCAAGCGCGGCTAGCCCGTCGCGACCCCGTCCCCGCCACACGAGGCCCCAATGTCCAGCGTCATGAAGCAGTTCGAAGCGTCCTCGCACCTCTTCGGCGCCAACGCGCCGTTCGTCGAGGAGCTCTACGAGCGCTATCTCCGGGATCCGGCATCCGTCGCCCCGGAGTGGCGCGCGCAGTTCGACGCATGGCAGGCCTCGGGCGGCGGGAAGGACGTCGCGCACACGCCGGTGATCGAGGCCTTCGCCGCGGCGGCGAAGCGCGGTCCCGGCGCCTCGCCGACGGCGGTCGCCGCCGACGACGAGAAGCAGATGAAGGTGCTCATGTTCATCCGTGCGCACCGCACCACCGGATCGCACTACTCGAACCTCGACCCGCTCAAGCGCATGGACCACGTCCCGGTGCCGGAGCTCGAGCTCTCGACCTACGGGCTGGGCGAGGCGGACCTCGACACCGTCTTCGCCATGGGCTCCTTCGCCAACCGGCGCGAGAGCGCAAGCGCCTGCGCGACATCGTGGCGATGGTGAGGAAGACCTACTGCGACACGATCGGCGTCGAGTACATGTACCTCTCGTCGATGGAGGAGAAGCGCTGGATCCGCGACCGCTTCGAGGGGACGCTGTCCACGCCCGCGCTTCACGGAGCGGCAGAAGCGCTTCCTCCTCGAGCGCCTCACGGCCTCCGAGACGCTGGAGCGCTACCTGCACACGCGCTACGTGGGCCAGAAGCGCTTCTCCGGCGAGGGCGGCGAGAGCCTCGTGCCGCTCCTCGACATCCTCATCGAGGAGGCGCGGCGCGCAGGGCGCCAAGGAAGTGGTCATCGGCATGGCGCACCGCGGGCGCCTCAACGTGCTCGTGAACAACCTCGGCAAGGTGCCCGCCGACCTCTTCTCCGAGTTCGAGGGCAAGAAGGCCGCGGAGCTCGCGGCCGGCGACGTGAAGTACCACCAGGGCTTCTCGTCCGACATCCAGACGCCGGGCGGCGTGGTCCACCTCACGCTCGCCTTCAACCCGTCGCACCTCGAGATCGTGAACCCGGTGGTGGAGGGCTCCGTGCGCGCCCGGCAGCATCGGCGCGGCGACCTCAAGGGCGAGCAGGTGCTGCCGCTCCTCATCCACGGCGACGCCGCGTTCGCGGGGCAGGGCGTGGTGATGGAGACGCTGGCGCTGTCGCAGACGCGCGGCTACAGACCGGCGGCACGGTGCACGTGATCGTGAACAACCAGATCGGCTTCACGACCTCGGACACGCGCGACACGCGCTCCTCGCTCTACTGCACGGGCATCGCCAAGATGATCGAGGCGCCCGTCTTCCACGTGAACGGCGACGACCCCGAGGCGGTGGCGATGGTGGCGAAGATCGCGCTCGACTACCGCATGAAGTTCCACAAGGACGTCGTGATCGACATGGTCTGCTTCCGGCGCCTGGGCCACAACGAGCAGGACGAGCCCTTCGTCACGCAGCCGCTCATGTACAAGAAGATCGCCCAGCACCCGGGCACGCGCAAGCTCTACGCCGACAAGCTCGAGCGCGAGGGCGTGATCGCCCCGGGCTTCGCCGACGAGCTGGTGACGAGCGTGCGCGCGGCGCTGGACGCGGGCAAGCCCACGAACCCCAAGATCCTCTACGGCCTGCAGGCCCGCGCTCGCCGTCGACTGGGCGCCCTACATGGGCGTGGAGTGGCGCCGCCCGCGCCGACACGGCGGTGCCCCTCGAGAAGCTCAAGCAGCTCGCGGTGCGCCTCACGGACATCCCCTCGAACTTCAAGCTGCACCCGACGGTGGAGCGCATGCTCGCCGCCCGGCGCGAGATGGGCGCTGGGCAAGCGTGCGCGCTCGACTGGGGCATGGCGGAGAACCTCGCCTACGCCTCGCTCGTGGACGAGGGCCACCCCGTGCGCCTGTCGGGCCAGGACTGCGGCCGCGGCACCTTCGCGCACCGCCACGCCGTGCTGCACGACCAGAACCGCGAGAAGTGGGATTCCGGCGTGTACCTGCCGCTGCAGCACATCCGCGAGGGCCAGGCCAACTTCCTCGTGATCGACTCGCTCCTGTCGGAGGAGGCGGTGCTGGGCTTCGAGTACGGCTACGCGACCGCGCACCCGTTCGAGCTCGTGATCTGGGAGGCGCAGTTCGGCGACTTCGCCAACGGCGCGCAGGTCGTGATCGACCAGTTCATCGCCTCGGGCGAGGCCAAGTGGGGGCGCCTGTGCGGCCTCACGATGCTGCTGCCGCACGGCTACGAGGGCCAGGGGCCGGAGCACTCCTCGGCGCGCCTCGAGCGCTACCTGCAGCTGTGCGCGGAGCACAACATCCAGGTGGTGCGTCCCGTCGACGCCCGCGCAGTTCTTCCACATGCTGCGCCGGCAGATCATCCGCCCGATGAGGAAGCCCCTCATCGTGATGACGCCCAAGAGCCTGCTGCGGCGCAAGGAGTCGACCTCGCCCGCTGGAGGACCTGGCCACGGGCGGGTTCCGGTGCGTCATCGGCGATCCGGCCAAGCCCGCGCCCGAAGAAGGTGAAGCGCGTCGTGTTCTGCTCGGGCAAGGTCTACTTCGACATCGCCGCCGAGCGCGACAAGCGCGGCATCGAGGACGTGGCGCTCGTCCGCCTGGAGCAGCTCTATCCGTTCCCGCACGCGGACTTCGCCGAGCAGATCGCGCTGTACCCGAACGCGAAGAGCGTCGTGTGGGCGCAGGAGGAGCCGGCCAACCAGGGCGCCTGGCACCGCATCCAGCACTACCTGCTCGAGCACCTGCGGCCCGACCAGGTCCTCACGGCCGGCGCAGCGCAAGTCCTCGGCCTCTCCGGCCGTGGGCTACCTGCAGCTGCACAACCAGCAGCAGAAGGAAATCATCGACGCGGCCCTCACGCTGGACGCCGCTTCCTCCAAGAAGGCCGGGGCCTGACGCGGCCGCCGGCGCGATACGCGAAGGAAACGACATGCAAGTCGAAGTGAAGGTCCCCCAGCTTTCCGAGAGCGTCTCGGAGGCCACCCTCGTCGCCTGGCACAAGAAGGTGGGCGAGGCGGTCAAGCGCGACGAGAACCTGATCGACATCGAGACGGACAAGGTGGTGCTGGAGCTGCCGGCGCCCGCCGACGGCGTGATCGCGAAGATCGTGAAGGCCGACGGGACCACGGTCACCTCCGGCGAGGTGATCGCGATGATCGACACCGCCGGCGCCGTGGCGGCCGTCGCACCCGCCATCGATCCGGTGCTCGCCGCCAAGCAGGCCGCCCGGCGCCTCGCGGCCGCCGGCCTCGCCCGCGGCCGCCGGGCCGCGAATGCGCCGTCGCCTTCGGCGCAGAAGCTCGCCGCGGAGAAGGGCGTGGACACCGCCACGCTGGCCGGAACGGGCCGCGACGGCCGCGTGACCAAGGGCGACGTGCTGGCGCGCCGCGGCGCCCGCGGCGGCCGCGCCTGCGGCTCGGCCGCGGCGACCAGCCCGCCGCGCCGCCCGTCTCGATCCCCCTCGGCAGCCGCCCGGAGCAGCGCGTCGCCGATGTCGCGGCTGCGCGCGCGCGTCGCCGAGCGCCTGGTGCAGTCGCAGTCGACCGCCGCCATCCTGACCACGTTCAACGAGGTCAACATGGCGCCGGTGATGGAGCTGCGCAACCGCTACAAGGACCGCTTCGAGAAGGAGCACGGCGTGAAGCTGGGCTTCATGTCCTTCTTCGTGAAGGCGGCGGTCGCCGCGCTGCGCAAGTACCCGGTCGTGAACGCCTCGATCGACGGCAACGACATCGTCTACCACGGCTACTTCGACATCGGCATCGCGGTGGGCAGCGAGCGCGGCCTCCTGGTGCCGATCCTGCGCAACGCCGACCAGATGTCGATCGCCGACATCGAGAAGGCGATCGCCGACTTCGGCAAGCGCGCCAAGGACGGCAAGATCACCATCGAGGAGCTGACCGGCGGCACGTTCTCCATCTCCAACGGCGGCGTCTTCGGCTCGATGCTCTCGACGCCGATCATCAACCCGCCGCAGAGCGCGATCCTCGGCATCCACGCCACCAAGGAGCGCGCCGTCGTCGAGAACGGGCAGGTGGTCGTGCGCCCGATGAACTACCTGGCGCTCTCCTACGACCACCGCATCATCGACGGGCGCGAGGCGGTGCTGTCGCTCGTGGCGATCAAGGACGCGCTCGAGGACCCGGCCCGCCTGCTGCTGGACGTCTAGGGGCGCGCCGGCTTGGCGCGCCGCAGGAAGTGGAAGCCCGCGGCCATCCTGCGCCGGGCGTTCTTCTTCGTGCTGGGGTCGCTCCTCGTGGGCTTCCTCGCGGTCTTCTTCCAGCAGTCGCTGGGCCTCTACCTGCCGCGCCACTTCTCGGTGTCGCTCGCGGTGGGCCTCGCGGTGGCGCTCACTTTCTGGCTGCTGAGCTCATGAAGCACCCGCCGATGTTCCTGAAGAACGTGCACCCGCTCGCGGCCGGGCTGTGCGCGGGGCTCGGCGTGCACATCGCCCGTTTCTGGCTTCGCTAGCTTCCACACAAGGATCGGAATCGCCCATGTCGCAGACCTTCGACGTCGTCGTCATCGGGGCCGGCCCCGGCGGGTACATCGCCGCGGTGCGCGCCGCCCAGCTCGGACTCAAGACCGCCTGCATCGAGGGCTGGAAGAACGCGAAGGGCGAGCTCGCCCTCGGCGGGACCTGCCTCAACGTGGGCTGCATCCCCTCGAAGGCGCTCCTCGCCTCGTCGGAGGAGTTCGAGAAGGTGAACCACCACCTCGACGAGCACGGCATCACGGTCGCGGGCGCCAAGATCGACGTGTCGCGGATGCAGGCGCGCAAGGACGGCATCGTCACGAAGATGACCAAGGGCATCGAGTTCCTCTTCAAGAAGAACAAGATCACCTGGCTGCAGGGCTTCGGGCAAGCTGCTGTCGGGCGGCGAGACCTACACGATCGAGGTGGCCAACGGCGAGCGCAAGGTCGAGACGGTGCAGGCGAAGCACGTCATCATCGCCACGGGCTCGAAGGCGCGGCACCTGCCCAACGTGGCGGTGGACAACGTGACGATCTGCGACAACGAGGGCGCGCTCGCCTTCGGGAGCCACGCCGAAGCGCCTGGGCGTCATCGGCGCCGGCGTGATCGGGCTCGAGCTGGGCAGCGTCTGGCGCCGGCTGGGCGTCGGAGGTGACGATCCTGGAGGCGCTGCCCGTCTTCCTCGGCGCGTGCGACGAGGCCGTGCAGAAGGAGGCGTGGAAGACGTTCACCAAGGGGCAGGGCGCTCGACATCAAGCTGGGCGTGAAGATCGAGAAGGTCTCGATGCGCAAGAACGCGGTGCTCGTCGAGTACACGGACGACAAGGGCCTCGCGCAGAAGCTCGAATGCGACAAGCTCGTCGTCTCCGTCGGGCGCGTCCCCAACACCGACGGGCTGGGCGCCGCGAACGTGGGGCTCAAGGTGGACGAGCGCGGCTTCGTCGAGGTCGACGGCCACTGCCGGACCAACCTGCCCAACGTCTGGGCCATCGGCGACGTGGTGCGCGGCCCGATGCTCGCGCACAAGGCGGAGGACGAGGGCGTGATGGTGGCCGAGCTCATCAGCCGGGCAGAAGCCGCACATCGACTACGACTGCATCCCGTGGATCATCTACACCTCGCCCGAGGTGGCCTGGGTGGGCATCACGGAGCAGAAGGCGAAGGCCGACGGCATCGCCGTGCAGACGGGGCAGTTCCCCTTCGCGATCAACGGGCGCGCGCTGGGCACCGGGCAGTCGCAGGGCTTCGTGAAGATCGTGGCGGACGCCGCGACGGACCGCGTGCTGGGCGTGCACATCGTGCACGCGCACGCCTCCGACCTCATCCAGGAGGCGGTCACCGTGATGGAGTTCAAGGGCGCCTCCGAGGACATCGCGCGCATCTGCCACGGGCACCCCACGCTCTCCGAGGTGGTGCGCGAGGCGGCGCTCGCCGTCGACAAGCGCTCGCTCAACTCGTGAGTGGCTGGCGGAGGCAAGGCTTGGACACGGATGAACGCGGATGAACACGGATAAGGGCGGATCAATCGTGTGCGGGGTTCGCGCATGGACACGTTCCAGCGTGCATGCTTCATCTGCTTCATCCGTGTTCATCCGTGTTCATCCGTGTCCCCGCCTTTGGGTTCCATGACCGACGCCGCTGACATTCCGGAGATCGAGGACGAGGAGCTCGAGCCGGCGGACCCGAACCAGTACTCGGGCCCGCTCGAGTGGTACTGGCACTTCCAGCAGCGCCCGGACTTCGAGACCGACAGCGAGCAGCTGCGCGTGCTGGGCGAACTCGAGCGGCTCTTCGGCGAGCTCGAGGAGTACCGCCAGTACCGCGCCGGGAAGCTGAACCGCCTCGTGACCAACCTCGGCGCCGGCCGCAAGCCGCCGCGCGGCATGTACATCTGGGGCGGGGTGGGGCGCGGCAAGTCGCTCATGATGGACGCCTTCTTCAAGGTGAGCCGCCACCGCCGCAAGCGCCGCGTCCACTTCCACGAGTTCATGCGGGAGATCCACGCGCGCATGCGCGCGCTCGCCGGCACGGAGGACCCGCTCGACGCCGTCTCGACCAGATCGCGCGGGAGCTGAGGCTCCTGTGCTTCGACGAGTTCCACGTGAGCGACATCGCCGACGCGATGATCCTCGGCGCGCCTCCTCGAGCTCCTCATCGCCAAGGGGGTCGTGTTCGTGATGACCTCCAACTACGAGCCCGACGGCCTCTACCCGAACGGCCTGCAGCGCGCGCGCTTCCTGCCGGCCATCGAGATCATCAAGCGCGAGCTCGACGTGGTCGCGCTGGGCGGCGGCACCGACCACCGGCGGCGCATCCTGGAGGGCTTCCGGGTGTGGTACTCGCCGCCCGGCGAGGAGGCCGACCAGCACCTGGCGCACTTCTTCGAGGCGATGACCAAGGCCGCCTTCGAGACGCGACGGCGCCCTCGAGATCGGGGGCCGGGCGCTCGCGTTCCGCCAGCGGGCCAAGGGCGTGGTCTGGTTCGACTTCGAGCCGCTGTGCGTGGAGCCGCGCTCGCAGGTGGACTACCTCGAGATCGCGAGCGGCTACCATACGGTGCTGGTGTCCGGCGTGCCGCAGCTGCCGCCCGCGCAGACGGACGTGATCCGCCGGCTCACCTGGCTCGTCGACGTCTTCTACGACCAGCGGGTGCGCCTGGTGATGTCGGCGGAGGTGCCGCCCGAGGACCTCGTCGCGCCCGCGACCGACGTCGCCGGCCCCGGCAAGATGGTCCGCAACGAATTCGCGCGCACGGCGAGCCGCCTGCGCGAGATGCAGTCGAAGGATTATTTCGCGCGCAAGCACGCTTCGGCGGAGAATCCCCGGGTATTGCGCGCGCGCTAGCCGAGCCGAACGGAGGCACACGACGCGATCATGTTCAAGGCCATCTACCTCACCCGCGAGGCCGACCAGTTCCAGGCCCGCGTCGCCGAGCTCGACGAGGGCGCGCTCCCGGAAGGCGACGTGACGCTGCGGGTCGAGTACTCGACGATCAACTACAAGGACGGGCTCGCGATCGCCAACAAGGCGCCCGTGGTGCGCAAGTGGCCGATGGTGGCGGGCATCGACGGCGCGGGCACGGTGGAGGCGTCCAGCCACCCGGCGTGGAAGCCGGGCGACCGGGTGATCCTCAACGGCTGGGGCGTGGGCGAGTCCCACTGGGGCTGCCTCGCGCAGAAGGCGCGGCTCAAGGGCGACTGGCTGGTGCGGCTGCCCGAGGGGCTCACGGCCCGCCAGGCGATGGCCATCGGCACCGCGGGCTACACGGCCATGCTGTGCGCGCTGGCGCTCGCGAAGCAGGGCGTGACGAAGGACCAGGGCGACATCCTGGTGACGGGCGCCACGGGCGGCGTGGGGAGCGTCGCGGTCTCCATCCTCTCCGGCTGGGGCTACCGCGTGGTGGCCGCCACGGGCAAGGCGGCGGAAGCGGATTACCTGCGGTCGCTGGGCGCGGCGGAGGTGATCGACCGCAACGAGCTCTCGCAACCCGGCAAGCCCCTCCAGAAGGAGCGCTGGGCGGGCGTGGTGGACTGCGTCGGCAGCCACACGCTCGCCAACGCCTGCGCGCAGGCGAAGTACCGCGGCGTCGTCGCGGCCTGCGGTCTCGCGCAGGGCATGGATTTTCCCGCGAGCGTGGCGCCGTTCATCCTGCGCGGCGTGCGGCTCATCGGCGTGGACAGCGTGATGGCGCCGAGGGCGGACCGCGAGGAGGCCTGGGCGCGGCTCGCGACGGACCTCGACCGCGGCGAAGCTCGATACCCTCACCACGGAAGCGGGGCTCGCGGAGGCGATCGCCCGGGCGCCGGACGTGCTGGCCGCGAAGGATCCGCGGCCGCATCGTGGTGGACGTGAACCGATGACGAAAGCCGCAGAGGAGAAACGAACCGTGAATCGCTCGATTGCCGCAGTCGCGGGCCTGGTGCTGGCGCTCGCCGCCCCCGCGGCCTGGTCGCAGGCCTGGCCGTCCAAGCCGATCAAGATCCTCGTGGGGGTGACCCCGGGGGGCACCACCGACACGCTCGCCCGCTTCCTCGGCCAGGAGATGTCGAAGGACCTCGGCCAGCCGGTCGTGGTCGAGAACCGCGCCGGGGCGGGCGGCAACATCGCCGCCGAGGCCGCGGCCCGCTCCGCGCCCGACGGCTACACGCTCCTCTTCGTGAACACGAGCCATTCGGTGAACATGGGCCTGTACGGGTCCCGGGCGCCCTACGACGCCGTGAAGGACTTCACGCCCATCACGCAGGTGTCCACGGGCCCGGCGGTCCTCATCGCCTCGAGGGACTTCCCGGCGAAGGACGCGAAGGACGTGATCGCGATGGCCAAGGCGCAGCCGGGAAAGCTCGACTTCGCGATCGGCGGGCTCGGCACCTCGATCCACATGGCGGGCGAGCTCTTCAAGATGATGGCCGGCGTCGACATCGCCAACATCCCGTACAAGGGCAGCAATCCCGCGCTCATGGACGTGATGGGCGGGCAGGTGAAGCTCATGTTCGCCCCCGTGATCAACGCCGTCCCGCAGGTGAAGGCGGGGAAGGTGAAGGCCCTCGGGGTGACCAGCACCACGCGCATCCCGGCGCTTCCGGACGTCCCGCCCATCGCGGACGTGGTTCCCGGCTACGAGTCCGCCGCCTACTTCGGCCTGCTGGGACCCGCGAACCTCCCGAAGGACGTCCTCGCCCGCCTGCACGCCTCGGCGGCGAAGGCGGCCCAGTCCCCGGAGCTCAAGGCGCGCCTCGAGCCCGACGGCTCGCGGGTGGTCGGCGGCACGCCCGAGGAATTCCGGGCCTTCCTCGTGGCCGACGTGGAGAAGTGGCGCCAGGTCGTGAAGGCCACGGGCGCCGCGGCCGGACTAGGGAATACCCTGATCCGCGCACCTGATTCGTTGAGGCGGATCAACTAAGCTCTCCCGCAGGCCCCTACGCTTTCAACCGCCCCGCCAACGAAGCGGGGCCGCATCCCTTTCGCCAGGAGAGACTCCCATGACCACCTACAAGGAATTCCACGCGCGCTCGATCCGCGACCCGGAGGGCTTCTGGGGCGAGCAGGCGAAGCTGATCGACTGGCACCGGCCGTTCGACAAGGTCCTCGACTACGCCAAGCCGCCGTTCCGGTCCTGGTTCGCGGGGCGGCCTCACGAACCTCTGCCACAACGCCGTGGACCGCCACCTCGCCGCGCGCGGGAGCCAGAAGGCGCTGGTGTGGATCTCCACCGAGGTGAACGAGGAGAAGAGCTGGACCTTCGCCGCAGCTCCACGACGAGGTGAACCGCTTCGCGGCGATCCTCGCAGTCGCTGGGCGTCGGCAAGGGCGACCGCGTCCTCATCTACATGCCGATGGTGCCCGGAGGCGGTGTTCGCCATGCTCGCCACGGTGCGCATCGGCGCGATCCACTCGGTGGTGTTCGGCGGGTTCGCGGCCGCGAGCCTCGCCGCGCGCATCGACGACGCGCAGCCCAAGGTGATGGTCACCTCGGACGCCGGCTCGCGCGGCGGCAAGGCCATCCCGCTGAAGCCCCTGGTCGACGAATCCATCCGCCTGTCGAAGGTCGCCGCCGGCCCACGTCGTCATCGTGAACCGCGGCCTGGACGCGGCCATGACGCGCGTCGCCGGGCGCGACCTCGACTACGCCGAGCTGCGCGCGAAGCACGCGGGCGCGAGCGTGCCCGTGACCTGGCTCGAGTCGAACGAGCCGTCCTACATCCTCTACACGAGCGGCACGACCGGCAAGCCCAAGGGCGTGCAGCGCGACACGGGCGGCTACGCCGTGGCGCTGGCGGCCTCGATGAAGCACATCTACTGCTCGAACCCGGGCGAGGCGTACTTCTCCACCTCCGACATCGGCTGGGTCGTGGGCCACTCCTACATCGTCTACGGGCCGCTCATCAACGGCTCGACCACGATCATGTACGAGGGCCTGCCCATCCGCCCCGACCCGGGCATCTGGTGGAAGATCGTCTCGGACTACAAGGTCACCTCGATGTTCTCCTCGCCCACGGCGATCCGCGTGCTCAAGAAGCAGGACCCGGCCTACATGTCGAAGTACGACGTGAAGTGCCTCAAGTACCTGTTCCTCGCCGGCGAGCCGCTCGACGAGCCCACCGCGCGCTGGGTGGCGGACAACCTCGGCTGCCCGATCGTCGACAACTACTGGCAGACGGAGACCGGCTGGCCGATCCTGTCGGCCTGCCTCGGCGTGGAGGACACGCCGCGCAAGTTCGGCTCGCCCTCGTTCCCGGTCTACGGCTACAACGTGAAGCTCAAGGACGAGGTCACCGGCAAGGAGACGGGCCCGGACGAGAAGGGCGTGCTGTGCGTCGTGCCGCCGCTGCCGCCGGGGGCGATGACCACCGTCTGGGGCGACGACGAGCGCTACGTGAAGACCTATTACGGGACCTTCAAGGACGAGATGGTCTACTCGACCTTCGACTGGGCCGTGCGCGACAAGGACGGCTACTACTTCGTGCTCGGGCGCACCGACGACGTGATCAACGTGGCCGGCCACCGCCTCGGGCACGCGCGAGATCGAGGAGGCGGTGCAGGCCCACGCGGGCATCGCGGAAGTCGCGGTGGTGGGCGTGGCCGACGCGCTCAAGGGCCAGGTGCCCGTCGCCTTCGCCGTGGCGAAGGACGCCGTCGAAGACCGCCACGAAGGAGCTCGCCGCGGCCTTCGAGAAGGAGGTGATGGCCACTGTGGACCGGGAGCTCGGCGCCATCGGCCGGCCTTCGCGCGTGCACTTCGTGACGGTGCTGCCCAAGACGCGCTCCGGCAAACTCCTGCGCCGCTCCATCCAGGCGCTGTGCGAGGGGCGCGATCCCGGCGACCTCACCACCATCGAGGATCCCGGGCGCGCTCGAGCAGATCCGCACCGCGCTTGAAGGGGTGAGGGACCGCCGCCAATCGTCCCCGACGTCCTGGCGCCCGGACTGCGCCTCGTCTTCTGCGGCACCGCGCCCTCGCAGGCGTCGGCCGCGGCGCGGGCCTACTACGCGAAGCCGGGCAACCGCTTCTGGCCCGCGCTGCACGCGGCGGGTTTCACGCCGCGGCGCTTCCATCCCTCCGAGTACGCGCGCGCTGCCGGGCTCGGGCATCGGGCTCACCGACCTGTGCAAGGGCCATTCGGGCAACGACGACGAACTGCCCGAGGGCGCGCTCGACCGCGAGGCGCTGCGCGGCAGGATCCTGCGCTTCCGGCCGGCCGTGGTCGCCTTCACCAGCAAGAACGCGGCCGGGCCTTCCTCGGCCGGGACGTGGACTACGGATGGCAGCGCGGAACGGGTGGGGGAGACGCGCCTGTATGTCCTGCCGTCGCCTTCCGGGCAGGCCGTGCGCTTCTGGGACCTCGGCCCGTGGCGGGCCCTCGCGGCGGCGCTGGAGCCGTCAAGCCCTGCTCGCGGACCGGGTCGGGACCTGGTAGCGACGGCCTGGCAGGTTACTTGCGGGCAGGGGCCGAGGTAGCTGGCCCTCCATGTTCTGCGTCATGTTCATCTTCTGGCCGCCATGGTCCATGGCCATCTTCATGGCCATGTTGAAGCCGTCGGGCACGAAGGTGATCTTGTTGTCCGCGGTCATCGCGTTCTCGCCCTTGCAGACCATCTTGTAGGTGGCGGTGTTGCCGGACATCTTGAAATCCTGCATCTCGCAGTTCGAGCGGCCTTGCTCGTCGCGGCCCTTGCCGACCTGGCCCTGCTCGATGTCCTGCGGCGTCACGCAGTGCTGCATGTTCATGGTCTGCTTGCCCATGCCGGCGGGCATGCCGGGCACCTGGCCCATGTCCATCTCCATCTTGTAGGCGTACAGGCCGGGCTTCATCTTGCCCTTCATGGCATCCGCGGGGCTCTGGGCGAGGGCACCGGTGGCGGCGAGGGCCGCGGCGAGGACGAGGGCGGTTTTCATGGCGTTCCTTGCGGCAAGGTGAAAAAAGACGCGAGAAGAATACCACCGGGCGTGAGGGGAGGGGTGCGGGCGGCTAGAATGTCGCCATGGCGCGCACCCTCGAGCTTCCCTACGACGAGTCCACGGGCTGCGCGGAACGGCACGCGTGGTTCGAGCGCCTGCGCCCGCTGGGCTGGGCCGCGTTCCTCGACAGCGGCGACCGCCGCGCGCACGGGCGGGCGCTTCGACATCCTCGCGGCCGGCCCGGCGGCGAGCCTCGTCTCGCGGGACGGCCGGTGCGAGATCCTGCGCGGCGGCGCGGCGACCGTCGTCCCCGAAGGCGCCTTCGCGGGGCTTCGGGCGCTCGTCTCCGGGGCGGCGGCCGGGCGACGCGGACTGGCCCATCGCCGGCGGCGCCATCGGCTACCTCGGCTACGAGCTCGGGCGGGATGCCGCGCGGCTTGCCGCCGGCGAAGACCGGACACCGAGGCCTTCATGCCGGAGGCCGCCGTCGGGCTGTACGCCTGGACGGTGGTCGTGGACCACGCGCAGCGGCGGGCGGCGCTCACCTCGCTCGCCTCGTTTCCCGACGCCGAGGCCGAGGCGCTGCGGGATCGCCTCCTCGCGGGCGAACCGCCGCCCCGCGAGACCTTCCGCGTCTCCGGGGAGATCGCCTCCAGCCTCGAGCGCGAGGACTACCTGCCGCGCGCGGCGCGGATCATCGACTACATCCGCGCGGGCGACACCTACCAGGTCAACCTCACGCGCGAGTTCCGCCTCGCCTACCGCGGCGACGCGTGGGAGTTCTACCGCCACCTGCACGACACCAATCCCGCGCCGATGGGCGCCTTCCTCGAGTACCCGTTCGGCGTCGGTGCTGTCGAGCTCGCCGGAGCGCCTCGATGACGGTCGAGGGCCGCGAGGCGGTGACGCAGCCCATCAAGGGCACGCGCCGGCGCCGCGCGGACCCGGCGGAGGACGCGCGCGTGCGCGCCGAGCTCGAGGGCTCGGCCAAGGACCGGGCCGAGAACGTGATGATCGTGGACCTGCTGCGCAACGACTTCGGCCGCGTGTGCGAGCCCGGCAGCGTCGAGGCGCCGCGCCTGTGCGAGCTGGAGAGCTTCGCCACCGTGCACCACCTCGTGAGCACCGTCACGGGCCGGCTCGCCGCGGGCCGGGACGCGGTCGACCTCCTCGAGGCCTGCTTCCCCGGCGGCTCGATCACCGGCGCGCCCAAGCGCCGCGCGATGGAGATCATCGACGAGCTGGAGCCGCACCGGCGCGAGGTGTACTGCGGCGCCATCGGCTACCTGGGCGCCGGCGGGCGCATGGACATGAACATCCCGATCCGCACCACGCTCGCCGCGCAGGGCGAGCTTCGCTTCTACGCCGGCGGCGGGATCGTGGCGGATTCCTCCCCCGAAGCCGAGTTCGAGGAGACGGAGGTGAAGATCGCGGCCATCCGGCGCGCGCTCTCGCGATTCGCCTCGGGCGGCGCCCCGCACCCGGCCAAGTCCGCGATGCGCCGCGAGCTCCTCGCCCACCGCGACGCGCTGTTCTCCGGCGGCAGCGCCGCCTTCGCCACGGCGATCACCGCGCGCCTGCGCTCGCTGACGGAGTACCGGCGCGCGCGCACGGTGCTCGCCACGCTCAGCTTCGGCACGGAGTGGGACACGCGCGCGTTCGCCGAGGGCGTCCTCGCCGACGGCAAGGTCCTCGTGCTGCCGCGCGTCGTGCGCGAGCCGCGGTCGCTGGAGCTCTACGCGGTGACGGACCTCGGCGCGGACCTGGTCCCGGGCGTCTGGGGCATCGAGGAGCCCGATCCGGCCCGCTGCCGGCGGGTGGCGCTGTCGGACGTCGACTTCGCCCTCGTGCCTGCGCTATCGTGCAGTTCCGGGGGCGTGCGGCTGGGCTATGGCGCCGGCTACTTCGACCGCCTGCTCGCCGGCGCGGGGACGCGCACCTTCCGCGTGGTGGCGCTTCCCGAGGCGCTGGCGCGCGAGCAGGTGCCCAGCGAGCCGCACGACGTGCCCGTGGACGCGCTCCTCACCGAACGACAATTCCTGAAGACGAAACCCGCCCCATGACCGCCATCCCCATCGACGGCAAGGCCATCGCCGCCGACATCGCCGCCGAAAACGCCCTGCGGGCCGCGCGCCTGCGCGACGCGGGCGTCGTCCCCGGCCTCGCCGTCGTCATCGTCGGCGACGATCCGGCGAGCCGCGTCTACGTGCGCAACAAGGCGCTCGCCTGCGAGAAGGCGGGCCTCAATTCGTGGGTGCACGCGCTTCCGGCCAACACGCCGCAGGAGCGGCTCATCGGCTTCGTGCGCCAGCTGAACGCGGACCCCACGGTGCACGGCATCCTCGTGCAGCTGCCGCTGCCCAGGCCGCTGGACGCGCGCGCCGTGATCGAGGCCATCGACCCCGCCAAGGACGTCGACGGCTTCCACTACCACAACGTGGGCGCGCTGGTGGTGGGCGAGCCCGCCTTCTACCCGTGCACGCCGTGGGGCGTGATGAAGATGCTCGAGCACGAGGGCATCGCGGTGGAGGGCAGGCACGCGGTGATCGTCGGCCGCTCGACCATCGTCGGCAAGCCCATGGCGATGATGCTCGTGAACGCCGGCGCCACGGTGACGGTGTGCCACTCGAAGACGCGCGACCTCGCCGCCGTCACGCGCCAGGCCGACATCCTGGTGGCCGCCGTGGGGCGCGCGCGCATGATCGGCGGCGACATGGTGAAGCCGGGCGCGGTGGTGATCGACGTGGGCATCAACCGCCTGCCCGACGGGAAGCTCTGCGGGGACGTCGACTACGCCTCGGTCGCGAAGGTGGCCTCGCGGATCACGCCGGTGCCGGGGGGCGTGGGGCCGATGACGATCGCGATGCTGGTGGCGAACACGGTGCGCGGCGCGGAGAAGGTCGCGGGACTCGCGGCGCCGATCGAGACGCGCATCGCCTGATCTGCGGGGAGGACAGACCATGACCAAGCCGTACGCCTCGGGCCTCGATCGCAACGAGGCCAACTACACGCCGCTCACGCCGGTGTCCTTCCTCGCGAAGGCGGCCTACGTGTACCCCGACCGCGTGGCCGTCATCCACGGCAGCCTCCGGCGCCCCTGGAAGGACGTGTACGCGCGCTGCCGCCGGCTCGCCTCGGCGCTCGCGAGGCGGGGGGTGGAGCGCGGCGACACGGTGGCCGCGATGCTCCCCAACATCCCCGCCATGGTCGAGATGCACTTCGGGCCGGCCATGATCGGGGCGGTGGTGAACACGCTCAACACGCGGCTCGATGCGGAGACCATCGCCTTCATGCTCGACCACGGGGAGGCGAAGGTGCTCTTCACCGACCGCGAGTTCTCCGCGACGGTCGAGAAGGCGCTGGCGCTGTGCAAGTCGAAGCCGGTCGTGATCGACGTGGACGACGCCCTGCACGAGGGCGGGACGTTCCTCGGCGAGAAGGAGTACGAGGCCTTCCTCGCGGAGGGCGACCCCGGAGTTCGCGTGGACCTTCCCGCCGGACGAGTGGGACGCCATCGCGCTCAACTACACCTCCGGGACGACGGGCAACCCGAAGGGGGTCGTGTACCACTATCGCGGGGCGTACCTGAACGCGATCAACAATATCCTCGACTGGTCCATGCCGAAGCACGCCGTCTACCTGTGGACGCTGCCGATGTTCCACTGCAACGGGTGGTGCTTCAACTGGACGATGGCGGCGGCGGCCGGCACCAGCGTGTGCCTGCGCAAGGTGGACCCGAAGCTGATCCTGGACCTCATCCGCGAGCACAGGGTGACGCACTACTGCGGCGCGCCCATCGTGCACTCGATGCTGCTCAACGCGCCGGCCGAGTGGAAGCAGGGCATCGACCACGAGGTGCACTGCCTCGTCGCCGCCGCACCGCCGCCCGCGGCGGTGATCGAGGGCATGGGCCGCATGGGCTTCGACATCACGCACGTCTACGGCCTCACCGAGACCTACGGGCCCGCGGCGGTCTGCGCGAAGCATCCCGAGTGGGACGACGCTGCCGCTCGAGGAGCAGGTGCGCCGCAACGGCCGGCAGGGCGTGGCCTACCTGCTGGAGGAGGGCATGACCGTGCTCGACCCGCACACGATGGATCCGGTGCCGTGGGACGGCGAGACGATGGGCGAGATCATGTTCCGCGGCAACATCACGATGAAGGGCTATCTCAAGAACCCGAAGGCCACCGAGGAGGCGTTCCGCGGCGGCTGGTTCCACTCGGGCGACCTCGCCGTCATGCAGCCCGACGGCTACGTGAAGATCAAGGACCGGTCGAAGGACGTGATCATCTCCGGCGGCGAGAACATCTCCTCGCAGGAGGTGGAGGACGTGCTCTTCGGCCACCCCGCGGTGATGCTCGCGGCGGTGGTCGCGCAGCCCGATCCGAAGTGGGGCGAGACGCCCTGCGCGTTCGTCGAGCTGAAGGAGGGCGCGAGCGCGACGGAGGCCGAGATCATCGAGTTCTGCCGCGAGCGCATGGCGCGGTTCAAGGTGCCCAGGAGCGTGGTCTTCGGGCCGCTGCCGAAGACCTCCACGGGGAAGATCCAGAAGTTCCTGCTGCGGGAGCGCGGCGAAGAGCCGCAGCGCCATCGAGTAGAGCCCGCCATGACGCACGATGCGCGAAGGATCGGTGCTCTGCCTGGACCCCACGGCTTCCACCGCATGCGGTGGGTCGAGTGGGGCGACCGCGACAATCCGCGGGTGCTCGTCTGCGCCCACGGCCTCACGCGCTGCGGGCGCGATTTCGACTACCTCGCCGAGCGCATGGCGGACGCCTACCGCGTCGTCTGCCCGGACATCGCCGGGCGCGGCCGCAGCGACTGGCTCGCGGACAAGGCCGACTACGGCTACCCGGTGTACTGCGCCGACATCGCCGCGATGCTGGCGGCGATCGGCGCGGAGTCCGTCGACTGGGTCGGCACCTCGATGGGGGGCATCCTCGGCATGCTCCTCGCGGCGCACCCGCGCACGCCGGTGGGCAAGCTCGTGCTGAACGACGTGGGCTGCGTCGTGCCGAAGGCGGCGCTCGAGCGGATCGCGACCTACGTGGGCCGCGATCCCGCGTTCGAGTCGCTGGAGGCGCTGGAGGCGGCGATGCGCTCGGTGAGCCCCTTCGGAAGCCTCACGCCCGCGCAATGGGGGCACCTCGCCATCCACGTGGCGCGGCGCGACGCGGCGGGCAAGTGGCGATTCCGCTACGACCCGGGCATCGCGGCCGCTTTCAAGGCCGGCCCGCTCGCCGACGTGGACCTGCGCGCCGTTCTGGCGGGCCGTGCGCGGGCCGGTCCTCGTCGGTGCGCGGCGAGCAGTCGGACCTCCTCACGCCGGAGATCCACGCGGAGATGCTCGCGCGGCCGGGCACCGAGGGGCTCGTCGTGCCCGGCACGGGACACGCGCCGATGCTGATGGACGCCGCGCAGGTCGCCGCGGTGCGCGCGTTCCTGCTGGCGTGAGGCCCGCGTGAGCGAGCGGCGCGCGAACTCGACGCCGCGATCATCGGCGCGGGCCACAACGGCCTCGTGTGCGCCTGCTACCTCGCGGCGGCCGGCCTGAAGGTGGGCGTGTTCGAGCGCCGCGACGTGGTCGGCGGCGCCGCGGTGACGGAGGAGTTCCATCCGGGGTTCCGCAATTCCGCGGCGAGCTACACGGTGAGCCTGCTGAACCCGAAGGTGATCCGGGACCTGCGCCTGGCGGAGCGCGGGCTGCGGATCGTCGAGCGGCCGTTCTCGAACTTCCTGCCCACGGAGGACGGCCGGTACCTGAAGGCCGGGGGCGGGCTCGCCGCCACGCAGCGCGAGATCGCGAAGTTCTCCCCGCGCGACGCCGAGCGGCTGCCCGGCTACTACGACCGGCTCGAGCGCGTGGCCGACGTCCTGCGGGACCTGCTGCTCGAGACGCCGCCCAACGTCGGACGGCGGCATCGCGCGAGGCCTTCCGCGCCTGGAAGTCGGCGCGGCGGCTGCAGAAGCTGCCGCTGGAGGCGAAGGCGGACGTGCTGGACCTCTTCACGACGGCCGCGGGCGACTGGCTGGAGCGATGGTTCGAGTCGGACCCCATCAAGGCCTGCTTCGGCTTCGACAGCGTCGTCGGCAACTTCGCGAGCCCGTGGTCGCCGGGGACGGCCTACGTGCTGCTGCACCACGTCTTCGGCGAGGTGAACGGGAAGAAGGGCATCTGGGGGCACGCCGTGGGCGGCATGGGCGCCATCACGCAGGCGCTCGCGGACGAGGCGCGCGCGCGCGGCGTGACGATCCGCACCGGCGTCGCGGTCGAGAGGATCCTCGAGGCGCGGCGGGCGCGCGGCGGGGCTCGCGCTCTCGGACGGCACCGAGGTGGCGGCGCGGCGCGTCGTCGCCAACGCCAATCCGAAGATCGTCGCGAAGCTCGCCGGCGGCAAGCCCTGGCCCGAGGCCTTCGCCAACTACCAGTGCGAGAGCGCCACCTTCCGCATGAACGTGGCGCTGTCGGAGCTGCCCGACTTCGCCTGCCTGCCGGGAAAGGCGGCCGCGCCGCACCATTCCTCGGGGATCATCCTCGCGCCGACGCTCGCCTACATGGACCGCGCCCACGCGACGGCGCGGGAGGAGGGATGGTCGCGCGAGCCGATCGTGGAGATGCTCATCCCCAGCACGGTGGACGACTCGCTCGCGCCCCGCGGCGCGCACGTCGCGAGCCTCTTCTGCCAGCACTTCCGCTACGCGCTGCCCGGGGGGCGCCGATGGGAGGACGAGCGCGAGCGCGCGGCCGACGCGGTGATCGACCTCGTGACGCGGCACGCGCCGAACTTCCGCGCGGCCGTGATCGCGCGCCGCATCCTCTCGCCGCTGGGACCTCGAGCGCGAGTTCGGCCTCACCGGCGGCGACATCTTCCACGGCAAGCTCACGCTCAACCAGCTCTTCAGCGCGCGCCCCGCGATCGGCTACGGCAACTACCGGATGCCGCTGGCGGGGCTCTACCTCTGCGGGTCGGGCGCGCACCCGGGCGGGGGCGTCACCGGCGTCCCGGGCCACAACGCCGCGCGGGAAGTGGTCCGCGACTGGCGCCGCTAGGAATGGGGTCGGTTCCGACCGGTTCATGACCCCGGTCGTGAATCCGACCCATTACTTCCAGTTCGGCGGGCGCTTGTTCAGGAACGCGTCCACGCCTTCGATGGCGGCGGGGCTCGCCATGTTGGCCGCGATCGTGCGGGACGCATCGTCGTAGGCCTTGGCGATCCCGGCCTCGAGCTGCCGGTAGAAGAGCGCCTTGCCGAGGGCGAGCGAGTCGCGCGGCTTCGATTTCAGGCTGGCGGCCAGCCCGTCGACGGTCTCCATGAGCCGGTCGGCGGGGCAGACGCGGTTCACGAGCCCCCAGTCCAGCGCGGTCTCCGCGTCGATGAAGTCGCCGGTGAAGAGCATCTCGGCGGCGCGCTTGCGCGACAGGTTGCGGGTGAGCGCCACGGCGGGCGTCGAGCAGAAGAGGCCGAGGTTGATGCCGGAGACCGCGAACCGCGCGTTGTCGGCGGCCACCGCGAGGTCGCACTGGGCCGCGAGCTGGCAGCCGGCGGCGGTGGCGAGCCCGTTCACGGCGGCGATCACGGGCTGGGGCAGGGCGATGAGCTTCTGCATCATGTCGCTGCAGGAGGCGAAGAGCGCCGCCACCGCGCCCTGGTCCGGCAGGCCCTTCATCTCCTTCAGGTCGTGCCCCGCGCAGAAGGCGGGACCCGCGCCGGTGATCACGACCACCCGCACGCTTTCGTCCCGGGCGATGGCGTCGAGCGCCTCGTGCAGCGCCTTCAGGAGCGCGCCCGAAAGGGCGTTGTACTGCCGCGGGCGGTTGAGGGTGAGGCAGGCCACGCCGTCGTCGTCGCTGCGCTGCAGCAATGCGGTGTCAGGATTCGCCACGGCCGTGGCAACGGGTTCGTTCATGGACTCTCCCGGGGCGGCGCGAAATCGGTCGCGCCCATGAAATTTATCACATTGTTTTTGTTGAGGAAGTCCGGGCAGTCGTTGTCCGAAATGCCGATTGCATGGGGTGGGTGTGGCGAATACCATCGGCACTGTGTCCGGAAGCCGGGCCGGTATTTCCGTTTGCATTCAAGGGACCAGCGATCGGCAACCGGCTCCGGGTTCGCAGCAGTCTCAGTCCATCCGAACAAGAATGAGAGCCGCCATGGAACGACGTGCACGCTGGCTGACGCCATCGTGGCCCTGGTCCTTCGCGGCGGGAGCCGTCGGCCCCGCCCTGGCCAACCCGGAGACCCTCGAGAAGGCCCGGCGCCTGCTGAACGAGAACAATCCCAAGCAGGCCTACATGGAGCTCATCAAGCTCGAGGGCGCAGCTCGCGGGCAACATCGACTACGACTACCTCCTGGGCGTCGCCTCGCTCGACAGCGGCAAGCTCGACGACGCGATCATCGCCTTCGAGCGCGTGCTGGCGCTGAACCCGAACCATGCCGGCGCGCAGATGGACCTCGCGCGGGCCTACTTCATGGCCGGCTCCTACGACCTCGCCGAAGCCGCCTTCCGGCAGCTGGCCGACAGCAACCCGCCGGCCATCGCGCAGCAGACGATCAACCGCTACCTCGAGGCCATCAAGGCCCGCAGGCGCCAGACGACCGCCGGCTGGTCCGGGTACGCGGAACTCGGCCTCGGCTACGACGACAACATCACGGGCGTGCCGACGCGATTTCGGCGCGGCCGCCCAGCAGTCCTTCGGCATCATCGGCATCGAGGCCACGGGCAACTCCGTCAAGCGCAAGGCCGGCCTTCGGCAACGCCTCCGGCGGCGCTCGAATACTCGCATCCCGCTCTCGCGGCGGCTGGAGCCTCTTCGGCGGCGGCGAGGTGCAGGGGCCGCGGCTACGACGGCGAGACGCAGCTTCAATTCCCTGGCCGGCGACGGCCGCGCCGGCGGCGCGCTGAACGACGGGCCGACCCAATGGCGCATGGCTCGGCAGGCTACCAGGCACTTCAACCAGGAAGGCGACGGCGCCCGGCGAGCCGAAGTCGACCAACGACCGGCGGACCGCGAACGTCCAGGGCGAATGGAAGTACCATGCTCGACACGCGGACGCAGGTGGGGCTGGGGCTCAAGTACGCGCAGGTGCGCTTCCCGACGAACGACGTCGAGGACTTCGACCAGGTGTTCGTCTGGGGTCGTGGCTGCGTCGCTTCGAGACCAAGGGCGTTCCGCTCCTCTACCTCGCGCGCCTTCGTCAGCGACGACAACGCGATCAACAAGATCGGCCGACGGCGTGACGGACAAGAGCAAGAACCTCGCGGGCCTGCGCAGCTACGTCCAGTACTCGCTGACGCCGAAGCTGAACCTGTTCAACGGCGCTGGGCTTCGTCTATCGCAAGGACAAGGATCCCTACGCGCGCGTCGACCGAGGTCGAGATCGGGCAAGGACAGGTTCGGCGAGTTCCTCCTCGGCGTCAACTGGCAGTTCCGCAAGACCTGCGCGGTGCGCGCCCAGTGGGTCTACACGCGCAACAACTCGAACATCGATCATCTACGATTTCAACCGCAACGAGGTCTCCACGGCCGTGCGTTGCGAGATGAACTAGGGGGTACCGGCCATGTTTCAGCGCAGAAAGCTCGCATCCCTTCTCGTCCTCGGCGGGCTCGCTGCCGCCGGCCCGGCATTCGGCGCAGAGCGGGACCTTCACCTTCGTCACCGGCGACGTGAACGTGCAGCGCCGCGACGGGCAGCGCGTGGCGGTCGACCCGGGGCACGCCGGTGAATCCCGGCGACACCGTCGTCACGCGGCACGCAGGGCATGGCGCAGCTCACGATGGTGGACCAGGCCAAGATCTCGCTGCGGCCCAACACCCAGTTCCAGATCGAGCAGTACGCCGACCGCCCGGACTCCGACCAGGGCGCGCTCCTGAACCTCGTGCGCGGGACGCTGCGCACGTTCACGGGCCTCATCGCCGCGCGCAACCGCGACCGCTTCGTGATGAAGACGAAGGTCGCCACGGTGGGCATCCGCGGGTCCGGCAACGTGCTCTTCGCCGGCACGGCCACCGACTGCGATCCGACCAAGGTGGAGTGCGGGCGGCACCGGCTGCGACATCACCGTGAACCACACGATCGAGGGCAGCCACGCCGTCACCTTCGGCGACTTCTCCGGGCCCGGCCTGCCGCCGCAGCAGGGAGGGGCGCAGACGCTCATCACCGGGCCCGGGGCAGACCGTGCTCGTCACGGGCCGGGGCGACGTGAGGTACATCCCGACGCCGCAGTTCATCGCCGACGCGGCCACGCAATCCCGCCGGCGGCGCGAAGTCGAAGGGCGAGGGCGGCGAGGGCGATGGCGAGACGCGCAACTTCGGGCCCAGCGACGGCAGCGGCTCCGCCGTCGCCCAGGGCACCGCGGCGGCACGATGCCCGTGGGCAACAACGGGCTGGGCTTCCCGATCACGGATGCGTCCGGCAACCTGATCGGCGGCGAGCCGCTGGGCTTGCAGGACATCGTGATCGCCGGCGGTGCACGCTCGCCGGGCAGGCGTTGCAGGGCGACATCACGCGTCGAAGGCAGCAGCCTTCGCTCCTACCGGATGTACCCCGGCCTGCAGGTGGCGCTGCGAGCCGTCCATCGACGGCGGCACGGCCCGCGACGTGCAGGCCTGTTCGCTCCGGCGGGCTCGACATTCGCGCTCGGCCGCTGGGAGGGCGCCAGCCTCGGCTACTTCGGCCCGGGCACGGGCGTCGCCGGTGCCGGGCAGCGTCCACTGGATCCTCTCGGGGTCCGGGCTATCCCGGCCTACCTCTCCGACGTGCTCACGGGCACGGCGCACGTACAACGCCGTGGTG
Source organism: uncultured Gammaproteobacteria bacterium (assembly GCA_963783635.1). Lineage (GTDB taxonomy): Bacteria > Pseudomonadota > Gammaproteobacteria > Burkholderiales > Usitatibacteraceae > FEB-7. The sequence continues at coordinate 162,767 of CAWAOC010000004.1, forward strand.
AACACCTCGCCGACCAACCAGGCCAACACCGCGGGCACGCTCACGGGCGCGCGGCTGGACGTGAACTTCACCAACCGCACGCTCGACGCCACCTCGGGGTGACGATGCCCGCGGCCGGCGGCAACGCGGGCGGCAGCTGGCAGCTCACGGCGACCAACGTGCCGTTCACGCTTCGGCACCTTCTACGCCTCCACGTCCGACCGCCTGCGCATCACCAACGGCGCGGGGCAGAGCTCCGACGCAATTCCGGGCTCTCTACGGCAGCTTCGAGGGCAGCTTCGTCGGCGCCGGCCTGCAGGGCGCGATCGTGGGCTACAGCTTCGACGACCAGACGACGAGCAACGCGTCCAACCACAACACGGTGAACGGCGTGATCGGGTTCCAGGGCCCGGCGCAGAACGTCGAGCGCGCCGTACCGCGACGGCCTCGTGTCCGACCCGACGGGCGTCCTCGGCTCCGGCGCTCGTCCGCAATTTCACCACGGCGAACCGGCCGGAGGAAGTCACGGCGATGCGCAGGGCCGGGCGACCGCGTTCGCGGCGCCTTACCAGACCTACGGCGGGCACCAGGCCTATGCCCTCGGCACGGCCTCGGTGGCGCAGTCCGGCACGGATCCGGAAACGGGGCTGGTGTGGGGCCGCTGGGCCGGCGGCATGGCGACCGTGACGGCGGGCGGCGGTCGCAGCAGTCACTCCCCCTCGACCAAGGTCGAGCCTGCACTACGTCTTCTCGGGCGTGCAGAACGGGCCCGTCATCGCTGCCGCTCACGGGCGAGCGCGACCTACGACCTGATCGGCCGCACGAGCCCGACGGACAGCCTGGGCCACGTGGGTACGCTGAACAACGCCACGCTCGCGGCCAATTTCACGCAGCGCACGGTGGACCTCGGCGTGAACCTCACGATCGCGGGGCAGACGATCAACGGGTCGGCGGCGGGCGTGCCGATCTACCGGGAGCAGTATTTCTCCGCCTTCCGCGGCACCGTCCCGCCCGGCCTGCCCGTTCCGCAACTCCTCAACATCACCTGCCAGCCGGCCTGCGCCGAACCCGGTGGGCTCGGTCGACGGGTTCTTCGCGGGGCGCAACCGGGCAGGGGGCGGGGATGATGTACAACCTGAACGGGGCAACCGGCGCGGCGGCATTCCGCCGAAGCGGCGGCTGAGCCGCACCCGAGAACACGCACCTGCGTGATGCACCAATCGGAGCGTAGACGATGAATCTTGAACGGGCATTCCGGCAGCATCCATTGACGGCGCTGGCCGCCGTCGCCTTGACCGGCTTCCTGGCTTGCGTGCCGCCCGGCGCCCAGGCGGCGGGCCTGCCCATCTCCAAGATCGTCGCATCGGGGCCTTCCTTCGCGAAGGCGGTGTGCACGCTGCCCGTGCCGGCGTTCTCGGTGTCGCCTTCACCGATCGTCCTGCCCACGACCCCACCCAACTCCACGAGCGCCTCCATCCCGGTCACGATCAGCAATACGGGAACGGCAGACCTCGTGGTCTACGCGGCCACGGCTCACGATCCTCCGTGCGACTGCTCCCTGATCTTCACCGTCGACTTCTCCGGCTGTACCGGCGTGCCCATCCCGCCGGGAGGCACGTGTGCCGGATCCGCGTCCTTCAACACGGGGACGGGCGGCTTCGGCCCCGGAGACGTCATCGCCGGCACGGTCGAGTTCAACAGCAACGATCCGGCCAACAACACGGTCATGGTGCCGATTTCCGGAACGGTCGCAGGTACGCTGCTCTCGGTCTCCCCGCTGCTGGTCGACTTCGGGGCGACTTCCGCCGTCCGCCGGTGATCCCGGTCACGGGCACCGTCACGCTCTCCAACCCGGGGCCGGATCCGATTTCGCTCGATACGCTGCAACCGGTCTCGGGTGCGGACTCTCTCGCCTTCACGGTCGGTGCCGGGACATGCACCATTCCCGGAACCCTGGCGGTGGGCGCTTCCTGCAGTCTGTCGGTGGCCTTCACTCCTCCCTCAGCGGGCGCGTTCACCAATGCCTACTTCTATGTGGGTTACACGGCCGCTGCGTTCTCGGGTTGGGAGTATGTCTACCTGCAGGGAGTCGGCACCGCGCCTGGCTCGCCGCTGGTCTACTTGCCCACGAGCCTGGATTTCTTTACCTGGAACGCGGGGGTCGTTACCTACGACAACGTGGTGACAGTCACCAATCCGGACACTGTGGCCCAGGCGATCACCGGAATCACGGCCACACCTGCGCCCTGGGTCCTCGTGTCCGAGAACTGCACCCCCTCGATTCCCTCCGGGGGAACATGCGACATCGTCGTGCACGCGGACCTCACGGCGCTTTCACCCACCGGCCCGACAGCGTATCCGGGCACCATCACGGTGTCGAAGTCGGTGTCGGCTGACACGATCCCGCTTTCGATCACGGTGGACGTAGCGGTGCCGCCTTCGGCGAGCATCGTCGTTTCGCCGAACCCGGTCCAGTTCCCCACGGGGCCACAGGGCACGCCGGTGCAGCAGGTGGTGACGGCCCAGAACGTGGGCGCCGGGGCGTCGCCGGGCCTGTCGTTCGTGAGCGGCAATCCCGATGTCCAGGTGACGGCCGATGGCTGCGCATCGCCTCTCGCGACGGGTGCCTCGTGCACATTCACCGTCACCAACACGCGGGCGACCCTTGGCGCGCTTTCCTTCGCAAGCGTGACGGTCCAGAGCACGGACACCCTGCCGGTCTATTACACGAACCTGTCGGTCCTCGGACTGACCGTCACCGTGGCTCCGGGCACGCTCGAGGCGTCCCCGACGTCGCTCGCGTTCGGAACGACGCTCGTCGGCACCGACAGCACGCCGATCGACATCTCGGCGGGCAATACCGGCGACCTGGCGCTCGACATCACGTCGATCGTCTCGTCGTCGCCCGACTTCGTCGTGTCCACGACCTGTCCGGTCTCGCCCTCGCAGCTCCTCGCCAAGACCTGCTGCCCGGTCACGGTGACCTTCCACCCGACGGCGGCCGGGACAAGCACCGGCACGCTGACGTTCAACGGTGCCGCAGGCCCGCTGAAGACCGTTTCCCTTTCAGGCACCGGCCAGGCGGTCACTGCGCCGGTCGTCACGAAGGCATTCACCCCCAGTTCGATCATGGCGGGGGGGGTGTCCACGCTCTCCATCACCGTGACGAACGCGAATCCGGCGGCACTCACCAACGCCGCGCTCCTGGATACATTCCCGGCGGGTCTCTTCGTGGCCGCAACGCCTGCGCCGACCAACTCGTGCGGAGGCACGCTGACCGCTGCTGCGGGCAGTTCGAGCGTCCAGCTGGCAGCCGGCACGGTTCCGGCGGGCAGCGTGGCGCCAGGCACTTGCACGATCGACGTTCCGGTGAGCGCCCCCGCCCTCAGCCCGGGGCTGGTCAATACCATCCCGGCGGGAGCATTCACGTCCGCCTTGGGCAACAGCGTCGCCAGCGCGACCGCCACGCTCCTCGTCACGGCCGCTCCCACGCCCGCGATCTCCCTGTCGACCAATGCGCTGAACTTCGGAGCGCAGACCGTATCGACGACCTCGCCGGCGCAGACGGTGGTGGTCACGAGCGCCGGCACGGCGCCGCTGTCGGTTACGGGCATCGCCGCGACGGGGGACTACTCCACCTCCTCGGCATGCACGGGGTCCCCGTTGGCGCCTTCCTCGACATGCAATATCGCCGTCACCTTCACGCCGATCATCGCGGGAAGCCGGCCTGGCGACGTCATGATCACGAGCAACGATCCGGCCAGCCCCCACATCGTCACGCTTTCCGGTCTCGGGGTGGCCGCGCCGCTGGCCAGCGTCTCGCTCATTCCTTCGTCGCTCGCATTCCCGTCGACCACCGCGGGCCAGGCGAGCGCGCCGCAGGTCGTGACCCTTTCAAACACGGGGGGCGCGACGGTCGATATCCTCGCGATCGAGGTCCTTGGATCAGGCTTCTCGGGGACCCATAACTGCCGGCGGCTCCTGGCTTCCCCCGGATCCTGCCGGATCACCGTGACCTTTGCGCCGGCGGCTGCCGGCAGCTTCACGGGGAGGGTCCGCGTGACGACCAACGCCCCGGGCAGCCCGCACATCGCGACGTTGACGGGGTCGGCGACCGCGGCGTCGGTCGGGCGCCTCGTGGCCGATCCTGCGTCGATTTCGTTCCCGGACCAGACCATCGGCACGACGAGCGGATCGCGGGCGTTCACGATCTCCAACGGCGGGAACGCGACGGCCACGATTTCGCGCATCTCGGTGACGGGCGACTTCGCGGTCGAAGGCACTTGCAGCAGCCTGGCCCCGGGCGCGTCCTGCGCCTTCCTCGCCACCTTCGCGCCCACGGCGATCGGCCCGCGCTCCGGGCAGGTCGTGGTCACCAGCAACGCCTCCAACTCGCCGTTCAGCGTTGGCCTCAATGGGCTGGGCGTGCCGGTTCCGGCGCCGCGCGTTTCGCTGTCGGCAACCGCGCTCGGCTTCGGCAACAGGCTGGTCGGCAGCAGCGCGACGCAGACCGTGACGGTGACGAACGACGGCACCGCCGATCTGGTGTTCGGCCCGGTGGAGTCGACAGGCGACTTCCGCATCACCAACGGGTGCACGGGCACGCTCGCGCCGACGCGGTCCTGCGCGATCGCCGTGGAATTCGTCGCCAGCATTCCGGGCAGCCGCCTCGGGGACGTGTCGATCACCTCGAATGCCTCCGGCAGTCCGCACCGGGTGACGCTCTCGGGCGTGGGGTGCCGGTTGGCCTCGACCGGCCGCGGCTTCGAACTGGTCTGCGGTCCCTGACCCGCCAGCCAGGCGTCCCGGCGGAACCCCGGGGCAAGCCCGGAGCCCTTCCGGCAGCAAACCCCCGCTTCGGCGGGGGTTTGTCTTGCGACCGCCGGAAGGCGTGGGGTAGCATTCGGGACCTCCCGCCGTAAAGCGTCCGGATTCCCGGAACAGGGTGACGCTGCGGGAATCCCCAATCCGGAAGCTGATGGCCGAAGACATCATCCTCGAGACCCGAGGGCTCACCAAGGAGTTCAAGGGTTTCGTCGCCGTGGACCGCGTGGACCTCAAGGTGAGGCGGGGAACCATCCACGCGCTGATCGGCCCCAACGGCGCCGGCAAGACCACCACGTTCAACCTGCTGACCAAGTTCCTGCCGCCCACCTCCGGCACGATCCTCTACAACGGGCAGGACATCACGCACGACGAAGCCCGCGGACGTGGCGCGCCGCGGGATCATCCGCTCCTTCCAGATCTCCGCCGTCTTCCCGAACCTCACGGTCCTGGAGAACGTCCGCATCGCGCTGCAGCGCAACCTCGGGACGAGCTTCCACTTCTGGAAGGCCGAATCCACGCTCGACGCCCTCAACGACCGGGCGCTCGCGATCCTGGACCAGGTGGACCTGCGCCGCTTCGCCCAGACCAACGCCGTGGAGCTGGCCTACGGCCGCAAGCGCACGCTCGAGATCGCCACGACGCTCGCGATGGAGCCGGAGCTGATGCTCCTGGACGAGCCCACCTCGGGCATGGGCCACGAGGACGTGGACCTGGTGAAGAACCTCATCAAGCAGGTCGCCAAGGGCCGCACCGTGCTGATGGTCGAGCACAACATGGGCGTGGTCTCCGGCATCTGCGACACGATCACCGTGCTGCAGCGCGGGGCGGTGCTCACCGAGGGGCCGTACGCCGAGGTGTCCGCGAACCCGCAGGTGATCGAGGCCTACATGGGCTCCACGGAGGCCGCCCATGGCTGAGGTCCTGCGCATCGAGCACCTGAACGCCTGGTACGGCGAGTCGCACATCCTGCACGGCGTGGACCTCACGGTGAACGAGGGCGAGGTGGTGACGCTCCTGGGCCGCAACGGCTCGGGGCGCACGACGACGCTCAAGTCGATCATGGGGCTCGTCGGGCCGGCGCGAGGGCTCGATCCGGGTGAACGGCCAGGAGACGATCACCTGGCCGACCCACAAGGTCGCCCACCTCGGCATCGGCTACTGCCCGGAGGAGCGCGCGATCTTCTCCAGCCTCTCCGTCGAGGAGAACCTCATGCTCCCGCCCCGCATCGGCGAGGGCGGCATGAGCGTGGACGAGATCTACGAGATGTTCCCCAACCTGCGCGAGCGGCGAAAGACCGCGCAGGGCACCAAGCTCTCGGGCGGCGAGCAGCAGATGCTCGCCATGGCCCGGATCCTGCGGACGGGCGCGCACCTGCTGCTCCTGGACGAGATCACGGAGGGCCTCGCGCCGGTGATCGTGCAGGCGCTCGGGCGCATCATCACGAAACTCAAGGAACGCGGCTTCACCATCGTGCTGGTCGAGCAGAACTTCCGCTTCGCGGCGCCGCTCGCCGACCGGTTCTACGTGATGGAGCACGGAAAAATCGCGGAGACGTTCTCCGCGTCGGAACTGGGCTCGAAGACGCAAATGCTTCACGAGTACCTGGGTGTGTAACCAAACGACAGCAACGAGGAGATTTCCATCATGATTTTCAAGCGCAAGCTGCTCGCAGTCGCCGCCGCCATGGCCCTCACGGCCGGCGCGGCCCACGCCCAGATCTCGGGCAACGTCGTGAAGATCGGCATCCTGAACGACCAGTCCAGCCTCTATGCCGACCTTTCCGGGCAGGGCTCCGTCCTGGCCGCCAAGATGGCCATCGAGGACTTCGGCGCCGCCAAGAAGGGCATCAAGACCGAGGTGATCTTCGCCGACCACCAGAACAAGCCCGACGTGGGCTCGCAGATCGCCCGCAAGTGGATCGACTCCGAGGGCGTCGACGTGATCGTCGACACGCCGAACTCCGGCGTGGCGCTCGCGGTGAACGAGGTCGTGAAGGAGAAGGGCAAGGTCTTCATCAACTCCGGCGCGGCCTCCTCCGACCTGACCGGCTCCAAGTGCTCGCCCAACACGGTGCACTGGACCTACGACACCTGGATGCTCGCCAACGGCACCGGCAACGCGATCGTGAAGACGGGCGGCGACACCTGGTTCTTCCTCACGGCCGACTACGCCTTCGGCCACGCGCTCGAGCGCGACACCGAGGCGGTCGTGCTCAAGTCCGGCGGCAAGGTGCTGGGCAAGGTCCGCCACCCGCTGAACACCCAGGACTTCTCCTCGTTCCTGCTGCAGGCGCAGGCCTCGAAGGCGAAGATCATCGGGCTGGCCAACGCCGGCGGCGACACGATCAACTCGATCAAGCAGGCCTCCGAGTTCGGCATCGTGAAGGGCGGCCAGAGCCTGGCGGGCCTCCTCGTGTTCCTCACGGACGTGCACGGCCTCGGCCTCGAGAAGGCGCAGGGCCTCATCTTCACCGACGACGTTCTACTGGGACCTGAACGATGCCGGACGCGCGCGTTCGCCAAGCGCTTCGCCGCGGCCAACGGCGGGAAGTACCCGACGATGGTGCACGCGGGCGTGTACGCGGGCGTGCTGCACTACCTGAAGGCGGTCGAGGCGCTCAAGAGCGACGACGGCACGAAGGTGGTGGCCAAGATGAAGGAAATGCCGACGGACGACCCGCTCTTCGGCAAGGGCACGATCCGCGCCGACGGCCGCAAGATCCACCCGGCCTACCTCGTGGAAGTGAAGAAGCCCTCGGAGTCCAAGGGCCCCTACGACTACTACAAGATCCGGGCAACCATTCCGGCCGATCAGGCGTTCCGCCCGATCGATCAGGGAGGTTGCCCTCTGGTTGCCAAGAAGTAGCGAATCATCGGGAACCGTGATCGAGCGGACGCCCTTCGGGGCGCCGCTCATCACGACCAGGCAGCCTACGAGCCAGACACATGACCGAGATCTTCGGCGTACCGACGCAGGCGCTCTTCGGCCAGCTCCTCATCGGGCTGATCAACGGGTCGTTCTATGCCCTGCTGTCGCTGGGGCTCGCGGTCATCTTCGGGCTGCTCAACATCATCAACTTCACGCACGGCGCGCAGTACATGATGGGCGCGTTCGCGGCGTACTTCCTGCTGAACAAGCTGGGCCTCAACTACTGGTGGGCGCTGGTCCTGGCGCCGCTGGCCGTGGGGTTCACGGGCGTGGTGTTCGAGCGCCTGATGATTTCGCGCCTCTACAAGCTGGACCACCTCTACGGGCTGCTCCTCACCTTCGGCCTCGCCCTCATCATCCAGGGCGCGTTCCGCCACGAATTCGGCTCGACCGGGCTGCCTTACTCCATCCCGGAGGTGCTCTCCGGCGGCACCAACCTCGGCTTCATGTTCCTGCCCAAGTACCGGGGGTGGGTCATCGTCGCCTCCCTCGTCGTCTGCGTCGGCACCTGGTTCGTCATCGAGCGCACGAAGCTCGGCGCCTACCTGCGCGCCGCGACCGAGAACCCGGCGATGGTGCAGGCCTTCGGCATCAACGTGCCGCGCATGATCACGCTCACCTACGGCTTCGGCGTGGCGCTCGCGGGCCTCGCCGGCGTGATGGCGGCGCCCATCTACCAGGTGAACCCGCTCATGGGCGCGGACACGATCATCGTCGTGTTCGCGGTGGTCGTGATCGGCGGCATGGGCTCCATCATGGGCGCCGTGGTCACGGGCTTCGGGCTGGGCGTCATCGAGGGCCTCACCAAGGTCTTCTACCCGGAGGCGTCCAACACCGTGATCTTCGTGATCATGGCGATCGTCCTCATGATCCGGCCGCAGGGCCTCTTCGGGAGCCGCTAGGCCCATGGCCGAAGACCAGTACAAGCCGCACGCCTCCCGCGACGACGCCGCGGAGGCGCGCTACGACCGCAAGGCGTTCGTCGTGATGATGGCGCTCTTCATCGTGGCGCCCGCGGTCGTCTATCCCGTGTTCGTGATGAAGGCGCTGTGCTTCGCGCTCTTCGCCTGCGCCTTCAACCTCCTCCTGGGCTTCGGCGGGCTGCTGTCCTTCGGCCACGCGATGTTCCTCGGGCATGGCCGGCTACGTGTCCGCCCACGCGGCGAAGGTCTGGGGCCTGCCCCCGGAGCTCGCCATCCTCGCGGGGACCGCCGCGTCCACCGTGCTCGGCGTGTTCACGGGGATGCTCGCCATCCGCCGCCAGGGGATCTACTTCGCGATGATCACGCTGGCGCTCGCGCAGATGGTGTTCTTCTTCTGCCTGCAGGCGCCCTTCACGGGCGGGGAGGACGGCATCCAGTCCGTGCCGCGCGGGAAGTTCCTGGGTTTCCTGGACCTCACGGACACCACCGTCCTCTACTACGTGGTGCTCGCCATCTTCACGGCCGGGTTCCTGCTCATCTACCGCATCATCCACTCGCCCTTCGGGCAGGTGCTGAAGGCCATCCGCGAGAACGAGCCGCGCGCCATCTCGCTCGGCTACCGCACGGAGCAGTACAAGCTGGCGGCCTTCGTGCTCTCCGCGGGCCTCGCGGGGCTGGCCGGGGCGACGAAGGCCATCGTCTTCCAGCTCGCGTCCCTCACGGACGTGCACTGGTCGATGTCCGGCGAGGTGGTGCTCATGACGCTGCTGGGCGGCATGGGCACGATCTTCGGGCCGGTCGTGGGCGCCTTCGCGATCATCACCATGGAGAACTACCTCGCGGAGCTGGGCTCCTGGTTCACGATCACGCAGGGCGCCATCTTCGTGGTCTGCGTGCTGGCCTTCCGGCGCGGCATCATCGGCGAGCTGGAGGCCTGGCTCAGGCGCCGCCGCGCCGGCTGAGCCCGCCATGGCGGGACCCCACGCCCCGGACCTCGGGCGCAACGCGGCCAACCACGTCGCGCTGTCGCCGGTTTCCTTCCTGAGGCGCGCGGCCGATACCTGGCCGGGCAAGGTCGCGGTTCGCCACGGCGACCTCGCATTCACCTACGCGGAGCTCGAATCGCGCTGCCGGCGGCTGGCTTCCGCGCTCGCCCGGCGCGGCATCGGGCGCGGCGACACCGTCGCGATCATGGCGCCCAACGTGCCGGCGATGCTGGAGGCGCACTACGCCGTGCCGGGGCTCGGCGCCGTCCTCAACGCGCTCAACTACCGGCTGGATGCGAAGACCATCGCCTTCTGCCTGGGGCACGGCGGCGCGAAGGTGCTCATCACCGACCGCGAGTTCTCGCCCGTCGTGGCCAAGGCGCTGGCGCTGTGCGAGCGCAAGCCCCTCGTCATCGACATCGACGATCCGCTGGCGCCCGAGGGCGAGCTGCTCGGCAGCCTCACCTACGAGGCGCTGCTGGAGGAGGGCGATCCCGCCTTCGTCCTGCCGGGCCCGCTCGAGGAATGGGATTCGCTGGGCCTGCTCTACACCTCGGGCACCACGGGCGATCCCGAAGGGCGTGGTCTACCACCACCGCGGGGCCTACCTGAACGCGCTGGGCAACGCGCTCGCCTTCGGCCTTTCGCGGGACTCGGTCTACCTGTGGACGCTGCCGATGTTCCACTGCAACGGCTGGACCTACACCTGGGCCGTGACGGCGGTGGGCGGCACCCACGTCTGCCTGCGGAAGGTCGATCCGGCGCTCATCTTTCCCGCCATCGCGCGCCACCGCGTCACGCACCTGTGCGGCGCGCCCATCGTGCTGAACCTCCTGGTGCACGCGCCCGACGCGGTGAAGGTCCGCTTCGACCACGTGGTGGAAGTGGCCACCGGGGGCGCCGCGCCGCCGTCGGCCGTCATCGAGGCCATGGAGCGCATGGGCTTCCGGGTGACGCACCTCTACGGCCTCACGGAAAGCTACGGGCCCGCCACGCTCTGCGCGTGGCAGGACGAGTGGGCCGGGCTCGACCTCGAGGCGCGCGCGCGCCTGATGGCCCGCCAGGGCGTGCGCTATCCCACGCTCGAGGACCTCCAGGTGGCCGATCCGGGCACGCACGAGCCGGTGCCGCGGGACGGCGCGACGCTGGGCGAGGTGATGCTGCGCGGGAACACGATCATGAAGGGCTACCTCGCCAACCCGGGCGCCACGCAGGCGGCGTTCCGCGAGGGCTGGTACCACACGGGCGACCTCGCGGTCTGGCATCCGGACGGCTACATCGAGGTGAAGGACCGCTCGAAGGACATCATCATCTCCGGCGGCGAGAACATCTCCTCGCTGGAGGTCGAGGAGTGCCTCTACCGGCACCCGAGCGTCATGGAGGCGGCGGTGGTGGCCCGTCCCGACGAGAAGTGGGGCGAGACGCCCTGCGCCTTCGTGACCCTCAAGCCCGGGGCGGGGCCGGGCGACGCCGCGGCGATCATCGCCTGGTGCCGGGAGCACCTGGCCCACTTCAAGGTGCCGCGGACGGTGGTGTTCGGCGAGCTGCCGAAGACGTCGACGGGGAAGATCCAGAAGTTCGTCCTGCGCGGCCGTGCCCGGGACCTGTAGCCCGCCGCGGTCGGGGGGCGGAATTGTCGCCCGAATGACCAATGCGGCGGTTGCCCATCGGTTATAATTCAAACGCTCGTTTGAAACTCCCACTTCCCGGTCCCGACCCGCCATGAAAATTCTCGTCCCGGTAAAGCGCGTCGTCGACTACAACGTGAAGGTCCGCGTGAAGGCGGACTCCACCGGGCGTCGACCTCGCCAACGTGAAGATGTCCATGAACCCCTTCGACGAGATCGCGGTCGAGGAGGCCCTCAAGCTCAAGGAGGCGGGAAAGGCGACCGAGGTGGTGGCCGTCTCCATCGGGACGGCGGCCTGCCAGGAGACGCTGCGCACCGCGCTCGCCATGGGCGCCGACCGCGCGATCCTCGTCGAGACCGACGCGGAGCTGCAGCCGCTCGCCGTGGCCAAGCTCCTCAAGGCCGTGGTCGCGAAGGAAGCCCCGCAGCTCGTCATCGCCGGCAAGCAGGCGATCGACGACGACGCGAACCAGGTCGGGCAGATGCTCGCCGCCCTCCTGGACTGGGCGCAGGTCACGTTCGCCTCCAAGGTCGTGGCCGACGGCGGGAAGCTCACCGTCACGCGCGAGATCGACGGCGGCCTCGAAACGGTGGAAGTGGCGCTCCCGGCGGTGCTGACGGCGGACCTGCGGCTGAACACGCCGCGCTACGCGACGCTGCCCAACATCATGAAGGCCAAGAAGAAGCCGCTGGACACGCTCAAGCCCGCGGACCTGGGCGTGGACGTCGCCCCGCGCCTGAAGACCCTGAAGGTCGTCGAGCCGCCCAAGCGCAAGGGCGGCGTCATGGTGAAGGACGTGGCCGAACTGGTCGCGAAGCTCAAATCCGAAGCGAAGGTGATCTGAGATGACCGCACTCGTCATTGCCGAACACGACAACGCGAAGCTGAAGCCGGAACCGCCAACGCCGTCACCGCCGCCGCGAAGATGGGCGGCGAGGTGCACGTCCTCGTCGCGGGGCACGGATGCGCCGCCGCCGCGGGCGAGGCCGCCAAGCTCGCCGGCGTGGCGAAGGTCCTCGTGGCCGATGCCGCCCACTACGCGGGCGCCCTGCCCGAGAACCTCGCCGCGCTGGTGACGCCGCTCGCCAAGGGCTACTCGCACGTGGTGGCCGCGGCCACCGCCGTGGGCAAGAACTTCATGCCGCGCGTGGCGGCACTCCTCGACGTGGCGCAGGTGTCGGAGATCGTGGCGGTCGTTTCCCCCGATACCTTCGTGCGGCCGATCTACGCCGGCAACGCCTTCGCGACCGTGCAGTCGCCCGACGCCATCAAGGTGGTGACGGTGCGCTCCACCGGCTTCGACGAGGCCGCGGCGACCGGCTCCGCCCCGGTGGAGGCGATCGCGGCCGGCCCCGACACGGCGAAGTCGAAGCTCCTCGGGCCAGGAACTCACGAAGTCGGCGCGCCCCGAGCTGGTGGCGGCGCGGCGCGTGATCGCCGGCGGCCGCGGGCGTGGGCAGCGCGGAGAACTTCAAGATGATCGAGGCGCTGGCCGACAAGCTGGGCGCGGCCATCGGCGCCTCGCGCGCGGCGGTCGATTCGGGATTCGTCCCGAACGACTACCAGGTCGGCCAGACGGGCAAGATCGTCGCTCCCGAGCTCTACATCGCGGTCGGCATCTCCGGCGCCATCCAGCACCTGGCCGGCATGAAGGACAGCAAGGTGATCGTGGCGATCAACAAGGATCCCGAGGCGCCCATCTTCCAGGTGGCCGACTACGGGCTGGTGGGCGACCTCTTCCAGGTCCTCCCCGAACTGACTGCGACAGATCTCCCGAGGAGACCGCATTGGCCGAGTATGCCGCCCCGCTGAAGGACATGCAGTTCGTGCTGAAGCACGTCGTCGGTCTCGAGCAGGTGAACACGCTGCCGGGCTGGGACGAGGTCACCGAGGACGTGGTGGACGCGATCCTCGAGGAGGCCGCGAAGTTCTCGGGCGAGGTGCTCTCGCCGCTCAACGCCACCGGCGACAAGGCGGGGGCGCAATGGAAGGCGGGCGACGTCGTCACCGCCCCCGGCTTCAAGGAGGCCTACTGGCAGTTCGTGAACGGCGGGTGGGGCAACATCGTGGCGCCCGTGGAGTTCGGCGGCCAGGGGCTTCCGGCGCTCCTGTCCACCCCCGTCGAGGAGATGTGGGGCTCGGCCAACATCGCCTTCAAGCTCTGCCCGATGCTCACGCTGGGCGCCGTCGAGGCGCTGCACCGCAATGCCTCGGAAGAGATCCAGCAGCGCTACCTGCCCAACATGGTGACGGGGAAGTGGACCGGCACCATGAACCTGACCGAGCCGCAGGCCGGCAGCGACCTCTCGCTCGTGCGCACCAAGGCCGTCCCGCAGCCCGACGGGTCGTACCGCCTCACGGGCCAGAAGATCTTCATCACCTACGGCGACCAGGACTACACGGAGAACATCATCCACGCGGTGCTCGCCCGCATCGAGGGCGCGCCGGAGGGCGTGAAGGGCATCTCCCTCTTCGTGGTGCCCAAGGTCCTCGTGAAGCCGGACGGCAGCCTCGGCGAGAGGAACGGCGTGAAGTGCGTCTCCCTCGAGCACAAGCTGGGCATCCACGCGAGCCCCACGGCCGTGATGGCCTACGACAACGCCACCGGCTACCTCGTGGGCGAGGCCAACCGCGGCCTCGAGTACATGTTCGTGATGATGAACGCCGCGCGCTTCGGCGTGGGCCTCGAGGGCGTGTCGCTCTGCGAGCGCGCCTACCAGCGCGCGCGGGACTGGGCGAAGGAGCGCCTGCAGGGCCGGCCCGTGGGCGTCGCGGGCGCGGCCAAGACGGCGCCCATCATCCAGCACCCCGACGTGAAGCGCATGCTCCTCACGATGAAGGCGAGCGCCGAGGCCACGCGCGCGCTGGCCTACCAGGTGGCCTCGCTCCTCGACCGCTCGCGCAAGCACCCCGACGAGGGCGAGCGGCGCCGCTGCCAGGCCATCGTCGACCTCCTCATCCCGGTGGTGAAGGGCTGGTCCACGGAAACGGCCGTCGACGTGGCCTCCCTGGGCATCCAGGTGCACGGCGGCATGGGCTTCATCGAGGAGACGGGCGCCGCCCAGTACCTGCGCGACGCGCGCATCTCCACCATCTACGAAGGCACCACGGGCATCCAGGCCAACGACCTCGTCGGCCGCAAGGTGGGGCGCGAGGCGGGCGTCACCATGAAGGGCTTCATCGCCGAGATGCGCAAGGTCGCGGCCGAGGCCTCGAAGCAGGACGACCCGCAGCTGCGCGCGATCGGCAAGCGCCTCGAGCGCGGCGGTCGCCGACCTCGAGCGGGCCACGGAGTGGATCGTGGCGGTGTTCGCCACCGACCCCGGTTCCGTCGCCGCGGGTTCCGTCTACTACCTCAAGGCTGCGGGCCTGACGGCCGGGGGCTGGATGATGGCGAGGTCGGCGCTCCTCGCCACGAAGCAGCTGGCCGGGGCCCAGGGCGACGCGGAATTCCTGCGCGGCAAGCGGCTCACGGCGCACTTCTACGCCGAGCATCTCCTGCCGCAGGTGGACTCGCTCGCCGAGTCGATGATTTCCGGCGGGGCGCTGGTGAGGGATGCCGAAGAGGCGCTGCTCTGACGATCGTCAAGTGACCGGCGCGGGCCGCTGAGGTAGAATGCGGCCTGCTCTTGGGGAGTAGCCGACCGCCGGCCCAGGCCGAGCGGGGTCCCGCGTCAACACACTTGGCCCTTGCGGGCCATGGCGCGGGCGACAGGAAGTCCGGCGAGACCAATGGCTGCTCGTTCTCATCCCGGCCGGGGGAGGCGCGCGGTCATTCGGTTTTCCGCCCCGGCCCCGGAGTCCCACCATGGAAGCACTGCTCGTCTCGATCGGCATCGTCGCGCTCGCCGAGATCGGGGACAAGACCCAGCTCCTCACGCTCGTCCTGGCGGCGCGCTACAAGAAGCCCTGGCCCATCGTGGCGGGCATCTTCGTGGCCACCCTCGTGAACCACGGCATCGCCGGGGCCATCGGCGCGTGGCTCACGCGGACGATCGGTCCCGACGCGATGCGCTGGATCCTGGGCGTGTCCTTCATCGCCATGGCCGCCTGGATGCTCGTCCCGGACAAGCTCGACGACGACGACGCGGCCGCGCGCAAGGTCGGCGGCGTGTTCGTCACGACGACGGTGCTCTTCTTCTTCGTCGAGATCGGCGACAAGACGCAGATCGCCACGGTGGCGCTCGCGGCCCGGTTCGATTCGCTCGTCGCCGTCGTCATGGGCACCACGATCGGCATGATCCTCGCCAACGCCCCCGTCGCGTTCTTCGGCGACGCGCTGGCCAAGCGCCTGCCGGTGCGTGCGGTGCACGTCGTGGCGGCGCTGGTGTTCGCCGCGCTCGGCGTCGGCGTGCTGGTGCTCGGGTAGGCCCGCGAGGGGCCGCGCGCTCAGGCCGCGGCCACTTCCCGGATGGGCGTGCCGGTGGCGACTTCGTGGAAGTAGCAGATGTGGGAGCCGGGCCGCGCCTTCGCGAGGTGCTTCGCCTCGAACATGGCGCGGTCGGCCTCGGCGAGGAGCCCCGCCTTGCCGGCGCCGAAGCGGTATTCCGCCACGCCCATGCTCACCGTGAGCCGAAGCTCCTGCCCCGGCGCGATCTCGCAGGGGCTCGCGTCGATGGCGGCGACGATCCGCTCGATCACCTGCTTGAGGGCGCGGTTGCGGTGCAGGCCGACCACGAATTCGTCGGCGCCCCAGCGCGCCACCCAGTCCCCGCGCCGCGTGTTGAGCTGCAGCAGCGCCGCCACGTGCGAGATGCAGGCATCGCCGGCGCTGTGGCCGTGGGCCTCGTTGATGCCCTTGAAGCCGTTCAGGTCGAAGAACGCGACGTGGAAGGACTCGAGGTCGCGCTCGGCCCGGGCGATCTCCTCCGTGAGCCGCTTCTCGCCGGCCCGGCGATTGTAGATCCCGGTGAGGTCGTCGGAATCGGAGACGCGCTCGAGGCGGTTGATGGTCTCGTTCAGCTGCGTGAGGGTGTATTGCGTGCCTTCCATGAGGCGGCCGGCCTGGTCCGGGTAGTTCACCGGCAGGTCGGGGAGCGTGCGGCTCTCGAGATAGCCGCGCAGCGCCTCGGCCGTGAGTTCGATGGGCACCAGGATCTCGCGCAGGAGCCAGAGGGTCCCGAGGAACCCGGCAACCGAGGCGAGGAGGAGGGCGGCGAGGAGCGGGTACATCTCCGCCCAGTCCGCCCGGGCGACCAGCAGGTAGACGATGAAGACCACGAGCGGCGTCTGCGCGCTCACGAATGCCGCGACCGCGAACTTGCGCGCGTAGCTGTCGCGCAGCGCCGGGATGGCGACCAGGCGCCGGTAGATTTCCATGCGCCCGATGACGGTGGCGCCGGGCGGGATCTTGCTGGGCATGGTGGTGGCTCCGGGGGAACAGGCCTATTCTGGACGGTGTCCCCCCGGGCGGCGTCAAGCCCCGATGGGGTTGCGCAGGGTGCCGATTCCCTCGATCTCGGTTTCCAGCAGGTCGCCGGGCTTGAGGAATTCCGGCGGCGTCCGGGCGAAGCCCACGCCCTTCGGGGGTGCCCGTCGAGATGATGTCGCCGGCCTCGAGCGTCATGCCCATCGACAGGTCGTTGATGAGGCGCGGCAGCTTGAAGTAGAGGAACTTCGTGTTCGAGTCCTGCTTGGTGACGCCGTTCACGCGGCAGGTCACCCGCAGGTTGGCGTGGTCGAGGCTGTCGGCGGTCACGAGCACCGGGCCCATGGGGCAGGTGCCGTCGAGGCTCTTGCCCTTGTGCCACTGGCCGCCATGGCGGCGCTGCAGGTCGCGCCACGAGACGTCGTTGATCACCGTGTAGCCCCAGACGTGCTTCATCGCGTCCTCGGCCTTGATGTTCTTGCCGCCGGGGCCGATCACCACGCCCAGCTCCACCTCCCAGTCGAGCGAGGTGGAGATCGCCGGATCGAAGGGGATCGGCGTCGTAGGGGCCGTTGACCGCCGTGGGCGCCTTGCTGAAGAAGACCGGCCATTGCGGGAGCTCGCGGCTGTCCTGCAGCTTCTTGGCGCCTTCCTCGAAATGCTCGAGGTAGTTCCAGCCGACGCAGAAGACGTTCTTCGCCGGGCGCGGAATGGGCGCGTGCAGCTTCACCTCCGTCATCGCCACGGTGGCCGCGGGGGGCCTGGCCGCGAGCGCGTCGAGCGCCTTCCGCGCGGCGTCGCCGCCGCGGATGATGCCCAGCATCGTGGAGAAGTCCACGCCGGCCGTCGCGGCGACGTGGGCGGGGATGTCGACGATGCGGTTGCCGTCGACGACGAGGCCGGGACGCGGCGTTCCGCCGGCGGCGGGAGAGTAGGTGACGAGCTTCACGGGGTTCCTCCTGGGAGTGTCAGAGATGGCGAAGGGGGTGTTCGGGCGGGGACCAGCGCGGCGCGAAGAAGGCCGCGACCGACGCGTCGGTCACCTCGGTGAGGGAGGGTGGATTCCAGCGGGGGGCGTTGTCCTTGTCCACGATCAAGGCCCGGATGCCCTCGACGAAGTCGCGCTGCGCGAAGCACCCGTGCATGAGGTTGAGTTCCAGCCGGAAGCAGTCCGCGAGGCCGAGGCCGCGGCCGCGGCGAAGCTGCTCGAACGTGACCCGCAGGAGCGTCGGCGAGCGCTCCGCGAGGAGCGCGGCGGTCTTGGCCGCCCACGCCATGGAACTCGGGGCGGTCCTCGGCCAGCAGGGACGCGACGATCGCCGCCACGCTCGCCCGGCCGAAGTGCCGGTCGATCGCGGGCCGCAGCGCCTCGAGCTCGCCGGGCCCCTGCGCGACGGCGTGGCGCCGGCCCAGGTCCGCGAGCGCCGCGCGAGGGTCCGGGGCGGCGGCGACCCGCGGCAGCTCGGCGTCGAGCGAGGCGATGGAGGCCGGCGAGAAGCACGCGTCCACGAGCCCCGCGTAGAGGCTGTCGGCGCCGCCGATCGCGACCCCCGTCAGGCCCAGGTACATCGGCACGTCGCCCGGCCCCTTCTGCAGGAACCAGGTCCCGCCGACGTCGGGAAAGAAGCCGATGCGCGTCTCCGGCATGGCGACCTTCGTGCGGGGCCCCGCGATGCGCAGGGCCGCTCCCTGGGCGATGCCCATGCCGCCGCCCATCGCGATGCCGTCCATCACGGCGACGACGGGCTTGGGGTAGGTGTGGATGCGGTGGTCGAGGCCGTATTCGACCTCGAAGAAGTGGTCGTGCCGGCCCGAGCCGGCGACGAACATGTCGCGCAGCTCGCGGATGTCGCCGCCCGCGCAGAACGCCTTGTCGCCGGCGCCGCGCAGGGCCACGACGCGAACCCGCTCGTCGCCTTCCCAGGCGTCCAGCCACGACGCGAGCCCCTCGAGCATCGCGAGGGTGAGGGCGTTGAGGGCGGCCGGCCGGTTCAGCGTGACCGTCGCCACGCCGTCGCGGACCTCGGCGAGGAGGTCCCCGCCGGCCCGCGCTCAGTCGTTCTTCCATGCCGGGGCGCGCTTCTCCAGGAAGGCGTTCACGCCCTCGAGCTGGTCCGAATGGTCGAAGAGGTCCATGAAGCGCTCGCGCTCCAGGGCGAGGCCCGCGCGGCGCGGCACGCCGTTGCGCGCGTTGTGGATGAGGCTCTTGCAGTACTCGACGGAACGGGGCGAGAGGGTCGCCACGCGCGCGGCGAGCGCCATCGCCTTCGCGAGCCCCTGGCCCTTCTCGGCCACTTCCTCGACCAGGCCGATGCGAAGCGCCGTGGCGGCGTCGATGCGCTCGTTGGTGAGGATCATCCGCTTGGCCCAGCCCTCGCCCACGAGGCCGGGCAGGTTCTGCGTGCCGCAGCCGGCGGGCAGCAGGCCCACGGCGGGCTCCGGAAGCGCCATCTGCGCGTGCGACTCGGCGATGCGCAGGTCGCAGGCGAGGCAGCACTCGAGGCCCCCGCCCATCGCGTAGCCGTTGATCGCGGCGATGGTGACGAAGCGCGCGTTCATGAGCGCCTCGAAGGCGGACCCGAAGCAGGCGATGAAGTGGCGGGCGTAGACCTTGTCGGCGGCGAACTTCTTCAGGTCCGCGCCGGCGGAGAAGAACTTCTCGCCCGCGCCCGTGATCACGGCCGCGTACACGGAGCGGTCCGCGTTGAGCTCGGCCACGAGCTTCTCCAGGGCGCGCAGGTCCTCGGGCGTCCAGGTGTTGGCCGGCGGGTTGTCGATCGTGAGGAGGGCGGTGTGGCCTTCGATGCGGTGGTTGATCATGGGTCCGGGGGCCGCGTGCGGCCTATCGCTTGAGGTACTGGAGGATGACGCTGGAGAAGTCCTTGCCGCCGTGCCCGTCGGCGGAGTGCTTCTGGTAGACCTGCTGGGCGATCGCGCCGAGGAGCACGGGCACCTTCGCGCTGCGGGCGGCCTCGGTGACGAGGGAGAGGTCCTTCAGCATGAGGTCGGCCCCGAAGCCGCCGGCATAGTCGCGGGAGGCGGGGACGTTCTCGAGGACGCCGGGGTAGGGGTTGTAGGTGTCCGAGCTCCAGCACCGGCCGCTGGAGGTGTTCACGATGCCGGCGAAGACCTTGGGATCCATGCCCAGCGCCGCGGCGAGCGTCATGCCCTCGGCGGTCGCGATCATCTCCACGGCGAGCATCATGTTGTTGCAGATCTTGGCCACCTGGCCGTTGCCGCTCGCGCCGCAATGGACGATGTTCTTGCCCATGCAGGCGAGGAGGGGCCTGGCCGCCTCGAACTCCCGGGCGGACCCGCCGACCATGAACGTGAGCGTGCCCGCCTCGGCGCCGGCCGTCCCGCCGGAGACCGGGGCGTCGACCATGGCGAGGCCGCGGGCCAGCGCGTCGAAGGCCACCTCGCGGGCCGTGAGCGGGTCGATGGTGGAGCTGTCGATGAGGAGCGTGCCGGGCTTCGCGCTGCGCGATGACGCCGGTGTCGGAGCCGTAGACCGAGCGCACGTGCGGCGAGGAGGGCAGCATCGTGATCACCGCCTCGGCGCCCGCGACGCAGTCGGCGACCGAGCTCGCGCGGGTGGCGCCGGCGGACAACCGCCCGGTCGACCAGGGCCGCGACGAGGTCGTAGGCCTTCACGGCGTGGCCGCCCTTGAGGAGGTTCGCGCACATGGGGCCGCCCATGTGCCCCAGGCCGATGAAGCCGATCTTCATGGCGCGCTACTTCAGGCTGATGGTGGTGTTCACGCCGCCGGTGGTCACGGCGTCGTCGAACCAGCGCGCCGTCACCGTCTTCACCTGCGTGTAGAACTGCATCACCTGCTTGCCGTAGGGGCCGAGGTCGCCGAGCTTCGAGCCGCGCGAGCCCGTGAAGCTGAAGTAGGGCACGGGCACCGGGATCGGCACGTTGATGCCGACCTGGCCCACGTCGATCTCGTACTGGAACTTGCGCGCGGCCGCCCCGGACTGGGTGAAGAGGCCGGTGCCGTTGCCGAAGGGATTGGCGTTGATGAAGGCGATGGCCTCGTCGAACGTGTCGACCGACACGAGGCACAGCACCGGGCCGAAGATCTCCTCCTTGTAGATCGTCATCGGGGGCTTCACGCCGGAGAAGACCGTCGGGCCGACGAAGTTGCCGTCGGGGTAGCCCGGCACCTTGATGCCGCGGCCGTCGAGCTCGAGCTTCGCGCCTTCCTTGACGCCCGCCTCGATGAGCGTGAGCACCCGCGCATGCGCCGGCTTCGAGATGAGCGGGCCCAGGTCCGCGCCGTGCTCCGTGCCGCAGGTCACCTTGAGCGTCTTCGCCTTGGCGACGATGTCCGGGATCCACTCGTTCGCCTTGCCCACCAGCACGGCCACGCTGATGGCCATGCAGCGCTGGCCGGCGGCGCCGAAGCCCGCGCCCACGAGGGCGTTCAGCGACTGCTCCTTCGCGGCGTCCGGCAGCACCACGGCGTGGTTCTTGGCGCCCATCATGCATTGCGCGCGCTTGCCGTGCGTGGAGGCGAGGTTGTAGACGTGCGTGCCGACGTGCGTGGAACCCACGAAGGAGACCGCGCGGACGTCGGGGTGGGAGCAGAGCGCGTCCACGGCCTGCTTGCCGCCGTGCACGATGTTGAGCACGCCCGGGGGCACGCCCGCCTCGAGCGCCAGCTCGGCCAGCAGCATGGGCGTCATCGGGTCCTGCTCCGAGGGCTTGAGGACGAAGGTGTTCCCGCAGACGATCGCCATGGGGAACATCCAGAGCGGGATCATGGCCGGGAAGTTGAAGGGGGTGATGCCGACGCACACGCCGATGGGCTGGCGGATCGCGTAGACGTCCACGCCGCCGGCCACCTGCTCGAGGTGCTCGCCCATCTGGATCGTTCCCACGGAACAGGCGTGCTCCACGACCTCCAGGCCGCGGAAGACGTCGCCCTCGGCGTCGGCCAGGGTCTTGCCCTGCTCGTGCGTGAGGCAGGCGGCCAGCTTCTTCATGTCGCGGCGGATGAGCTCCTGGAGCTTGAGCATCACGCGCATGCGCGTGCCGACCGAGGCGTTGCGCCAGGACTTGTAGGCCTCGGCGGCCGAGGCCACGGCCGCATCGAGCTCGGCGGCGGTCGCGAACGGGCACCCGCGCCAGCACCTGCTGGGTGGCGGGGTTCACCACGTCCTTCCACTCGGTCGTCTTCGACTCGACGAACTGGCCGTGGATCAGGAGCTTGACGGTGGGAACGGGTTGCGCGACGGCCTGGAGGGTGGCAGCCATGGGTTTCTCCTCGGAATCGCCCGGGCAGGGGCGGACGGATGGGCTTTTCGGGGAATTGCGGATCGTCGTCGGATTATAAATCCTCGCGCCCGCGGGCCTGGCCTCGCGATGCCGGACGACGGCTCTTGCTCGCCGTATCGTATACGATATACTTCCAGCCATGTTTCCCTGGAACCCCGACCGCGCGCCCTCCGGCATCGCCGCCGTGCGCGACGTCTCGCTCGCGAAGGTGGTGCGCGAGGACATCCTCGGCCGCATCCTGCGCGGCGGCCTGGCCCCGGGCAGCCGCATCAACGAGCCCGACGTGGCGGAGCGGATGGGCGTCTCGCGCGTCCCCGTGCGGGAGGCGCTTCGCAGCCTCGAGGCCATGGGCCTCGTGGTCTCGCGCAAGAACGTGGGCGTCTTCGTCCGCGAGCTGGCGCCGCGGGAGGTCGGCGACCTCTACGAGCTGCGCGCCGTGCTGGACGGCCACGCAGGGACGCGCGCCGCCGCGCTCGCCGACGTGCCGCGCCGGGCCCTCTCCAGGTTCCTGGACGCCGCCACGGCGGCCATGCGCAAGGCCGCGCGCCGCCACGACGTGCCCAGCTACTACGCGGAGAACCTGCGCTTCCACTGGGCCATCGTGGAGGCGGCCGGCAACGAAAAGCTCTCGGACGCCTACCGGGGCATCGTGCAGCAGCTGCACCTGTGGCGCCTGAAGAACCTCGCCCAGCCCGTCGGCATGGCCGCCTCGATCGCGGAGCACGATGCGATCGCCCGGGCCATCCGCGAGGCGGACCCCGCGCGCGCCGGCCGGCTCCTCGCCGACCACGTGGGCGCGGCCCGGCAACGACTCGAAACCCATCTCCCGGAGGAGAAAACGCCATGAATCGACGCCATGCCCTCGTCGCCGGACCCCTTCTCGCGCTCGCCGCCGCGCTGCCCGGGCCACGCCCTCGCGCAGGCCTATCCCGCGAAGACCGTGAAGATCATCGCTCCCGTGCAGCCGGGCGGCGGCGTCGACCTCGTCGGCCGCACCGTCGCCGAGCAGCTCGGGCGCTCGCTGGGGCAGATCGTTCATCGTCGAGAACGTCTCGGGCGGCGGCGGCGTGATCGCCTCGCCAGGCCGTGGCTCGCGCCGCGCCGGACGGCTACACGCTGATGGTCGGCTACGTCGGCCACGCACGGCACCGACCCCGCGGTGCGCAAGGTGCCCTACGACGCCGTGAAGGACTTCACGCCCGTCGCGATGGTGGCGCGGCACGCCCAACGTGCTGGTGGTGGACCCCGACCGTGCCGGTCGACGGACCTCAAGTCGCTCGTCGAGCTACGCGAAGAAGAAGCAAGGTGAGCTACGGCTCCGCCGGGCAGGGCTCGCTCACGCACCTCGCCATGGAGCAGTTCCGCAGGTCGCCGCGGGCTTCGAGGCCATGCACGCCGCCTATCGCGGCATCGGGCCCGGCCATCACCGACATCCTCGGCGGCCAGACGCAGATGATGATGCCGGGCCTCGCCGCGGCGATCCCGCACATCCGCGCCGGCAAGATGAGGCCGCTCGCGGTCACGGGGCTCAAGCGCCATCCGCTGCTGCCGGAGGTGCCCACCTTCGAGGAACTGGGCTACAAGGGCTTCGACGGCGTGCAGTGGTACGGCATCGTCGGCCCGGCGAACATGCCGCGCGGCGGTGACGAAGAGGCTGAACGACGAGATCAACAAGGCGCATCGGCGACCCCGCGCTGCAGAAGCGGCCTGGCGGGCGAGGCGCTCGACGCCCATGCCGATGACGCCCGAGCAGTTCGGCCGGTTCATGCAGGCCGACATCGCCACGCTGGGCGAAGCTCGCGCAGCGAACGCAACATCACCCTGGAGAACTGAGCGATGGCACGCAACACGCAGGTCGCGGCGGACCACAACGCGCCGCCGGTCACCCGCACGCTCGCGAAGTTCGTCGCCTCGCATCCCTCGCGGGGCTGGAGCGACGCCGTCGACCACGAGGCGCACCGCACCTTCCTCAACTGGGTGGGCTGCGCCGTGGGCGCCGCGCGCCACGAGGCGGCGCAGGCCGCCCTGGATGCCGCCGCCATGCTGCAGCCGGCGCCGCAGTCGACCGTCCTGGGCCGCGCGCGAGCGCGTGGACATGGCGAGCGCGGCGCTCGTGAACGGGATCACCTCGCACACTCTTCGACTTCGACGACACGCACCTCAAGACGATCATCCACCCGGCGGGCCCGGTCGCCTCGGCGATCTTCGCGCTGGCGGAAACGACGGGCGCCTCGGGCCGGCAGCTCATCGACGCGCTGGTGCTCGGCATCGACGTCTCGTGCCGGCTCGGCAACGTGATGTACCCGGACCACTACGACCGGGGCTGGCACATCACCGGCTCGACGGGGACGCTCGGCGCGGCGGCCGGGTGCGCGCGGCTCCTCGGCCTCGACGAGGAGCGCACCGCCATGGCGCTGGGCATCGCCGCCTCGCAGCCGGTGGGCATGCGCGAGCAGTTCGGCACGATGACCAAGCCCTTCCATCCCGGCGGCGCGGCGCGCGCGGGACTGCTCTCGGCGCTGCTCGCGAAGCACGGGTTCACCGCGAGCCCCAAGGCCATCGAGGCGCCGCGCGGCTACGTGCAGGTCGTCTCCACCAAGTGCGACTGGAAGGAGGCCACCGACGAGCTGGGCCAGCGCTTCGAGATCTCCTTCAACACCTACAAGCCCTTCGCCTGCGGCATCGTGATCCATCCCTCCATCGACGCCTGCGTGCAGCTGCGCGCGCAAGGGCGTGCGGGCGGAGGACGTCGAGCGCATCGAGCTCAAGGTGCATTCGCTGGTGCTGGAGCTCACGGGCAAGAAGGAGCCGCAGGACGGGCTGCAGGGCAAGTTCAGCGTCTACCACGGCTGCGCCGCGGGGCTCCTCTTCGGCCGCGCCGGCGAGGCCGAGTACGACGACGCCATCGTCCGCCGCGAGGACGTGACGGCGCTGCGGCGCAAGGTCGTCGCCACGCGTGGACGACTCCATCGACGAGGCCGCCGCCGACGTGACGGCGGTCCTCAAGGACGGGCGGCGCGAGCACGTCTTCGTCGAGCACGCCATCGGCTCGCTCGAGCGGCCGATGACGGACGCGGACCTCGAGGGCAAGTTCCGCACGCTGGCCGAGCCCGTGATCGGCGCCGGAGCGCGTGTCGAAGCTCATGGCGGCCTGCTGGGGCGCTGGGCGCGGCGCCGGATGTGACCGCGCTCGCCGCGTTGGGGCGGCCGTGAGCGCGCGGCCGCGCATCGTCGTCCTCGACGACTACGAGCAGGCCATGCGGCGCCACGCCGACTGGTCGGCGCGTCGACGGACGCGCCGACGTCACGGTCCACCACGAGAAGCTGCGCGGGGATGCGCTGCCACGCGGCCATCGCGGACGCCGACGCGATCGCGGTGGTCCGCGACCGCACGCCCTTCAAGGCCGATCTCCTCGCGCGGCTGCCGAAGCTGCGCTACCTCGTGTTCACCGGGGCGCGCAACACGCAGCTCGACGCGGCGGCCTTCGCCGCGCGCGGCATTCCCGTGAGCCACACGGAGAAGGATCCCGGCAAGGACAGCACCTGCGAGCACACGTGGGCGCTCATCCTGGCGGCCGCGCGCCGCCTCGAGGCGAACATGGCGCTGGTCCGCGAGGGCCGGTGGCGCGACGGCGGGCCGCTCGCGACGATCCTGCGGGGCGAGCGGCTCGGCCTCGTGGGGTTCGGCGAGATCGGGCAGCGCGTGGGGCTCGTGGGACGGGCCTTCGGCATGGAGGTGGTCACCTGGAGCCCGCACATGACGCCGGAGCGCGCGGCGGCCGGCGGCGCGAAGGCCGTGTCGCTCGAGGAGCTCCTCGCCACGTCGAAGGTCGTGAGCGCTGCACCTCGTGCCCTCGGAGGCGACGCGAAAGCTGGTCGATGCCGCGCGCCTGGCAACGATGCGTCCCGACGCGATCCTGGTGAACACGTCGCGCTCCACGCTCGTCGACATGGCGGCGCTGCCCGCGGCGCTGGCGGCCGGGCGTCCGGGCATCGCCGCCCTCGACGTCTTCGACGAGGAGCCGCTGCCCGCCGACTTTCCCCTGCGCGGCCTGCCGAACGTGGTGCTCACGCCGCACGTGGGATTCGTCGCCGAGCCGGTGTACGAGAAGTTCGCCCGGGGCATGGTCGAGTGCCTCGAGGCGTGGCTCGACGGCGAGCCCCTCGTCAGGGTCCTCGCGGCCTGAGGCCTCCCGGGCGATTTCCGGGGCCGGGCTGATCCCGGTCAAGGCGGGGGGTTGCGGGCCGCGCGCGACCGTCGCACGCTGGGGGCTCATCGTGCGCGCGGGTCGCATCCCATGGGGGCCGCGGCCACGCGCGTCGTGGAGGACTGCCATGACGAACATCGCCTCCCTGCTCGGGGCCGAAGCCGAATCCCTCCTCTCGCACACCTGCAAGGGGATCCCGAAGCAAAGCCTGCATCTTCCCGGCCCCGACTTCCTCGACCGGGTGGTGAGCATCACCGACCGCAAGCCGGCGGTCATGAGGAGCCTCGCCGCGCTGTTCGGCCACGGGCGCCTCGCCGGCACGGGGTACCTCTCGCTCCTGCCCGTGGACCAGGGCATCGAGCACTCGGCGGGCGCGTCCTTCGCGCCCAACCCGGCCTGCTTCGACCCCGAGGGCATCGTGACGCTCGCGATCGAGGGGGGCTGCAATGGCGTCGCCTCGACGCTCGGGGTGCTCGGGAGCGTCGCGCGGCGCTACGCGCACCGCATCCCGTTCGTGGTGAAGATCAACCACAACGAGTTCCTCTCCTACCCGAACACCTACGACCAGAGCCTTTTCGCGAGCGTCGAGCAGGCCTTCGACATGGGCGCCGTCGCGGTGGGGGCCACGGTCTACTTCGGCTCGCCGGAGTCCCGCCGGCAGATCTGGGAGATCTCGCAGTGCTTCCGCCGCGCCCACGAGCTGGGCCTGGCGACGGTGCTGTGGTGCTACCTGCGCAACAACGCCTTCAAGAAGGACGGCGTCGACTACCACGTCGCGGCCGACCTCACGGGGCAGGCCAACCACCTCGGGGTCACGATCGAGGCCGACATCGTCAAGCAGAAGATGGCCGAGAACAACGGCGGCTTCAACGCGATCAAGTTCGCGAAGACGCATCCCAGGGTGTACTCGGAGCTCACCACGCGATCACCCGATAGACCTCGTGCGCTACCAGGTGGCCAACTGCTACATGGGGCGCGCCGGGCTCATCAACTCGGGGGGCGAGTCCAAGGGCGCCGGCGACCTCGCGCAGGCCGTGCGCACCGCGGTCATCAACAAGCGCGCGGGCGGCATGGGGCTCATCTCCGGGCGCAAGGCGTTCCAGAAGCCGACGGCGGAGGGCGTGGCGCTCCTCAACGCCATCCAGGACGTCTACCTCTCCAAGGACGTGACCGTCGCCTGATTTGGGGACGTGTTCGCGAACACGTCCCCGAAATCGGAGCCGTCGCCTAGTCGCGGAAGACGAAGAGGACGGCGTCCGCGGGCACGAGGTCGCCCTCGGCGAAGGCGACGCGCTCGACGACGCCGTCGCGCGGGGACACGAGCGTGTGCTCCATCTTCATGGCCTCGAGGATCATGAGCGACTGGCCCTTCGAGACCGCGTCGCCGGCCTTCGCGAGGATCTTCACCACGCGCCCGGGCATGAGCGCCGTGAGGCGCGCGTCGGGCAGGAGGTCGGCCGGCTCGTAGTGGAACGGGTCGACGAGCGCGAGCTCGTGGCGGCCCGCCGGCGTGCGAGACGGAGAAGCTGGTCGCCGTGCCGCACCACCCGCGCGAAGTAGGTCTCGTCGTCCAGCGCGATCTGCAGCCGCTCGCCGTCGGCGGGCGCGAGGGCCACGCGATGGCGGCGCCCGGCGACCTCGACCAGGGCGTGGTCGGAGCCCATCTCGGCGCTCACCTTCACGCTCTCGCCATCGGCGCGGCGGAATTCCATCGCCCGCACGGCCGGCTGGTTGAGCCGCCAGCCGCCCGCATGGTCCCAGGGCGAGTGGCCGGGGGAGGCCGCGCGCTCGTCGAGGTGCACCCGCGCCGCGGCGGCCACGAGCGCCTCCAGCGGCACCTCGCCCGGCGGCGGAAGCAGGTCGGCCCGGTGCGCCTCGATGAATCCCGTGTCGGTGTCGCCCGCGAGGAAGGCCGGGTGGGCCACGAGCCGCTCGAGGAAGGCGAGGTTGGTGCGCACGCCCAGGATCTCGGTGCGGGCCAGGGCGTCGCGCAGGCGGCGGGCCGCCTCCTCGCGGTTGTCGCCCCAGCAGACGAGCTTCCCGATCATGGAGTCGTAGAAGACGCTCACCGCGTCGCCCTCGCGGATGCCGGTGTCGAGGCGCACGTCCGGCGCCTCCGGCGGCGTGCGAAGCACCGCGATGCGCCCCGTCTCGGGCAGGAAGCCGTTCGCCGGGTTCTCGGCGCAGAGCCGCACCTCGATCGCGTGCCCGCCCGTGAGGATCTCGTCCTGGCGCAGCGGCAGCGCCTCGCCCGCGGCCACGCGAAGCTGCCACTCGACGAGGTCCTCGCCCGTGATCATTTCCGTGACGGGGTGCTCCACCTGGAGGCGCGTGTTCATCTCCATGAAGTAGAACTGCCGGTCCGCCCCCACGATGAACTCCACCGTGCCCGCGCCGCGGTAGCCGATCGCCTTCGCCGCCGCGACCGCCGCCTTGCCCATGCGATGGCGCAGCTCCTCGTCGAGGAAGGGGGAGGGCGACTCCTCCAGCACCTTCTGGTGGCGGCGCTGGATGGAGCACTCGCGCTCGAAGAGGTGCACGCAGTTGCCGTGCGTGTCGCCGAAGACCTGGAACTCGATGTGGTGCGGCTCCTGCACGAAGCGCTCGAGGAGCACGCGGTCGTCGCCGAAGGCGCCCTTCGCCTCGCGGCGCGCGGCCGCGAGCTGGGCGTCGAATTCGCCCGCGTTCGCGACGAGGCGCATGCCGCGCCCGCCGCCGCCCGCCACCGCCTTCACGAGGAGCGGGAAGCCGATCTTCGCGGCCTGCGGCCGCGAGGAAGGCGTCGTCCTGCTTCTCGCCGTGGTAGCCGGGCACCACCGGCACGCCCGCCTTCTCGAGGATCGCCTTGGCGCGGTCCTTGAGGCCCATCTTCGCGATGGCCTCGGGCGTGGGGCCGATGAACACGAGGCCGGCCGCCTCCACGGCGCGGGCGAAGCCCTCGTTCTCGGAGAGGAATCCGTAGCCCGGATGGATGGCCCTGGCGCCGCTCGCCAGCGCCGCCTCGATGATCCGGTCGCCGCGCAGGTAGGAATCCGCCGGGCGCGGGCCGCCGATCTCGTACGCCTCGTCGGCCATCTCCACGTGCAGCGCGTGGGCGTCGGCGGTCGAGTGCACCGCGACCGTCCGCACCGACGAGCGCGCGGCAGGTGCGGATCACGCGGCAGGCGATCTCTCCGCGGTTGGCGACGAGGATCTTGTCGAACAAGGGGGCGCTACTCGGTTTCCGGCACGCCCTGCCACAGGAGCTCGTAGCCCAGCTCCTGCGTGTCCGTGCACATCGTCGCCAGCACGGCGAACTTCTCCTTGAACACGTGGTCGGCGTGCGAGCGCTCGTGCTCCTCGAAGGAGCGCCAGTAGGTGACGATGACGATGTGGTCGTCGGCAGGCTTCGGGGCGCTGAGCGAGCCCTCGGCCGAGGCGAACCCCGAGAACTTGAACACCTGGCCGGCGATGAAGCCGCCCTTGTCGCCGCCGTAGGTGTTCTTCACGGTGTTGCACATCTCGCCGAGCGCCAGCTCGACGTCCTCCATCTGGACGCCGGGCTTCAGCCTCACGGTGTTGAAGAGCATCTTGGATCCGAAGGGGATCGAAATCGCGTCGAACATGGGGTCTCCGTGGAATGGGGGGCATTGTACTTCGTCGCCCGCGCGTCTCCCGATCTAGCGCGGGCCGAGAACGCGCCGCCGCCAGGCGCTCGGCGCCTCGCCCGTCCAGCCCTGGAAGGCGCGGAAGAAGGCGGAAGGCTCCGAATAGCCCAGCTCGGCGGCCACGCGCGCCACGCTCCCGCCCGGCTTGGCCAGCCGGGCGAGGGCCAGGTCGCGCCGAAGCGCGTCCTTGATGGCGCGGAAGCTGGCGCCCTCGTCGTGCGAGGCGCCGGTGCAGCGTCCGCGGTGACAGATGCAGCTCGCGGGCGGCTTCTTCAAGGCCCATTGCGCGCGGCAATGCGGCGGCCAGCAGCGCGCGCAGGTTGCGGGCGAGCTCGCGGTCGCGGCGGTAGAGCATCGTGATCTTGCCGGGCGCGCCCTCGAGGAAGGCGGCGAGGTCCGACTCGTCGCGCCGCACGGGGAGATCCAGGAGGGCCGCGTCGAACACCGCCTCCAGCCGCGGCGCCCCGAAGGTGGAGTGCTCGGTGTAGATGAGGTCGTAGTCGGCCGCGTGGGGCGGGCGGGGGTAGGGGAAGCGCACGGATTCCAGCGCGAGTCCCCGCCCGGCCAGCCAGCACGCCACGGCGTGGATGAGGCGCAGGAGCCACTCGAAGGCGAAGACCCGGCAGGGGTCGGCCGCGCGCGGCCGCAGGGGCCGCAGCTCCTCGATCACGAGGCGCGCCGTGGGGCCGTCGCGATGCACGCTCACGCGCAGCTCCGGGAAGCACGAGGGCCAGGAAGCGCGCCACGCGGTCCAGCGAAACGCCCAGCCTGCCGCCGCCGAGGCAGCTGCGGCACAGGAACTCGAACGTCCCCGGCCGGAGCGGGGAGGCGAAGAGCGCGAAGCCCTCGTCGCCGTGGGCGCGGATGACCGCGTCGTAGAGTGCGCGTAGGCGGGCAGCGGCACTCGCGCGGCCGGGTCGGCCAGCACGCGCGGCTCGATCCCCGCCTCCTGCAGGGGGCCAGTCCGGTCCAGGCCCCGTTCGGCGAGGCCGGAGAGAAGTCCCGTCACGAAACCGGCGGCGACAGTTGCACGATCTAGCGGGGAAACGGAGGCAGCCCGCTGGCTGGGCATGGGATTCTGCGGGCCATGGCGGATTTTACACGATTCGCGTCCGCCGCGAGCATGGAGCCCGGAGGGGCGGCTGGCCTATGATGGCGACACGACCGAGGAGCGCCCGACCATGACCGACCTTTCCGTGCGCAAGAAGCTCGCCTCCTACAAGCCGGCCCACAAGGTGCGGATCGTCACCGCCGCCTCGCTCTTCGACGGCCACGACGCCAGCATCAACATCATGCGGCGCATCCTCCAGTCGATGGGCGCCGAGGTGATCCACCTCGGGCACAACCGCTCGGTGGAGGAGATCGTCACCGCGGCCCTGCAGGAGGACGCGCAGGGCATCGCCGTGTCGAGCTACCAGGGCGGCCACGTCGAGTACTTCAAGTACATGATGGACCTGCTGCGCAGCCGCGGCGGCGAGGAGATCCGGGTCTACGGCGGCGGCGGCGGCGTGATCGTCCCCGCGGAAATCAAGGAACTGCAGGACTACGGCGTGACGCGCCTCTTCTCGCCCGAGGACGGCCAGCACCTGGGCCTGCAGGGCATGATCGGCGCCATCCTCGCCGGCGACCGACCTCGACCTCACCTCGCACGCGCCGAAGTCGCTCGACGCAGATCGCGGTGTCTGACACCGTGTCTGACACCACGAGGCGGTGGCGCGCGCTGGCGCGGCTCATCTCCGCGCTCGAGCTCGGCAAGGCCGATCCGGCGCTGCGCGCGAAGATGCTGGAACGGGCCGGCACGCGGCGCGTGCCGACGCTGGGGATCACCGGCACCGGCGGCGCGGGCAAGTCGAGCCTCACCGACGAGCTGGTGCGGCGCCTGCGCCTCGACCAGGACGACGCGCTCTCGATCGCGGTGATCTCCATCGACCCGTCGCGCCGGAAGAGCGGCGGGGCGCTGCTGGGCGACCGCATCCGCATGAACGCCATCAACCCGTGGTCGAAGGGCCCGCGCGTCTTCATGCGCTCGCTCGCCACGCGCGAGGCGGGCAACGAGCTGAGCCGGGCGCTGCCCGACGTGGTCGCCGCCTGCAAGTGCGCGGGGTTCGACCTGATCGTCGTGGAGACCTCGGGCATCGGCCAGGGCGACGCGGCCATCGTCCCGCTCGTCGACGCGAGCCTCTACGTGATGACGCCGGAGTACGGCGCGGCGAGCCAGCTCGAGAAGATCGACATGCTCGACTTCGCCGACTTCGTGGCCATCAACAAGTTCGACCGCAAGGGCGCCGCCGACGCCCTGCGCGACGTGGCCAAGCAGGTGCAGAGGAACCGCCAGGCCTTCGATCGCGCGCCCGGAAGCGATGCCCGTCTTCGGCACGATGGCCGCGCGCTTCAACGACGACGGCGTGACCGCGCTCTACCAGGCGGTGCTCGCGAAGCTGCAGGGACCTGGGGCTCCCGGCCGCCGCGTCCCGGCTGCCGGCCGTCGCCACGCGCCACAGCACCAACCAGACGCCCATCGTGCCGCCGGCCCGCACCCGTTACCTGGCGGAGATCGCGGATGCGGTGCGCGGGCTACAAGAAGCGCGCCGCGGAACAGGCGCGCATCGCGCGCGAGCGGCAGTCCCTCGAGGAGGCCCGCCGCATGCTCGCCGCCGAGTGCCGCGAGGAGAACGCCAACCTCGCCGCGCTGGCCGCCGATCGCGAGTCGAAGCTCGACCCGCGCGCGCGCAAGCTCCTCGACCTGTGGCCGAAGATGCGCGAGACCTACGGCGGCGACGAGTACGTGGTGAAGATCCGCGACAAGGAGATGCGCACGGCGCTCACCCACACCACGCTCTCGGGCAGCAGGATCCGCAAGGTGGCGCTGCCGCGCTTCGAGGACCACGGCGAGCTGCTGCGCTGGCTGCTGCTGGAGAACGTGCCCGGCAGCTTCCCGTTCACGGCGGGCGTGTTCGCCTTCAAGCGCGAGAACGAGGATCCCACCCGCATGTTCGCCGGGGAGGGCGACCCCTTCCGGACCAACCGCCGCTTCAAGATGCTCTCCGAGGGCATGCCCGCCAAGCGCCTGTCCACGGCCTTCGACTCCGTGACGCTCTACGGCCACGAGCCGGACCTGCGCCCGGACATCTACGGCAAGGTCGGCAACAGCGGCGTGTCGATCGCCACCCTCGACGACCTCAAGGTGCTCTATTCGGGGTTCGACCTCACCGCGCCCGCGACCAGCGTGAGCATGACGATCAACGGCCCGGCGCCCACGATCCTCGCGATGTTCATGAACACCGCGATCGACCAGAACCTCGACAAGTTCCGCGCCGACAACGGCCGCGAGCCCACCGACGACGAGGCCGGCAAGATCCGCGAGTGGGTGCTGGAGAACGTGCGCGGCACCGTGCAGGCCGACATCCTCAAGGAGGACCAGGGGCAGAACACCTGCATCTTCTCCACGGAGTTCTCCCTCAAGGTGATGGGCGACATCCAGGAGTGGTTCGTCCACCACGGCGTGAGGAACTTCTACTCCGTCTCGATCAGCGGCTACCACATCGCGGAGGCCGGGGCGAACCCGCTCTCCCAGCTCGCCTTCACGCTCGCCAACGGCTTCACCTACGTCGAGGCCTACCTCGCGCGCGGCATGCACATCGACGACTTCGCGCCCAGCCTGAGCTTCTTCTTCTCCGCCGGCATGGACCCGGAATACACGGTGCTGGGGCGGGTCGCGCGGCGAATCTGGGCGGTGGCGATGCGCGACAGGTACGGCGCCAACGAGCGGAGCCAGAAGCTCAAGTACCACTGCCAGACGAGCGGCCGCAGCCTGCACGCGCAGGAGATCGCCTTCAACGACATCCGCACCACGCTGCAGGCGCTCATCGCGACCTACGACAACGCCAACAGCCTGCACACCAACGCCTACGACGAGGCGATCACCACGCCGACCGAGGAGAGCGTGCGCCGGGCCATGGCCATCCAGCTCGTCATCAACCGCGAGTGGGGACTGGCGAAGAACGAGAATCCCAGCCAGGGCGCCTTCATCATCGACGAGCTCACGGAGCTGGTGGAGGAGGCGGTCCTCAAGGAATTCGACGCGATCTCCGAGCGCGGCGGCGTGCTGGGCGCCATGGAGCTGGGCTACCAGCGCGGCAAGATCCAGGAGGAGTCGCTGCACTACGAGCACCAGAAGCACACCGGCGAGTACCCGATCATCGGCGTGAACACCTTCCGCAACCCGCACGGCGACCACACCCCGGAGACGCTGGAGCTCGCGCGCTCGACCGAGGAGGAGAAGAAGAGCCAGCTCGACCGGCTGCACGATTTCCATCGCCGCCACGCAGGCGAGGCGCCGGCCATGCTCGAGCGGCTCAAGCACGCCGTGATCGCCAACGAGAACGTGTTCGCGGTGCTCATGGACGCCGTGCGCTGCTGCTCGCTGGGCCAGATCACGAACGCGCTCTTCGAGGTGGGCGGCCAGTACCGCCGCAGCATGTGAGGGCGCGCCATGTTCAAGGCGATCTACCTCACGCAGGAAGGCAAGGCCACGCGGGCGGAGCTGCGCTCGCTCGACGGAGAGCCGAGCTTCCCGCCGGCGACGTGGACGTGCGCGTGGAGTAGTCGACGATCAACTACAAGGACGCGCTCGCCGTCACCGGCAAGGGCGCCATCGTGCGCAAGTGGCCGATGGTTCCCGGGCATCGACCTCGCGGGCATGGTGGAGGCGAGCCGCAGCCCGGACTGGAAGCCGGGCGACCGCATCGTCGTCACGGGCTGGGGGCTGGGCGAGACGTACTGGGGCGGACTCGCGCAGAAGGCGCGGCTCGATTCGCGGTGGCTGCTGGCGCTGCCGGCGCCCTTCACCACGCGCCAGGCGATGGCGGTGGGCACGGCCGGGTTTCACCGCGGCGCTTTGCGTGCGGGCCCTCGAGAAGCACGGCCTCAAGCCCGGCGACGGCGAGGTGCTGGTCACCGGCGCGGCCGGCGGCGTGGGCTCGATCGCCGTCGCGATCCTCGCGGGCATGGGCTACACGGTCGTGGCCTCGACCGGGCGGCCGGCGGAGGCGGACTACCTCAAGGGGCTGGGCGCGGCGCGCATCATCGACCGGGCCGAGCTCTCCGGCCCCGGCAAGCCCCTGCAGGCGGAGCGCTGGGCGGGCGTGGTGGACACCGTGGGCAGCCACACGCTCGCCAACGCCTGCGCGCCAGGCGCGCTGGTACGGCGCGGTGGCCGCGTGCGGGCTGGCGCAGGGCTTGGATCTTCCCGCCACCGTGATGCCCTTCATCCTGCGCGGCGTGACGCTCTACGGCATCAACAGCGTCCAGGAACCCGAACGAGGAGCGCCGCGAGGCCTGGGACCTCATCGCGCGGCACGTCGATGCGGCGAAAGCTCGAGGCCATGACGGGCGAGATCGGGCTCTCCGAGGTGATCGCCTTCTGCCCGTCGGTGCTCGAGGGCAAGGTGCGCGGGCGCACGGTCGTCGACGTGAACCGCTGATCGCGACCGCATGTACCCGAGCCGGATCGTCTGCCTGACGGAGGAGCCCACCGAGGTGCTCTATGCGCTCGGCGAGCAGGACCGCATCGTGGGCATCTCGGGCTTCACGGTGCGGCCGGCGCGGGCGCGCAGGGAGAAGCCGAAGGTCTCGGCCTTCACCAGCGCCAAGGTGGACGAGATCACGCGCCTCGCGCCGGACCTCGTCGTCGGCTTCTCCGACATCCAGGCCGACATCGCGCAGGCCCTCGTGAAGCGGGGCGTCGAGGTGTGGATCGCCAACCACCGCAGCGTGGACGGGATCGTCTCGTACGTGCGGCGCCTCGGGGCGATGGTGGGGGCGGGCGCGAAGGCGGAGGAATACGCGGACCTGCTGGAAGCGCGCGTGGCGGCGGTGCGGGCCTTGGGCCGGTCGCTGCCGCGGCACCCGAGAGTCTATTTCGAGGAGTGGGACGATCCCTGCATCAGCGCCATCGGCTGGGTGAGCGAGCTGATCGGGATCGCGGGCGGGCAGGACATCTTCCCGGAGAAGGCCGCCTGCGCGATGGGGCGCGACCGGATCCTTGCCGATCCCGCGGAAGTCATCCGCCGCGCGCCGGACATCATCGTCGGCTCGTGGTGCGGCAAGAAGTTCCGGCCGGCAGCCGTGGCAGGGCGGCCGGGGTGGAGCGCGATTCCCGCGGTGCGCGACGGCGAGCTGCACGAGGTGAAGTCGCCCCTCATCCTGCAGCCGGGGCCGGCGGCCCTCACCGACGGCCTGGATGCGCTGCAGGCGATCTTGGCCCGCTGGGCGGGGCGGCGGGACCGCGTGCATGGTGGCGGCATGAGCGGCACGGGGCCATCGCCTCGCCCTGCATGAAGGTCTGCACGCTCGACCCGACGGGGCGGATCTGCGTCGGGTGCCTGCGCACCACCGACGAGATCGCGGGCTGGGCGGTGTTCAGCGACGCCCGGCGCGCGCAGGTCATCGCAGCGCTTCCGGAGCGGCATCGGCTCCTCTCCAACGTGGAGGCGGAGTTCGAGCCGCGGCAGTGCTCGCGATGCGGCACTTCCTTCGGCTGCGGCGCGAATGCGGGGGAGAATGACTGCTGGTGCACCCGCTACCCGCCGGTGACGCCGGCTGCCGGCGCCACCTGCCTTTGCCCCGCGTGCCTCGCGGCGGCCGCCAACTGAGGAAACCATGGGACACCGACTCACGAGGATCTACACGAAGACGGGCGACGACGGCACGACAGGGCTGGGCGACGGCTCACGCGTGTCGAAGGATGACCTGCGCATCGAGGCCCTGGGCGACGGTGGACGAGCTCAATTGCGCGATCGGGCGGATGCTGGCGGCGGAAATCCCGCCCGCCGTGCGCGAGTGCCTCGAGCGCGTGCAGCACGACCTCTTCGAGGTGGGGGCGGAGCTGTCGCCTGCCCGGGCAGGTGACGAAGTCGGGGAGGACACGTGGCGCGCCTGGAGCGCGAGCTCGACGCGTTCAATGCGGACCTGCCGCCGCTCAAGGAATTCATCCTGCCGGGCGGGACGCCGGCGGCGGCCGACGCGCACCTCGCCCGCGACCGTTGCCGGCGCGCGGAGCGGACGCTCGTGGCGCTCGGCAAGGCAGGAGCCGCGGCGCCGATGGCGCCGGCGCTACGTGAACCGGCTGTCGGACCTGCTGTTCGTGATCGCGCGCGTGCTCAACCGCGCGGCGGGCGGCCGGACGTCCTCTGGCGGCAGGGAAAGAACCGCTAGCGGCGTTCTTCCATCACGCCTGGCGGGCCGCAGTGCCCCGGGCCGTCAACAAGCTGGGGCAGCCGCGCGTTCTGGTCTCGAGGGACCGGAATGGAAACGCGCCTAAGCCTTGCTCCCGGACAGAACGGAACCAAGAAGCTGCTCGCCCGATTCGGGGAGCGGCTCGTACGCGTGCGCTACCGATACGACGCCAAGAGGAAAGCTGCGAATCAAGACGGTGGAACTCATCGTCGAGACGGTGCCGTGGATGCCGCGACCCAGAGTGCCCGCGCGGCCCCCTGACGAAAGAGTGGGCGTTCGGATTGCCTATGACGAGATCGATCTGAGAAAGCAGGTGAAGGCCGCGGGTGGCGTCTGGCGGGCGGACAGGAAACACTGGGAAATCGACTGGGGGACTGTCCTGGCGCTGGGACTGCGCGGGAGAGTGGTGGAGGAGAATAAGGGGTGATCCAAGTGAGGATATATATGGGCAGATGCTTGGCATCTATGTTTAGTTAATTCCATATGCCAACATATCGGTGAGGCACCCGCCGGGTGCCACCTAATAGTAGTTAGGTCTGACGATGGAACACTCTCAGCGGACACAGCGATGAAATCGTTGACAGCCGGAACAAAATATCCAGGGAAGTACGACGAAGCGGCATCTGAAGCGTTGTCGTTGCTGCCGTACAACGAAGTTGAACGGACAGCACGACAACGCTTCAGATGTCACCTCGACGTGGGCGCAGGGGTGGCGCGTTGTCGTGCTGTGACACGCCCTGGAAACGCAAGAAGGACTGGGGTGGCCATCGCGACCCAACTAGTCGTTCGAACGGACGGTGCGCGAAACAGCAACGCGAAGTTGAGCAGATGCGAAGCGCACCGCCGTTCAACTCCAATACGTTAGAGCGCATACGTGAATAGTAGGCATCTCGGAGCGTGGCTGGTTGGAGCCGGAGCCCAGTCCTCATGACGTCGATTTATGGGGCGCTTCAAGAGGCGTCGCCGTGGGGCGCTCTTGTTGGTGTCGTCATGCTGCTCATCGGCGGTGTCCGCTTGGCTTCTGAATCACAGGCGGCATTCGCCATCGGCCGCACGCTATCGCAGTTGTCGCTGCCGTATTGGGCATCGCGCTTCACACATCAGAACACTCAAAGCGACGCGGGCGTTCTCCTTGGTTGGCTCGTGTGGGGCTCAATGGCCCTACGCTCTATGTCTACTCATCTCATGCTTGACGTCACGCGAACAGGTGCAGCGTCATCAAGTGCATTGTTGCTTGATGCAGCACTATGCCGGTGTCATAAACCCGCACAGTCATGGAGCGGCGCTAGCCCTAATCTTTGTGCCAATGGAGTGCCGTTTGCTCGTGCTTGCTTATTGTCGTGGCTGCGTCATGCGACATTGCAGGGTGGCGAAAATAGACGGAATGCGTTCTAACAACGCGTTCGAGCGGACCGTGGGGAATCGTGGGCCGCGTCTCGCGCGGCAAGGCGGTTGGTGTGCGGCCGCTCAACTCGATCGTTAGACGCGCATGACGTCGTGCATCGAAATCGACGAGCGCCCTAATTGAGGCAGGGGAACTCAGCCTGTCACAGCAGGGGCTCTTCGGCGACTGAATTGTCCCGGCGGGGCAGAACATCGCCTGTCAGTTGACGAAATTTGCCGCACGCCCCCGCTGAAGGGGAGATGGATTCCTAGCACTCGCCAAGAAACGTTGGGCGCGCCGTGTCTCGAGAAGCCCTGGCGAACCCTCGATAGAACGGACAGCAGCCGTCACGAGCCAAACCGCCTCGGTAGCGGTTTTGACCCGCCCCTGTGTGGGCCACGGCTGCCGTGGGTGCTGTTGGCAGATCTACGCGAACAAATAGCGCGTCTAACAACGCGTTCGAGCGGTCCGTGAGCATTGTGGGCCGCGTCTCGCGCGGCAAGACGGTCGGCGTGCGGCCGCTCAACTAGGTCGTTAGGGTCTAGCGGCGATGGAACCACTCCTACGCGGACGCTGCGGGGAGAGCTGAGAGCTGCGTCATCAAGCTATTCCTCACGGTCGACGCTGCTGGACGACAGCTGACAGCCTTGTCATTGCTGCCGAGCAGCGAAATGGATCTGGGCAGCACGACTTCGCTTGCAGTTGCGGCAAGTGGAGCGGCCGCAGCCTCACTGACGCTTTGTGTGCTGTGACAGGTGGCCTGAAACGCAAGAGGTGCAAGTGCGAACGGCAATCGCTAGCAACAACTAGTCGTTCGAGCGGTCCGGTGGGCGTGACAGCCGCGTCGTCGTCGCGGCAGAGGCGGTCGGTGTGCGGCCGCTCAACTGAGATCGTTAGGCATCAATGGACGACTTCGAGCAGCATCAACGCGAAATTGAGCAGTGGCGCGCTGTCGTTGGGAAGGCTATCGTTAGTTTTGGCGAGCTCGAGTTGGTCACTCATCAGTGCTTAGCCCATATTCCCTCCGACAAGATCTCGGAAACGAGTTCGAGGCTTCCGTTCTCTCGGAGGGTTGACCTCATTGTCGAAATTCTCGAGGGCCGAACACCGGTTCCCGAGGCCGTTTCTTCGTTCATCGCAATGTTGAAGAGAGCGCGCAAGCTGGCGGAAACCAGAAACGACATCGCTCACAATCCCGTCATGATGAACGTCTTTATTCACAAGGCTTCAGGTGACGTCCTTCTTGAGCGCTCAATTGCCACCGATCGCGGCGGGCGCATCATAGACTTGCCCGAGCTAAAGGAGTTTGCCGCCGAAGTCGAGGATCTGGCTGGCTCAATGTGGATGCAAATTGGAACCATCGGCGCAGGTAGGAAAGACATTGATGCCTAACAACACGTTCGAGCGGACCGTGGGGCATCGTGGGCCGCGTCTGGCCGCGGCACGGTCATCGTGGCCGGCCGCTCAACTAGTTCGTTAGACGGCACGACGACGCGCGAATGTCATACGCTACCTTTCATTGGCGCATGTTCAATGTCTCCATGCGACTAGTCGGGATGTGGTTTGTGCTCGGAGGTGCTGGCTTCCTGGCATGGGCTCTTGTCTACATGTTCGCGCCAGCTCCAGTAGGGATATCCACGCTTTCCGGAAGTCCCGCCGTAGATTTCGCAGCGGCAGGAATAGTTTTGGTGATGGAGTGTTTAGTTGAAAGTTGTTATAGATTGATTGAGCAATGCTGTGAAAAATTGGTGGAAGGTGAAATTGCTGAGATTAGCGTGTTGCCTAACACCGCGTTCGAGCGGGTCGTGGGCATCGTGGGACGCGTCTCGGGCGGCGAAGCGGTCATGGCGGCCGCTCAACTAGTTCGTTAGGGTCTGACGATGGAACACTCTCAGCGGACACAGCGATGAAATCGTTGACAGCCGAACAAAATATTCCAGGGGAAGTACGACGAAGCCATCTGAAGCGTTGTCGTTGCTGCCGTACAACGAAGTTGAACGGACAGCACGACAACGCTTCAGATGTCACCTCGACGTGGGCGCAGGGGTGGCGCGTTGTCGTGCTGTGACACGCCCTGGAAACGCAAGAAGGACGGGGGTGGTCATCGCGACCAACTAGTCGTTCGAACGGACGGTGCGCGAAACAGCAACGCGAAGTTGAGCAGATTCGAAGCGCACCGCCGTTCAACTCCAGTACGTTAGATCAGCCAAGGACATCGTGGATTGAGTAAGCGTTGTTTGATTTTGGTGAGATGCGTAGAGATGTTGCTCGTGGTTGGTTTTGTGAAATCGGTTGTTTCCGCGAAATTCTAAGGTCTAGGTTGGTGGCGAAAGCGGAATGGCAATTCGCAGGTGCCTTGCTGATGGGAATTCGGCTGCTGTAGTCCACTAATAGCGAAGCGACCGCATGGACGACGAGAACTGAAAATGAACGATTCATCGATTAGGTCTTATGGCTCGCTAGACGAAATTCGTGATTTGTTCCGTAAAAAGGTTTAGAGTCTTCGCTGAGAACTGAAGATCATGACCATCTCTTGGACCGTGATGCGGAAGAGCTATTAGCGTATAGATGAGTTGGAGAGGATAATTTACTCTGGCATTTCAGCGATCGCCCACCGGCGATGCTGAGCAATTGGGCAGCATTAAAAGTGTTCGAAGGGCAGTGGCCGTCGCAGGTCGCTCTCGCGCGGCGCTGTTGGTTGTCTTCTGTGATATGTGTATGAATCAGGAGAGGTATATGTGGTCGGCGAAGCTGCGGAAGTAGCGCACTTTGAAACTGAATCGGACTGCTTACTCGCTTCGATGCGTTGGAGACAAGCTAGTGATGCTGATGTTTGCGTTGTGAATGCATTGATGGCGTAAGCTGAGTGCTGCTTAAAGCAATGGGAGTTTGATAAAGAAGATTGGTGGTGTCCTTTCTGGGGCTCTTGAAACGCGCAATTTACTCACTCACCGCTTCTATCGGCAGCATGGGTTCGCAATCCTGGAGGATGCTGGTCGCGCGAGATGGCAAAGCACTTGCGAGAGATTCACGCGCAGCTCAATGAAGCGTACGTGGTTGCAGGTCATCTCTCCAAACTCTGTAAGCGCAGTCATGCTGTTGAAGAAAGTGCATGACAAACATGAGACCTAACAACGCGTTCGAGCGGTCGTGGAACTTGTGTGGCGCGCCTCTGCAGGCGCAAGCGGCAGCGTGTGCGGCGCTCAACTAGGTCGTTAGGCATCATGACAAGACGCGTTCCGATAGGGGGCTGGGGCGACCTGAATGCGGACCCGAGATGGGTTACGCCTCAAGCTATTCGGGGGCAGCGGTCGCAGAGACCATTCCGCTTTTCGCCGATTTCCCAATCGAGCGTGCTAGAGTCGTTTCGCTTGCGCAGGTGTTTCAACTACTACATCTTTGCGTTCGCTGAATACCTAATGTCGCCGCTCGGCGAAAATGCAGACGCAGCTAGTTGTTTTCTCGGGCTGGTCCGTGACAGAGCGAAAACGACGTCCGGCTCTCTCCATGATCTACTCTGAACTCAAGCTCGCGTCGACCACGTTGCATGAACCAGTCGTTCTACGATGCGACCAAACATCTACGGGTCGTAGGCTTGCGAACCGAAATTGAAAGGCTGGCGGAGGTTCATGATGCCTAACAACGCGTTCGAGCGGGCCGGAATCTTGACCCGGTAATGTAGACACCTCGGGCTAACAACCGGAGGTGTCAAATGCCAGCCCGCAAGGGACCCAAGAAGGTCAATCGATATTCGATTGAGATGAAGCGCACGGCGGTTCGGCTGTCCAACGCCCCTGGCGTTCGGGTCATGGACGTTGCCGAGGCGCTCGATATTCACCCATTCATGCTGTCTCGATGGCGCAAGTTGGCGCGGGAGGGAATGCTCGTGGCCGCACCGGCGAAGAAGCGCAAGTCGGCACCATCCACCAAGACGTCCAAGGCGCCCACGATGGTTGCGATGTCGAAGTACGCCAAGTTGAAGCGGGAACTCGAGCTGCTGCGCAAGGAGCACGAATTCCTAAAAAAGTTCGATCGCTTCCGTGCACAACTGAAGGCGAAAGGTTCGCCTTCATCGCGCGGGAGCGGGAGCGGTTCGAAGTGACGTGGATGTGCCGTAAGCTCGAGGTCTCGCGCTCGGGGTTCTATACGTGGGCCGCGCGTTCGGAGAGCGCGCGAGCTCGGCGCGACCAATGCCTGGGCCGCCTGATCGAGGAGCACTTCGAGCAGAGCAGCGGCACCTACGGCAGTCCGCGGATCCATGCGCTGCTCGGACGCCAGGGCGAGTGCTGCGGGCGCAAGCGCGTCGCCCGCCTCATGCGGCGAACGCCACCTCAAGGCGCGCGCAAGCCGCATCTACCGGCGCTTGCCGGGCAACGTGACCTGCAAGCTGGGTCTGGCCAATCAGGCTCGCGAGCGGCCCGTCACGGGTCCCAACCAGATCTGGCGCGGCGACATCACCTACCTGAGGGCAAATGGGAGCTGGCGCTACCTCGCCGTGGTCATCGACCAGTACTCGCGCCGCCTGGTGGGCTGGAAGATGGGACCACAGCGCACCATCGAGCTCACCGTCGATGCGCTGCACCACGCAATCGAGAGACGACGTCCGCCGGCGGGCCTCATCTTCCACTCCGACCGGGGCAGTGAATACGCCGGCTATCTCTTCCGGGACAGCCTGGCTCGGCGCGGCATCGTGCAGAGCATGAACCGGCCCAAGACGATGACCGACAACGCCCATATGGAATCCTTCTTCCATTCCATGAAATCGGAAGCTATCCACGGCCATCCGCAAATGAAGCCCGGCGAGCTGGAAGCAGTGGTTCGGCGCTACATCGCGCGCTACAACCGCACCCGGCTGCACTCCGCGCTCGCCTATCGCTCGCCCATTGACTACGAACGAACTAACGCTTGAAACTGCACCCCATGTGTCTACCGAATCGGGTCAAGATCCCCGTGGGACATTGTGGGCCGCGTCTCGCGCGGCATTGCGGTCGGTGTGCGGCCGCTCAACTAGGTCGTTAGGCAGCATGTGAGCGCTGGTACATTCGAACGCTTTCACCAACGGACTCGCTAGAGGAACTGACGCGTCTGCTTCACGCTGCATACGCGGAGGCTTGCCGAGATGGGGCCGCAATTACACAGCAGTGGATCAATCTGTCGAACTCGCGAGAGAGCGGGGGAATGCCGGACGTCTGTTGCGTCGCCGTGACCGATGGAGAGATCATCGGAACAATTGTCG
The DNA here is from genome assembly GCA_963783635.1 of uncultured Gammaproteobacteria bacterium. Lineage (GTDB taxonomy): Bacteria > Pseudomonadota > Gammaproteobacteria > Burkholderiales > Usitatibacteraceae > FEB-7. The sequence goes on from CAWAOC010000004.1 coordinate 206,403, forward strand.
TCGAGGGCCTTCCGATGATCCCGAGTGTCCATACTGCAACGCCACGTCGCGAGCGCTCATCAACTGGGGGTACTCCCATCACATCAACGGAAGGGCGTCGGGATCCGCCTCCTGGAGCACGCCGAGTCATGGGCGTCGTGCTAGTGGATATTCGGAGCTTGCGTTGGACACGGCGGAACCGGCCCAAGACTTGGTTGCGCTCTATCAGCGTCGCGGCTATCAGCACGTTGGCTCCTCGCAGGGTCAAGGCAAGGCGTACCGGAGTGTCTTCATGTCGAAGAAGCTGGAACATGCTGCCTAACACCGCGTTCGAGCGGGCCGTGAACAAGTGTGGGCCGCGTCTGGCCGCGGCATGGGCATTGTGCCCGGCCGCTCAACTAGGTCGTTAGACCGCATGAGCGTCGTCATCGAAATTCGTCGACAAGGAGCGCCCTTTGAGGCAAGGGAACTCGAGCGCGTGGCCACTTCGAGAGCAAGGGGCTCTCGTTCGCGGGCGATCAGTTGAATTGGACCTCGCCGGGTACGGGTGCAAACATCGCACTCAACGTCACGTCTGACGAAATTTGGACCGACGCCCCCGGCATGACGACGGGGGAGGGGTTGGACTTCCTGAAGCACCTCGCCAAGACGTTGGGCGCTGCCGTGTACTGCGAAGGAGAGCCGCTGGCCGACACTTCCTGGATAGCGGACCAGCCAGCCGTCACGCTAGCCAAGACCGCTCTCGGTATGCTCGTCGTTGTGTTGACCGCGCCGTTCCTTTTCGTGTGGGCCATCATTCGGCTGCCGTGGGTGCTTTGGCAGATCACGCGGGGAACGAAATAGGCATGCGGTCTAACAACGCGTTCGAGCGGTCCGTAGAGCACCGTGGGCCGCGTCTCGCGCGGCAAGACGGTCGGCGTGCGGCCGCTCAACTAGGTCGTTAGGCCGCTCAACTGACGGGATCAGAAACTGAACAGGGGGAAATGTGGGCTTGAAAGAGCTTGAGGCTATCGTTCGCCAACATGCCGGCACATTCTTGTGTGAGGAGATACACAAGGAGGGCAACACCAAGGTCGTCGAGTTCAGGCATGTTATTACCGAGCCGACGGAGTCCGACGCTGTGCCCGATGTCGGTGATCTGCGTGAGTTCTACTCCACATTCGGAAGCATCCTTTTCTATCACGATCCACTAAGTGGCGATGCAGGGAAGTATCTTGCGCCACTCTCCGCCTGGAGCGAGCTCCACGACGATTTCAGTGATTGGTTGGAAGGGCTAGATGATGAAGAACGAGACGAAGTGCTGCCAGACTGGATCGACACGGCACTGGTAGTTGGCGAAACGCCCCAATCTGGGAACTACATTCTTGTCCCAACGGAAGGTGCCGAGGCGGGGCACGTTTTCGAATTTGACCATGATGGCTTCGAGTTTATTGATGAAGGAAGCAACCTTGCCGATTTCGTCGAACATCTTCGGAAGCCAGATGGCGCTCGTTTGACGGAGCTGGCGTCGCACATGAGGTTCATCGATGGAGATCCGATGGTCCAGTGGTGGATTGGAGAACTCCGCGACAATCGCGGCCATGTCGCGCAAACAAGTGCATAGAGGTCACAGTCGACCTAACAGGTCGTTCGACACGGACGACAAGGGCGCCCGCGCCTGCGGCGCTCCTTTCCCTCGGTCGCCGGTCAACTCCGACGTTAGAGGGCAGAGATGTGCTGGGGAGTGTATGTGGCGTCAGCCCAACCGTTGAAACTCATCTCGTGGGATGCCGAAACGCCCGCGCTATCTGCCATTCCCCTCAAGAAACAATATGAAGCGGTCCGCAAACAGTTTCGCTTTGAAAACGTCGTTGAACTTGGTTCGCACACGCAGTGTGGCTGCGGCTTCATCGACCAAGACGATGGCGCGGACGATCCCCGTCGCAGGGTGGTGAGTGAATTGGCCAAATACCTTGAAGAGGCGCTGGCAGTTTCGCCCGAGCTCGAGATGTTCGTATGCTGGGAGGGCGGCGAAAACGAAGAGCCTGTAGCGAGGCTTGAGTTGAGGCATCTGCCTTTCTGGCTGAGACCTTTCCGCTTGGCGATGATGTACATGCAAAGGCGGGGTATGCGCGAGTTGCCCCGTGACATCAACTTTGAAGCGCAACACTGACTAGGATTCATAGAACACTCCAGGGGAGTTTTATAGGCATGGCGCTTTCTCGGGCGCGTGTTGAGTTGGTGCGCGATTTCACTGCATTGTCGCTGGGTTAGGCGGCGATGCTGGAGCCCTTGGGCAGATACTGCCGGATCAGGCAGGTCTACTGTCTGGATGCACGCCTGACGACGCGCGGTCGACGCGGCCCCGTGAGACCGATGTGATTTGTTCTTTCTGCCGACGGCCCTTAAAGTGACACTGCGACGCTCGTCGCCCAGGGGGCATTAATGGAAACCAGGTGTCTTGCGGGCTTTCTTGCGGCCCTTGCGTTGCTCGCCTCGTCGGATGTGCTTGCGGCCACCAAGATGCGCGACGGCTTCGCGACATGCTCGTCAGCGACGGCACGTCTCTCATGCCACGCAATCCCGTACGAGTGCGCGTGGCGGCGATGACGTGTACTACTGGATCCAGTGGAAGGAGCCCATGCCGCGCTCGAACATGCGCTGCGTGATCAAGGGCCCCGACACCGACATTGACGAAACGCAGTTGTTCGCCGAGGCGGAGGGAGAAGGCTTTTCGGTCTGCGGCATGGGGACCGAGAGTTCCGACGGTGGTACCTTCCACTTCACGCAGTATCTCGACGGGGAGATGGTCGGCGAGCGGTCGATCGTCCTCGAGAAGGAGCCGTTCTTCAAGCTCAGCCCCCGGAGGCAATGGAAGTGGATGATGGGCGGCCTCGCCACGATCATCCTTGCGGTGTATTGGCTGCGCAGGAGGGCGACTGGCGACAAGAGGTCAATAAGCCAGGTCCTCGGCGGTGAAGCGGGGGCAGCGCAGGCGCCGCGCGAGGCCATCGCTATCGGGTCGCGCGTGGACGGCGGCGCACAGGCATTGGCCACCGCCATGGCCGCGCCCAAGGCGACGGACGAGGCGGAGGGCCTGCGCAAGCGCGGCCTGCAATTCCAGGCGCTCATGGCGCAGGCCGACAAGTCGCACGGCCTCGAGCTCGGGCGCCTGTATCTCGGGCTGCTCCTGAAGGCGCGCAACGAGCCTGAAGCCGTCAAGGTCTTCAAGGAGTGCATCGCGGCGGACCCGGCGTTTCGCCTGGCGCAGGCCGAAGAGGTGCTGCCCATCGCGAAGGCGGCGCGGGCGGCGGGAGATCCGCAAGCGGCGGTCGCGGCGCTGCGTGGCTTCGACAAGGCCTATCCAGGCCATGGGCTGATTCCAGAGGTGTACGTGTTCTCGGCGAAGCTGATGGCCGAGGACCTGCGCAACACCGAGATGGCGAGGAAGATCCTGCAGCACGTCCTGGAGAGATATCCCGGGCACTTCATTGCGCAGGACGCGAAGCGATACCTGGAATCCATGTCGCGGACGGCCTGAGGCCTCCTTCACGACTCGCCCTTGGTGGTTATGCAGACGCGACTGACGCCGCGTCTCGCACGCGCGCCCAATGCGGCGGCACGCCGTTCCGAAAGGCTCGGGGACATTAACATATGGTATGGAACGGTGCCAATATGCATGTGTAAGATGCATCCTGGATTCCGGTCCGGGCACAGGCTGCCGTACCGCTGAATCTCCTTAGCACGTTCGTTAATCAACGACCAAAAACAAGGAGGAGGATGTACTGAGCGTTTCAACCAGGATGAGGATCGTTGCCCTTGCCATTCCGGCGCTCGCCGCTGCCATGTTTCCCGTGGCGGCCGCGGCCGACGAACCCGCGTGCCCGTTCTATGAAAACCGGTCGGGGCTGTGCGGTTACTACCACTCGGAAATCAGTCCTGCCCGCGCCTTTGTGGATACCGTGGTCAAGCGTGGCAAGTGGGCGGACCCCTCGGAACGCGCCGTGATCCTCGACGTGCGCAGCACGCCGGAATACAAGGCAGGCCACCCCGAGCATGCCTACAACGTTCCGTACCCCTACATCTACCAGCAGTGCGATGCTTCAGGCCGCACACCCGATGGCGCATGCGTCAAGTCGACGGGCGAGATCGCGCAGGACCCCGTCGCGTTCGCCGACTATGTCGAAAGCATCATTCCGGACAAGACCACCCCGATCTACACCTTGTGCCGCACGGGTGTCAGGAGCGTCGGCGCGGCCAACGTCCTGACCGATCGTGGTTATACCCATGTGCGCAATATCTGGGAGGGGTTCGTCGGAATCAACCTGACGGCGCCCAAGAAGCAGGCGGATGGAAGCGTGAAAGTGCTCCCTGTCGATCTCAATCATGACGGCGTAGTGAACGACCTGGACAAGAACGGATGGCGCTATCACCAGGCGCTGCCCTATGAAACCCGCCTCCTGCCGCCGCTGATCTATCAGCCGTATGCCTATCTTTACTACCTGAACGATTGATTCCGTCCGAAACGCATGAAAAAACCCGCCTTAGGGCGGGTTTTTTCATGGCCATTGTTCGTGATCGCTCAGTCGCCGCCCTGGGGCGCGCCGGCATCGGGCTCAGGTTCAGGCTCCGGCGGCAGGAACGAGGCCCGCCGCTTCTCCAGGAACGCCGACACGCCTTCCATTCCCTCGGGCGACGAGCGGACCTTCGCGATGCGATCGGCCGTGTCCTGGATCAGCTCGCTCGTCACCGGCCGGTTCGCCACCGCGCGGATGAGCGCCTTGCACTCGGCCTGCGCCACGGGGCCGCAGGCGAGGAGCGCATCGACGATCTGCCCCACCTTCTCGTCGAGGTCCGCTTCGTCGCCGCGCGATCTCGTGCACGAGGCCCAGGCGCCAGGCATCCGCGGCCTCGATCTTCTCGCCGGTGAGGAAGTAGCGCCGCGCCGCGCGCGCGCCGATCGCCGCGACCACGTAGGGGGAGATGACGGAGGGGATGAGCCCGAGCTTCGCCTCCGTGAGCGCGAAAGTGGCGTTGACGGTGGCCACGGCCACGTCGCAGCAGGCGATCAACCCGACGCCGCCGCCGTAGGCCGGGCCCTGCACGCGGGCGACGGTCGGCTTCTGCAGCTCGGCGAGCGTGCGCATGAGGGCCGCGAGCGCCATGGCGTCGCGCTTGTTCTCGTCCAGCGAGGCGCCGGCCACGCGGCGCATCCAGTTGAGGTCCGCGCCGGCGGAGAAGGACTTGCCCACGCTCGAGAGCACGACGCACCGGATGCCGTCCTCGGCCTCCATGGAGCGCAGCGCCTCGGTGAGTTCGGCAATGAGCGCATCGTCGAAGGCGTTGTGCCGCTCGGGGCGGTTGAGGGTGACGAGGCCGACGGGGCCCTGGCGTTCGATGGCGACCGATGAAGTCATGAATCGTCTTTCGGGTTACATGCGGAAGACGCCGTAGCGCGTCTCCTCGATGGGGGCGTTGAGGGCGGCGGCGAGGCCGAGCGCCAGGACGCGACGGGAGTCGACGGGGTCGATCACGCCGTCGTCCCACAGGCGCGCGGTGGCGTAGTAGGGGTGGCCCTGGCGCTCGTACTGCTCGCGGATCGGGGCCTTGAACGCTTCCTCTTCCTCCGCGCGACCACGTGCCGCCCTTCGCCTCGATGCCGTCGCGCTTCACCGTGGCCAGCACGCTCGCCGCCTGCTCGCCGCCCATCACCGAGATGCGCGCGTTGGGCCAGCTCCACACGAAGCGCGGGTTGAAGGCGCGGCCGCACATGCCGTAGTTGCCGGCGCCGAAGGAGCCGCCGACGATGAGCGTGAGCTTGGGCACCTTGGCGCAGGAGACGGCCGTCACCATCTTGGCGCCGTCCTTGGCGATGCCCTGGTTCTCGTACTTGCGGCCCACCATGAAGCCGGTGATGTTCTGCAGGAAGAGGAGGGGGATGCCGCGCTGGTTGGCGAGCTCGATGAAATGGGCGCCCTTGAGGGCCGACTCGGAGAAGAGGATGCCGTTGTTGGCGAGGATCGCCACGGGCATGCCGTGCAGGTGCGCGAAGCCGGTGACGAGCGTCGTCCCGTAGAGCGCCTTGAACTCGTGGAAGTCCGAGCCGTCCACGAGGCGGGCGATGATCTCGCGGACGTCGAAGGGCTGGCGCGAGTCCTTCGGGATGATCCCGTAGAGCTCCTCCGCCGGGAAGAGCGGGTCGGCGGCCGGCGAGCACGATCGCGCGCGGACGGCGCGCGGGACCGCGCCTTCGCAATGGCGGATGATCTCGCGCGCGATCGCGAGCGCATGCCGGTCGTCGTCGGCGAGATGGTCGGCGACGCCGGAGTTGCGCGCGTGGACCTCGCCGCCGCCCAGGTCCTCGGCGCTCACCACTTCGCCGGTGGCGGCCTTCACGAGCGGCGGGCCGCCCAGGAAGATCGTGCCCTGGTTCTTCACGATGATCGACTCGTCGCACATGGCGGGCACGTAGGCGCCGCCCGCGGTGCACGAGCCCATCACCACGGCGACCTGCGGGATGCCCGCCGCCGAGAGGTTCGCCTGGTTGTAGAAGATGCGCCCGAAGTGCTCCTTGTCGGGGAAGACCTCGTCCTGCAGCGGCAGGAAGGCGCCGCCGGAGTCGACGAGGTAGATGCACGGCAGCCGGTTCTGCGCCGCGATCTCCTGCGCGCGCAGGTGCTTCTTCACCGTGATCGGGTAGTACGTGCCGCCCTTCACCGTCGCGTCGTTCGCGACGATCACCACCTCGCGGCCCTCGACGCGGCCGATGCCGGTGATGATGCCGGCCGACGGGGCCTCGTCGCCGTAGAGCCCGTAGGCGGCGAGCTGCGAGAACTCGAGGAAGGGCGCGCCGGGATCGAGGAGGGCGCGGACGCGCTCGCGGGGCAGGAGCTTGCCGCGCGCCGTGTGCTTCTTCTGCGCCTCGGGGCCGCCGCCGACGGCCACGCGCGCCACCGTCTCGCGCAGGTCCGCGGCGAGCGCCGCGTGGTGCTCGCGGTTGGCGCGGAAGGCCTCCGATCCGGTGTCGAGTCGGGACTTCAGTTGCGGCATGGGGAGGAGCGGGCGGGAAAGTGGAGGCGGCCGTCATTCGGCCAGGGCGCGGGCGATGAGCATGCGCTGGATCTCGCTCGTGCCCTCGTAGATCTGGGTCACGCGGGCGTCGCGGTAATGGCGCTCCACGGGGTAGTCGCGCACGTAGCCGTAGCCGCCGTGCACCTGGATCGCCTTCGAGCACACCCACTCCGCGGTTTCCGAGGCGAAGAGCTTCGCCTGGGAGGCTTCCGAGAGGCAGGGAATGCCGGCGGCGCGCAGGCGGGCGGCGTGCAGGACGAGGAGGCGCGCCGCGTTCAGGCGCGTGTGCATGTCGGCCAGCATGTTGCCGATCGACTGGTGCTCGACGATCTTCTTGCCGAACTGCGTGCGCTCCTTCGCGTAGGCGATCGCCGCCTCGAGCGCCGCGCGGGCGATGCCGACGGCCTGGGCCGCGATGCCGATGCGCCCGCCCTCGAGGTTCGAGAGCGCGATGGCGAGCCCCTTGCCGCGCGGCCCGAGGAGGCTCTCGGCGGGAAGGCGGCAATCGGCGAACACGACCGGGCAGGTGTCGAGCGCGCGCAGGCCGAGCTTCTTCTCGGGGGGCTGGACCTGCAGCCCGGGCGTCGCCGTCGGCGCGAGGAAGGCCGACAGCCCCTTCTTGCCGAGCGACGGATCGGTGACGGCGAAGACGACGGCGAGCTTCGCCCGGCGGGCGTTCGAGATGAACTGCTTCGTGCCCTCGAGCACCCAGCCGCCGCCGCTCTCGGTGGCGCGCGTCCTCAGGTTGTTCGCCTCGCTGCCGGCCTGCGGCTCGGTGAGGCAGAAGCAGGCGATGGCGCGGCCGCTCGCGAGCTCCGGCAGCCACTGCTTCTTCTGCGCCTCGCTTCCCCAGGCCTGGACGAGGCCGCAGCCCAGCCCGTTCTGCACGCTCATGAGCGTGGCGGTCGCGGCGCAGCCGGCGGCGACTTCCTCGACCGCCAGGATGTAGGACACGTAGTCGGCGCCCGTGCCGCCCCATTCGGGGGGCACGGTCATGCCGAGGAACCCCAGCTCGCCCAGCTTCGCGACGACCGCGTCGGGGATCCAGCCTTCCTCCTCCCAGCGGCCCGCGTTCGGGGCGAGCTCGGCGCGCGCGAAATCCCGCGCCGTGTCGCGGATCATGCGCTGCTCGTCGGTGAGGAAGTCCGCGTGCGCGCGGTCTAGCATGGCGGCCCGGCTCACTTCGCGTCCTGCTCGGCCTTGTCGACGGACTCCTGCGCCTTCTTGTTGAGGTCGGCCTCCATGCCCTTGGCCGCCTCGAGGGCCTTCACCTGCGTGCCGAACGCGCCTTGCTTCGAGCGCTCGAGCGCTTCCTTCTGCTCGGTGGCGGGGTCGACCTTGGGGGCTTCCTTGCCGCAGCCGCCCGCCACGAGGACGATCAGCGCGAGGGCCGGGAGAGCGTGGCGGCCCATCACGCGCGCGCCGCCTTCACGCGGTTGCGGATGTCGGCGCGCACCTTGGGCGGCAGGTGGTTCCAGCGCACGCCGGCCACCGCGCCCGCGAGGGCGAGGCACGAGGGCAGGCAGTCGCGCTCGGGGTTCTTGCGGCGAAGCTGCTGCCAGGCGTCCCAGAAGCCCACGCGCATCAGCGCCTCCAGCGAGTCGATGCCCAGGTTCGCGAAGGTCGGAGGCGAGGTTCGGGCCGATGCCGGGCGTGCTTTCGATGGGGGTGATGTTGATGGTCGTCGAGTTCACAGGACCTCCAGTGCGACCGCGGTGGCCTCGCCGCCGCCGATGCACAGGGCGGCGATGCCCTTCTTCAGGCCGCGCTTCTTCAGCGCGTAGATGAGGGTCGTGATGATGCGCGCGCCCGTGGCGCCGATGGGGTGGCCGAGGGCCACCGCGCCGCCGTTCACGTTCACCTTGTCGCGGCGCCGAGTGCCGATGTCCTTCATCGCGGCCATCGTGACCACGGCGAACGCCTCGTTCACCTCGTAGAGGTCGACGTCGGCCGCCTTCCATCCCGCCTTGGCGAGCACCTTCTGGATCGCGCCGACGGGGGCGGTCGTGAACCACTCCGGCTCATGGGCGTTGGAGGCCTGCGCGACGATGCGCGCAAGCGGCTTCGCGCCGCGCTTCTTCGCCGTCCGATTCGCTCATCATCACCAGCGCCGCGGCGCCGTCGGAGATCGACGAGGACGTGGCGGCGGTGACCAGCCCGTCCTTGTTGAAGGCGGGCCGCAGCGTCGGGATCTTCTCGACGTTCACGGTAAAGGGCGTCTCGTCGTCCTTCACCACCTCGTCGCCCTTGCGGCCGGGCACGGTGACGGGCGCGATCTCGTCGACGAAGAGGCCGGTCTTCGAGGCGTTGACGGCGCGCGCGGTCGACTCCTTCGCGTAGGCGTCCATCTGCTCGCGCGTGATGCCGTACTTCTCGGCCGTCTTGTCGGCGAAGAAGCCCATGGGCTTGCCGTCGTAGGCGTTCTCGAGGCCGTCGAAGGCCATGTGGTCGAGCACCTTCACGTGGCCGTAGCGGTAGCCGGCGCGCGCCTTGGGCAGCAGGTGGGGCGCGTTGGTCATCGACTCCATGCCGCCGGCGACGACGATGGCGGCGTCTCCCGAGGCGATCTCGTCGGCGGCGAGCATCGCGGCCTTCATGGCCGAGCCGCACATCTTGTTGATCGTGGTGCACGGGCGTGGCCATGTCGAGGCCGGCGCCGAGCGCGGCCTGGCGGGCGGGCGCCTGGCCCTGGCCGGCGGGGAGCACGCACCCCATGATGAGGTCGTCGACCTCCTTGGGACCGACGCCGGCCTGCTCGAGGGCCGCCTTGATGGCGACGGCGCCGAGCTGGTGGGCGGCGAGGGAATTGAACTTGCCCTGCATGGCGCCGATGGGAGTTCGCTTGGCGCCGACGATGACGATCGATTCAGACATGCGTGCTTCCTTCCTTTCCAGTACCGTGTGACGGGTGATGCGGGTTACAGGCGTTCGAAGATGGCGGCGATGCCCTGGCCGCCGCCGATGCACATGGTGACCAGCCCGTAGCGGCCGCCCGTGCGCTGCAGTTCGTAGAGGCACTTCACGGTGAGGATCGCGCCCGTGGCGCCGATGGGGTGGCCCAGCGCCACGGCGCCGCCGTTCGGGTTCACCTTCGCGGGGTCGAGGCCCAGCTGCTTCGTGACCGTCATGGCCTGCACGGCGAAGGCCTCGTTGGACTCGATCACGTCCATGTCGGCGGGCTTGAGGCCGGCCTTCTGGAACACCTTCTGCACGGCGGGGATCGGGCCCTCGCCCATGATGTGCGGCTCGACGCCGGCATGGGCATAGGCCACGAGGCGGCCGAGCGGCTTGACGCCGGCCTTGGCGGCGGCGCCGGCTTCCATGAGGACCACGGCGGCGCCCGCGTCGTTGATGCCCGAGGCGTTGCCGGCGGTGACCGAGCCGTCCTTCTTGAACGCGGGACGCAGCTTCGCGAGGTCCTCGGGCTTCACGTCCTTGCGCACGTGCTCGTCGGTATCGAACATCACCGGGCCCTTCTTGCTCTTGAGCTCCACCGGGACGATCTGGGTCTTGAAGTGGCCGGCCGCGATGGCGGCCGCGGCGCGGCGGTGCGATTCCAGCGAGAACGCGTCCTGCTCCTCGCGCGTGAAGCCGTGCTTGGCGGCGAGGTTCTCGGCCGTGATGCCCATGTGGCCCGTGCCGAAGGGATCGGTGAGCGCGCCCACCATGGCGTCGATGATCTGGCCGTCGCCCATGCGCTGGCCCCAGCGGCCGGTGGGCAGGAAGTAGGCGGCGCGGCTCATGCTCTCGACGCCGGCGCCGATGGCCACGTCGACGTCGCCCAGCAGGATGTGCTGCGAGGCCGAGACGATCGCCTGCAGGCCGGAGCCGCACAGGCGGTTCACGGTGAGGCAGGGCGTGCCGACGGGGATGCCCGCCTCGACGGCCGCGACGCGGGAGATGTACATGTCGCGCGCCTCGCCGTGCACGACGCTGCCGAGCACCACGTGCCCGACGGTGGCCGGGTCGATCTTCGCCCGCGCCACCGCTTCCGCGATCGACGATCGAGCCCAGCTTCGTCGCCGGGACGTCCTTGAGCGCCGAGCCATAGTCGCCGATCGCGGTACGCGCACCCGACACCACCACCACTTCACGTGCAGCCATTGCCGTTCTCCCGTTTTGTTTGCGTGGTCTCTCGAACCCTCAGGCGCTTTCCTCGAACAGCTCGCGCCCGATGAGCATCCTGCGGATCTCGTTGGTGCCCGCGCCGATGTCGTAGAGCTTCGCGTCGCGAAGCAGCCGCCCGGCGGGGAAGTCGTTGATGTAGCCGTTGCCGCCGAGGGCCTGGATGGCCTCCAGCGCCACCTGCACGGCGTTCTCGGAGGAAAAGAGCAGGCAGGCGGCGGCGTCCTTGCGCGCGGCGCGCCCGCGGCCCTGGTCGAGCGCCTCGGCCACGCGATAGGCGAAGGCGCGGGAGGCCTGCAGCTTCGTGTACATGTCGGCGAGCTTGCCCTGCATCAGCTCGAAGGTGCCGATGGGCTGGCCGAACTGCTTGCGCTCGTGGACGTAGGGAATCACGAGGTCCAGGGCCGCCTGCATGATGCCGATGGGCCCGCCCGAGAGCACGCAGCGCTCGGTGTCCAGCCCCTTCATGAGCACGCGCGAGCCGCCGTTCACCTCGCCCAGGACGTTCTCCGCGGGAATCTCGCAGTCGGCGAAGACCAGCTCGCAGGTGTTGGAGCCGCGCATGCCCAGCTTGTCGAGCTTCTGCGCCGTGCGAGAAGCCCTTCATGCCCTTCTCGACGAGGAAGGCGGTCATGGCCTTCGAGCCCTGCTCGCGGGGGGCGGTGCGCATGTAGACGATCAGGACGTCCGCGTCGGGCCCGTTCGTGATCCACATCTTCGAGCCGTTGGCGATCCAGCGCTCGCCCTTGCGCTCGGCGCGGCAGGCCATGGAGCCGACGACGTCGGACCCGGCGCCCGGCTCGCTCATCGCGAGCGCGCCCACGGACGCCGCCCGAGCAGAGGCTCGGGCAGGTACTTGCGGCGCTGCGCCTCGGTGCCGTTGAGGAACAGGTTGTTCACGCACAGGTTCGAGTGGGCCCCGTAGGACAGGCCCACGGAGGCCGAGGCGCGCGAGATCTCCTCCATGGCCACGACGTGGGCGAGGTAGCCCAGCCCCGTGCCGCCGTACTCCTCCGGCACGGTCATGCCCAGGAGGCCCAGGCCGCCCAGCTTCGCCCCACATGTCGGCCGGGAATTCGTTCGCGCGGTCGATGTCCGCGGCGCGGGGCGCGAGCTCGGCATCGCACAGGCGCCGGACGCTGTCGCGAAGCGCGTCGAGCTCCTCCGGGAGATCCATGTCGAACGGCAAGTCGTCTCCGTTTCGTTGTGCGCCCCGGGTGCGGGGCGGGGGCCGCCGTCGAGGGCGGCCGAGACCGCAATTATCGCACGACGGAGGGGGGGCTTTCAGACCGCGGCCCCGGGCGGGTCACTTGGCGCGCCATGCGGATCGCGCCGTCGAGGCGGATCACCTCGCCGTTGAGCACCTCGTTCTCGATGATGTGCTCGACCAGCGCGGCGTACTCGTCCGGCCGGCCCAGGCGGGGCGGGAAGGGGACCTGCGCGCCGAGGGAGGCGCGGATCTCCTCGCTCATCCCCTGCAGCATCGGGGTGTCGAAGATGCCGGGCGCGATGGTGACCACGCGGATGCCGAAGCGGGCGAGCTCGCGGGCGATCGGGAGCGTCATGCCGTTCACGCCCGCCTTGGAGGCCGCGTAGGCCGCCTGCCCGATCTGCCCCTCGAAGGAGGCGACCGAGGAGGTGTTCACGATCACGCCGCGCTCGCCGGAGGCCAGCGCCGGCTGGGTGCTCATCTTCGCGGCGGCGAGCCGGATCACGTTGAAGGTCCCGACCAGGTTGATCCGCACCGTGCGCTCGAACGTGGCGAGCGAATGCGGGCCGGTCTTGCCGACGACCCGCTCGCCGGGGGCCACGCCCGCGCAGTTGATCGGCGCCCCGGATCGCGCCGAAGGCCGAGACGCACAGGTCGACGGCCGCCTGGACCTGGGCCTCGTCGGTGACGTCGGAGCGGATGAAGCGGCCCTGCTCGCCGAACTGCCTGGCGACCCAGCCCCGGCGTCGTTCAGGTCCGCGATGACCACGTTGGCGCCTTCGGAGACGAGGCGCTGGGCCGTGGCGGCGCCGAGCCCGGAACCGCCGCCGGCGATGAGGAATGCGTGCTTTTCGATCTGCATGGTGGGATGGGGTCGGAAATGGTGGCGAGAGGAAGACCGAAATTATAGCTCTCGGGGCAGCGCCGACCCGCCGCGCTAAGATGGCGTCCTTCCTCCCTGGCGCCCGCGGGAACCCTTGCCCCTCCTTCCCGACAGCGTGCGCGTCGCCGTGCGCGGCTGGCTCAACTGCAACCAGGTGCTGCTGCGCTCGCGGCAGGGCCACGTGCTGGTCGATTCCGGGTACCAGCTCCTGCGCCGAGGAGACGCTCGCGCGGCTGCGCGAGCCCGGCGATGCTGGGGGCCGAGCCGCTCGCCGCGCTCGTCAACACGCACTGCCATTCCGACCACATCGGCGGCAATGCCGCGATTCGGCGCGCCTACGGCTGCCCGATCACCATTCCCCGCGACGAGGTGCCCACGATCGACGACTGGTCGATCCAGGAGCGCTGGAACGCCTACGTGGACCAGTACGCCGAGCCGTTCGCCTACCAGGCCACGCATCGCCGCGGGGGAGGCGCTTCCGCGCCGCCGACCGCGAATGGGAGGCCCACGCCGCGCCGGGGCACGACATGGAGGGGCTCGTGTTCTTCGATCCCGCCGACCGCATCCTCATCTCGGGCGACGCGCTGTGGGAGAACGGGCTGGGGTTCGTCTGGGCCCACGCGCCGCCCAACCCGTTCGTCGAGGCGGCGTTCACGGCGCTGGACACCATCGAGCGCCTGGCCCCGCGCGTGGTGATCCCGGGCCACGGCGAGCCCTTCGCGGACGTGGCCGGCGCGCTGGCCCGGGCCCGGTCGCGCCTGGCCGCCTTCGCCGACGATCCCCGGCGCACCGCGCGCCACATGATGAAGGTCATGTTCGTCTTCTCGATGCTGCACCGCGGCGGCATCGCCCTCGCCGAGGCCGATGCCTACGTGGCGCGCGTGCCCTGCTACCGCGACCTGGACGAGCGCTTCCTGGGCGAGGGCCTCGACGGGCTGGGCCGGCGCCTGGTCGAGGACCTGGCGAAGGCCGGGGCGATGCGGATCGAGGACGGCTGGGCGCGCCCGGCGATGGCGCGCTAGGCGCCGAAAGAGCGCAGGCCCGTCGAGGTCGAGGATGCGCAGCCCGCCGTACTCGACCTTGAGCAGGCCCGCCGCCTCCAGCACGTGCAGCGCCTGGTTCACGCGCTGGCGCGACACCCCGGACAGGTAGCCGATCTCCTCCTGCGAGACCTGCACCTCGGGCCCCATGGCGGGGTAGAGGACGGGGTTGAAGAGCGCGGCGATGGAGCGGGCCACGCGCGCATCCGGCTCGAGCAGGCGCTCGTTCTCGACGATGGCGACGAACTGGGACAGGCGCTCGTTCAGCTGCATGAGCAGGAAGCGGTTGAACCCGATGTCCGTGTCGAGGAGCCACAGTGAAGGTGGGCCGCGGCATCATCGCGAGGCGCGTGGCGCGCAGCGCCACGATGTCGTACTTGCGCGTCGCGTCCTTCAGGAGCGAGCCCTCGCCGAACCACCCGCCGCTCGTCACCCCGAGGAAGGTGGTCGACTTGCCCTCCGGGGAGACGCTCGTCATCTTGACCAGCCCGTCGATGATGCCCACCCAGTTCTCGACCGGGTCGCCCTTGCGGCACACGAAGGCGCCGGACGGGACGTCCTTCACGAGCGGTCTCGGCCTCGATGCGGGCGCGCTGGTCCGCGGACAGCGACTTCGTCCAGAGGGAGGCGTCGAGAAGGTCGGTTAGGGTTTTCACGGGGGGTCCGGGGAGGGATTGTCAACGAAAAGACAACCGGCGGGGAGAGGCGGCCGCTACACTGGGTCAGACCGAGCGGGTGGCCGGGGTTTTCCGCCGCCCGCCGGAGCCGTTACCATGAACGCGGGCCCCGGGGTGGACGGGAGCGCCGCAGACCACAACGACCACCACGGAGGAGGGTTCACGGTATGGCCGAAGGGGTCGGCTCGCCCGACACTTTTCCCAAGCTGTTGGCTGCCCATGCCCGCGACCGGGGCGGCAGCCCCGCGATCCGCGAGAAGGACCTGGGCATCTGGCAGACCTGGACGTGGAGCCAGGTCGCCGACGAGGTGCGCATTCTCGCGGCGGGGCTCCAGGCCCGCGGCTTCGCCCGCGGCGGCCACCTCGCGGTCATCGGCGACAACCGCCCGCGCCTGTACTGGGCCGTCACCGCCACCCAGGCGCTCGGCGGCATCCCCGTGCCCTTCTACCAGGACGCGCCGGCGCCGGAGATGGTCTACGTCTTCCAGAACGCCGAGATCGAGTTCGCGATCGTCGAGGACCAGGAGCAGGCCGACAAGCTCTTCGAGATCCTGCCGCAGTGCCCGAAGCTCAAGCACATCTTCTACGACGACCCGCGCGGGCTGCGGCACTACAAGCGCGCCGAGCTCGTCGAGCTACGACTCGCTGCGCGAAGCCGGGCGAGGCGTGGGCGAAGGACCATCCCGGGCTTCCTCGAGGCCGAGATCGCGAAGGGGAAGGGCGCGGACACCGCGATCATGCTCTACACCTCGGGCACGACGGGCAACGCCAAGGGCGTGGTGCTCTCCTACGACAACCTCGTGCTGTCGAGCCGCGCGTACAGCGAGCTCGAGGGGCTGCGCGACGACGAGGAGGTCCTCGCCTACCTGCCCATGGCCTGGATCGGCCAGAACCTCTTTTCCTACGCGCAGTGGCTGGTGGTCGGCTTCCGGATCAACTGCCCGGAGTCGGCGGAGACCATCATCACCGACATGCGCGAGATCGGGCCCACCTACTACTTCGCGCCGCCGCGCGTGCTCGAGGCGCTGCTCACGCAGGTGACGATCCGCATGGAGGACGCCGGCCGGATCAAGCGCTGGATGTACCGTCACTTCATGGAGCTCGCGCGGCGCGTGGGCGCCCGCATCCTCGAGGGCGGGGCGGTGTCGGTCGCGGACAAGCTGCAGTACGCGCTGGGCGGGCTCCTCATCTACGGGCCGCTGCGCAATTCGCTCGGGATGACGCGCATCCGCGTCGCCTACACGGCGGGCGAGGCCATCGGCCCCGACCTCTTCATCTTCTACCGCTCGCTCGGCATCAACCTGAAGCAGCTCTACGGGCAGACCGAGACCTGCGCGTCGGTCTGCGTGCAGGCCAACGGACGGGTGAAGCCCGACACGGTCGGCATGCCGCTCAAGGGCGTGGAGGTCCGCATCCTCGAGTCGGGCGAGATCGTGCTGCGCTGCCCGGGGCTCTTCGTCGAGTACCACCGCAACGAGGAGGCCACGCGGGAGGCGAAGGACGCCGAGGGCTGGTACCACACGGGCGACGCGGGCTACTTCGACGAGGACGGGCAGCTGAAGATCATCGACCGCGCCAAGGACGTGGGAAAGCTCCCGGACGGCACGCTCTTCGCGCCCAAGTACCTCGAGAACAAGCTCAAGTTCTTCCCCTCGATCAAGGAGGCGGTGGCCTTCGGCGACGGCCGGCCCGAGGCGACGGCCATGATCAACATCGACATGCAGGCGGTGGGCGACTGGGCGGAGCGGCGCGGCATCGCCTACTCGGGCTACCAGGACCTCGCGGCCAAGCCGCAGGTCTACGACCTGATCCAGCGAATGCGTGGAGAAGGTCAACGCGGACCTCGCCGCCGATCCCAAGCTCTGCGGCAGCCAGATCCACCGCTTCGTGGTGCTCCACAAGGAGCTCGACGCGGACGACGGCGAACTCACGCGCACGCGCAAGGTGCGC
The DNA here is from genome assembly GCA_963783635.1 of uncultured Gammaproteobacteria bacterium. Taxonomy (GTDB): domain Bacteria; phylum Pseudomonadota; class Gammaproteobacteria; order Burkholderiales; family Usitatibacteraceae; genus FEB-7. The sequence goes on from CAWAOC010000004.1 coordinate 223,317, forward strand.
CGGCGCTTCATCGCGGAGAAGTACGAGTCGGCCGTGCACGCGCTCTACAGCGACATGGACCACTGCTGGGTCGAGGCGCAGGTGCGCTTCGAGGACGGGCGCACCGGCACCGTGCGCGCCCAGCTCGCCGTGCGCGCGGCGAAGACGTTCCCGCCGCAGGCGGCGAGGAAGGCCGCGTGAACGCCCCCGCGCGCCAGTTCGGCGAGGTGATCCTCAAGGTCGAGAACGTCTCGCTCGCCTTCGGCGGGGTGAAGGCGCTCACCGACATCAGCTTCGACGTGCGCGAGCACGAGATCCGCGCCATCATCGGCCCGAACGGGGCGGGCAAGAGCTCGATGCTCAACGTGATCAACGGCGTGTACCACCCGCAGCAGGGCCAGCGTGACCTACCTGGGCGAGACGCGCCACGCCATGGAGCCGCACCTCGCCGCCCGCAAGGGGATCGCGCGCACCTTCCAGAGCCTCGCGCTCTTCAAGGGCATGTCGGTGCTGGACAACCTGCTCGCGGGGCGCAACCTGATGATCCACTCGAACATCCTGCTGCAGGCGCTGCGCATCGGGCCCGCCCTGCAGGAGGAGGTGCACCACCGCAAGCGCGTCGAGGAGATCATCGACTTCCTCGAGATCCAGCACGTGCGCAAGACCCCGGTGGGGCGGCTGCCCTACGGCCTGCAGAAGCGCGTCGACCTCGGCCGCGCGCTGGCGGCGGAGCCCCGCGTGCTCCTCCTCGACGAGCCGATGGCCGGGCATGAACGTGGAGGAGAAGCAGGACATGTGCCGCTTCATCCTCGACGTGAACGACGAGTTCGGCACGACCATCGTGCTGATCGAGCACGACATGGGCGTGGTCATGGACCTCTCCGACCGCGTGGTCGTGCTCGACTACGGGAAGATGATCGGCGACGGCAGCCCGGACGAGATCCGCGCGAACCAGGCCGTGATCGACGCCTACCTGGGCGTGAAGCACTGAGGCCGCCATGAACCTTTTCCAGAAGCGAGTGGATGACCTGGGTGCTCTTCGTGCTGCTCGCGATGGGGGCGGTGGCGCCGCTCTTCTCCGCGGACACGCGGCTGCCGGGCTGGGTCGAGGTCGTCCTCGGGGGGCTCATGTCGGGCGTGCTCTACTCGCTCGTGGCGCTCGGCCTCGTCCTCATCTTCAAGGCCTCGGGCGTGTTCAACTTCGCGCAGGGCGCCATGGTGCTCTTCGCGGCGCTCTCCCTCGTCCGCCTGATGGAGAAGATGCCGTTCGCCGTGGCGCTTCGTCGCCACCGTGGCGATCATGGTCGCGCTCGCCTGGCTCATCGAGCGCCTGGTGCTGCGCCCGCTGGTGAACCAGGAGGGCATCGTCCTCTTCATGGCCACGCTGGGCATCGCCTACTTCCTCGACGGGCTCGGCCAGACGATCTGGGGCAGCGAGGTCTACACGCTGGACGTGGGGATGCCCAAGGAGCCGAAGATCATCCTGGAGAGCGTCTTCGACGGCGGCATCCTCGTCGGCATGGAGGACCTGATCGCCGCGGTGATCTCGGCCGCGCTGGTCGCCCTGCTGGCGCTCTTCTTCCAGAAGACGGGCACGGGGCGGGCGCTGCGCGCGGTGGCCGACGACCACCAGGCGGCCCAGTCGATCGGCATCCCGCTCAACCGCATCTGGGTCATCGTGTGGAGCGTCTCGGGGATCGTGGCGCTCGTGGCGGGCATCATCTGGGGCTCGAAGCTCGGCGTGCAGTTCTCGCTGCAGCTCGTGGCGCTGAAGGCGCTGCCGGTCGTCATCCTCGGCGGCTTCACCTCGATCCCGGGCGCCATCATCGGCGGGCTCATCATCGGGCTGGGCGAGAAGCTCTCCGAGGTGTACCTCGGGCCCTACTTCGGCGGCGGCATCGAGAACTGGTTCGCCTACGTGCTCGCGCTCGTCTTCCTCCTGTTCCGACCCGAGGGGCTCTTCGGTGAACGGCACATCGACCGGGTCTAGGAGCGCCAACGTGATCTACCGCGAAGCCGGCCAGTACAAGACCTCCTACGAGGCCGACCAGCAGCTCTTCCCGATCCTGCAGGACAAGGTGTTCGTCCTGCTGCTGCTCGCCTTCGCCTTCGGCGCCATGCCGCTACCTCGCGAGCGAGTACCTGTTCCGCGCGATCCTCATCCCGTTCCTCATCCTGGCGCTGGCGGCGATCGGCCTGAACATCCTCGTGGGCTTCTGCGGCCAGGTCTCGCTCGGGCACCGGCGGATTCATGGCGGTCGGGGCGTACGCGGCCTACAACCTGGCCATCCGCCTGCCGGACCTGAACCTCCTCGTGGTCTTCCTGCTGTCGGGGCTCATGGCCACGGTGGTGGGGGTGGTCTTCGGGCTGCCGAGCCTCAGGATCAAGGGCTTCTACCTCGCCGTGGCGACCCTCGCGGCGCAGTTCTTCCTCGACTGGGCGTTCGCCCGCATCGGCTGGTTCACGAACTACGCGCCCTCCGGCTCCGTCGCCGCGCCGGCGCTCACCATCTTCGGCTATACCTTCCAGTCGCCGGTGCAGAAGTACCTCCTGGTGCTGGCGATCGTCTGCCTCTTCGCCCTCGTCGCGCGCAACCTCACCCGCGGGGCCATCGGCCGCTCGTGGATGGCGATGCGCGACATGGACGTCGCCGCCGAGGTGATCGGGATCCGGCCCCTCTACGCGAAGGTCACCGCCTTCGCGGTGAGCTCGTTCTTCGTGGGGCTGGCCGGCGCCCTGTGGGCGTTCGTCTACCTCGGCGCGTGGGAGCCGCTCGCCTTCGACGTGAACCGCTCCTTCCAGCTGCTCTTCATGGTCATCATCGGCGGCCTGGGCTCGATCCTGGGCTCGTTCCTCGGCGCGGCCTTCATCGTGATCATGCCGCTGTTCCTGAACCAGCTGCCGGGCTGGCTGGGCATCGAGATGTCGACCGCGCTCATCTCGCACATCGAGTTCATGGTCTTCGGCGCCCTCATCGTGTTCTTCCTGATCGTCGAGCCGCACGGGCTGGCGAGGCTCTGGGCCGATCGGCAAGGAGAAGCTTCGCCTCTGGCCCTTCCCGCACTGACGACGAGGACCCGCAGGCTTTCGTTCGAAACCCCGCAGCACCCCACAAAAGGAGGATGGAGATGAAGATGAACCTGAAAGTGCAAGGCCGCGGCGGTGGCGCTGGCGGTGGCGGGCGCGCTCGGCGCGGCCCAGGATGCGATGGCGCAGGCGAACGAGATCTTCGTCCCGGTGCTGGTCTACCGCACGGGCGCCTACGCGCCCAACGGCGCGCCGTGGGCCGACGGCTTCGTGGACTACCTCAAGCTCGTGAACGAGCGCGACGGCGGCGTGAACGGCATCAAGATCGCCTACGAGGAGTGCGAGACCGGCTACGCGACCGACCGCGGCGTCGAGTGCTACGAGCGGCTGAAGAGCAAGAAGCCCGTCGCCGTGAACCCGCTGTCCACCGGCATCACCTTCGCGCTCACCGAGAAGGTCGCCGCCGACAAGATCGTCCTCATGACGACGGGCTACGGCCGCGCCGACTCGGTCGACGGCAGCGTCTTCGCGTGGAACTTCCCGTTCCTCGGCACCTACTGGGACGCGGCCGACATGCTCGTGCAGCACGTGGCCAAGAAGGGCCGCCTCAAGGGCAAGAAGATCGCCCTCGTGTACCACGACTCGCCGTACGGCAAGGAGCCGATTCCCTACCTCGAGGAGGCGGCCAAGAAGCACGGCTTCCAGTTCCTCAAGCTGCCGGTCACGCACCCCGGCGTCGAGCAGAAGGCGACCTGGCTGCAGGTCCGCCAGCAGCGTCCCGACTACGTCTTCCTGTGGGGCTGGGGCGTCATGAACTCCACCTCGATCAAGGAGGCGATCGCGGTGTCCTACCCGCGCCTGCAGATCTTCGGCGGCTGGTGGTCCGGCGCCGAGCCCGACGTGCTGCCGGCGGAAGCGGCGGCCAAGGGCTACAACAGCATCACGCTCGGCCACTCCAGCGAGAAGGACCGCCCGGTGCACAAGGACATCTTCAAGGTCCTCTACGACAAGGGCAAGGGCACCGCGGCCAAGAAGGAGGAGGTCGGCAGCGTCATGTACAACCGCGGCATGATCTCCGCGATGCTGCTCATCGAGTCCATCAAGAGCGCGCAGGGCAAGTACGGCAAGCGCGTCGTGACGGGCGAGGAGGTGCGCTGGGGCGCGGAGAACCTGAACCTCGACGCCGGCAAGCTCAAGGCCATCGGCTTCGAGGGGATCGTGCAGCCCGTCAAGACCTCCTGCAGGGACCACGAGGGCGTGAGGAAGGGCCGCGTCCACACCTGGGACGGCAACCAGTGGAGCTACACCTCCGACTGGTACGAGGCGGACAACAAGTTCATCCGCCCGATGGTCGAGGCGAGCGCCGCGAAGTACGCCGCGGAACGCAAGATCACGCCGCGCGACTGCTCCAAGGAGAAATAGACCCGCAGGCGGCGACGGGAGGGGCCCAGCCCCTCCCGTCGCCCCGGCGCGGGACGAGTCCCATGGCAGAAAACGCCAAGCCCCTCCTCGAAGTCAACGGCATCGAGGTCATCTACAACCACGTGATCCTCGTGCTGAAGGGCGTGTCGCTCTCGGTTCCCGAGGGCGGCATCGTGGCGCTCCTCGGGGCCAACGGCGCGGGGAAGACCACGACGCTCAAGGCCGTCTCCAACCTGCTCCGCGCGGAACGCGGGGAGGTGACGAAGGGCCTGATCGAGTTCCGCGGCGAGCGCGTCGACAGCATGACGCCCTCGGACCTCGTGAAGCGGGGCGTGATCCAGGTGATGGAGGGGCGGCACTGCTTCGCGCACCTCACGGTCGAGGAGAACCTGCTCACCGGGGCCTACACGCGCGGCGTCTCGCGCGCCGAGGTCCGCGCCGAGCTCGAGCGCGTCTACGCGTTCTTTCCGCGCCTGAAGCAGCGGCGCACGTCGCAGGCGGGCTACACCTCGGGCGGCGAGCAGCAGATGACCGCCATCGGGCGCGCGCTCATGGCGCGTCCCTCGATGATCCTGCTGGACGAGCCCTCCATGGGGCTGGCGCCGCAGATCGTGGAGGAGATCTTCGAGATCGTGAAGAACCTGAACGCGAAGGAGAGGGTGAGCTTCCTGCTCGCCGAGCAGAACACCATGGTGGCGCTGCGCTTCGCGGACTTCGGCTACATCCTCGAGAACGGCCGCGTGGTGATGGAAGGCACGGCCCACGCGCTCTCGGAGAACGAGGACGTGAAGGAGTTCTACCTCGGCATCTCCACCAGCGGCCGGAAGAGCTTCCGCGACACCAAGAACTACCGGCGCCGCAAGCGCTGGCTCTCGTGATGGGCGAGCACTTCGACACCCTCGAGGTCCGCGACCCGGCCGCGCGCGAGCGCGACCTGATGGCGCGCCTGCCCGCGCAGATCGCGCGCGCGCGGCAGGCGCACGCGTACTTCTCGGCCGCGTGCTCGCGGCAGGCCGATCCGGCGGCGGTCGGCTCCCGCGCCGCGCTCGCCACGCTGCCGGTGACGCGCAAGTCCGCCCTGATGGACCTGCAGAAGGCGTCGCCTGCCCTTCGGCGGCCTCAACGCCACGCCGGCCTCGGGTCTCGCGCGCATCCTCGTCTCGCCCGGGCCCATCTACGACCCGGAGGGCCGCCGCCCCGACTTCTGGCGCACCGCGCGCGGACTCTTCGCCGCGGGCTTCCGCGCCGGCGACGTCGTCCTCAACTGCTACTCGTACCACCTGACGCCCGCCGGCACGCATGTTCGAGACCGGGCTGCACCGCATCGGCTGCGCCGTGATTCCCGGCGGCGTGGGGCAGACCGAGATGCAGGCGCGCGTGATCGCCGACCTGAGGCCCTCGGGCTACGTGGGCACGCCCTCGTTCCTCAAGCTGATCCTGGAGAAGTGCGACGAGCTGGGCAGCGATTCCTCGCTCGATCAAGCGCGCGCTCCTGTCCGGCGAGGCGTTCCTGCCGCCGGTGCGCGAGTTCCTGCGCGCGCGCGGCATCGACGCCTACCAGGCCTACGGCACGGCGGACCTCGGCATCATCGCCTACGAGACGGCGGCGCGCGAAGGGCTCGTGGTGGACGAGGAGGTGATCGTCGAGATCGTGCGCCCGGGCACGGGCGACCCGGTGGCCGTCGGGGAGGTCGGGCGAGGTCGTCGTCACGCCCGTTCAACGAGGACTATCCGCTGGTGCGCTTCGCCACGGGCGACCTCTCGGCGGTGCTGCCGGGACCGAGCCCCTGCGGGCGCACGAACACGCGCATCAGGGGATGGATGGGGCGCGCCGACCAGACCACCAAGGCCCGCGGCCTCTTCGTGCATCCCGAGCAGGTCGCGCAGGTGGCGGGCCGGCACGGCCTCGGGCGCGCCCGCCTCGTGGTCGGGAACGAGGGCGGCAACGACCTCGTCACGCTGCGCATCGAGCGCGACGGCCCGCCGGACCTGGACGCTCATGCAGGCGGTCGAGGCCACGTTCAAGGACGTGACCAAGCTGCGCGGCGAGGTGCACTTCGTGGCCACGGGCTCGCTGCCCAACGACGGCAAGGTCATCGAGGACGCGCGCAAGTACGCCTGAGCGGGTGGGGACTTCCGTCCCACCCGCATCCGCGTAACCGTTGACCGCCATCAACGGAGCGCGCGTCCCAACGGGTATCTACTGGATTAAGCCCCCTCGAGTTCCGACACGCGAAAGGGCTGCGTACGCAGCATCGCGTTCCGGGCATGCGGGGCGTGGCTGGTCGCGGAGCTACACGCAGTTGCCTTCGAAGTTCCGAGCGGTCCCTCGCGCGAGCGGACAGCGTCGCCGAGTCCTTCTCGGGACGACGGTCGAGTGATGAGGCAGTCCACCGGGACGATCGGAGGCACCGACATGAACAAGGACCAGGATCGCATGGGCCATCGCGGGCGCGACGCTGGTCGGTCTCGCGGGCGGTGGCGAGCGCGGCCGACAAGCCGGATTTCGGCAAGCGCGAATACAACTCGAACTGCGCGGTGTGCCACGGCAAGCTGGGCAAGGGCGATGGCCCCTACGCCGGCATGGTGGACAACAAGGGCGGGGCCGACCTCACGACGCTCAGCAAGAGAACGGCGGGGTGTTCCCGATCCTCAAGGTCACCGAGACCATCGACGGCCGGTTCATGGTGAAGGCCCACGGGCCGCGCGACATGCCGATCTGGGGAACGGACTACCTGCTCGATGCCCAGGACAAGCTGGCCACCGCGGAGACGCCGTTCGATCCGGAGGCCTTCGTGAAGTACCGGATCTACGCGCTCACCGAGTACATCTACCGGCTGCAGGCGAAGTAGGTCAGTCGTCCGCGCCCTCGGCGCGCGGGAAGGCGACGACGTGGTCCACGTCGAGCTTGATGCCGATCCGCTCGCCGATCGCGTGGTTGTGGTGCGACGGCACCAGCGACAGCAGCTGCTTGCCGTCGTCGAGCTTCAGCGTGTAGAGGAACTCCGCGCCCCGGAAGGATTTCTTCACCACCTCCGCGGTGAGCGCGGCGTCGTCGTCGTGCTGCACGTCGTCGGGCCGCAGGAGCAGGGCGACGGGCATCCCGGGCTTGAGCTCGCAGCCCGGGCAGTGCTTGAGCGCGCCCAGGACGGTGTCGATGCCGTCGGCCTCGGAGGCGAGGCCATCGATGAGGACCCCTTCGCCGACGAAGTCCGCGACGAATCGCGACGCCGGCCGGTGGTAGAGGTTGTAGGCGGTGTCCCACTGCTCGATGCGGCCCTTGCGCATGACGCCCACGGTGTCGGCCATCGCGAAGGCCTCGTGCTGGTCGTGGGTGACGAGGAGGGCCGTCGTGCCCTGGGACTTGAGGATCGCCGCGCACCTCGAGGGACAGGCGCTCGCGCAGGTCGCCGTCCAGGTTCGAGAACGGCTCGTCGAGGAGCAGCAGCTGCGGGCGGGGGGCGAGGGCGCGGGCCAGCGCCACGCGCTGCTTCTGGCCCCCGGAAAGCTCGTGCGGGTACTTCGTCCCCGCGCCGGGCAGGCCGACCATCGCAAGCAGCTCCGCGGCCCGCCGCCGGCGCTCGGGTCGCGCCAGGGACCGCAGGCCGAAGGCCACGTTGTCCATGGCGTCGAGATGCGGGAACAGCGCGTAGTCCTGGAACACCACGCCCACGCGGCGCTCCTCGGTCGGGACCGTGAGTCCCGGGCGGCTCACGACCTGGTCGCGCAGGCGGATCTCGCCCCCGTGCACCGCCTCGAGACCCGCCACGCAGCGCAGGGCCGTGGTCTTGCCGCAACCGCTGGGGCCGAGGAGGCAGCCGATCTCGCCCTCGGCCAGCGTCAGGTCGAACCCTTCGACCACAGGGGGCATTCCCGGGTAGGCGAAGCGCAAATCCCGAATCTGCAGGGCATCGGACATGAGAATGATTATAGCTTGGGTAGTGGCAAGTGGTTGATATCCCGCAATACCTGGCAAATGGAGCGGACGATGTTGCGGACTTGCTATTGACAAATGCGAATCATTCCCAATAATAGCGGAAGTCCCCACCTGGAGCTTCCATGAAACGCCTTGCCGCCCTGTGCCTTGCCCTGTTCCTCGCCACCGCCGCCCAGCGCGCAGGAGGCCGTCCTCAACCTGTATTCCTCCCGCCACTACCAGACCGACGAGGCGCTCTACGCCAACTTCACGAAGAAGACCGGCATCAAGGTCAACCGCATCGAGGCGAACGAGGACGCCCTGCTGGAGCGCCTGAAGAACGAAGGCGCGCGAAGCCCCGCCGACGTCCTGGTGACGGTGGATGCGGGCCGGCTCTGGCGCGCCGAGCAGATGGGGCTCTTCCAGCCCGTGAAATCGCCGGGTGCTCGATGAGCGCATTCCCGGCGAGCTGCGCCATCCCGACGGCCTGTGGTTCGCCTTCTCCGTGCGCGCCCGCCCGATCTTCTATCTCAAGGGCGCGGTCAATCCGGCCGAGATCCGCGACTACGAGGACCTCGCCGACCCGAAGTGGAAGGGCGAGGTCTGCATCCGCTCGAGCGCCAACATGTACAACCTGTCGCTCATGAGCTCGATGATCGCCGGCGACGGCCCGGCGAAGGCGGAGGAGTGGGCGCGAGGGGTCGTGGCCAACTTCGCGCGCAGCCCCAAGGGCGGCGACACCGACCAGCTCAAGGCCGCGGCGGCCGGCGAGTGCCGGATCGCGGTCGCCAATACCTACTACTACGTCCGCCTGATGAAGTCCGCGCAGGCCCGAGGAGCGCGCCGTCGCCGAGAAGCTCGGCGTGATCTTCCCGAACCAGTCCGGCCGCGGCACGCACGTGAACGTCTCCGGCGCCGGCGTCCTCAAGCACGCGCCCCATCGCGAGGCCGCGGTGAAGTTCCTCGAGTACCTGTCGGGCGACGAGGCCCAGGCCTACTTCGCCAACGGCAACAACGAGTATCCGGTGGCGGGCAAGGTCGCCGGCAACCGCGAGCTCGCCTCGCTGGGCGAATTCCGCAGGGACAGCCTCAACGTGACGCTGCTCGGGAAGAACCAGGCGGCGGCGCAGCAGATCTACGACCGCGCCGGCTGGAAGTAGGCGGGCGCGAGCGCGCGCCGCCGAGCGTCAGGCCGCGCGCGGCTCCTCGGGCCGCACCATCCGGCGCGCGGCCACGATGATCGGCACGAGGCCGACGGCCACGATCGCGAGCGAGGCCGTCGACGCCTCCGCCAGCCGCTCGTCGGACGGCGAGGTTGTAGGCCTGCACGGCGAGCGTGTCGAAATTGAACGGCCGCATCACGAACGTGGCCGGCAGCTCCTTCATCACGTCCACGAAGACGAGCAGCGCGGCCGTGACGAGGCTCGAGCGCATCATGGGCAGGTGCACGCGGGCCAGCGTTTCGGCCGGCCCCAGGCCGAGCGACCGCGCGGCGTCCTCCATCGTCGGGCGTGATCTTCGCGAGGCCGGCCTCGACGGACTGCAGCGCCACCGCGAGGAAGCGGATGAGGTAGGCATACACCAGCGCGGCGATGCTTCCGGTCAGCACGAGCCCCGTCGACACGCCGAACATCGCCCCGAGCGCGTCGCCGACGAGGTTGTCGAGCCGTGCGGCGGGAATCAGCACGCCGATCGCGATCACCGCGCCGGGGACCGCGTAGCCGAGCGCGGCGAGCCGGTTCACCGCCGCCGCCGCGGGGCTTCGCGACACGCGCGCGCCGTAGGCCATCACGACGGCGAGCGCCACGGCGATGGCGGCCGTGACGGCGGCCAGCAGGGAAGCTGTTGGCCGCGAGCGTGGCGAAGCGGGCGCCGAACTGCTCGTCGCCGCCCTGGAGGGCGAGCCGCGCGAGCATGGCCGCCGGGATCGCGAAGCCGACCGCCAGCGGGGCGAGGCAGGTCGCGAGCGCCGCCGCGGCCGGCGCGGGGGCGAGCGCCACGCGGGCGCGCCGGCGCGGGGAGGGCGAATCGTGGAAGCGCGCGCGACTGCCGGGCCAGGCGCTCGGCGCCGAGGAGGACCGCCACGAACGCGAGCAGGAGCATCGAGAGCTTCGCCGCCGCGACCGGCTCGCCCATCGACAGCCACGCGCGGAAGATGCCCGTGGTGAAGGTCTGCACGCCGAAATAGGAGACGGTGCCGAAATCCGCCAGCGTCTCCATGCAGGCGAGCGCGGCGCCGGCGGCGATGGCCGGCCGCGCGAGCGGCAGGTTCACGCGGAGGAAGGCGCCGCCAGGCGGGCAGGCCCAGGGTGCGCCCGGCCTCGGCGAGCGAGGGCGACTGCTCGAGGAACGCGACGCGCGCGAGGAGGTACACGTACGGATAGAGGACCGCCACGAACATCGCGGCGGCGCCGGGCAGCGAGCGGATCTCCGGGAACCAGTAATCGCCGGCCGCCCACCCGAAGGCGGCGCGCAGCGCCGATTGCACGGGGCCGGCGAACTGCAGCGCGTCGGTGTAGGCGTAGGCGATCACGTAGGCGGGCATCGCGAGCGGCAGCGCCAGCGCCCATTCGAGGATCCGCCGCCCCGGAAACTCGCAGCTCGCGACGAGCCACGCGCAGGCCACGCCCACGATCGTCGTCCCCGCGGCGACGAGCGCCACCAGGGCGAGGGAATTGAGCGCGTATTCCGGCAGCACCGTGGCCGACCAGGTGCGCCCACGCCTCGCCGCCCGGCACGAAGAGGTTGGCGCCGACGACGGCGAGCGGCGCGGCGAGCGACGAGCGCGACGAGGATCGCGGCGGCGTTCCAGGCGCGGTTGCCGAGCCTCGGGAGCGCTCGGGGCGCACCCCGCGTCGTTCCGAGGGCTTCCATGGGCGAAGTGTATCAACTGCCGCCGGGCGGTTGACGCGCCGCGGGCCGTCCGGTATAATCCGCGCCTGCTGTCCTCCAAAGGGGAGTAGCTGCAACCGAGGGATCGTCAATCCGGGCCGCGAGGCTCCGGTCCCCGGAGCGACCGGAAGGTCGCGAGCGAGACCTTTGACCGCATCGCGGCGAAGGTCTTTTTCATTTCAGGCCCTCGGTCGCGCGCGGTGGTGTCCGCTCGAGCCGGGGGCTTTCGCTTTCCTGCAGCCCACTTTGGAGATTGGAATGTTCGACACCATCGGAACCCCCGGCCTCTGGGCCGCCTTCACCGCCTTCGTGGTCGTCGCCCTCGCGATCGACCTCTGGGTGATGGACCGCCGGTCCTCGCAGACCGTGGACGCGAAGTCCGCGATCGCCTGGTCGGTCGTCTGGATCGCGCTCGCGCTCGCCTTCGGCGCCGGCCTCTGGGCCTATCTCGACGGCGCCGCCGGCCGGGAGGTCGCCAACGAGAAGACCGCCGAGTACCTCACCGGCTACCTCATCGAGAAGTCGCTCTCGGTGGACAACATCTTCGTGTTCCTGATGCTCTTCACCTACTTCGCGGTGCCGCCCGAGCGCCAGCGCAAGGTCCTGGTGCTCGGCGTGCTGGGCGCGATCGTGCTGCGCGTGGTGATGATCCTCATCGGCGCGTGGCTCATCGCGCGCTTCCACTGGATCCTCTACCTGTTCGGCCTGTTCCTGCTCGCCACCGGCATCAAGATGATCGTCTTCGCCGACGACAAGCCCGACCTGGAAAGGAACCCGGCGCTGCGCTGGATGCGCGGGCACCTCGCGATCACGAACGAGTTCCACGGCGACCGGTACTGGATCGCGCGCGATGGCCGGCGCTGGTTCACGCCGCTCTTCGTCGTCCTCGTGCTCATCGGGGTCACCGACCTCGTGTTCGCGGTCGATTCGATTCCCGCGATCTTCGCGATCACCAAGGACCCGTTCATCGTCATGACCTCGAACATCTTCGCGGTGCTCGGGCTTCGCGCGCTCTATTTCGTGCTCGCGGACCTCGCGGCGCGGTTCCACCTGCTCGCCTACGGGCTCGGCGCGGTGCTGGTGTTCGTGGGCCTGAAGATGCTGGCGGTCGACCTTTTCAAGGTGCCGGTCGGGTGGTCGCTGGCGATCGTTGGCGCGATCCTCGCCGCCTCCATCCTGGCGAGCCGTTTCTTCCCTCCGAAGGCGCCGGAAAACGCATGAAGAAACAACGACCTGCAAGCCCCCTCGGCGGCGGCGGATTCCCGCCGCCGGCCGCGCGCGAAAGGATTTGCCCCGGGGGCAGGGGTCCGCTAAACTAGCGCGCTTTTCCAACGGGGCGTCACAGACCCGGCCCCAACGCGCAAGAAGCGAGGAGAAATGGCCAGCAAGACGAAAACCCTGACCGAGGCGGAACTCCTCAAGATGCCGAAGTCGGAGTACATGAACGCGGCGCAGCTGCGCTTCTTCAAGGAGCGGCTGCTCGAGCTGCAGCGCCAGCTTCGCGAGAACGCGGGTGCGACGACCGAGCACCTGCGGGAGCTCTCGTTCGCGCCGGATCCCGCGGACCGCGCCACGCTCGAGGAGGAGCACGCGCTCGAGCTGCGCACGCGCGACCGCGAGAGGAAGCTCCTGAAGAAGATCGACGGCGCGCTCGCGCGCATCGAGGACGGTTCCTACGGCTACTGCGAGGAGACGGGGGAGCCCATCGGCCTGCAGCGCCTCATCGCCCGGCCGACGGCCACGCTTTCGATCGAGGCCCAGGAGCGCCGCGAGATGAAGCAGAAGCTCTACGGCGAATAGCAAGCGCAAATCGCCGGTGAAGATGGGCGCCTCCGGGCGCCCTTTTCGTTGCGGAACCGTTCTACGATTCGCGCGCTCCAACGCATTCCCTCAACCCCTCCCACGACACGACCATGCGCAATCCCGACTTCATCAACTTCGAACCGAAAACCCACTTCACGCGAAGGGAATTCGTCATGACCACCCTTGCCACCGGCTTCGCCGCGGCCGTCCAGCCGGTTTCCGCCTCCACGCAGATCACGACCGACACCCGGGGGCTCACCGCGGGCGAGGTGAAGGTCGCCGTGAAGGACGGCGAGGTGCCCGCCTATCGCGCGATGCCGGCCGGCGGGAAGAACCTGCCCACCGTGCTCGTCGTGCAGGAGATCTTCGGCGTGCACGAGCACATCAAGGACGTGTGCCGGCGCCTGGCGAAGGCGGGCTACCTCGCGATCGCGCCGGAGCTCTACGCGCGCCAGGGCGACGTCTCGAAGCTCTCCGACATCGACCAGATCCGGCCGATCGTCGCCAAGGTGCCGGATGCGCAGGTCATGTCCGACCTCGACGCCGCCGCCGCCTGGGCCGCGAAGAACGGCGGGGATGCCGGCAAGCTGGCCGTCACCGGCTTCTGCTGGGGCGGGCGCATCACCTGGCTGTACGCGGCCCACAACCCGAAGGTGAAGGCGGGCGTGGCCTGGTACGGCCGCGTGATCGGGCAGCCGAACGAGATGACGCCGAAGAACCCCATCGACGTCGTCGAAGGACCTCAACGCGCCGGTGCTGGGCCTCTACGGCGGCGCCGATGCGGGCATCCCGAACGACACCGTCGACAAGATGCGCGAGGCGCTCAAGGCCGCCGGCAAGAAGTCCGAGATCCACACCTACCCGGACGCGCCGCACGGCTTCCACGCGGACTACCGGCCGACCTACCGCAAGGAAGCGGCCGAAGACGGCTGGAAGCGCCTCCTCGCGTGGTTCAAGAAGCACGGCGTGGCCTGACCGGCGGTCCGATGCGGCTGGGACGAGGTCCTCGAGAAGCGGGCCCTCTCGGTGGTGTTCCAGCCGATCCTCGCGCTGGCCGACGGCGCGATCGTCGGCCACGAGGCGCTGATGCGCGGCCCGGCGGGCAGCTGGCTCGAGTCGCCGACGGCGCTCTTCGCCGCCGCGCGCGAGGCCGGGTGCTACGAGGCGCTCGTCGATCATCTGCATCCAGGAGACGCTGCGCGCCTTCGCCGCGCACGGCTCGCGCGGGCTCCTCTTCCTCAACATGTCGCCGAGGCTCGTGCAGCGGCCGGGGTTCGACCCGGCCCGCGCGAGGCGCTTCCTCGAGGCCCTGGCGCTGTGTCCCGCGAGCGTGGTGATCGAGCTCACCGAGGACTTTCCCGCGATCGACCTGCGCTACCTGCGCGAGTCGCTGCTGCTCTACCGGTCGATGGGCTTTCGCGTGGCGCTCGACGACCTCGGGGAGGGCTACTCGACGCTCCGGCTGTGGTCGGAGCTGCGGCCGGAGTACGTGAAGGCCGACAAGCACTTCGTGCGCGGCATCGCGCGCGACGCGGTCAAGCGGCAGTTCCTGCGCTCCATGCAGCACATCGCGCTGCGCTGCGGCTCGCAGGTGATCGCCGAGGGCATCGAGGTCGCCGAGGATTTCCGCGCGGCCCGGCGGCTCGGCATCGCGCTCGCGCAGGGCTGGTTCATCGGCCGTCCCGCGGCCACGCTCGCCTAGGGATGCCGCCGCCAGACCTGCCAGCGCTCCTTCCCCGCGAAGACGTCGATCGAATCGGCCACGTCGAGGTCGGCTTCGCGTTCGAAGGCGCCGGCGAGCAGCGCGTCGAGCTCGGCCTGGTCGTGCATCGGGAACGGCGGGCCGCGGTCGCCTTGCGCGAAAAAGAAGAAGCCGGCGAGCGCCCCGCCCGGCTCGACAGCAGCTCCGCGACACGCGACCGTCCCCAGGCCGTCCCAGCGCCGGCGGGGCAGGGCGCAGAGGAAGGCGCGCTCGTAGACCAGCGACCACGGCCCCTCGAGGCCGGGCCCGAAGAAATCGGCCTGCCGAAGGCGATCCGCGAACGGGCCGAGCACGGGCAGCGCCGCATCGAGCGCGGCGCGGCTGAAATCGATGCCGAGCACGTCGAGGCCGGCCTGCGCCAGGAAGCGCACGTCGTGCCCCGAGCCGCAGCCGGGCACCAGGACGCGGCCCGCGGGGCGGTGCCCCGCGATGTGCTCGCGAAGCCGCGCCGGCACGGCCCCCGCGTCCCACGGGGTGAAGGCCGCCTGGTAGCGCACCTCCCAGAAATCGGGCGAGGCGGGATCGGCGCGGGGAAATTCGGGCGCAGCCATGACCGGAATGGTAGCGGCTAACCGCTATACTTCGCGCTCCTCCGATGCTCCTGCGACCCGTCTTGCCTGCGCGACTCCTCCTGGCGGCCGCGATCCTGGCCACCGCCTCCTGCTCCCCGGCGCCCGAACCTTCCCGCGGCACGGTGAAGCTCGCCGACTGCCGGCTGCCGGGCCTCGAGCGCGTGGCGCTTTGCGGCAGCCACGAGGTGTGGGAAGACCGGCAGAGTCCGCGCCGGCCGGCGCATCGCGCTCCAGATCGCCGTCATCCCCGCCCGCCGCCGGGGTGCGGAGCCCGATCCCCTCGTCGTGCTCGCGGGCGGTCCGGGGCAGGGGGCGATCGCGCTCGCGCCGCAGGTCGTCGCGCTCTTCTCCCGGCTCGAACGACGCGCGCGACATCGTGCTCGTCGACCAGCGCGGCACGGGGGGCTCCAACCCGCTCGACTGCGAGCCCGACGACGGCTCGTCGCTGCAGTCCGTGTTCGAGGATTCCCTGCCCGAGAAGATGGTGCGGGACTGCCTCGCGTCGCTGGACGCCGATCCGCGGCAATACGCCACCACCACGGCCGTCGCGGACCTGGACGAGGTGCTGGGCGCGATGGGCTACGCCCAGGTGAACCTCTGGGGCGGCTCCTACGGGACGCGCGTGGCGCTCGAGTTCCTGCGCCGCCATCCGGAGCGCGTTCGCACCGCCACGCTCGACGGCGTGGCGCCGATGGGCATGAAGCTGCCTTACTCGTTCGTGGCCGACGGCGAGGCCGCGTTCGACAAGCTGGTGGCCGACTGCGAGGCCGATGCGCGCGTGCGGCAAGACCTTTCCCGCCCTGCGCCGCGACCTGAGCGGGCTGCGCGCCCGGCTGGCGAGGAAGCCCGCGCGCGTGCTGATCAGCGACCCGGTCACCGGCGAGCCGCAGAGCGTGAGCGTCACGGAGAACGTCCTGCTCTCGGGGCTCTTCCGGCCCCTCTACGCGCCGGAACTCGCGAGCCTGCTGCCGCTCGCCATCACGCGGGCGGCCGACGGCGACTTCAATCCGCTCCTCGCGCAGAACCTGGAGTTCACGCAGGACGTGGCCGACAACCTCTCGGTGGGCATGCACCTGTCCGTCGTCTGTTCGGAGGACGTGCCGCGCATCACGCCCGCGGACCTGGCGTCGGCTGCGCGCGGGTTCTTCGGCCGCGTGCTCGTCGACGATTTCCTGCGCGCCTGCAAGCACTGGCCGCGGGCCGCAGCTGCCGGCGGACTTCTACGAGCCGGTGCGCGCGTCCACGCCCGTGCTCATCCTGTCCGGCGGCATCGATCCGGCCACGCCGCCCCGGCACGGCGACGAGGTCGCGGCGACGCTGCCCAACGCGAGGCACGTCGGTGGCGCCGCACCTCTCGCACGGGGTGAGCGGGCACGGCTGCGCGCCGCGCCTCATCGACAAGTTCGTGCGCAGGCGCGGACGCGAGCGCGCTCGACGTCGCCTGCCTCGGGCGCATCCCGCGCCCGACCTTCGTCCTGCCCGTCGGCACGCTGCCATGATCGCGGTCGAGAACCTCGCCAAGCGCTTCGGGACGGTGGACGCGGTGCGCCGGGTGTCGTTCACGGCGCCCGACGGGCGCGTGACGGGGCTGCTCGGGCCCAACGGCGCCGGCAAGACGACCACGCTGCGCATGATCTCCACGCTGCTGGTACCCACGGCGGGAACGGTGCGCGTGGACGGGATCGATGCCGGGCGGGAGCCCCTGGGCGTGCGCGCGCGCATCGGCACGCTCTCCGACGCGCGCGGCCTCTACGCCCGGCTCACGGCGCGCGAGAACATCGCCTACTACGGCGAGCTTCGCGGCCTGCCTCGCGAGCGCGTCGCGCAATCGATCGGCCGCCTCGCCGCGCTGCTCGAGTTCGAGTCCCTCCTGGACCGGCGAACCGAGGGGTTCTCGCAGGGCGAGCGCATGAAGGTCGCGATCGCGCGCGCCCTGGTGCACGACCCGCCCAACGTGATCCTCGACGAGCCCACCAACGGGCTCGACGTCATGACCACCCGCAGCCTGCGCGACGCCGTGCGGCGCCTGCGCGAGGACGGCAAGTGCGTCCTCTTCTCGAGCCACGTGATGCAGGAGGTGGCCGCGCTCTGCGACGGGATCGTCATCGTCGCGGGCGGCGAGGTGTCGGCCGCGGGGACGCCCGCGGACATCCGGGCGGCGGCCGGCTGCGAGGACCTGGAAGAGGCCTTCGTGAGGCTCACCGGGGCCGCCCGCGGAGCGCGCGCATGATCGGCAAGATCGCCACGGTCCTCGTGAAGGAGCT
This sequence comes from uncultured Gammaproteobacteria bacterium, assembly GCA_963783635.1. Taxonomy (GTDB): domain Bacteria; phylum Pseudomonadota; class Gammaproteobacteria; order Burkholderiales; family Usitatibacteraceae; genus FEB-7. The sequence goes on from CAWAOC010000004.1 coordinate 240,955, forward strand.
CGCGGGACGCGCTGCGCGACCGGCGCACGGCCCTGATGGTGCTGGTCGCCTCGCTCGTCACCGGCCCCCTCACGCTGGTGCTCGTGGCGCAGTTCGTCTCCGGGCTCGAGGAGCGCGCGGCCACGCTCAAGGTGCGCATGGCCGGGGCCGACCACGCGCCGGCCCTCGTCAACTTCCTGCAGCGCGCGGACGTTGAGATCGAGAAGGCCCCGGAGGATTACGCGGCGCGCGTGAAGGACGGCAGCCTCGACGCCGTCATCGTCGTGCCCGGCGACTTCCACGAGCGCTGGCTCGCGCACGAGGACGCGCGCGTGGAGCTCGTCTACGACGACTCGCGCACCGAGTCCGCGCCCGCCATCCGGCAATCCGAGCGGCTGCTCGACGCCTTCAACCACGAGACCGCCTACCTGCGCCTCATGGCGCGCGGCGTGAGCCCGTCGCTCAACGAGAGCGTCAAGGTCGATCGCGTGAACGCGGCCACGCCGCGACAGAAGGGAGCCGTGCTGCTGTTCCTCATTCCGATGTTCGCCATCCTCGCGCCGCTGCTCGGCGGGATGACGGTCGCGATCGACGCCACCGCCGGCGAGCGGGAGCGCGGCTCGCTCGAGCCCCTGCTCGCGAACCCGGTGTCGACGGTCGCCTTCGCCACGGGGAAATGGCTCGCGGCCTGGGCGAGCGCCACGGCCGTGGCGGTCGTCACGCTGGCGGGCTTCGTCGTCGCCTCCGCGCCTCTACGCCGAGCGCAAGCTTCCGGCGCTCCTGCAGTTCGGCGTGCCGGAGTTCGCGCGCTTCGTCGCGATCGTCGTGCCGCTCGCCGCGCTCACCTCCGCCGCGCAGATGCTCATCTCCACCTACGGGCGCTCGTACCGGGAGGCGCAGACGTACGTGAGCTACCTCGCCACCGCGGTGTCCTTCATCCCGCTCGTCGTCATGTTCAGCGGCGCCCGCGAGGCCGCCTGGCAGGCCGCCGTCCCGGCGCTCGGGCAGCTCATGGCGCTGCAGCGGGTCCTGCGCGGGGACGGCCTGTCCGCCGCCGACGCGCTCGTGCCGGCGGCGATCGCGCTGGCGCTGGCGCTCGCCGCGGTGGCGGCGGTGTCGCGGCTGCTGCGCGACGAGCGCATCGTGTTCGGCCGTTCGTGACGATCGACCTCGCCCGCCACTTCGCCCAGGGCGGCACCCTCGAGCGCGCGCTCGAGGGCTGGCGCGTGCGCCCCCAGCAGCTCGAGTTCGCGCAGGCGGTGCTCGAGGCCATCGAGTCCGCCGGGGTGCTGATCGCCGAGGCGGGCACCGGCACGGGCAAGACCTTCGCCTACCTCGTCGCCGGCGCTCATCGCGGGCGGGCGCGTCATCGTCTCCACCGGCACCAAGACGCTGCAGGACCAGCTCTTCCACCGCGACCTGCCGCTGGTGCGCGACACGCTGGGCCTTCCGGCCAGCATCGCGCTCCTCAAGGGGCGGGCCAACTACGTCTGCCTGCACCACGTCGAGGAGTCGGCGGCGGAGGGCACGTTCGCCTCGCGGGAGGAGGCGAAGGACATCCACGCCATCGCCCGCTTCGCCGGACGCACCGCCACCGGGCGACAAGGCCGAATGCCTGGAGGTGCCGGAGTTCTCCGGCGCCTGGGCGCGCGCGACGTCGACCCGCGAGAACTGCCTGGGCTCCAAGTGCCGCCATTACGAGGACTGCTTCGTCATGAAGGCGCGCAAGGCGGCCAACGACGCCGACCTGGTCGTCGTGAACCACCACCTCTTCTTCGCGGACGTCGTCCTGCGCGACGAGGGCGTGACGGACCTCCTGCCCAGCGCGAACACGATCGTCTTCGACGAGGCGCACCACCTGCCCGACCTGGCGCGCCTCTTCTTCGGCCAGTCGGTGTCCACCGCGCAGGTGGTGGAGCTCGCCCGCGACGCGCGCGCCGCGCAGATCCTGCACGCGAAGGAAAGCCCGGCGATCGGCGAAGCCGCGCTCGCCGCGGACCGGGCCGCGCGCGACGTGCGCATCGCCCTCGGGACCGGCGTCCGGGCGCTTCGGCGCCGCCCAGTTCGAGGCCAAGGCCGAATTCGCGCAGCGTCGCTCGATCGCCTCGACGAGCGCCTGGGCGCGCTGGGCGAGCTCCTCGCGGCGCAGGCCGAGCGCGCCGACGAGCTTCGCAACGCGCACGCGAGGGCCGTGCAGCTGCGCGAGGCCGTCGCCGGCTGGCGCGGCGAGGCGGGCGAGGGCGCCGTGCGCTGGGTGGAGGCCTACGCGCAATCGGCGGTGCTCAACCGCACGCCGCTCGACGTCGGCCCGATCTTCGCGCAGCAGGTGGCGGGGGGAAAACGCGCGTGGATCTTCACGTCCGCCACCCTGTCGGTCGGCGGCGACTTCCGCCATTACCAGTCCGAGCTGGGCCTCGCGCGGACGCGGTCACGCGCCACTGGGAAAGCCCGTACGACTTCGCGAACCAGGCGCTGCTCTACGTGCCCGAAGGCCTGCCGGAGCCCAACAGTCCCGGCTACACCGAGGCGGTGATCGACGCGGCCTTTCCCGTGGTCGAGGCCGCCCGGGGCCGGGCCTTCCTGCTCTTCACGAGCCTGCGCGCGATGGACATCGGCCACGCCCGGCTCAAGGAGAAGCTCGCCGAGGCGGGCCTGGACTGGCCGGTGCTCCTGCAGGGCTCGGCGGGGAAGAACGAGCTCCTCGAGCGCTTTCGCGACACGCCCAACGCCATCCTCGTCGGCAGCCAGTCGTTCTGGGAGGGCGTGGACGTGAAGGGCGAGGCGCTTTCGCTCGTGGTCATCGACAAGCTGCCCTTCAACCCGCCGGACGATCCGGTGCTCGCCGCGCGCATCGAGCAGATCAATCGCGCGGGCGGAAACGCCTTCATGGAATACCAGGTGCCCCGCGCCGTGATCGCCCTCAAGCAGGGGGCGGGGCGGCTGATCCGCGACGAGACGGACCGGGGCGTGCTCATGCTCTGCGACCCGCGGCTCGTCTCGAAGCCCTACGGCAAGCGCATCTGGCGCGCGCTGCCGCCGTTCCGGCGCACGCGCAGCCGCGAGGATGCGGTGGGATTCTTCGCGCCGGCCCCGGCCTGATCAGGGCGCCGGGTTGTATTCCGGGCGGATGAGCCGCCAGCCGCCCGGGCAGGTGCGCACGTGCGGGAACCAGGCCCGGGCGGAATCGCAGTAATTGAGGTGCAGCGGGCGCTGCGTGGGCCCGCCATCCTCTCCCGGCGCCGGAGGGCGGAACCACGCGTGGAAGGAGGCGTGGGCTCGCGCCTGCGCGGCGCGCCAGCAGTCCTCGTCGTAGCGCGCACGAGTAGCCGTAGGCGGGATACGCGGGGCCGTAGTCGTAGGCCGGGTAGTACGGGTAGCCCCACGCGGCGGAACCGTACCAGCCGAGGCCCCAGGGAATGCCGATAGCGCCAGGCCCCAACCCCAGTACGGCCCACCGTAGTACCCCGAATGACCCGAATGGCCATGGTAGCCGTGGTTGCCGCCATGCCCGCGGTAGCCGGAGTATCCCCCGTACCCGGGCCGGACCGCCGTAGCCGGGCCCGCCGGAAGGACGCGCGCCGGGCGAGCCGCCGCGCTGCGACGGCGCGGACAGTGCGGGTTGCGCCGCGAAGGCGAGGCAGGCGAGGCAGGCGAGGAAGGCTTTGCGCTGGGGGCTCATGACCATCTCCGTCAGTGCGCGAATCCCGAGTTCCACTCTAGCACCAACGCGGCAGGGCATTCCGGCGTTGACCGGCCGCAGGGTCGCGATGCGCAAACATGGTAATTTCACAGCATCCGCCCCACCGGCCCGAGCGATGAACCTGCGAATCCCGGCAGTCCTCCTGGCCCTTGTCGGCTCCGTGACGGCTTGGGCGCAAGCGCCCGCGCCGCCTGCCGTCGTCAAGACGAAGTGCGGCATCTGCCACGGGGAGCAAGGCGAGACCGCGAGCGAGGAATTTCCGCGCCTCGCGGGGCAGCACGAGGCCTACCTCGCCAAGCAGCTGCGCGATTTCCAGTCGGGCCGCCGCGACGGGAATCATGGTGCGCATGGCCCGGGGGCTGCCGTCGGACGACATCGCGGCGATCGCCCGCTACTACGCCGCCCAGCCGGCCTCGCCGGCGATCAGCCGCGCCATCGGAGATCGCGTCGGTCGGCAAGTACCTCTTCCTGCACGGCAATCCCTACTCGGGCATTCCGGCCTGCAAGGGCTGCCACGGCGAGACGGCGCACGGCACCGCGCAGCTGCCGCGGCTTGCGGGGCAGCACGAGATCTACCTGGAGCGGCAGCTGAAGGAATTCACCCAGCGAAAGCGCACCAACGACAACGAGGTGATGTTCGCCGTGGCGGAGAAGCTCACGGAGCTGGAGACGAGGGCGGTGGCGGAGTACCTCTCCACGCTGCCCTGAGGGGGCCTAGCGGGACTTCTTCCTCTTGCCCTTGCCGGAGGCGGCGGGCTTCTCCGCCGCTTCTTCGCCGGGCTTCGGCTGGTCGCCGAGCAGGTCTTCAGGGGGCAGACGGAAAAGGCCGGGCACTTCTTGCAGCCGGCGACGATCGCGATCGGGCAGACGGTCATGGGACCTCCTTCGGGAGCTCCCGACTGTACCACCGACGCGCGCTCGCCCTCAGGCCGCGACGGGAAAGGCGACGGTCGCGGCCAGCCCGCCGCCTTCGCGCGGCGCCAGGTCGAAGCGCGCCCCGTGCGCCTTCGCGATGCGCGCCACGATCGCCAGGCCGAGACCCGCGCCCGACTTTCCGCTGCGCGCCTCGTCGCGGCGCGTGAACGGCTCCTTCAGGCGCTCGATCTCCGCCGGGGGGAATGCCGGGGCCGCGGTCGAGCACCGCGATCGTCACCTCGCGCCCGGCTGTCGCCGTGCGCACGAGGATCTCGCCGCCGCCGTGCTTCGCGCGCATTCTGGAGGAGGTTGTCGACGAGGCGCTGCATCGCGAGCGGGCGCAGCATCAGGACCGGAACGTCGGCCAGCTCGCACTTCACGTTCGCGCCGGCGCGCGCCGCGCGCTCCGCGCAATCCTTGGCGAGCGAGGAGAGCGTCGACGGGCGCGAAGGCCTCCGTGGCCTCGCTCCTCGCGTAGTCGATGAACTGGTCGATGATCGCGTTCATGTCCTCGATGTCCGTCGACCATGCCCTTCTGCGTGCCGGGCTCCACGCGCCCCTCGAGCATCTCCACATCCAGGCGCAACCGGGCCAGCGGCGTGCGCAGGTCGTGCGAGATGCCCGCGAGGAACGTGGTGCGCTCGCGCTCCTCGGCCTTGAGGCTCTCCTTCATGCGGTTGAACGCCTGCGCGACGGCCCGCACTTCCGAGGGGCCCGTCTCGGGCAAGGGCTGCGGGTCGCCGCCCTTGCCCAGGTGCTCGGCGGCCTTCGCGAGCTGCGTGAGCGGCCGGTTGAGCCGCCAGGCGATGAGGGCCGTGGCGAGGATCGCGATGCCCACGCCGGCGAGCATCCAGTAGAGGAGGGCATCGGTGTTGTCGCGCTCGACGCGGTTGCGCGGGAACGCCACCCAGTAGGCGCGCGGGCCGGCGCGCAGGCGCACCCAGAGCACGCCCGGCTCGCCGGGCCGCACGAAGACTTCCGTGTCCTCGCCGAACAGCGCCTTGATGCGCTCGCGGAACATGTGCATGCCGGGCCGGTCGGCCGCCGGGCGGCCCGGCTCGTCGCCGACGCGCGGGGAAGATGCGGATGCCTTCCTTCTCGGCCAGCCGCTCCATGAATTCGCGCTCGGCGCCCGGCGGCAGGGTGACCAGCGCCGCATGGATCGTCTTGAGGTGGCTCACGAACTGGCCGATGCCCATCGCCTGCCGCGGGCTGCTGCACCTGCTGGCGGAACAGCCAGAACGGTGGCGGCCTGCGAGGCCACGAGCGCGATCACCAGCACCGCGAGCGTGCGCCAGAAGAAGGAGCCGGCCCACCACTTCATTTCTGCGGCTTCCCGTCGGGAATGAACACGTAGCCGAAGCCCCACACGGTCTGGATGAAGCGCGGGCTGTGCGGATCCTCGCCGAGGAGCTTGCGCAGGCGCGAGACCTGCACGTCGATCGAGCGGTCGTAGCTCTCGTGCTCGCGGCCGCGCGCCCGGTCCATGAGCTTGTCGCGCGAGAGCGGCTCCCGCGGATGCTCGGCGAAGACCTTGAGCACGGAGAACTCGCCCGTGGTGATCGCGATCGGCTCGCCGTCGCGCGCGAGGGTGCGCGTGCCCAGGTTGAGCGTGAACGGCCCGAACGTGACGACCTCGTCCTCGAGCGTCGGGGCGCCGGGCGCGGGCAGCGGCGCCTGGCGGCGCATCACCGCGTTGATGCGCGCCACGAGCTCGCGCGGGTTGAAGGGCTTGGCGAGGTAGTCGTCGGCGCCCATCTCGAGGCCCGACGATGCGGTCCACGTCGTCGCCCTTGGCGGTGAGCATGATGATCGGCACGAGGTTGCCGGTGGCGCGAAGGCGGCGGCAGATGGCGAGGCCGTCCTCGCCCGGCAGCATGAGGTCGAGCACCACGAGGTCGTAGCGCGTGCGCTTGAGGTTGTGGTCCATCGCCGCGCCGTCGGGGACGGTCTCGACGCCGAAGCCCTGCTCCGTCAGGTAGCGCTTGAGGAGGTCGCGAAGGCGCAGGTCGTCGTCGACGACGAGGATGCGGTGGCGGATGGGCGCGTTCATGGGAGCCATCGTACCGGGGGGGGCGGGTCGGGCGCCGTCGGCCCTTTGTAAGGAGATGTTAACAGCCGGGCCCCTGCGGGCCGGGCGCTTACACCCGGTTACGTTGCGCGCCGCTTCCGGAAACGGATTCGCGCGCCGCCGGGGATAGGCTTGATCCGCAAGCAACGAAGCCTTTCGAATCCACCCTGGAGAGAACCATGAAGACCCTGAAGATCCTTACCGCCGCCGTTTTCGCCACCTTCGCGGTTGCCGCCTATGCCGCTCCGTTCGGTCCCGCGGGCGCGGGCTGCCCGGCGGGCGCGACCCCCGGCTCGGCCGCCTGCCCGAATTACGGCACCGGCCCTGGCGCCGGCTATGGCCCCGGCGCCGGCAATGGCCCTGCGCACGCGGCGCCGCCATGCAGGAACGCCTGCAAGGCCGCCGACACCAATGCCGACGGCAGGATCAGCCGCGAGGAGGCCCAGGCCGCCATGCCGCGCCTCTACGAAAACTTCGACGCGATCGACGCGAACCACGACGGGTTCGTCACGGTCGAGGAAATGCAGGCGGCGCGCCAGGCCCATCGCGGCGCCGGCCACGGCCGCGGCGAAGGCTGGAAGAAGTGGGACGCGAACGGCGACGGCAGGCTCTCGCGGGACGAAGTCGCCAATGCGCCGCGTCTCTCGCAGCAGTTCGACGCCATCGACACCAACCACGACGGCTTCCTCACGGTCGAGGAACTGCAGGCCGCGCCGCGGCCAGTTCGCCGGCCGCGGCCCGAACCGGGGGTCCTGAGTCCCGGGGCTGCCGCATCGAATCGCTCGCGGGGCCCGGCCGGATCCTCCTCCTTTCCGGCGCGGGTCTCGCGAGCCCGGCGGCGACTTGCCCGGCCCGTCGTGCCGGCATCGGCCAATAGTTAAGATATGACTTTAATATAACACTGATAGACAATTGATTTATTAGCATTATATGTAATGCATGGCCGGGTGCTTCGCACCGGTATAATCGCCGTATCCCACCTTCGGCCCCGGCCTTGAGACTCCTCGCCGTCGAGACCTCCACCGAGTTGTGCTCGGCCGCGCTGCTCCGCGGCGACGAGCTTTTCGTGGAGGAACTGCTCGCCCCGAACCAGCACGCCGAGCGCCTCGCCCCGATGGTTCGCCGCCTGCTGGCGCGCGCCGGACTGGCCGCCGGCGACCTCGATGCCTTTGCGTTCGGGCAGGGGCCGGGATCCTTCACGGGCCTGCGCATCGCCTGCGGCATGGCCCAGGGCCTGGCGTTCGGCGCCGCGCGCCCGGTGGTGCCGGTTCCCTCGCTGCTCGCCCTGGCCGAGCAGGCCAACGCGCAGCCGCGTCGTGGTGGGGCTCGATGCCCGCATGGGAGAGACCTACCTGGCCGCCTATTCCCGCATGGGCGGGGACTGGGAGGCCGTCGTCGAGCCGGGCCTGTTCCTGCGGGACGGGCTTCCCTCCGCTTCCCGGCCGCGACTGGGTGGCCACGGGCAGCGGGTTCGATGCCTTCGACTGGCTTCGCGAGGCCTACGCGACGAGTGTCGCCAACCGCATCGCCGGCGACCTGCCGCGGGCGGGATCGGTGGCCCGGATCGCGGCGCGCAAGCTCGCCCGCGGCGAGGCGGTCGCCGCGGAGGAGGCCGCGCCGCTGTACCTGCGCGACAAGGTCGCGCTCACGACGCGCGAGAGGCAGGTGGCGGGATGAGCGCGCTTCCCGCGGCCGCAGGTGAGCTACCGGCGAATGCGCCCCACGGACCTGGGCGCGGTCGCGGACATGGAGCGGTCCCTTTACGCGTTCCCGTGGAGCCTCGGCAATTTCCGCGATTCGCTGAACGCGGGCTACGACTGCTGGGTCGCCTGCCAGGGCGAGCAGGTCATCGGCTACGCGATCCTCATGGTCGCCCTCGACGAGGCCCACCTGCTCAACATCGCGGTCTCGTCGGCCTGGCAGAACCGGGGCATCGGGCGCGCCTTCCTCGAGCTACATGCTCGGCGTGGCGCGGGAGGCGAAATGCGAGATCGTCTACCTCGAGGTGCGTCCGTCGAACCTCGCCGCCCGCCACCTCTACCGCCTGGCCGGCTTCCAGCAGATCGCCATCCGGCCGTCCTACTATCCCGCCCACGGCGGGCGCGAGGACGCCCTTTTCCTCGGCATCACCCTCTGAACCATGGACGACAGAATCCTGCGTGAACTCGAGCTGCTCCCCGTCGCGCGCCTGTACGGACTGGCCACGCGAACCGAAGCGGCGACGGCCCCGGCCGCCGCCGCCGTAGCGCCGCCGTCCGGTGTCGACGCCTGCCGCACGCTCCGGCGCCGCCGCGCCTGCCGCCCGCCCGGATCGCGCGCCCGCCGAGGCCGCACGCCGCGCCGCCCCCGCCGCCTGCCGCGCCGCCCCCCGAGGGCGTCGACGCGATGGACTGGGACGCCCTGCGCGCACGCCGTGCGCGAGTGCCGGCGATGCGCCCTGTGCGAGCAGCGCAAGCAGGCCGTGTTCGGCGTGGGCAACGCCTCGGCGCCCTGGCTCTTCGTGGGCGAGGGCCCGGGCGCGGACGAGGACGAAAAGGGCGAGCCGTTCGTGGGCCAGGCCGGCAAGCTCCTCGACAGCATGCTCGCGGCCGCCAAGCTCGCGCGCGGGCGCGAGGTCTACATCGCCAACGTCGTGAAATGCCGCCCGCCGGGCAACCGGGTGCCGGCGCCCGAGGAGGCGGCCGCCTGCGCGGCGTGGCTCGACCGCCAGATCGACCTCATCCGGCCCCGCATCATCGTGGCGCTGGGCAAGACCGCCGCGATCCGCCTCACCGGCAACGAGTCGAGCCTCGCGAGCCTGCGCGGCAAGGTCCACGCCTATCGCGGCATCCCGCTGGTCATCACCTACCATCCCGCCTACCTGCTGCGGAACCTTCCCGACAAGGCGAAGGCCTGGGAGGACCTGCTGTTCGCGAGGCGCACTTTCGGCGCGCCGGCCGCGTGAAGGCGAGCCGCGCGGCCCTTGAATCGGGCCGCGCGCCGTCCCCATCATTGCGCCATGCTTTCCAACCCCCACCGGGAGGACACCGTTCCATGCGCAAGATCCTGACCGCTTTCGCCCTCGCCGGCGCGCTCGTGCTGTCCGGCTGCGGCTACAACGACTTCCAGACGAAGGACGAGCAGGTGAAGGCCGCCTGGTCCGAGGTGATCAACCAGTACAAGCGCCGCGCGGACCTCATCCCCAACCTCGTGAGCGTGGTGCAGGGCTTCGCCGCAGCAGGAGAAGGACGTGCTCCTGGGCGTGACCAACGCGCGCTCCAAGGTGGGCTCGATCCAGATGACGCCCGAGGCGCTGAACGACCCCAACGCCATGAAGAACTTCCAGGCCGCGCAGGGCGAGCTCTCCAGCGCGCTTTCCCGCCTGCTGGTGGTGGCGGAGAACTACCCGCAGCTGAAGAGCGACGCCAATTTCCGCGACCTGCAGTCGCAGCTCGAGGGCACGGAGAACCGCATCACCACCGCGCGCAACCGCTACATCAAGACGGTGCAGGACTACAACATCCTCGCGCGCCAGTTCCCGACCAACCTCACGGCGATGCTCTTCGGCTACAAGGAGAAGGCGAACTTCACCGTGGAGAACGAGAAGCAGATCGCCGAGCCGCCCAAGGTGGACTTCTCGCCCAAGCCCGCCGCCCCGGCCCAGCCCGCGCCGGCGAAGTGACCCGCGCCGCCGGCCGCCTCCTGGCGGGGGCGGCCGCGTCCTTCCTCCTCGCGTTCGCGGCGCTCGCCGCGGACGTGACGGACCCGATCCCCGTCCCGAAGCTCACGGGCCGCGTCGTCGACCTCACGGGCACGCTCGCGCGCCCCGAACGCGAGGCGATCGAGGCGAAGCTCCAGGCGTTCGAGCAGTCGAAGGGCTCGCAGGTGGCCGTGCTCCTCGTGCCGTCCATCGGCCCGGAGACCATCGAGGAATTCGCCACGCGCGTCACCGACGAGTGGAAGCTCGGCCGCGCGGGCGTCGACGACGGCGTCCTCTTCGTCATCGCGAAGCAGGAGCGCCGCATGCGCATCCAGACGGGGCGCGGCGTGCAGGGCGTCCTCACCGACGCGCTCTCGAAGCGGATCATCGCCGAGCGCGTCTCGCCGCGGTTCCGCGCGGGCGATTTCGCGGGAGGCATCAACGACGGCGTGGATGCCATCCTGAAGGCGATCGAGGGCGAGGCGCTGCCGGCGCCGGCCCAGCAGCCGTCGCGCGGGCAAGCGGGCTCCTCCGCCTCGATCGAGAACTTCTTCTGGCTCGCCTTCGTCGTCGTGCCGGTGATCGGGATGATCCTGCGCTCGCTCGTGGGGCGCTTCCTCGGCGCCGGGCTCACGTCGGGCGTGACGGGCCTCGCGGCGTGGTTCATCTTCGGTAGCCTCGCGCTGGGCGCCATCGCGCCGTCATCACCTTCCTCGCCGTGCTCTTCATGGGCATGCCCGGCATGCGCGCGATCGGAGGTGGCGGGTCCGGCGGCTCGTGGGGCGGGGGCTGGGGTGGCGGGGGTTCCGGCGGCGGCGGATTCAGCGGCGGCGGCGGGGGCTTCGACGGCGGCGGCGCCTCGGGAGGCTGGTGATGGACCTGCGACGATTCTGGCGGCACATCGCGATGACGCCCGGGAAGGCACGGCGCGCATTCCCCCGGGAAGCACGCGAGGCCATCGCGCGCGCGATCGCGGAGCACGAGAAGCGTCACCGGGGCGAGCTTCGCTTCGTCGTCGAGGCCGAACTCGGGACGCTCGCGCTCCTGCGCGACGTGGCGCCGCGCGCGCGCGCCGTCGAGCTGGTTCCGCAGCTGGGCGTCGATCGCACGCAGGAGAGGACGGGCGTCCTGGTCTACGTCCTGCTCGCCGACCAGCAGGTGGAGATCGTGGCCGACCAGGGCATCGCGGCGAAGGTCGCGCCGGCCGAGTGGCAGGCGGCCTGCGCGCTGATGCAGGACGCATTCCGGGCCGGGCGCTTCCAGGAGGGATCGGTCGCGGGCGTGAAGGCGATCTCGGTGCTGCTCGCGAAGCATTTCCCCGCCGCGGGAGAAAACGCGAACGAGCTGCCCGACCAGCCCGTCATGCTGTGAACGGGGTCGGGTTGCGCCGTGGGAAAGCCCCGATGTCGCTGTCTGCGGGAATCGAATCGAAGGGCAACCCGACCGCGCGCCAGCACACGGCGCGGATCCCGCGAGGGATCCGCCCTTGCTTCTTCGGCCCGGATCCCTCGTCGCGGTGAGCAGCGCCTCGATCTCGCGCCGGCGAGTCGCGTCCGGTGGCGGCGAGGCGTCGGCGGCGTCGCGGCGCCGGCGAAGCATCACGAACATCACCGTGAAGCCGATGACGATCAGCAGCCCCGGCCCGACCCAGAGGACGGCGGTGGTGGCCTTGAAGGGCGGCTTGTAGAGGACGAAGTCGCCGTAGCGCTCGACCATGTAGGCGCGGATCTCGTCGTCGGTCTTGCCGGCGGCGATCATGGTGCGCGTCTGCTGGCGCAGGTCCAGCGCCAGCGGGGCGTTGGAATCGGCGATGGTCTGGTTCTGGCACACGAGGCAGCGCAGCTCCTCGGCGATCCCCTTGAGCCGGGCCTCGACCTTCGGGTCGGGGTTGGCGATTTCGTTGGACTGTCCCCAGGCGGCGAAGCGTGGCGGCGAGGGCGAGCGCGCAGAGGAGGCGTTTCATGCGTTGAGCCTGGCGAGGAGGGGAAGCAGGGTCTTCTCGAGGACCTCGGGCGTGATCGGGCCGATCTGCTTGTAGCGGATGACGCCCTGCTTGTCGATCACGAAGGTCTCGGGCGCGCCGTAGACCCCGTAGTCGATGCCCACCTTGCCGTCGTTGTCCCAGACGGAGAACTGGTACGGGTCGCCGTGCTGCGCCAGCCACTTCGTGGCGTCGGCGCGCGCGTCCTTGTAGTTGAGGCCCACGATCGGGACGATGCCCTTGCGGCTCATGTCGTTCAGCACCGGATGCTCGACCCGGCACGACACGCACCACGAGGCCCACACGTTCAGGAGCCACACCTTGCCCTTCATCTGCTCGGGCGAGAACCTCGCCTCGGGCTCGTGCAGCTTGGCGAGCGTGAACGCCGGCGCGGGCTTGCCGATGAACGGCGAGGGGATCTCGCGCGGGTCCTTCGTGAGGCCGACGGCGAGGAACACGCACAGGACGACGAAGGCCGCCAGCGGCACGAGGAACTTGAGCGACTTCATCGTGTTCTAGTCCCCGGTGGCGAGCGCCCCGGCCGGCGCGCTCGACGTCCTGCGGGCGAGGCGGTAGCGGCGGTCCGCGATGGCGAGGAAGCCGCCCAGCGCCATCAGCAGGCATCCGCCCCAGATCCAGTCGACGAAAGGCTTGTGGTAGATGCGCACGCCCCAGGCGTTGCCCTCGACCTGCTCGCCCATCGACACGTAGACGTCGCCGAAGAGGCCGGCGTTGATGTCGGCCTCGGTCATCGTCTGCCCCGAGGCGCTGTAGAGGCGCTTCTCCGGGAGCATCTTCATCAGGACGTCGGGCGAGCCCGAGCGGCGCACCTCGAAGATGCCCTGCAGGGCCGCGTAGTTGGGGCCCGGGAGCTCGCGCGTGCCGATGAACTTGAAGTCGTATCCGGCCAGGGCGACGGTATCGCCGGGGGCCATGCGCACGTCGCGCTCGGCCTCGAAGCCCTTCACCATGGTGACGCCGATGATGAAGGCGGCCACGCCGACGTGCGCGAGCTGCATGCCGTACCACGAGGCGGAGTTGGCGCGCAGCTTCCCGAGCGAGCGTGGCCTGCGGCGCCGTCCTGCAGCGCGCCCGCCGAACTGGACGGCCGTCGCGAAGATCACCCAGAAGGCGAGGAAGAGCCCGAGCGCCACGAGCGCGGACCACTTGCCCTTCGCGAGCGGCACGATGATCGCGCACGCGACCGCCACGCCGAGCGCCCACTTCAGGCGCGTGCGCGAGGTCCGGGAGCTGCGCCTTCTTCCAGCTCGCCAGCGGGCCGATCGCCATGAGGAAGACGGCCGGCGCCATCAGCGGGAAGAACACGCGTGTCGAAGTAGGGCGGGCCGACGGAGATCTTGCCGAGGTTGAGGGTGTCGAGCACCAGCGGATAGAGCGTGCCCAGCAGCACCGCCGCCATGGCGATGGTGAGTAGCACGTTGTTCGCGAGGAGCAGCGACTCGCGCGACGCGCCCGCGAACTGCCCGCCGAGGCCCACGCGCGGGCGCGCGCCAGGCGAAGAGCGCGAACGAGCCGCCGACGACGATGGCGAGGAAGCGTGAGGATGAACACGCCGCGCCGCGGGTCGGTCGCGAAGGCGTGCACCGACGTGAGGACGCCGGAGCGCACGAGGAAGGTGCCCAGCAGCGAGAGCGAGAAGGCCAGGATGGCGAGGAGCACCGTCCAGCTCTTGAAGGCGCCGCGCTTCTCCGTCACCGCCAGCGAGTGGATGAGCGCGGTGCCGACGAGCCAGGGCATGAACGAGGCGTTCTCGACCGGGTCCCAGAACCACCAGCCGCCCCAGCCCAGCTCGTAGTACGCCCACCAGCTGCCCAGCGCGATGCCGATGGTGAGGAAGCACCACGCGGCCGTCGTCCACGGGCGCGACCAGCGCGCCCAGGTGCTGTCGAGGCGGCCCTCGAGGAGCGCGGCGATCGCGAAGGCGAAGGCCACGGCGAAGCCCACGTAGCCCATGTAGAGCAGCGGCGGGTGCATCACCATGCCCGGGTCCTGCAGCAGCGGGTTGAGGTCGCGGCCGTCTTCCGCCGGCGGCAGCAGGCGCTCGAAGGGGTTCGAGGTGGTGATGATGAAGAGCAGGAAGCCGACCGAGATGAGGCCCATGATCCCGATCACGCGCGCCGCGATGCGCTCCGGCAGGTGGCGCGACAGGAGCGCCACGGCGGAAGTCCACCCGCCGAGCATCAGGGCCCAGAGGAGCATCGAGCCCTCGTGCGAACCCCAGGAGGCGGCGAGCCGGTAGTGGGCGGGCAGGCGCAGGTTCGAGTGGTTGGCGACGTTGGCCACGGAGAAATCGTGGTTCAGGAACGACGTGGCGAGGGCGGCCCACGCGAGGAGCACGAAGAGGAACTGCCCCACCGCGATGGGGCGCGCCGTGGCCATCCAGGTGGGCTTGCCCAGCGTCGCGCCGGCGAGCGGCAGGAAGGCCTGCGCGAGCGCAAGCAGGAGTGCCAGCACCAGCGCGAGCTGGCCGATCTCGGGAATCATCGTTTCGTCCCTCCCTGTCCGGCGAAGTTTTCCTTGGCCATCGGGTGCCCCGCCTGCTTGAGGGCCTCCGCGGCTTCCGGCGGCATGTAGTTCTCGTCGTGCTTGGCCAGGACCTGGGAGGCCTTGAAGACGCCGTCGGGCCCGACGCGGCCCTCGGCCACGACGCCCTTGCCCTCCTTGAAGAGGTCGGGAAGGATGCCCGTGTAGGCGACCGGGACCGACTCGGCCCCGTCGGTCACCTTGAAGGTGACGGAGAGCGCGTCCTTCTGGCGCACCACCGTGCCGCCCTCCACCAGGCCGCCGATGCGGAAATTGCGGTCCAGCGGCACCTCCTTCTTCGCCACCTGCGTGGGGGTGAAGAAGAAGACCAGGTTGGACTGGAAGGCGTTCAGCACCAGCGCCGCGGCCACGCCCAGGGCGGCGAGCCCGCCGACGATGGCCACCGCGCGTTTAGTTCTCGGCTTCAAGTTCCCGTTCCTCCTCGATGGCGGCGAGCGCCCGGTTGCGGCGGACGCGCAGCAAGAGAATTTCGACAACGACGGCGACGAGAAGTGCCCCGTAGGACATCCACACGAAGTAGGCGTGCCCGCCCATCGCCCAGAAATCGGCCCAGCTCGACCAGTAGATGGTTCATGCCGCCCCCACGTTTCGCGCCCACTGGGCGCGGCGCTCCCGCTCGAGGATCACGGAGCGCACGCGCACCAGGGTGGCGCCGATCGCGTACATCCAGGCCGCGAGGCTCATCACGAGCATGCCGGTGAGCATCGTCACGTGCATGCTGGTTCCCTTGAAGCTCACGCTGGAGCCCTGGTGCAGCGTGTTCCACCACTGCACCGAGAAATAGATGATCGGCAGGTTCACGACGCCGATGAGGGCGAGGAGGGCCGCCGCCCGGTCGCCGCGGCGGGGATCCTCGAAGGCGTTGGCGAGCGCCATGTAGCCGAAGTAGAGGAACAGCAGGACCAGCTCCGAGGTGAGCCGCGCGTCCCAGACCCAGTAGGTTCCCCAGGTGGGACGCCCCCAGAAGGCGCCGGTCCACAGGGCGACGAAGGTGAAGATGGCGCCCGTGGGCGCGATGGCCCGCGCCATCATGGCGGACAGGCGCGTGTTGAACACGAGCGTGAGGCCGCAGTAGCAGGCCATGATGAAGTACAGGAACATCGACATCCAGGCCGTGGGCACGTGGATGAAGATCACCCGGTAGACCGCGCCCTGCTGGGCGTCCGTGGGCGCCACGCCGCAGCCCCAGGTAGAGGCCGAACGCCGCGAAGACGGCGGCCAGGATGAAGAACCACGGGGCCAGGCGGCCGGCGAGCCCGTAGAAGGTGGAAGGCGAGGAGAAATAGAACCAGTTCATGGGGTTGGCGTGGATTTCTCGATCCGGGAGTATCGCCCGGGCGGGACGGAGCCGGTTGCGGGATCGCAAAGGGTCGGGGCGGGCATCGGGCTCAGTCCACCGCGATCCGGACGGCCGTCCCGACGGCCACGGGCAGCCCGACCAGCGCCGCGATGAGCGCCGCCCCGAGGAGCGACAGGTGCGGGGCGGCCGAAAGGCCGGTGGCCTGGGCCTCGGCGGCGCCGGCCCCGAAGATGAGGACCGGCACGAACAGCGGCAGGGCCAGGAGGGCGAGCAGCATCCCGCCGCCGCGCGCGCCGAGGGCGAGCGCGGCGCAGGCGCCGCCCAGCAGGGACAGGACCGGGGTCCCGATCGCGAGCGAAAGCGCCTGGACGAGGAGCGTGTCGGGGGAGAGGCCGTACTGCAGGCCGATGAGCGGGGACAGCAGCGTGAGGGGAAGCCCGGACACGATCCAGTGCGCGGCGATCTTGCCGAAGGCCCAGCCCAGCGCGGGGTGGGGCGAGAGCGTCATCTGCTCGAGCGAGCCGTCCGCGTAGTCGGCCGCGAAGAGGCCGGGCAGGGCGAGGAAGGCCGCCAGCAGGGCGCCGACCCAGATGACCCCGGGCCCGATTCGGGCGAGGAGCTGCGGCTCGGCGCCGATGCCCAGCGGGAAGAGCGAAGCCACGAGGGCGAAGAACGCCACGGTGAGCACCGCCTCGTCGGGGTGCCGCCAGGCGAGGCGCAGGTCGCGCGCCATCGCCCAGGAGAATCCCCCGGAGAAGGAGCCTTCGGCCTGGGTGCCTGCGTCGGTCTTCGGCGTCATGGGCGTCGATCCCCTAGCCGAGGCGCAGCTCGCGGACCACGCCGGAGGGCGGGGCGAGCCGGTGGTGCGTGGCGACGAGCGCGAGGCCGCCGTCCGCGAGATGGCGGTCGAGAAGATCCACGAAGAGGGACTGCCCGGCGTCGTCGAGCGCGGTGAGCGGCTCGTCGAGCACCCAGAGCTCGGCGGGATCGAGCGCCAGGCGGGCGAGGCCGATTCGCCGGCGCTGCCCCGCGGAAAGGCGGCGCGCCGGGCAGGCGGCGGCGCTTTTCGAGGCCGACGGCCGCCAGCGCCTCGCAGGCGCTCGGGCCGCGGTGGGGAAGGCGCCGCGCAGGCGAAGGGCGAACTCCAGGTTCTCCTCCGCCGTGAGGTCGTCCTTGAGCCCGGCGAGGTGCCCGGCGAAGGCCGTTCCCGCGCGCATGCGCTCGGGATCGACCTGCGAAGGCGCGCCGTGCCAGAGGATGGTTCCCTCGTCGGGTCGCGTGAGGCCCGTCACGCAGCGCAGCAGCGTCGTCTTGCCGCAGCCGTTGGGGCCGCGCACGCAAAGCAGCTCCCCGCTCGCGATCTCGAACCCCAGCCCGGAGAAGAGCAGGGCGGGACCGCGACGGCAGGCGAGGTCGCGAACCTGGAGGACGTCGGGCGCGCCGCTGCGATGCTTCTCCGTCATCCGCGCGGCGCCTACGGAACGACCTTGTCGATCACCACGGCCACGCCCTTGGCCCCGGGGGCCACGGGCTTGCTGGTGCCGACGAGGTCGCCGGGCTGCATCACCGCGCCGCCGGCCTTCGAGACGCGCGCCTCGATGACCACCGAGGGCGTGGTCGGAGAGCTTCACGGCCGGCGACATCCCCATCGAGTCGTCGAGCTCGAAGGCCTTCGGCAGTTCGCCCGCGCCGCCGCGCAGGATCGCGAGCGGAATGCGCGAGCCGGTCTCGGCCCGCGCGTAGATGAAGAGGGTGTCGGTGGGCGAGGTCTTGCCGGCGAGCGCGTCGGCGAGCTTCACGGTGCCCGAGACGCTCTTGCCGGCGACGGCCTTGGCCTGCGCCGGCGGCGGGGCGGTGCCCATCGGGGGATGCGGCGCGGCGGCCTTGGCCGGCGGGCACGACCGCCGGCGGCGAGCCGCTGCGGCGAGTACCTTGGAGGGCGGCAGGGGCTTTCCGGCGGCGGCGGCGCGGTTCGCGGACTTCCTCGATGACGCCTGCCACCTGGGCCGCATCCTCGGAGCCCGGCGGCACGACGGCGTAGAGCCGCTCCCAGTAGCCCATCGAGGCGGCGAAATCGCCGCTGTTCAGGGTCGCGGTGCCGGCCAGCGCCAGCGCCTTGGGATGGCGCGGGTCCGCCTTCAGGGCGCGCATCACGAGCTCGAAGGGTTCGCCCGAGAGGTTGCGACCGCGCGACATGGCGAGGGCATCGGCGTAGTCGGCGAGCACCGAGGCGTCTTCCGGCGCGATCTTCGCGAGGTGCGCGTAGGCGGCGAGCGCCTTGTCGGGCTTGCCCGTGGCGGCGTAGGAGCGCGCCAGCAGGCTCCAGCCCTGCACGTCGTCGGGCCGCTCCTTCATCTTCTGCTCGAGCGCGACGACCATTTCCTCGATCTGGTGGTCGCCCGGCTTGGCGGTGGCCGCGGCCATCACCTTCGGGTCGGTCGCCCCGGGGGTGCCCACCCACTGGTAGAGGGCGACGGTGGCGACGGGAACGAGGACGGCGAAGAATGCCGGCCAGCGCCCACGGGCGGCGGGCGGGCGCGGCGGGCGCCTCGGCGGGAGCGGCGAGGTCCTCCTCGGCGCGCGCGGTGAGCTCCGCGAGCGCCGTCTCGCGGGCGTCCTTGGGAAGCAGGCCCAGCGTGACGTCGGATTCGATCTCCTGGCGCTGGCCGCGCAGGACGGCGAGGTTGGCCTCGCGAACGGTGGGGCCGGAACGCGCCCGGGGGCGCAGGAGCGGCACGAGCACGAAGGCGAGCGCCGCCACGATCAGCAGGGCGGACACGATCCAGAAAGTGAGCATCGGGGGGGATTCGGGCGGGCGGGAAAGCGACGGCGGATTATACCGGAGGGGCGGGCACGATTCCCTTGCGAACCGTCAACCAGCGGATACAATGCGAACGCGCATCGCCATCGCGATTCGCAATGGCGCTCCACAAAAAAATATAAGCAGGCGGGGAAGGGAGACCACAGGTGCGACATCAGTCGATCCTGGAGTACGCGCATTTCCGCTGGTTGAAGGCGGCCCTGTGGCTGTCCCTGCTCGCGGGCGGGGTGTACGTCTGGCACGAGCCGCCCCTCAAGCCGTATGGCGGCACCTGGCTCGGCTACACGCTCGGCACCGCTCGGCGCGCTCCTCATCCTGTGGCTCCTGTGGTTCGGCGTGCGCAAGCGCCGCTACGCCTCCAGCGCGGGGACCGTGCAGGGCTGGCTCTCGGCCCACGTCTACCTCGGGACGGCGCTCCTCGTCGTGGCGACGCTGCATACCGGGTTCGAGCTGGGCTGGAACCTGCACACGCTCGCCTACCTGCTCATGGTCGCCACCGTCGCGAGCGGCTTCTACGGCGCCTACATCTACCTCTCGGTGCCCGGCCTGATGACGGCCAACCGCGGCGAGGAGACGCTCGACGCGATGCTCCTCAAGGTGGCCGACCTCGACCGGGAGATCCGCGAGAAGGCGCTTTCGCTGCCGGACCAGATCCTCAAGGTGGTGAACGCCTCCCTCGACAACACGCGGCTCGGGGGCTCGTTCCTGCGCATCCTGACGGGGCGCGACCGCGCCTGCCCGACGGCCGCCGCCGTCCGCGACCTGCCCGAGCATCGGCAAGCGGCTCACCGGGCGACGCCGCGAAGCTCAACCACGAGGTCTACACGCTGCTGCTGCAGAAGAACGAGATCCTCGCGCGCGCCCGCCGCGACCTGCGCTTCAAGGCGAGGCTCGACCTGTGGCTCTACTTCCACGTCCCGCTCGCGATCGCGCTGCTCGCCGCGCTCGCGGCGCACGTGGTCTCCGTGTTCCTCTACTGGTAGCCGGGCGCCCGGGGCCGACGTGAAACTGCTCGTCATCTCGCAGAGCCGCAACCGGGCCGGCCGCACGGTGCAGGTCCGCAAGGACGTCAGCGCCGACTGGGTGAGGGTGGGGCGCAACGCCGCGAGCGAGGTCCTGCTCGCCGACCCGCGCATCGCGCTCAACCAGGGGCTCATCGTCGACCGCAACGGCCCCGTCTACACCGAAGGCGAGATGGGCACGTCGACCAGCACGACGAGGAAGGCCGTGCGCTCGGTGCGGCTCTCGCCGGGCACCTCGATCGACGTCGGCCCCTACAGGATCACCGCGGTGCCCGCGCCGGCGGGCTACACGGGCGCCATCACCGTGGAGCTCGTGCGGCCGCGCCGAGCGACGATCGCGCCGGAGTTCGTCGCGCGGGCGACGAAGCTCACCCTCGCCTCGCTGGGCCTGCCCAAGAGGGCCGCGGCGCTGGCGCTCTTCGCCCTCGTGGCGGTCGTCTTCTTCCTCCTGCCGGCCGGCCGCGTCCTGGACCTGCCCTGGCGGCAGCCCGCGTCGCGTCGCGATGGCGAGCGACCGGTTCTGGAACCCGGGGCCGGTGATGCTCGCGCACCAGCCGATCGGCGAGAAGTGCGAGGCCTGCCACGAGCTGCCCTTCCGGCAGGTGCGCGACGTCGCCTGCCTCGAATGCCACGCGCAGGATCGGCCACCACGTCGCCCCGGAGATGAAGCCCGCGGCACTCTTCGCAGGGCGCGCGCTGCGCCGACGTGCCACCGCGACCACAAGGGCGTGAAGGCCACGCACCGCGACGACGACCGGTTCTGCGTCGACTGCCACCGCGACGTGCGCTCGCGGGCGAACGGCGCGCAGTCGCAGAACGTGGCCGATTTCGCGAAGGACCACCCCGCCTTCCGGCTCACCCTGCCCGACGGACAAGGGCGTGCGGCGCGTGCGCCAGGGCAGCGGCGCCGATCGAGGAGTCCTCGAACCTCGTCTTCCCGCACGCGGTCCACCTCGACCCGGCGGGCATCCGCCACCCGGACAAGGACAAGGTGAAGCTCGACTGCGCGGCCTGCCACCAGCCCGACGCCTCCCGGCGCGGCTTCGAGCCCGTGTCGATGGCGAGGCATTGCCAGGAGTGCCACCGCCTCGCGTTCGAGCCGGCCGTGAGCGCGCGCGAGGTGCCGCACGGCCGGCCCGCCGAGGCCATCACGGTCGTGCGCGAGTTCTACGCGAACCTCGCGCTGAACGGCGTGCGGGACAGCTTCGAGAAGGCCTTCGGCGTGCCCGGCGAGGGGCTGCTGCGCCGCGCCGGCGAACCGACGCCCGCCCAGCGCCAGGTGGCGCTCGGCATGGCGGCGAAGAAGGCGGCGCACGTCTCGGAGGAGATCTTCGAGATCCGCGCTCTGCCGCACCTGCCACGTGATCCTGCGCGAGGACGGACCGGCGGGCATGGAGTGGAACGTCGCCAAGGTCCGCGCCAACAACGCCTGGATGCCGCACGCGCGCTTCGACCACAAGAGCCACGCCCAGTCGAAGTGCGCCGACTGCCACGACGTGGCGAAGTCGAAGCGAAGCGCCGACGTCGCCATGCCGCGCATCGAGGGCTGCCGCGAATGCCACGGCGGGCTCCCGGCCCGCCGAGAAGAAGGTGACCTCCAACTGCCTCCTCTGCCACGGCTTCCACGAGCAGCGGCCATCCGTGGGACCCGCAGTTCAGGCCGAAGGCGGCCGCGCGCGTGGCTTCGGGGGCCGCCGGTGGGAACTGAGGCGCATCGCGCCGCGGCCCTCGGCGCGGCCGTCCTCGCGCTCGCGCTCGGCGGCTGCTCCGGATCCTCGGGCAACGCGGGCTCCGCGGCCTGCGTGCCCAACTGCAACGCGCCCGCGAACTTCCTCACCGAGGACGACGTGCGCCGCGTCATCGCCCAGGCGGTGGGCGAGGCGGGCGCGCGCAACGCCCGCGCGACCGTGGCCGTCGTCGACCGCGTGGGCAACGTCCTCGCGGTGTTCCGGATGACGGGCGCGCGGCGAGACGGTCGACATCGTCTCGGGCCGCGGCGTGGCCGGCGCGCTCGACGGCCTGCGCGACACGATCCCCGCGACGGCCGCCGCCATCGCCAAGGCGATCACGGGCGCGTACCTCTCCTCGTCGGGCAACGCGTTTTCCACGCGAACGGCGAGCCAGATCGTCCAGGAGCACTTCCTGCCGGGCGAATCGCAGGCGCCGTCGGGCCCGCTCTACGGCGTGCAGTTCTCGCAGCTGTCCTGTTCCGACGTGAACCGGAACGCGACGCAAGGCACGGTCGGCCCGAAGCGCTCGCCGCTCGGCCTCGCGGCCGACCCGGGCGGGCTGCCGCTCTACAAGAACGGCGCCGTCGCGGGCGGCATCGGGGTGATGGCCGACGGCGTCTACGGGCTCGACCTCGTGGTCACGGACCGCGACGAGGACCTGGACGAGCTGATCGCGGTGGCCGGCAGCTCGGGCTTCGCGCCCCCGGCGGACATCCGCGCCGATCGCATCACGGCCGACGGCAAGACCTTCCGCTACGTCGACTCGGAATCCCTCGCCGCCGATCCGGCGCGGGCGCCGGCGTTCTCCGCGCTGCCGGGCGCCCTCGTGGCGGTGCCGGGCTATGTCGACGCCGCCGTGCACGCGGGTGTGGCGTTCGGCACGCCGGCCTCGGGCTACCGCGCGGCCGGCGGGGTCTTCGCCACGCTCGGCGCGTTCACGCTGGTGGACTCGGCCGAACGCGGAGCGCTTCCCGCCGCGCGCGGGGAGCGGAGCCGGGGCGCTCTCGGCGGCCGAGGTCTCGCGCATCCTCGAGGAGGGCATCCGCATCGGCAACCGCGCGCGCGCCCAGATCCGCCGGCCGCTGGGCTCGCCCGCGGAAATCTCGGTCTCCGTGGTCGACCTCAACGGCGACGTCCTTGGCCTCGTGCGCACGGCCGACGCGCCGGTGTTCGGCACCGACGTCGCCGTGCAGAAGGCCCGCGGCGCGTTGCTCTTCTCGCGGCCCGACGCGTTCTCGCTCCTCGCCGCGCTGCCGCCGGCGAGCTACCTCGTGCCGGCCGGCGCAGCCTCGTCGATCGCCGCCTATGCGAGCGCGTTCCGCGATTTCGTGGGCGAGGGCGGGGCGCTCGACGGGCGCACGGCGTGGTCGATGCGCGCCATCGGCAACCTCCATCGGCCGACCTTCCCCGACGGCATCGCCGGCACGCCGCCCGGGCCGCTCTCGAAGGGCTTCGACGAGTGGAGCCCGTTCAACGTCGGCTTCCAGCTCGACCTCGTCTACAACCAGCTCGTGAAGGGCGTGCTCGGCGACACGTCGACGGGCTGCGCCGGGCGCGCGGCAGCCGGGGCGCCCGCCGGTTCCGCGGACGCGGGCCTTCCGCTGGCGCGCAACGGCATCCAGATCTTCCCGGGCGGCGTTCCCGTCTACCGGGACGGCATCCTCATCGGCGCCGTGGGCATCTCGGGCGACGGCGTCGACCAGGACGACATGGTGGCCTTCCTCGGGCTCGCGAATGCCGCGCGCGCGATGGGCACCGGCTTCGGCAACGCGCCCGCCGCGATGCGCGCCGACCAGCTCTCGCCGCAGGGCACGCGGCTTCGCTACGTGCAGTGCCCGCAGTCGCCGTTCAACGATTCGACGGAGCAGAACGCCTGTGCGGGCCTTTGAGCGCGCGCTCCTCGCGGTCGCCATGACGGCCGTCGCCATCGCCCCGGACGCGTTCGCCCAGGAGGGGCTCAAGCCCGCCGCGAACGAGGACCGCAAGCTCCCGCCCGACCGGCCCGCCGACCGCGACATCGGCCAGCGACGGCCCGGCGACTCGAAGCCCCTGGAGTTCTTTCCGCCGCCCGCGGACCCGAGCCAGGTGCCCGGCGCCCCTGCCGGCCACGCCGCGCGAGTCCCTGCCGGTGCCGGACCGCTGGCGGATCATGCAGGCGCTGGGCTTCAAGTTCCCGCCCACGGACCCGTACAACCAGAACATCCTCAAGGGCGACCTGCCCATCGGCGACGACCCCTGGTTCAGGGAGCGGTTCCCGGACCTCGCGCGGCGGCTCTCGCCCGACTGGTTCTTCAACCTCGGGGTCGTGTCGGACACCCTCGTGGAAGCGCGGCGGCTTCCCACGCCGGTGGGCGCCCAGACCACGGCCCGGCCCGGCGCCTACGACGTGTTCGGCCAGGGCAAGCAGACGACGGTGGCGGAGACGCTCATCGTGTCCCTCGGCCTCATCAAGGGCGACACGACCTTCAAGCCGCCGGACTACGAGTTCCGTTTCGTGCCGGTGTTCAACGTGAACCGGTCGCAGGTCGACGAGGTGCGGGCGCTGCGCGTCGACCCGGCGCGCGGGCACGACCCGGACGGACAACCACGTGGGCGTGCAGGAGCTGTTCGCGGACGTGCACCTGCGAAACGTGTCGACCCGCTACGACTTCGACTCGGTCCGCGTGGGCATCCAGCCCTTCATCTCCGACTTCCGGGGCTTCCTCTTCCAGGACGTGCCCTTCGGCGTGCGCCTCTTCGGCACGCGCGACAACAACCAGTGGCAGTACAACCTGGGGTGGTTCCGGCGCCTCGAGAAGGACACCAACTCGGGCCTGAACGACGTCTCCGCGCGGATGCGCAGCGACGACGTGTTCGTGGCCAACGCCTACCGCCAGGACTTCCCGATCCCCGGCTTCACCTCGCAGGCCACGGCGATCGTGAACGTGAACCGGGAGGGCAAGGGCGCCTACTACAACAACAACGGCTTCCTGGAGCGCCCCTCGTCGCTGGGCGACGAGCGCCCGCACGACTACACCGTGGGCTACCTCGGCTACAACGGCGACGGGCACTTCGGCCGCTGGAACCTGCAGGCCTCGCGTGTACGCGGCCCTCGGGCGCGACGAGCGCCACCCGCTCGCCGGCGCAGCCGCAGGACATCCGCGCGGGCTTCGCCGCCGTCGAGCTCTCGCGCGACTTCAGCTGGGTGCGGCTGCGCCTGAGCGCGCTCGCGTCCTCCGGCGACAAGGACCCCTTCGACCGGAAGGCCACGGGCTTCGACGCCATCCTCGAGAACCCGCAGTTCGCCGGCGCCGACACGAGCTTCTGGATCCGCCAGGCGGTGCCGCTCGTCGGGGGCGGCGGCGTGGCGCTCTCGGGCCGCAACGGCGTGCTGCCGAGCCTTCGCTCGTCGAAGGACCAGGGCCAGTCGAACTTCGTGAATCCCGGCCTGCTGCTGCTGGGCATCGGCGCGGACGCGGACCTGATGCCGGAGCTGCGCGTCATCGGCAACCTCTCGTACCTGCGCTTCCAGGACACGACGGTGCTCGGCGTGCTGCGCAACCAGGCGCCGCCGGACCGCGAGATCGGCTGGGACGTCTCGGCCGCCGTGCAGTGGCGGCCCTTCATGAGCCAGAACCTCGTCCTCAACGCCTCCGCCGCCGCGCTCCTGCCGGGCAAGGGCATGAAGCAGCTCTACGACGAGGACCGGCGCGGGCCGCAGTACTCGATCCTCGTGAACCTCCTGCTGAACTACTGACGACCCCATGACGCCACGACTTCCCCTAGCGCTCGCCGCCATCGTCCTGGCGCTCGCCGTGCAGGCCGACACGGGAGCCGAGCGGCCGGTGGCGCGCACGCACGCCCCGCAGCCGCCCGCGCCGCAGCGGCAGACGGCGGCCGAGGCGCACGCGAAGAGCGCCGGCTGCATGAGCTGCCACTCGGCCACCGACCGGCACACGATGCACCAGAACCCGGCCGTCGTCCTCGGCTGCACCGACTGCCACGGCGGCGACGCGAAGGTCGAGGGCCCGAAGCAGGGCCGGCGCGAGGATCCGGCGTACCGGGCGGCGCTCGAGCGCGCGCACGTCCTGCCGCGCTATCCGCTCGCCTGGAACTGGCCCTCGAGCGCCAACCCGGAAGGCAGCTACACGCTCCTCAACCGCGAGGCGCCCGAGTACATCCGCTTCGTGAATCCCGGCGACCTGCGCGTGGCGCGCGAGGCCTGCGGGGCCTGCCACCTGCCCATCATCCAGGCTTCCGAGCGCAGCCTCATGTCCACGTCGGCGATGCTGTGGGGGGGTGCCGCCTACAACAACGGCATCCTGCCGTTCAAGCGCTACATCCTCGGCGAGGCCTACACGCGGGAGGGCATCGGCGCCACGCTCCTGAACCCCGTGAAGCCGACGGACTTCCTCACGCACAAGGGGATCCTGCCGAGCCTCACCGCGCTGCCGTCGTGGGAGACGATCCCGCCGGCCGACGTCTTCCGCGTCTTCGAGCGCGGCGGGCGCGTGATCTCGTCCCAGTTCCCGGAGATCGGGCTGCCCAACAACACCGGGGCGCTGCAGCGCCTGGACGAGCCGGGCCGCCCGGACATCAAGCAGTCCAACCGCGGGCCGGGCACGGGCAGCCGCATCGCGGTGCCGGTCATCAACATCACGAAGACGCGCCTGAACGACCCGCACCTGTGGTTCCTCGGCACGAACGAGCAGCCGGGCGACTACCGCTCCTCGGGCTGCAGCGCGTGCCACACCGTCTACGCCAACGACCGCGACGAGAAGCACGCGGGGGTCTACGCGAAGTACGGCCACTCGGGCGAGACGGCCACGAAGGACCCGACGATCCGCAGGAACGAGCCGGGGCACCCGATCCGCCACGAGTTCACGCGCGCCATCCCCTCCTCGCAGTGCATGGTCTGCCACATGCACCAGCCCAACGTGTTCGTGAACTCGTACTACGGCACGATCATGTGGGACTACGAGTCCGACGCGCCGCACATGTGGCCGGAGAAGCAGAAGTACCCGACCCACGAGGAGGCGAGGAAGATCCTCGACCGCAACCCCGAGGAGGCGGCGATCCGGGGCAAGCTGGAGCGACCCGGAGTTCCTGAAGAACGTCGCGACCCTGAACCCGAAGCTCAAGGACACGCAGTTCGCCGACTACCACGGCCACGGCTGGAACTTCCGCGCCGTGTTCAAGCGCGACCGCAAGGGCACGCTCCTCGACAAGGACGGCAAGGCCGTCTCCGACGACGATCCCGCGAAGTTCAAGAAGGCGGTGCACCTCACCTCCATCCACCTCGACGTGGGCTTCCAGTGCGTCGACTGCCACTTCTCGCAGGACATGCACGGCAACGGCCACATCTACGGCGAGGTGGCGGCCGCGGTGGAGATCGACTGCCGCGACTGCCACGGCACCGCGGACAAGTACCCGACCCTGCGCACCTCCGGGCCGGCGGCGCGGCCCGGCGGCATGGACATGTCGCTCCTGCGGACGCAGGACGGGCGCAAGCGCTTCGAGTGGCGCGAGGGCAAGCTCTACCAGCGCTCGGCCATGTACCCCGACCGCGAGTGGGAGATGTCGCTCGTGAAGGACTCGGTGACCCCCGGCAACCCGAAGTACAACGAGAAGGCCGCGCGCGCGAAGCTCATGCACGGCGGCGAGGAGGGCCGCAAGGGCGAGTGGGGCCCCGGGCGCGAAGGACTACGCGCACGCCGACGAGAAGATGACCTGCTTCACCTGCCACCTCTCCTGGACCACGAGCTGCGGCGGCTGCCACCTGCCCATCCAGGCCAACTGGAAGACGGAGCGCCACCACTACGAGGGCGGCGAGACGCGGAACTTCGCGACCTACAACCCGCAGGTCGCGCGCGACGACATGTTCCAGCTCGGCAGGCACGGCCCGGTGAAGGGCGGGCGCATCGCCCCGGTGCGCTCGTCCTCCGCGCTGGTGCTCTCGTCGACCAACATCAACCGCGAGCGCATCTACATCCAGCAGGCGCCGGTGGCGGCGAGCGGGTTCTCCTCGCAGGCCTTCGCGCCCCACTACCCGCACACGGAGAGGAAGACCGAGACCAAGGGGTGCGCCGACTGCCACGTCTCCGACAAGGGCGACAACAACGCGATCATGGCCCAGCTGCTCCTGCAGGGGACCAACTTCGTGAACTTCGTGGGGTTCAACGTCTGGATGGGGGAGGAGCGCCACGTGCAGGCGGTGCAGGTGACGGAGTGGGAGGAGCCGCAGGCGGTCATCGGCAGCTACCTGCACCGCTACGCCTACCCCGACTGGTACGCCGACCACGAGAAGCGCGGCCGGCGCCTGCCGGAGGCGCACGACCACGCGGCCGGCGGGCCGGCGGGCTGCGTGATGATCCGCGGCGAGTACTTCTACTCGGCCGAGGGCGCCGGCGGCATGCGCGTCTACGACGTCGCCTCCATCGCCAACAAGGGCGTCTCGCAGCGCATCATCAGCGCGCCGTACTCGCCGCTCGGGCAGGACACGCACGTCGCGTCGCGGAACGCCACCTGCGTGGCGCTGCCGACCAACCAGCCCATCGCGCCGCTGCGCAACGAGGGCGACCTGATGCGGGTCACGAACCAGGAGCAGCCCTTCCACCCGATCTACAACTACGCCCTCGTCACGGACGCGGAGGAGGGGCTCATCCTCGTCGACGTGAACACGCTGGCCGACGGCGAGCCGCGCAACAACTTCCTCAAGCGCGCCCTCACCTGGAACGAGGGCGGCATCCTCAAGGGGGCGCGCCACCTCACGATCGGCGGCAACTACGTCTACGTGGCCGCCGACGCGGGGCTCGTGGTCCTCGACCTCGCCGATCCGCTCAAGCCGAGGCTCGCGGCCGTCGGTGCCGCTCAAGGGCGCGCGCGCCTCGGCGCTGCAGTTCCGCTACCTCTTCGTGACCGACGCGGAAGGCCTGAAGGTCGTCGACGTGACGGTGCCGGAGAAGGCGCGGCTCGTCGAGGGTGCGCGCGTGCCGCTCGCGGACGCGCGGCGCGTCTACGTGGCGCGCACCTACGCCTACGTGGCGGCCGGCGAGCGATGGCCTCGCCATCGTCGACGTCGAGCAGCCCGAGAGGCCGCGCCTCGCGCGCCGAAGTTCGACGACGGCGGGAAGCTCAACGACGCGCGCGACGTGATCGTGGCCACCACCAACGCCTCGCTCTTCGCCTACGTGGCCGACGGCGCCAACGGCCTGAAGGTGCTGCAGCTCACCTCGCCCGAGATCCAGCCGAAGTTCTACGGCTTCAGCCCCGAGCCGAAGCCGCAGGGTGATCGCCTGGCGCGAGACCGCCTCGCCGGCGATCTCGCTCGCCAAGGGCCTGGACCGCGACCGCGCGGTCGACGAGACCGGCGGCCAGATCGCGGTCTTCGGCCGCATCGGCGCGCGGCCCTTCACGCGCGAGGAGCAGCAGAAGTTCTACCTGCGGCCGGACGGCACCGTCTGGACCGTGAGCGACACCGGAAAGCCCGTCGACTTCCGCGACGCGCGGCCCCCGGCCGACCGCGCCCCGAGGCCGCCGGGCGAGACGAGGAAGGCGGAGGCCCGATGAAGACGATCCTGGCCCTGGGACTGGCCGCGGCGGCCCTGGCCGCGCAGGCGGCGGACGCGCCGGCGCTGCCCTACGAGGCGAAGGCCATGCACCTGGGCGTGGTGAACTGCGCCTCGAGCCTCTGCCACGGCTCCATCAGCGAATGGAAGGGGTCGAACGTGCTGCAGAACGAGTACGTCACCTGGTCGCGCGTGGACAAGCACGCGCTGCGCGCGAGCCAGGTGCTGCTGGAACGACCGCAGCAAGCGCATCGCGGCGAACCTCGGCCTCGAAGCAGCCCGCGCACGAGGCGAAGATCTGCGTCGACTGCCACGGCCACAACCCGCCCGCCGAGCGCCGCGGCGAGCGCTTCAAGGCGTCCGACGGCGTCGAGCTGCGAGGCCTGCCACGGGCCGACGCGAGAACTGGATCAAGTCGCACGTCGCGCCGGGCGCCACGCACGAGGAGAACGTGAGGAACGGCCTCTATCCGACCGAGGATCCCGTGGCGCTCGCGCGCCTGTGCCTGTCGTGCCACTTCGGCAACAAGGACAAGTTCGTCACCCACCGCATCATGGGCGCCGGCCACCCGCGCCTGAGCTTCGAGCTCGACACCTTCACCCAGACCCAGCCGCCGCACTTCGTCGTCGACGAGGACTGGCGCAAGCGCAAGGGGCGCTGGGACGGCGTGCGCGTGTGGGCCATCGGGCAGGCGCTCGCGGCCCAGGAAAGCCTCGACGTCGTCCTCGACCCGAAGCGCGGCCGCGACGGCCTCTTCCCGGAACTGGTCGTGTTCGACTGCCACGCCTGCCACCACCCGATGTCCGACACGCGCTGGAAGCCGCGCGTGGGGACGCGGCCGGGCACCATCCGGTTCAACGACGCGAACCTCCTGATGCTGCGCCAGATCGTGCGGCGCACCTACCCGGCCGACTCGCCGGCCTTCAACGACCTCGTGCTGCAGCTGCACCGGGCGGTGGCGGGCGAGGGCGGCGACGCGCTCGAGGCGGCGCGGCGCCTGCGCAAGGGCCTGGACGCGGTCGTCGCGAAGCTGCGCGTGCGCGAGTTCGACGACGGCGACCTGCGCGCGATCCTCGCGGGGCTCGTCGACGACGGCCTGGCCGGCCAGTTCGGCGACTACGCGGGCGCGGAGCAGGCGTCCATGGCGATGGCGAGCGTGCTCAACTACCTCGCCGGGCGCGGGGCGCTCGCCGACGTGCGCGCCGCCAACGCCGCGCTCGACCGCGTCTTCGAGACGGTGAAGGACGACGAGAAGTTCCGGCTCGAGCGCTTCCAGTCGGCGCTCGGCGACCCTCAGGACCTTCGTGTCGAGGTGACGGACATGGCTTCCGCATTCGACCAACGCACCGAATTCCGCTGGCTACAAGGTGGGCATCATCGGCTCCGGGCCGGCGGGACTGTCCGCCGCGGCCCATGCCGCCGAGCTCGGCGTGTCCCACGTGCTGCTCGAGAGCGAGCAGCAGGCCTCGAACACGATCTACAAGTACCAGAAGGGCAAGCACGTGATGGCCGAGCCGCAGATCCTGCCGCTCAGGAGCCCCATGAGCTTCGCCGCCGGCAAGCGCGAGGAGATCCTCGAGAAGTGGAACGCGGAGATCGAGAGGCACAAGGTGAACGTCCGCTACGGGCAGGAGGTCGTCGCGATCTCCGGCCAGGACAACGCGTTCGAGGTGAGGACGAAGCAGGGCGAGGTGTTCTTCTGCCGCAAGATCGTGCTGGCCATCGGGCTGCAGGGCAACCTCCGCAAGCTGGGCGTGGAGGGCGAGGCGCTCGAGGGCGTGCAGTACCAGCTGGACGACCCGGGGGAGTACGAGGACGAGACGATCGTGGTGGTGGGCGCGGGAGACGCGGCCATCGAGAACGCGCTGGCGCTCTCCGAGCAGAACCGCGTCATCCTGGTGAACCGCAACGAGGAGTTCACGCGCTGCAAGGAAGGCAACCTCACCCTCGTCCTGAGCGCCATCAAGGAGGGGCGGGTCGAGATCCGCTACGGAACCTCCGCGGCGAAGGTGGAGCGGGTGGGGGGCGACGTGCCCCTGCGCTTCAGCGTGAAGAGCCCCGACGGCCCCGACGTCATCGAGTGCCACCGCATCATCGCGCGCCTGGGGGGCATCCCGCCCAGGAAGCTCGTGGAGGGCTTCGGCGTGAAGTTCCCCTCGGCGGACCCGAACGCGGTGCCGGAGCTCACGGATACCTACGAGTCGAACGTGAAGGGCCTGTACATCGTCGGCGCCCTGGGCGGCTACCCGCTCATCAAGCAGGCCATGAACCAGGGCTACGAGGTCGTCGAGTCGGCCCTGGGGAAGGCGGTGGAGCCGGCCGACGAGCCGCTGCTGGCGAAGAAGTTCGCCGGCTTCTCGCGCACGAAGAGCGTCTCGCAGGTGCTGGACGTGATCCAGGCGCAGGTGCCGCTGCTCTCCGGCATCAACCGCCTGCAGCTGCGCGAGTTCATGCTCGAAAGCGAGCTGCGCACGCCCCGCGACGGCGAGATCCTCTTCCAGCGCAACGACTACACCAACTCGTTCTACATGGTCGTCGCGGGCGAGGTGCGCGTCGAGGGCGAGGGCGGCAAGTTCTTCCCGCTCGGCGCCGGCCAGTTCTTCGGCGAGCTGGGCCTCATCTCCGGGCGGCGCCGCTCGAGCACCGTGCGCGCCGGCCCCGGGTGCGTCCTCATCGAGGCGCCGCGGCGCGCCATGCTCAAGATGGTCGCCTCCGTGGAGGCGGTGAGGAAGCAGGTCGACGAGACCTTCCTCAAGCGCGCGGTGCGGGCCTACCTCGCGCCGATGCTGCCCGAGGACGAGCTCGCGGAGCTCGTCTCGAGCGGCGTCGAGGTGCGCCGCTACGGCGGCAACGAGGTGCTCTTCAAGGAGGGCGACGCGCCCGACGGCCTGTACCTCCTGCGCCGCGGCTCGGTCATGGTCTCGCGCACGATCGCCGGGCGCGAGGTGGTCCTGTCCTACCTGTCGGCGGGGAACTACGTGGGGGAGATGGCGCTGCTCACCGAGTCCCCCGCTCGGCGACGGTCCGCGCCGCGGTCACGACCGAGGCGGTCGTCCTGGACGCGAACGTCTTCAAGCGGGTGCTGGGCCGCAACCCGAAGTGGCGCGAGGAGATGGAATCGCGCTTCCTCGACCGCCTGCGCGTGAACGCCGCCATGGAGGCCGCCCCCGACCCGGGCAACGTCATCGCCTTCCTCCTGCAGCAGGGCGTGGGGGAGGCGACCGACGTGCTCCTCATCGACCAGTCGCTGTGCGTGCGCTGCGACAACTGCGAGAAGGCGTGCGCGGACGTGCACGACGGCACCTCGCGCCTGGACCGCGAGGCCGGCCCCACCTTCGCCGAGATCCACGTGCCGACCTCCTGCCGGCACTGCGAGCACCCGCACTGCATGAAGGACTGCCCGCCCGACGCGATCCACCGCTCGCCCAACGGCGAGGTGTTCGTGAACGACAGCTGCATCGGCTGCGGCAACTGCGAGAAGAACTGCCCCTACGGCGTGATCCAGCTCGCGCCCGTCGACCCGAAGCGCCGCCGCCCGAGCCTGTGGTCCTGGCTCGTGCTGGGCCTGGGGCCCGAGCCGGGCATGGAGCCCAGGCCGAAGGGCAAGGACATCCCGAAGAAGGCCGTGAAGTGCGACATGTGCAAGGACCTGTCGGGAGGGGCCGCGTGCGTGCGCGCCTGTCCCACCGGGGCCGCCATCCGCGTGAGCCCGGACGAGTTCCTGAACTACGCGGCGACCTCCGAAGCCTGACTCAGTGCTTGGGCTCGCCGATGAGGCGGTCGAGGTGCGGGTCGGCGCGGTGGTTGGCGGCGTTCCAGCGCATCACGAGGTACATGGACGCGGCCACGAACGCGCCGAACATGACGATGATCGCGTTGATGTGCAGGTCCAGCTTGATCATCAGCGCGTACAGGGCGAGCATCACGAGGATGCTCACGTTCTCGTTGAAGTTCTGCACGGCGATGGAGTGCCCCGCGGAGAGCAGGACGTGGCCGCGGTGCTGCAGCAGCGCGTTCATGGGCACCACGAAGAAGCCGGCCATGGCGCCCACCAGGATCAGCAGGGCGTAGACGAGCGGCATCCACGTGACGCCGATGAGCGTCATCACGAAGAAGCCCATCGCGATGCCCACGGGCAGCACGACGACGGCGCGCTTGAGCGGGATCGACGCGCGCGGCCAGCACCGCGCCCAGGGCGATGCCCACGGCGGAGACGCCCTGCAGCATGGCGCCCTGCGACAAGCGGCAGCTTCAGGTGCTGCTCCGCCCACTTGAGCACGATGAACTGCAGCGTCGCGCCCGCCCCCCAGAAGAGCGTGGTCACCGCGAGCGAGATCTGGCCCAGCTTGTCCCGCCAGAGCGTGGTGAAGCAGTGCGCGAAGTCCACGACGAGGCGCATCGGGTTGCGCTCCTGGTGCGGGTAGCGCGCGCCGGTGTCGGGAATGGCGAGGTTGAAGAGGGCGGCCACGAGATAGACCGCGGCGATCACCAGGATGGCGGCCTCGGCCGGGCGTGTCGACGCCGGTGTCGACGTAGGGGAAGTCGAACGCAAGCAGCTTCGCGGAGACCGCGGGCCCGATGAGGATGCCGCCCAGCACCGTTCCCAGCACGATGGAGACGACGGTGAGGCCCTCGATCCAGCCGTTGGCGACGACCAGCTGCTCCGGCGGCAGGAGCTCGGTGAGGATCCCGTACTTGGCGGGGGAGTAGGCGGCCGCCCCCAGCCCCACCACCGCGTAGGCGGCGAGCACGAACCAGTAGGGCGCGAGGTTCGGGATGCTCACCAGGTCGTGGAAGAAGAGCAGGGCGCAGCCCGCCATCTTGACCGTGTTGGTCACGAACATGACCTTGCCCTTGGGCATCGCGTCGGCGAAGGCGCCGACGAAGGCCGCGAGGACCACGTACGAGACGGTGAAGAAGAACTTGAGCAGCGGCGTGAGCCAGGCGGGCCCCTCGAGCTGCACGAGGAGGGCGATGGAGGCGATGAGGAGCGCGTTGTCGGCCAGCGAGGAGAAGAACTGCGCGGCCATGATGGTGTAGAAGCCGCGCTTCACCGACCCTTCTCCCGGGCCGTCCACCAGGCCCGGAAGTCACGCTCCGAGACCGGCCGGCTGATGAGGTAGCCCTGCACGAGGTCGCAGCCCATGCGCGCCAGCTCCGCGCGGATGGCCTCCTCCTCGACGCCCTCGGCCACGCGCGCGCAGCTCGAAGTTGTGCGCGAGGTCGATCACGGAGCGCACGATCTGGTGGTCGCCGCGGTTGGCGAGGAGGCCGCTCACGAAGAGGCGGTCGATCTTGAGCTCGTCGACCGGGAAGCGCTTGAGGTAGGCGAGCGACGAGTAGCCGGTGCCGAAATCGTCGATGGCGAGCTGCACGCCGGTGCCCTTCAGGCGCGTGAGCATGGCCATCGAGCGCTCGGCGTCCCCGATCATCGAGCTTTCCGTGATCTCGAGCGTGATCCGCTCCGGCGGCACGCTCCACGTGCCGAGGGCCTGCTCGACGATGTCCGGGCAGCTCCTCGTCGACGAGGGCGCGGGTGGACAGGTTCACGCTGAAGCGCGGGCGTGATGCCGTCCTTCGCGAGGTGGGCGGCGTAGCGCAGCACCGCGTTCAGGACCCAGAAGGTGAGCGAGCCGATGATGCCCGTGTTCTCGGCGATGCCCACGGCGGTGGTGGGCGAAATGGGCCCCGCGGTGGGGTGGCGCCAGCGCAGCAGCGCCTCGGCGGCGACGGCGGTCCCGTCCACGAGGCTCACCTGCGGCTGGTAGTGGACCTCCAGCTCGTTCGCCCGGATCGCGCGCTGCAGGTCGACGTCGAGGCCGTGGTAGACCTCCGCCTCGACGCTGTCCTCGTTCTGGTAGACGTGGTAGCCCTCCTCGCGCGTGCCGGCGATGCGGCGCGCCACGTCGGCCGCCATCAGCAGGTGCGCCGCGTCGGCGGTGTGCTCCGGGACGGTCGCGATCCCGACGCAGGGGCGAAGGATGGCCGTGCCCCCCTCGTGGGCGATCGGCCGGTCGAGCGCGCGCAGGCACTTCACCGCGGCGAGCACGGCCTGGGTCGGGTGCGCGAGGCGCGGCAGCACGATGCAGACCTGCTCCTCGCTCAGGGGGGCCATGCGGTCCTCGGGGCGAAGCGCGGGGCGCAGCCGCTCGAGGACGAGCGAGATCGTGACCGAGGCGGGCGGGCCCTTCAGCAGGGCCTGCAGCCGGTCGACGCGGCGCAGCTCCACGATCAGGACCGCCGAGCCGGCCCTTCGTCGCCTGCGCGATGGCCGCCTCGCGGTCCAGGAACCGCAGCAGCTCCTCGCGCGCCCCGTCGCCGGATGGCGTGGCGTGGAATCCGGGTTCGGCAGGCGGCTTCTGGGGGTTCACGAAAGGTAGTTGTCGCGCGGGTCGAGCCCGTAGGCGCCGGTCGGCAGGCTGCGGCGGATGAACGCGGGCTCCTCGCCGCCGAGCAGCGGGTCGTAGAGCAGGTCGACCATGGTCGGGTACGCCGCGGGCGTCTTGTCGGGGCCGGTGAGCAGCAGGACCCGGGGCTTCAGCCGCCGGACCTTGTTGTGCGAGACGACGACGGCCACCTCGCCGGTGGAGAGCTCCACGAGGGAGCCCACCGGGAAGACGCCGATGGCCTGCACGAACTGCTCCGTGAGGGGCGCGTGGAAGTACTCGCCGCCCCAGCCGGTGATGCTGCGCAGGGCCTCGTACGAGGAGACGGCCTCCGCGTAGGGCCGCGTCTTCGTGAGCGCGGCGAAGCAGTCGCCGATGCCGGCCATGCGGCCGAAGATCCCGATCTGCTCGCCCTTGAGCGCGCGCGGGTAGCCGCTGCCGTTCATGCGCTCGTGGTGCTGCGCGATGCCCTCGAGCACCTCCACGGGCCAGTTCGGCGTGGCGGACAGGATCTCGAGGCCGAGCGCCACGTGGCCCTTCACCGTCTCGAACTCCTCGGGCGTGAGGCGGCCGTGCTTCTCGAGCAGCGTGCGCGGGAGCTTGATCTTGCCGATGTCGAGCAGGAGGCCGATGGTGCCCAGCTGCGAGAGCTCCGCGCGCGGGAAGCCGAGGTGGCGGCCGAAGGCCACGAGGTACACGGCCACCTGCAGGCCGTGGCCGTAGGTCGTGATGTCCTGCTCGCGCAGGCGCGCCACCCACATCAGCGCATCGGGGTTGCGCACCATGCTCTCGACCATCTCGTCGACGACTTCCTCGACGCGGGCGATCTCGACCGGGTGGCCGGCCCACACGTCGGAGGCGAGCTTGCGCAGCATCTCGGAGGTCCGGTCGTAGGCCTTGCGCGCCGGGGCGATCTCCTCCTCGACGGTGCGCGTGTCCGGGTAGATCGTGACCGGGATCGAGGGCGGCAGGAGGGAGGCGCGCGGCGACTCGGGCGGCAGCTCCGCGGCGTCGGCGGGCAGGCCCTTCTCGGGCCGGCGCAGCAGGCCGCGCAGCGAATCCAGGAGCCCGCCCATCCGCCGTTTCTGCTGGGCCTGCTCCGGCGGCCTTTCCTCCGGCGCCACCTTCCTGAGGTCGCCCTTCGCGGTGGGCGCCTCCTCGAGCGAGCTCGAGTACGTGGTCCTGCCCTTCGTCGCGGCGCCGCGCGCGGCGGTCGCGGACGCCGGGCCCGGGGCGCTCGGCTTGCGGAACTCGCCGCCGGCCGACCGCGCCCGGTCGACGATCACGAACTCGCAGATGCGCTGCAGTTCCGCGATCTGCTGCCCGTCCTCGATGATGAAGCCCTGGATGAGGAACGGCGTGTCGATCCACGGGCGATCGAGATCGGCGACGAACATGCCGACCTTCAGGTCCTTGACGTCCACCTTGGAATGCATGGATTCGGGGCGATTTTATTGTGTGAGCGGGATGGCGAATCCGGCTTGCGGCGGCCGGTTTGCGTCCATTCTACGGGATAACGCCCGCGCCAAACCGCCCGCCGGACGGGCCGGGGAACGGGCGCGCGGCGGGATCAGGCGAGGAAGCCGAGGTCCGGGGAAGGAGAAGCGCGACGAGGTTCGGGAAGATGGCCGCGAGATCCGGCTTCGCTGGCGCCGAACCAGCGCGCCAGGGTCGCGCCATACTGGTCCACCGAGGTCGTCGGGATCCAGCGGCCCTCGGTGTCGGCGTCATCGGGACCACCGCGCTCGAGGGCCGGATAGCGGCCGTGGATCGCGCCGCCGCGCACGGCTCCCCCGAGGATGAAATGATGGTTGCCCCACGCGTGATCGGTGCCCGCGCCGGAGGCCGGCATGGAAAGTGCGGCCGAAATCGGACAGCGTGAACGTCGTGACCTGGTTCGCCACGCCGAGAAGCATGCGTCGCGTCATGGAAAGTGCGGAGCGCCGGGGCCGAGCTGGCCGAGCAGCGTGGCCAGCGTGGCCAGCTCGTTGGTGTGCGTGTCGAAGCCGCCCAGGGAGACGAAGAAGACCTGCCGCCGGGCTCCGGTCTGCGCCCCGCGCCTCGATCAGCTTGGCCACCTGCAGGAGTTGCTGCGCGATTCGCGGAAGTCTGTCCCTGGAACAGCGCCTGGACCCGGCGAATCGGTGGCGGTGAGGATGGGATTGACCACCCCGGAGAGGGAAAGCGCCCGCGTCGCGATGTCGCCGGCCGCCTTGACGTACGTGTTGTCGCGCGTCGGCGGCGAGGATGGCCTGCATCGCCGCCAGCCGGGCATTGGCCGCCGCGCCGCCGTTGAACCCCGACAGCGCGAGGCCGCCGGTGGAGGCAAGGGCCAGCGGGCGAGGAGGTCCGGCCCGTGAGGAAGAGATTCGACGCCGGCGATCGGAGGTGGCCACCGGGAAGCCGGATGCGCCATTGCGGTCCGCGAGGCGATCGGCCAGGCGCCCGCCCCAGCCCGTGGCGCTCGCGCCCGTCGGAGACCGCAGGACTGCCACTGCGACTGCTGGTCGGCATGCGAGAACAGGTTGTCGGGGCGTACCGCGAGCGTAGTTGGATCGCGTCGTCGGCTCGTTGAGGGTCCCGACGTTGGCGAGAATGGCGAGCCGGCCTTCCCCGAAGAGGGGGTGGATTTCGCCGAAAGCGCGGGGTGCAGGCCGTAGGGCGATGCCGCCGCCCGCGGGCTGGACCGGCAGAAGCGCCGACTGCGCGATATTGAGGCCCGAGCCCTCCGTCCGCACGGCCGCGTACCGGGCGTAGCCCGCCGCGTCCAGCGGGACCACGAGATTGTTGCCGTCCGACGCCGCCGAAAAGGAAGACGCAGACGAGCGCCTTGTAGTCCGCAGGCGCGCGCCTGCGCCGCGGCGGCCCCGGCGAGGCCGGCGAGGCCGACGGGGGCGGAGGCGGCTGGCGAGGCCGGCCGAGGAGAGGGCGCTCGGCGCGCCGCAGGAATTCGCGGCGGTGGTCGATTCATGGCTTCAGCGCTCCACCTGGAATTGCGGCGAGGTCACGACGAGCCACGCGGCCGTCGCGTGCGCGGCCGAGAAGGATCGCTCGCGGGGACGGCGTTGACCGCGGAGACGATGGCCGAGCCTGCATCGCCGCGCGGCATCCGGCCGGCGAGCAGCTCGCGGTCGAGGCGATCGGCAAGCGCGCCGGCGTCGGCGGCCGTCGCCTGCTAGCCGCGAGAAATCGAGCGCCGTTCCGGTGGCGCCGTAGACGGTGGCGTCGGGCGCGATCTGCGGGCGTGAAGACGAGCGCGGTGGCGAAGTTCGCGCGCGCGATGGCGGTCCCCGTGTTCAGGATGCCGAATTCCGGCCCGTGCGAGCGCCGTGCCGGGCACCACGTAGTCCGGCGGGTAGTAGTTGAAGACGGACGGGCGGATAGAAGACGAACTGGCCGAGTGCCGCCGACTGAGGCCCGGAAGAAGACGCCGTCGGTGCGCCCGCCGAAGGCCCGCGCGATGCTCGCCATCCAGAGCACCGGCTCGGCGAGCTTGCCGTAACCGGGGTCGATCTTGCGCGGCGCCGCGCGCCTCGGGGTCCGTGAGGATGGCGCGCACCACCGCGCGCAGGTCGCCGCGGATGCCCGCGCCGTTGTTGGCGAAGACGGCCGCCACGCGCCCCACGTAGGCCGGCGTCGGGTCGCTCGTGACCAGCTTCTGGATGAGTTGCCGGGCGATGAAGGGGCCGACGTTCGGGTGCGCCGAAGATGTTGGCGGTGCGCGAAGGCGAGGTCCTGCTCCGGCGTGAGGTTCGCCGGGGCGACGGATTCCGCCGAGCAGCTGCTTCGTCGCCGAGTCTCGTGGTTCGCGGGGACCGGGACGCATGTTGCCGAGGTAGTTGCGCGGATTGTTGCCCCGCGGGACCGCCCCCGGGACCGTCGGATAGGTCCAGCCCGTGA
Source organism: uncultured Gammaproteobacteria bacterium (assembly GCA_963783635.1). Classification (GTDB taxonomy): domain Bacteria; phylum Pseudomonadota; class Gammaproteobacteria; order Burkholderiales; family Usitatibacteraceae; genus FEB-7. Next base: position 280,551 of record CAWAOC010000004.1, read on the forward strand.
AGGCCCGCGCGAAGCCCTCGATCTCGTCGAGGTCGTAGGTCGGGATGGGCTGGCCGGCGGCGTCGAGCGCTGCAGGGACCCGTCGGGGTTGAGCTGGTAGAGGCCGATGGAGAAGAGCTGGAGGATTTCGCGCGCGTAGTTCTCGTTGGGGTTGGTGCCGGTGGCGGGGTTGGCCTTGTTGTTGTTGACCATGTCGAGGTAGTCGCCCATGACCGGCGAGAGGGTGACGGCCACCATGAGGTCGTGGAAGTTGCCGAACGCGCGGTCGCGGAAGAGCTGCTGGTAGTGCCGCATGGCGTAGTTGCGGCCGTTGTCGACGCCGGAGGTGACGAAGATCTGGGAGAGCGCGAACGCGACCCGTGCCGCGCAGCTGGTCGGGCTGGGTGAGCGGCCTGCCGGAAGAACTCCAGCTGCAGCGGGAAAGAGCGTGTAGTTGTCGCGGGCGCAGTAGCTGTCGGGGCGCACCGGCCGGGGTGCGGTCGTCCACGCAGCGTGGCCGGCCGCGTCGGCCGGGACCCAGGGATAGTCGGTATAGGCGGTGGCCGGCATGCGCGAGCTGCTCGTCGATCCAGCGCGGCGGCGCCCAGCGGCAAGCACGCGGGACAGCTCGGCGTGGCGTCGGGCCGAAAGTCGCCTGGCGCAGGAGGCGAACGGCGTCGGCCTCGACGATCGGCCGCCGCCAGCGGGGCGCACATCGCGATGCCCTCCCGACAGGCGTCCCCGCGGCGACAGTCCTCGCCTCCGCGGTCGCGTCGACCGTGAACCGATGGTTGGACTCGCCTGCGGGCCGCGATCGCTGAAGGTGCGCCAGACGGGCGTCGTCCCGGCGGCGCAGGCGCCGGCGACGACGGGATGCACGTGGAAGGCGATGCCTTCATAGGTCCAGCGCCGCGATGGTCTTCACGAAGCGCGCATTCCGCCGGCGTCGGCTGTGTAGAAGACGGAGCCCGGACCGACGGCCGGAGCGTGCCCGGAACCGGCACACCGGGCACGGTCCCGGGGGCGTCGCCGGCGTTCGCGTACACGCCGAACGCGCCCGCCGGTCCGCGTCCAACCCGCGGCCGCTCCGGCCGGCGTCGACGGCGGGCCATCTCCGCGGGATCGGCCGTCACGCAAGTAGGCGCCGGAGGCGACTTGCCGGAATTCGACGGCGCGTCGCCGTCGGCTCGGCGCCCGCGGCGCCGGAGGCCAGCCGCGATCGCGATGCGCGGCGATGATCGGCTTGCCCGTCGCTCCCATGCCAAATCCTCCGCTGACGGGACCGGCGTGCCGCCGCCCCTATAATCATGCTCGCCTCCCGATTCATCCCGCGGGCGAGCTGGGGCGAAGCATAGGGCCGGAACGTGTTTCGAAAATTGCGTGCGCCGGCCGCGTCCTTTGTAACAGTTTGTACGGATCGCGCCCCGGTGGCGCGGTGAACTGGATCACATTCCCCATGCGACGAATTCTCGACGGCATTCGCGTCCTAGACCTTTCCCGGGTGCTCGCCGGCCCCTGGGCCACCCAGAACCTCGCCGACCTCGGGGCGGAGGTGATCAAGATCGAGCGGCCGGGGCAGGGCGACGACACGCGCCGATGGGGCCCGCCCTTCCTCAAGGACCGCGAAGGGCGCGACACGGCGGACGCCGCGTACTTCCTCGCCGCCAACCGGGGCAAGAAGTCGGTCACGCTCGACATCGCGAGCGCGGAGGGGCAGGCCATCGCGCGGCGGCTCGCGGCCGCCTCCGACGTCGTCGTCGAGAACTTCAAGGTGGGCGACCTCGCGCGCTACGGCCTCGACGACGCCTCGCTGCGGGCGGGGCACGAGGGGCTCGTCTACTGCTCCATCACCGGCTTCGGCCAGGACGGCCCGTACCGCGACCGGCCCGGCTACGACTTCATGATCCAGGGGCTCGGCGGCCTCATGAGCGTCACCGGCGAGCGCGACGACCTCCCCGGCGGCGGTCCGCAGAAGGTGGGCGTGGCGGTGGCCGACCTCTTCACGGGGATGTACGCGACCAACGCGATCCTCGCCGCACTCTTCCACCGCGAACGCACGGGGGAGGGGCAGTTCATCGACCTGGCGCTCCTCGACGCGCAGGTGGCCATGCTCGCCAACCTCGGCGCCGCGTACCTCGCCTCCGGGCGCGTGCCGGGGCGCATGGGCAACGCGCACCAGGTGATCGTGCCGTACCAGGTCTTCCGGGCGTCCGACGCCTTCCTCATCGTCGCCGTCGGCAACGACGCGCAGTTCGGCCGCTTCTGCGCGATCGCCGGGATGCCGGAGGCCGCGACCGACCCGCGCTACGCCACCAACCCCGCGCGGGTCGCGCACCGGGACGAGCTGGTGGCGAAGATCGCCGCGCGGCTGGCGACGGGCCCGCGGCGCGGTGGCTCGCGGCCCTCGAGGAAGCGCAGGTGCCCTGCGGGCCGATCAACGACCTTGCCCAGGTCTTCGCCGATCCGCAGGTCGTCCATCGCGGGATGGTGGCCACGCTGGCGCACCCCGCCGCCGGCGACATCCGCACCGTCGCCAACCCCGTCCGGTTCTCCGCGGCGCAGTCGCGCAGCGCGGCTCCGCCCCCGCGGCTGGGCGAGCACACCGACGAGGTCCTCGGGCAGCTCGCCGGCCTGTCCGCGTCCGAACTGGCCGCGCTGCGGGCCCGCGGCATCGTCTGAAACGGGGCCCCGAACCGCGCAGGTTACGGTTGAAAAGCGCGCTTCGCTTGACGGCGTGCCGGATCATGTCGATAGTGCGCCCACGGTTGCACGCAGCACGCACAAAGCCACCCGAAACGACACCTGGGAGGAACGACATGTCGCGCCTGTTAACTGCTGGTTTCGCCGCGCTTCTTTTCGCATTCGGCATCACGAACGCCGCCGCCCAAGGCGCCAAGGGGACGGCCGCGGAGGCCACGGCCATGGTCGACAAGGCCATCGCCTTCATCAAGAAGAACGGCCGCGAGAAGGCCTTCGCCGAGTTCAACAACCCGAAGGGCCAGTTCACCGACCGCGACCTGTACGTGGTCGTCTACGACATGAAGGGCAAGGTGCTCTCCCACGGCGCGAACGCCAAGATGATCGGCAAGGACGTGATCGACCTGCGCGACGTCGACGGCAAGTTCTTCGTGAAGGAGCGCGTCGAGATGATGTCCAAGGGCCCCAACGCCAAGGGATGGCAGGACTACAAGTTCATGAACCCGGTCTCGCGCCAGATCGAGCCGAAGTCCATGTACCTGCAGCGCCACGAGGACATGATCGTCGGCTGCGGCATCTACAAGTAGCGAAGCCCACCCGCTGGTCCCCGGGGCGGCCCGCGCGGCCGCCCCGCCATTACCGGAGCCCGCCATGGTCCTTCGCAACATGCGTATCGGCACCCGGCTCGCCGTCGGGTTCGGATCCATCCTCGCCATCCTGATGGTCGCTGGTCATCGTGATCACGGTGATGAGCAAGCGCAGCCGCGACGAGCTCACCGCCGTCCTCGAGTCCGCGGGCGCCAAGCAGATGCTGGCCGCCGAGATGAAGTCCCTCGCGCTCGAGCAGTCGAGCGTCATGCGCAACATCGGCCTGCACTCCGACATCAAGGCGATGCAGCAGGACGAGGACCGCGCCCGCGCGATCGGCAAGGCGTTCGACGAGGCGATGCAGAAGATGCAGGGCCTCGCGGTCCTGCCGGAGGAGCGCGTCGCCCTGGAAAACCTCGCCAAGCTCGACAAGGCGCTGGACGAGCCGTTCCGGCAGGCCCTGGGCCTGTCGACCAGCTTCCGCAACGAGGAGGCCGCGAAGGTCCTCATGACGGAGCTCGACCCGCTCGTCCAGAAGTCGACGGCCGAGCTCACCAAGCTCATCGATATCCAGAAGCGGGCCAACGCCGAGGCCGTCCGCGAGGGCATCGCGGCGGGCCAGCGGCACGCGATGCATCACCTACACCATCGGCGCGATCGTCCTGGTCCTCGCCGTGCTGGTCGCGTGGACCACCACGCGCAGCATCACGGCGCCCATGGCGGAATCCGTGGGCGTGGCCCGCCGCGTGGCCTCCGGGGACCTCACCTCCCGGGTGAGCGCGACCGGCAGCGACGAGGCCGCCGACCTCCTGAGGGCCCTGGGGGAAATGAACGACGGGCTGGGACGCATGGTCACGCAGATCCGCTCCGGCGCCGAGTCGATCGCCGTGGGCGCCTCGCAGGTGGCGGCGGGCAACCAGAGCCTGTCGAGCCGCACCGAGCAGCACGCCAGCTCGCTCGAGGAGACCGCCTCGACGCTCGAGGAATTCACGACGACCGTCAAGCAGAACGCCGAGCACGCGAAGCAGGCGAGCGCGCTCGCCGCCTCGGCCTCGACCACGGCGCAGAAGGGGGGCGAGGTCGTGAGCAAGGTCGTCACCACGATGCAGGAGGTCACCACGTCCTCGAAGCGGATCTCCGACATCATCGGCGTGATCGACGGCATCTCGTTCCAGACCAACATCCTCGCGCTCAACGCCGCCGTGGAAGCGGCGCGGGCCGGCGAGCAGGGGCGCGGATTCGCCGTCGTGGCCTCCGAGGTGCGAAGCCTCGCGCAGCGCTCCGCGGCCTCCGCCAAGGAGATCCGCGGCCTCATCGAGACCTCCGTGGGCAAGGTGGAGGCGGGCGCGCGCCTCGTCGAGCAGGCCGGCAAGACCATGGACGAGCTGGTCGAGTCCGTCCGGCGGGTGGCCGAGATCATGACCGAGATCGCCTCGGCCAGCCACGAGCAGAGCTCGGGGATCGAGCAGATCAACAAGGCCATCACGCAGATGGACACGGTGGTCCAGATGAACGCTTCCCTGGTCGAGGAGGCGACGGCGGCCGCCACGAGCATGGCGAACCAGGCGGCGGGCCTCGCGCGCTCGGTGGCGCAGTTCCGGGTGATCGACGACGGCACGGCCGCCGCCCCCGCGATCGCGCACGCAACGGCCCGGACGGCGGCCCTTTCGGCCGGCGCCCATGCGCCGGAGCACGGTCGCGCGCAGGTGGCGACGCGTCGGCAATCGGCGCCGGCGAGCGATGACGGCGAAGAGTGGAAAGAGTTTTGAACCCGGGCAGCGCACACCCGCGCGCTTCGCACCGCGCGGCAGGCCGACAACAAAATAGGAGAACCGCCATGCCATTGATCGCCATGACACGGGAGATGGGTTCGCTGGGCCGGGACGTCGCCACGCGCCTGGCCGAGCGCATGAACCGCAAGGTCGTCTATCACGAGATGATCGACCAGATGGCCAACAAGATGCGCGTGCGCAAGAGCCACGTCGCGCGTTTCCTCGAGGGCGGGGCCGGGCTCCTGGAGCGCCTGACCGCCGAGAAGACGAGCGTGTCGATCTTCACGGCGGACGAGACCTTCCGGTTCCTGCGCAACGGCGAGACCGGCGTGCTGCGCGGCTGGGGCGCGACGCACCTGCTCCGGTCCGTCCCGCACGTGGTGCGCGTGCGCGTCTGCGCGCCGATCGGGCTGCGGATCGAGCGGATGATGGATCGCCTCGGCACGGACGACCGGACGACGGTCGAAAGCGAGATCCTGATGAACGAGGAGGCGCACACCGCGATCGCGCGCCGGCACTTCGGCATCGACTGGCGCGACCCGGAGAACTACGACCTCGTGCTCTCGACCGAGCGCCTGAGCGTCGACGAGTGCGTCGACGAGGTCGAGAACATGATGAGGATGCCGCGCTTCCAGGAGACGCCGGAGTCGCTGCGCATCGTCGAGAATCTCTCGCTGGAGTGGGCCGTGCGCGCCGCGCTCAAGCGCGACCCGCGCACCTCGAACGTGAGCATCGGCGTCGAGTGCCGCGAGGGGCGCGTCCGCCTGCTCGGGATCGTCGATACGCAGGCCGAGGCCGACGGCGCCGCGGAAGTGGCCGCGGCCGTCGAAGGCGTGGCGGGCGTGGCGAGCGAGCTCAAGTCGTCCCAGGCCGCGGCAACGCGGTCGTGGCGCCAGGGGTGATCCTGCCGGAGCGCAGCCCGGGCTCGGGTAGGATTCTGTATTTTCGGGGAAATCCCGGTCGAAGGCAGTTTTCGCAAAATGGCAACGCGAGTGGTGGTAAGTCTGGACGGGGCGATAGTTCGGGAAGTCGAGCTTTCGCGACCGGTCATGGTCGTCGGCCGCCATCCGGACTGCGACATCGTGCTCGACCACGCGGCCATCTCGATGCGCCACGCGCTCTTCCGCGTCGTCAACCGGACGGTCTACATCGAGGACCTCGCCAGCACCAACGGCACCCTCGTCAACGGCATCGCCACCTCGAACCAGGTCCTGCACCACCTCGACCTCATCCAGGTCGGGATGCACAAGCTGCATTTCTTCGACGATTCGATGATGGCCGGCGGCGTGACCGACCTGGAGAAGACGGTCTTCAGCGACTACGAGCGGACGATGCTCGCGTCCAGTCTCCCGGCGAGGGCCGGCGCGACGCAGGCGGCGCGCCCGGCACCGGCCGGGCCGGCGCAACCGGCACCGAGCCGACGCCCCGCAACCGGCCGGCGGCCACCGCTCGGAGCGCACGGGGGCGGCGGACGACGGACTGTCCCGGACGATGGCCCTCCCGCGCCCCGACGGGGCGTCGATGGCCGCGCCGGAGGCCGGCGGCATGCCGGCGCAGGCGCTCGCCCTGCGGGTGGTCGGCGGGGAGAACGACGGGGAGGTCATCGCGCTCGCGCGGGCCAACACGATGGTGGGGTCGGGCGGCGCGGACACGGCGCTCGTGGTGCGGCGGGGCCGCGCCTTCTACCTGGCACGCCTCGCCGGCACCGGGCCGATGCGGCTCAACGGCCAGCTGGTGGGCCCCGGCACCCATCCGATCGCCCCGGGTGACCGGATCGAGATCGGCGGGGCGGGCTTCGAGGCGATCGGCGTCGACGGGGAGCCGTCGCGGAACACCGGAACATGAGGAGAATCGGATGAGCAACGGCGAGATGGGCGTCCGGAACGCGAGGCACGCGGAACAGGCGGCGGACCTTCTGGTCACCGTCGCGTCTTCGCTCAACGAGCGCCTGGCCGTCACGGCGGGCGAGCTGGCGCGCAGCCAGGACCTGCTGCGGGAGGCCTCCGACGAGCTGATGACCGCCTTCCGCGGCGCGGCCGACCGGATCGTGGCCGCGCAGAGGCAGGGCGCGCTGGACCAGCGCGAGGAGAACACGGAGTACGTCGTCGTGCTCGACCACCTCTACCGCGCCGTCCAGCACCTGCAGTCGCACGACCTGGTGAACCAGCTGATCGACGCGCAGAAGCTGCGCGTCGACAAGATGCGCGAGAAGCTCGTCCAGGCGCTCGCGCTCGCCGTGGCGCCCGTGTCGGAGCCGGACCAGCCCGAGAAGTGGATCGAGCGCTCGCGCGCGATGCTCGATTGCATCATCGCCGGGATCGCGCAGATCGACGAGGAGGCGAACTCCTCCGGGGGTGGCGGCGGCGACGGCAAGCACGGCGGCAGCGTGGATCTTTTCTGAACCTTCCTCCATCCAGCATTCACCAGAATAGAATTCGAGGTAGCAACCGACATGAAGACAGTCCTCGCAGTTGACGATTCCGCCACGATGCGCGAGATGGTCGCCTTCGTCCTCGAATCCGCGGGCTACCGTGTCATCGAGGCCGAGGACGGCGTCAAGGGCCTCGAGCGGGCCCGGGCCACGGCGGTCGACCTCGTCATCACCGACCAGAACATGCCCAACATGGACGGGATCACCCTCGTTCGCTCCCTGCGGGAGCTGCGCGAGTACAAGACGATCCCCATCCTGCTGCTCACCACGGAGTCCTCGGACAGCATGAAATCCCAGGGACGCGCCGCCGGGCGCCACGGGCTGGCTCGTCAAGCCCTTCGACCCCACGACGCTGCTCGAAGTCGTCCAGAAGGTCCTGCGCTAGCCGGCCGCCCCATCCCATGGCAATCGACCTCAACCGTTTCATCGGCACCTTCTTCGACGAGGCCCAGGAGCACCTGGAGTCCATCGAGGAGCAGGCGATGGCGCTCGGCACGAACCGCCGCGACCCGGAAATCCTGAACGCGATCTTCCGCGCGGCGCACTCCATCAAGGGCGGCAGCGGCACCTTCGGCTTCACGCAGCTGAGCGAGGCGACGCACGAGATGGAGACGCTGTTCGACGCGCTCCGGAAGGGCCAGGGCCAGGCCGACGACGCGACGATCCGCCTCCTGCTGGACGCCTGCGACGTGTTCAAGGCGCATCTCGCGCGCCTGCAGGCACGGCGACCGGGGCGCCGATCCCTCGATGGAGGCGGTGCGCGTGCGGCTGGCCGGGTTCCGGACGTCCGGCGCTGGCGCGGCGCCTGCGGCGGCGATGGCAGCGGCGCCGGCGGCGCCGGCGGCCGGGTTCCGATCGATCCTTGCGCGACCGGCCGCCGGGGCCGGGGACGCCGACGCGCGACGCGCGCTCGAGGAAGCGCTCGCGGCCTTCGGCGACATCCTCGCCGCCCCCGATGCGGCAGGGACCCTTCGCGTGGCGACGAACCACTCCCTCGACGAGCTTCGCGAGGCGCTCGAATTCGCCCTTCCGCCCGGGTCCTTCGAGCTCGAGGAGATCCGCGCGCCCCGGGACAACGCGGCCTACGGCCTGTTCGCCGAGACCGAGGCGCCGCAGGAGAAATACGGCCTGTTCGCCGACGCGCCCGCGGCGCCGGCGCCCGCCCCGGTGGAGGTCGCCCGCGCGACGGAGCCGGCGGAGGAGCCGGGCAACGCGGCGCGGCGAGGGCGCGCGCGCCCGCGGCGAGCAGTCCTCGATCCGCGTGAGCGTCGAGAAGATCGACCGCATCGTCAACCTGGTGGGGGAGCTCGTGGTGGCCCAGGCCATGCTCCAGCAGGCGGCGGGCGCCCGGGCCGCGCAGCAGGACGAGCAGCTCGCCCACAGCCTCGCCACCCTGGACCGCAACACCCGCGAGCTCCAGCAGGCGGTGATGTCGATCCGGATGATGCCGATGGAGTTCGTCTTCAGCCGCTTCCCGCGGCTGGTCTACGACGTATCCACGCAGCTCGGCAAGAAGGTGAACCTGCGAACCCAGGGGCACGAGACGGAGCTCGACAAGGAGATGATCGAGCTGCTGATCGACCCGCTCACCCACGTGGTGAGGAACGCGATCGACCACGGCATCGAGTCGCCGGAGGAGCGGCGCGCCGCCGGCAAGCCGGAAACCGGGACCGTCGGGATGCGCGCCACGCACCGGGGCGGCAGCGTCATCATCGAAGTGAAGGACGACGGCTGCGGGCTCGACCGGGAGCGCATCCTCGCCAAGGCGCGCGAGCTCGGCATGGCCGTGAACGACGGGATGCCCGACACGGAGGTCTGGTCGCTCATCTTCGAGGCGGGGTTCTCGACCGCGAAGGAGGTGACCCAGCTTTCCGGGCGCGGGGTCGGCATGGACGTGGTGCGACGCAACATCGGCTCGCTGGGCGGCAGCGTGTTCGTCTCGTCCGTCCGGGGCGAGGGAACGACCATCACCATCCAGCTTCCCCTCACGCTCGCCGTCCTCGACGGGATGATCGTGAGCGTGGGCGAGGAGCAGTACATCGTCCCCCTGGAGTTCGTCGCCGAGGCGTTCAAGCCCGGGCCCTCCGACATGCGGATGGTCGTGAACCAGGCCTCGCTCGTGGCGGTCCGCGGGGAGCACCTGCCCATCGTTCGCCTCGAGGACGTCGTCGAGCTGCCCGCGACCGAGGCCGACCGGCCCGAGCCCTTGTGCCTCGTGGTGGAGATCGACGGCCGCCGCGCCGCCCTGCTCGTGGACGCCCTCGTGGGCCAGCAGCAGCTGGTGGTGAAGTCCCTCGATACCAACCTGCACTCGGTGCGCGGGCTCGCCGGCGCCACGATCCTCGGCGACGGCCGGGTGGCGCTCATCCTCGACGTGAGCGACATCATCCGGACGGGCGCCGCGCGAACCGCCCGGAGTGCCCAGTGACGGCCGACGCCCCGACCCGCGCGGAACCTGCGGCCCCCGCGTCGCGCGGGCATGGAGGCGTCGCGGCGCGAGTTCCCGTTCAGCGCGGAGCACTTCCGGGTGATCAGCGAGCGCGTCTACTCCTTCTCCGGCATCCGGCTTCCGGAGGGAAAGCGGGAGATGGTCTACGCGCGCCTCGCGCGGCGGCTGCGCTCGCTGGGCATCGGCTCCTTCGACGACTACGTCCGCTTCCTCCAGCTCGAGCCGGCCGAGTGGGAGCACTGCACCAACGCGCTCACCACCAACGTCACCGCCTTCTACCGCGAGGCGCACCACTTCGACGTCCTGGCCGACCTGGCGAGGGAGAACGCCCATTCGGACCCCTTCCGCGTCTGGAGCGCCGGCTGCTCGACGGGGGAGGAGCCGTACACGATCGCGATGTGCCTGACGGAGGCGATGCCGGGCAGGCGCTTCGAGGTCCTCGCCACCGACCTGGACACGCAGGTTCTCGCGAGCGCCCGCGAGGGCATCTACCCCCTGCAGTCGGTCTCGAAGCTGCCGCCGGAGCGCCAGCGCCAGCACTTCCTGCGCGGCACCGGCCGGCACGAGGGCAAGGCGCGCGTGCGGCGCGAGATCGCCGCCCACGTGGAATTCCAGCGCCTCAACCTGATGGACGCGCAATGGCCCGTGGCCTCCGGGCTGGACGCGATATTCTGTCGCAACGTCATGATCTACTTCGACAAGCCCACGCAGCGCCGCCTGATCGACCGCTTCGGGTCGCTCCTGAAGCCCTCCGGGCTCTTCTTCGCCGGCCACGCGGAGAGCCTTCTCGATTCCGGGCGCGTCTTCCGGCTGCGGGGGCAGACGGTGTACGAGCTCGCCGTCCACCGGGCGGCGCCGAGGAGCGACGCGTGATCCGCGAAGACGACCCGCTGCAGGACGAGCATCCGAACCGCTACTTCGATCCGCACTTCAAGATCGACACGGCGAAGATCCTGCCGGGCGAGTACTACGCGACCAACAAGGACATGGCCCTCGTCACGGTCCTCGGCTCCTGCGTGTCCGCGTGCCTGCGCGACCGCGAGGCCGGCATCGGCGGCATGAACCACTTCATGCTGCCGGACGAGGGCAAGCTCATCGGCGCCCACGGCAACATCAGCGCGGGCGGGCGCTACGGCGTCCACGCGATGGAGCTCCTGATCAACCAGATCCTCAAGCTCGGCGGCCGCCGCGACCGGCTCGAGGCCAAGGTCTTCGGCGGCGGCAACGTGCTGCAGGGCTTCATGCTCTCCAACGTGGGCCAGCAGAACGCGGAGTTCATCGTGGAGTACCTGAGCCTCGAGAACATCCCCATCCTCGCGCGCGACCTGCTCGACGTCTGGCCGCGCAAGATCTACTACTTCCCGCGCAGCGGGAAGGTCCTCGTCAAAAGGCTGCGCAAGGTGAACAACGACACCATCGTGCTGCGCGAGCGCGACTACGGCGCGCGGCTCTTCCACACCCCGGTCGAGGGCGCCGCGGAGCTGTTCAAGTGAGCGCCATCCGGGTCCTCATCGTCGACGACTCGCGGATGATCCGCGAGGTGCTCACCCACATCCTGCGCGAGCACGCCCGACATCGAGGTGGTCGGCGCCGCCGCCGACGCGTACGAGGCGCGCGACATGATCCGGGACCTGAAGCCGGACGTGATCACGCTCGACGTCGAGATGCCGAAGATGAACGGCCTGGAGTTCCTCGACCGCCTGATGCGCGCGCGGCCCACGCCGGTGGTGATGATCTCGTCGTTCACGGAGCGCGGCTCCGAGGTCACCTTCCGGGCGCTCGAGCTCGGGGCCGTGGAGTTCGTCACCAAGCCCAAGCTCAACGAGGAGACCCCGGACGACTACGGCCGAGCTCATCGCGGACAAGATCCGGGCGGCGGCGAGGGCGCGGCTGCGCCCGCCGCGGCGGGCGCCCGACGGTGACGGCGGCCGTCGACAAGCGGCCGGTGCCGCAAGGGCGTGCGCACCTCCGACCGGCTGATCGCCGTCGGCGCCTCGACGGGCGGGACGGAGGCGCTGCGCGAGTTCCTCGTCGGGATGCCCGTCGACTGCCCCGGCATCGCGATCGTCCAGCACATGCCGGAGAACTTCACGCGCATGTTCGCGGAGCGCCTGAACGGCCTGTGCCAGATCGCCGTGAAGGAGGCCGAGCACAACGACCCCGTGCTGCCCGGGCACGCCTACGTGGCCCCCGGCGGCAAGCACCTCTGGGTCAAGCGCGACGAGGGGCAGCTGCTGCTCAAGCTCTCCACGGAGCCGCCGATGAACCTGCATCGCCCGTCCGTCGATTTCCTGTTCCTGTCGGTGGCGAGGTACATGGGCTCCGACGCGACCGGCGTGATCATGACCGGCATGGGCCGCGACGGCGCCCAGGGCATGCTCGCAGATGCGGCAGGCCGGCGCCTGGAACATCGCCCAGGACGAGGCGACATCGGTGATCTTCGGCATGCCGAAGGAGGCCATCGACATCGGCGCGGTCCACGAGGTCGTGCCGCTGGACCGCCTGCGCGAGCGCGCGCTCGCGCGGCACGCTCGCAAGGAGGACAAGCGATGAACGAGACCGTCCCCGAGTTCGGCGTCGCGGGCGCCGAGGCCGGCACGAGGCCGGAGGAGCAGGCCGCGCCGGGAATTCCTCACCTGCCGGCTCGGCGCGGAGCCCTACGGCATCGACATCCTGCGGGTGCAGGAGATCCGCGAGTTCGACGTCCTGACCCGCGTGCCGCACGTCGCGCCCTACGTGCGCGGCGTCATCAACCTGCGCGGGGCCATCGTGCCCATCGTCGACCTGGGCCTGATGTTCGGCTTTCCGGAGCCGATCGACCTCGAGAGCGCCAGCGTCATCGTGCTGCATGCCGAGCGGCGCCTGCTCGGGCTCGCGGTCACGAGCGTCTCGGACGTGATCGCGCTCGCCGACGACGAGATCCTGCCGCCGCCGGACCTCGGCCAGCGCGAGATCGAGGCCGCCGTCTCCGGCATCGGCGTGGTCGACGGCGAACGAGCGTCCTCCTGCTCGACGTCGACTACCTGCTCGGGCGCTTCCGGAGCGGCGGGCAGTGAGCATCAAGACGGGACTGCCATCCTCGTCGGGCACCGGGGGCAACGCCCCGGCGGCCGTGCCCGCGCGCATCGGGCCCTACGAGATCATGGGCGTCCTGGGTCGCGGCCAGTCGGCCACCATCTACCTCGGCCGGGAGCTCTACCCGGCGCGCGAGGTCGCGATCAAGGTCTACGACCCGGAGCTTCTCGCCTCGCAGGACAAGACGCTCTTCCGGTCGCTGTTCCTCAAGGAGATCCTGCTCGCCAAGCAGCTCACGCATCCCAACATCACGCAGATCTACGACGCGGCGGCCGACGACGAGCGCGCCTACATCGTCATGGAGTACGCGCAGGCCGGCAGCCTGGACCGCTTCTGCGTGCCCGAGGGACTGCTGCCGCCCGAGCGGGTCGCGCACCTGCTGGAGCGCGTCTGCGACGCGCTGGGCTATGCCAACGCCCACGGCATCATCCACCGCGACCTGAAGCCGGCCAACCTCCTGCTCAGCGCCGACGGCGAGGCCAAGGTGGCCGACTTCGGGGTGGCGATCACGAAGTTCGCCTTCGATGCGACGCGGGGGCTGCTGGTGGGCTCGCCCGCCTACATGTCGCCCGAGCAGCTCGAGCGCCGGCCCGCGGCCATGACCGACGACGTCTATTCCCTCGGCATCGTGCTGTACAAGATGCTCACGGCGGCCCTGCCGTTCCCGCCCGACTCGCCGGCCGCGCTCGCCACGCGCATCCTGCTCGGCAACCTGCCGCTGCCGAGCGCCGCGCGCCCCGGCCTGCCGCCGCAGCTACGACGAGATCTTCCGGCGCGCGACGGCCCGCGACGCGGCCCGGCGCTACCAGCGCTGGGAGGACTTCGCCGCCGACCTGCGCGCGATCGCCCGCCCGCAGGGCGAGGCGAGCACGGCCTCCGAGCAGCTCGCCCTGGTGCGCGGCCTGCCGTTCTTCAAGGGCTTCTCCGCCGGAGACGATGGAGGAGATGCTGCCCATGGGCCGGTGGTTCGACGTGCACGCCGGCTCCGAGCTGGTGGGCGAGGACGATCCGGGCTACTCGTTCTTCGTGCTCGTCCGCGGCCAGATGCGCTCGACGCGCAACGGGACGCTCCTCGCCATCCACGGGGCCGGCCAGTGCCTCGCGGAGACGGCCTTCCTGCGCCGGAGCGGCGCGCGCCGCTTCAGCACGATCACCGCGGTCACCGACTGCCAGGTGATCGAGTTCGATCCGGACGTGCTGTGGCTCGCCTCCCCGGAGTGCCTGCGCCATTTCTACGAGGCGTTCCTCGCCAGCATGGCCGAGCGGCTGATCAACGCCGAAGGGGCGCTCGCCGAGATGATGGCCGGCAAGAACGTGACGCTCTTCTGACCCGCATGCGAACGCCCCCGGACTCCCGACGAAAGCGCCGCAGACCATGAAGATCCACAGCCTGCAGTTCAAGGTGCTCTCCCTCGTGGCGGGGGCGATGCTGCTGTCGCTCTCCATCGCGGTCTTCTCGCTCTATCGCGTGAACGAGTCCGTCCACGACCTCGAGCGCGTGACCCAGGTGGACCTGGACACGCAGCAGAACATCCTGCGCGCCACCGTCGCGTTCAAGATGCAGGTCCAGGAGTGGAAGAACGTGCTGCTGCGCGGCAAGGATCCCGCCGCGCTGGACCGGCACTGGAAGGCCTTCGTCGAGGCCGAGTCGGTCACCCGCGCGCTGGTCGCGGAAGCGCGCGCCGGGGTGGCCCAGCCGGCGATCCGCAAGGCCCTCGAGCAGTTCGCCGCCGCCCACACGGAGGCCGGCGAGCGCTACCGCAAGGGCCTGCAGGCCTACAAGGACGCCGGCTTCGACGCGGCCGCCGCGGACAAGGTGGTCGCCGGCATCGACCGGGCGCCCACGCTCACCCTGCAGGAAGCCGAGAAGCTCGCCGTGGACAGCGGCGCCCGCCAGGTCAACGACACCGTCGACGCGGCGCAGACCGTCTACCGCCTGGCCATCCTCTTCACGGTGCTCGCGATGCTCGCCTCGCTCGTGGCCCTGTGGTACTTCGTCCGCGGCGCGGTGCTCAAGCCGGTCGCCCGCGCCGTCGAGTTCGCCGAGCGCATCGCCGGCGGGGACCTGTCGGGCGACCTGCGCTCCGATGCCCGCGACGAGGTGGGGCAGCTCCTGCGCGCGCTCGCGAACATGAAGGAGAACCTCGCCGAGGTGGTGATGCAGGTGCGCGTCTCGGCGGAGTCGGTCGCCACCGCGTCCAACCAGGTGGCGGTCGGCACCACGGACCTGTCGCAGCGCACCGAGGAACAGGCCTCCAGCCTGGAGGAAACGGCCGCCAGCATGGAGGAGCTCTCGAGCACCGTGAAGCAGAACGCGGAAAACGCGCACCAGGCCGACGAGCTCTCCCGCGGGGCCTCCAAGCGGGCGGAGCAGGGCGGGTCCGAGGTGGTGCAGATGGTCGTCACCATGAACGAGATCAGCACCAGCGCCTCGCGGATCGCGGAGATCATCTCGGTGATCGACGCGATCGCCTTCCAGACCAACATCCTGGCCCTCAACGCGGCCGTGGAGGCCGCCCGCGCCGGCGAGCAGGGCCGCGGCTTCGCGGTCGTCGCCTCCGAGGTGCGCTCGCTGGCGCAGCGCAGCGCCCAGGCGGCGAAGGAGATCAAGGACCTCATCGCCGATTCCGTCCTGAAGGTCGACCAGGGCACGCACCAGGTCGAGCAGGCGGGGGATACCATACAGGCGCTCGTCATCGACGTGCAGCAGGTGAGCGGGCTCATGCGCTCCATCGCGGAGGCCTCGGCCGAGCAGAGCCGGGGCGTGCAGCAGGTCAACAAGACGGTGACCGAGATGGACAAGGTGGTGCAGCAGAACGCGAGCGCCGTGCAGCAGTCGGCCTCGGCGGCGGAGGGCATGCGCCAGCACGCGCAGGCGCTCCTCAAGGCCGTGGGCGCCTTCCGGGTCTCCCGGGAGGCGGCGCTGCCCGGCGGCCCGCGCCGGGAGTCCGGGCGCTCGCTCGCCATCGCCCCCGCCCGGTCGCCGGCCGCGCGCGGCGAGCCGGGCGACGAATGGGAGCAGTTTTGAGAACCGAGCGAACCGGACCGGGAGGGTCATCGCCATGAAACCGCAAGCCACGCAGGCGGCCGGCAAGAGCCGCGAGGTCCTCGTGTTCATCCTGGGCCGGGAGGAATACGGCGTCGACATCCTCAAGGTCCAGGAGATCCGCGGCTACGGCAAGGTGACGCCGATCCCCGGCGCGCCCGACTACCTGAAGGGCGTCTTCAACCTGCGCGGCACCATCGTCCCGGTCATCGACATGCGCGTGAAGTTCGGCCTGAAGGAGGCGACCTACGATTCGCTCACCGTGGTGATCATCCTGCGCATCGGCCCGCGCGTGATCGGGGTCGTGGTCGACGGGGTCTCCGACGTGATCGACCTGGGCGAGAAGGACGTGAAGGCCGCCCCGGCGCTGGGTTCCGTCGTCGACCAGGTCTTCCTCGCCGGCGTGGCCACCAAGGACGACCGCATGGTGCTGCTGCTCGACATCGAGAAGTTCCTCTCGAGCAGCGACCTGAACCTGCTGGCGCAGGTCGCCGACCTCGCCGCCGCCGGGCCGGCCTGAGCGGCCCCCGGCCGCCGACCCCGGGACAGCCGCCGTGAAGCGCTACGTCGAGTTCGCCGCGCAGCACCCGTCGCTCCTCGCCGCCGTGGTGGTGGTGTTCTTCCTGCCGTGGGTCTGGATGGCCTTCCTGGTGCCGACGTGGGCGCTCCTCACCTCGCTCTGCCTCGTGCCGGTGGCCGCCTTCGTGGCGCTCGCCCTCGTGGTGCGCGACGTGTCGGAAGAGGAAAGGCCGGAGGCGGAGGGACGCCACGACGAGGAGCCCTCGCTCAAGTGGCGAAAGCGCACGCGGCTCTTCCAGCAGGTCCTGATCGGCCTCGACGGCATGCTCGAGCGCTGGGACGCGGCCGCGAAGGTGAACCGCGAGAAGCTGCAGGCGGTGTCGGATTCGGTCGACGAGGTGATCAAGCTGACGGAGGATGGCGGTCACGGAGATCAGCCGCAACTTCCGGGTCGTGGTGGCCAAGGCACGCGAGCAGACCGAGGCGGCGACCTCGCTCCTGCGGCGCGACGACGACCACGGCAGCGGGGTCCTGTCGCTCCCGGAATTCATCCAGGCCTACGACGACCAGCTGGTGAACGTCGCCTCGCACATGACCCGGTTCTCGGAGGCGGCCGACGAGATGGCGCGCCACCAGAAGCGGGTGACGGAGCACGCGCGCGTCATGGAGCAGACGATCGACGAGCTGCGCGACATGGCCTCGCAGATCTCGCGGATCGCGCTCGACGGGTCGGTCGCGATGACCTCGCAGACGCTCAACCCGCGCGACTTCATCGAGATGACGGACCGGATCCGCGGCATCAGCGCGCACGCGCACGAGCTCACCCGCAAGACCCGGCACGGGCTCGAGGCGATCGGCAACGAGGTCCGGGAAGGCAACAAGCGCACGAACCAGGTGGCGGAGACGGCGCGGCGCGCCGTGGAAGTGGCGCGCGCCGAGATCGGCACGCTCAAGGGCGCCACCATCGAGCAGACGCGCAAGGTCGAGGTGACGCTCCAGCACATCAACGACCTGAGCGTGGAGATCCAGTCGGAGATCGACCACATCATCGTCGCGATGCAGTTCCAGGACATCACGCGCCAGAAGCTCGAGCGGCTGCACAAGCCGGCCCTGGGCGCGACGACGGTCGCGCTCTCGACGCTCTCCCACGAGACGCGCGCGATGCTGCAGCGCGACCTCTACCGCGCCGTGCGCGCCTATGCCGAGAGCGCCATCCGGCCCTCCGACCGGGACGGCGGCAAGGCCGCGCTGCGGATGGACCAGGCGGCCGACTCGGCGACGGCCGCGGGCGAGGCCGCCCCCGGAGCGGGGCCGGCGACCCCGGGGGACAAGAAGGTCGAGATCTTCTAGGCCGGTCCCCGGGGGGGTATGCGCGCAAGAACCCCTTGCCTACAGGGGCATTCGCGGGCCGGGACAGCCGGTGTTCGGCGCAGGCGAGAGGGCCGGTATACTCCCGCTTCTGCAAGTCGCCACTATGCAATCCGATCCCCGGTGCGGAGTGAGCCGCAACGGACGAAGCCGGAGTTTCCAGGGGCGACGCCGAGGAGAATCGCTGCTTGAAGCCGACCGACATCGGGGCGCCCGACTACTTCCACAAAGTCGTCGATTGCCAGTGGGCCTGCCCCGCCCATACCCCCGTCCCCGAATACATCCGGCTCATCGCGCAGGGGCGTTATTCCGACGCCTACATGGTCAACTGGAAGTCGAACGTCTTCCCGGGAATCCTCGGCAGGACCTGCGACCGGCCCTGCGAGCCCGCCTGCCGCCGCGGCCGCGTCGAGGAGAACCAGGGCGAGAAGCCCGAGCCGGTGGCCATCTGCCGGCTGAAGCGCGTCGCCGCCGACTACAAGGACGACATCACGTCGCGGCTGCCCAAGGCGCCGGCGAAGAAGAACGGCAAGCGGGTGGCCTGCGTGGGCGGCGGGCCCGCTTCGCTCACGGTGGCGCGCGACCTCGCCCCCCTGGGCTACGCGGTGACCGTCTTCGACGGCGGACGCGAAGGCGGGCGGCATGATCCGCACGCAGATCCCCAAGTTCCGGCTCCCGGAGCGGGTGATCGACGAGGAGGTGGGCTACATCCTCGACCTCGACGTCGATTTCCGCCCCAACCACCGCGTCGAATCGCTCAAGGAACTCCTCGGGCACGGCTACGACGCGGTGTTCATCGGCTCCGGCGCCCCGCGCGGGCGCGACCTGGACCTCCCCGGGCGCGAGGAGGCGGCCAAGCACATCCACGTGGGCATCGAATGGCTCGCGTCGGTGTCCTTCGGCCACATCACGAAGCGTGGGCAAGCGCGTCATCGTGCTCGGCGGCGGCAACACCGCCATGGACTGCTGCCGCTCCGCGCGGCGGATGGGCGGCGAGGACGTGAAGGTCATCGTCCGCTCGGGCTTCGAGGAAATGAAGGCGAGCCCCTGGGAGAAGGAGGACGCCGTCCACGAGGGCATCCCCATCCTCAACTACCTCGTGCCCACGGCCTTCGTGCACGAGCAGGGGCGCCTCACGGGCATGACCTTCCAGAAGGTCCAGGCGGTCTACGACGACAAGGGCCGGCGCTCGCTGGTGCCCACCGGCGAGCCCGAGCAGCACTTCGAGTGCGACGAGGTGCTGGTCGCGGTCGGCCAGGAGAACGCGTTCCCCTGGATCGAGCGCGACACCGGCATCGAGTTCGACAAGTGGGGCATGCCCGTGCTCGACCCGAAGACGCTCCAGTCGACCCTGCCGCAGCGTGTTCTTCGGCGGCGACGCGGCGCTCGGGCCCAAGAACATCATCTGGGCCGTCGCCCACGGCCACGAGGCCGCGATCTCGATCGACCGGTTCTGCCAGGGCGAGGAGGTGACCGAGCGCCCGCCGGCGATGATGAACCTGGTGTCGCAGAAGATGGGCATCCACGAGTGGATCTACGACAACCAGATCGTCCCGGACGCGCGCAACCGCGTCCCGCTCAAGGAGCTCAGACTCGCGCTGAAGGACATCCGCCAGGAGGTGGAGCTCGGCTTCGACCCGGAGCTCGCCTGGAAGGAGGCGCAGCGCTGCCTCAACTGCGACGTGCAGACGGTGTTCGCGCCGCGGCTGTGCATCGAGTGCGACGCCTGCGTGGACATCTGCCCGATGGACTGCATCACCTTCACGGCCGACGGCGAGGAGGCCGAGGTCCGCGCGCGCCTCACCGCGCCCGCCCGCAACCTCTCGCAGGACCTCTACGTCGGCGCGGGCCTCAAGACCGGCAGGATCATGGCGAAGGACGAGGACGTGTGCCTGCACTGCGGCCTGTGCGCGGAGCGCTGCCCGACGGGGGCCTGGGACATGCAGAAGTCCTTCATCGAAATGACGCACGCGGGGCCGGGATGCCGGGTGAGCGCCGCCCCGCGCAAGGCGGCCTGAGGAAAGCCATGGTCACGAAGAGAATCGAGAGGGTCAACGACTTCGTCGTCAAGTTCGCGAACGTGAACGGGTCCGGGTCGGCGTCGGCGAACACGCTGTTCGCGAAGGCGATCATGCGCATGGGCGTGCCGGTGAGCCCGCGCAACATCTTCCCGTCCAACATCCAGGGCCTGCCCACCTGGTACGAGGTGCGCGTGTCGGAGGCCGGGTGGCTGGGCCGGCGCGGCGGCGCGGACCTGATGGTGGCGATGAACCCGCAGACGTGGGAGAAGGACGTCGTCGAGATCGAGCCGGGCGGCTACCTCTTCTACGACTCGACCAAGCCCCTGCCGTCGGACAAGTTCCGCGACGACATCCTCGTCCTCGGCATGCCGCTCACCGAGATCTGCAACGCGACCTACACGGACCCGCGCCAGCGCCAGCTCTTCAAGAACATCATCTACGTGGGCGCCCTCTCGGCCCTCCTCGGCGTCGACATCGCCGAGGTCGAGAAGCTCATCGGCGAGCAGTACAAGGGCAAGGAGAAGCTCCTCGAGCCCAACGTGAAGGCGCTGCACCTCGGGCGCGACTACGCGCTCGCCAACCTGCCGTGCCCGCTGGGCATCACGGTGAGGCGCTCGGACAAGGTGGGCGACAAGATCTTCATCGAGGGCAACAACGCCGTGGCCCTCGGCGCCGTGTACGGGGGCGCCACCGTCTGCGCCTGGTATCCCATCACGCCGTCGTCGTCGGTCGCCGAGGCCTTCGCGAAGCATTGCCGCAAGTTCCGCGTCGACGCGGCCACGGGGAAGAGCAACGTCGCCATCGTGCAGGCCGAGGACGAGCTCGCCTCCATCGGCATGGTGATCGGCGCGGCGTGGAACGGCGCGCGGGCCTTCACCTGCACCTCGGGCCCCGGCGTCTCCCTCATGACGGAGTTCATCGGGCTCGCGTACTTCGCCGAGATCCCGTCGGTGATCGTGAACGTGCAGCGCGCCGGCCCCTCGACCGGGATGCCCACGCGCACGCAGCAGGCCGACATCCTCTCCTGCGCCTACGCCTCGCACGGCGACACGAAGCACGTGCTCCTCCTGCCCGAGGACGCGACGGAGGCCTTCGAGTTCACCGCGCGAGGCCCTCGACCTCGCCGACCGGCTGCAGACGCCCGTGTTCGTGATGACCGACCTCGACATCGGCATGAACGAGCGGCTGTGCGAACCCCTGCAGTGGGACGACTCGCGCACCTACGACCGCGGCAAGGTCCTCGAACCACGACGACCTCGAGTCGGGCAAGCGCTTCGGCCGCTACCTGGACGTGGACGACGACGGCATCACCTACCGCACCTATCCCGGCACGCACCCGAAGCGCGGCTCCTTCTTCACGCGCGGCACCAGCCGCGACCGCTACGCGCGCTACACGGAGGAGGGCAGCGCCTACGTGGACAACATGCAGCGGCTGCTGCGCAAGTTCGAGACCGCGAAGCTCTACGTGCCCGAGCCGGTCCTGCGCGAGTCGCCGCGCACGGCCCGCCACGGCGTCATCTACTACGGCTCCACCGCCTGCGCGATGGACGAGGCGCTGGCCGATTTCGAGCGCGAGGGGATCCCGCTCGACGCGCTGCGCGTGCGCGCCTTCCCGTTCCACGACTCGGTGATCGACTTCGTCAACGCCCACGACCACGTCTTCGTCGTGGAGCAGAACCGCGACGGGCAGCTGCGCACGCTCCTCATCGCCGAGGGCGCGCTCGACGGCGCGCGGCTCTCGTCGGTCGTCCACTACGACGGCACCCCGATCACGGCCCGCTTCATCCGCCAGGAGATCGAGGAGCGCCTCTCCGCCTTCAACGTGCGCCCGCTGCGGCGGACCGCGGCCTCGGGGGAATAGCCCATGACCTACCTCGCCAAGCCCAAGCTCCACCACCCGGACCTCCCCGCGAACGCGCTGGGCTTCACGCGCCGCGACTACGAGGGGACCATCTCCACGCTCTGCGCCGGCTGCGGGCACGATTCCATCAGCGCCGCCATCATCCAGGCCTGCTGGGAGCTCGCCATCCAGCCGCACCGCGTGGCCAAGCTCTCGGGCATCGGCTGCTCCTCGAAGACCCCGACCTACTTCCTCGACAAGTCGCACGGGTTCAACTCGCGTGCACGGGCGCATGCCCTCGGTGCTCACGGGCGCCAACCTCGCCAACCGCGACCTGATCTACCTCGGCGTCTCGGGCGACGGCGACTCCGCCTCCATCGGGCTGGGCCAGTTCGCGCACAGCATGCGCCGCGGCGTGAACATGACCTACATCGTCGAGAACAACGGCGTCTACGGGCTCACGAAGGGGCAGTTCTCCGCGACCGCCGACCGGGGCTCGAAGTCCAAGCGCGGCGCCGTCAACACCGACGAGGGCATCGACCTCGCGATCCTCGCGCTGCAGCTGGGCGCCACCTACGTCGCGCGCAGCTTCTCCGGCGACAAGGCGCAGCTGGTCCCCCTCATCAAGGGCGCGCTCACGCACCCCGGCGCGGCCTTCATCGACGTGATCTCGCCCTGCGTGGCCTTCAACAACCACGAGGGCTCGACGCGCAGCTACGACTACGTGCGCAACCACAACGAGGCGGTCAACTTCCTCGACGTGATCACGGTCCAGCAAGGAGATCACGACCGAGTACCCGCCGGGCTCGGTCCAGGAAGTGCGCCAGCACGACGGGTCGGTGCTGCGCCTGCGCAAGCTCGCGGACGACTACGACGCCTCCAGCCGCATCTCGGCCATGAGCCACGTACAATCGCGCTATGCCCAGGGCGAGATCGTGACCGGGCTGCTCTATCTCGAGGCGGAGGCGCAGGACCTTCATGCAAGTCTCAATACCGTCGACAGGCCCCTCAACGAGCTCGGCGAGCGCGAGCTCTGCCCGGGATCGGAGGCGCTGGCCAAGTTCAACGCGTCGCTTCGCTAGCGCCGCCTTCGCCGCCGCCCTCGGCCTGCTGGCGGCCCTGGCGCCAGCCCGCGCGGCCACCGAGGGTCCGGCCGGGGACGCTCCCGCGCAGGACGCGGCGACTGGCCGCCGCGCCCCTGCGCGCGGCTCCGGCACGCAGTCGGCACGCCGCGCCGCCCCGGCGCGGGCGAGCGTCGAGGTGCGCCTCTACAACCGCGTCGGTCACGACGTTCCGCGCCTCCATCTTCGACACCACGCCGGCCGAGCGCGCCGAGAGCGCGGCGCGGCACCTGCGCGAGCTGCTGCGGGAGGCGGGCGAGGGCAAGGTCGAGATCGAAGAAGGTACCCGCAGGGCCGGGCGATCACGATCGACGGCAAGTTCGCCTTCCTGCTCCTTCCCGGCGACGCCAATGCGGCCGTGGGCGAGACGCTCGATCGCGGCCGCCAGGCGGTCGGCGGCATCGCTGCAGCGCATCGTCGCGGAGAGCCAGGAGTCGCGCAGCCTCGACACCATCCTGCGCAACCCGCCAAGGCGGGTGCCGCGACCGCGATCGCGGTGCTCCTGATCTGGCTGCTCGCCCGCATCCGGGGCTGGATCGCGAGGGGCCTCGCGAGCCTCGGCAGCCGCCATGCGGAGCCGGCTCAAGGTGGGCGGCCAGGCCGTGTTCGGCCGCGAGCAGGTGTTCGTCGCTGGCGCGCATTCGTCACGATCGCGATCTTCTGGCTCCTCGTGGCCTTCGTCGTCTACGAGTGGCTCGCCTTCACGCTTTCGCGCTTCCCGTGGACGCGTCCCTGGGGCGAGGGGCTCCTCGGCGCCGCCTTCAGCCTCGCGGCCCAGATCGCCACCGCGCGTCTTCGAGTCGCTCCCCAACCTGGCCGTGGCCGCCACGATCTTCTGGATCGCGTGGCTCGCCTCGCGGTTCGTGGACCGCACCCTCGAGCCGTTCGTCCGCGGGCGAGGTCGAATCGGCCAAGCATCGACCGCGACACCGCGCGCCCGACGCGCAACCTGCTCAAGGTGGGCGTCTGGGTCTTCGCGATCGCGATGGCCTACCCGTACCTGCCCGGGTCCGAGAGCGAGGCCTTCAAGGGGCTTTCCGTGCTCGTGGGCCTCATGATCTCGCTCGGCTCCACGAGCCTCGTGGGCCAGGCGGCCAGCGGGCTCATCGTGATGTACACGCGCACGCTGCGGCCCGGGGAGTACGTGCGCATCGGCGAGCACGAGGGCACGGTGGTGGAGCTGGGCGCCTTCACCACGAAGATCCGCACGGGCCTGGGCGAGGAGCTCACGATCTCGAACTCGACCATCGCCGGCGGCATCACCAAGAACTACTCGCGCGCCGTGAAGGGGAAGGGGTTCGTCGTGGACACCGTCTGCACGATCGGCTACGACACGCCCTGGCGGCAGGTCCACGCGATGCTCATCGAGGCGGCCCTGCGCACCGAGGGCATCCTTGCCGACCCCGGCGCCGGTGGTCTTCCAGACGGGGCTCTCGGACTTCTACCCCGAGTACCGCCTCGTCGCGCAGGCGGCTCCCTCGGATCCGCGGCCCCGGGCGATCGTGATGTCGGACCTGCACGCCAACATCCAGGACGTCTTCAACGAGCACGGCGTGCAGATCATGTCGCCGCACTACCTGGGCGACCCGGCGGAGGCGAAGGTCGTGCCGCCCGCCAAGTGGTACCCGCCGCCCGCGAAGCAAGCCGGAGTAGGAAGCCGTGATCGACCTGAGCAGCGATACCGTCACGCGGCCCTCGGCCGCCATGCGCGAGGCGATGGCGCGCGCCGAGGTGGGCGACGACGTCTTCGGCGACGACCCGACCGTGAAGGCGCTGGAGGAACGCGCGGCCGCGATGTTCGGGATGGAGGCGGGCCTCTACTTCCCGTCCGGCACGCAGTCGAACCTCGCGGCCCTCATGGCGCACTGCGGCCGCGGCGAGGAGGTGATCGTCGGCCAGGACGCGCACACCTATCGCTACGAGGGCGGCGGCGCCGCGGTGCTCGGGTCCATCCAGCCGCAGCCGCTCGCGAACCTTCCCGACGGCACGCTCGACCTCGCCATGGTCGAGGCCGCCATCAAGCCCGACGACCCGCACTTCGCCATCACGCGGCTCCTCGCGCTGGAGAACACGATCGGCGGCAAGGTGATCGGCCGCGACTACCTCGCGAAGGCGGTCACGCTCGCCTGGAAGCGGGGGCTCTCGACCCACCTCGACGGCGCGCGCATCTTCAACGCCGCGGTGAAGCTCGGCATGCCGGTGAACCTGCTCTGCGCGGGATTCGACACCGTGTCCGTCTGCCTCTCGAAGGGGCTCGGCGCGCCCGTCGGCACGGTGCTGGTGGGCCACAAGGGGCTCCTCGACAAGGCGCGGCGCATCCGCAAGATGCTGGGCGGCGGGATGCGCCAGGCGGGCATCCTCGCCGCGGCCGGCCTCTACGCGCTCGAGCACAACGTCGGGCGCCTCGCCGAGGACCACGCGAACGCCGAGCGGCTGGCGAAGGGCCTCGCGGCCGCGGGATTCGAGGTCGAGCCCGTGCAGACGAACATGGTCTTCGCGAAGGTGGACCGGCCCGCTGCGCCGGCCTGCAGGAGCACCTGAAGGCCGCGGGGGTCACGGCGATCGTCGCGCCGCGCACGCGCCTCGTCACCCACCTCGACGTCGACGCGGCCGGCATCGACCGGGCCGTCGGCGGCTTTCGCGTCCTTCCGCGCCTAGCGGGCGCCGGGG
Organism: uncultured Gammaproteobacteria bacterium; assembly: GCA_963783635.1. Taxonomy (GTDB): domain Bacteria; phylum Pseudomonadota; class Gammaproteobacteria; order Burkholderiales; family Usitatibacteraceae; genus FEB-7. Next base: position 306,127 of record CAWAOC010000004.1, read on the forward strand.
CTCAGGCCCCGGCGTTGCCCACCGTCATCCCGCCGCAGACGTAGAGCACCTGGCCGGTGATGAAGCCGGCCCGCTCGTCCAGGAGCGAGGCCACGGCGTGCGCGACGTCCTCCGGCGTGCCCAGGCGCTTCACGGGGATGCCCTCGATGATGGCGCGTGTCCGGGGCGAATCGGCCGGGTTCACGCGGTGGAAGAGCTCGGTGCCGATGGGGCCGGGACCGACGGCGTTGGCGGTGATGCCGTGCGGCCCGAGTTCCAGCGCCCAGGTCTTCGTCATGCCCTCGATCCCCGCCTTCGTGGCGGCGTAGACCGTGCGCAGCTCCTTGCCGAGCGCGGCGCGGCTCGAGATGCTCACGATGCGGCCGAAGCGCGCCTGCCTTCATGCCGGGCAGGAGCGCCTGCGCGCACTGGATCGAGCAGCGCAGGTTGAGGCTCGACGACGGCCGCGAGATCGGCGGCGGTCGCCTCCTCGAGCGGAGCCCGGGCGGACGGTGCCGACGTTGTTCACGAGCCGGGTGATGGGGCCCGCCGCGAGCGCCTGCGCGAGCGCCTGCGCGGTGGCCGCCTCGTCCGCGAGGTCGGCCGCGATGAACGTTTCCCCGGGCAGCGCCTGCGCGGGCGGCTGCAGGTCGAGGTCACGACCTCGTAGCCGTCCTGGGCCAGCCGCGCGGCGGTGGCGCGCCCGATGCCCTGGCTCGCGCCGGTGACGAGGACGCGATCCTTCATGCGCATGCCCTCGGGCGTCACAGCACCTCGGCCGCGTGGTCCGCGAGGCGCGAGCGCTCGCCGCGCGTGAGCGTGATGTGCCCGCTGTGCCCCCAGCCCTTGAAGCGGTCGACGACGTAGGTGAGGCCCGACGAGCCCTCGGTGAGGTAGGGCGTGTCGATCTGGGCGATGTTGCCCAGGCACACGACCTTCGTTCCCGGGCCGGCGCGGGTGATGAGCGTCTTCATCTGCTTGGGCGTGAGGTTCTGCGCCTCGTCGATGATGAGGTACTTGTTGATGAAGGTGCGCCCGCGCATGAAGTTCAGGCTCTTCACCTTGATGCGCGAGCGGATCAGGTCGGCCGTCGCGGCGCGCCCCCAGTCGCCGGCCTCGTCGTCGGTCTTCATGAGGACGTCGAGGTTGTCCTCGAGCGCGCCCATCCACGGCGTCATCTTCTCCTCCTCCGTGCCGGGCAGGAAGCCGATGTCCTCGCCGACGGGCACGGTGACGCGCGTCATGATGATCTCGCTGTAGACCTTGTACTCGAGGGTCTGCATGAGGCCCGCGGCCAGGGTGAGGAGGGTCTTGCCGGTTCCCGCCTGGCCCAGGAGGGTCACGAAGTCGACCTCCGGGTCCATGAGCAGGTTGAGCGCGAAGTTCTGCTCGCGGTTGCGCGAGGTGATGCCCCAGACGTTGTTCTTGTGGTGCGAGTAGTCCTTGAGCGTCTGCAGCGTCGCGGTCTTGCCCTTCACGTCCTTCACGATGGCGTAGAACGGCCGGTCGCCCTCGTGGAAGACGAACTGGTTCACGAGGAGCGACGGGCAGAGCGGCCCCTTCACGCGGTAGAGCGTGCGCCCGTGCTCCTGCCAGCTCTCGACGTCCTTGCCGTGCTTGTCCCAGAAGTCCTCGGGAAGGCCCAGCATGCCGGTGTAGAGGAGGTCGGTGTCCTCCAGCACCTTGTCGTTGAAGTAGTCCTCGGCCGCGAGCCCGACGGCATGCGCCTTGATGCGCATGTTGATGTCCTTGGACACCAGCACGACCTGGCGCTTGGGCTGGCGCTGCTTCAGGTGCATCGCCACGCCCAGGATCACGTTGTCGGCCTTCTGCGAGGCGACCGAGTCGGGGATCTCCACCGTGACCGAGTGCGTCTGCAGGAAGAGGCGCCCGAGCGCGTCGCTGTGGGTCTTGCCCTTGAGCGAATAGCCGCTCTCGATGTCGCCCTCGCCGGCGGAGACGATCTCGTCGAGGAAGCGGCTCGCCTGGCGGGCGTTGCGCGCCACCTCGCTCATGCCCTTCTTGTTGTCGTCGAGCTCCTCGAGCGTGACCATCGGGAGGTAGACGTCGTGCTCCTCGAACCGGAAGAGGCTCGTGGGGTCGTGCATCAGGACGTTGGTGTCGAGGACGAAGAGCTTCACGGCGGCCGCATGCCGGGCCGCCCGGCCTTCGCCGTGGCTGTCGCGCTTTCGATGCATGGGGGCCTCCGCGGAATCCGGGCCGTGGGAAGACGCCTCGCCGGCGTCGGAGCGCGGCGAGTCACGCAGGTTGTCGTTGGGCATCAGGGCCGGGCGCCAGGGGTGGGAAATCCGCGGGAAGTCAGAGGGATTTCGCGAACTCGAGCACTTCCGCGGCGTGGCCGGGCACCTTCACGCCGCGCCACTCGCGGGCGATGCGACCTTCCCGGTCGATCGCGAACGTGCTGCGCTCGATGCCGCGCACCTGCTTCCCGTACATGTTCTTCATCTTCATGACGCCGAAGATGGCGCACGCCGTCTCGTCGGCATCGGACAGCAGCTCGAAGGGAAAGGAGAACTTCTGCCTGAACTTCTCGTGCGACGGCGAGCGAGTCGCGCGACACCCCGAAGACGGCGAACCCGGCCTTCGCGAATTCGGCGTGCAGTTCGCGGAACTGCAGGCTCTCGTCCGTGCAGCCGGGCGTGTTGTCCTTCGGGTAGAAGTAGAGGATGAGCGGGTGGCCCTTGAAGGCCGAAAGCCGGAAACGCTGGTTGCCAGTGGCGGGGAGCTCGAAATCCGGGACTGACTTGCGTTCGCTCATCCAGGGGGTCCTAACAGTTGACCGCGACCTATGGTGGCGAAGTTCCCTGAAAAACGCAAGCTATGGGGTTGATGGGGAAGGAAGAAAGGCCGGGCCCTGCAGCGCCAGGGTGCCGCTGCGGCCCGGGATTTCCCCGTCCGCGACCGCGTGCAGGGGCAGGGCCGCCGCGTTCGGTCGCCGCGAAGAGGTCGCGCATCGCGACGATCTCGTAGCCCTGTTCCTTCCAGCCGGCCAGCAGGCGCTCGAAGGCGGGGGCGAGCTTCATGCCCTCCAGTTCCGCGTGCAGCGTGAAGACGTGGTCGCGCGGGGCTCTCGGTGCGCGCGAGGATCGGCCTCGGCCACGTTCGCCTCGCGTCACGCCGTCCAGGCCGATGAGCTCGTCCAGCGTCGGCAGCGTCGTCGGCAACTGCGGGCAGGCGACGATCTCGGCCCGCGAGACGGGCAGGAAGGGGTGCGTGCCGCGCGAATCGGAGCAGTAGTCGAAGCCGAAGCGCTGCGTGCGCCGCCAGGCGTGCACGTTCATCTGCCAGCCGGCCGCGCCGTGCACCTTCGGCTCCTGCGCGAAGACCTCGCGGAAGCGGTCGCGGGCGAGCGCCATCTGCCGCTCGGTCCAGGCCTCGTCGGCCGAGCCCACGCCGTCCTGCCACTTCACGTGGTCCCAGGTGTGGATGCCGACCTCGAAGCCCGCGTCGCGCACGCTCCGCAGGATGGGCGCGCAGCGCTTGCCGATGTCGGGCCCGGGAAGCAGCGTGCCGTAGAGGAGCGTGCGGATGCCGTAGTGCGACAGGACCGAGGTGCGCCCCACCTTGCCGAGGAAGCCCGGGACGGAAGACGCGCGTGATGGCGCGCCCGGTGTGGTCGGGGCCCAGGCTGAACAGGAAGGTCGCGCCGGCCCCGTGTGCCTTGCAGCATCTCCACGAGGCGCGGCACCCCCTCGCGCGTGCCGCGATAGGTGTCGACGTCGATCTTCAGGGCGAGTTTCAAGGGCGGGAGGAGCGAAAAGGCGCGCATGCTAGCATACGCGCCCCCCACGCCCGCCGCCCGCCATGAGCGACCGCGCAACCGAACGCCGGCCCGACCCCCTACGACCTCCTCGGCGGCGAGGCGGCGGTCCGCGAGCTGGTCGACCGCTTCTACGACCTCATGGACCTCGAGCCCGCGTACGCCGGCATCCGGAAGCTCCATCCGCCGACGCTCGACGGCTCGCGCGACAAGCTCTTCTGGTTCCTGTCGGGCTGGCTGGGCGGCCCGCCGGTCTACGTGGAGAAGATCGGGCACCCGATGCTGCGGGCCCGCCACCTGCCGTTTTCCATCGGGGTCGACGAGCGCGACCAGTGGCTCAAGTGCATGAGCCAGGCCATGGACGAGGTCGGCGTCGACCCGGGCCTCCAGCGCCGCCTCGCGGAGGCGTTCTTCGGCACCGCCGACTGGATGCGCAACCGTGCCGGCTAGCTCCCGGACCGGCGCATGATGGAGCCTTGGCGTATTGTCTCGCCATTGGCGCTCCGGCCTGCTAAAATGCTGAATTTCCTGCGATTTTGATCGCAACCGCCGCGATCCCCATCGCAACCGAGGACCTCCCATGCCGCGCCCGCTTCGCAACATCGCCATCATCGCCCACGTCGACCACGGCAAGACCACCCTCGTCGACAAGCTCCTGCAACAGGCCGGCACCTTCGCCAAGCACCAGCACATCGTCGAACGGGTCATGGACTCGGGCGACATCGAGAAGGAACGCGGGATCACCATCCTCGCGAAGAACACCGCGGTGGACTACCACGGCGTGCACATCAACATCGTCGACACCCCCGGCCACGCCGACTTCGGCGGCGAGGTGGAGCGCGTGCTCTCGATGGTGGACGGCGTGGTGCTGCTGGTGGACGCGGTCGAGGGCCCGATGCCGCAGACGCGCTTCGTCACGCGCAAGGCGCTCGCCCTGGGCCTGAAGCCCATCGTCGTCGTGAACAAGATCGACCGCGAGAGCGCGCGCCCCGACTGGGTCGTGAACCAGACCTTCGACCTCATGGACAAGCTCGGCGCCAACGAGGACCAGCTCGACTTCCCCGTGGTCTACGCCTCGGCGCTCAACGGCTGGGCGTCCCTCGATTCCACCAAGGTGGGCGAGGACATGCGCCCGCTCTTCGACGCGATCCTCAAGTACGTCCCGGAGCCCGTCGGCGACCCCGAGGGCCCGCTGCAGCTGCAGATCAGCGCCGTGGACTACACGAGCTTCCTCGGCCGCATCGCCGTCGGCCGCATTCGCCGCGGCACGATCCGCAAGGCCCAGGAAGTGGTCATCCTCGCGGGCGACGCCGCGCCGCGCAAGGCGAAGATCGGCCTGGTGCGCGCCTTCCAGGGCCTCGAGAAGGTCGAGATGGACGAGGCGGCCGCGGGCGAGATCGTCTCCGTCACCGGCATCGAGGACTTCACCATCGGCGCCACCTTCGCCGACCCCGTCAATCCCGAGGCGCTGCCGTTCCTGGGCGTCGACGAGCCCACGCTCACCATGAACTTCCAGGTGAACACGTCGCCCTTCGCCGGCCAGGAGGGCAAGTACGTCACCAGCCGCCAGATCCGCGACCGCCTCACGAAGGAACTGATGTCCAACGTCGCCCTGCGCGTCGAGGACACGGACGACGCCGACATCTTCCGCGTCTCCGGCCGCGGCGAGCTGCACCTCACCATCCTCATCGAGAACATGCGCCGCGAGGGCTACGAGGTCGCGGTGGGCAAGCCCCGCGTCGTGGTGAAGGAAGTCGATGGCGAGCGCCACGAGCCGTGGGAAATCCTCACGGTCGACGTGGAGCAGGATCACCAGGGCCGCGTCATGGAGGAGCTCGGCCGCCGCGGCGGCGAGCTGCAGGACATGGTGCCGGACGGCAAGGGGCGCGTGCGGCTCGACTACAAGATGCCCTCGCGCGGCCTCATCGGCTTCCACATGGAATTCATGACCCTCACGCGCGGCACCGGCATCAAGAGCCACGTGTTCGACGAGTACGCGCCCGTGAAGGGCGAGCTGCCGTCGCGCCGCAGCGGCGTGCTGATCTCCTCCGAGCAGGGCGAGGCGGTGGCCTTCGCGCTGTGGAACCTCGAGGCGCGCGGCCGGATGTTCGTCTCTCCCGGCGAGCGCGTGTACGAGGGGATGATCATCGGCATCCACAGCCGCGACAACGACCTCATCGTGAACCCCGTCAAGGGCAAGAAGCTCACCAACGTCCGCGCGGCCGGCAAGGACGAGAACGTGCTCCTCACGCCGCCGATCCAGCTCACCCTGGAGGGCGCCGTCGAGTTCATCGACGACGACGAGCTGGTGGAAGTCACGCCCAAGAACATCCGCCTCCGCAAGCGCCACCTGCTCGAGCACGACAGGAAGCGCGCCACGCGCGAGGAGCAGGCCGCCTGACCTTCGGACCTTGGACGCCGCGGTCCTCATCCTCGTCGCCATCGCCGCGCTGGCCGCGGTGGGGGCGCTCGTGGTGGCGCTGCGGCTGGCGCGCCGCCTGGAGGCGCTGCCCGGCGAGGTGGCCGGCGACCGCGAAGGCCACCACCGCGCGGTGCTCACGGACCTCGCGAGCGGCCTGGCCGATTCCGCCGACCGCATCGCGTCCCGCCAGAGCGAGGAGGGCGACCGGCTTCGCCGCGCCGTGGGCGACGAGCTCGCGCGCAACCGCGAGCAGCTGCAGGCCTTCGAGCGCTCGCTGCAGGAGAAGGTCGACGCGCGCCTCGCCGAGATCGGCGGCAAGGTGAACGAGCGCCTCGACGAGGGGTTCAAGCGCACCAACGAGACCTTCGTGAGCGTGATGACGCGCCTGCAGACGATCGACGACGCGCAGAAGAAGATCGAGACGCTCACCACGAGCGTGGTGAGCCTGCAGAACCTCCTCGGCAGCAAGAGCTCGCGCGGGGCCCTGGGCGAGCGCCAGCTCGAGGACATCGTGAAGAACGTCCTCCCCGAGGCGGCCTACGAGTTCCAGTACACGTTCCAGACGGCGGGGAACGTGCGCGCCGACTGCGTGCTGAAGCTTCCCGAGCCCACGGGCCTCATCGCCGTGGACTCCAAGTTCCCGCTCGAGAACTACGAGCGCATGATCTCCGACGGCCCCGACCGGGTGCCGCCCGGCGCGTTCAAGGCGGACGTCCGCCGCCACATCGACGACATCGCCTCCAAGTACATCATTCCCGGCGAGACGGGCGACGGCGCGGTGATGTTCCTGCCGGCCGAGAGCGTCTTCGCCGAGATCCACGCGCACCACCGCGACCTCGTCGAGTACGCCGGGACCCGCCACGTCTGGATCGTCTCGCCGACGACCCTCATGGCGGTGCTCAACACGGCGCGCGCGGTGCTCAAGGACGTGGAGACCCGCAAGCAGATCCACATCATCAAGGACGAGCTGGGCAAGCTCGGCCGCGAGTTCGGCCGCTTCGACGAGCGCATGAAGAAGCTCGCCGAGCACATCCGCCAGGCGCACGAGGACGCGGGGCAGGTGCAGATCACGAGCCGCAAGATCAGCGAGAAGTTCGCCGCCATCGAGCGGGCGGAGCTGCCCGGCGCGATCGAGCCGCCGGCGCTGCCCGACGGCAGCCCGCCGCAGCTCAGCGTGGTGCCGAAGCCGGAATAGCGGCGGGCGGGAAGCGCACCCGCACCCTGAGGCCGACACCGCCGGCCCCGTCGGCCAGGTCGATGCTCGCGCCGTGCGCGCGCGCGATGTCGCGGACGATCGAAAGGCCCAGGCCGACCCCCGCGTGGCTCGCCGACGCGAGCCGATGGAACGGCTCGAAGACGCGCTCGCGATCGGCCGCCGCCACGCCCTCGCCGCTGTCCTCCACGTCGATGAACACCGGCTCGCCCGGCCCGGAAAGCCGCACGGTGACGCGCCCGCCTTCCGGGGTGTAGCGAATGGCGTTGTCGACGAGGTTCTTCACCAGCTCGCGCACGAGCGTGGGGTCGCCGCGCAGCGGCACGGCGTGCTCGCCCTCGAATCCCAGGTCGATGCGCTTGGCGACGGCCCCGGCGCCGAGTTCCAGGCACGCCTCGCGCGCCACCTGCGCGAGGTCGATGTCGCCGAAGACGGGATTGGCGATGCCGTGCTGCGCCCGCGCCCGCGTGAGCAGCTGGTTGGCCAGGTGGATCGTGTCGCCCACGGACCGGTCCATGGCCGCCAGCGTCTCCGCCAGCCGGGCGGGGTCGTCCTCGCGCAGCGCGAGGCCGGCCTGGGTCCGCAGCACCGCGAGCGGCGTGCGCAGCTGGTGCGACGCGTCCGCGATGAAGCGCTCCTGCCGCTCGAGCGTTCCCCTGAGGCGGCCCACGTAGTCGTTCATGCCGGCCACGAGCGTGGCGACCTCCCCGGGGACGTCGCGCGGCTCGAGGGGGGAGAGATCGCCCGCCGCCCGGGCGTCGAGCTCGGCGCGCAGCCGGGCCAGGGGCCGGAAGGCCGTTCGCACCACGAGGACGATCACCAGCGCGGCCAGCGCCACGAGGAAGAGCTGGCTCGCGACCGTGTCCACCATGAGCTTCCTCGTCAGGGCCTCCCGCGAGACGAGCGTTTCCGCCACCTGGATGAGGGCCATCCCGCGGGTGCGCTCGTCGAAGACGGGCTGGTGCAGGGCGACGATCCGCACGGGCTCGCCGCGATACTCGGCCGTGTAGAAGCGGGCCAGCGCGAAGTAGTCCTCGGAGCGCGGAACGTCGGGGGGCAGGGGCGGCAGGTCGTCGTATCCCGAGACGGCGTTGCCGTCGAGGCCTCCGACGCGGTAGTAGACGCGCCCGCGCAGGTCCGACTCGAAGAAATCGAGCGCGATGTAGGGCACCTCGACCGCCACGCGGCCGTCGCGCAGGTCCACGCGGTCGGCCACCGCGCGGGCCACGGCGAGGAGCGAGCGGTCGTAGGCGGTGTTCACGGCCGCGAGCGCCGTGCGGTACGTGCTCACCGAATTGACCGCGACGAGGAGGGCCAGCGCGGGCAGCAGCCACCACAGCAGCCTCGACTGCAGGCCGCGCGCGGGCGTCGCGGCGCTCAAGGCTTCGCCTCCTCGAGCAGGTAGCCCAGCCCGCGCAGGGTGACGATGCGCACGCGCGGCGCCCTCGAGCTTGCGGCGCAGGCGATGGACGTAGACCTCGATCGCATCGGCCTTCGCCTCGCTTTCGAGGGGAGAACAGGCGCTGGTGCAGCTGGTCCTTGGCCACCACCTTGCCCGCGCGCAGCAGCAGCGACTCCAGCACCGCGTGCTCGCGCGGCGTGAGGTTGAGCAGCTTGCCCGCGAGCTCGAACGCGTGGCTGGCCGGGTCGAGGACGAGGTCGCCGCAGGCGGGGCGGGTCTCGCCGCCCGACTGCGAGCGCCGCAGGAGCGCCCGGATGCGCGCCTCCAGCTCGTCGATCTCGAAGGGCTTGGCGAGGTAGTCGTCGGCCCCGAGGTCGAGGCCGCGCACGCGGTCGGACACTTCCGTGCGGGCCGTGACGATGAGCACCGGGGTGCGCGAGCCGCGCGCGCGCAGCCGCCGCAGGACTTCGAGCCCGTCCATGCGGGCGAGCGACAGGTCCAGGATCACGAGGTCGTAGCGCTCCGTCGCCAGGCGCGCGTCGGCGTCGGCCCCGTTGAGCGACCGCTCGACCGTGTACAGGCTCTTCTCGAGCGCCCGTCCCACCCACCGCGACAGCTCCACGTGGTCCTCGACCAGCAGGATGCGCATCCTCGACCCTCGTCATGCCCCGAAAGCCACTTGAAAGCTTTCGCGCCTATCCTGCATTGTAGGCACCAGAGGGGTTCGCGGCCGAGCCGGCCCTGAAACCCCCGTCAGGAACGTAAACCGACCCTCCGGAGGAGTCCCATGCGCAAGCCGATCACGCTTTTCGCCGTTTCCGTCCTTGCCGCCGCCAGCTTCTCGGCGTCGGCCACCATCGACAAGCCCGAGTGCATCGTCGGCGCCAAGCCCGGCGGCGGCTTCGACCTCACCTGCAAGCTCGCGCAGCAGTCGCTGCTCGACCAGAAGATCATGAAGGAGCCGATGCGCGCCACCTACATGCCCGGCGGCATCGGCGCGGTGGCCATGAACACCGTCGTCGCGCAGCGCGCCGCGCGACCCCAACGTGATCGTCGCCTTCTCGGGCGGGTCGCTCCTCAACATCGCGCAGGGCAAGTTCGGCAAGTGGACCGAGAACGACGTGAAGTGGCTCGCCGCGGTCGGCACCGACTACGGCTCCATCTCGGTCGGCAAGAACGCGCCGTGGAAGAACCTCGACGGAGATCGCCGCGGCCATCAAGGCCGATCCCGGCGAAGGTGCCGATGGGCGGCGGCGGCACCGTCGGCAGCCAGGACTGGACCAAGGCGGCGCTCTTCGCCAAGAAGATCGGCGTCGACCCGAAGGCGATGCGCTGGGTGTCCTTCGAGGGCAACGGCGAGGCGACGACCGCGCTCATGGGCGGCCACATCGCAGGTGATGTTCGGCGACGTCTCCGCCGACGAGGCGCAGGCCGAGGCCGGCAACATCCGCATGATCGCGGTCCTCTCCGACAAGCGGCTCGAGGGCAAGCTCGCGCACGTCTCCACCGCCAAGGAGCAGGGCTACGACATCCAGTGGCCGATCATCCGCGGCTTCTACACGGGGCCCGAAGGTTCCCGACGCCGACTACAAGGCCTGGCAGGACATGATGCAAGAAGATGATGGCGCACCAAGGAATTCGCCGACCTGCGCGCGCAGCGCGGCCTGCAGCCCTTCGACCTCATCGGCCCCGAGCTCGACGCCTTCGTGAAGAAGCAGGTCGGCGAGTACCGCAAGCTGGCCGAGGAATTCGGGCTGGTCAAGAAGTGATCGCCGGCGGCTGAGCGCCGGCGGGCCGCGTGCCCGCCGGCGTCCGGCTGCGCGAGGCCGTCACCATGAGCGACCGGATCTTCTCCGTCCGTCTGGCTCGCCTTCTGCGCGGCCGTCGCCTGGCTCGCGTGGCAGATCGAGGCCCCGTTCTCGCTACGAGCCCATCGGCCCGCGCGCCTTTCCGCTGCTGCTCGCCGTCGCGATGGCGCTGTCCGCGGTCTGGCTGCTCGCCGAAGCCCGGCCCGGAGCCGGACTGGCCGCGCGGCGAGCTTGCGCCCGAAGGCCCTGGTCCTGGTCGCGAGCTTCGTGGCCTACGCGATGCTGTTCGAGCCGCTGGGCTTCCCGTCGTCGACCGCGCTCGTGACCGTCGCCATCGGGCGCACGCTTCGGCGGCAGCTGGAAGGGCGGCGTGGTCGCCGGCGTCGGCCTCGGCGTCGGGCCTCTGGTTCTTCTTCGACAAGATGCTCGACGTGACGCTGCCCCTCGGGCAGACTCTGGACGGGGCTGACTGATGGACTCCCTCAACCACCTCGCGCACGGCTTCGTCGTCGCGGCCAAGCCCATGAACCTGCTGGTCGCGTTCCTGGGCTCCTTCATCGGCACCGTGGTCGGGCTCCTGCCCGGCCTGGGCCCGATCAACGGCGTGGCGATCCTGCTGCCCATCGCGTTCGCGATGAAGCTGCCGCCGGAGACGGCGCTCATCCTGCTCGCCGCGGTCTACATCGGCTGCGAATACGGCGGGCGCATCTCGTCGATCCTGCTCAACATCCCCGGCGACGCCGGCGCGATCATGACGGCGCTCGACGGCTACCCGATGGCCAAGAAGGGGCTCGCCGGCGTCGCGCTTTCCATCTCGGCCTGGAGCTCGTTCGTGGGCAGCATCGTCGCCACCATCGGGCTCGCGCTCTTCGCGCCGCATCCTCGCCCGCTGGGCGCTCGCCTTCGGCCCGGCGGAATACTTCGTGCTGATGGTCTTCGCGATCTGCTGCCTGGCGGGCATGGTGGGCGACCGGCCGATCAAGACCCTGCTCGGCGCCCTGATCGGGCTGTTCCTCGCCACGGTCGGCATCGATGCCGGCTCCGGCGTGTACCGCTACACGTTCGACGACGTGCACCTGTCCGACGGCATCCAGTTCATCGTCGTCGTGATCGGGCTGTTCAGCATCAGCGAGATGCTGGTCATGCTCGAGCAGAGCCACGCGGGGCAGGTCGTCATCAAGAACACCGGCCGCGCGATGTTCAACCTGAAGGAAATGGCCGAGACCTGGTGGGGCACGGTGCGCTCGAGCCTCATCGGCTTCGTGATCGGCGTGCTGCCGGGCGCGGGCGCCTCCATCGCCAGCGCGATCACCTACATGGTGGAGAAGAACCTGACCGACCGCGAAGGCACGTTCGGCACGGGGGACATCCGCGGCGTGGCCGCCCCCGAGGCGGCCAACAACTCGGCCGCGGGCGGCGCCTTCGTCCCGATGCTCACGCTCGGCGTGCCGGGCAGCGGCACCACGGCCGTGATGGTCGGCGCGCTCACGCTCTACAACATCACGCCGGGCCCGCTCCTCTTCGAGCAGCAGCCCGACCTGGTGTGGGGCCTCATCGCCTCGATGTTCATCGGCAACGTGATGCTGCTGGTCATGAACATCCCGATGGTGGGGCTCTTCTCGCGGCTGCTCCACGTGCCCAACTGGATCCTCGTGCCGGGCATCGCGGCCATCAGCTTCGTCGGGCGTGTACGCGGTGCACGCGACCACGTTCGACCTCGTCCTGATGGTGGGCCTGGGCATCTTCGGCTGGCTGCTGCGCAAGCTGGGCTTCCCGATGGCGCCGCTCATCCTGGGGTTCGTGCTGGGCGACATGATGGAGCAGAACCTGCGCCGCGCGCTCGCCGATCTCGGACGGCCACCTGGGGATCCTGGTCCAGAGCCCGGTGTCCATCGTCCTGTGGATCCTCGCGGCGGTGGTGCTCGTGGCGCCCTGGCTGATCAGGCGCAAGCGCGGGCGACGCGCCTGACGCGGCGCGCCGCGCCGTTGGGCTATCATTTCGGGCTGGTTTCTCCCTTCAAGGCCCCATGAAAGTCCTCGGCATCGCCGGCTACAGCGGCAGCGGCAAGACCACCCTCATCGAGAAGATCGTGCCGATCCTCGTGAAGGAGGGGCTGCGCGTGTCGCTCATCAAGCACGCGCATCACGAGTTCGACGTCGACCAGCGGGGCAAGGATTCGTTTCGCCACCGGCAGGCGGGCTGCACGGAGGTGCTGGTGAGCTCGTCGACGCGCTGGGCCCTCATGCACGAGCTGCGCGGCGAGGCCGAGCCCGACCTCGAGGCGCAGCTGCGCCATTTCTCGCCCTGCGACCTGGTCCTCGTCGAGGGCTACAAGGCCGACCCCATCCCCCGCATCGAGGTCCACCGCTCGGGAGGCGAGCGCCCGTTGCTCTTCCCGCAGCGACCCGCACGTGATCGCGGTCGCGACCGACGAGCCGCTGGACACGAGACTGCCGCAGTTCGCGCCTCGACGATGCCGCGGCCATCGCCCGGCTTCATCCTCGAATTCGTGGCCGGCCGGGAAGGGCGCCCGCGGCTGGCGGCCGTGCCCGACTGATGGTCACGCTCCTGTATTTCGCCAGCCTTCGCGAGCGGCTCGACTGCGCGCGCGAGGAAGTCGCGCTGCCGCCGGGCACGCCCACGGTGGGCACGGTCGTCGACCGCCTGCGCGCCCGCGACGGCCGCTGGTCGGAGGCGTTCGCCCCGGGCCGCGCCTGGCGCGTGGCGGTGAACCAGCGGATGGCGGACCTCGCCACGCCCCTCAAGCCCGGCGACGAGGTCGCCTTCTTCCCGCCCGTGACGGGGGGCTGACCCGTGGCGCACGTGCGCGTCCAGGAGGCGCCGTTCGACGCGGGACGCGAGATCGCCGGCCCTCACCGAGGGACGGCGCGACGTCGGCGCGGTGGCGACCTTCGTGGGCCTGGTGCGGGAGCTGAACGAGGGGGCGGCCGTGAGCCGCATGACCCTGGAGCACTACCCGGGCATGACCGAGCGCGCGCTGGCCGACATCTGCGACGAGGCCGCCCGGCGCTGGGACCTGCGTCGACATGCGCGTCGTCCACCGCGTGGGACCGCTGGATCCGGGCGACGCCATCGTCCTCGTGGCGGTCGCGAGCGCGCACCGGGGCGAGGCCTTCGCCGCCTGCGAGTTCATCATGGATTTCCTCAAGACCCGCGCCCCGTTCTGGAAGAAGGAGGAAACGCCGTCCGGTCCGCGCTGGGTGGAGGCGAGGGCGAGCGACGACGAGGCGGCCGGGCGCTGGTCGGGCGGGGAAAAGGGCCCTAGCCGGGCCTCGCGCGGCGGTCCCGCTAAAGCGTGCAGAACACCTCTCGCATCATCGCGATCATCTTGAGGATGCGCGGGTCGTCGATGCGATAGAAGACCTTGTTGGCGTCCTTGCGCGAGGCGAGCAGCCCGCGCTCGCGCATCACCGCCAGGTGCTGGGAGATGTTGCTCTGCGACGTGCCCACCGCCTCGACGATGTCCTGGACCATGAGCTCCTCGCTCCCCAGGAGGCAGAGGATCTTCAGCCGCAGGGGATGCGCCATGGCCTTGAGGGCCTCGCTCGCCTCCTTGATGTCCTCGCCGCGGCCGGTCAGGTCGAAGAGGTCGGCATGGGTGGCGCTGGCCTTCCGTGGTCGTCATCGGCGGATCGTAACCCAACTCGCGCGCGGACCTCTAATATTAGCGCGCGCTGATCGAGCGCCTGTTCGCCGGCGGCGGCCGGCCCGCATTCGGGCGCGAGGGGGTATCTCGCCGCCCGCGTTCCAGCCTAGAATCGCGAAAAATGATGGCTACCTACCCGATCGGGTAATGGTCGTTACCCGATTCGGGGATAGACCCAGGCAGCGCATACCCCCCACATTCGGGAACCCGATGAACCTGTAGGGTATTTTCGGATGCCCCGATCTCGCCGGTCGCCGGCGGCGACAGGGGTCCCAGGCAACGCAGCCATCGCAAATGCGAACGACTCAAGGAGCGAGTGATGAACAACGATCGGAGAACGGTGCTGAAGGGCACCGGGGGAATGGCAGTCATGGCGCTCGCGGCCTCCGCGGGCCTGCTCAAGCCGGGCAGCGCCTGGGCGCAGACCTGGAACAAGGCCGCATTCGAGACCAAGAACCTGGCCGACACGGTGAAGGCCATGGGGGGCGGCGCGCCGGCCGAGAGCAAGGACATCGTGATCACCTCGCCCGACATCGCCGAGAACGGCGCGGTCGTGCCGTTCACGATCTCGAGCCGGCTCCCGAAGACGGAATCCATCGCGCTGCTCGTCGACAAGAACCCGAACGCGCTCGCGGCCAGCTTCGACATCCCCGCGGGCACGGAAGCCGGCGTCACCACGCGCGTGAAGATGGGGCAGACGTCCAACGTGACGGCGCTCGTGAAGGCCGACGGCAAGTTCTACTACACCACCAAGGAAGTCAAGGTCACCATCGGTGGCTGCGGCGGCTGAGCGAGGAGGAAACCATGGCAGATCCGATGAAGATCCGGGCCTCGATGTCCGGCGACAAGGTGGAAGTGAAGGTCCTGATGAGCCACGAGATGGAAACCGGCCAGCGCAAGGATTCGAAGGGCGCCGCGATCCCGGCGCATTTCATCCAGCAGGTCACCGCCACGCACAACGGCAAGGTGGTGCTGTCGGCGCAGTGGGGGCCGGCCGTCTCCAAGAACCCGTTCCTGTCCTTCAAGTTCGCGGGCGGCAAGCCCGGCGAGAAGGTGTCGATCACCTGGACGGACAACAAGGGCGAGAAGCGCACCGACGAAGCGACGATCTCGTAGGGCCCCGGCGGGCCTCGATGCCTGCCGGCGAAAACAAACAAGGGGAGGGGAAGCCATGGGAATGCGCTTCGGGAACGGTGGCCGCCGCTGCGGCCCTGGCGTTGGCCGCCGGGTGCGCCACGGCGCCTTCGGACGGCCCGGTCAAGGTCATCTACCACATCAACGACCGGCAACGAGCAGGCGACCGACGGCCTTCGCAACGCGAACAACCACCTGGCGGCCGACCCGACGGCGAAGATCGTCTTCGTCACCCACGCCAACGGCATCCACTTCCTGCTGGATGGCGCGAAGGACAAGAACGGCAACTCCTACGACGCGCTCGTCCAGGACCTCATGGGCAAGGGCGTCGAGTTCCGCCTGTGCCGCTTCACCCTCGATCGACAGAAGATCGATCCCAAGCGGGTCATCCAGGACGTGAAGATCGTCCCCTCGGGCGTGGCGGAAGTCGGCCGCCTGCAAGCCCGGGAGGGGTTCGCCTACCTGAAGCCCTAGCCATCACCCCCGAGCGCCCGATAACAACCATGGAACGGAGGAGCATCGTGAATCGAACCTGGGAAAGGGCGGCCCGCGCTCGCCTGCGCCGCGATGGCCCTGTGCGGCGGCGCGGCGCGCTGGCGCAGGACCGCACCGCCGTCGAGGAGATCGAGCGCTACCGGCAGTCCCTGGCGGACGGCAACCCCGCGGAACTGTGGGAGGCCCGCGGCGAGGACCTCTGGAAGGCAAAGCGCGGGCCCGAAGGGCGCCTCGCTCGAGAAGTGCGACATCGGCCTCGGGCCGGGCGTCGTGAAGGGCGCCTACACGGTGCTCCCGAAGTACTTCCCGGATACCGACAGGGTCCAGGACCTCGAGTCGCGCCTCGTCACCTGCATGGTCACCCTGCAGGGATTCACGCGTGGAGCAGGCCACGAAGCAGCATTTCGGGGCCGGCAACGACAAGAAGTCCGACATGGAGGCGCATCGTCGCCTACATCACCGGCTCCGTCGCGCGGCATGAAGATGAACGTCGCCGGCCAACCATCCCGAAGGAGCAGGAAGCCTACGAGATCGGCAAGCAGCATGTTCTTCCATCGCGGCGGCCCGTACGATTTCGCGTGCGCGACCTGCCACGGCGTGAGGACAACCAGCGCATCCGCCTGCAGGACCTGCCCAACCTCCTCAACCCGAAGGACGCGCAGCGCGCCTATGGCGCGTGGCCGGGCTACCGCGTCTCCCAGGGCGAGGTGCGCACGATGCAGCAGCGCCTCTTCGACTGCTATCGCCAGCAGCGCTTCCCCGAGCCCGGGTTACGCGTCGGACGCGGTTTCGTCGCGCTCACCCTGTTCCTGGCCAAGAACGCGAACGGCGGCGTCTTCAACGCCCCGGCGCTGAAGCGATAGAGGAGAGACGCGATGAAACAACGCACCAGGATGCATCGTCCTGCCGGCCGTCGGCCGCCGCTCGCCGGCTGCGCCACCGATGGCGCCCGAACTACGACCAGGAGGCCATGGCGCTGATGAAGCGCGACTTCAAGGACCGCGGCCAGGCCAAGTCTCGACCGCCTGGACCAGGACGAGCTGCAGGCGACCTGCAGCAGCCTACTCGCGGCGGGCACGCCGCCCAAGGATGTCGCCGAGCGCCTCGAGAAGAGCGCAGCAGGCGCTCATCAAGTTCCCGGCCGACGGCAAGTACCTCGGCGACTGGACCAAGGCCGAGCGCGGTCGCGCAGACGGGCCAGCGGCGGCCAGTGGAGCGACGACCCGAAGAAGCCCGTCCGGGCGGCAACTGCTACGCCTGCCACCAGCTCACGAAGAAGGAAATCTCCTACGGCAACATCGGCCCGAGCCTCTACAACTACGGCAAGACGCGCGGCAACACGGCCGCAGATCCAGCAGTACACCTACGGGAAGATCTACAATTCCCAGGCGTTCTCGGCGTGCTCGAACATGCCGCGCTTCGGGCACAACCAGGTCCTCACGGAGGCGCAGATCAAGGACCTGATGGCGCTCTCTTGCTCGACCCGAGTTCGCCGGTCAACAAGTAGACGGCGCGGCCACCACAGGGGCGGGGCAGCCCGCCCCTTTTTTCGTCGAGGAACATTAGCCATGACTAATGCACGTCGCCAGGCTCGCCGTCGCATCGCTCTCGCGTTCCGGTCCCGCCGCTCGCCGCCGAATCCGGCCACCTTCACCATCAAGGCGCTCACGCCGGAGACGGCGCTCAAGGCCGCGCAGGCCGCGCTGGCGAAGTGCCGCACCGACGGCTACCAGGTGTCGGTCGCCATCGTGGACCGTTCCGGGCCTCGTGCAGGTCGTGATCCGCGACCGCTACGCCGGGGCGCACTCGCCCGAGACCGCCACCAACAAGGCGTGGACGGCGGTTTCGTTCCGCACCAATACCACCGAGCTGATGAAGATCACGCAGCCGGGCCAGCCGTCTGCGGGCATCCGCAACCTCCCGCGCGTGGTCGCGGTCGGCGGCGGCATGAAGATCGAGGCGGGCGGGTCCATCGTCGCGGGCATCGGCGTCTCGGGCGCTCCGGGCGGCGATGCGGACGAGGTCTGCGCCAACGCCGGCATCAAGGCCATCGCCGACTCCCTCGAGTTCTAGCGCCGCGATCGGGCCGACGCCACCACCTCCTGAACAAGGATTCCATGGACCGCCGCGAATTCCTCAACGTCCTCGCCATCGCCGCGGCCGCGGGGCTGCCGATCTCCTCGCGCGAGGCGCTGGCCGCGGCGGACGGCGCGAAGCTCTACGACGTGCCGCGCTTCGGCAACGTGAGCCTGCTGCACATGACGGACTGCCACGCGCAGCTCATGCCGATCTACTTCCGCGAGCCGAACGTGAACCTCGGCATCGCGGGCGCGGCCGGCAGGGCGCCGCATCTCGTGGGAGAGCGCCTGCTGAAGGCCTATGGCGTGCAGGCGGGAAGCGCGCAGGCGCACGCCTTCACCTTCCTCGACTTCGCGCAGGCCGCGAAGACCTACGGGAAGGTCGGCGGGTTCGCCCACCTCGCCACGCTGGTGAAGAACCTCAAGGCCTCGCGCCCCGGCGCGCTGCTCCTCGATGGCGGCGATACCTGGCAGGGCAGCGCCACGGCGCTCTGGTCCAAGGGCCAGGACATGGTCGACGCCTGCCTGGCGCTCGGCGTGGACGTCATGACCGGGCACTGGGAGTTCACCCTCGGCGCCGATCGCGTGAAGCAGATCGTCGACAAGGACTTCAAGGGCAAGGTCGATTTCATCGCGCAGAACGTGGCCACGGCCGACTTCGGCGACCCGGTCTTCCCGCCCTACGTGATCAAGCAGATCAACGGCGTCCCCGTCGCGATCGTGGGACAGGCGTTCCCCTACACCCCGATCGCGAACCCGCGCTACCTCGTGCCCGGACTGGACCTTCGGCATCAAGGAGCCGGAGCTGCAGAAGGCGGTGGACGAGGCCAGGGGCAAGGGCGCGCAGGTGGTGATCCTGCTCTCGCACAACGGCATGGACGTGGACCTGAAGCTCGCGGGCCGGGTTACCGGCATCGACGCCATCCTCGGCGGCCACACCCACGACGGCGTGCCGCAGCCCGTCGAGGTGCGGAATGCCAAGGGCGTCACCCTCGTCACCAACGCGGGCAGCAACGGCAAGTTCCTCGGCGTGATGGATTTCGACGTGAAGGGCGGCAAGGTCGCCGGCTGGAAATACCGGCTGCTGCCGGTCTTCGCCAACCTCCTCGCGCCGGACGCGGGCATGGCGGCCATCCTCGCGAAGATCCGCGGCCCGCACGAGGCGAAGCTCGCCGAGAAGCTCGCCGTCACCGAGGGCCTGCTCTACCGGCGCGGCAACTTCAACGGGACGGTGGACCAGGTCATCCTGGACGCGCTCATGCAGGTGAAAGGGGCGGAAATCGCCTTCTCGCCCGGGTTCCGCTGGGGCACGACGCTGCTGCCGGGCCAGGCGATCACGCTGGAGCACGTCATGGACTGGACGGCGATCAGCTACCCGCAGACGACGCTGAACGAGTTCACCGGCGAGATGATCAAGACGATCCTCGAGGACGTCTGCGACAACCTGTTCAACCCCGATCCCTACTACCAGCAGGGCGGCGACATGGTGCGCGTGGGCGGGCTCACCTACACCTGCACGCCGGGCGAGTCGATGGGCAAGCGCATCTCCGACATGCGCCTCGCCGGCAAGCCCGTCGCGGCCGACCGCAAGTACAAGGTGGCGGGCTGGGCGCCGGTGGCCGAAGGGGTGAAGGGCGAGCCCATCTGGGACGTCGTCACGAAATACCTCCGCGACCGCGAAGACGATCGCGCCCGTGAAGCTGAACCTCCCGAAGCTCGTCGGCATGGAAGGCAATCCCGGGATCGCCTGATGGCGGCGGCCGCCGACCCCTTGCCGCGCCCGGAAGCATCCCGGGCAGGCCGCCGGAACTTCCTCCTCGGGATGACCGCGCTGGGGTGGGCCCTCGCCGCGAAGGCGGCGCCCCCGCCGGCGATCCCCCTCGCCATGGACTTGCAGGCCGACGGCCGGCTCGTCGCGGCGGCGACTGGCGCCGATCGTCATCCTCTTCAGCCTGCCGGGCTGCCCGTACTGCGAGATCGTGCGCCGCTCGCACCTGGCGCCGATCCTGGCCGACCCGCAGCAGGCCTCCCGCGTCATCGTCCGCCAGGTCGATATCGACAGCGACGAGGCGGTGGTCGGCTTTTCCGGGGAGTCGCACGACCCATGCCGCCATCGCGAAGGCCCACGACGTGCGCTCCGCCCCCGTCGTGGCGTTCTGGGACGGCGAGGGCCGGCCCATCGCCGAGCCCCTGAAGGGCATGCTCCTGGCCGACTTCTATTCCGCCTACCTCGAATCGGCCCTCCAGGCCGCGCGAAAGCGCCTCGGCGCCCCGGACTGAACGCATTTCCCTTTGGGGAAACCCCGGCCGGGATTGCGGCAGATCAACAAGGGGTTACCTCCGGCGCCGTAATGTCACCAAAGTCCTACAGGATCTGCCCGCTTCGGGGCCTGTGGCCCCCTTTGCGGGCGTGATGCGAGGGCATCCGCCAGCCGAGGAGAGGTTTACACATGAACGTGCCCCAGTCGTCGTCCTTCGAAATCGTCGCTCGAGCGGATTTCTCGGACGTCACCTTCCTGCTCGAAGTCCGCCACCCGATGCTGGCCAAGGCCGCCAAGGCCGGCCAGTTCGTCATCGTGATGGAGCACGAGCAGGGCGAACGCATCCCGCTCACCATCGCCGACTTCGACCGCGAGGCGGGCACCATCACCCTGGTCATCCAGGCCGTCGGCAAGACCACGCGCGAGATGCAGCAGAACTGCCGCGTGGGCACGACCCTGTACGCGGTGGTGGGCCCCATGGGCATTCCCAGCCACATCGGCGGCAAGAAGAAGGTGGTCTGCGTCGGCGGCGGCCTGGGCGTCGCGCCCGATCTACCCGCAGGCGCGCGCCTGGAAGGAAAGCGGCGCCTACGTGATCGGGGTCCTCGGCTTCCGCAACCGGGGGCTGGTGTTCTGGGAGGACAAGTTCCGCGCCTGCTGCGACGAGCTGATCCTCTGCACCGACGACGGCTCCGCCGGGATCAAGGGCCTCGTCACGGAGGGCATCAAGCAGGCCATCGCGAAGCACGCGGACATCGAGGAACTGGTGGCCATCGGCCCGCCGGTGATGATGAAGGGCTGCGCCGAAGCCACGCGCCCGCACAAGATCCCGACCATGGTGAGCCTGAACCCCGTCATGGTCGACGGCACCGGGATGTGCGGCGGCTGCCGCGTGAAGATCGGGGAGACGGTCAAGTTCGCCTGCGTCGACGGGCCGGACTTCGACGGCCACCTGGTCGACTTCGACGACCTCATGGCGCGGCTGGGCCGGTACAAGACCGCGGAGAAGGAAGCCCTCGAGCGCTTCCAGGAGAGCTGCCGGATCCGGGGCGACGAGAGCGCGCCCGAGCCCGTCGCCGCCCTCGACGACCGCCCGTCCACGGACGGCTGAAGAACCGGCAGGTCGAGGAACGAACGGCACACAAGGAATGGCGACCATGGCGAAGAAGAAGACGATCCGGACGATCCCGCAGGAGCGGACGCCGGCGCAGGAACAGGACCCGAAGGAACGCGCCCGGAATTTCGAGGAAGTCTCCCTCGGCTACCGGCTCGAGGAGGCGCTGGTCGAGGCCGAGCGGTGCCTGCAGTGCGCCGACGAGCCGTGCGTGCGCGGCTGCCCGGTCGGCATCGACATCCCCGGCTTCATCCAGAAGATCACCGAGAAGCACTACCACGGGGCCTACGACATCATCACCGACACCAACCTCCTGCCGTCGGTCTGCGGGCGCGTCTGCCCGCAGGAGAACCAGTGCGAAGGCGTGTGCACCGTGGGCGAGACGCTCGAGCCGGTCGCGATCGGCCGCCTGGAGCGCTTCGTGGGCGACATGGCCATCAAGGAAGGCTGGGCCAACATCCCCTACATCGAGCCGAACGGCTATCGCGTCGGCATCGTCGGCGCGGGGCCCGCGGGCATGGCCTGCGCGGCCGACATGGCCAAGGCCGGCTGCGAGGTCGTGGTCTACGAGGCGTTCCACCAGCCCGGCGGCGTGCTCAAGTACGGCATCCCCGACTTCCGCCTGCCCAACGACGTGATCGACGCCGAGATCGACAAGCTGAAGAAGCTCGGCATCCGCTTCGAGTGCAACACGCTCGTGGGCCGCCTCTTCACCATCGAGCAGATGGTCACGGAGATGGGCTTCCACGCGGTGTTCATGGGCACGGGCGCGGGCTACCCCAGCTTCATGGGCATCCCGGGCGAGTCGCTCAACGGCGTGCTCTCGGCCAACGAGCTGCTCACGCGCGCCAACCTCATGCGCGCCCGCGACTTCCCGAACTTCGACACGCCGCTGCAGCCCGGCAAGCGCGTGACCGTGATCGGCGCGGGCAACACCGCGATGGACGCGATGCGCGTCTCGCTGCGCCTCGGCGCGGAAAAGGTCTTCTGCGTCTACCGGCGCTCGAAGGCCGAGGCCCCCGCCCGGGTGGAGGAAGTCCATCACGCCGAGCAGGAGGGCATCGAGTTCAACTGGCTCACCAGCCCCGTGGAACTGCTGGGCGACGACAAGAAGGCCGTGCGCGCGATGCGCTGCGTCCGCATGGAACTGGGCGAGCCCGACGACTCCGGGCGGCGCAAGCCCATGCCCGGTGCCGGGCAGCGAGTTCGAGATCGAGACCGACATGGTGGTCTTCGCGATCGGCACGAACGCGAACCCCATCCTCGGGCAGACCGCCAAGCTGAAGCTCAACAAGCGCGGCTACATCCAGACCGACGACTCGCTCGCGACCTCGATCGCCGGCGTCTATGCCGGCGGCGACATCGTCACCGGCGCGGCCACGGTGATCCAGGCGATGGGCGCCGGGCGCAAGGCGGCGCGCGCCATGAAGGCGTACCTCGGCCTGCGCGACACCGACGGCGTCTACGCGCCGGACACCGACGACCCGAGCGGCCGGCGCTTCGGCATCCCGGTCGAGGAGCACAACTTTGCCCGCGTGCGGCTGCTCTAGCCCGGCCACGATTTTCCATTCGACGCACGAATCCGAAGGCGAAACCATGAGCGAAACGGCCCAGCTGGACCGAGAGAAGCAGGCCAAAGGCGGCGCACCGGCCACCCGGCGCGAAACCCGCCAAGAACGCTCCCCGAGCACATCGTCGAGGTGATCAGCGACTCCGGCGAAGGCGCGCAGCGCTGCGGCCAGGCGCTGGCGGGCATCGCCGCGCGCAGCGGCAACGGCATCTGGACGGTGGAGATCATCCCCGCGGAGATCCAGCCGCCGGCGCGCAGCGTGGCGGGGGCGAGCGGCATCCGCATCCGCATCGGCGCCAAGGAGGTGACCAACGGCGGCGACGAGACCGACCTCGTCGTGGCCTTCAACGAGCAGGTGCTCCTCGGCCGCGTGCGCGCGGGCGAACTGAAGCCCGGCGCCACGATCCTGCTGGAGAACGCGTGGCGCGACAGCCGCGACCCGTCGATCGTCGAAGTCCTTCAACGAAACCGTCGAGGCGCTCGCTGAAGGGCGGCTTCCGCGTGATCGAGATGCCGCTGGAGCGCGAGTGCCGGGCCCTCATGACCGACGCGCGCCGCGGCAAGAACATGTTCGTGCTGGGCATGCTCTGCAGCATCTACAGCTTCGACCTGCAGCTCGGGCGCGACCAGGTCGCGCTCACCTTCGGCAAGAAGGACCGCGCGATCATCGACACCAACGTGAAGCTGCTCGAGGCGGGCTTCGCCTGGGGCGAGGCGAACCTCGACTTCAAGTACGCGATCCCGGCCGACGAAGAGCAAGGTGGCGCAGGTCGTGACGAACGGCAACACCGCCATCGCGCTGGGCGTCCTCGCCTCCGGCATGGACATCTGCGCGATGTACCCGATCACGCCGGCCACCTCGGCCTCGCACTACCTGTCCGACTGCTTCGAGAAGGTCGGCGGCATGGTGCACCAGGCCGAGGACGAGATCGCCGCCTGCGCCTTCGCGATCGGCGCCTCCTACGCCGGCCGCTGCGCGGTGACGATCACCTCCGGGCCCGGGCTACTCGCTCAAGCAGGAGGGCCTGGGGCTCGCGGTCATGGCGGAGATCCCGCTGGTGGTGGTGAACGTGCAGCGCGGCGGCCCGAGCACCGGGCAGCCGACGAAGGTGGAGCAGGGCGACCTCCTGACGGCGATCTACGGCAGCCACGGCGACGCGCCCAAGGTGGTGATGGCCGTGAGCGGCATCGAGGACTGCTTCTACTCGATGATCACCGCGCGCAAGATCGCCGAGACCTTCAACATGGTCGTCGTGGTGCTCTCGGACGCGAGCCTCGCGACGGCGCAGGCGCCGTTCCCGCGGCCGACGTTCCGCGAGGACTGGATGGCGCCCCCGATCGACCAGTCGCCGCTGCCCGAGGGCGCCAAGCCCTACGACTGGGATTCCGTCACCGGCATCGCGCGGCGCTTCATCCCGGGGCAGCCGGGCGGCATGCACACGGTGACGGGCCTCGCCCACGACCGCGACGAGCAAGGTCGCCTACGACCCGTCGATCAACGAGGAGTCGCTGCGCGCCCGCAGCCTCAAGCTCGCGGCGCTGCAGAAGACGCTCAAGGCGCCGCCCGTGTTCGGCGACGCCGAGGGCGACCTGCTCGTGGTGGGCTGGGGCAGCACCAAGGGCGTCATCGAGGAAGCGGTGGAGCGCATGCGCGCCGAGGGCCTCAAGGTCTCGTCGCTGCACCTGCGCTTCATCCAGCCCATGCCCTCGGGCATCGGCGAGATCCTCAAGCGCTTCGGCAAGGTGATCGCGGTGGAAGGCGGCTGGGGCGACCGCCTCGAGGACGAGCTCATCGACGCGGACAACCGCCGCTACACGGCGCTCGCGATGATGCTGCGCTCGCGCTTCCTGGTCGACGTCGACTGCTGGAGCGAGGCGCGCGGGCAGCCCATCAAGCCCGGCAACGTGGTGAAGGCGCTGAAGGCCAAACTCGAGGAGGGGAAATAACCATGGGCAAACCGCTCACCCAGTGCATCATCAAGCTCCACGAGGAGCACCACAGCCTCGAGGACTACCAGGGCGGCGTGCCGCGCTGGTGCAACGGCTGCGGCGACAACGCCATCCTGGCCGCCGTGCAGCGCCTGTGCCGCGACGAGAACCTGGCGCCCGAGAAGACGGTGTTCGTCTCCGGCATCGGCTGCTCGAGCCGCTTCCCGCACTACATGAAGACCTACGGCTTCCACGGCATCCACGGCCGCGCCTTCCCCATCGCGGAGGGCGTGAAGATGGCCGCGCCCGGACCTGCAACGTCTTCGTGAACACCGGCGACGGCGACTGCTGCTCGATCGGCGCCGCGCACTGGATCCACGCGATCCGCTACAACATGAACCTCACCGTGATCCTGCACGACAACCACGTCTACGGGCTCACGAAGAAGCAGGCCTCGCCCACCTCGCCGATCGGCTTGAAGAGCAACACGACCCCGCGCGGCTCCGTCCTCCTGCCGCTGAACCCGCTCACGGTGACGCTCGGCGTGCGAGAACGTCTCGTTCGTGGCGCAGGCCGTGGACTGGATGCCGGAGATGGTCTACGACATCGTCTCGAAGGCGTTCCACCACCGCGGCTTCTCGTTCATCCGCATCATCCAGCGCTGCCCGGAGTTCCTGCCGAAGATGTTCGAGCCGTGGCTGCACGACCCGAGCAAGACGCTGCTCCTCACCCACCCGAACGGCCTGCAGCCGAGCGCGGACGTGAGCCGGATCTACAAGAACCAGCGCGAGCACGATCCGCTGGACATCCACCGCGCCCGCGAGATCGCCTCGTCGGAAGACCCGATCCCGGTGGGGATCCTCTACCAGAACCCGGAGGTGCCCTGCTACGAGGACCTTCGCGGCGCCGGCAAGCCGCGGACCGTGGAGGCGGTGCGCAAGGGGCTGGATGCCGAGTTCGACAAGTTCACCATCTGGCCGGATGCAGCGAGCCAGAGCCGCGCCGCGTAGGCACACGACGCAACAACGACAGCAGGGGCAAGTTCCGATGGACATGGCAGCGAAATTCCAGGACCAGTTGGTGTTCCACTTGACGGGCCGGCGCACGGGAGACGGGCTCGCGCCCCTCGACGCGGAGCTCGATGCGGCCCGCGCTCTTCGCGGGCTACCGCGACCTGACGCGGCTGCGCCACGACTATCCCCTCGTCCTGGCGGACAGCAGCAACGCCGACGGCTTCGCCGCGTCGCTCTCGCTGCTGGTGAACGACGTCCTCGAGGCACTCGCCCCGCGCGGCATCGAGGGGGAGCGCCTTCGCAAGCACGTCCTGCGTCTCGAGCGCGAGCTGCGGGCCATGCTGGCCGCGGGCCGGACGGGAACCCTTTCCGAGCTCTGGGCCGCCGCGGCCGCCAAGCTGGGCTCCGTCGACGACCCGAGCGTGTCGCCAGGTGCTCGCGCACGCCGGCGAGTCGATCAAGATCGACGGCGAGCTGGCGGACTGCGACGAGCGCCTGCCGTCGCGCTTCATGACCCACGCGTGGCGGCACGTCCAGGCCCAGAAGGCGGCCCTGTTCCAGGGCCACCTGGACCAGCTCCAGAGGAAGCTCTCGGACATCCTGCGCGCCGCCTTCGTGCACTCCCAGGCCGGGCAGCAGCCCGAGGCGCTGCGCGCCGCCATGGGCGGCGCGCCCGACGCCGACGACTTCGACTTCGCCGCGATGTCGCGGCTCGTGGTGCGCGGCACGCCCAAGGACGAGCTGCCCGCGTCCCGCCGCAAGCGCATCGAGTGGGCCCTCTCGGTCCTCAAGTCGCAGCGCTTCGTCTCGCGCAAGCTGGGCGAGGACGAGGCCGACACGACGCACGGCTTCCTGTTCGACAACATCGCGGCGGCGGTCGCCGCCTACCGCGAAGCGGCTCGCCGCAGGCCGTGGAGCTCGTGAAGGCCATCGCGGTCGCGGACCTGGAGGCGCGCAACGGCTACAACGAGTTCGACCACGACCCGTTCTTCGAGGTCTACGGCGAGAACTCCCTCACGGCCGACGACCTGTCGCTCTTCCCGGATTACCTCGTCTGCATCCCCCCGGACCGCAACGACGCGCCGGAGAACGCCGGGCTCATGGACACGCTGTCGTCCGGGCTGCCGGTCAAGGTGGTCGTGCAGGTGACCGACCTCCTCGAGGAAGCCTCGCTCGGCACGGGGCACTTCGCCTTCGGCGTGCGCAGCGCGCGGCTGGCGACGACGGCCATGGGGCTGGGCGGCATGTTCGTGCTGCAGGCGGCGAGCTCGAGCCTCTACCGCATGCGCAACCGCATCGAGAACGGCATGGGCTGCCGCGGGCCGGCGCTCTTCAGCGTCTTCGCGGGCGCTCCCGCGGCGGCGGGCGCGCTGCCCCGCTACATGACCTCGGCCGCGGCCATGGAGTCGCGCGCCTTCCCCGCCTTCGTCTACGACGCCGCGGCGGGCGAGAACTGGGCGGAGCGCTTCTCGCTCGAGAGCAACCGCAATCCCGACACCGACTGGCCCGTGGAGCCGTTCGAGTACGCCGACGAGGCGATGCAGCGCGTGGCCCAGCAGGTCGCGTTCACCTACGCGGACTTCGCGATGTGCGACCGGCGCAACGCCGAGCATTTCGCGGTCGTGCCGCGCGACCGCTGGACCTCCGCGCTGGTGCCGGTCGCGGACTGGCTCGCGCTGTCCGGAGCGCGAGGCCGCGGAGCGCGTTCCCTACCTGCTCGCCGTCGACGCCGACGACGCGCTGCACCGGGTCATCGTCGACGCGAGGATGATGCAGGCCACCCGCCGCTGCCTGCTGCTGTGGCACCGGCTCCAGGAGCACGCCGGCATCCACGATTCCCACGCCGAGCGCCTGCTCGCCCGCGAGAAGGCCGCGTGGGAGGCGCAGAAGAACGAGGAACTCGAGGCGCTGCGCAAGTCCGTGGCCGCCGCGCCCGCCGCCGCGGCGACGGGCGAGGCGCCCGCGCCGCGGCGGCAGCCGCCCCGCGGCCGCGGATGCCGCAGCCCGCAGCCGAGGCGAAGCCTCCGTCCGACGATCCGTGGATCGAGACGTCGCGCTGCCCCAGCTGCAACGAGTGCCAGCTCATCAATCCGCAGATGTTCGGCTACAACGACAACAAGCAGGCCTTCATCAAGGACCTGAACGCCGGAACGTACCGGCAGCTGGTCGAGGCGGCGGAAGCCTGCCAGGTCGCGATCATCCACCCGGGCAAGCCGCGCAATCCGAGCGAGCCGGGGCTCGACGAGCTCATCAAGCGGGCCGAGCCGTTCAACGCGTGAGCCGCGCTCCGACGCGCCGCCGGCGCCCTCAGAAGCTCCAGCGCGCGTTGATCCCGTAGTTGCGCCCGGGCTGCGTGTAGCGGTCCACGCCCACCGTCAGGTTGGCGAGGCCGCGCACGTCCGACCACAGCCAGTACTTCTCGTCCGTCAGGTTGAAGACGCCCGCCGCGATCTCGAGCGAGGGATGCGGCTTCACCCACGCGGTGAGGTCCGCCGTGGTCCACGCGGGCGGCACGAAGGTGACGCCGGCCGTCGCTGTCCACCCGCGTCTGCTCCGCCGCGTGGGTCGACGTGCAGCGCGCGCACCCCAGGCGCGCGCGCCTCGTAGCCGATGCCCGCCACGAGCCTCGGGGGATCGATGGAATTGAGCGGCGCATCCTTGCCGATGTCGTCGCCGCGCGGAATGGCGAACGCGCGCGCGCACAGTCCAGCCGGCGGCGAACCGCCACGCGGCCTTCGCCTCGACGCCGTAGATGCGCGCGGACGAGACGTTCTGCGACTGGAAGGTGCCCGGTGGCGCCCGGCACGCAGCGCGGATCGGCCGGGCAGGGCAGCGCCGCCCGCGACACGATGAGGTCCGAGTAGCGGGTGTAATAGGCCGTGACCATCGCCTCGCACCGGGCCGCTCCTGTACCGCGCGCCCGCTTCCGCGCCGCGCGACGACTCGGGCTGCAGGTCCGGATTCGGGATCACCGTGTAGCCCGACGGCAGGCTCGTGAGGCCGATGTTGAGGTCGGCGGCCGGGCGGCGCGCGGAAGCCCGTGGCCAGTTGCCCCGTGAGCGTGAGCGCGCTGTCCACGCGGAAGAGCAGGCCCAGCTTCGGCGACAGCGCCTGGTCCGACAGGGACGCGACGGCGCGCCCGCCGCTTCCCGCCACGAATGCCTCGTCGGAATGGGGCCGCAGCCGGAAGGCGTCGAAGCGCAGCCCCGGAATCCAGGTGAGGCCGCGGGTTCCCCGCCACGAAGGAATCCTGGACGAAGGCGCCGAAGCGATCGGTGTCGGTGACCGGGAAGTCGCGCACGGGCATCGCCTCGCCGCCGACCACGTTCGTGACCTGGCCGGTATTGAGGTTCGTCTGCGTGGCCGTCGCGCATCTCGGCGGCGTGCATGCGCGTGAACTCGGCGCCGAAGACGAGCCGGTGATCCAGGTCGAAGGCGCGCGCGTCCGCCTCGCCGATGGCCACGATGCCCGTGTCGCGGGTGTCGTAGGTGAAGCGCGGCTCGCGCAGGCACCGCACCGTGCCCGGCGCCGACAGGCAGGCGGCGGTCGTGTTGGCCCGGACTTCCTGCGTGTCCTGCTCGGTGAGCGAGTCCTGGACGTAGGCGGTGACCGTGAGCCGCGCGATCGCGCCCACGGTCGATGCCCGTGGCCTCCACGCTGTAGCGGTCGCGGCTCGAGCGGTCGTCGCCCGTGAGGCTCACGGTGCGCGACGACTGCGGGTTGAGCGACAGGACGTCGGTCTTCACCTCGCGCGAGAAGCGGTCGGCGGTGAGCGTGAAGCGCCAGTCGCGGCCGGCAGGCACGACCCACTTCACGAGCTGGCTTTCGCACGCGCGTGTCCTGCGGATTGGGCTCGGTCCGCGTGGCGCCGGTTCCGCCGGTGGTGCCCATGTTCGACATCTCCTCGCCGTCCGTGCGCTCGGCGCCGATGCAGGAGCCGGGTGCCGCCCGCTTCGAGGGCGAGCGCGCCGCCGCGGGACGACGAGCGGTCGGCGCTCGCGTAGCCGGCGAAGGCCTCGCCGCCGTAGCCCTTGCGTGCCCCGGAGGTACGAGGCCGGGATCGAGGGTGGTGAACGCGACCACGCCCGCCAGCGCATCGGAGCCATGGATGGCGGACGCGGGCCCGCGCACGATCTCGACCTGCTTCAGGAGGCCCAGGCCCGTGGCGTTGCGCGAGGCGTTGGAAAAGCTTCCCACGCGGTAGCTCTCCGGGAGCCGGATGCCGTCGACGGTCATCTGCACGCGGTTGCCGTCGAGACCGCGGATGTTGAGGTTGCCGAGGCCGAAGCGGGTGGCGCCGTTCTCGATCGACACGCCCGGCTCGTAGCGGAGCAGGTCGCGCATGTTGCCGGCGACCTCGCGGAAGGCGTCCTCCCGGTCGATCACGGTCACCGTCGCGGCCACGGAGTCGACCGCCTCCTCGACGCGGCTCGCCGCGCCGATGACCTGCACGCGCTCGAGCTTCTCGGCGCGCGCCGGCACGGGCTCGCCCGCAGGCGCTGGCTGCGTGGCCGGGGCGCGGGCCTCGCGCGGGGCGGGCGCATCGACCTGGGCCACGATGCGGCGCACGTCGAGGTTCAGGACATTGAGCTTGCCGGGGAGCGCAGGGTCGGCCCAGGAGACGTGGACCTGCTTCTCGTCGGGCGTCGGCAGCGGCATCGGCGCATCGAGCGGAATGCGCCGCACGGGCAGGGGGCCGCGATCGGCGATTCCCTCGCCCATCCGGTAGTCGTGCACGAGGCCGTCAAAGACCGGCTCGGCCTTGTCGCCATAGGGCATTTCCCAGGCCTCGGGCAGGGCCGCGAAGCCGGCCAGAAGGCTCTTGCGCCGCGGCAGGTCGATGATCCACGCGAGATCGCCCGTGCGGCGGCTGCGGTCGGCGAGCGGAATGCGGCGCAACTCGCGCCCGTCGGGGGCCGAGTAGACCACCAGCGCGGCGCCGCCGCCGTCCGGGGCGACCCGGTAGCGCCCGTCGGAGGTAGCCGCCTCGAGCGAGGCGGCCCGCGACCGCGAGCGGCGGCCACGAGGGCCGCCGTCGCAGAAAGAAAAAGGCCGGCGTCGAGACGCCGGCCAACAGGGAGGTGCATCGAACAACTCTTCAGTAGACGTCGTGCTGCGTATTGTAGAGATTGAAGTGGCCGGTCGGCGTGATGATCTTCGGATCCTTGATCACGGTCTTGAGCTTGAGCGTCTTGTCATCGACCACCACCAGCGCGGAGGTCTTGTCCTTGGCGCTCCACACCGCGAACCACACTTCGTCGCCCGCCTTGTTGTACTCGGGCTGCACGACGCGCCCGGCGCCGTCGCCGATGTTGGCCCATTCCGTGATCGGCAGCACCTTGAAGCCCTTGTCGAGGTTGTTGATGTCGAACACCGCGATCGACTTGGAGAGCTTCGGATCGGGGTTGAGCGGCGTGTCCACCCAGAGGTTCTTCGACTTCGGGTGCGTCTTGATGAACAGGTTGCCGCCGCCCTGGCCGTCGAGCATCTGCACCACCTTCCACGCGTTCGCCTTGTGCTTCACGGGGTCGGTGCCGATGAGCGCGATCTTCTCGCTGCCCAGGTGGCCGGTCGCCCAGACGGGGCCGAACTTGGGATGCACGAAGTTGGCGCCGCGGCCCGGGTGCGGGATCTTGTCGACTTCGACGATCGCCGTGCGCTTGCCTTCCTTCGCGTCCACGACGGCGATCTTGTTGGACTGGTTGGCGGCCATCATCACGTAGCGGTGGGTCGAATCCCAGCCGCCGTCATGCAGGAAGCGGGCGGCGGGAATCTCGGTCGTCTTGAGGTTCTCGATGTCCGTGTAGTTCACCAGCAGGATCTTGCCCGTCTCCTTCACGTTGATCACGAACTCGGGCTTGAAATGCGAGGCCACGATCGCGGCAACGCGGGGCTCGGGGTGGTATTCCTGGGTGTCGACCGTCATGCCGCGCGTGCCCACGATCTTCAGCGGCTCGAGCGTGTCGCCCTTCATGATCACGTACTGCGGCGGCCAGTAGGAGCCGGCGATGGCGTACTTGTCCTCGTAGCCCTTGAACTTCGAGGTGTCCACGGAACGCGCTTCCAGCCCCGTGCGGATCTCGGCCACGTTGTCGGGCTTCTCCATCCACAGGTCGATCATGTTGACCTTGGCGTCGCGGCCGATCACGAAGAGGTAGCGGCCGGAGGCGGACACGCGCGAGATGTGCACCGCGTAGCCCGTCTTCACGATGCTGATGATCTTCTTGCTGTCGCCGTCGATCAGCGCCACTTCGCCGGTGTCGCGCAGCGTCGTCGAGAAGATGTTCTCGATGTTGTAGTTGTTCATCTTCTTCTTCGGGCGCTTGTCCACCGGGACGAGCACCTTCCACGTCGCCTTCATCTCCTTCATGCCGAACTCGGGCGGGGTGGGGGGCGTCTGCTGCACGTAGCGCGCCATGAGGTCGACTTCGGCGTCGTTCAGGTCGCCGGAGGTGCCCCAGTTGGGCATGCCCGCGGGCGAGCCGTACTTGATGAAGACCTTCAGGTATTCGCGTGCCGCGCTCGATGGTGATGTCGGGGGTGAGCGGCTTGCCGGTCGCGCCCTTGCGCAGCACGCCGTGGCAGCCGGCGCAACGCTCGAAGTAGATCTGGCGGGCCTTGTCGAACTCCGCCTTGCTCATCGGCGGGGCCTTCGGGTTGATGTCCTGGTACATGTCCACGCCGGCGAGGGGAGAGCCGCCGGCCTGGTACTTGATCTCGGCCTCCGTGGTCGGGTGGTCGGGCTTCTTCTCCTGCGCGAACGCGCTCGCCACCGAAAGGGCGAGGACGGCCGCCGCGACAGGGGCGTGGCGTTTCAGCGTGGCGAGTGCGGACATGGTGCTTTTCTCCTTGGACGTTGTGGTTGCGGGACGTGGCTCGGCCGCAGCGTGGTGCCATTGTGGAAAAGACCCACCGGGCCTGACATGAACTGGTTCAAGAAAGGCCGAAGTCATAGTTACTGCCCGTCGGCGACAACAAACTCTGATTTCGATCAAGCACTTGGGCCAAGCGACCGAATTTCCGTCTCCGTCCGGCGACGCCCGAAAAGCCCCAATGGCCTTAAGGCTTTGTTAATCAAGGGGTTTCAAACTGGCATTGGTCCTGCTCATGTCAGTGCGGGCAGGGTTTTCCTCCCGGATCTGGAGCCATTTCCATGAAAAGAACGATCGTCATCACGCTGGCCGCGCTCGGCGCCGCCACCGCGGGCGCGCAGCAGTCCGCCCCGCCGTCCGAACCCGGGCGCCTTCTCGCGTCCAACTGCTTCCAGTGCCACGGCACCAACGGCCGCGGCGACGGCACCTTCGAGAGGCTGGCCGGCAAGTCGTCGAGCGACATCTACAGCGAGCTTCGCGAGATGAAGGCGGAAGAACAAGCGCGGCGAGATCATGACCATCCACGCGCTGGGCTACACCGACGCGCAGCTGCGCGCGATCGCCGATTACTTCTCGCGCCAGAGCCAATAGCGCAAAGGACCGACCATGACCCTCGACAGAAGGCAGTTCCTTTCCCGCCTGGCCGCCTATTGCACCGCCGCCGGCATTCCCGCGTTCGCGCTCGCCGACGACGACGAGCGCAGACAGCTCCAGGCATCCACCTCGCACGGGCACGACGACGACCGCCGACTACCCGCCACCGGGCTATCGGGCCGCATGGTCGTGGTGGGCGGCGGCATGGCCGGCGCCGCGGTGGCCAAGTTCCTGCGGCTTGGGGCGGGGCCGGCGTGCAGGTGACGCTCGTCGAGCGCGAGCCGCGCTACACCTCCAACATCCTCTCCAACCTGGTGCTCACGAACACGGTGCAGATGTCCGCCCTCGCGTTCGACTACGCGAAGCTGCCTCGACCTACGGCATCACGGTCCTCCAGGGCGAGGCCACGGCCGCGGACCCGGTCACGAGGACGCTGACGGTGGCCACGGCCACCGGGCCGCAGACCCTCGACTACGACCGGCTGGTGGTGGCACCCGGCATCGACTTCGCCTACCCCGACGGCCTGCAGACCCCGGAGGCGCAGGCGCTCGTTCCGCACGCCTGGAAGGCCGGGCCGCAGACGACGCAGCTGCGCGACCAGATCCGCGCCATGCCCATCGGCGGGCACCTTCATCATGACGGTGCCCCCGGCGCCCTACCGCTGCCCGCCCGGACCGTACGAGCGGGCCTGCGTCGTGGCCGACTGGCTCAAGCGGAACAAGCCGGGCTCGAAGGTGATCGTGCTGGACGCGAACCCCGCCATCACCGCGGAGCGCGAGAACTTCACGCGCGCCTTCGAGGTGACGCACGCCGGGGTCATCTCGTACGTGCCCAACGCGGCGGTCACCTTCGTGGACACGGCCACGAAGACGATCCACACGACATGGGACCCTTCCGCGGCGACGTCCTGAACGTGATCCCGACCAACGTCGGCCCCCGGTTCCTGCAGGACATCGGCGTGGCGAACGCCGCGCGCGGGTTCGCCGGCGTGGACGTCCTGAGCTACGAGTCGACCGCCGTCGCAGGCATCCACGTGATCGGTGACGCGTCGGCGACCACCCAGCCGAAGGCCGGGCACATCGGGAACCAGGAGGGCAAGGTCTGCGCGGACGCCATCCTGCGGATGCTGGGCGGCGGCGCGCCCGACCCCGCGCCGGTGACCAATTCCTCCTGCTACTCGCCCATCACGACGTCGACCGCCTCGTGGCTCACGGCCGTCTTCGCCTACGATCCGGCGACGCGGACGATGAAGGTGGTCCCGGGGGCGACGGGCGAGGCGCTGGCGCGCGAGCAGGGACCACTACGAGGACATGTTCGTCTGGTTCCGCACCCTGATGGGCGACACGTTCGCCTGACGGGCGCTCCTCCGAAGGCCGGTTGATCGGCGTCAATCGCCGGCGGCCGCGAGGTCGATAGCGTGTCCCGGGCCCGGGTAAACTGGAGCCCGAGACACGCTTCGTCCTTTCTGGAGAGAGAAAGCCATGAACGACACCGTCAAGTACGTCCTCGACGAAGGACGCATCCCCAGGGCCTGGTACAACATCGCGGCCGACCTGCCCAAGCCCCTGCCGCCGGTGCTCCACCCCGGCACGAAGAAGCCCATCGGGCCCGACGACCTCGCGCCGCTCTTCCCCATGGAGCTGATCCTCCAGGAAGTCTCCACGGAGCGCGAGATCCAGATTCCCGGGCCCGGTGCGCGACGTCTACCGGCAATGGCGGCCCACGCCGCTCTTCCGCGCGCGGCGCCTCGAGAAGGCCCTGCAGACCCCGGCGCGCATCTACTACAAGTACGAGGGCGTCTCGCCCGCGGGCAGCCACAAGCCCAACACCGCCGTGGCGCAGGCCTTCTACAACAAGCAGGCGGGCGTGAAGCGGCTGATCACCGAGACCGGGGCAGGGCAGTGGGGCAGTTCCCTCGCCTTCGCCGGGCAGGTCTTCGGCCTCGAGGTGCATGGTCTTCATGGTGCGCGTCTCCTACGACCAGAAGCCGTACCGCCGGGCGCTCATGGAAACCTACGGCGCGCGCTGCATCGCCTCGCCCTCCAACGAGACCCACTCCGGCCGCGAGATCCTCGCCAAGCGCCCCGACCATCCGGGCAGCCTCGGCATCGCGATCTCGGAAGCCGTGGAAGTCGCCGCCCAGCGCGACGACACCAAGTACGCCCTGGGCAGCGTGCTCAACCACGTCCTGCTCCACCAGACCGTCATCGGCCAGGAGGCCATCGCGCAGCTCGAGATGGCCAACGACTACCCGGACGTGATCGTGGGCTGCACGGGCGGCGGCTCGAACTTCGCCGGCATCGCCTTCCCGTTCATCGGCGCCCAGCTCCGCGGCGGCAAGAAGGTCCGCATCGTGGCGGTGGAGCCCGCGGCGTGCCCGAGCCTCACGCGCGGGCGCTACGCCTACGACTTCGGCGACACGGCGCACCTCACGCCGCTCACCAAGATGCACACGCTGGGCTCGACCTTCACGCCGCCGGGCTTCCACGCCGGGGGGCTGCGCTACCACGGCATGGCGCCGCTGGTGTCGCACCTGCAGGAGCTGGGGCTCATCGAGTCGACGGCCTACCACCAGATGGCGTGCTTCGAGGCCGGCGTGACGTTCGCGCGGGCCGAGGGCATCGTGCCGGCGCCCGAGGCCAACCACGCGGTGAAGGGCGCCATCGTCGAGGCCCTCAAGTGCAAGGAGGAGGGCGTCTCGCGCTCCATCCTCTTCAACCTGTGCGGCCACGGCCACTTCGACATGCAGGCCTACATCGACTACTTCGGCGGCAAGCTGAAGGACATCGACTACGACGAGAAGGAACTCGCCATGGCGCTCGCCGGGCTGCCTTCCGTGGCGGAGCCGGCCTAGGCTCGACCCGTACTTCACAACGACAAGACCCAGAGGATCTCCATGCGCCGCTTCGCCCTTTCCAGCAGCCTCGCCGCACTCACCTCGGCCGCCCTTGCGGCCACGCCGCTCCCCACGACCCCCCCGGACAAGGCCGGCTTCTCGCCGGAGGGCCTCGCCCGGATCGACGCCTTCTTCGCCCGCGAGATCGCCGCCGACCGCGTGCCGGGCGCCGTCGTCGCCATCGCGCGCGACGGCAAGCTCGTCCACTACAAGGCCTACGGCTTCCTCGACAAGGGCGCCGGCAAGCCCATGCCCCTCGACGCCGTGTTCAACCTCGCCTCGATGACGAAGATCATGGCGAGCGTGGGCGCGCTCACGCTGAACGAGGAGGGGCGCCTGCCGCTCAAGAGCCGCCTGGACGAGTACCTCCCGCAGTTCAAGGACCAGAAGGTCGGCGTCGTGTCGGCCGCGGGCGAGGTGACGCTCGAGGCGGCGAAGCAGCCCATCTACATCCACGACCTGATGCGCCATACCTCGGGTTTCACCTACGGCAACGCGGAGCCATCCCGTGGCAAGGCAATATCCCGGCGCTTTCGACGCGACGGACACCCCGGGGGCGGAGTTCCTCGAGAAGATCGCGAAGGCGCCGCTGGTGAACCAGCCCGGCACGATCTTCCAGTACGGCGTCTCCACCGACGTGCTCGGCTTCGTGATCGAGAAGGTGAGCGGCCAGCGCCTCGGCGAATTCCTCAAGGCGAGGATCTGGGACAAGGCCGGCATGCAGGACACCATGTTCCAGGTGCCCGACAGCCAGCTTGCGCGGCTTGCCCAGCCGCTTCCGATCGACCCGATCTCCGGCAAGCCGCAGGCCATCAAGATCCTGAAGACGCGTCGAAGTTCGACTGCGCCGGCGCGTGCGCCTTCGGGACGGTCGGCGACTTCCTGCGCTTCGGCCAGATGCTGGTGAACGGCGGCGCGATCGACGGCAAGCGCGTGCTCAGCCCGAAGACGGTGGCCGTTCATGACGAGCAACCACCTGCCGCCCTCGGTCAAGAACAACGTGCCGCTCGTCGAGCCGCACCGCGACGGCTACAGCTTCGGCCTCGGCGTGGCGGTCCGCATGAACGACGGCGTGGCGGCAACGCCCGGCAGCGGGCGACTTCTCCTGGAACGGCGCCAACGGCACCTCGTTCTGGGCCGACCCGAAGGAGAAGCTCGTCGTCGTGGTGGGAACCGTCGCGCCCGGCGACATCCGCAAGTACTACCGCGAGCAGATGGGCGCCCTGGTGTACGGGGCGATGACCCGCCTGGAAGGGGCCCGCTAAGGGCGCCTTCGCCCCGACGGTGAACGAGGCCGCGCTCTACCTCGCGATAGACCAGGGCACGCACGCCAGCCGCGCGGTGGTGCTGGACGCGCGCGGCGGCGTGGTGTCGACGGGGTCGAAGGACATCGGCCTCTCCCGCCCGCAGCCCGACTGGGCCGAGCAGGACGGCGAGGAGATGGTCTCCTCCATCTACGCCGCCGTCATCCAGGCGCTCGAGCCGCTGGGGGACCGGCGCCGCGACGTGGTGGCCGCGGGCCTCGCGAGCCAGCGCGCGAGCTGCGCCTGCTGGGATGCCCGCGGCGGCCGGCCGCTTTCCCCGATCTTCAGCTGGCAGGATCGCCGCGCCCACGCGTGGCTGCGGCAGTTCGAGCCGCAGGCCGAGGCGGTGCACCGCAAGACCGGGCTCTTCCTCTCCGCGCACTACGGGGCGAGCAAGCTGCGCTGGGCGCTGGACAACCTGCCGGCCGTGCGCGAGGCGCTCGCGGCGGGAACGCTCTGCTGGGGACCGCAGGCGAGCTTCCTCGTCTACCGGCTCACCGCCGAGCAGTCGATGGTGGCCGACCCGCAATGCGCCGCGCGCACGCAGCTCTGGAACATCCACACGCGCGACTGGGACACCGACCTGCTCTCGCTCTTCGGCGTGCCGCCGGGGCACCTTCCGCGCAGCGTCCCCACCTGCCATCGCTTCGGCACCATGCGCGTCGCCGACACCACCGTGCCGCTCGTGGCGGTGAACGGCGACCAGTCCGCGGCCGTGTTCGCCTTCGGCTGGCCCGAGGAGGATTCGGCGTACGTGAACATCGGCACCAGCGCCTTCATGCAGCGCGCGGTGACCACGCAGCCGGCCTACGCGCCCCGCAGCCTCACCGGCATCATCCTCGACGACGGCAAGGCCACGGTCTACGCGCTGGAGGGCAACGTGAACGGCGCGGGAACGGCGCTCGAGTGGCTGAAGACGGAGCTCGGCATCGAGGACGTCGATCGAGCGGCTGCCGGCGTGGCTGGAGGCGCCGGGCGAGCCGCCGCTTTTCCTCAACGGCATCGCGGGGCTGGGCGGGCCGTTCTGGAAGCCGGATTTCGCCTCGCGCTTCGTGGGCGAGGGCGAGCCCTGGCAGAAGGCGGTGGCCGTGGTGGAGAGCATGGCGTTCCTGCTGCAGGCCAACATCGACGAGAT
>CAWAOC010000005.1:0-504488 GCA_963783635.1 uncultured Gammaproteobacteria bacterium
CGGGAAGTACGTGCCGCCGGCCAGGCGAATCAGGGTGAGCGGGGGCGTCTCTCGCTTCGACGGCTTGTGCCGCCGGCTTGCTTCCGTCAGCGGACTGCCCGTGCATCGCCGGGACGACGCGGAGGCCACGGCGCGCGGGATCGGGTACCTGGCAGCCGGGATGCCCGCCCGATGGAACGACGCCGCGGCCGAGGAGGTGTTCGCACCCGAGGATAACAAGCCGTTACGCCGGCGTTATGCACGCTGGCGGGACCTGATGCGCGAAGCGACGGGGGTCTGAGGCACGCGCAGTCCGACGCAAGGCGGACTGCGGCAGCGAGTCGTCGCGTAGACGCGCATGGTTCTCCGGGTGCCGTCAGGGTCGCACCGTTCGCTAGCGTCCCTTCGTGAACAAAACCCAGCCGCTCGGCCACCCTCCAGCTTCGCTCGTTCTCTTCGTCGGCACAGCACCAGACGCGTCGCGCGCCAAGGTGATCGAAGGCAAAGTCCGGTGAGGGCGGCTGCCGCTTCCGTGATCAGCCCCTTCCCCTGGTAGCGCTTGCGGCACCACCAGCCGATCTCGAACACGCGGGTGTTCCAGTTGAACCGGTGCAGGCCACAATTGCCCGCGTGCTCGCCGGTATCCCGGAAAAAGATCTGCATCGGGAAGTCGGCCCGGATGATCCAGTTCGCCGCGCCCCGGCGGCAGAATTCCTCTGTCTCTCCACGGATTGCTCTTCCATCGCCCAGATCATCGAGGCAGGGTATCGCCGAAGTTCTTCCAGGGTCTCCATGACCGACGCGTTCAGGATCACGCCATCGCCCGGCCTGGGCGAACGAAGCAGCAGCCTTTCGGTCGAGACGTGATCGGGGATGTCCATCAGGACAGGGTCGAAAGCCGGTTCGATGGTCATGGGTGAGTCGCTGAGCAGGGCGGGGACTCGAGCCTCCCAGAAAAGCGGGCGCGCGCCAAGATGAGGGTCGGTGCCGGCCTGCAGGCCCCGCGCCAGGACCGGCCTTCCCTCCACGGATATATTGCCTGTTAATGAAAAAGGATGGATATTTAGCGATAGGCAATAAAGGCCGCGGCAGCGAAATCCGACGGGCGGTGGCATTGCCAGCCGGCCGGGGGAGGTGCAAATCGGCAATCGCCATGTTCAATCGGGACCATGAGCATCAAGTTTCGCAGCAATGATCTTTCGCCCGCGGAAGCGTCCTTCCTGAAATTCCAGTATGGATTCGACGAGGAGGATGACCCGTTCGCGCGAGTGTTGTGGCAAGCCATCAAGCGGGCCTGGGATGCCGATACCGCGCCGGGGAGCGTCACCCGCCACCTGGAGCGCCTCGGATGCGCCGGCGCCTATCCCAAGGAGGTTTCGCTGTACGTGAGCTTCAGGCTTGAAGGCGGCGACGCGGTCTGGGACGCGCTGATCCGCCGCGCCGGCCTGACCGACCGCCGCGCGGCCACAGTCGAGACGGCAACCGAGAGGCGCCGCCAGGCCTGAACGCGGCGTCACTACCACAAGTCACACGACCATCCCGGTTCCCGCTGGCGGTACTCCATCGCCACGCGCCCCATAGCGGGCGCGGAGCTGGTCCAGAGGGGCAGGGACATGCCGTTTGCGAATCGCATGGTCTCGCCGGGCCGAGCGAATCCAGGGCGCCGAAATGGCCGCATGGCGAAGCGCTTGGCGATGCGGCGGGCGTCCAGGGGTAGACCCTGTCGGGAGAAAGATGCAGATGGGGGATGGGCGGGTGGTTCACGCGTGCTGTCTCCTTGGAAAAGGGTTGTCGGTCGAGGTCGCGCGCTTGGACTTCACCTTCGGCCCATTCTCGGATCGGTAAGGGCTCCTTGGTCTCGACTATCGGGGGCCAGGCCTTGGGAGTTCCGCGTTGAGGACAATGAAATTGCGCTGGTCCCTGGGCACGTCGTCCTCCCGAAAATGGCCTCGATCGGACCCTCGGGCACGCACAGGGTGCAGTCGATGCACTCGTCGGGGTCGATCGCGGGAAGTTGGGGCCTTCGCGGAAGGCGTCGGTGGGGGCACACGTCCACGCAGTCGGGTGCGTCTGCACTTGATGCATGCTTCGGTGACGACGTAGGTCATGCCGGGCCCCAGGTCCTTAAGCTGTATGTATTATGCCGCTTAAGCGTAGCACCCCCCTTGACGAGCCGCAAGCCGGGGCGGGGGCGGAAGGACTGACAATGACGGTGGGAAAGCTTCCGGGCGTGGCAGTGCATCGGGTGCGGCAAGCTCGAAGGGCCCGCGCAGTGCATCGGCGTGTGCCAGGAACCGGCCGGGCGCGGAAACCCGCGAACGCAGCCGACTACCGCGCGGCCATGGCCCTGGCGGAACAGGAGCGGGCGAGGGGAACCGCGCTCGAGGAAGTGGTGAGGCGGATCGCGCTGACATCCCCGAAGGACGGGGAATGGGAGCGGACATGGCGGGCGCTCCAGGTGCAGGCCAAGGCAGGCGCTGGGGGTGGGGTGACCACGGAAGGCGGTCCCTCGGCCGCATACCCCACGCGGGGCACAATCTGGCGCAGAATGACACGGCGCGAATCATCCCCGGTTCCCTCTGGCGGTACTCGATCGCCACCGCGTCGCCGTAGCGGGCGCGAAGCTGGTCGAGGAGGGGCAGGGGGTCATGGTCGTTCGCGAAGCGCATCGTCTCGCCGGGCCGCAGCGAATCCAGGGCGCCGAAGATGGCCGCGTGGCGGAAGCGCTTGGCGATGCCGCGGGCGTCGAAGGGGTAGACCTGGTCAGGCGAAAGATGAAGATGCGGGTGGGCGGGCTGGTTCAAGCGACTTTCTCCTTGGAAAAGGGTTGGCGGTCGAGGTCGGCGCGCTTGGACTTCACCGCGGCCCACTTCTCGGCATCGGGGAGCGCTTCCTTGGTCTCGACGATCGGGGGCCAGGCCTTGGCGAGCTCGGCGTTGATCGCGATGAAGTCGCGCTGGTCCCGGGGCACGTCGTCCTCCGCGAAGATGGCCTCCACGGGGCACTCGGGCACGCACAGGGTGCAGTCGATGCACTCGTCGGGATCGATCGCGAGGAAGTTGGGCCCCTCGCGGAAGGCGTCGGTCGGGCACACGTCCACGCAGTCGGTGTGCTTGCACTTGATGCATGCTTCGGTAACGACGTAGGTCATGCCGGGCCCCAGGTCCTTAAGCTGTATGTATTATGCCTCTTAAGCGTAGCACCCCCCTTGACGAGCCGCAAGCCGGCGGCGGGAAGGACTGACGATGGCGGAAAGCTTCCAGGCGTGGCAGTGCATCGGGTGCGGCAAGCTCGAGGGGCCGGCGCAGTGCATCGGCGTGTGCCAGGACCGGCCCGTGGAACTCGTGAACGCGGCCGACTACCGCGCGGCCATGGCGCTCGCCGAACAGGAGCGGGCGAGGGGAGCGGCGCTCGAGGAGGTGGTGAGGCGCATCGCGCTCACCTTCCCGAAGGACGGGGAATGGGAGCGGACGTGGCGGGCGCTCCAGGTGCAGGCCAGGCAGGCGCTGGCGGGCGTGACGAAGGAGGGTTGAGCGCCGCTTCCTTCCATGCGGTGACGTGGATCCTCCGTTGGGCCCTATAATCGTCCATCGACTACGCGAGCTTCGCGAGCGGCCAGATGTTGGACTGGATCAAGAAGGACCACGGGCATCCGGACCACCCGATGCGCAACCCGGCAGCGGCCGCGAAACTGCTGGCGGAATTGCGCAAGGCCGAGCCGCTCGCCGCGCTGAAGGACCTCACCGCCTGGCTCGACGCGGTCAAGGCCATTCCCGACGGCGACGAAAGGCTGCGCAGCGAGATCCTGTCGCACGTCGAGGAGGCGAGCTACCCGCACCTCAGCCGTGCTGCTCGCGCAATATTTCGCGAAGCCGGCCGACAAGGCGGCGGACCGCGAGGCAACCTGGCATCCCCTCGCCAACTTCCTCGAGGCCCTGACGGCCGCGCTGTGCAAGTCGGCCGTGCACCTGCTGAAGGACGCGGCCACGGACGCGTCGCTCAGGCTTCCCGCGGCGGCGGACGCGGCAAGGGCGCTGCATGCCTGCCGGATGCTGTTGAAGTTCCACCTCGTCCGCTACCTGGCCGTTCCGCCCATCCA
Organism: uncultured Gammaproteobacteria bacterium; assembly: GCA_963783635.1. Taxonomy (GTDB): domain Bacteria; phylum Pseudomonadota; class Gammaproteobacteria; order Burkholderiales; family Usitatibacteraceae; genus FEB-7. Next base: position 4,079 of record CAWAOC010000005.1, read on the forward strand.
GTGGCGGATGGCGTACTCCGTCCACCGCAACGCGGAGAGGGCGGATTGCGCGGAGTTGCCCGTCCGGATGCACACCGTCCAGAAGACGGCGACGACCGTGAGCCAGGAATTGCTGCGGCTGTTGATGCTTCAGTCGTGCTCGCCGGAGATGATGACGCCCGAGCAGATCGTGGTGGCCGACTGGGCGGTCGAGCAACTGGGGCACGAGTTCACGCTCCGCCCGCCCGGCGTCGCCGACAACCCCTTCTGCTTCGACCCGACGGGCGAACGGCCCCCCTGCCGCGCGGCCGGCCTGCGCCCCATGGAGAGCGTCGGGCTGCGGTATTTCGGCACGGGCACGGGACACGACGCCCTGGGGCGCATCTACAAGCAGCTGGCGACGACCGGCAGCGCGGAGATCGGTTCGTTCGGCAAGGACCCTGGCCCCGCACGTGCAGCTCTCGGCCATCCAGCACCTGGTGGCGTTCCTGGGCGCGGCACCCCCGTACGCGCCGCCCGAGCGCACGCCGGCAACGGGCTCGCTGCGGGTCACCCATGGCTATGCGCAGACCTGGCAAAACCTGTCGAGCGCGGGGACCGCCAAGATGGTGCTGACCCTGGCCGAGGACGGCGATGTACCGGCGCAGGCCCCCGAGACGTGGGCGCTGAAGGACACCGGCGGCCATGAACTCGGCGCGGAGATTCCGCCGCTGCTGGGGCATGCGGTGCGCTGCGGTGACGTGGTCGGCGTCGCCACGGGCGACAAGGGCGGCGTTCTCGGTGGGCGTGATCCGTGCCCTGCATGCCGAGTCCGCCCACGCGCTGCACGCCAGCATCTTCATCCTCTGCCGCAATCCCCAGGCGCTCTCCCTGCGCCCGGTCATCGCGAAGGACGAGGAGAACGCCTTCACGGAGAATTCCGCGCGCCAGTTCGCCTTCAACAGCGTGCGCGCGATCATCCTGTCCGACGGTTCCGCGCCGCCGCAACCCGCCAACATGCTGCTGCCGCCGGAATGCTGGAAGGAGGGCCGCGTCTTCGAGGCGACGGTGGACGAGACGGTGCGCCACCTGCGTTGCGGGCGGCTCCTGCGGCGGGGAGACGACTACGTGCGCACGACGTTCGCGTGGGCGGCCCCGGCCTGAGCGGCAGGAACCCCGAAAGGAAAAGGCCCGCCTAGGCGGGCCTTCTTCATGGGCGGAGCCGGGGCCCGCGGGGCGGGCGCTACTCCGGCTTCGACTTGGGATTCGCCGAGGCGATCTGGGTGCCGGCCAGGGGCTCGCGCTTGGCGGTCACGACCACCTTGTCCAGCTTGACCACCTGCTGCTGCGGCTGCTCCCGCTTGGCGGTGACGGTGATCTTCTCGAGCTTCACCACCTGCTGCCCGCCGGACACGGAATCGAGCTGCTGATCCGAAATCTCGCCATCGGGCCGGGATACGGGTTTCTGTTCCTTGTTCGACATGGGACCTCCGCTGATTTGGGCCACCGGGAAGCCCGGCCGGACCCTATTGGCAACTCACCCTTGGACAACGACTACGGATCATAGGCTAACCGGGCGGGGGGCGTGGCGCTCCGGGGCATTCGGCACCGGAAGTGCGGAATATTCACGGAGCGGGACGAGGGCTCCAGCAGCGCAGCCCGGGCGCGAGCCCGTCCGCGCCCTTGACCGCCGCCGCCTGGCCGGTCAGCCCCGCGCGACACATCGAGTACGCGAGGAGCGGGCCGATATCGCCCACCCCGAGACCGGCCGCCACGCCGAATTGCTCCGTCGCCTTGGCGAAGTCGCGCGCCGCGAGAGCCCGAACGCCGAGGGCATAGGCGTACTCCGGGCGATAGCCATCCGCCGCCATGCGGCGGTTCACGATCTCCTGCTCCGTGACGTCGCTGCCCAGCAGCCACAGGACCGGGATGCGCAGGTCGGAATTGCGCAGGAGCTCGTCCACGCTCACCAGGTTCCGGTTGGGATCGGCCGCGATCTCGCCATTGAGCACGGGCTGGATCGCGAAGAACGGCAGGCTCGCCTGGGTGAACGGGGCGGGCCAGTGCGCCGCGATCCACGGCGACTCCAGGAAGCGGCGACGCGCGCCGTCGGTCTTGAGCCACGCCGCATAGCCTTCCATCGACAACCGGAAAGCCGGCGCGGGCGCGATGCGCTTCGGAAAGTCGTCGGTCAACGCCGGCGTGTCGCCGTACCAGCCGCGCAGCTGCCCGGCGTCCGCAAGAAACGCGGCCCCCAGCTGGAGCGGAGACTCGAGACCGCTCCTCGCCAGGCGCGGCCCGGCGATCGGGTCGCGCCACAGGCGGGAGAACTGCTCCGCGCCCGGGCGATTGCGGAAGTCGCGGCTGCCCATGAGGATCCAGTCGTACTTCCCGCCGGCCCACAGCGTGCAATCGGGAAACGCCTCGCAGAAGGCGCGTGTCACGGCCTGCGCCCCCGACGGCTCGAATTGCGGGACCGGCAGCCAGTAGGTCGCGAGCCCGCCGGGCGCGAGCCGCTCGGCCACCGCCATGAAGTACTCCCGGGTATAGAGGTTCACCACGCCGGCCATGTTGGGCGGCGGAGGCTCCGCGGTGATGACGTCGAAGGACTCGCGGTGGGTGCGCAGGTAGTGGCGCCCGTCCTCGAGGACGAGCCGCACGCGCGGATCCTTGAGAGGGTCGAGCGCGCCGTGCACCACCGGACTCGCGTCGAGGATCTCCGGCGAGACGTCCACCACGGTGAGGCTGCGCAGCCCCGGATCGCTCAGCAGCGCCTGCGCGGTGGTGCCTGCCCCGTAGCTGATCAGCAGCGCGCTCCGGGGTTCGGGATGCATGGCGAACGGCAGCCACGCGAACATCTGCATGTAGCGGATGGCCCACCGGTCGATCCCCGTCATCGAATAGCTGTCGGTCAGGAGCGTCCACGCCTCCGCCTCGCCGAAACGATCGCGCCTGAGGAGCTGCAAGGTCGTGGTCGGGCCCTGCGTGATGCGCGCGACCTTCAGGTTGTCCCTCTGCGCATAGGGGAGTGCCGCGGCCTCGAGGTGCATGTCCAGGCGCCCGAACGGGAACAACAGCAGGCCGGCCGCCCCCACGACGAGCGGCAGCGCCATCCGCGCGGGCTTCGCCACCAGGGCCGGCAGCAGCGCGTAACCCGCGGCCAGGACGAAGAGGCTCCATTCCATGCCCAGGCGCGGAAGCAGCACCAGCCCCGCGATCGCCGCCCCGAGCGCGGCGCCGAGCGTGTTGGCCGTCGTCAGCACGCCGATGGCGGGCTGCGGGTTATGCGAGTCGCCGCGCAGTTGCGCGCCCAGCAGCGTGAAGAGCGAGCCCGACACCAGGGCGGCCGGCAGGATCAACGGGACCGCATACTGGATCAGGTCGGCCCTGCCCGGACCGAAGGTCCGTCCGGCGACCATGTAGCCCGCGGTGACCGCGAGGCTGCCGCCGACGGTGACCCACGCGAATGGCAGGCGCGCCAGCAGGGGCGCCAGCGCGCCGCCGATCGCGATCCCCAGCAGGACCACGGTCAGCATGAGCGCGAAGGTGAGGTCGCTGGCCGGCGCAGCCAGGATCAGCAGGCGAAACCAGATCACCTCGAGCGCCAGCGCGATGCCCCCCGTCACCGCCGCGGCGAGCAGCAGGCGCTTCGGGAATCCATGGGTTGCAGGCGGCGGGGCCGCGAGCGGGGCGGTGCCCGCGGGCTGCCCCAGGGCCAGCGCGGCCGCCACGCCGTTCAGGCAGGCCGCCGCCAGCGCCGTGCCTCGCAGGCCCAGCGCGCCGATCAGGTAGTACTCGGCCAGGAGCGGCGCCATGCAGGCGCCGAACGTGTTCGCCGCATACAGGACGCCCAGCGCGCGCGTGGTTTCCTGGTGCGCGCGGATACGCACGCCCAACGCGAGGGTGAGGCCCATCGCGATCGTCGGCACGAGCATCGCGGCGAGCGCGAGCGCCAGGCGGACGACCGCCATCGCGGTGGAGTGATCCGCGAGCGGCGCGAGCCATTGGCCCACCACGGGCTCCAGCGCCGGCAGGCCCCAGACCAGCAGGCTCCCGGTGAGCGCCACCGTGACCTCGGCGAGCGCGAAGGCGCGCGCGGGATTGCGGATGCGCTGCGCCCAGCGCGCGGCGAGCACGCCGCCGATGGCCATGCCGAGCATGAACGCGGTGAGCACGAGCGTTCCCGCCCACACCGTGTTGCCCAGCACGCGGCCGAGCGCACGGAACCAGAGCACCTGGAACAGCAGTGCCGCCATGCCAGAGGCAAAGAACGCGAGCGGCAGCTCGAGAGGCCCGCGACGCGGCGGCCCCGTCACGATTCGACGGCGCCGGGAGTCGAGCTTCCAGCCAGGATGGAGGTGTGCACGGTGCCGGGATTATGCGGCACTATCTAAGGGAAAATGAATCTTCCCCCGTCCCGTCGTCGCCCCGGCGCCGGCGGATATGGAATATTTCCGCGCCGCTTGGTGTTCATGGCGGTGAGATTGCCGCCCCACAACCTGGATTGGACTACCGTGCAGCGCAGCCGCAGAAGTCACCTGAAGTCATTCACCGCAACCTGCCTGGCGCTCCTCATGACGGCGGCGCTGGGCCAGACCCCGACGCGACTGAAGGGCGCGCTCGACGGCACCTTCGGGCCCAGCGACACCCTCCAGGTGGCCTTCACCTGCGAGGGAGGAACCGGCGGCGCGGGATCCTGCGTCGGCAACTACAACGCGAAGTTCGACGAGCCCAAGTGCGTCAACAGCGTGTACGTGCTCAATGCGATCGCCCTGACCGGCCTCGACCTCTCGCGGCCGGGGCCCATCCAGGGCGTGGCCACGCTGTCGAACTTCTACCCCGAGGACAAGCCCGGTCCCGACGGGACCTGCCTCCTCAGCGACGAGGAATATCCGGTCTTCACCGACACCTACAGCGGCACGTGGAACGGCACGGTGGCGACCATCACCTTCGCACCCGTCGTCGATCGCAAGGGGCGCGTGCTCCAGCTCGGTGGAACGGTACGGCCCGACGCGGGGCCGGCCCCCGTGCTCCCCGCGGCCGTCAGCGGGCGCATCGACGCCGCGGTGGTCAATGCCGCCGCCACCATCCAGTACCGGCCCGAGGACGTCGGCAGGTCGGGCAGCGTCTACGCCTTCGCCGTGGCGCCCGCGACGCTGGTGAAGGCGGCGGCCGGCGGGGAGCCGCCGTTCGTGGTGGGGAAGAGCAGGGCGGCCGACGGAGCCAAGGACACGCCGGTCGCGTGCGTGCTGGCACAGCTCAATTCCTCGGGGCAGTTGCAGGCCGTCTCCGCCGCGAGCCTCCAGGCCTACGTGACGGGCGTCCTCTCGGCCCAGGGACAGGCGGTGACGATCCTGAACGGGGCGCCCACCGTCAACGTCGGCGGCGCCACGTTCTACGTGGGCTACGGCACCAGCGCCGCGGCGATGATCAACAACGGGATCAACCGGAACGCGGTCACCGTCCCCGGAGCGCGCGAATGCCGGCCGCAGCCGCCCCAGAAGGGCTGGTGGTGGAACGCCGCCGAGAGCGGCCGCGGATTCTCGATCGAGGTGTCGGGCAACACGCTCTTCATGGCCGCCTACCTCTACGATGCCTCGGGACGATCGACGTGGCACGTGGCCAGCGGCCCCACCTCCATCGACGGATCCGTGTTCAACGGCCAGTTGCTCGCCTTCGGCGGCGGCGTGACCCTCGCGGGCCCCTACCGCGCGAATGCGCGCCTCGCCGACGCGGGCCCCGTCACCCTCACGTTCGACGACGCGACCCACGGCACGCTCGTCTGGCCCGGCGGCACGGTGGCGCTCCAGCGCTTCGACTTCGGCGCGAGCGGCACGGCCACCCCCGCGCTCGCCGGCCAGCCCGAGAGCGGCTGGTGGTGGGGAGGAGCCGGCGACAATGGCCGCGGATTCTTCATCGAGTGGCAGGGCAACCAGGCGTTCCTGGCCGGCTACCTGTACGACGAGTCGGGCAACGCGACGTGGTACGTGTCGCAAGGCGCGGTGGCCAACGCGCAGTCCTACCAGGGCACGTGGCTGCAGTTCGCCAACGGGCAGACGCTCACCGGCGCCTACAGGCCCGCCACGCAAGTCAACGGCAACGTCGCGCCGGTGGCCATCCAGTTCCAGGGGGCGGACAGCGCGATCCTCACGCTGCCATCGGGGGCGCTGCCCATCACGCGATTCCGGTTCTAGGGGACCTGCGCATCAAACAAAAAGCCCCGTGATCCGGGGCTTTTGTTTGCCGACTGCGTGGCCGCTAGCGATCGTGGCCTTTGCCCTTGTCTTCCTTGTCGTCCTTCTCCCGGCCATGGCCCTGGTCGTTCCCCTTGCCTCTCGACTCGCCTTCATGCGACTGCTGCGGCTGCCGTTCGGCTTCCGGAGGATGCTGCCTCGGCGCCTGGGACTCGCGCGGGGCGGGCGCGTAGGAAGGCTGGCCGCCCTGCCGCGGCGGCGCATTGCGCTGCTGTGCTGCCGGGGCCTGCGTGCGCTGCTGCTGGTAGTGCTGCTGCGCCACGGGATCCTGCGGCTGGTAGCGGTATTGCCGGGTCTGGATGGTGGCCTGCTGCTCCACCTGCGGATACCTGGTCCCCGAGTATTGCCGCTGGTAGGTCGGCAGCGGGGCGGGCGCAGGGGCGGACTTGCGGTCCCAACGGTCCCATCCGCTGCGACTGCTTTGCCAGGACTGGCCCCAGTGGTCACCCCAGCGAGGCGGCATGTTCGAGTTCCAGCCATGGAAATACGCCGGAGGACGCCGGTAGTAGCGCACCGGGACCCGCAGGACATAGGCCGGCACGTAGCGGGGATCCACGAACCCCCAGGGCCCGTTGTACCAGGAGCTCGCGTACCAGTTGTCGCCCTGGTAGACCCAGTACATGCCGTCGTAGAAGAAGTAGTTCGAATTCACGCCCGGCGCGTAGTAGACGGGGTAGCCCGGAACGCGCTGCAGCTGCGGGTAGACCGGCATGTTGAGCCCGATGCTCACGCCCGGGGTGTGGAACTGGATGCTGAGCTGGGCGAACGCTGGCGCGATGGAGCACACCAGCATGCAAAGCCCGATCAATACTTGGCGCATGGCCTATCCCTCCTATCAGAAGGGTCCACGTTAGCCCCGCGATGGGGGCGCGTCGGTGCGCTTGCGCACACATTCCGCGGCGCGCAAGGACTCCACGGACGTCGTGGAATCGCGGGGCGCTTCACGCAGCCTTCAACCAGTCCAGCGCCTTCACGTCATCGGAAAAGGGGAAGTGCCGTATCTCGGCTGAAATGAAGTGGCTGCCGAGGGATTCGGCCACGCCCGCGAACCAGCTGTCCGTCACGATGGCCACGCGCGTGACCTTCCGGTGGTGCTCGCGCACGAAGTGCATGTGCGCGGTGAATCCGCCGAAGTTCTCCCATCCGGGAAAGCCCTTCGTATGCACCAGCACGCCCTTGAGGCTGGCATGGTCCGACAGGTAGGCGTCGACAGCGGCGCTGAGGCCGCCGAAATCCTCCTTGCTCAGTGCGTCCTGCGGCTTGAGCACCAGGATGCCCTCCGGCTTCATGATCGAATAGTCAAGCATGCGGTCCTCCTCGAGAGGTCCGGCCACGGCAGGCCGGAAAGGTTCAACCTCATTCGGGCGCAGTCCCTGGCCGATGCATTGCGCCGAGGTCCTTCCAGGACTCGACGGAATCCTCGCCGAGGCATCGGACTCCTCCCGCCAAGGCGACATTGGGTTTGATAGGCGTGCCTGCGTCCGGCAATACCCGTATCGGCCCAGGCGAGTCCGTGCGGCCCAACGGGGCGGCGCTGCAGGCGGCCAGGGCAAGACTGGCAAGCGCCATCGGGAGCGATGACGTCATGCGTGCGAGATGCGTTTTCATGTCGACCTCCCGAGCCGAGGCTGCTGCCGGCCGGCGTGCTCGTCCGCCACGAATCGAGCTTGAGGGGTGCCGCCGCGCGGCCGTCGCCACCCAGAAGCTCCTGAGGTTCCGAATATCCCCCGCCATGTGCCGGGTGCTCTGTAGCGGCGCTGCGAGACGATCGTGGTTACGCGGCGATGCGATCGAATCGCCGGTCAGAGGTGCGCGATGATGAAGGGAGCGATCTCGGAGCCGCCCAGCTCGGTAAGGGCGATGGTCACGATGACGGCGGCGACAACCATCACGATCTTGCAGTCGACTCCACTGACTTCGGCCATCAGGCGTTCGTAGCGGTTTCTCATCGATAGTCCCTCCAGGGTTCGCCTTCGTTGCGCCTTGCGGCGGCAGGGTGACGCGCAACGATGGACACCGGCACCTACGATGCAAAGGCTAGCGGGGGAGGGGGGCGGGGCGCTCAGGGCATTCGGCACATGGGGTGCGGAATATTCACCGGGCGACCGACCTTCTTCGAGGGGGGCGTACTCGGGGCCCGGAAAGCAGAAAGCCCAACCTCGTGGGTTGGGCTTTTTGCTGGATATCTTGGCTCCCCGACCTGGACTCGAACCAGGGACCTGCGGATTAACAGTCCGTCGCTCTACCGACTGAGCTATCGGGGAATCGGTGAACCCGGAATTATAGGTTTCCGGGCGATTCCGGTCAATTCAAAGGTGTGCCGGGAGGCGGCGGGGAGGTCGAAAGCTCCGTCGAATCATGTCCCTGGGCGAGCATTTCCTTGATCCTGGCACGCGCCTTCAGGAATGGCGAATTGCGGGCGGCCTTGCCGAGGTAGGCATCCAGGTCCGGATTTCCGGCTGCCAACCGGCGAACGAGGGCCAGGAAATGATCGGTGAGTTCGGGATCGAATTGGCGGCCTCGGAGGCCGGCGATCTGGTCCAGAGCGGCCTCGACCGGGATGGCCTCGCGCATACGGGCGACCATGGGTCATCGCATCGAATGCGTCTGCAAGCGCGACGATGCGGGCGCTTTTCGGGATGGCCATACCCTTCAGCTGCCTGGGGTACCGTTGCCGTCCCACCATTCGTGATGGCAGCGGGCGATTTCTTCGGCGATGCTCACCTGTGGAATTTCGCTTGTCGCAAGATTTCGGCGCCAACCAAGGTGTGGGAGGCGATGAAATGCTTCTCCGCCTCCTTGAGCGTCTTGTCGTCGAGAAGGATCTTGTCCGGGATTCCGATCTTGCCGATGTCGTGGAGGCGGGCGGCAATGTCCAGGGCATTGCAGGCATCGCGATCCCAGCCGATCTCCTTGGCGAGGAGGGCGGAGAGGCGGCCGACCCGGTAGCCGTGTTCGCCGGAGATGTCCTCGCGGATATCGGCGGCGACAGCCATGCGCTCGAGCATTTCTAGGCGTGAGCGTGCGATTTCACGCTCTGCAACAGTGGCGCGAAGTACGGCTTCCGCGCGCTCTTGTTCACCAAGGTTCTTGCTCAAGGAATTTGGTTCCGCCTTCTGACTTATCCCCAAAACCCTGAACTGCTTGACTAATGATTCCGCTGTGACCGATCGAGAACAAGCAAGGAGCTCCTGCACGACGCGCAAAGCATCTTCGGGTCTGTCAAGGTCTGCGTACAGCCGCGTGAGCAGCGAAAGAGAATCTACGTAGAGGGGAATCATCGCTCCCTTGGGAAACGATGCAACCTCCTCGACGATAGCCAATCCGCGCATCGGATCGCCTAGATAAACTTCCGCTACTCCCTCGCAAGCCGTGCAGCCATTTGTCCGAGGCGATGGAAACTGACTGGCAACAGTCCGCATGAACTGAGCGTGCTTTCTTGCATCCGCATACTTCCCGTTAGCCGCAAGCACCATGACGAAATTGAGTTCTCTAGTGAGCCGAACAACCGCGGTCATATGCGAAGTAGCATCGGTGCTCAAGGCGATCGCCTTTGATGCAAAGACCTCTGCGTTGGCGTTGTCTCCGAGTCGATGCATAGCAAGTGCGATGTTGGTATATCCCCGGGCGCGTTGATCATTCGCCTCAGAATCCTGCGTATTTATTGTTCCAAGGCGCGCATTGAGCACGCAATTGCCTCCTGGTAAAGGCCAGAGTCCACGAGCACGACTGAAAGATTTGACCAGGAGGAATACTGGCCAGTTCTATCGTTCAATGTGCGGGCAACGGAAAGGGCCTGGGACTGAACCTCTATTCCACGGCTGCGATCGCCAATGTCAGCGCACGCTACACCGAGAATACTCAAGAAACGACGAAGGTCGAACTGCCTTCCTGCACGCGTGGCCAATTCGATCCCATTTTCGGCAAGACTGATTGAATCCGGAGCGCTACCAGTCAGATATAGGTAATGGCAGCAGTCAATCAGTAGATCAAGTCGAAGGGCCGCGTGTGCACTTCCGCGCAGTCGAATCAGACTGTTTCCGATACTACGGAAGTGTGCTGTGGCAGTTTCCGAATGTGCTCGATGAAGGTCTCGAGAATGAGCAGCCAAGCCATTTAGCACTACGCGAATGCGTGGATCTGAGGACTGCGGGCAGGTGCGAGTAAGCCGGTCCAGGGTTATTGAGAGCTCCGAAATACTCACTTTGCCCTCCGCCAATTACCGTCTCAGTTGGGCCGCTGATCGCCGTCCTCTTTCCAGTTTGAGTTTGGCAAATGTTAATGCGAAAGGTCAAGTGCACTTGACCTGACTAGGGAACTTCGGGCCATTCAAAGCCTGGATATGGCCAGCATCTCCGTGATCTTGCCACGCACCTTCAGGACCGGCGAGTTACGAGCGGCCCTCCCAAGGTAGGCATCCAAGGTCCAAATTTCCGACAAGCACCCTACTTACGAGGGAGTTGCCTCAGCGCTGCAAATCAAGTCGACTATTGACTTCTTTCCCATCAGGCTCTTTGGATTTTCGCAGCGTGTCCCAGATCTTCGATCGCGCCTGAAGGAACGGTGACGACAAAGCGGCCTGGCCAAGGAATCCATCGAGATCTGCATGCTCAGCCCGGAGCTTTTGAATCAGCACAAGAAAGTAGTCTGTGATTTGAGGGTCAAACTGAACGCCCTTCAGCCTTGCAATCTCGTCGATCGCCAGATCAATCGGCCATGCCTGCTTGTAAGGCCGGACATGCGTAAGCGCATCAAACACATCGGCAAGCGCAGTGATCCGAGAAGCGAGAGGGATTGCAGATCCAGACAAATTGCCGGGGTACCCTGCACCATTCCACCACTCGTGATGGTGCCGGGCGATCTCCTCAGCCATCTGCATGTGCGGAATGTTGCTCTTTGACAGGAGTTCAGCACCGACTGTTGTGTGCGAACGCATCACCATGCGCTCCGCGTCGTTGAGCTTGTCGGGCTTCAACAAGATTGCGTCAGGTACGCCAATCTTTCCGATGTCATGAAGTCGGGCGGCAAGCTCGATCATGAACGATGTACCTTCATCGCAGCCATACTCGGCGGCAAGAAGTGATGCCAACTTGCCAACTCTGTAAGAGTGCTCACCGGTCGAGTCGTCGCGGAGTTCGGCAGTAACCGCGAGCCGCTCCAGCATCTCGATTCGGGACCGAAACAGTTCCTGCTCGGCTACCTGCCCCCGAAGGGCCGCCTCGCGACGTTCCAACGTGAGCGAACCGGAATGGACCTCCGCCATTGCCACGCCAATGTGATCAAGGTGCAATTTCAGGTGTTTCAGTGCGTTCTCCTGCTGAACTTGCCTCGTGGCCTCCATCATTTCTCGAAGATACACAAGCGCCCGCTGCGGCTCTCCCAGAAACTCAAAGGATTTCACCAATGCGGCCAGCGTATCGCGAAGCATGGGGCGCAAGAGGCGGGCCTTTTCAAGCGTGGCAGTCAGCCTGGAAATGCCGACATCAGCCTTTCCGGCGTGAACCTCGCACAATCCTTCGGCAATTGCGGAGACAATTTCGGCTCGCGCTGAATGGCTTTGTGCTGCGAAGCGTTTGGCGATCGCGCATCGCTCAATTGCCTTCTCAACGCTATTGACTTCCAGCAGAAGTCTCGCGTAGTGGCTTTCCAACAGCGCGCGCGACACCATTTCCTTGGCGTTTCGTGGCTCCTGGATTTCCTTGAGCGCCGTTTCCGCAGCGCGCAGACCACGGGCGTAATCCTCAACATGCAGCGATGCCAGGGCGATATTCGATAGGGCGTTTATTCGCAATGCGTGAAGAACGGGGATCTTCCCCTTCAAATGCTAACGCCCTCTCGAAACAATCGATCGCGTCACGATACTGTGCGGCGTACAGCAGAGCGACGCCGATGTTGATCCAGACTGCACATTCACAAGTCTTATCCTGGAGTTGCTGCACAAGTTCCAATGACCGCGCGTGGCATTCAATTGCCTGAGGGATGTTTCCGGTGTCGGCATACATCACTCCTAATGCCGTCAGCGCTTTTCTTTCTAGCGACTTCATCCCAGTCAACGAAGCCAAATCAATAGCCTGCTTCGCTGGGTCGATCGCCAGGAAGGGCGACCCCATCAGGTACAAATGATGTGAGAGATCGATCAGACATCCGATCCGCAATTCGGCGTTTTGGGTGCCCTTCAGTCGCCGGAGTGACTCAGTAATGGCGTGGGACTCTGCAGGCGTAATCGTCTCTCCAGAATGCAGACGACCCTGTATGTCCTGCGCCAACTTCCCCAATGCCGCCGAAACCGCCGGGGCACCGGCGTCCTGGGACGATGAGGTGGCCGCCTCAATCTCGGTTACTGCGGCCGAGGAAATGGGCATTGCGGAACCCCCCGCTGTTCATTAAGCTGTGAAAAATGTGATCTAAGTCACAGTTTTACCACAAGAAACGGGGCTGCTGGTCGAGTTGATTCGAAATTCGACTGGCGGACTTCGCGAATTCGTAGGGGAGGGTAATGACCCAATAGTGCGCGCCCGGTGCAATGCCGGAGGCGATAGTTTTGTTGTTTTGACGCGAAACCTTGCCTTACTTCAAGGAACAATAGCGGCAATCAGTAGCCAGATTCTCAATCCTATCCATTTGTTTTTTAAGGGAGAAACGCCATGGACTTCAACAAGACCGAAGCGCTGGAAATCGAAAAGACCGTCAACGACGCCGACGTGGCCCTGCGTGAGCTGGGCGAGCTGGAACTGGCGCTCGTCGGCGGCGGTGTTGGCGACCCCGCATCCTTTAATCCCTCAATCCACTAATCCCGGAGAACCCGACATGGACTTCAACAAGACCGAAGCGCTGGAAATCGAAAAGACCATCAACGACGCCGACGTGGCCCTGCGTGAGCTGGGCGAACTGGAACTGGCGCTCGTCGGCGGCGGCGTTGGCGACCCCGCTCTCATTTAATCCCTCAATCCACTGATCCCGGAGAACCCAACATGGACTTCAACAAGATCGAAGCGCTGGAAATCGAAAAGACCATCAACGACGCCGACGTGGCCCTGCGTGAGCTGGGCGAACTGGAACTGGCGCTCGTCGGCGGCGGCTGCTGGCGACCCCGCTCTCATTTAATCCCTCAATCCACTATCCCGGAGAACCCGACATGGACTTCAACAAGACCGAAGCGCTGGAAATCGAAAAGACCGTCAACGACGCCGACGTGGCCCTGCGTGAGCTGGGCGAGCTGGAACTGGCGCTCGTCGGCGGCGGTGTTGGCGACCCCGCATCATCTAATCCCTCAATCCACCTAATCCCGGAGAACCCGCTGTCGGCCTCGAAGCCGTCATCAAGATTCTTCGCGCATTCGGCCGCCGATTCCGGTCGATGACTGACTATCACAAGCGATTGCCCAACCCCCGCCAGCGCATCGGAGATCTTCCGCTCCAATGCCACGTCGAGTTGGTCGAACGCCTCGTCCAGAAAGAGAACCTGCGGTCTCCTGATAAAGCGCCCTGGCCAGTAGCACCCGCTGCTTCTGCCCCCCCGAAAGGGCGGCACCCAGCGAGCCGACGATCGTGTTGTACCCCATGGGCATCGCGGCAATGTCCGCATCGATCATGGCGAGTCGCGCGCATTCGCGCACCCGCTCCGGATCGTGCTCGGGGTCGAAGAAGCTGATGTTGTCCTCGATGGTCCCGACGAAGAGCTGGTCGTCCTGCATGACGGCGCCGATCTTGCGCCGGTACTGGCCCAGGTCCCAGTCCTTCAGGTTTCGCCCGTTCACCAGCACCGCGCCCTCGGTCGGCGCGATGAGCCCCACCAGCACCTTGATGAGCGTGGTCTTCCCGCACCCCGACGGCCCCACGATGGCGACCGTCTCCCCCGGTGCCACCGAGAAGTCCACGCCCCGGAACACGAACCCCTCCGGCCCGTAGGCGTAGCTCACCCCCTTCGCCTCGATCGTGATCGGCCCGCCGCCGGCTTCCCCCGGCAGGCCCGCCTGCGAAACCTCTTCCTCCGCCAGCGCGATGTCGGCGATGCGCTCGGCGTGCAGGTCCAGCATGCGGAAGTCGTTCCACTTCTCCACCAGCGCGTTCACCCGCCCCAGGAAGACGAGCTTGAAGCCGATGAAGGCGTAGAGCATGCCCACCGAGAACTTGCCGTCCATCACGGCGATGGCCCCCAGCCAGATGATCGCCACGTTCTCCAGGCCGAAGATGAGGGCGCCGGCCGCGCGCTGGGCGATGCCCACGTTCTGCACCTTCACGCCGGCGTTGATCTGGTCCACCACCAGGTTCTGGTAGGCCGAGCGCCGCTCGTTCTCGCGCATGTTGAGCTTGATGGCCATCATGCCGCGCAGCGTCTCGATGAAGTGCGTGCCGCTCTTCGCCTCGTGGGAGAGCTGCTCGTCGGTGGCGTAGCGCTGCGGGTAGTAGAGGAGCCAGCGCGCCGCCACGTAGAGGAGGGCGGCGCCGATCACCACGGCCGTCAGGGTCATGCTGTACCACCCCATCACGATGAGGGTCAGCACCACCATCAGCCCGTCCACCACCGTCTCGACGAAGGTGGTCGTGAGCGTGCGCTGCACCGCGTCCACGCTGCGGAACTTGGAGACGATGTCGCCGATGTTGCGCTTCTCGAACCAGCAGAGCGGCAGCTTCACCAGGTGCGCGAACAGGGTCGAAAGGAGCCGCAGGTTCAGGTTCGTCGAGAGATACACGCTCACCCACGCCCGCACCGCCGTCACCGCCACGGTGATGATGACGAGCGCCCCGAAGGCCACCCCCAGCACCGTGAGGAGGTCGCGGTCGCGCCCCACCAGCACGCGGTCGACCACGAGCTGCAGGAAGAAGGGCATCGCGATGGCGAAGACTTCCAGCGCGAGCGACAGGACGAGGATCTGCGCGAGCGTCCCCTTGAGCCCGCGGGCCACCCCCAGCAGCTGGATCGCGCTCACCTGCTCGCGCTCGTCGCGCGGCTTGAAGCTCGCGGTGGGCGAGAACTCCATCGCCACCCCGGTGTAGTGGCGGGAGGCCTCCTCGAGCGGCATCACGCGCCGCCCGCGCCCCGGGTCGTGCAGGACGAGCTTGCGTCCCTTCACGGCCACGAGCACCACGAAATGGTTCATGTCCCAGTGCAGCACGGCCGGCAGCGTGAGCTTCCCCAGCGCCTCCAGCGGCGCCTGCACGCCGCGCGAGGTGAGCCCCATGCCCTCGGCGATCTGCGCCAGGTTCTTGAGCGTCACGCCCTTGAGCGAGGGCGACAGCCGCACCCGCATCGAGGAGAGGTCGGTGAGGTAGCCGTGGTAGGAGGCCACCATGGCGAGGCAGGCGATGCCGCACTCCGGCGCCTCGCTCTGCAGGATCACCGGCACGCGGCGGCTGAAGATCCCGGTCATCTAGAGTCGCCCCCGCAGTTGCAGCACCGGCTCGAAGAGCCATTCGAGAAGCGTGCGGCGCTCGAGCAGGATGTCCGCGTTCACGAGCATGCCGGGCCGCAGCGGGATCTCGGCGCCCAGGGCGGCGACGCTCTGGCGCTCGAGCTTCACGTCCACGCGGTAGACGGGCTCCTTCACGGCGATCGCGCCGATCTTCTCGCCGGGCGCCCAGACGTTGCGGCTGATCTCCGTCACCGTCCCCTTGTACTGGCCGAAGCGCTCGTGGGGGAAGGCCTCGTAGCGCAGCACCACCTGCTGCCCCTTCTGGATGAAGCCGATGGCGCGGGAGGGCACCAGCAGCTCGACGTGCATGCCGCTGCCCTTGGGGAGCACCGTGGCGAGCGGCGTGTCGGCCGGCACCGACTGGCCCTGCACGACGGCGATGTTGGTCACCGTGCCGCTCACGGGGGCCTTGATCACGGTCTCGCGCCGGGCCTCGGCGTTGGCGAGGCTTTCCTGGATCTCCGAGAGCTGGCGGGCCACCTGGTCCACCTGGCCGCGGGAGCGCAGCTGGATCGAGGGCTCCTCCATCTTCGCGGCCGAGAGGTCGCGGTCCACCTGCGAGCGCGTGCGCCGCAGGGCCTGCAGCTTGATCTCCTGGTCGGTCACCTCGTCCAGCTTCTGCTTGGCCACGAGGTCGGAGACGAACTTCTCCGCGGCGAGCTTCTGGTAGCGCGCGGCCTCCTCGCGGGCGCTCTTCACGCGGGTCTCCTGCAGCTTGATCTCGCGGTCGGCCTGGGCGAGCTCGCCCTCGAGGTCCTTCGCGCGCTTGCGCATCTGGGCCGCCTGCTGCTCGCCCAGCTCCTTCAGCTGCGTCTGCTCGCGCTCGAGGAGGAGCTTGCGGCTGGCGAGCTCGGTCGCGGACGTCTCGGCGGTGGAGCGGTCGTAGGTGATCTTCGCGATGGGGGCGCCGGCCTGCACCTCGTCGCCTTCCTTGATGAGGAGCTCGGAGACGCGGCCGGCATCCGGGATCAGGACGCGCGCGGCGCCCACGTCCAGGGCGAGGTGGCCCTCGACCCGTTCGCGCCGGGTGTACTCGCCCCAGATGGCCACGCCCAGCAGCAGCGCCGCGATGGCCGCGGCGAGGAGCGTGTAGACCCAGTAGGCGACGGGGCGGGCGAGCGTCGTCTCGCCCAGGTACTTCTCGCGCTGGGCGTCGATCGCTTCCTGCCGGAAGAGGTTTCGGCTCACGGGGCGCGCTCCGTAGCCGCGGGGGATCGGAGCTTGTCGTCGTTCGGGGGGTGCATGAGCGACGGATTGTAAGCCATGGTGCCAGTCGCAGTGTCTGACACCGGCGGTGTCATGACACCAGGCGGTGTCAGACACCGAACAGTGGGGGCTTGCGTCGCGGAACGCATAGGTGATAATGTTTTCACCATGCACGAACTCACCGCCCGCCAGGCCGAGATCCTCGCCTACATCCGCAGCCACCTCGCGGAGGAAGGCCGCCCGCCCACGCGCCCGGAGCTGGCCCGGGCCTTCGACCTGCGGCTCCACCAACGGGGTGCAGAAGCACCTCATGGCGCTCGCCGCCAAGGGCGCCATCGAGCTGATCCCCAACGCCGCCCGCGGCATCCGCCTGCTGCAGGAGGCGGGGCTTCCCCTCGTGGGCCAGCGTGGCCGCCGGCAGCCCCGTGCTCGCCATCGAGAACGTGCTGGGCCGCTACCCGGTGGATCCCTCGCTCTTCAATCCCCGCGCCGACTACCTCCTGCAGGTGCGGGGCCTCAGCATGCGCGACGAGGGCATCCTCGATGGCGACTGGCTGGTGGTGCACCGCACGAGCGAGGCGAAAAGCGGCCAGCTCGTCGTGGCGCGCCTGGGCAGCGACGTCACCGTGAAGCGCCTCAAGCTGCGCGGGTCGAAGGCCGAGCTCATCCCGGCCAACCCGGATTTCCAGACGCTTCACCTGGACCTCACCCGCGACACGCTCGAGATCGAGGGCATCGCCGTCGGCGTGATCCGCAACCTCTCGGCCGGGCTCCCGCCGGCCACGCGCGCCCGCAAGGTCACCCACGCGTGAATGCGATCGTCGATCCCGCCCGCTTCCCCGGCGTCTGGCGCGCGGGCGAGATGGACCGCGCCGTGCCCGCCGGCATTCCCTCGGGCCATGCGCGCCTGGACATGGAGCTCCCCGGCGGCGGCTGGCCGCGCGCCTCGCTCGATGGAAATCCTGCACGACGGCGCCGGGCTGGGCGAGGTCTCGCTCCTCTTCGGCGCGCTCAAGGCCGTGGGGCAGGAGGGCAGGGCCGTCGCCTGGATCAACCCGCCGCACCTTCCCTATGCGCCCGCGCTGGCTTCGGCCGGCGTGCCGCTCGACGCTTGCCTGGTGGTCCGCCCCGCCTCGGCCGAGGATGCGCTCTGGTCAGCCGACCAGGCGCTTCGCTCGGGCGCGTGCGGGGCGGCTCTTTTTTGGCTGCCCGAGAAAACCGACTACGCCTCGCTTCGCCGCCTGCAGATGGCCGCGGAGTCCGGCCGCACGCTCGCCGTGCTCTTCCGCCCCGCCTCGGCCTGCCGTCCTCGCCACGCCCGCGCACCTTCGCGTGCTCGTCACGCAGCACGAGGGGCTCCTGCACGTCTCGCTCCCGAAGCGCCGCGGGCCGCCGCTCCTTCGTCCCATCGCCATTCGCATTCCCGGCAGGCCGGCGTTGCGCGAACCGGCCCGGCGATTCGCGCGAAGGCGTGCAACGTCGTCCCGATCCCCGCTCGTCGCCGGAGTCATTGCCAGGCACGCCTCGCGCGTTTCGGCCTGAAGGGGCCCGCCCGTGCTCTGGGTCGCGCTCGAATTGCCCGCATTGCCCCTGCAGCTCGTGGAGCGCGCGCAGGCCGCGCCGCTGCCGCTCGTCGTGGGCGAAGGGCCCTCGCAGCGCCCCGTGGTCGCGTGCGCCAATGCGGCCGCGCGCGCGGCGGGCGTGCGCGAGGGCATGGCGGTCGCGGCGGCCAAGGCCCTCGCGGGGGACCTGCGCTGCGTCGATCGCGACGAGGGCGCGGAACGGGAATCGCTCGAGCGCCTGGCCGGCTGGGCCGCGCAGTACACGCCCGCGGTCTCGATCGAGGCCACCGGGCTCGTGCTCGAGGTGGAAGCGAGCCTCAAGCTCTTCGGCGGGCTCGCGAAGCTCCTCTCGGCCCTGCGGGGCGGGGTTCGCGCGCTGGGCCTGCAGGCCACGCTGGGCATCGCGCCCACGCCGCTGGCCGCGCGCGCCTTCGCCCGGGCGGAGGCGCGCGGCATCGCCGGTGCGAAGCTGCACGCGGATGGCGGATCTGCCCGGGCGCCTCGCCGACCTGCCGCTCTTCCTGCTCGAATGGCCCGGGCGCACGCTGGAGCTCCTCGCCGATCTCGGCATCGTGCGCATGAAGGACGCGCTGGCGCTCCCGCGCGGCGGCTTCTCGCAGCGCTTCGGCCCGGAGGCCCTGGCCCTCCTGGATCGCCTGGCCGGCCGCGTGCCCGATCCCCGGCTCGCCTACGTGCCGCCGGCGCGCTATCGCGCGCGGCTGGAGCTTCCCGCCGAGGCCGAGGGCGTGGAGGCGATCCTCTTTCCCCTGAAGCGGATGCTGGCGGAGATGGAAGGCTACCTGCGCGGGCGGGGCGCGGGCGTGCAGGAGCTGGACCTCTTCCTCGAGCACGGCCGCAAGGGCCAGCACGCGCCTGGCGCTTTCCTTCGCCACGCCGGAGCGCGAGGCCGAGTTCGTCCTCGGCATCGCCCGCGAAAAGCTCGGCCGCCTGGAGCTGGCCGCGCCCACCATCGGCCTGCGCCTCGTCGCCGATCGCCTGCTGCCGTTTGCGCCCCGCGGAGGGCACCTGGCTCCCGGGGCGCGAGGAGCGTGCCGTGGGCCGCGCCCGGCTCATCGAGCGCCTCTCGGCGAGGCTCGGGCCGGGGCGCGTCTACGGCATCGCGCTCGCCGACGACCACCGCCCGGAGCGCGGCTGGAAGAACCCGCCGGCCTCGTCGTCGCGGCCCGCCTTCGACGGGGGCGCGCGCCCCGCGTGGCTCCTCCACCGCCCGCAGAAGCTCGTGGCCGGCGCCGCCGGGCCCACGCTGCAGGGCGCGCTCCAGGTGATCGCGGGCCCCGAGCGCATCGAGACCGGCTGGTGGGACGGGGAGCCCGTGAGCCGCGATTACTTCGTCGCCGTGAACCCCGCCGGCGAAACCTGCTGGATCTACCGCGAGCGGCGCGATCCCGCGGCGTGGTACCTGCACGGCGTCTTCGCATGAAGCGAGGCCGACGATGGTGCCGGGCTATGCGGAACTGCATTGCGTCTCCAACTACTCGTTCCTGCGCGGCGCGTCGGATCCGGAGGAGCTCGTCCACCGCGCGGCCCAGCTCGGCTACGCGGCGCTCGCCATCACCGACGAGGCTTCCGTCTCCGGCATCGTGCGCGCGCACCTCGCGGCGAAAGATGCCGGCATCCGCCTCCTCGTCGGCTCGGAGCTTCGCCTCGCCTGCGGGCTGAGGCTCGTCCTCCTCGCGCAGACGCTCGCCGGCTACGAGTCGCTCTGCGAGCTCATCACCCGCGCCCGCCGCGCGGCCCCCAAGGGCGAGTACCGCCTCGCCCGCGACGATTTCCCCGCCGCGACCGAGGGCCTCCTCGCGTTGTGGCTGCCGGCGATGGAGCCGGAAGCGGGGGAGGGGGCCTGGCTCGCGGCGCGCTTTCCCGGCAGGGCGTGGATCGCGGCGGAGCTGCACAAGGGGGCGAACGACGCGGCGCGGCTCGAGACCCTCGTGGCCCTCGGGCGAAGCCTCGGCCTTCCCCTCGTCGCCGCGGGCGACGTGCACATGCACCGCCGCAGGCGCAAGCGCCTGCAGGACGTCCTCACCGCCATCCGCCTGCGGCTCCCCGTCTCGCAGGCCGGGCGGCGCCTGCAGCCCAACGGGGAGCGCTACCTGCGGCCCATCGGCCGCATCGCGGCGCTCTACCCGCCGGCGCTGCTCGCCGCCACGCTCGACGTCGCGGCGCGCTGCGCGTTCTCCCTCGACGAGATCCGCTACGAATATCCCCGCGAGCTGGTGCCGGAGGGCGCCACCCCCACGTCGCACCTGCGAAGCCTCGCCTGCGAGGGCCTGCGCACCCGCTACCCCGCGGGGCCGCCCGCGTCCGTCGTCGCCACCGTCGAGCACGAGCTTCGCCTCATCGCGGAGATGGGCTACGAGCCCTTCTTCCTCACCGTGCACGACATCGTGGTCTTCGCGCGCAGCCGGGCGATCCTCTGCCAGGGGCGCGGGTCGGCGGCCAATTCCGCCGTCTGCTACTGCCTGGGCATCACGGAGGTGGACCCGGGCCGCATGTCCGTCCTCTTCGAGCGCTTCATCTCGAAGGAGCGGAACGAGCCCCCCGACATCGACGTCGATTTCGAGCACCAGCGGCGCGAGGAGGTGATCCAGTACCTCTACGCGAAGTACGGGCGCGAGCGGGCCGCGCTCACGGCGGTGGTCATCACCTACCAGCCCCGCAGCGCCCTTCGCGACGTCGGCAAGGCGCTGGGCCTGTCGCTGGACCAGGTGGACCTCCTGGCCAAGTCGCTCTCGTGGTGGGACGACCGCGAGGCGCTGAAGACCCGCCTCGCCGAGGCCGGCTTCGATCCCGAGAACCGCGTCGTGAAGCAGGTGGTCGAGCTCACCGGCGAGCTGGTGGGCTTCCCGCGGCACCTCTCGCAGCATCCCGGCGGCTTCGTGATCGACAACCGCCGGCTCTCGCGGCTCGTCCCGGTGGAGAACGCCACGATGCCGGAGCGCACCGTCATCCAGTGGGACAAGGACGACCTGGACGCCCTGGGGCTCCTCAAGGTCGACGTGCTGGGCCTGGGGATGCTCTCCTGCATCCGCCGCGCCATCGACCTCGTGAACGGCTACCGGAAGACCGGCCTCACGATGGCCGCCATCCCCGCCGAGGACCCGGCCGTCTACGAGATGGCGCAGCGCGCGGACACGATCGGCGTCTTCCAGATCGAGTCGCGGGCGCAGATGTCGATGCTGCCGCGCCTCAAGCCCGCCTGCTTCTACGACCTGGTGATCGAGGTGGCCATCGTGCGCCCCGGCCCGATCATGGGCGGCATGGTGCATCCCTACCTGCGGCGGCGGGAGGGGGCGGAGGCCGTCACCTATCCCAGCGAGGCGGTGAGGGGGGTCCTCGAGCGCACGCTCGGCGTGTCGATCTTCCAGGAGCAGGTGATGCAGCTCGCCGTCGTGGCCGCCGGCTTCACCCCGGGGGAGGCCGACAAGCTGCGCCGGGCCATGGCCGCCTGGCGGCGGCGCGGCGGCATCGAGCCCTTCCGCGACAAGCTCGTGCAGGGGATGCTCGACCGCGGCTACACGCTGGCCTATGCGGAGCAGATCTACCAGCAGATCCAGGGGTTCGGGGAGTACGGCTTCCCGGAATCCCACGCCGCCAGCTTCGCCCTCCTGGTCTACGTCTCCTGCTGGCTCAAGCGCCACGAGCCGGCGGCCTTCGCCTGCGCGCTCCTCAACAGCCAGCCGCTCGGGTTCTACAGCCCGTCCCAGATCGTCCAGGACGCCCGGCGGCACGGGGTCGAGGTGCGGCCGGTCGATGTCCTGGCGAGCGAGGTCGAGAGCACGCTGGAGCCCGGGCCGGGGGGCGAACCCGCCATCCGGCTGGGCTTGGGGATGGTCAATGGACTTAAAGTGGAATCTTCGGAACGTATCCTAATAGCCAGAAAAACAATGAGATTTTATTTCCATAGACGACCTGGCCCGCCGAGCCGCCCTGGACAAGACGGACCTGTCCCTCCTGGCCCGGGCGGACGCCCTGGCGTCCCTGGCCGGGCATCGCCGCGAGGCCCTGTGGTCGACGCTGGCCGTGGATCCGGCCACGCGGCTGGCGCTTCCGGCCGGCGTCGGCGAGCCCCGGGCCGGGCTGGAGGCGCCCACCGAAGGCCAGGAGGTCGTGGGCGACTACGCGGCCGTCGGGCTCACGCTGCGGCGCCACCCGCTGGCGATCCTTCGAAGCCGGCTGAAGACCCGGGGGCTGCGCACGGCCGAGGAAGTGGCCAACGCCCGCCACGGGCAGTGGATCCGGACCTCGGGCATCGTCACCTGCAGGCAGCGGCCGGCCACCGCGAGCGGGGTGCTGTTCGTGACGCTGGAGGACGAGACCGGGTACGTGAACCTGGTGGTCTGGAACGACATCGT
Source organism: uncultured Gammaproteobacteria bacterium (assembly GCA_963783635.1). GTDB lineage: Bacteria > Pseudomonadota > Gammaproteobacteria > Burkholderiales > Usitatibacteraceae > FEB-7. The sequence continues at coordinate 26,844 of CAWAOC010000005.1, forward strand.
GGAGAGGAACCGCCGCCCCATCCTCGGCTCGCGGCTGCTGGCGGTGGGCGGGCAGGTGCAGAAGCAGGGGCTCGTCGTGCACGTGCTGGCGAAGCGTTTCGAGGACCTGAGCCCGCTGTTGGGCGAGCTGAGAACCACGCAGCCACGACTTTCACTGAAGCCGGCCGCGGCTCAGTCGATCAGCTTGCCGCTCTTGTCGTAGAACGGGAAGCGCCCGCCGTAGTCGCCGATGAAGGTGATATGGCTGACCAGGCCCGCGCCCTCGCGCCAGTAATGCAGCTCGCAGGTGGGCGGCTCGAGGACGAAATCGTGCGAGGCGCCCGCGTTCAGGTCGAAGACGCAGGAGTGCGACGGGCTCGGCGCGATGCTCGCCGTGACGCCGTGCCAGGCCAGGTGGATGGGACGGTGGACATGGCCGCAAAGAATGCGCGTGACCTGCCGGTGGCGCTCGAGCAGCGCCCCGAGCGCGTCGCCGTTGTGGCAATTCTGCCAATCCATGTTGGCGAGCCCCGTCAGGAACGGCGGGTGGTGCATGAACAGCACCGTCGGGCGTTCCTTCGCGCGATCGAGCTCGCGCCTCGAGCCAGGCCAGGCGCCGGGCGCACAGCTCGCCGCGCGGCTCGCCCGGAACGACGGTATCGAGCCCGATGAGGCGCACCGGAAAATCTTCCAGGACGTAGTGCAGGAACTCGCCCGCCTGCGGCAGGTAGGCATGATCGGCGAACGCCCGGCGCATGGCGCCGCGCTCGTCGTGGTTGCCCGGAACGACGTAGAGCGGCATGGCGAGCGGCGCCAGGATCTCGCGCAGCAGCGCATATTCCTCGGGCCTGCCCAGGTCGACCAGGTCCCCCGTCAGGAGGACGATGTCGGGCCGCGGGTCGAGCGCGTTGAGGTGCGCCACGCAGTTCGCCAGCTTGTCCGCGGAATCCACCTGGCGGTAGGCGAGCCTGCCCGCGGCCTTGATGTGGGTGTCGGTGACCTGGGCGATCAGCATCGTCAGTCCCGCAGCCGCAGCAGCGCGCCCGGCTCGATGCGCAGCCCGATGGACTGGCCGACCTGGAACTCGCGGTGCTCCGTGGTCTCGACCACCACCGTCCGATCGGCCACGCCGGTCACGTGCAGGCGCGTGCGGTCGCCGAGGAAGAACTGCTCCTCCACCACCCCGCGCAGCGGCGCCCCGGCCTCGTGGACGATGCGCGCGTCGTTCGGGCGGAAGAGCACCTGCATCGTCGCCGGAGCCTTCCTGCCCGCCAGACGATGCCGCCCGCCCGGCAGTTCCAGGGACCCGTCGCGCAGCGTGCCGGTGACGCGATTCATCGTGCCGATGAAATCGGCGACGAAGCGAACTCGCCGGCTTGTAGTAGATCTCGCGCGGGGTGCCCGTCTGGACGATCGTCCCCTTGTTGATCACGGCGACGCGGTCGCCGATCGCCATCGCCTCGCCCTGGTCGTGGGTGACATAGGCGGCGGTGATGCCGAGGGAATGCAGCAGCACGTCGATCTCGATGCGCAGCCGCTCGCGCAGCAGCGGCGTCGAGCGCGGTGAGCGGCTCGTCGAGGAGCAGCACCCGCGGCTGCACCGCGATCGCGCGGGCGAGCGCCACGCGCTGGCGCTGCCCGCCGGAGAGCTCGGTAATGCGCCGCTCGCGCAAGCTCCGCCGATCTGCATCATCTCCAGCATCTCGTCGACGCGCTTCTGCCGCGCTGTCCGGCGCGACGCCGTGGACCTTCAGCCCGTAGGCGATGTTGTCCTCGACGTTCATGTTGGGAAACAGCGCGTAGGACTGGAACACCATGCCGACGTTGCGGCGCTCGATCGGCAGGTTGGTCACGTCCTCGTCGTCGAAGTACACGCGCCCGCCCGGATCGGGCGATTCCAGCCCCGCGATCACGCGCAGCAGCGTCGTCTTGCCGCAGCCGGACGGGCCGAGGAAGACCACCGTCTCGCCCCCCCGCATCTCGAGCGAGGTCTCTCGAGCGCGCGCGTGCCGTTGGGAAAGGTCTTGGCGCAGTCCGCCAGTCGAATCGCCGTGCCGGCTTTTCTGTTCATGCGGCTTTTCTGGTCCTGGTCCGTTGCACGCCGTAGCGCTGGAGCGCGACGAGCAGCGGCGTGATCATGATGAAGAAGACGAGCGTATAGGCGCTGCCGATCTCGAGGCGCATCGAGGCGTAGCTGTCGGCGAGCCCCACGGGCAGCGTCATGGTTTCGGGAGTGTGCATCATCCAGGTGAGGTTGAACTCGCCGATCGAGAGCGTCACCACGGTGAGCGCGCCGGCGACGATGCCCGAGCGCGCGTTCGGCAGGACGATGCCGAAGAAGCGCCGCCAGAAGCCCGCGCCCAGGCTCGCCGCACTTTCCTCGAGGACCTGGAAGTTGAACGGACGACAGCACCGCGAGCACCGAGCGCACCATGAAGGGCAGGGTATAGAGCACGTGGCCGACGAGGATGAACACCCAGCTGGTGCGGAAGTCGCGGAAGCCGCCGTAGGTGAGGATCAGCGCCAGCGCGATCGCGAGGCCCGGGATGGCCACCGGCAGCACGAGGAACTCCTCGATCAGCCGCGTCATCAGCCGGGCGCGCTTCGCCAGCACGTAGGCCGCCGGAACGCCGATGACCAGCGTGACGGCGAGGGTCGCGAGCGCGATGTACATGCCCGGAAGATCGTGTCGCGCGTAGAGCTCCCAGACCACGCCGATCCAGCGCAGCGGTGAAGCCGCTCTTCACGCCGACGAAGAAATTCTCCGTGAGCCCGGCGACGATCGACATGAACACCGGGCACGATCAGGAACGAGCACACCAGCAGCGTGAACGCGAGCTGCACGTAGAAGTAGCGGCGTGTCGCCGCATGGCCGCCTCAGCCCGCCGCCGCCGCGGTCGAGCCGCCGCCGAACGCCGTGCGAGCGCCAGCGTGCACCCAGGTGATGACCCCGAGCACCATGCTCAGCGCCGCCGCCAGGGCGATGTTCGCGAGCAGCGTGAACTCGGTGTAGATCACGATCGGCAGCACCTTGATGTCGGTCGCCAGGGTGAACGCCGTGCCGAACGCGCCCATGGAGGTCGCGAAGCAGATCGCGCCCGAGGCGATCAGCGCGGGCTTCAGCGCCGGCAGGATCACGTCGCGCGATCACCCGCCAGGGTTGGCGCCCAGCGACTTGGCCGCCTCCTCCAGCGCCGGATCGAGCTTTTCCGCCGCCGCCATGATGGTGAGGATCACCCGCGGGATGGAGAAGTAGATGTAGCCGGTGAAGAGGCCCGCGATGGAATAGGCGAACACCAGCGGCCGCGCCGAGGAACGAAGGTGAAGCTCGCCGATGAGGCCGGTGCGCCCGGCGAGCATGATCACCATGAAGCCGACCACCACGCCGGGGAAGGCGAGCGGCAGCGTGAGCATGCGAGAGCAGCGCCTCGCGCCCGAAGAAGCGGTTGCGCTCGAGGAACACGCCCGGCGATCCCGGCGATCACGAGCGTGGCGACGGTGACCGTCACCGACAGCACGATGGTGGAGATGAGCGCCCCGAAGTACTGCGGGTTCGTGACCACGGCCGCAGTAGGCCGCGAGGCCGAGCTTGCCCGTGGCGCCGACCACCGCCAGGCGGGCCAGCGGCAGCAGAAAGAAAGCGGCGCCGACGATGATCGCCGGCGCCACCGATCAGCAGCAGGAAGCGGTTGCTCGCGGCCTCGCATGCGGCTGGCCGGAGCGCCAGGATCGCTAGCGGACCTCTTTCTGGTACAGGTCGCGGAAGGCGTTCTGCCCGGCTTCCATCTTGGCGTAGTCGATCACCTTGGCGCGCTTGTACTCTTCGGCGGGCGGGAACTTGGCCGCGACGTCGGCGAGCATGGCGGACGGCCCGGATCGGCCGCAGGTAGGCGTTGGCCCAGATCGCCTGGCCCTTGTCCGACATCAGGTAGTCGAGCACCTTCTTCGCGTTCTCGGGGTGCGGGCCGTTCTTCACCAGGCTCATCACGTAGGGAACGCACGATGGTGCCTTCCTGCGGAATCACGAACACGACAGTTGCACTTGTCCTTGTACTTGGCGCGCAGGTGTTGAAGTCGTAGTCGAACATGATCGGGATCTCGCCCGAGAGCACGCGCGCGTACGAGGTCTGCAGCGGCACGATCGGGCTGGTTCTTCTTCAGGTCCTTGAAGTACTGGATGCCCGGCCCGCAGTCGCTGGTGGTGCCGCCGAGCGCGAGGTTGACCGCGATTGCGGCGGCGTAGCCCACGGCGGCGCGGTCGGGTCGAGATAGCCCACGAGGCCCGCGTACTCGGGCTTGAGGAGGTCCTTCCAGCACTTCGGCACCGGCACGCCGCGCAGCGCGTCGACGTTGACGAAGAAGCCGATGGTGCCGTAGTGGATGGTGAACCAGCTGCCGTCGGGCGCCTTGAGGCCGGCCGGGATCTCGTCGAAGTACTGCGGGCTTGTAGGGCGCGATCACTCCCGCCTCGCTCGCCTTGATGCCGAAGGTCACGCCGAAGTAGGCGATGTCGGCCACCGGGTTCGCCTTGTCGGCGATCAGGTGCGAGAGCGTCTGCCCGGAGTTCTTGTTGTCGTGCGGGACGTTGAGCTTGAGGTCCGCCTTGATCGACTTGAGCATCGTGCCCCAGTCGGCCCACTCGGGCGGGCAGTTGTAGCAGATGGCGTCGGCGGCCGCGGCGGGCCCGGCGAATGCGACGGCGGCGGCGAATCCGGCAAGCAAGGTTTTGATTTTCATGATCCCCTCTCGTCTCGGACGTAGTGGGAAAAGCCTATGCCCGATATGGGCCTGCAGGTTGATGAACATCAGGTACGCCCGGGTGGGGAGCGCATCGACACCTCGAGTATCGTCCTGCTCGGGCCATGAGGAGCAGGCGCAAGCAACGCCAGAGTGACGGGTCAATACCTGAAAGACTTTAGACATCTAACGGTAATATATTGGTTTATTGATGCTAATGAGATTTCTGAAATCAGCCCGAGGAGTCTGACGGCGAAAGCGAGGGCGTATCCGGCCACGCTGCCGGCGCTCGCCGCCGTGGCCGCCTTTGCCGTCATCTGCCTCGCATTCCATGCCTTCGGCGAACAGGGCTGGGTCCCGCTCCTCGACAGCGCCAACCTGGCGCTCCACGAGGCGGGCCATCCGCTGACCGGGATCCTCAGCAACCGCCTTTCGGTCTACGGAGGCACGCTTTTCCAGCTGGCGTTCCCCGTGGCCGTGGCCGTGCATTTCCATCGCCGGGGGCATGCGCCCGGGGCCGCGGCGGGCATGGTCTGGCTCGGGGAGAACCTGCTGAACGTGGCGCGCTACATGGCCGACGCGCGGGTGCAGGAACTGCCGCTGGTCGGGGGCGGCGACCACGACTGGGCGGAGATCTTCAGCCGCTGGCATCTGCTGAATTTCGATACGCGCGTGGCCGGCCTGACGCGCTTCATGGCCGTGGTGCTGATGGCCTGGGCGGTCTGGTGGCTGTACCGGCAGTGGAAGGCCGGGGTCGAGGGCTCCGCCTAGGGCGCCCAGAGAGGGAAATCCACCCCGGGCCCCTCCGGATGGCCCCATCCAATGTGCGTATAATTTGTATTATGTAAACTGTCGTCCAGACTGCGATTGAAACCTGCGCAGTCCCGCTTTTGTGAACTGCCTCACACCTCGCCCCGCCCCCCGCACGGAAAATAGCCAGCGAACTCCCTGTGCCTTCCGGCACCCGGTCCCGCACAAGCTCACAGGGAGGGCTCAGTGACCCCCAAGACCCTCGCGAATATCAATCCGCTCTACGTCGCCGCCGGCTTGGTGGCGACCACGGGCGTTCTCGTTTCCACGATCTCTCTCACGCAGCCGAACGGGTTCCCCTGGATCGCGTTCCTGTCGGGCTGCCTGATCACGGCCGTCCTCGCGCTCGTCTACCGCCTCACGGTCTCGAACCGGACCGCGGCGGCGCTTCGCCACGAGCTGCGCCTCTTCGACGAGGACTTCCCCGTGATGGTGGCCTACGCCGGTGCCGACGAGCTGATCCGGTCCCACAACCGGGCTTTCCGGGACTGGCTGCGGGTGCGGCGCGAGCTCGTCAACGGGCGTCCGCTTCGCGAGGTGATGGGCGCCACCCTGTACCAGCAGTTCAAGCCCGCCATCGACCAGGCCCTGAAGGGCCGGTTCGTCCAGGAGAAGCGGGTCCACTCCGATACCGGGCCCCAGGCTCCACCTGTACGTCCAGAACATCCCGCAGATGAACCACAAGGGCCAGGTCGTCGGCTTCTTCCTGACGCTCGTCGACGTCTCCCGCTACGGCCATTCGAGCGATACGAGGACCCACCCCGCCCAACCCGCCCTCGGGAACCCCGTCCCTGCCCGCCCGCAGGCGCCGAGGCCTGCCGCGCCGATGCCCGCGTTCGCCGAACAGACGATGATGATCGCCCCCGGTGGCCGCGCCCCCCTGCCGCAGCCCCGGAAGCCTCCACCGGCCCCGGTGCCGGCGCAAGCGCCGGCGCGCGCCGCCGTACCCAAGGTCACCGCCGGGGTGCCCGACCTCGTGACCACCGCGGCCGCGCCCGTGATGGACCTGGAGGTCCAGTCGGCTCCGATCGTGCCCGACTTCATCACCCCCGCCCCTGCCCGCACCCCGGTGACCATGGACCCGGCCGGCGGGGAGCGCGAATCGTTCGTCAAGACGATGACCGAGGAGCTCACGTCCTGGAAGAACGCCGGGGACCGCCTTCGCTCGGCAATCCGCAACGACGAGTTCTGCCTCTACGCCCAGGAGATCAAGCCCGTCGCCAACGTGAAGGGCCAGGCGACGCACTTCGAGCTCCTGCTTCGCCTGCAGGAGGAGGAGGACGGCCTCATGCCGCCGGGCGCCTTCATCCCGATCGCGGAGGAATACGGGATGCTCCCGGACCTCGACCGCTGGGTCGTGAAGCACATCCTCGCCTGGGTGAGCCGCAAGCCCGCGCGCCAGTCGGTCATCTACAGCGTGAACGTCGCGGGCCCCACGCTCTCGAGCCGCGGGTTCCCGGAGCTGGTGGCGCTCGAGCTCAAGCGATACAAGCTCCCCGGCTCGATCCTGTGCTTCGAGATCGCCGAGGCGGATGCCATCGCGGACGTCCCCGCGGCGTCGGGCTTCGTCCGGAAGCTCGCCGCCCTGGGCTGCCACACCGCGATCTGCGGCTTCGGCCAGGCCGCCGGGTCGTACTCGCTCATCAAGAACATGCCGGTGGACTACATCAAGATCGACGGCTCGATCGTGATGGGCGCGACCCGGAACGAGGTGGATCTCACCAAGCTCAAGGCCATCGCCCGCGTGGCGCGCGCCACCAACCGGAACACCGTCGCCGAGTTCGTCGAAAGCGACGAGACGATCGAGGTCCTCAGGACCCTCGGCGTGGACCTCGCGCAGGGCTTCGGGATCGCGAAGCCGGTTCCCCTTTCCAGGCTCGACTGAGCGAAGGGGCGTCAGAACGAATACGCGACGAATCCCACGAGCCGGTCCCGGCTCCAGTCCTTGCCCTTGATCGTGAAGTACACCGGATCGGCATCCGTGCCCTTGTAGTACGCCCCGGCCGTGAGTCCGTTTCCGAAGTCGTAGGTCGCGCCGACCTTCCAGACCGTGTAGTCGAAATTGCCGTTGTCCCAGTCCCCCCCGGCGTAGGGCTGGGAGCCCTTGTACCGCTGGTGCCCCAGCAGCGCATTCAGCGTGAGCTTGTCCATCACCTCGTGGTTCACGGCGAGCTCGAGGTAGCTCGAGCCTTCGCTGTCCGGCACGCCGAAGATCTGCGTCGTGGCATGGGAATACTTGAGCGTCGCGGGCCCGAACGAGACGCCCGCGTACAACTCGGTCGTCTCCGGGCTGCCGAGTGCCGACCCGAACGCGCCCGATGACGGATACTCGTAGCGCAGGACGCCCAGGTCCGCCGTCCAGCCCGGCGCAATGCTCCACTTGTAGCCGCCATAGATGTCCCACTCGACCTTCGCGTCGCTGGGGATGCCGAGTGCCTCGCCCGTGTCCTCGAGCCATTTCACGTTGCTGAGGAAGGTGCCGAGGTAGAACCCGCTCGCGTGCGCGTAGTCGAGCGTGAGCTGGAGCGCGGGATCCTCGGAGGTCTGGGCGATGCCGCGGTACTCGTACTCGCTGTAGAGCGCGGCCTTGCCCGAGAAGGCATGCGGGCCCGCGGCGGACGCGCCAAGGGAGGCAAGGGAAAGCGCGGCGAGGCCGGCGATGGCGGAATGGCGTCTCATGGGCGTGTGTTCATCCAGGGGGATGCCGGAAATTGTGCCCGACCGGGGCGGATTTTGAGCGGCTAAAATAAAGTGCTTGCAATTCAGGCTATTCGGCCGCATATTAGTTCGTGTTAGAACTATCTATCCCCTCCCCGTGTCCAGAGCCATCGTCGTTCCCGTGATCCGCGAGCTGGCCCGCTGCTACCAGGCGTTCGCCCGGGTTTCGGACGCCCATATCCGCCGGATGGGGCTCACGCCCCCCCAATTCGACATCGTGGTCACCCTGGGGAACACCGCGGGCATGTCGTTCAAGGAACTCGGCAGCCACACGCTGATCACGAAGGGGACGCTGACCGGCGTCGTCGACCGCCTCGAGGCCCGCGGGCTCGTGGAGCGCGCGGCCTCTCCGGCGGACGGCCGGTCGACGCTGGTGAGGCTCACGCCGGCAGGGGAAGCCCTGTTCCGCGACGTGTTCGAGCCGCACCTCGCCTTCCTGGCGCCGGCCTTCGAGTCGCTGCCGGAATGCGGGCGCAAGGAACTGGAAAAACGCCTCAGGCAATTGCGCGAGGCCCTGGAGAAGAAAAGCGATGAGCTCGACCAACGCGACTGACTTCACCCGCACGGCCATCGCCCTGCACTGGATCGCGGCCGCGCTGATCGTGGGCAACCTCGCCTTCGGCCTCTACATGGTCGACCTGCCGCTCACCCCGTCGAAGCTGCAGGTACTACTCGTGGCACAAGTGGGCGGGGGTCACGATCTTCCTGCTTTCCGCCGCGCGCCTGCTGTGGCGGCTTTCGCATCCCGCGCCCGCCCTGCCCTCGTCCATGCCGGCCTGGCAGCGCACGGCCGCGAACGCCTCGCACCACCTGCTGTACCTGCTCTTTTTCGTGGCCCCGCTCTCGGGGTGGCTGTTCAGCTCGGCCGCCGGGTTCCAGACGGTCTATTTCGGCGTGTTCCCGCTGCCCGACCTGCTGTCGAAGAACAAGGAAGTGGCGGACGTCCTCAAGCTCGTCCACCGCTTCGCCAATTACACGATGGCCGCGCTCGATCGTCACGCACGCGGCCGCGGCCCTCAAGCACCACGTCGTCGATCGCGACGACGTGCTCGCCCGCATGCTCCCCTTCCTCAAGCCCGGAACCCGCCCATGACCCCGCGCCTCGCTGTCGCCGCCCTCGCCGCCGCCCTCGCCCTCCCGCCTTCGCGCAGGCGCCGCAGAAAGTCGTCGCCGAGAAGAGCCAGATCCGGTTCGCCTTCAAGCAGATGAACGTCCCGGTCGAGGGGCGCTTCCGCAAGTTCGACGCCAGGGTGGCCTTCGATCCGAAGAAGCCCGAGGCGACCAAGGCCGAGTTCGAGGTGGACCTGGGCTCGATCGACCTCGGCAACCCCGAAGGCGAGACGGAAGCCAAGCGGAAGGCCTGGCTCAACATCGACGCGTTCCCGAAGGCGAAGTTCGTCGCCGCCAGCGTCAAGGCCGCCGGCCCCGGGAAGTTCGAGGCCACCGGCCCCCTCACGATCAAGGGGGCCACGCTCAACATCACCGCGCCGTTCACCCTGGTGGACGCGGGCGGGATGCGCACCGTCGAGGGGCAGTTCGCCCTGAAGCGCCTGCAATTCAAGATCGGCGAAGGACCCTGGTCGGACACGGAAACCGTGGCCGACGAGGTCACCGTTCGCTTCAAGTTCGTCATTCCCTCCACCAAGTAAAGGAGCAACACCCATGAAACGCATCGTTCTCGCCGCCGCGATCGCCGGCGCCATCGCCACCCTCCCCGCTGCCGCCGCCGAGACCTACTCGCTCGACGTGCGCCACACCTTTCCCAGCTTCGAGCTGAACCACCTCGGGTATTCCATCCAGCGCGGCCGGTTCAACAAGACCGCCGGGCAAGATCACGCTCGACACGGCCGCGAAGACGGGCACCGTCGACATCACCATCGACGCGGCCAGCGTCGACACGGGCTTCGACAAGCTCGAGGAGCACCTGCGCGGCGAGGACTTCTTCAACGTCGCCAAGTACCCGACGATCACCTTCAAGGGCGACAAGTTCGCCTTCGACGGCGACAAGGTGAAGAGCGTCTCCGGCAACCTCACGATCCTGGGCGTGACCAGGCCCGTGACCCTGACGGCCAACTACTTCAATTGCGCCGACCACCCGATGGCGAAGAAGAAGGCCTGCGGCGGCGACTTCGTCACGGCGATCAAGCGATCGGAATTCGGCATGAAGTACGGCGTGCCGGCGGTCGCCGACGACGTGACGCTTCGCATCCAGGTCGAGGCAATCAAGGACTGAACGTCGCGCAATTTTCCGGCGCGGTCGCGCAGGATTTCACGGGGCGATGCGGGGGAAAAGTCCTGCGCTACGGCGTGACCGACAAGTGGCCGACGACATCCTCGCCACGCTGGCGGCGGACTCGCAGTCCGGTGGTGAGTGAACTGGCAGGAAGAAGGGGCCGGAGTCCATCCGGCCCCTTTCATCGTCCGTAGAGCCGCGCCAGCAATTCCAGGAACGCCGATTGCCTTTCCGGCGGCGTGGCGCGGACGATGCCCTCGCGCTGGAATACGGCGATGAGCTTGTAGGGGGTGACCCCGGTTTCGCCGACGATCTCCACGTGCCCGGCGGGCACGACGACGTCCGTGGCCCGGGGGGCGTTGGCGACCGGCGGGTAGCGCTGCTCGTCGAGGCTGAAGATGTAGTCCCCCTCGAGGCACTGGCCGGTGTCGTCGCGGCGGCGGCAGGTGCCGCGTTCGTCGGTAACGACCTTGAGATGGCGGCGAACCTGCGGGGCCAGGCTGCCGGGCTGCCGGATGAAATCCGAGGCATGGGTGATCTCGTACCAGCTGTCGCCACTCACGATCCAGCAGACCAGGTCGTTGAGGCCCAGGCTCGCCACGCGCAGCGCCGTCGCCGCGCACCCTCGCGCCGCGGCGACTCCGGAAAACGGCGCCGAGACCGTCACCAGCTGCAGGTCGATCCCGTCGCCGCGCAGCGGGTCCGCCCGCTCCCGGACGAGCGCCTTGCGCGCGATGAGCCCACCCATGCTGTGGCCGATCACGGTGACCCGGGGCGTTTCGAGGTGCTGCGCGAGCGAGGCGATCGCGGCTCCGAGCTTGCCGGAGCTCGCCATGAGGGTCTCGCGGTCGTCGTAGGTGAAACAGGCGGATTGCTGTCCATGGAAGGCGAGCACCTCGGCGAGCGCGTGAAACCTCCCGGCCGAGCCGTTGCAGCCATGCACCAGGACATTGACCGGCTGGCGCGGGTCGATGTTCAGCGAACCCTCCACGCCCTCGTTGCAGGGACGAAGGCCGGGCACGCTCACTTTCCGCTGGGCAGTCGGCAGGCGCCCCGGATCAGGTGCGTCGGAGGCAACAGGCCGGGGCGCGGTGGCGCAGCCGCCGAGCACGAGCGCGAGCAGCAGCACTGCGTGGATCGGGTTCATTGCGGCCAGGCCGGCTCGAGAGCGGGGCCTTTCATTCGCGTGCCTATTGCGCCTTGATGCCCGCCTGCTTCATGAGGGTCCCGTAACGGGCCAGCTGGTCCCGGGTCGCGCTGCCCAGTTCCTCCGGCGAGGAGCCCATCACGGTGAATCCCTGGGCGACGAGCTTCTCGCGCACGTCGGGGAGCGCCAGGGCCTTGCGGATCTCGGCGTTCAGCCTCGCGACGATCGCCTTGGGCGTGCCCGCCGGCGCGACCACCACGAACCACGAGCGGAATTCGAACCCCGGCAGGCCCGACTCGGCGATCGTCGGCACGTCGGGGAAGGACGCAAGGCGTGCCGGCGTGGAAACGCCGATGAGCCGCAGCTTCCCCGAGCGCACCAGCCCCGCCGCCGTGCCCAGCCCCTGCATGCCGACGGGAACCTCGCCGCCGGCCACGCCCACGGCCGCCTGCGTGGCGCCCTTGTAGGGCACGTGGGTGAGCGTGATGCCCGCCATGTTCGCGAAGAGCGCCATCCCGATGTGCTGCGGGCTGCCGTTGCCCCCCGAGGAGAAGTCGAGCTTGCCGGGCTTCGCCTTCGCCGCCGCGATCACGTCGGCCGCGCTCCTGTAGGGCGTGTCGACGCCGGTGATGAGGCCCCACTCGATCACGCCCACGAGCGACACGGGATCGAAATCCTTCACCGGGTCCCACGGCATCTTGTCCTGCATGTTGGGCACCATCGTGAGGATGCTGTCGTTGAACGCGCCGATGGTGTAGCCGTCGGGAGCGGCCTTGGCCACGCGGTCGGCGCCGATGAGCCCGGAGGCCCCCGGCTGGTTCTCGATCACGATGGGCTGGCCGAGGCTCTCGGACATTCGCTGCGCGACGATGCGAGCCGCGTTGTCCACGGCGCTCGCCGCCGCGAGCGGCACGATCATGCGGATGGGCTTCGCCGGGTAGTCGGCCTGGGCGCGTGCGGCGCCGCTGCCGGCGGCGAGGAGGACGGCGAGGACGATGCGCAGGGTGAGCGTCATGCAGGTTCTCCTTGGGAGGGACGCATCGCGGTCAGGCGAGTCGCGGGATGCCGAGTTCGTCGGCGAGGGTGTCGAGGGACTTGCGAAGCGCCGGCGCGAGGGCGATGCCCTCCCGGGAGGCCGCCGCGCGCTTCTGGTGACTCTGTTCGCCGGGCATCCAGATGCGCTCGACGCCGGGCATGCGGCGGCTCGCGCGCAGGTCCCGCACGACCGCGTCCACGCGCCGCTTGAACTCCGCGACGTCGCCGAACGCGGCGGGGTCGATGGCGACGATGGCCTGCCCCGTGTTCGTGGCGCTCGACGAATCGGCATTGAAGTCGATCACGTCCCTGCCCATGGCGGCGCCGTTGAGCGTGCCCGCGAGCAGCCCGAAGACGAGCGCGAGGCCGTAGCCCTTGTAGCCGCCGACCGGCAGCAGGAATCCCTCGTCGGCGCGCTTCGGGTCGGTGAGGGGCTTGCCCTCGCGGTCCATCATCCAGCCCTCGGGCATGGCGAGGCCGCGCTGCGCGTAGGTCTTGACCTTGCCGTAGGCGGCCACGGTGGTCGCCATGTCGAGCACGACCGGCGGCTCGTCGAGCGTGGGCACGGCGACCGCGATCGGGATTGGTCGACAGCAGCATGTCGAGCCCGCCCCACGGCGGCAGGTGATTGGCGTTGCCCACGGCGAGGTAGAGCCCGACCATGTCGTGTGCCAGCGGCATGCGCGCGTAGAGCGAGGCGGGGCCCGCGTGGTTGCTCCACTGCGTGCCCACCCAGGCGACGCCGGCCTGCCTCGCCTTGGCGATCGCGATCTCGGCGGCGCGCGTCATCACGAGGTGGCCCATGCCGTTGTCGCCGTGCACGAGCGCCATCGCCGCGCGCTCCTGCACGACGCGGATGTCGGGCTTCACGTTGACGCCGCCGGCCTTGATGCGGCGGATGTACTGCGGCAGCCGCAGGATGCCGTGGCCGTCGGAGCCCTGGCTGTCGGCCTGCGCCATGAGCGCGGCCACGGTGTCGGCATCGGTGCCGGGAAGGCCCACGCGCACGAAGGCGGCGGCGATGAAGGTGCGACAGGCGTCGAGGGTTACGCGCTCGGCGGAGACGGAATCGGGCATGCCGTGACTTTACTGCGAGATCGCGGCATTGCGGAAGCGAAGCGCGCTTTTCGCCCGGACTTTCCTTGCGCGCGGCGCGCGGACCGCCGAGAATCGGCGGCTATGCTCGCCGCGCACTTCTCCCGGTTCTTCGCCGCCGATCCGCACCGGCTCCACTTCGCGGCCCACAGCCATCACCCCTGGCCCGACGCGACGCCAGGCCGCCCACGCGCGCTACTGGGAGGACTCGGCCACGATGGCCGACCGCAAGTGGGGGCACGTCCTCGGCACGGTGCTGCCCGCGGCGCAGCGCCACGTGGCGCGGCTGCTCGGCCTGTCCGAGCCTCGCCAGGTCGCCTTCGCGCCCAACACCCACGAGTTCGTCGCTGCGGCTCTATTCCTGCCTCGACTGGTCGCGCCCGGTGCGCGTGCTCGCGAGCGCGCACGAGTTCCACAGCTTCCGCCGGCAGACCCGGCGCCTCGCGGAAACGGGCCGGCTCCTGCTCACCGAGATTCCCGTCGAACCCTACGCGACGTTCGAGGAGCGCTTCGCGGCCGCCGCGTCCTCGCAGGACTGGGACCTCGTCTGGCTCTCGCACGTGTTCTTCGATTCGGGGTTCGTCGTCCGCGAACCTCGAGCGCATCGTGCGCGCCGCGCCGGCCGGCGCGCTCGTCGCGATCGACGGCTACCACGCCTTCCACGCCCTCCCCGTCGACCTCTCGAGCGATCCACGCCCGCGCCTTCTACCTGGCGGGCGGCTACAAGTACGCGATGTCGGGCGAAGGCGCCTGCTTTCTCGCGATCCCGCCGGGCTGCGACCTGCGGCCCGCGGACACCGGGCTGGTACGCGGCCTTCGACGCCGCTGTCGGGCGCGCCGGGCGACGCGGTGCCCTATTCGACGGATGCGTTCCGGTTCTGGGGCTCGACCTTCGATCCCTCGGGCCTGTACCGGTTCAATGCCGTCATGGACTGGCTCGCGGGCCTGGGCGTCACGGTCGGCGACATCCACGCCCACGCGCAGCGCCTCGAGTCGCGGTTCCTGGCGGGGCTGGAAGCGCTCGCGCTTTCGCGCCTGCCGGTGGAGAGCCTCGTGCCGCCCGCGGGCATCGCGCGGGGCAACTTCCTCGCCTTCGACATCGACGGCGCGGAAGACGGTACACCAGCGCCTGCTTGCGGCAGGGGATCTACATCGACCGCCGCGACCGGCGCCTGCGTTTCGGATTCGGCGTTTACCACGACGACGCGAGCGTCGATGCGCTTCTCGCGATGACGGCGAAGGCGCTGCGATAGAATCGCCTTCATGAATGCCCTTCGCGCGCTGGTGCTGGCGTCCCTTGCCGCCTTGTCCTCCCTGGCCGGCCTGGCGCGCACAGCCCTATCCCGCGAAGCAGATCCGCCTCGTGGTTCCCTACCCGCCCGGCGGTCCCCTGGATACGGTCGCCCGGCTGCTGGGCCAGAAGGTCGCCGCGAGCGTGGGGCATCCCGTCATCGTGGACAACGTGCCCGGCGCCGGCGGCAACATCGGCGCCGCGACCGTGGCGAAGGCGGCGCCCGACGGCTACACGCTCCTCATGGGCGCGGTCGCCACCCACGCGATCAACCCGGCGCTCTATCCGTCCATTCCCTACGACGCCGGGAAGGACTTCGCCGCGGTCACCCAGGTCGCCTCGACGCCCAACGTGCTCGTGGTGAATCCCGCGATCCCGGCGAACTCGGTCGCGGAGTTCGTCGCGTACGCGAAATCCCGGCCCGGCAAGCTCAACTTCGGCTCCGGCAGCACGGGCAGCGCCGGGCATCTCGCCGGCGAGCTCTTCAAGTCGATGGCGGGCGTGGACATGGCCCACATCCCCTACAAGGGCGCGGCCGCGGCGATGCAGGATCTCATCGGCGGCCGCGTGGACCTCATGTTCGACAACCTCGCCTCGTCGCTGGCGCAGGTGAAGAGCGGCCGCGTCCGGGCCCTGGCGGTCACCACCGCGAAGCGCTCCTCGCTCGCGCCGGAACTGCCGACCATCGCGGAATCCGGGCTGCCGGGCTTCGACATCAGCACCTGGTTCGGGATCTTCGTCCCGGCCGGCACGCCGC
Source organism: uncultured Gammaproteobacteria bacterium (assembly GCA_963783635.1). Taxonomy (GTDB): domain Bacteria; phylum Pseudomonadota; class Gammaproteobacteria; order Burkholderiales; family Usitatibacteraceae; genus FEB-7. The sequence continues at coordinate 42,646 of CAWAOC010000005.1, forward strand.
GGCCCGTGATCGACCGCCTGCACGACGAGTTCGTCCGGGCGCTCGCGGCGCCGGACGTGCGCGAGAAGATGCTCAACCTCGGCGCGGAACCCGTCGGCAACACGCCCGAGGCATTCGCCGCCTACGTGAAGGCCGAGGCGGCCAAGTACGCGAAGCTCGTCAAGTCCTCCGGCGCCAAGGTCGACTGAGCGTCCGCGCCATGGTCCGACGACTCGCCTGGTTCCTCGCCTTCGCCGGCGCCGATCCCCTTCCTCCTCGCCACCGCGGCGCTGTTCGTCTCGGACGCCTCCAGCGTGCGCGTGCCGGCCATCGCGGCGCTGGTCACCTACTCCGCGGTGATCCTGTCGTTCCTCGGCGGCATCGAGTGGGGCCTCGCGATCCGCGACGAGTCGGGCAACGGAGTCCACGCGCGCCGTCGCGCTGGGGCTGAGCACCGTGTCGTCGCTCGCCGCGTGGGCCCTGCTGTGGCTGCCCTCGCCGCACTGGCAGGTCGGCTCCGCGCTGGCGCTCTTCGTCGGCGGTCTGGGCGCCGACCAGTGGATGGCGAGCCGCGGGCTGCTGCCGACGTGGTTCGTCGACCTGCGCACGGCCATGACCGCGCTGGTCGCCGCGATCCTCGCGGTCGCCCTCTTCCGCGCTCTAGGCGCCGTTCACTTCCGCCGCTTCCGGCGCGCGGGGTCGTGGCGCTCCAGCCACGCGAAGAACTCGCGATACCACAGCCGCGAATTCTGCGGCTTGAGGATCCAGTGGTTCTCGTCGGGGAAGAACACGAGGCGCGCGGGCACGCTCCTTCGCCTTGAGCGTGTTGTAGTACGCGAGGCCCTGCGCGTCCGGCACCCGGTAGTCGAGCAGCCCGTGGATCACGAGCGTGGGCGTCTTCATGCGCTCAGCCCGCGCCCGCGGGTTCTGCCGGTCGACCTTCGCCGGGTCGTCCCAGTAGTACGCGCCCGAGTTCCTTCGGCGCCCAGTACCAGGCGTCGTCCGAGAACATCGCGACCCAGTCGAAGCAGCCGGCGTGGCAGACGTAGGCCTTGTAGCGGTCGGTGTGGCCGTTCATCCAGGCGACCATGTAGCCGCCGTAGCTGCCGCCGGCCGCGAAGAGGCGGCGGCGGTCGATGTAGCCGGTGCGCAGCATGAAATCCGTGCCCGCCTCGACGTCGGCTAGCTCGCGCTTGCCCCACTCCCCGTCGATGGACTCGAGGAAGCGCTGCCCGAAGGACGACGAGCCGTGGTAGTTCACGCACACGACCACGTAGCCCTGCGCGGCGAAGGCGTGGTTGTTCCAGCGGAAATGGAAGTTGTCGCCCCAGGCCGAGTGCGGCCCGCCGTGGATGTTGTGCAGGAGCGGCCACTTCTTCTTCGGGTCGAAGTCGGGGGGATAGATCACCCACATCTGGACCTTCTCGCCGTGCCAGCCGCGGATCTCGAACTCGCGCACCTCGCCCAGCCGCACGCCGGCCATCACGTCGTCGTTGAAGCCGGTCGATGCGCCGCTCGCCGCGCTCGGCGCACGTGCAGAAGACCGCCGGCGGCGTGCTCATCGTGTTGCGCACGAAGGCGACGCGTCTTGCCCGCCGACAGCGACGTCGGTGACCGTGCCGCCCAGCGCGGCCACCTCGGGCAGCGTCTCGCCCAGGCGCCAGCGAAAGGCGTGGATGCGGGCGCGGTCCTCGGCCGAGAACAGGAGCGCCGACGAGTCGCCTTCCCACGACACGGGGGCGTTCACGCTGCGGTCCCACGCCTCCGGGAAGGCCTTCATGCGCCCGCTCGCGCGATCGACGAGCGCGATGCGCGCCTCGGCCACGGAACTGCGCCGCAGGTTGCGCGTGAGCAGGGCGAGCCACTTCCCGTCCGGCGAGTAGCTCGGGCTTTCGTGGCTGAGGCGCGAGCCCTTCGTCAGCGTGCGGAAGCGCTTGGCCCGCAGGTCGAGGGCGACGACGTGGTACTCGTGGTCGAAGCGCTTCTCCTGCGCCGGGTCGAACGTGAACGCGATCTCGCGCCCGTCCGGCGCGATGTCGTAGTGGTGCGCGGCGGGGTCGTCGGCCGGCAGCTCGTAGGGCGTGCCGGCGAAGAGGTCGGTGATGCGCTGCGTCTCCACGTCCACGATGAAGAGGCGCGGCACGCGTCCGTCGGAGAGCCAGTGGTCCCAGTAGCGGTAGGCCTCGTGCTCGACCACGTGCGCCTTCACCTTCGAGTCCTTCTTCTCCTGCGTAGCGCGCCTCGAGCGCCTTGTAGCCGATGGCGTCGGGCCACACCCACGAGATGAACGCGACGCGGCGCGAGTCGGGGAACCACTTGATGCCGGCAACGCCCGTGGGCATCCGGGTCACGCGGCGGGCCTCGCCGCCGTCCGGCGCGATCAGCCAGAGCTGCGGCTCGTCGTCCTTGTCGCGCTTCGCGACGAAGGCGATGCGCGTGCCGTCGGGCGACCAGCGCGGCTCGCCGTCCTTCTCGCCGGCTTCCGTGAGGGGACGCGGGTCGCCGCCGAAGGTGGAGAGGAGCCACAGCTTCGAGCGGCCCTTGTTCTCCTCCATGTCGTAGGTGGTGACGGAGACGCAGACCTGCGCGCCGTCGGGTGAGAGGGTGGGCTGCGCGGGACGCGCGAGCCCCCAGAGGTCTTCGGCGCTGAGCCGACGGGATCGGGTAGCCATGGCCGGCGATTCTACCGGTGGCCGGCGGTAGAATGGGCAAAATTCCGGAGGAACCATGAAAGCCAGCGAAACGAAGCCCACTTTCCAGTGGGACGACCCCTTCCTGCTCGACGCCCAGCTCACCGAGGAGGAGCGCATGGTGCGCGACAGCGCCCGCGCCTACTGCCAGGAGAAGCTGAAGCCCCGCATCCTCGAGGCGCACCGCCACGAGAAGTTCGACCGCGAGATCCTGAACGAGATGGGCGCGCTGGGCTTCCTGGGCTCCACGATCGAGGGCTACGGCTGCGCGGGCGTGAACCACGTCTGCTACGGCCTCATCGCGCGCGAAGTCGAGCGCGTCGACTCCGGTTACCGGTCGGTGATGAGCGTGCAGTCCTCGCTCGTCATGCATCCGATCCATGCCTACGGCACCGAGGCGCAGCGCGCGAAGTGGCTGCCGAAGCTCGCCACCGGCGAGCTCGTGGGCTGTTTCGGCCTCACCGAGCCCGACCACGGCTCCGACCCCGGCAGCATGGTCACGCGCGCCCGCAAGGTCGACGGCGGCTGGCGCGATGACCGGCGCCAAGATGTGGATCACCAACTCGCCCATCGCCGACGTGTTCGTCGTCTGGGCCAAGGACGACGCCGGCGACATCCGCGGCTACGTCCTCGAGAAGGGCATGAAGGGCCTGTCCGCCCCCAAGATCGAGGGCAAGTTCAGCCTGCGCGCCTCCATCACCGGCGAAGTCGTGATGGACGACGTGTTCGTCCCCGACGAGAACTACCTGCCCAACGTGAAGGGCCTGAAGGGGCCGTTCGGCTGCCTCAACAAGGCGCGCTTCGGCATCTCCTGGGGGGCGCTGGGCGCGGCGGAATTCTGCTGGCACGCCGCGCGCCAGTACACGCTGGACCGCAAGCAGTTCGGCCGCCCGCTCGCCGCGAACCAGCTCATCCAGAAGAAGCTCGCGGACATGCAGACGGAGATCGCGATCGGGCTGCAGTCGGTGCTGCGCGTGGCGCACCTGCTGGACGAGGGGCGCGCCACGCCGGAGATGGTCTCGCTCGTGAAGCGCAATTCCTGCGGCAAGGCGCTGGACATCGCGCGGACGTCCCGCGACATGCACGGCGGCAACGGCATCGCGGACGAGTACCACGTGATCCGCCACGTGCTGAACCTCGAGGCGGTGAACACCTACGAGGGCACGCACGACGTGCACGCGCTCATCCTCGGGCGCGCGCAGACGGGCATTTCGGCGTTCTGACGGAAGGGGCCGGCGAGCCCTCAGTGCACCGGGTCGTCCAGGGCGAGCCCGGGCGGGAGGGCGATGGCCTCGATGCCCTCCTCCTGCAGCTCCGCGGCTTCCTCGCCCGTCACGTTGCCGCGGATGCCGCGCGGCGACTCCTCGCCGTAGTGCATCTTGCGGGCGACTTCCGGGAAGCGCCGGCCGACGTTTTCCGTGTTGGCCACGACGTAGGCCTTGATGGCCGCAAGGGCCGAGGCGAGGTCCGGCGCGCCGGCCGCCGCGTTCGTCGCGACGGGCGCCGGTTCGCCGCCGCGCGCTCCCGTGTTCACGTAGGGGGCCGACGGCAGCCGCGCCACCGTGCGGTCGTCGCACAGCGGGACAGCGCACGTCCCCCCGCGACTGCTGGCGGTCGAAATCCTCGGACGAGCCGAACCAGCCCTCGAAATCGTGGCCCTGGGCGCAGGAAAGGCGATAGACCTTCATGGGGCTGATCTGGGGTCGCGGAGGCGGGATTTTCAACGCCGGGCCGTTCAGCTGCCGACGAACCCCTTGCGATCCTCCTCGGCGTAGCGGACGAGGCGCTCCACCGCCGGCGAGCAGGCCACCACGTGGCGGTTCACGTAGCTCTCGTGGTTGCGCTCCACGTCGTCGAGCGCATAGACGTAGTTGACCATGAGCCCGAGCGACTGCCGCAGCCCCTTGGCCGACGGTGTCGGCCAGCCAGTTGATGCGCTCGAGACGCGCGCCGTTGCCGAGGTGGAACCGGGCCACCGGATCGAGCACGTGGCCCGCCTCCCACTGGTGCGCCAGGTAGCGGGCCGCCAGCGCCTCGAGCGGTTCGCGCAGCTCCTCGCCCGGGACCCTCGCCGGATCGGCCTGGGCGAGCGAGGCGCATGGGCGCGCGCGGCCGCCAGGGGCTCGCCCGGGAGGCTGGCCCTGCAGCCAGCGCCGGAAGCCCGGAATGGGCGAAAGGGTCGCGAACTGGCGCAGGTTCGGCAGTTCCTCGTGCAGGTCCTGGGCCACCTGCTTGATGAGGAAGTTGCCGAACGAAATGCCCTTGAGCCCCGCCTGGCAGCTCGTGATCGAGTAGAACACCGCGCATCGCGCCTTCCGCGGGTCGCCCACGGCGCTTTCCGGGGAGAGGATGGGCGCCACGGCCGCGGGCATCTCGTCCACGAACGCGACCTCCACGAACACCAGCGGCTCCCCCGGCAGCGCGGGGTGGAAGAACGCGAAGCAGCGGCGGTCGCGCTCCAGGCGCCGCTTGAGGTCCGGAAAGCCGTGGATCTCGTGCACCGCCTCGTACGCGATGAGCTTTTCCAGCACCGAGGCCGGCGTGCTCCAGTCGATGCGGCGAAGCTCGAGGAAGCCGCGGTTGAACCACGAGCCGAAGAGGTGCGTGAGGTCGTCGTCCACCGAGGCGAGGTGCGGATGCGCCGCGCAGCTCGTCGAGCAGGACCTTGCGCATGCCCGACGAGCACGGCCGTCCCGTTGGGCGCCGTGTTCATGCGGCGGAAGACCTCCTGGCGCGGCGGCTCGGTCACCTGCTGCAGGCGCGCGAGCGTGGCCGGCGAGGGATCGCGCCGGTAGGCCTCGGCCGCGGCCATGCACCTGGTCGGGATCGGGCGAGAAGTCGCGCGCGAGGATCTCGAAGAAGAGCCGCCGGCCGTCCTCGTCCAGGCCGCTGTAGAGCGCCACGGCGCGCCGCGCCATCACCGCGCCCGTGGACTCGCCCCGCTCCGTGATGAGGGTGCGAAGCAGCTTCGCCAGCCGGAGCGTCCTGCGCTCGCTGCGGCTGCGGGTCGCCGCGGCGAAGGTGCCGACGAGCCGGTCGAGGATCGCGCGCGTGTTGGGCATGCTCACGCCTCCGGCGCCGCGTAGCGGTCGCGAAGCACGTTCTTCTGGACCTTCCCCATCGTGTTCCTCGGCAGTTCGCTCACGATGTAGACCCGCTTCGGGACCTTGAAGTTCGCCAGCCGCGACTTGAGCCAGGCGGTGACCTCCCCCTCCGTGGGCGCCGCGCAGCCCGCGCGCGGCACGACCACGGCGGTGACGGCCTCCCCGAAGTCGGGATGGGGCACGCCGATCACGGCGGACTCGCGCGACCGCGGGCAGCTCGTCGATGGCGAGCTCGACCTCCTTCGGGTAGACGTTGTAGCCGCCGGTGATGATGAGGTCCTTCGACCGCCCGACGATCGCGAGGTAGCCGTCCGCGGAGAAGGAGCCCACGTCGCCGGTCCGGAAGTAGCCGTCGGCGGTGAACTCCTCCTTGTTCTTCTCCGGCATGCGCCAGTAGCCGGGCAGCACGTTGTCGCCCTTCACCTGGATGTGGCCGATCTCGCCGGCCGCGCAGGCGCGTGCCCTCGTCGTCGACGACGCGCACGCTCGTGCCCGGGCAGGGGGAAGCCCACCGTGCCCGGGCGCCGGCCGCTCGCTCTCGAGCGGGTTGGACGTGAGCATCCCCGTCTCCGTCATCCCGTACCGCTCGAGGATGCGATGGCCCGTCTTCTTCTCGAACTCCGCATGGGTCTCGGCCAGCAGCGGCGCGGACCCCGAGACGAAGAGGCGCATGCGCGTCGCACGCCTTGCGGTCCAGGCCCGCCTCCGCGAGGAGCCGCGTGTAGAAGGTGGGCACGCCCATGAACACCGTGCTGCGGGCGAAGTCCGCGATCGCGCGCCGCGCGTCGAACCTGGCGTGGAAGCGCATGGCGGTGCCGTTCATGAGCACGCAGTGGCAGGCGACGAAGAGCCCGTGCACGTGGAAGAGCGGCAGCATGTGGACGAGGACGTCGTCCGGGCCGGAATCCCCAGTAGGCGTGCAGGACGCGCGCGTTGGAGGCGAGGTTGCGAGTGCGTGATCATCGCGCCCTTGGAGCGCCCGGTGGTGCCGGAGGTGTAGAGGATCGCGGCGAGGTCGTCCGCGCTCCGCGGCACCGTCTCGAAGCGCGGGGCGGCGGCGCGCGCCGCATCGACGAAGCTGCCCTTGCCGTGCTCGTCGAGCGAGAAGACGTGCCGGATGCCGAGCCCGGCCGCAAGGGGCTCGAGCCAGGGCAGCGACCTCGGCTGCGCGACGACCGCGCCCGGCTCGGCGTTCCCGAGGAAGTAGCCGACCTCCCCCTGCCTGGTAGGCGCTGTTGAGCGGCAGGTAGACGAGGCCGGCGCGCAGGCACGCGAGGTAGAGGAGCAGGGCCTCGGGGCTCTTCTCCACCTGCACGGCCACGCGGTCGCCGGGCGTCGAGGCCGAGGCCGGCCAGCAAGGCGGCGAACCGGGCGCAGGTCTCCTCGGCTTCGCCGTAGGACATTTCGCGCCCGTCCTCGAGGATCAGGAGCGGCCGCGAGCGGTCCGCCGGGAAGCGCGATTCGAAAATGCGAGTAGAGGTTGTCGTTCATGGCGTCGAGGTACGGCGGCAGGCCCAGCTTGAGTTCCACGTCGGCCACGCCGGCGCGACGGTAGTCGGAAATGTCGGCCACCGCGTCGCGGTGCGCCCCCAGTATGCTCGCGACCGCCGCGCCGGGCAGCACCTGGATATCCGCCCCGAACACGACGGCCACGCGCGCCGCGGGCGCGGCCAGCGCGACGTAGACGCCGCCGCCCGCGCGGTTGAGGACGGTGAGCTCGACGTGCGTGCCGCGCGCGGCGAGCGCGGCCAGGGCGACTCCCATGTCGACGATGAACTCGCGTGAGCACGGCCTTCTCGTCCTCCAGGCGCGCCGCATGGGACTCGCAGTCGAGGAGGACCTCGACGCGGGCCGGCGCCTCGATCCCCAGCCGCCAGGCCGCCTGCGCGAACCGCCAGGCCCGCTCGGCGCCCGACGTGGCGAGGACCCGACGAGGCCGAGGATCGGCACCTCGACGCCGTCGCGGGTCGCCTGCGCCCGTGATCACGCCGTCGCACTCGGTGGCCTGGTAGCCTTGCGCGAAGAGCTTCTCGAGCTCCTTGCGGCGGAGGCGTCTCCGGCTGGCGGGTCGTGAGCCCCTTCTCCGAGGCGCTCGCGCAGCGACTGGTGGCGCTCGTGGAAGGCGTCGAACGATCCCGCGTCGCGCGAGCCAGCGCGCCTCGCAGCCAGGCCGGCGAGGTCCATGTCCGGCCGTCCACACCGTGTTGGCGTCGGTGGCCTTCGCGCGCGCCGCCGCGCCGATCGTGGCCTCGGCGATGGCCCGGAACATCTCGTCCAGCGCATTGGCGCCCGCCGCCTGGGCGAGGATCGACGGCCCCGACATCGCGAGCTGCGTGTCCGGGCTGAAGAGCCGCCGCGCGCCGACATGCGCGAGCATGCTGGCCCCGCCGTAGCAATTGCGGCCGAGCGCCACCGCGATGGGCGCGCCGGCGGTGCGGGCCGCCAGCGCCTCGCGGAAGAGGCGCCGGAAGGCCCCGAGCGCCTCCAGTCCCTCGGAGATGCGCGCCCCCGCCGAGTCGAGGTACAGGACCAGCGGCGATCTTCTCGCGCGCGGCGATGGTGAAGAGCGGCACCAGCTTCGCCACCTCGGCCTTGCCGATGGATCCGCTCGCGATCCGGTTCTCGACGAGGGCCACGCGCACGGCGCCGTCCGTCGAGGCTGCCCTTGCCGAGGGTCAGGTTGGCCGACCTGCGCGCCCAGCGGCTCGAAGGCGAGCGCCTCGCGCAGCGCCTCGAGCAGCGGAGGCCGGCGCGGCGCGCCCGTCAAGGCGCCAGCGCGGCCGCGAGGGCCACGGCGGGATGCACGGCATCGCGCTGCGCGCCGTGGCTCGATCTGGTGGCGGCAACTCGTTCCCGCCGCGACCACGGTCGTGCCTGGTCCCGCGGCGCGCACGGCCGGAAGGAGCGACGCCTCGCCCATCGCCATCGAGACGTCGTAGTGCTCGTGGCCGAAGGAGCCGGCCATGCCGCAGCAGCTCGATTCGACCGCGGTCACGCGCGCGCCGGGAATGGCGCGAAGCGCGGCCAGCGTGTCGTCGAAGGCCCCGAAGGCCTTCTGGTGGCAATGGCCGTGCACGAGGAATTCCGGCGCCGCGCCCTCGCGCCACGCGATCGTCGCGCCCGTCGCGATCGCCGCCGGCCACGAAGCTCTCGAAGGTGACGGCCAGCTCCGCGCAGCGCGCTTGGCGCGCGAATCGCCCGGGATGCATGGCGAGGAACTCGTCCTTGCAGCGAGTACAGGCACGAAGGCTCGAGCCCCACGACCGGCACGCCGCGCTCGATCCAGGGCGCGAGCGCCTCGATCATCCGCCGCGACTCCGCCTTGGCGCGATCGACCATGCCGGCCGACAGGTAGGTCCGCCCGCAGCACAGCGGCCGCGCGGATCGTCGCCGCGCAGCGGGCACGACCTCGAAGCCGGCCGCCTCCATGACCCGCCGCGCCGCGGCCAGGTTGGCGGGCTCGAACCAGTTGTTGAAGGTATCGGCGAAGAGGACCGCCTCGCGCCCGTCCGCGGGAACGTGCGCCGGCTGGCCGGCGAGCCACGGCTCGCCGCTGAAGGCCGGCATCGGGCGGCGCGCGTCGAAGCCCGCGAGCGCGCGCACGGGCGTGCGAGATGCCCGGCCAGGCGCTGCGCGGCGTTCACGAGCGGCGCGAAGCGCGACGCCCACGGCGCATAGGCCGGCAGCTGCCCCACCAGCCGGTCGCGCACGCTGTAGCCGTTGCGCGCCCGGTCGTGGTGCAGGAACTCGATCTTCATGCGCGCCATGTCCACGCCCGTCGGGCATTCGCGGCGGCACCCCTTGCACGACACGCAGAGCTCGAAGGCTTCGCGCGACCTCGTCGGAGCCGAGCCCCGCCTCGCCCAGCTGCCCGGAGAGCGCGAGGCGAAGCGTGTTGGCGCGCCCGCGCGTGAGGTGCGCCTCGTCGCGCGTCACGCGGTAGCTCGGGCACATCGTCCCGGCGTCGAACTTGCGGCAATGGCCGTTGTTGTTGCACATCTCCACCGCCCCCGGGAGCCCGCCCCACGCGCTCCAGTCGAGCGCGGTCGCCGGCGCCTGCGCCTTGTAGCCGGGCCGGTAGCGCAAGCAGCGAGCGATCGTCCTGCTTCGGCGGGTTGACGATCTTTCCCGGGTTCATGAGCCCCCTGGGATCGAACCATCCCTTGATCTCGGCGAGCGCCGCCGTGAGGCGCGGGCCGAAGAACGGCGCGATCCATTCGGAGCGCACGAGCCCGTCGCCGTGCTCGCCCGAGTACGCGCCCTTGTAGCGGCGGACGAGGTCGGCGGCCTCCTCGGCGATGGCGCGCATCCGGATCGTGCCGTCGCCCTTCATGTTGAGGACGGGGCGCACGTGCAGGCAGCCCACGGAGGCGTGCGCGTAGAACGTGCCCTCGGTGCCGTGCTTGCGGAACACGTCGGTCAGCGCCGACGTGTACTCCGCCAGGTGCTCGAGGGGCACCGCGCAATCCTCGATGAAGGACACGGGCTTTCCGTCGCCCTTCATCGACATCATGATGTTGAGGCCGGCCTTGCGCACCTCCCACAGCTCCTTCTGCTGGCCCGCCTCGAGAAGCTCCACGACGCCGCCGGGGAAGCCCAGGTCCGCCATCAGCTCGCCCAGGCGCTTCACGCCACGCACCTGCTCGTCGCGGTCCTCGCCCGCGAACTCCACCAGCAGGATCGCGTCGGGCGCGCCGCGCACGTAGGCATTGATGGTGGGCGCGAAGGCGGGGATCGCGCGCGAGAGCTCGATCATCGTGCGGTCCACGAGCTCCACCGCGCACGGCCCCAGCTTCACGATGTGCTGCGCGGCGTCCATGGCGTCGTAGAAGCGCGGGAAGTGCGCGACCCCCAGCGCCTTGTGCTTCGGGATGTCGGCCAGGTCGAGGGTGATGCGCTCGAACCACGCGAGCGTCCCCTCGCTGCCCACCAGGAGCTTGGCCAGGTTCTGCCCGTCGGGCGCGAGGCAATCGAGGTTGTAGCCCGCCACGCGCCGCGACACCTTCGGGAACCGCGCCTCGATCTCGTCCTTCTCGCGCGCCCACAGCGCCGCGGCCTTGTCCGACAGCGCCCGGATCGCGGGATGCGCGATCTCCGCCGCCGGCCCGAACCGGCCGCGCGTGCCGTCCGCCAGGCACGCATCGATGGCCGCGACGCGGTGGACCATGTAGCCGTAGGCGATGGAGCGCGACCCGCAGGAATTGTTGCCCGTCATGCCGCCGATCGTGGCCTGGGCGGCGGTCGAGACGTCCACCGGGAACCACTGGCCGTGCTTGCGCAGCTGCGCGTTCAGGTGGTCGAGGACGACGCCCGGCTCCACGATGGCGCGCCGGGCGGCGGGATCCACCTCGATCACGCGATTGAGGTGCTTGGCCGCGTCGATGACGAGCGCCGCGCCCACGGTCTGGCCGCATTGCGAGGTCGCGGCGCCGCGCGGCAGGACGGGAACGCCCGCCTCGGCCGCGATCTGCAGCGCGACGACGGCCGCCTCGGCCGTGCGCGGCACGACGACGCCCGACGGGCTCGATCTGGTAGATGGAGGCGTCGGTCGAGTAGCGGCCGCGGCTCGCGCGGTCGAAGAGCACGTCGCCGTCGACTTCCCGCCGCAGGCGCTCGGCGAGGGGGTGGCCCGCACGCGGCGGGCTCGGAGGATGGGGGCATGGGGTACGTTGCGGTCATCAGGGCTTATACCGGCCCGCCGATGGAGTCCGGGGGCCGACTGCGGCATTATGGGCAGAAAATGCCTGCCCGCCGCAATGACGCGCAGGGGTCGAAGCGAATCAACGGAGGAATTCCCATGCCAGCCGGCCGCCATTTCCTGCAGATCCCCGGTCCCACGAACGTTCCGGACCGCGTCCTTCGCGCCATCGACCGCCCGACCATCGACCATCGCGGGCCCGAATTCCAGGTCCTCGGCCAGGAGGTGCTCGCGGGCATCAAGCGCATCTTCAAGACCCGCCACCCGGTGGTGATCTACCCCGCCTCGGGGACCGGCGCCTGGGAGGCCGCCCTCGTGAACGTCCTCTCCGCGGGCGACAAGGTGCTCATGTACGAGTCGGGCCACTTCGCCTCGCTCTGGTGCAAGCTCGCCCGCCGGCTGGGGCTCGACATCGAGCTGATCCCGGGCGACTGGCGCCGCGGCGCGGAAGCCGCCGCCATCCAGGAGCGCCTCGCCGCGGACAAGGGCGCACGCCATCAAGGCCGTGTGCGTCGTCCACAACGAGACGTCGACGGGCGCCACGACCCGGGTGCCGCTGGTCCGCAAGGCCATGAACGACGCGGGCCACCCCGCCCTCCTCCTCGTCGACACGATCTCGTCGCTGGCCTCGATCGACTACCGCCACGACGAGTGGGGCGTCGACGTGACCGTCGGCGGCTCCCAGAAGGGCCTGATGCTCCCGCCCGGGCTCTCCTTCAACGCGCTGTCGGACAAGGCGCTCGCGGCGAGCAAGACCGCGAAGCTTCCCCGCTCCTACTGGGACTGGAGCGAGATGCTCGGCCCCAACGACAAGGGCTTCTTTCCCTACACGCCGGCCACGAACCTCCTCTACGGCCTGCGCGAGGCGATCGCGATGCTCGAGGACGAGGGCCTGGACAACGTCTTCGCCCGCCACGACCGCCACGCCGAAGCCACCCGCCGGGCCGCCGCGGCCTGGGGGCTCGAGGTCCTCTGCGCCGTCCCCGAGGAATACAGCTCCTCGCTCACGGCGCTGGTCATGCCCGCCGGCCACGACGCCGACAAGCTGCGCGCCGCCATCCTCGAGCACTTCGACATGTCGCTGGGCATGGGCCTGGGGCGCCTGGCCGGCAAGGTCTTCCGCATCGGGCACCTGGGCGACTTCAACGACCTCACCCTCATGGGGACGCTGGCCGGGGTGGAAATGGGCCTGGAAATCGCGGGCGTTCCGCACCGCAAGGGCGGGGTGCGGGCGGCGATGGATTGCCTGGCCGGGCACGCCCGCCCGTCGTCGGCGGCCGCCAAGGCGGCTTGACCGGCACGGTTTACAAGCCGCACCTCCATCGCGTAGCTTTCGGGCCATTGCCGCGCCAGACGGCAACCGTCACCAACAGAAGCCGAGGAGAGTCCAATGAACAGCCGTATCCGGCGGGGCGCGGTCGCGCTCGTCGCCTGCGCCATGATCGCCGTGCCTGCGCTCGCGCAGGAAATCAAGATTTCCCACCAGTTCAAGGCCAACACGGACGGGCGCGACAAGGCCACGCGCGTCTTCGTCGAGGAAGTGAACAAGAAGGACCCGTCGCTCAAGTTCCGCATCTACCCGGGCAGCTCGCTCAACATCAAGCCCGTCGCGCAGTTCGACGCGCTGCAGTCCGGCACCCTCGAGATGGCGGTGTTCCCGATGTCGTACGCCGTCGGCAAGGTCCCGGAGATGTCGATCACCATCATGCCGGGCACGATCACCAGCCTGGACCACGCGCTGCGCCTGAAGGGCACGGCCTTCCACAAGAAGCTGCAGGAAGTCGCCGAGAAGAACGGCGTGCACATCGTCACCTGGTGGTGGACGCCGGGCGGCTTCGCCTCCAAGATCCACGAGATCGGCGGCCCGGACACGGTCAAGGGCGAGAAGATGCGCGCGGCCGATCCCACCTTCGAGAGCATGCTCAAGGCGGCCGGCGCCTCGGTGATCAACATCCCGTCGACGGAGATCTACCCCTCCCTCCAGTCCGGGGTGCTGACCTCCACGCTCACCTCCGCCGAGACGTTCGTGAGCATGCGCATCTACGAGCAGACCAAGTTCGCCACCGTCGGGGGCGACTACACGCTCTGGTGGCTGCTGCAGCCGCTGGTCATGTCCAAGGCGGCCTGGGACAAGCTCACGCCGGCGCAGAGGAAGATCTTCGAGGAGGCCGCCGACAAGAGCGACGTGTTCTTCGCCGCCGGGCAGCGCGAGGCCGTGAAGCACATGGTGGATGCCTACACCAAGGCCGGCGCGAAGGTGCGCGCCCTCACCAAGCCCGAATTCGAGGCCTGGATCGACCTGGCGAAGAAGACTTCCTGGCCGGAGTTCACCGCGAAGTCCGCGGACGCGAAGCAGCTTCTCGAGCTGATTACCGCGGTCAAGTAAGGCTCCCGGCGGGGCGGCTTCGGCCGCCCCGCCTGCTTCCACAACCCAGCGAGCGGCGCGAGCGCCGCCGGAGATGCCCGTGCGCCAGTTCGTCCGATTCGTCGACCGGTTGACCGATGCCTGCGCGGTGGCCGCCTCCGCGATGCTGGTCGGGGCCATGCTCATCGTCTGCTGGATGGTGGTCTACCGCGCGCTCGGCAACTCGACCTACTGGGAGATCGAGCTCGCCACCTACCTCATCGTCGGCGCCGTCCTCGTGGGCTCGCCCTTCTGCCTCAAGACGCGCGGCCATATCGGCGTCGACCTCATCTCCGAGTGGCTGTCCCCCCGCGGTCGTCGCGTGCTGACGCGCGTGCTGGCGGTGCTCGGCCTCGCCGTCTGCCTCTACCTCGCCTGGGTGGGGCTCGAACTCACGCTCGAGGCCTGGCACAAGAACGAGCACAGCGGCTCGACGTGGAACCCGGTCCGCTGGCCCTTCTTCGCCCTGATGCCCATCGGGCTCGGCCTCACCGCGCTCCAGTACGTGGCGGAGATGTTCCGCACGGACGACGAGCCGGCGCGCCCGCGCCCCGGCCACCGTTTCCGGACAGGGGGCCTGAGGCATGAACGAGCTGCAGATCGGCCTCCTGATCCTCGTCGTCACGACCGTCGTCCTCTTCTCCGGGTTCCCCATCGCGTGGGGCCTCACGCTGGTCGCCGTCGTCTTCCTGGTCGCGTTCAAGGGGCCGTCGAGCCTCGCGGTCGTGGCCACGCAGTTCATGGACGAGCTCAACTCGTTCGCGCTGCTGACCATTCCCCTCTTCATCCTGCTCGGCGCCGCCATCGGGGTCTCGGCGGCCGGCAAGGACATCTACAACTCCCTCTACCGGTGGCTCTCGCGGGTGCCCGGCGGGCTCATCATCGCCAACATCCTGGCCTGCGGGATGTTCTCCGCCGTGTGCGGCTCCTCGCCCGCCACGGCCGCGGCCATCGGCAAGGCGGGCGTGCCCGAGATGATCCGGCGGGGCGTGCCGCCCGCGCTCGCCACCGGCGCCATCTGCGCCGGCGGGACCCTCGGGATCCTCATCCCGCCCTCGATCACGTTCATCCTGTACGGGCTCGCGACGGAAACGTCCATCGGCCGGCTCTTCCTCGCGGGCGTGGTGCCCGGGATCATCCTCGTCCTGCTGTTCTCCGTCTGGGCGTGGTTCGCGACGCTGGTGGCGCGGCGGGAACTCATCGTCGTCGACGAGCACTTCACGTTCCGGGAGAAGATGGACGGCATGGTGCGCGTCGGGCCGTTCCTCGCCATCCTCGCCGCGATCGGCTACTTCATGTACGGCGGGCTCGCCACCCCGTCGGAGATCGCGGCCATCGGCGCCTTCCTCGCGCTCGTGATGGTGATGGTCATCTACAGGGCCTACCGGCCGGCGGACCTCTGGCACATCTTCCGGGACACGGTGCGCGAGTCGAGCATGATCCTCATGATCATCGCGGCCGCCGCCCTGTTCTCCTACATGATGTCGCTGCTCTACGTCTCGCAGTCCTCCGCCGAGTGGCTGGTCGCGATCAAGCTCAACAAGTGGGTCCTGCTCTTCGCGATCAACCTCTTCCTGCTGCTCATGGGGTGCTTCCTGCCGCCGGTGGCCATCATCCTGATGCTGATGCCGATCCTCACGCCGGTGCTGGAGGCCAACGACTTCGACCTCATCTGGTTCGCGGTGCTGCTGACCGTCAACCTCGAGGTGGGCCTCATCACGCCCCCCGTCGGCCTGAACCTCTACGTGCTCCGGGGCGTGGCGCCGGACGTGCCGCTCAACGTCGTCCTGCGCGGCGCGATGCCCTACGTGTTCATCATGCTGGCCTTCATGGTGCTGCTGTGCTTCGTTCCCGGCATCGCCACCTGGCTGCCGGACATGCTGATGGGGCCCGGGCCGCTGAGGCCCCGCCCGCGAATCGAGGGACCCTCCATGGCCGACATCGACCTGAAGCGCACCCACCACCTCGGCCTGAAGGCCGCGCGCGCCGCGGCCGACAAGATGGCCGAGGACCTCGGGAAGAAGTTCGGCCTGAGCGGCGGCTGGACGGGCAACACGCACCACTTCGACCGCCCGGGCGTGACGGGCAGCCTGCACCTCACGGACAAGGAGCTCCACCTCACGGTGAAGCTCGGCTTCCTCCTCAAGGCGATGCGCGGCCCGCTCGAGGCCGCCATCGTCCGCGAGCTCGACACGCTCTTCGAGCACGCCACGCACGCCCACAAGCCCGCCCGGCGCCCCGGCGAAGGCGGCCGCTAGTCCGAAAACGGGCTCGGGTGGCCGGAAAAAAGGCGGTTGAGGATCTTCGTCTCGCGCCCCGCGATGGTCGCGAGGAACTCGTCGGCGCCCCCCATGTGCCGGAACGCCTCGAAGCCGCGCTCGAGGAAGGTCTGGAGGTCCTGCATCCCGAGCATCTTCGCGGGACGGCGCATGAGCTTGAGCGTCGTGTAGACCATCGGCTTCACCACCAGCGCGTCCAGCCGGCGGCCGACCTCGTCGATCAGCTCGATCTGGCGGGCGCGTTCCGCGCGCGTCCCCGCCTGGCGATAGGCCCGCGCGTAGCTGTCCTGGGTGATCGCGCCCGCCTCGAGGACGGCCGCGACCCGGCGGTCGAGCTCCTCGGACAGCGCGTCCACCTCGATGGCCAGGGCGGCCGTTTCCACGGCGCCTCGCGGCAGGGTGCGGACCATGACCGGGTAGATGCGAAGCATCGCGTCGTCGCGCCCGCTGAAGTCCTTCGCGCCGTAGAGGTCGCCGAGGAAGAACTCGGTGGCCTTGGCGTAGCGCGGGATAGGCCGAGAGGTCGGCATAGGTGCGCGCCAGGCGCCCGGCCTGCCAGGCCTTCACGTCGACGAGGCGCGGCGGCGTGTGGCCATGGGCCTCCCGTCCGCGCATTTCGCGCAATCGCTCCAGATGCCGACGCAGCGATTCCGGCGCGTCTGCGGTGCGTGTGGCTGCCATGACTCTCCAGGTTGCCTCGAAGGAGTACCGTCGTTATTCTAACGAGTGATTGAAACGCTCGTTTGAATCTCGGTCAAGCATTGCTGCATAAACGTTTTTATGATTTTTAGTTCAGCATACTTACATAGCTTTTCTTAACGTCGTTTCTCGATACGGACTCCCCTTGCCGCCCACCCTCGACGCCGAGTTTTCCCGTCATCGCGAAGCCTTCGCCCGCGAGCCCTATCCCGGCGCCGACGCGCGGATCGACCTGCCTCGGGCGGCTCGAGTCGCTCGTGAAGGACCACGCCGGCGAATGGGCCGAGGCCATCTCGCGGGATTTCGGCAACCGGTCCCGCCACGAGACGCAGCTCCTCGAGATCTTCCCGTCGCTCGAGGGCATCCGCCACGCGCGCCGCCACCTTCGCGGCTGGATGAAGCCCGAGCGCCGTCCGACGAGCCTGTGGTTCCAGCCGGGCGCCTCGAGCGTCGTTCCCCAGCCGCTCGGCGTCGTGGGCATCGTGGTCCCCTGGAACTACCCGCTCTACCTCGCCATCGGCCCGCTGGTGCCGGCGCTGGCCGCGGGCAACCGCGCCATGGTGAAGATGTCGGAGACGACGCCGGCCACGGGCGCGCTCCTCGCCGCGCTGGTCGGCGCGCTACTTCCCGGGCGGCGAGGTCACCGTGGTCAACGGCGGCGCGGACGTGGCGCAGGCCTTCTGCCGCCTGCCCTTCGACCACCTCCTCTTCACCGGCTCGACGGGCGTGGGGCGCCAGGTGATGCACGCGGCGGCCGACAACCTCACGCCCGTCACGCTCGAACTGGGCGGCAAGTCCCCGGCCATCGTCGGCCGCGGCTTTCCCGTCGACGAGGCCGCCAGCCGCGTGATGTTCGGCAAGTGCCTCAACGCGGGACAGACCTGCGTGGCGCCCGACTACGCCCTCGTGCCCGGAGGAGTCCGTCGAGGCCTTCGTGGAGGCGGCGCGGCGCGCGGTGGCCGCGCTCTACCCGACGCTCGCCGCGAATGCCGACTACACGTCCATCGTGGACGAGCGCCACCGCGAGCGCCTCGCGCGCCTGCTCGCCGACGCGGTGTCGAAGGGGGCGCGGGCGATCGAGATGAATCCGGCGGGCGAGGACCTGGCCGCCGCGGGCAAGCGCGCCCCGACGCTGCTCACCGGCGTCGACGACGCGATGACCGTCATGCGCGAGGAGATCTTCGGCCCGGTGCTGCCCGTCGTCCCCTACCGCGACCTCGACGACGCCATCGCCTACGTCAACGCGCGCCCGCGCCCGCTCGCGCTCTACGTCTTCGAGCACGAGCGCGACGCCATCGACCGCGTCGTGACGCATACCGTCTCCGGCGGCGTGACGGTCAACGAGACGATCCTGCACATCGCGCAGGACGACCTGCCCTTCGGGGGCGTGGGCGCCTCCGGGATGGGGCACTACCACGGCCGCGAGGGCTTCGACACGTTCTCGAAGCGCAAGGCCGTCTTCCGCCAGTCCCGCCTCAACGGCCTCAAGCTCTTCCGCGCGCCGTACGGGAAACGCTTCGAGAGCCTGGTGCGCCTGCTGCTCCGGTAGCGCCATGCTCACCCGGCGCCAGTTCCTGAAGGTCGGCCTCGCCTCGGGCCTCGTGCTGGCCGGCGCCGGCTGGCTCGCGCTGCGCCGCGCAGCCCGCCGGGCGGCTACCAGTGGCTCGACAAGCGATCCGCCGCGATCGTCACCGCCCTCGTTCCCGCCGTCCTCGACGGCGCGCTGCCGGCCGACGGGCCGGCCCGGCCCGAGGCGGTGCGCGAAACGACGGCCGCCTTCGACCGCGCCGTCTCGGGGCTCTCCCCGGCCGTGCAGGAGGAGATCGCGCAGCTCTTCTCCCTGCTCGGACTCGCCGCGGGGCGCTTCATCGTCGCGGGCGTGCGCTCGTCGTGGGCGGAGGCGACGGGCGAGGAGGTCACGGCCTTCCTGGCGCGCTGGCGCACGAGCCGCTTCGCGCTGCTCCGCGCGGGCTACCAGGCGCTCACGCAGCTCATCGTCGCGGCCTGGTACGGCAATCCCGCCTCGTGGCCCGGCATCGGCTATCCCGGCCCGCCGCCGCTGGACGCGAGGGCGTCGTGATCGCCGACCCGGTCCGCGAGGGCATCGCCGGCGGCTGGAAGGTGATCGATGCCGCCGCGCTCGATCGCGACCTGGCGCTGGAGGCCGACGTCGTGATCGTGGGCAGCGGCGCCGGCGGCGGCGTGACGGCCGAGATCCTCGCCCAGGCGGGGCTCGCGGTCGTGATCGTCGAGGAAGGGCCGCTCAAGAGCTCGAGCGACTTCCGCATGCGCGAGCGCGAGGCCTATCCCCAGCTCTACCAGGAGTCGGCCGGGCGCCAGACGAAGGACAAGGCGATCACGATCCTGCAGGGACGCAGCGTCGGGGGCTCGACGACCGTGAACTGGACCTCCAGCTTCCGCACGCCGCCCGGAACGCTCGCCCACTGGCGCGACGCCCACGGGCTCGCCCGCGCGACCGAGGCCGGAGCTCGCCCCGTGGTTCGCGCGCATGGAGGAGCGGCTCTCGATCGCGCCCTGGCCCGTGGCGCCCAACGAGAACAACGACATCCTCAGGCGGGGCTGCGAGAAGCTCGGCATTCCCGCCGCCGCCATCCGGCGCAACGTCCGGGGCTGCTGGAACCTCGGCTACTGCGGCATGGGGTGCCCCACCAACGCGAAGCAGTCGATGCTGGTGACGACGATCCCCTCGGCGCTCGGCCCGGGGCGCCACGCTCGTGCATCGCGCCCGCGTCGAGCGGCTCGTCGCCTCGGGCGACCGGATCACGGCCGCCGAGGCGCGCGGACTCGCCCACTCCGGCGCGCAGCCCGGGCCGCACCGCCTGCGCATCGCGGCGCGGCACGTGGTCCTGGCCTCGGGCGCCATCGGCACGCCCGCGGTGCTGCTGCGCAGCGCCCTTCCGGATCCGAACGAGCTCGCGGGCCGGCGGACCTTCCTGCATCCGACCGTGGTGTCGGCGGCCCTGATGCCGAACCCCGTCCGGGGCTTCGAAGGCGCGCCGCAGACGATCTACTCCGACCATTTCCTCGATTCGGTCCCCGTCGCCGGTCCCGTGGGCTACAAGCTGGAAGCGCCGCCGCTGCACCCCATCCTCGCGGGGATCACCCTGCCGGGCTACGGGGCGGGCCACGCGCGCTGGATGAAGGAATTCGCCAACCTCCAGGTCGTCATCGCGCTGCTTCGCGACGGCTTCCACCCGCGCTCGACCGGCGGGCGCGTGCGGCTGCGCGCCGACGGCTCGCCCGAGCTGGACTATCCGCTCGACGACTTCCTCTGGGAGGGCATGCGCCGGGCCTATCTCACGATGGCCGAGATCCAGTTCGCCGCGGGCGCAGGCACGGTGATGGCCTTGCACGAGGACGGCGTCCCGATGTCGAGCTGGGCGCGAGGCGAAGGCCGCCATCGCGGCGCTGCCCATGGCGGCGCTGCGGGCGCGCGTCGTGAGCGCGCACGTGATGGGCGGATGCCCGATGGGGCCGGACCCGGCGCGCGCGCTGGTCGACGAGCGCGGCCGCCATCACCACGTCGCGAACCTGTCGGTCCACGACGGCTCCCTCTTCCCCACGAGCATCGGCGCCAACCCGCAGCTGTCGATCTACGCGCACGCGGCCCGGATGGCCGCCGAGCTGGCCGGCGACCTCGCCACGGCGGGGTGACTTGACCCCGGCGGGAGGGCCCCGGGCCCACAAGTCGCTATACTTGCGGGCTCAGGCAGTGTCCATCGGAATCACCGTCAATCCAGTCGATGAAAGGTAATCGCATGCCAATGAAAATTGGAGTGCCCAGGGAGACGTTTGCAGGGGAAAAGCGCGTCGCCACCGTCCCCGACGTCGTCGAAAAGCTCGTGAAGCTGGGCTTTTCCGTCGCCGTCGAGTCCGGCGCGGGCGACCTGGCCAATTTCAGCGACGACTCGTATCGCGCCGCGGGCGCCGAGATCATCGACGGCGCGGCCGCCCTGTGGGCCGCTTCCGACATCGTCTTCAAGGTGCGCGCCCCGTCGGTCGAGCGAAGTGGGCCTGATGCGCGAAGGCGGCACCCTGGTGAGCTTCATCTGGCCGGCGCAGAACCCCGAACTGATGCAGCAGCTGGCGGCCCGGAAGGCGACGGTGCTGGCGATCGACGCGCTGCCGCGCACGCTGAGCCGCGCCCAGAAGATGGACGCGCTGACCTCCCAGGCCGGCGTCGCCGGCTACCGCGCCGTCATCGAGGCCGCCAACGCCTTCGGCCGCTTCTTCAACGGGCAGATCACGGCCGCCGGCAAGGTGCCGCCGGCCAAGGTCTTCATCGCCGGCGCCGGCGTGGCCGGCCTGGCGGCGATCGGCACCGCCGCGGGCCTGGGCGCCATCGTGCGCGCCAACGACACCCGCGCCGAAGTGGCCGACCAGGTCGTGTCGCTGGGCGGCGAATTCGTCAAGGTCGACTACGAGGAAGAAGGGTCCGGCGGCGGCGGCTACGCCAAGGTGATGAGCGAGGGCTTCCAGCAGGCCCAGCGCGAGATGTACGCCAGGCAGGCCAAGGAGGTGGACATCATCATCACCACCGCGCTGATCCCCGGCAAGCCGGCGCCCAGGCTGATCACCGCCGAGATGGTGAAGAGCATGAAAGCGGGCAGCGTCATCGTCGACATGGCCGCCGAGCAGGGCGGCAACTGCGAGTTGACCGAACCCGGCCAGGTCGTGGTCAAGCACGGCGTCACCATCGTCGGCTACACCGACCTGGTCAGCCGCCTGGCCAAGCAGTCCTCGACGCTGTACGCCACCAACCTGTTCCGCCTCACCGAGGAACTCTGCAAGACCAAGGACGGCATCATCGACGTCAACATGGAGGATGGCGCCATCCGCGGCCTGACCGTGATCAAGGACGGTGGCATCACCTGGCCGCCACCCCCGCCGCCCTGCCAGCCGCGCCGCCCAAGCCGGCGGCGGCCGCCGCCGCTCCGGTGGCGAAGAAGGGCGGGCACGGCCACGGGGCCGGCGAGCCGATGTCGGCGGGTGCGCTCGCGGCCGTGTTCGCCGTCGGGGCGCTCGCCTTCCTGGCTCGTCGGGCCTCTACGCCCCGGCGGCCTTCCTCGGCCACTTCACGGTCTTCGTGCTGGCCTGCTTCGTGGGCTACATGGTGGTCTGGAACGTCACGCCTTCCCTGCACACGCCGCTCATGAGCGTGACCAACGCGATCTCGAGCATCATCGCCATCGGCGCGCTCGTGCAGATCGCGCCTCCGCGTGGCAGGCGAAGCGGCCGGCCCGACGAGCTGATCCGCTGGGTCGCCGTCGTGGGCATCGCGCTCACCGCCATCAACATGTTCGGCGGCTTCGCGGTGACGCGACGCATGCTGGCCATGTTCCGCAAGTAGAGGGAGAACGACCATGACCACGAGTGTCGTCACCGTCGCCT
The DNA here is from genome assembly GCA_963783635.1 of uncultured Gammaproteobacteria bacterium. GTDB lineage: Bacteria > Pseudomonadota > Gammaproteobacteria > Burkholderiales > Usitatibacteraceae > FEB-7. The sequence continues at coordinate 64,911 of CAWAOC010000005.1, forward strand.
ACATCGGCGCCATCATCCTCTTCATCCTCAGCCTCGGCGGCCTCTCGAACCCCGAGACCTCCCGCCGCGGCAACCTCTACGGCATCATCGGCATGACCATCGCGGTGCTCGCCACCGTGTTCGGGCCGCGCGTCACGCCGGCGGGCATCCCCTGGATCGTCGGCGCCATGGCGTCGGCGGGTCACATCGGCCTCTACGCCGCGCGCGCCGTCCAGATGACCCAGATGCCCGAGCTGGTCGCGATCATGCACAGCCTGGTGGGCCTCGCCGCCTGCCTGGTGGGCTTCGCGAGCTACATCGACACCTCCGTCGCGCTTCACCGGCGCCGAGAAGACGATCCACGAGGTCGAGATCTACCTGGGCATCCTGATCGGCGCCGTGACCTTCTCGGGGTCCGTGATCGCGTTCGGGAAGCTCTCGGGCAAGATCGGCGGCAAGCCGCTGCTGCTGCCGGCGCGCCACTGGCTCAACCTCGTCGGCCTGCTCGTCGTCCTCTGGTACGGCCGCGAGTTCATCCGCGCCCACGACGTCGCCGCGGGCATGACCCCGCTCGTCGTGATGACCGTGGTCGCCCTGCTCTTCGGCATCCACATGGTGATGGCCATCGGCGGCGCGGACATGCCGGTCGTGGTCTCGATGCTCAACAGCTACTCGGGATGGGCGGCGGCGGCGACGGGCTTCATGCTGTCCAACGACCTGCTGATCGTCACGGGCGCGCTGGTCGGCTCCTCCGGCGCGATCCTGTCCTACATCATGTGCAACGCGATGAACCGCAACTTCATCAGCGTGATCGCGGGCGGCTTCGGCACCGGCGGCGGCACGCCGGCCGCGAAGGGCGCGGGCGAGCCCGCCGGCGAAGTCACGCCCATCCTCGCGAACGAGACCGCCGAGCTCCTGCGCGAGGCCAAGAACGTGATCATCGTTCCCGGCTACGGCATGGCCGTCGCCCAGGCGCAGCACACGGTGTTCGAGATCACCAAGCACCTTCGCGAGAAGGGCGTCAACGTGCGCTTCGGCATCCACCCGGTGGCCGGCCGCATGCCCGGCCACATGAACGTGCTGCTGGCCGAGGCGAAGGTGCCCTACGACATCGTGATGGAGATGGACGAGATCAACGCGGACTTCCCCGACACGGACGTCTCCATGGTGATCGGCGCCAACGACATCGTGAACCCGGCGGCACAGGAGGATCCCACGAGCCCCATCGCCGGCATGCCGGTGCTGGAGGTCTGGAAGGCGAAGACCTCCATCGTCATGAAGCGCTCCATGGCCTCGGGCTACGCCGGCGTCGACAATCCGCTCTTCTACAAGGAGAACAACCGGATGCTCTTCGGCGACGCGAAGAAGATGCTGGACGAGGTGCTCGCGGCGCTCCGGGCCTGAAGGCCGGGGCCCGCCGCTAGCTTCCCTGCACCGGCGCGTTCTTGACCTCGCGCCGGAGCACCTTCCCCACGTTGGTCTTGGGAAGCTCCTTCCAGAACTCGACGAGCTTCGGCAGCTTGTAGCCGGTGAGGTGCTTCCGGCAGTGCTCGAGGACCGCCTCCTTCGTGAGCGCGGGGTCCTTCCTCACGATCACGACCCGCACGATCTCCCCGGACTTCTCGTCGGGCGCGGCCACCGCGCAGACCTCGAGGACGCCCGGCATCATCGCCACGACGTCCTCGACCTCGTTGGGGTACACGTTGAAGCCCGACACGAGGATCATGTCCTTCTTGCGGTCCACGATCTTCACGTAGCCGCGCTCGTCCATGAGGCCGATGTCGCCGGTGCGGAAGGCGCCGTCCGGGAACATCACCTTGGCCGTCTCGTCGGGCCGGTTCCAGTAGCCCTTCATCACCTGCGGGCCCGCGATGCAGATCTCGCCCGTCTGGCCGATGGGGAGCATGTTGCCGTCGTCGTCGCGGATGGTGACGATGGTCGAGGGCAGCGGCAGCCCCGCCGTGCCGTTGTACGCGCGCGTCCTTCGACAGCGGGTTGATGCAGGCGCCCGGCGAGGTCTCGGTGAGGCCGTAGGCCTCGATGAGCGGGCGACTTCGTCACCTCCAGCCACCGCTCGGCCACCGCGCGCTGCACGGCCATCCCGCCGCCCAGCGTCATCTTGAGGTGCGAGAAGTCGAGCGCGGCGAAGCCCGGCGTGTGCATGAGCGCGTTGAAGAGCGTGTTCACGCCCGTGATCGCGGAGAAGCGATGCTTGCGCGAGCTCGGCCACGAAGCCCGGCATGTCGCGGGGATTGGGGATGAGGACGTTCCTCGCCCCGAACTTCATGAAGGTGAGGCAGTTTCCGGTGAGCGCGAAGATGTGGTACAGCGGCAGGGCCGTGATGACGACCTCGCGGCCCTCCTCCAGGCCGGTGCCCACCCAGGTCGACACCTGCTGGAGGTTGGCGACCAGGTTGCCGTGGGTGAGCATCGCGCCCTTCGACACGCCCGTCGTCCCGCCCGTGTACTGCAGGAAGGCGATGTCGTCGTGGCCGAGCGGCGGCGGCGCCAGGCGGTGCGAGCGCCCGGCCGCGAGGGCGTCCGGGAAGCGCACGGCGCCCGGCAGGCTGAACGGCGGGACCATCTTCTTCACGCGCTTGACCACGAAGTTGGCCAGCAGCGATTTCGGGAAGCCGAGCAGGTCGCCGATCTGGGTCGTGACCACGGTCTTCACCTTCGTCCGGCCGATCACGTCCTCCAGCGTCTTCGCGAAATTCTCGAGGATCACGATCGCCTCGGCGCCCGAGTCGTTCAGCTGGTGCTCGAGCTCGCGGGGCGTGTACAGGGGGTTGCAGTTGACGCCGACGAGGCCCGCGCGAAGCACGCCGAAGATCGCGACGGGATACTGCAGGAGGTTGGGCATCATCAGGGCCACGCGCGCGCCCTTGCCCAGCCCCGCCACGTTCTGCAGCCAGCTGCCGAAATCGCGGAGAGGCGGTCGAGCTCCCGGTACGAGATCGTGCGCGCCCATGCAGGTGAACGCGGGCAGGTCGGCGAAGCGGGCGCAGCTCTTCTCGAGGATGTCGCGGATGCTCGCGTACGCGGACGAGGTCGATCTCGGCGGCCACGCCGGGGGGGTAGGACTGGATCCAGGGTCTTTCCATGTTCTCCTCGTGGCGCCCGGGGATCGACGTCCCCGGTGCTTGTGAACGGCCGCCGCGCCGGGTGCCCGCTTCCCCGCGTGCCGGCGTCGGCTGGCCAAGTCTACCTCACGGCGACGGCCGCGCGAAGAATAGTGTGATTGCTCTAATTCTCCCGCCTAGACTGTGCATCGTGAATGAGGCGGTCGGCCCGTCGGGGGCGCGACGCCGGACATCCAGGAGGACGCCATGGCAACCCGGAAAACGAAGTCCCGCGCGAAGGCGGGCAAGACGGCGGTCGACAACCAGCTTGCGCAGGCCGTCACGCAATCGGCACAGAAGATCTGGCTCGCGGGGCTCGGCGCGTTCGCGCGCGCCCGCACCGAGGGCGACAAGCTGTTCGACCTGCTCGTCGAGCAGGGCAAGGTGCTGCGCGCCGCGCAGCGGAAAGGCCGCCGACCAGGCGATGAAGAACGTGCGCTCGCAGGCCGACGCGACGATCTCGACGCGCGCAGGGCAAGTGGGACAAGCTCGAGCAGGTGTTCGAGGACCGCGTTTCGCGATCGCTCAACCGCCTCGGCGTGCTCACGAGCAAGGATGTCGACGACCTTGCGCGGCAGGTTTCCGAACTCAACGACAGCGTGCGCGCCCTGATGGGCGGCGCGGCGCCGAAGCGCCGCCCGCAAGGCGCCGGCCAAGAAGACCCGCGCGAAGAAGACCGCGCGCCGCACCGCGAAATGACGCGGGGAGGGCCTCGCCCTCCCCGCTTGACGCTCCTCCTCATCCTTGTCCGAGCCCCGGCGCCTGCCGGGGACCGAAGGATGTTCAAGGCCCGCGCGAGTTCCGCGGGCCTTTTTTTCACTTCGCCGCGTCACGCGCTCCACCAGCTTCACGTAGGCCTTCATCGCGTCCTCGGCGCTCATGCCCTTGAGCTTGGCCCAGGCCTCGTACTTGGCGCGGTTCACGAAGTCCGTGAACCCCGGCTTCTCGCCCGCCACGTCGCCTTCCGTCGCCTGCTTGTAGTGCGCGTAGAGCTTGAGCTTGAGGTCGTTGCCGGGGTCCTTCTTCGCCTTGAGGACCGCCGCGGCGGCCGCCTCGAACTGCTTCTTCACGTCGGACATCCGCGTCTCTCCTCGCGTCGTTGCGCCACCGGGTTGGTGCTAAAGTTAGCCGAACCCGCCGCCCGCCGCAACGGCGCGGCCCGCCCGACATCCCGATCCAGGAGCCCTCGACCCGATGCCCCCGCCACGCAGAGAACGCATTTCCGGCGTCGACACCTCGTGGCTGAGGATGGACCTCCCGACCAACCTGATGGTGATCGTCGGCGTGCTGATCTTCGAGGGCCGGCTCGAGGTGAAGCAGCTGAAGCGCACGCTCGAGAACCGCTTCCTCGCCTTCCGCCGCTTCCGGCAGAAGGCGGTGCAGGATTCCACGGGCGCCTGGTGGGAGGACGACGAGGCCTTCGACATCGATTCCCACGTCCACCGCGTGGCGCTGCCCGGCAAGGGCGGCAAGGCGGAGCTGCAGGCGTTCGTGAGCGACCTCGCCTCGACGCCGCTCGATTTCACCAAGCCCCTCTGGCAGTACCACCTCGTCGAGAACTACGACGGCGGAAGCGCGCTGGTGATGCGCATCCACCACTGCTACGCCGACGGCATCGCGATGGTCCAGGTGATGCTCTCCATGACGGAGACGACGGCCAAGGGCAGCCTCGCCCTTCCCCCGGAGGAGGTCGAGCCGGCGGGCAGCGCCGAGGCGGATTTCTGGGAGCAGATCCTCAAGCCCGTGACGGGCGCCCTCGAGGGCGCCTCGCGCGTCGGCCGCAGCCTTCTCGACCAGGGCAAGGAGCTGGCCGCGAACCCCGTGCTCGCGCAGGAGGCGCTCGAGGGCGTCACGCGCAAGGGCATGGACTTCGCCGGCGAGACTCGCGCGCCTCGCGCTGATGGGCAGCGACTCGGCCACGCGCTTCAAGGGCCGCCTGGGCGTGAGCAAGCGCGTGGCCTGGGCGGAGCCCCTGCCGCTGGACGAGGTCAAGGTGATGGGCAAGGCGCTGGACTGCTCCATCAACGACGTCCTGCTGTCGATGGCCACGGGCGCGCTGCGGAACTACCTCGCGTCGAAGGGCGACGCGGTGGACGGCATCGAGATCCGCGCGATCGTGCCGGTGAACCTGCGCCCCGCGGGCAAGCGGCCGCGAGCTGGGCAACCAGTTCGGCCTCGTGTTCCTCGAGCTGCCCATCGCGATCGACCATCCGCTCGAGCGCCTCTACGAGGTGCGCCGGCGCATGCAGGCGCTCAAGGGCTCCTACCAGCCGCTCATCGTCCTGGGACTGCTGCACACGGTCGGCTACGGCCCGAAGGTCCTCCAGGAGCAGATCACGGGCCTGCTTTCCCAGAACGCCTCGGCGGTGATGACCAACGTCCCGGGCCCGCAGCATCCGCTCTATTTCGCCGGGCGGCGCATCACGGAGCTCAATTTCTGGGTGCCGCAGTCGGGCGGGATCGGCATGGGCGTCTCGCTCCTGTCCTACAACGGGCGGATCCAGTTCGGCGTGATCACGGATGCGGGCCTCGTTCCCGACCCCGACCGCATCGTCGGGCAGATTCCACGACGAGTTCGAGAAGCTCATGTGGCTCACGCTGATGTCGCCGTGGGGCGAGGAAGCGACGGAGGACGCAGCCATCGCCGCGCCCGGCCACGAAGGCCCCGGCCCGGCGCGGCAAGCCGGCCGCGGCAAGTCCCCGGACGGCGAAATCCGCCAGGCGGCCCGCAGCCGCTGATGCCCGCCGCTTCCCTCGCCGCGCGTTCCGCGCGTGCGCCGCGCCATGCGATGTTGCCGGCAGGCGACATCACCCCTCCCCGACGCTCCCATAAGCGTCTTGTAAACAAGACCTTGTGAAGCTGGCATCAAAGTTGCGGTAACGGCGCCACAAAGTGCGGAATCCTGGGAGGACGAACCGTGATGGTCTCCGGCATTTGCGGCGCGGGCGGCGAGCTCGCGCTGCGCTCGATGCGCGAGCTGCTGCTCGCGTTGCTTTTCGTGGCGGGCGTGGCCCTTCCGGCGCGCGCCGCCAACTACACCGACATCTGGTGGAACGCCGCGGAATCGGGATGGGGCCTCACGATCGCCCACCACGAGGACAAGGTGTTCGCCGTCTGGTACCTCTACGACGAGGCCGGCAAGCCGCTGTGGGTGGTCATGTCGGACGGCACGACGTCGAACGGCGGGCGCAGCTTCTCCGGCGACATCTACCGCACGACGGGCCCCTCGTACCGGGAGCCGCGCCTTCGCCGGGAGCCGGGTGAAGGTGAACCGCATCGGCACGGCGCGGATCGATTTCGGCGCCGATGACGTCTCGGCGACGGTCACCTACGTCGATCGCCGGGAAGACGGCGACCAAGGCGGTCACGCGCCAGCCCTTCGGCAACGCGCCCGCGAACGCCCCGCACGACTACGGCGACATCTGGTGGAACCCCGCGGAGTCGGGCTGGGGGCTGACCCTCAACCACCACGGCGACAACCTCTTCGGCGTCTGGTACACCTACGACGCGAACGAGCAGCCGCTGTGGATCGTGATGCCCGGCGGGACCTTCAGCGGCAACACCTTCACCGGCAAGCTCTACACGACGACCGGGTCGCCCTTCGACCAGCCGTTCGTCGCGGCGAACACGAAGGTGACGGAAGTGGGCACCGCGACCATCGTCTTCGAGGGCGCGACGGCCCGGTTCACGGCGACCGTGCTCGGCGTGACCCGGTCGACGGTCCTCTCGCGCCTGCCGTTCGGGACCGCCAGCCGCAACAAGGCGCCGACGGTATCGCTCGCGGTCTCGGGCGCGCCGGCGACGCTGGTCGCGCCGGTGACCTTCACGCTCGAGGCGTCGGCGAGCGACGCCGATGGCCGCGTGAGGAAGGTCGCGTTCTTCAAGAACCACGAGAAGGTCGGGGAGACCGCGACGGCGCCCTATCGCATGTCGCTGGCGGGCATCGAGGCCGGAAAGGTCCGGTTTTCGGCCCAGGTGACCGACGACCTCGGCGCGACGAGCCTCGCGACGAGCGCGGCCTTCGAGGTGAAGAAGCCCGGCACGAGCGTTCCGCCGCCCGCCGCGAACAAGCCGCCCAAGGTGGCGCTCACCGCCCCCGCGGCGAAGCCTTCTACGTGCAGGGCGCCGCCGTCGCGCTCGCCGCGACCGCCTCGGACCCCGACGGCACCGTCGCCAAGGTCGAGTTCTTCGCCAACGCCGCGAAGGTGGGCGAAGCCACGGCCTCGCCCTGGACGGCGACCTGGGCCGGGGTCGCGCCCGGCGCCTGGAGCCTCACCGCCGTGGCGACCGACGACCGGGGCGGCACCACGACCTCGGCCGCCGTGGCGGTGACGGTCGCCGGACCGGCCGCTTGCCTACGACGCGCCGACGCGCGATGCCGCGCGCTTCCTCACGCAGGCCACGTTCGGCATGGCGGGCGTCGAGGAGATCGAGGCGCTCAAGTCCCAGGGCTACGAGGCCTGGCTGGAGGCGCAATTCGCCCTGGGCGCGGCCTCCCACGTGCAGTACGTGAACGACCGCAAGGCCGCGGGGGAAAAGGCCTCCGAGGAGCGGGCCTACGAGGCGGTCTGGCAGCAGTGGCTCACCGAGCCGGGGCAGCTGCGCGCCCGCATGGCCTTCGCGCTGTCCGAGATCTTCGTGATCTCCAACATCGCGCCGGACCTCGACACGTACGCGATGGCCTCGTACATGGACATCCTCAACCGCAACGCCTTCGGCAACTACCGGCAGCTCCTGGAGGAGGTCACCCTGCACCCGGCCATGGGCTACTACCTCAACATGATCGGCAGCAAGAAGGAGGACCCGGCGAAGGGCACGCACCCCAACGAGAACTACGCGCGCGAGGTGATGCAGCTCTTCTCGATCGGCCTCTACAAGCTCAACCTGGACGGCTCGCGCATGCTCGGCGCGGGCGGCCAGCCCGTCCCCACCTACGACGAGGCGGCGGTCAAGGGGCTCGCCGCAGCGTTCACCGGCTGGAGCTTCGCCGGCAACGACACCAGCAAGCCGTCGGTCTTCGATCCCGCCAAGGAGAACTGGGTCGATCCCCTGCTCCCCTGGGAGATGTGGCACGACAACGGCGCCAAGACGCTCTTCGACGGCATCACGCTCCCGGCGAACCAGGGCGCGCGCAAGGACCTGAAGGACGCCCTCGACGCGATCTTCCGCCACCCGAACGTGGGCCCGTTCATCGGCCGGCAGCTCATCCAGCGGTTCGTGACCTCCAATCCGAGCCCGGCCTACATCGCGCGCGTCGCCGCCGTCTTCGACAACAACGGCCCGGGCGTCCGCGGCGACCTGCGGGCGGTCCTGCGCGCCGTCCTCCTCGATCCCGAGGCGCGCGACCTCGCGAAGACCGCCGAGGCGGGCTGGGGCAAGCAGCGCGAGCCCGTGATCCGCTTCGCCAACTTCCTGCGCGGCCTCAACGCCACGAGCCCGAGCGGCCGCAACCGGATCTGGTACCTGGACAGCGCCGACGAGGGGCTCAACCAGAGCCCGCTCCTCGCGCCCAGCGTGTTCAACTTCTTCTCGCCCAACTACCGCCATCCCGGCGCGCTCGCCGCGGCGGGGCTCGTGGCCCCGGAGTTCCAGGTCACGACCGAAACGAGCATGGTGGGCGGGCTCAACTTCTTCGCCCGGCTGATCCGCAACGGCTACTACGGCAGGGACGACACCCGCCTCACCTTCGACCTGGCCGCCCTCAACGCGCTGGCCGCGGATCCGGCGGCCCTGGCCGACCGGCTGAACCTGCTCTTCATGAACGGCGGGATGTCGGAGGCGACCCGCAACGCCATCGTGACCACCCTCGGCCGGCTCGCCGCGCCGAAGACGGGCTCGGGCTCGACCATCAACGACCGGGTCAAGGCGGCCCTGATGATGGTCGCCCTCTCGCCCGAGTTCGTGATCCAGAAGTGACAGGGAGACGGGACATGACGAATCGACGGGAATTCCTCAAGCGGCTCGCCGCGGCCTGCGCCGCCACGCGGCGGGTTGGGCGCCTGGAGCGACCTGCAGCGCATCGCCGCGGCCGCGAGCCTCGCGCCGCGGAACGCCGAAGGCCGCGGGCGAGGACTATCGCGCCCTGGTCTGCATCTTCCTGTTCGGCGGCAACGACAGCAACAACATGGTGATCCCCACGAGCGCCACCGAGTACCAGCAGTACGCCACGGGCCGCACGCCGGCGCTGGCCCTGGGACAGTCCACCCTGCTGCCGATCAGCGTCCAGAACACGCCCGGGCGCACGTTCGCCCTGCACCCCGGGATGGCCGGCTTCCAGGGCCTCTTCAACCAGGGCAAGGCGGCCATCGTGGCCAATGCCGGGCCGCTGCGCGCGCCCACCACGAGGGAGCAGTTCCGGGCGCGCTCGGTGCCCATCCCGCCGGACCTCTACTCCCACAGCGACCAGCAGGCCCAGTGGCAGAGCTCGATCTCGGACGGCGCGCCGCGCACCGGCTGGGGCGGGCGCCTGGGCGACCTGATGAAGGCCGCCAACGGCACGAACGCGAGCTCGACGCTCATCTCCGTGACGGGCAACAACCTCTTCGAGGTCGGCACCACGATCTCCTCGTTCAAGGTCTCGCCCGGGAACCTGCTGGGATTCGACTTCTACAAGGGCGCGTCCTCGACGGACGCCCTGTCCCGCGGCATCACGGAGATGCTCGCGATCCCCTCGGTCAACCTGTTCGAGGGCGCCTGGAACGAGGTCATCGACCGCTCGATCCAGAACCAGCAGATCCTCGCCACGGCGCTGGCCACGGTGCCGCCGTTCGTCACCGCGTTCCCCGACACGGCGCTGGGCAACCAGATGGAGATGATCGCCCGCCTGCTCGCGGTGCGCCGGGCCCTCGGGCTCAAGCGCCAGGTCTTCTTCGCCTCCATCGGCGGGTTCGACACCCACGGCGACGAGCAACGCGGCAGGCAGGCCGAGCTCCTCGGGGAGCTGAGCGCCGCCATGGCCGCCCTCTACGACGCGACGGTCGAGCTCGACTGCGCCGACCTCGTGACGAGCTTCACCGCCTCGGACTTCAACCGGACGTTCCCGTCCAACGGCCGGGGATCCGACCACGCCTGGGGAAGCCACCACCTGGTGGCGGGCGGCGCCGTGAAGGGCGGGAGGATCTACGGCACCTTCCCGACGCTCGTTCGCGGCGGACCGGACGACACGGGCAGCGGCGGGCTGTGGATCCCCACGACCGCGGTGGACCAGTACGCCGCGACCCTGGCCACCTGGTTCGGCGTGGGCGCGGGCGACCTGGGCACCCTCTTCCCGAACCTCGCGCGGTTTCCCGCCCCGAACCTGGGCTTCATGGCCTGACGCAGGGGGGCGCGCCAAATGAAACGGGCCGGCATGACGCCGGCCCGCTTCGCTTTCGAGGGCGCCGGCCGCGGCCGCCGTCCGGTACCGATTACTTCAGGTGCTTGGAGACCAGCTTGGTCATCTCGAACATCGAGACGGTCTTCTTGCCGCCGAACACTTCGCGCAGCTTGTCGTCCGCGTTGATGTTGCGACGGTTGACCTTGTCCTGGAGGCCGTTCTTCTTGATGTAGGCCCAGAGCTTGCTGGTCACTTCCGTGCGCGGCTGGGCCGCGGAGCCGATCACGGCGGCGAGCGCGGCGCTCGGCATGAGGGGCTTCATGAAGGCGGCGTTCGGCTTGCGCTTGGCGGTGGACTTCTTCTTCGGGGCGGCCTTCTTGGCCGCCGGCTTCTTCGCTGCCGGCTTCTTGGCTGCCGGCTTCTTCGCGGCGGGTTTCTTGGCCGCGGGCTTTTTCGCGGCGGGCTTCTTCGCTTTCTTCGCTGCCATTCGGAATCCTCCAATCAGATAGTGACGTTTGGTTCAGCAGATCTCGCCTGTGAGAGGCGTGACAGGCGAGAGAATGCACACCGCCAAATCGGTTTGTCAATGAATTTTCACTCTGAAAACGGCCTTTTCTCCCTCTGCGTCGCCGGCGTGCAACACGTCGACGCCTTCTCGACGTTGCGACTTGCCGCGTCGCGCCGCTCCGCTCGAGCACCGCGGCGACCGGCGCGCCGGGCCTCATTCGACGTATTCGCGGCCGAGGCGCTCGAAATGCTGCCGCGCTTCGCCGGCGAGGTAGGGTGCAACCAGCGACATGACCTGGAAGGCGCCGCGTGCCCGGATCGCGCGGATCGCCGCCCTTGCGGGCGCCCCGGATGGCGCGGAAATTCAGCCAGTAGGTGGCGACCACCAGCACGTTGAGCGCGAGCGCCCGGATCTCGCCGCGGCTCGCCTTCATGAGGCCGCCCTCCACGAGGCCGCGGCACAGGCCCTCCACCGCCGCCAGCTTGGCGTCGACGATCCGGTCGAAGCGCTCGCGCAGCCGGCGGTTGCGCCCGACGATGTCGTCGAGGTTCCGGTAGAGGAAGCGGTAGTCCCAGATCGCCTCGAACATGAGGTGCAGGTAGAGCCAGAGGTCCTCGACCGCCCCGGCGCCGGCGACCGGCTCGGGCGGGTCGATCGAGATGCGCTCCTCGAACCGCTCGAAGACCTGCTCGATGATCTGGTCCTTGTTGCGGAAGTGGTAGTAGAGGTTCCCCGGGCTGATGTTCAGCTCGTCGGCGATCATGCCGGTGGTGACGTGCGCCTCGCCCCGCGCGTTGAAGAGCGCCAGGCTCACGGCGAGGATGCGCTCCCGGGTGCGCTGGGTGCGCACCGCGTTTCCGTCGAGGGAGGTCCGGCCGGCGGGAGGCTTCGCCATGACCGGAGAGGTTATCACGCCGCGGCGCGATCCTTCGCGGCCAGCCAGCGCCGCAGGTCGACCAGCGTCTCGCGCAGGTCGGCGGCGGCATCGGGCAGCCGCCAGGGAGCGGGCAAGGGGCTCGCGCGATGCTTCGGGCGCAGCCCGATCCGGCGGTCCGGGTCCTTGAGGATGTCGATGCCGCAGGGCGGATCCCGTGGCGGGCGAGCACCGGCTCGAGCTCGTAGCGCCGGCGCAGCAGGTCGCGCCGGGTGCGCTGGTAGGCGTGCTCGCAAAGGCGGGCGCGGCTCGAGTAGGCGAAGATGTTCGTGAAGAAGATCTCGCTGTCGTCGGCGTCCGGCTCGAAGAGGACGACGTCGGCGCCCCGGTACTGCTTGCGGTACTTCGAGATGCCCACGGCCATCCGCGAGTGGATGATGGCGCGGAAGGTCTGCGAAAGCACCACCGGGCAGGCCGCCCTCGACGAGGCTGCGGTGCCGTCCCCGGCCCTTCTCCGCCGCGAGGCTCGCGTCGTAGGGGACGATCGGGTTCACGCAGATCACGAGCTTCGCCCCGTCGTCGAGCGCCTCGGAGGCGTGCAGCGTCTTCTTGAGCGCGCCGTCGACGAAGTAGTGCCCGTCGATCTCGACGGGCGGGAAGAGCCCCGGCAGCGCGGCGCTCGCCTGGACGGCCTGGGAGATCGGGAGTCGGTCGTGGCCGGGCCGGCCGAAGCTCACGCTCTCGCCCGTGTCGAGGTCCGTGGCCACGAGGTAGAGCTTGTGCCGCAGCTGCGCGGAAATCGTTCGTCGCGGCCGGGCTGCGTGAAGACCGCCTGCAGGTACTGGTGGATCGTGTCGTTGTCGAAGATGCCGGTGGGGATCGCCCGCCCCATCGCCGCGAAGGACTCCAGCGGCGCCCCGGCGAAAAGGGCTGGCGTGAGGTAGGCCAGCAGCGACCGGGCGAGGATGCGGCGGCACCGTCCTCGCCCGCTGCAGGTATTCCCGGAACGCCGGGCGCATGAACACTTCCGGCGTGAGCGCGCCTTCCGCCTCCTCGCCCTCGATGAAGATGCCGTAGATCTCGGAGACCGGGATCGCGTTGGCGAGCGCGGCGGCGAGGAAGCTGCCCGGCGCTCACGCCCACGTAGACGTCGAGGTCGCTGAAATCGATGCCCTCGAGCGACTCCTCGAGGGCCATCAGCGCCCCGATCTCGTAGATGGCGCCGAACGGCCCGCCCCCGGCCAGGGCCAGGCCGAAGACGCGGCCGGCTGCCGGAACGGCCCGCCCGGCGCGATGCCGACTTCGCCTTCGCGCCGGATGCTGCCGGGGCCGTTGCCGCGCGGCATTCCCTACCGGGCCGCGCGGGCGCGCGAACGGTGCAGCCGGTCGACGCTCGCCTGCAGCTCGGCCACCTGGCGCGACAGCGACGCGGACGTCCTTCGCCGTCGGGACGCCGAGCTTGGAGATGGCCTTGGAGACGCGCTGCTCGAAGACCTTCTCGAGGTGGGAAACCGCCTCGACCGTCTTCGCCTTGGCTTCGCCGGCGCGGGCGCAGGCCGACGTCACGGGCCTTTTCGGCCTTCGCGAAGGCCGAACGGCGGCTGCGGGCCTCGAGCGCGGCGCCCTGCTTCACGAGCGCGTCGAAGGCGCCCACGGCCGATTGGCGAACCCCCGAGGCGGCCTGGACGCCGGCCTCGAAGGCCTTCTGCGCCGAGGCGCGGATGGTCCTGTACCGCCTTCGCGGGCGTGACCGCCGGCGGGGCGGGACTTGCGGGTACGGGTGGTGCTGCGGGTTGCGCGGGCCATGATTCGTCCTTTCGTCAGCGGTTGCGATTCCTGCGCCCCTCGCGGGGCCGGACCGGGGCCGAATGCCCCCGGTGTCAGGATCGAGACTAGGCGAAAGGATTAGAGGGGTCACACTAAATTTGCCGGCCGGGACGCGCGGCTGCCGGCACCGGGGCGCGCGTGTATCATTCGGCCGAAACCACAAGCGCCCCCCGAGGAGAGATCCATGTCCTATTTCGTGACCGGCGGCACCGGCTTCATCGGCCGCTTCCTCATCGACCGCCTGCTCGAGCGCGAGGGCACCGATCCACGTGCTGGTGCGCAAGGGCTCGGTGAAGAAGCTCGACGCGATGCGCGCGCGGTGGGGCGCGAGCGGCAAGCGCGTGGTCGCCGTCGTCGGCGACCTCGCGAAGCCCAGGCTCGGCGTGTCCGCGGCCGACCTCGCGAAGCTGAAGGGCAAGGTCCAGCACCTCTTCCACCTCGCCGCCATCTACGACCTCTCCGCCGACGCCGCCAGCCAGGAGCAGGCGAACATCGACGGCACGCGCCACGCCGTCCAGTTCGCCGAGGCGGTCAAGGCCGGCTGCTTCCACCACGTGAGCTCGATCGCGGCCGCCGGCCTCTACGACGGCGTGTTCCGCGAGGACATGTTCGAGGAGGCCGAGGAGCTCGACCACCCCTACTTCCGCACCAAGCACGACTCCGAGGGCATCGTGCGCAAGGAGTGCGCGCGGCCCTGGCGCGATCTACCGCCCCGCGATCGTCGTCGGCCACTCGAAGACCGGCGAGATCGACAAGATCGACGGCCCCTACTACTTCTTCAAGCTCATCCAGAAGATGCGCAAGGCCCTGCCCCAGTGGATGCCCACGGTCGGCATCGAGGGGGGGCGGATCAACATCGTGCCGGTGGACTTCGTCGTCGACGCGATGGACCACATCGCCCACAGGAAGGGGCTGGACGGCGGCTGCTTCCACCTGACCGACCCCGAGCCGCGCCGCATCGGCGAGATCCTCAACCTCTTCGCCAAGGCCGCGCACGCGCCGCAGATGACGATGCGGCTCAACGCCAAGATGTTCGGCTTCATCCCGGACTTCGTGGTCGACTCGGCCATGTCGCTCGCGCCCGGTGCGGCGCATCCAGAAGCAGGTCCTCGCGGATCTCGGCATCCCGAAGGACATGTTCAAGTTCATCAACTACCCCACCCGCTTCGACAACCGCGACTGCGCCAAGGCGCTGAAGGGATCCGGGCATCGCCGTCCCGCCGCTCGAGGACTACGCCTGGCGGCTGTGGGACTACTGGGAGCGCCACCTCGACCCCGACCTCTTCATCGACCGCTCGCTCGCCGGCAAGGTGAAGGACAAGGTGATCGTCATCACCGGCGGCACCTCCGGCATCGGCGAGGCCACCGCCTACAAGATGGCCGAGGCCGGCGCGCAGGTGGTGGTGGTGGCGCGCGATCCCGAGAAGGCCGCGCCCGTCATGGCGCGGATCAAGGCGATGGGCGGCAAGGGCGAAGTTCGTCTCCTGCGACCTGGCCGACCTGGCCGACTGCGACCGGCTCGTCGCGACCGTGCTGAAGGAGTTCGGCCGCTGCGACTACCTCGTGAACAACGCCGGCCGCTCGATCCGCCGCGGCATCGCCTCGTCGTTCGACCGCTTCCACGACTTCGAGCGCACGATGCAGCTCAACTACTTCGGGAGCCTGCGCCTCATCATGGGGTTCCTGCCGGCGATGATGAAGCAGCACGGCACGGCCAGGTGATCAACATCTCCTCGATCGGCGTGCTCACCCAGGCGCCGCGCTTCTCGGCCTACGTCGCCTCCAAGGCGGCGCTCGACGCCTTCACCGGCTGCGCCGCGAGCGAGTTCTCCGACAACAACATCGCCTTCACCACGATCAACATGCCGCTGGTGAAGACGCCGATGATCGCGCCCACCAAGCTCTACAACCACGTGCCGACGCTCACGCCGGAGCAGGCCGCCGACCTGGTGGTCGAGGCCATCGTCTACAAGCCGGTGCGCATCGCCACGCGCCTGGGCGTCTTCGGCGCGCTCCTGCACGCGGTGGCGCCCAAGGCCACGCAGATCATCCTCAACACCGCCTTCCGCATGTTCCCCGACTCCACGGCGGCGCAGGGGCGCAAGGACGGCGCGCCGAAGGACGTCGAGCTCACGCCGGAGCAGGTCGCCTTCGCGCAGATCACGCAGGGCATCCACTGGTAGGCGGCGTGGCCATGGCTCGCTCAAGCCCGGCGATCCGGCTCCCGACTTCGAGGGCGTCACGACCGACGGCGCCCGCGTCTCGCCTGAAGGACTTCCGCGGCCGCAAGCTCGTGATGTACTTCTACCCGATGGACGACACGCCCGGCTGCACGAAGCAGGCCTGCTCGCTTCGCGACCACAACGCGGAGATCGCCGCGAAGGGCGCGGCCATCCTCGGCGTGTCGACGCAGGACGAGGAGTCGCACCGCCGGTTCACGGCGAAGTACCGGCTCAATTTCCCGCTGCTGGCCGACGAGGGCGGCGTCGTGGGCCGGGCCTACGGCACGATCGGCGGCGGCGGGCTCCTCGCGGCGGCCAGGGCGCTCGTCGGGCATGGCCGAGCGCGTGACCTTCATCATCGACGAGAAGGGACGCATCGCGCACGTGATCGACCGCCCCGACGTGGCCAACCACGCCGAGGAAGTCCTGGCCCTCCTCTAGGCGGCGGCAGGTCGCGCGCCCAGGCGCGCGAGTTCCTCCAGCACCGCCCGGTGCACGCGCGGCGTCGAGCAGCATCGCCAGGTGCGCCACGCCGTGCAGGCGCACGTTGCGGGCCCAGGCAGGCGGCTCGAGTCCTGCGGCGCCACGAGGTTGTCGTGCACCGTGTACACCGAGAGCGCCGGGCAGCCCGGCCCGCGCCTCGCCCTCCGCGCGCTCGAGGCCGCGCAGGAACTCGCTGCCCGATGCGCATCTGCCGCGCGTTGCGCGCCGGTGCCCAGCGGCGCGAGCGCCGTGCCGTGGTGCGGGCTGCCCAGCGTGACGACCGCCGGCCACGCGCGCCCGCCCCGTGGTCGCGCGAGGTAGGCGCGCGCGATGAGCCCGCCCATGCTGTGGCAGACGAGGATGGCCCGCGGCTGCCCCGTGGCCTCGGTCACCTCGTGCACGACGCGCTCGAGGTGCGCCGCGAACGTCCTCGATGGGCGCGAAGATGGCCGGCAGGCTGGGCACGAAGACGGGCCCGATGCCCGCCGCGTCGAGGGCGCGCGCCAAGCGCGCACACCGTGCCGCGGTTGGAGAAGTAGCCGTGCACGACG
Organism: uncultured Gammaproteobacteria bacterium; assembly: GCA_963783635.1. Taxonomy (GTDB): domain Bacteria; phylum Pseudomonadota; class Gammaproteobacteria; order Burkholderiales; family Usitatibacteraceae; genus FEB-7. The sequence continues at coordinate 81,793 of CAWAOC010000005.1, forward strand.
ATCGACCGGAATGCGCGCGTCGGGCGCGAGCGGCGGATCGGCGCGCAGCACGATGCGCTCGAACGGGAGCCAGACGAAGTTGTTGGCGAGCATGGCCCGCCATTCGCCTGCCACCAGGCGGAGCGTGCCCGCGAGGCCGAGCCGCTCGCCCGGCGTCCCGCGGCGAACGCGCCAGCCAGGAAAGGCCGAGCGTGAGGCAGACGAGCAGGAGCCGAACGCCGGCCATGCCGGCGACCGCCAGGCCGACGACGCGCCGGGCGCTCCAGCCGTGGCGCCGGGCGAGCCAGGCGCCCAGCGCCGTCCAGGCGGCCAGTTCCAGCGAGCAGCGCGAGGCGGACGAGATTGGCGAACATGCGCGGCGAGTATAGCAACCGCCCGGGGCGCTCCCGGAGGCGCGTGATACCATTCGCGCGCACTTCCGCGCAGCCCCAAATCAGAGACGGAATCGCGCGATGCTGCTTCACGCCGCCACGATCTTCCTGAGCGCGTTCCTGCTCTTCCTCGTCCAGCCCGTCCTCGCCAAGCAGATCCTGCCCTGGTTCGGCGGCGCGGCCATCGTCTGGACGACCTGCATGGTGTTCTTCCAGTTCGTCCTGCTGCTGGGCTACGCCTACTCGCACTGGATCACGACGCAGGTGCGCCTCGCCCGCGGCAGAACTGGATCCACATCGGGCTGCTGCGTCGCGAGCCTCGCCTTCCTGCCGATCCTGCCGGGCGACTTCTGGAAGCCCGCGGGCGACGAGAACCCGGTGGTGCGCATCCTGCTGCTGCTCTTCGCCACCATCGGCCTGCCCTACTTCCTGCTTTCCTCCACGAGCCCGCTCATCCAGGCCTGGTTCGCGCGCGAGTACCCGGGCTCCAGCCCCTACCGCCTCTTCGCGCTCTCCAACTTCGCCTCCATGCTGGCCCTGCTGGGCTACCCGTTCCTGTTCGAGCCGTGGCTCGCGAGCCCGCAGCAGTCCTGGGCCTGGTCCGGCGGCTATGTCCTCTTCGTGGCCGCGTGCGCGCGGCCTCGCCTGGCGCAGCCGCGGCGCTGCCCGCCGCTCGAGCAGCGCGACGCCCACCGCCGGAGGAGGCGGCCGAGCCCGCGCCCCTCGGCGCAGACGCTCGCCGTCTGGCTGGCGCTCGCCACGATGGGCTCGGTGATGCTGCTCGCGGTCTCCAACCACCTCACGCAGAACATCTCCTCGATCCCGCTGCTGTGGGTGATCCCGCTCGCGATCTACCTGCTCACCTTCATCCTGTGCTTCGAGGGCACGCGCTGGTACCAGCGCGACGCCTACCTCGGCTTCCTGGTGTGGATCCTGTGCGTGATGGCCTGGTTCCTCGCCGACAAGCGCCTGCAGTTCGAGCTGGTCTGGCAGGTCGGCGTCTTCGCCGTCGGGCCTCTTCGTGGTCTGCATGTTCTGCCACGGCGAGCTCGCGCGCCTGCGGCCCGGGCCCGCGGCACCTCACCCTCTTCTATCTCGTCGTCTCCCTGGGCGGCGTCGTGGGCGGCGTCCTCGTGGGCATCGTGGCGCCGCTCACGCTGCCGGGCTACCTGGAGCTCGAGATCGCGCTGGTCGTGGTGGCCCTGCTCGCCCTCTACCTCAACCTCGACCGCCCCAAGCCCATCGTCGCCATGTTCGCGGTCGTGGCCGCCTTCACCGCCGGCGGCGCTGGCCTACCGCGTGGACAAGCTTCACCGAGGACACCGTGCTCGTCGAGCGCAACTTCTACGGCGTGCTGCGCGTGAAGGAGACGCTGGCGCGCGACAACGATCCCGAGACGCGCTACCGCTCGCTCGTGCACGGCGCCATCCTGCACGGCGAGCAGTGGATGAGCGACGAAGTACCGCCGCGCGGCGACGACCTACTACAAGACGAGCTCGGGCATCGGCAAGGCGATCCTCGCCCACGAGGGCCTGCCGATCAAGGTCGGCGTGATCGGCCTGGGCGCGGGAACGCTCGCCACCTACGGCGACGCCGACGACACCTACCGCTTCTACGACATCAACCCCGCCGTGCCGCGCATCGCGCGCGAGCAGTTCACCTACCTCAACGACAGCCCGGCGAAGATCGAGATCGTGCTCGGGCGACGCGCGCCTGAACCTCGAGCGCGAGCCGGTGCAGGGCTTCGACGTGCTCGCCGTGGACGCCTTCTCCGGGCGACTCGATCCCCGTGCACCTCATCACGCTGCGAGGCGGTCGGCGCGTACCTGCGGCACATGATGCCCGACGGGCGTGATCGCCTTCCACGTCTCGAACCGCTTCCTGGACCTGAAGCCGGTGCTGCTCGCCATCGCGGAGAAGCACGGCCTCGAGTACGCGTTCGTGCACGAGACGAGCGACGACGGCACCACCACCAGCGACTGGGTGCTGCTCACGCGCCACAAGCCGCTCATCCTGCGCCCGGAGATCGTGGCGTCCACCGAGCCCGTCGCGCCGCAGCCCGGACTGGCGCCTGTGGACGGACGCCTACAACAACCTCCTGCAGGTCTGGCGCCACTAGCCCCGCAGGCGGGCCGCGACGCGCTCGGCGATCAGGCTGCTCACGCGCTCGTTCGATTCCCGCGTGACGCCCGCGATGTGCGGCGTGAGGATCAGGTTCGGCGCGTCGGCGAGGACGCTGCCCGCCCGCAGCGGCTCCTCCGCGAAGACGTCGAGCGCCGCACCCGCCAGCCGGCCGGCCCGCAGCGCGCGCGGCGAGCGCCGCCTCGTCCACGATCCCGCCGCGCGCGGAGTTCACGAGGATGGCGCCCGGCTTCATGCGCGCGAGCCGCGCCTCGTCGATGAGATTGCGCGTCGCGTCCACCAGCGGCAGGTGGAGCGACACGATGTCGGCCTGCGCGAGGAGCTCGTCGAGCCCGCACGGCGTGCGCGCCGCATTCGCGCCAGAGCGGGCGATTGCGCCGCGATGGCCGGGTCGAAGGCGATGACGCGAAGGCCCAGCGCCGGCGGCCTTGCGCGCCGTGACCTGGCCGATGCTGCCGAACCCGACGAGCCCCAGCGTCTTGCCGGAGATCTCCCGGCCCTGCGAGAGCATCTGCCGCGGCCACCGGCCCGCGGCGACCGCCGAGGTGGACAGGTAGGCCGCGCCGCGCAGGAGGACCATCCCCATGCCCAGGACGTACTCCGCGACCGATTCCGCGTTGGCGCCGGTGGCCGGGATCACCTCGATGCCGCGCGCGGCGCAGGCGGCGAGGTCGATGTTGTCGAGGCCCACGCCGAGGCGGCCGACGACGCGAAGGCGGCGAGGCGGCCGCGAGCGCCGGCCCGCGGACCTGGGTGCGATTGCGCACGATCCAGGCGTCGGCCGCGCGAGCGCCTTCGCGAGTGCCGCCGCGTCGTCGACCAGCGCCGGCCGGTAGTCGACGTCGAAGTCGCGCGCCAGCAGCGCCACCGCCGGCGCATCCATGTTCTCCGAGATGACGATCTTCTGCATGGCGCGACGGGCTCCTCAGGGCCTCACGGGGGTCGCGGCGAGTCTAGCACGCGGCCGTCAGCCGCTCGCGCCGGCCCGCGAGCCAGACGGTGATCTCCTCGCGGTCGTGGTAGAGCTGCTTCATGCGCAGGCGGTGCGGCGTGCCCGCCAGCGTCTCCTCGACGATGCCGCGGGCGCGCTCGTCACCTCCTCCCAGCGCTTCTTCATCGGCAGCTTCAGGTTGAAGATCGTCTCGCGGCACCAGCCCTCGGCGACCCAGCGCGCCGCGAGCGCGCAGACGCGCGAGGGGCTCTCGACCATGTCGCAGACCATCCAGTCCACGGGCTCCGGGAGGGCGGAAGCGGAACCCGTCCTCGCGCCGGTGCTTCACCTGGCCGCTGTCTCGAGGAGGGCCGCGTCCATGGGGCCGTTGTCCACGGCCGTGACCATCAGCCCGCGCCGGACGAGCTGCCAGGTCCATCCGCCCGGCGCGGCGCCGAGGTCGACCGCGGTCATGCCGGGGCGCATCCGCTTCGCCGTGCGCCTCCTCGCCGACGAAGTAGCGCGAGGGCCTCGGCCAGCTTGAGGGTGGAGCGCGACGGCGCCCCGCCGCGGCATGCGCAGCCGCGGGATGCCCATCGGCCACGGCGAGCTCGCCCCGACGCCGCGACGTGCCGACGTGGCAGGCGGTGCCGCCCACGAAGAAGACGTGCAGCCGCTCGCGGGCGCCGCGGGTCGTCGATCGCGACGCCCGCCTCGCGCGAGCGCCCTGTCGCGAGGTGCGGGGCCAGCGGGCGGATGAGGGAGGCGAGCGACTTGCCGTCGTTGGTGTCGGGCGTCTCGAGGAACAGCTCCCGGAAGGCCGTGCCCGCGCTCGCGCACGGCCGCGACGATGGGCGTGACGCGGTCGCCCACGGGCAGGCCCGCAGAGCAGCGCGCCCGCGCGGATCACCTGGCGCGGGAAAGACCAGCGCGGCGCCGTCGAGGCGCCGCCGCCAGCGATCCGGCCCGCGGCGGGGTCGTGCGCGATGGAAGACGCGCGAAGGCGCTGTCCGGCTTCGCCTTCACGAACCCGTCGACCCCGGATTCCGCCGGCCAGCGCCGTGATCTCCTGCGCGCATTCCTTCTCGAATCCCGCCCGGCAGTAGGCGAGCAGGTCCGCCAGTCGCTCACGGCCGGCCCGCCGCCCCCTCAGGCCGCGGGCCGCGCATGCGCGGAACAGGCGCGAAGAAGTTGCGCCGTCGTCGCCGCGGCCACCGTCTCGACGCTCACGCCCTTCAGGCGCGCGATCTCCTCGGCGACGTGGCGCACGAAGGACGGCTCGTTGGTCCTGCCGCGATGCGGGACCGGCGCGAGGTAGGGCGCGTCGGTCTCGACCAGCATGCGCTCCAGCGGGACCTGCCGCGCGACCTCCTTCAGGGCCCGCGCGTTCTTGAAGGTGACGATGCCGGAGAAGGAGATGAGGAAGCCCAGCCGCATCGCGGCCTGCGCGACCTCGGCCGACTCGGTGAAGCAGTGCATCACCCCGCCCACCTCGCGCCGCGCCCTCCTCCTCGAGGATGCGCAGCGTGTCGGCGGCCGACTCGCGGGTATGGATCACGAGCGGCTTGGCGCAGGCGCGCGCGGCGCGGATGTGCACGCGGAAGCGCTCGCGCTGCCACTCGGTGTCGCCCTCGACCCGGAAGTAGTCCAGGCCGGTCTCGCCGATCGCGACGACCTTGGGGTGGCCCGCGAGGCCCACGAGCTCGTCGACGCGTCGCCTCGCGGCCGTCGCGCCGCTCGTCGGGATGCACGCCCGCCGTGCACCACAGGTTGGGCTGCGATTGCGCGACCTCGCGCACGCCGGGGAACCCCGCGAGCGTGGTGGAGATCGTGAGCGCGTGGGTCACGCCGTTGTCGGCCATGCGCGCGAGGAGCGCGGGCAGGTCGGCGCGCAGTTCCGGGAAGTCGAGGTGGCAGTGGGAATCGACGAGCATGGCGCGCATTCTACCGGCGCGCCGCGGCGCGGCGGCGGACGCTCAGACGCGTGTGGGTCGGCCGGGACGACTCCATGGCCCCGGCGAGCAGCGCCCTCGACGCGCTTCTTCAGCTCGCGGCAGGTGTCGTTTTCCTGCAGCTGCACGCCGAATGCCCTGCGGGCGGTTGTTCGCCGCATGCGGCGGGTTCACCCACGCGACGTGGCCATGGATGGGGATCTTCGCGTTGTCGTCGAGCAGCGACAGCAGGACGAGCACTTCATCGCCCAGGCGGTGCTCGCGCGTGCTCGGCACGAAGAGGCCCGCCGCCGCGCAGCAGCGGGATCCACGCGGCATAGAGGGAAGCCTTCGAGCGGATCACCAGGGAGAAGACCCCGGGGCGCGAGACGGCCGGATCGATCGCGGTATCGGTCATGGGTCAGGCAAGTGTGGCGCGATTGTAGGCCATCATCAAGTGCTCGGCCGCAAGGCGCGCGTTCAGCGGGTGGGCGACCAGGCGCCGCGCCTCCAGGAGCTCGCGGTCGAGCGCGAGCAGCCGGTCGAGGCGCGCGCGGCGCGCCTTGGCGCGAAGCGCCTGCGCGGAATCGATGTGATGGCGCGGCTCGCCGGCGTTCTTCAGCCGGACGAGGTCGTGCACCCAGGTCTGCATGACGAAGAGCGTGCGCTCGAGGAGCGTGCGGTCGAACCCCGTCGCGAAGGAGAGCGCGTGCGCGCCGTCCGGGCGCGAGAGCTCCGCCACGACCTTGCGGCGCCACTCGCGCTCCTCGGGACGCGCGAGCTCGCGCCGCGAGCAGCGGCGCCCCGCCCGCGAGCGCGAGCGCGACCTCGGGCTCGACCGCGCCGCCTTCCGCGAGCCACGCGAGCGCGCGTGCGCGTTCCGGGCGCGCGCAGCACCACCGATTCGCAGCGGCTGCGGATGGTCGCCAGGAGCCGCGCCGGGCGGTCGCTCACGAGGACGATGACGGTGGCCGGCGGCGGCTCCTCGAGCGTCTTGAGGAGGGAGTTGGCCGCCGCGGGCTGCAGCGCCTCCGCCGGATGAAGGACGATGACGCGATGGCCCGCGCGATGGGTGGAGAGCGAGACGAAGTCGCGGATCGCCGCGCATCTGGTCGATCTTGATGACGAGGCTCTTCTTGCCCGCCTCCTTCCCGCCGTCTCGCCTCCGCGCCCTCGCCGTCCGCTCTCCTCGGCGGCCTCCGGGACGATCTCGCGGTAGTCGGGATGGTTGGACTGGCTGAACCAGTGGCACGACGGGCACTGCCCGCAGGCCAGGCGGTCGATGGGCGACTCGCACAGGAGGCTGCGCCCGAGCTCGCGGGCGAACTCCACCTTGCCGATGCCCGGCGCGGCCCGACACCAGCAAGCGCATGCGGCAGCCGGCTCGCGGCGCGTCCATCAGGCGCTCCAGGCCCTCCCGGTGCCAGGGAAGCGCGTTCACGGGAACGCCTCCTCGAAGGCGGCGGCGAGCGCTCGCGCGAACGTCCTCGAGCCCGCCGGAGGCGTCGATCACGCGCATGCGCGCCGGCGCCTCGCGGGCGCGCTCGAGGTAGGCATCGCGCACGCGCCCGAAGAACGCCGCCGCCTCCCGCTCGAACTTGTCCGGGTCGCGGCTCTGCGCGCGCTGGCGCTCGTACGGCGATGGCCGGGTCGAGGTCGAAGAGGAAGGTCGCGTCCGGCTGCCGGCCGGGATGCACCAGGCGCTCCAGCGCGTCGAAGACCGCGCGCGGCAAGCCCGCGCCCGCCGCACTGGTAGGCGTAGGTCGCGTCGCTGAAGCGGTCCGACAGCACCCACGCGCCGCGGGCCAGCGCCGGCTCGATCACCCGGACGAGGTGCTCGCGCCGCGCCGCGAACATCACCAGCGCCTCGGTCGTGCCGTCCATCGGCTCGTGCAGGACGAGGCCGCGCAGCTTTTCGCCCAGCGGCGTGCCGCCCGGCTCGCGCGTGACGACGACCTCCGCGCCGCGCGCGCGGATCGCGGCGGAAAGGAATTCCAGGTGCGAGGATTTCCCCGCCCCGTCGATGCCCTCCAGGGTGATGAACCGGCCGGCCGTCATGATCGTCCCAGCTGGTATTTTGCCACCGCGCGGTTGTGCTCCTCGAGCGTGCGCGAGAACTGGTGCGTGCCGTCGCCGCGCCCGACGAAGTACAGGTAGTCGGTCGTCGCCGGGTTCAGCGCCGCCGCGATCGAGGCCGCGCCCGGCATGGCGATGGGCGTGGGCGGCAGCCCGTCGCGGGTGTAGGTGTTCCAGGGCGTGTCGGCGAGCAGGTCGCGCTTGCGCAGGTTGCCGTCGAACCGCGCCCCCAGCCCGTAGATCACCGTGGGGTCCGTCTGCAGGCGCATGCCCTTGCGCAGCCGGTTCACGAACACCGAGGCGATGACCGGGCGCTCGCCGGCCTGCCCCGTCTCCTTCTCGATGATGGAGGCGAGGACGAGCGCCTCGTAGGGGCTGGCGAGCGGCAGCCGAGGGATCGCGCGATTCCCAGGCGCGCGCGAGCCGCCGGGCCATGTCCGCGTGCGCGCGCTTGAGGATCTCCGCGTCGGTGGTCCCGGCGAGGAAGCGGTAGTTGTCGGGAAAGAAGAGCCCCTCGAGCGCGCCCTCGGGCAGGCCGAGGGCGGCGCGGATCTCCGCTTCGTCGAGCGCCGTCCAGGGTGGCGCGGATGTACGGGTGCTGCTTCATCTGCGCCAGCCACTGCCGCAGCGTGGTGCCCTCGACGAAGCCGATCTCGATGGGCAGCACGTCGCCCGAGGCGAGCTTGTCGAGGAGCTCCAGGGGCGTGACCGGCGCGGACGAGGCGATAGGTGCCGGCCTGGACGGGACCCGGCCTGGCCGAGGACCCGGCCGAGCAGCCAGAAGACGTCTGCGGTTCCGGAAGCAGGCCTTCGTCCGCGAGATTGCGCGCCACCGACTTGAGGCTGGCCCCGCTCTTCACGGTGAAGTCGAACGGGATGCGCGGCGGCTCGCAGGGGGCGCACGCAGAACCAGGCGATCCCGGCGACGCGCCGCGAGGCCCGCGCCGAGCGATCGCGAGGAAGGCCGCCTAGGCCCCGCGCGCATCCTCGTCCTCGACCAGTCGCTGCAGGCGGCGCGTCACCGGACCGGGGGCCCAGCGCCACTCGTCGAGGGCGGCCACCGGCCAGATGCCGATGAGGCTGTTCGTGAGGAACACCTCGCCGGCCTCGCGCAGTTCCTCGAAGGGGACGTCGCGCACCTCGCAGGCGATGCCCTCGGCCCGCGCGAGCTCGAGCACCCGCTCGCGCTGCGCCCCGCGCACGCCGCAGCGGGACAGGTCGGGCGTGACCAGCGCCGCGCCGCGCGTGAAGAAGACATTGCTCATCGTGCCCTCGACGAGGCGGCCCTGCGCGTCCGCGAGCAGCCCCTCGCGAATGGCCGGGTCGCGCCATTCGGCGCGCGCCAGGACGTTCTCCAGCCGGTTGAGGGACTTCACGCCGGCGAGCCGCGGCTGCAGCGACAGCGCGAGGTCGCAGCGGCGCACCCTGACGCCCTCCCGCGCGGCTTCGGGATCGGCCGCCAGCGCGGGATAGGCGGCGACGATGCGGGTCGGCGCGATGTCCTCGGGCATAGGCGTAGCCGCGCCCCGAGGCGCCGCGGGTGACGATCACCTTCACGACCGCGTCGGCCGGGGCGACGCGGCCGACCTCCTCGCGCAGCAGCGGACTCGTCCGGGCAGGGAAGGCCGAGCGACGCCGCAGTCGCAGCGCGAGAAGGCGGTAACTGGCGGTGCCAGTTGAGCGCGCGTCCCGAGCGGACGGCGAGCGTGCGGAAGACGCCGTCGCCGTACATGAGCCCGCGGTCGCCGGCATCGACGCTCTGGGCCGGCCACCCATTGACGAGGAAGGAGGCCATCGGGCGCGGACTCGGCGCCCGCGACGCCTAGCGCAGGCGCCGGAACGCGAGCGTCCCGTTCGTGCCGCCGAACCCGAACGAGTTGGAGAGCGCCACGTCGATCTTCATCTCGCGCGCCGTGTTGGGCACGTAGTCGAGGTCGCAGGCGGGATCGGGGTTGGCGAGGTTGATCGTGGGCGGCGAGACCTGGTGGTGCATCGCGAGCACCGAGATGACGGCCTCCACGCCGCCGGCCGCGCCCGAGCAGGTGGCCGTGCATCGACTTGGTGGAGTTGACCGCGAGGCTGCTTCGCGTGGTCGCCGAAGGCCGCCTTCACCGCCGCCGTCTCGTTGGCGTCGCCCAGGGGCGTCGAGGTGCCGTGCGCGTTGAGGTACTGGACCTCGTCCGGCGTTGATGCCGCCGTTGCGCAGTGCCGCGAGCATGGCGCGGCGCGGGCCGTCCATGTTCGGGGCGGTGATGTGGTTCGCGTCGCGCGCTCATGCCCATGCCGGCGAGCTCCGCGTAGATGCGCGCGCCGCGCTTCCTCGCGTGCTCGTACTCCTCGAGGATGAGGATGCCGGCGCCCTCGCCCAGCACGAAGCCGTCGCGGTCGCGGTCGAAGGGGCGCGAGGCCGTGGCGGGGTCGTCGTTCCGCTCGGAAAGGGCCTTCATGGAGCAGAAGCCGCCCATGCCCGACATGGCAGATGGTGGCCTCGGTGCCGCCGGCGATCATGATCTCGGCGTCGCCGTACTCGATCATGCGGCCGGCCTCGCCGACGCAGTGCGAGCTCGTGGTGCAGGCCGACACCATCGACACGTTCGGCCCCTTGGCGCCGAACTGGATGGAGATGATGCCGGCGACCATGTTGATGATGGAGCCCGGGCACGAAGAACGGGCGAGATGCGCCGCGGCCCCTTGGCCCCCATCTCGAGGATGTTCTCCTCGATCATGGGCAGCCCGCCGATGCCGGAACCGACGATCACGCCCGTGCGCTCGGCGTTCGACGTCGTCGATCACGAGGCCCGCGTCGTCCAGCGCCAGCTTCGTGGCCGCGATGCCGAAGTGGACGAAGGTGTCGCGAGCGGCGCGCCTCCTTGGGCGACATCCACTGCGTCGGCGTCGAAGCCCTTCACCTCCGCCGCGATGCGGGTCGGGAGCGGCGCGGCGTCGAAGCGCGTGATGGGGCCGACGCCGCTCACGCCGTGGACGAGGTTGTCCCAGGCCTGCGCGATGCCGGTGCCGACGGGGGAGACGATGCCGAGGCCGGTGACGACGACGCGGCGTTTGGTCATGGAGTCGCTCCGGGGAATTGCCGTAGGCGGGATGCGGGACGGGGGCCGGCGAGTCGGCCCCCGGGGATGCGGGGCAGAGCCCCGGGTGCCTGCTATTGCTTGAGGTGGGCCTTCACGTAGTCGATCGCCTGCTGCACGTTGGTGATCTTCTCCGCCTCCTCGTCGGGAATCTCGCACTCGAACTCCTCTTCCAGCGCCATCACCAGCTCGACGTTGTCGAGGGAGTCGGCGCCAAGGTCCTCGACGAAGGAGGATTCGTTCTTCACGTCGGCTTCGGCGACGCCGAGCTGCTCGGCGACGATCTTCTTGACGCGCGCTTCAATGTTCTCCATCGGGTTCCTCCACTGTTTTTGGGTCTTCGCTCGAGTGCGAAAAATCGGCGCATTTTACCACAGGGGCACTGCCGCCGCCGCAGCGCGTCTAGTCCATGAACATGCCGCCGTTCACGTGCAGGGTCGCCCCGGTGACGTAGGCGGCGCCGGGCGAGCACAGGAAAGCGACCGCCGCCGCGACGTCCTCGGTGCGGCCCAGGCGGCCCAGCGGGACGTTCTCCACCAGCTTCTTCACCTGCTCCTCGGCCAGCGAGCGCGTCATGTCGGTCTCGATGAAGCCGGGCGCCACGCAGTTCACGGTGATGTTGCGGCTGCCCACCTCGCGGGCGAGCGACTTGGAGAACCCGACGATGCCCGCCTTGGCCGCCGCGTAGTTGGCCTGGCCGGGGTTGCCCGTGAAGCCCACCACCGAAGTGATGTTCACGATGCGCCCCGCCCTCGCCTTCATCATGCCGCGCAGCACCGCGCGCGAGAGCACGAAGACGCTCTTCAGGTTGGTCGCCTGGATCTCGTCCCACTCCTCGTCCTTCATGCGCGCGAGCAGGTTGTCGCGCGTGACGCCCGCGTTGTTCACGAGGATCGCCACGGGCCCGAAGTCGGCGGCCACGCTGTCGGCGAAGGCCGCGCAGGCGGCGGCGTCGCGCACGTCGAGGACGCGGCCCGCCGCCCTTGCCGCCGCGCGTCGGCGAGGCACGCGCGTGATGCGCTCCGCGCCCGCCTGTCGGTCGTCGAGGTGCCCGACGACCGTGGCGCCGGCCCGCGCGAGCGCGAGCGCGATCGCCTCGCCGATCCCGCGCGAGGCGCCGGTGACGATGGCGACTTGTCCGTTCAGCATGCGATTCCCTCAGGCAATGGCGGCGTGCGAGCGCCGCCGAATCGGTGATGGCGACGGCTTCCACGCCGTCCACGGTACGCTTCACGAGCCCGGCGAGCACCTTGCCGGGCGCGCACTCGACGATGCGCGTGACGCCCTGCGCCTGCAGGTGGCGGACGGTCTCGACCCAGCGCACCGGGCGGTAGAGCTGCTCGACCAGCGCCTGGCGGATGCGGTCGGGATCGTCGAAGGCGGCCACGTCGGCATTCTGGACCACCGGCACCGCGAGGCGGCGCGATGGACGACGGCCGCGAGCCGCTCGCGCAGCCGCTCGGCCGCGGGCTTCATGAGGCTGCAGTGCGACGGCGCGCTCATCGGCAGCATGTTCGCGATCTTGGCGCCCTGCGCCTTGGCGGCCGCCATGCCGCGCTCGACCGCCGCGCGGTGCCCCGCGATCACGATCTGGATGGGGGAATTCAGGTTCGCCGGCTCGAGCGCCTCGCCCTGCGCCGCCTCGGCGCAGATCGCCGCGACCTTGGCGTCCTCGAGGCCCACGATCGCCGCGATGCCGCCGGTGCCCTCGGGGACGGCTTCCTGCATCGCCTGCGCGCGCAGCCGCACGAGGGGCAGCGCATCCTCGAAGCGGATCGCGCCCGCGGCGACCAGCGCGGAATATTCGCCCAGGCTGTGGCCGGCGAAGAACGCGGGCATCGGGCCGCCGCGCTCGCGCCAGGCGCGCCAGCAGGCCACGCCGGCGGTGAGCATCAGGGGCTGCGTGACGACCGTGCGGTTGAGGGCCTCGGCCGGCCCTTCGGCGGCCAGGGCCCACAGGTCCTCGCCGAGGATGGCCGGAGGCCTCGCGGAACGTGCGCTCCACGACGGCAATGTCCGCGAAGCCCTTCATCATGCCCACCGACTGCGAGCCCTGCCCGGGAAACACCACCGCGATCTTCATGCTGGATTCACCATCGGATGAGTACGGAGCCCCACGTGAAGCCGCCGCCGACGCCTTCGAGCAGCACGAGGTCGCCGCGCTGGATGCGCCCGTCGCGCACGGCGACGTCCAGCGCGAGCGGGATGGACGCGGCCGACGTGTTGGCGTGCCGGTCCACCGTCACGACGCACTTCTCGGGCGGGATGCCCAGCTTCTTGGCGGTGTGGGAAATGATGCGCACGTTGGCCTGGTGCGCGACGAGCCAGTCGAGGTCGGCGACCGCCAGGCCGTTGGCCTCGAGCGCCTCGTGCGCGGCTTCCTCGAGCACGCGCACGGCGAGCTTGAAGACGGCGCCGCCGTCCATCTTGAGCGTGGGATCGCCCAGGACCTTGCCGCCGCTCACGTGGCCGGGCGTGCTGAGGATGTCGGCGTAGGCGCCGTCGGCGTGCAGGTGCGAGGAAAGGATGCCCGGCTCGTCGGACGCCTCCAGCACCACGGCGCCCGCGCCGTCGCCGAAGAGCACGCAGGTGCCGCGGTCCTTCCAGTCGAGGATGCGGGAGAAGACCTCGGCGCCCACGACCAGCGCCCGGCGGAACATCCCGGACCGGATGAACTGGTCGGCCGTCGCGAGCGCGTAGACGAATCCCGAGCACACCGCCTGCACGTCGAAGGCGGCGCCGTGCCGGATGCCGAGCTTCTTCTGCAGCAGGCACGCGCTGGACGGGAAGACCATGTCCGGCGTGGAGGTCGCGAGCACGATGAGGTCGATGTCGCCCGGCCGCAGCCCGGCGGCGGCGAGCGCGTGGCGGGAGGCCGCCAGGGCGAGGTCGCTCGTCGTCTCCCCGTCGGCCGCGATGCGGCGCTCGCGGATGCCGGTGCGCGCGACGATCCACTCGTCGGTGGTCTCCACCATCGACTCGAGGTCGCGGTTGGTGAGGATCCTGGCCGGGAGGTAGCTCCCGGTGCCGGCGATGCGCGATCGCATCAGCGATCGCCGCAGGCGGGCCGCGCTCATGCGGCGGCCGCGGCCGGGGCGCCGGCGCCGCGCGGCCGGTGCCGGCCAGGACGCCGAGCCCGTGCAGGCGCGCGATCTCGGCGGCGATGCGCTCGTTCAGGCCGTGGCTCACCTCGGAGTCGGCGCGCTCGAGGGCCGTGGCGAAGGCCAGGCGGTCGGCCGACCCGTGGCTCTTCACGACGATGCCGCGCAGCCCGAGGAGCGTGGCGCCGTTGTAGCGGCGGTGGTCCAGGCGGCGGCGGAACGCCTTGATCACCGGCAGCGAGACGAAGCGCCGCCAGCCGGGTGAAGAGGCCGCGCGTGTATTCCTCCTTGAGGAAGTCGCCCATCATCTTCGCGAGCCCCTCGGAGGTCTTGAGCGCGACGTTGCCGACGAAGCCGTCGCAGACCACGACGTCCGTGGTGCCCTTGTAGATGTCGTCGCCCTCGACGTTGCCGTAGAAGTTGAGCGTGCTCGCCTTGAGCAGGTCGCCGGCCTTCTTGACCACCTCGTTGCCCTTGATCTCCTCCGAGCCGATGTTGAGGAGCCCGACGGTGGGCCGGGAACGCTCCTCCACGGCCTCGACGAGGGTGGCGCCCATGACGGCGAACTGCAGCAGGTGGTCCGGGGTGCAGTCGGCGTTGGCGCCGAGGTCGAGCACGTAGACCACGCCCTTGCGCGTGGGCAGCACGCCGCAGATGGCGGGCCGGTCGATGCCGGGCAGCGTCTTCAGGACGAACTTGGCGGTGCCCATGAGGGCGCCGGTGTTCCCCGCGCTGACGCAGGCCTGCGCGCGGCCCTCCTTCACGAGGTCGATCGCGACCCGCATGGAGGAATGGCGCTTGGTCCGGATGGCGGTGCGGATGTCCTCGTCCATGCCCACCACCTCGGTGGCGGGGACGACCTCGATCCGGGGATGGCGTCGCGGCGCCGAGCCTGGCGAGCTCGGCCGCGAGGGGGTCGGCCAGGCCGACCAGCAGCAGCGTCGCCTCGCCATGCGCGGCGAGGAAGTCGAGGCAGGCGGGGACGGTGACCGCGGGTCCGTGGTCCCCTCCCATGGCGTCGACTGCGATGACGGTCTTCATTGCAGCGGCCGCACCGAGCCCGGCCGGTCGCCGGACGCTCAGTCCTTCGACTTGATGACCTTCTTGCCGCGGTACACGCCCGACGGCGAGATGTGGTGGCGAAGGTGCGTCTCGCCCGTCGTGGGCTCGACCGCGGTCGGCGGGTTGACCAGGAAGTCGTGCGCGCGGTGCATGCCCCGCTTGGAGGGCGACTTCTTGTTCTGTTGGACAGCCATGGTGTTCTCCTTGGAATCTGGTTGCTACTTCGAATTCGGCTTCTTGAGGCCCGCCAGCGCCGCGAAGGGCGTGGGCTTGCCCGGCTTCTCCCGGTCCTCGTCCGGCGGCCGGCTCCGCGCCGGGCTTGCGCGGGACCATCGGCAGGCTGAGGATGACCGCCTCCTCGACCAGCTCCCGCACGTCGATCGGCGCGGTCGCGACGACGAAGTCCTCGCTGTCGCTCTCCTCCTCGAACGGAGGGAGCTCCGCATCGGACTCCACCAGCACCAGCCGGTCGTCGATGGCGACCTCGTGCCGGAACGATTCGAAAGTGCTCTGGCACGTGAGAAAAACGTAACCGTCGATTATACACGACACGACGCGCCGACGCGCATTGTCCAGGCGCGCCGTGACGCGGTAGCGAAGCTCGCCCTCCGGGGAGGCCAGCTCCTCGGCAAGGATCTCGAGGTCCCCCGGCACGAGGGCGCCCTCGAACACGGTACCCTTTGCGCTCAGCCGGTCGGGATGGATGAGTTGCTGGTCAGTCATGAGGCTTCCATGATAGAGTTTGGTTGAAAAATATTCAACACTAAATTGATTTGAAAGACATTTTTATTAGTTCTGGCTTCGGGATCGCGCTACCGCGCCGAACTGCTCGGGCGGCTGGGCATCGCCTTCGAGACCTGGTCGCCGTCCGTCGACGAAACGCCCGTCGCGGGCGAATCTTGCGCCGAAACGGCGCGTGCGGTTGGCCCGGGCCAAGGCCCAGGCGGCCGTCGACCGCTTCCCGGGCGCCTGGGCGATCGGCTCGGACCAGGTCGCCGAGCTCGACGGCCAGCCCATCGGAAAGCCCGGCAACCGCGACAATGCCCGCCGCCAGCTGCAGGCGATGCGCGGGCGGACCGTCGTCTTCCACACGGGCGTCTGCCTTCTCGCCAACGGTCGCGCGCACGAGAGCCTGGTGCCCACCGCGGTGTCGTTCCGGGCGCTCGCCGATGCGGAGATCGAGCGCTACCTCGACCGCGAGCCCGCCTTCGACTGCGCGGGAAGCGCCAAGTCCGAGGCGCTCGGCATCGCGCTCATCGCGAGCCTGCGCGGCGACGACCCGACCGCCCTCGTGGGCCTGCCGCTCATCGCGCTATCGGCCATGCTCCGAAGCGAAGGCGTCGCCGTGCCGTGAGCGTTCCGCCCGCCCTGTACCTGGTTCCGGTCGCCCTCGACGAGAACGTCGCCCCCGCGGAGGTGCTCCCGGCCGCCGTGCTCGATCGCGTTCGCGGCATCCGGGATTTCGTGGTCGAGAACGCGAAGACGGCGCGCCGGTTCCTGTCCGCCTGCGGCCACCCCGGGCCGATCGCCGCCCTCCGCCTCGCGATCCTCGACGAGCACACGCGGGAGGCGGACGTTCCGGCCCTCCTCGCGCCCCTTCGCGAAGGCCGGCCGCTCGGCCTCATGTCCGAAGCCGGCGCGCCCGCCGTCGCCGACCCGGGCGCCTGGCTCGTGGCCGCCGCCCATGCCGAGGGCTTTCGCGTCGTGCCGCTCACGGGGCCCTCGTCGATCCTCCTCGCGTTGATGGCCTCCGGCCTCGACGGGCAGCGCTTCCGCTTCGCGGGCTACCTCCCCGTGGCCGGCCCCGAGCGCGTGGCCGCCATCCGCGAGCTGGAGGCGCGCTCCGCGTCGGCCCGCGAGACCCAGGTCTTCATCGAGACGCCCTACCGCAACGATGCCCTCCTCGCCGACCTGCTGAAGACCTGCCGGGACGACACGCGCCTCGCGGTGGCCGCCGACCTGACCGCGGCGACCGAGAGCATCCGCAGCGCCGCGATCGGCCAGTGGCGGCGCGACCCCGCGCCGCCGGGCAAGCGTCCCGCGATCTTCCTTCTGCTGGCGCGCCCGCCCGCGGGACGCCGCTAGGGCGAGCGGACCGGGTCCCGGGCGTACAGGTTGTTCTGCCTGAGGAGCAGGTAGACGTTGTCGGCCGTGATCGGCGCGGAGAAATAGAACCCCTGGCCGACGCGGCAGCCCTTCGCGCGCAGGAGCGCCAGCTGGCCCGCGGTCTCCACGCCCTCGGCGATCGTGTCCAGGTCCAGGCTCTTCGCCATGTTGATGATCGCGACGACGATCGCGGCGTCGTTGGGGTCCACGGTGATGTCGCGGATGAAGGACTGGTCGATCTTGAGCTTCTGGATCGGCAGCCGCTTCAGGTACGAAAGGCTCGAGTAGCCGGTCCCGAAGTCGTCGATGGCGAGGTGCACGCCCATCTCCGCGAGGCGGTTCAGCAGCAGGATCATGCCCTCGGTCTGGCGCATCACCTGGCTCTCGGTGATCTCGAGCTCCAGCCACCTCGGGTCGAGGCCCGTGTCCTGGAGCACGCGGACGACCGTGTCGAGGAAGGCCTTGTCGGCGAACTGGCGCGCCGAGAGGTTGACCGCCATCCGGCGCGGGGCGAGCCCGCGGTCCTGCCACTCCTTGTTCTGGCGGCAGGCCTCGCGCAGCACCCATTCCCCGATCTCGTTGATGAGGCCCGTCTCCTCCGCGAGCGGGATGAAGTCGCCGGGCATCACCGTGCCGCTGTCCTCCGTCTTCCAGCGCACGAGCGACTCGACGGCGACGATCTCCCCGGTCTCCAGGTCCACCTGCGGGCTGGTAGTGCAGCACGAAGCTCTTCTGCATCACCGCGCGCCGCAGCGCCGACTCGAGCGTCATGCGCCGCTTCACCGCGATGTTCATCTGCGCGGTGAAGTACTGGTAGGTGTTCTTGCCGATGCCCTTGCCGTGGAACATGGCGGTGTCGGCGTTCTTCATGAGGGTCTGCGCGTCGCGCCCGTCCTCCGGGTACAGCGCGATGCCCACCGACCCGCTCACGTGCTGCTCCGTGCCGCCCAGCGCGAAGGGCGCGCGCAGCGCGTTGAGGATCTTCTGCGCCACCACCGAGGCGCCGCGGCCGTCCTCGAGGTTGTCGAGGAGCACGATGAACTCGTCGCCGCCCTGGCGCGCGATGGTGTCGCCGGCGCGAACGCATTCGGCCAGGCGCTTGGCCACCTGGCGCAGGAGCTCGTCGCCCACGTCGTGGCCCAGCGTGTCGTTGATGTTCTTGAAGTTGTCCAGGTCGATGAAGAGCACCGCCACCTTCCGGTTGCCGCGCTCGGCGCGCGCGATCGAGTGCGCGAGCCGGTCCTGCAGCAGGCCGCGGTTCGGCAGCCCCGTGAGGTTGTCGTGGTAGGCCAGGTGCTGGATGCGCTGCTGGATCGCCTTGCGGTCGGTCACGTCGCGGGAGTTGAACACCACGCCGCGGATGTGCGGGTTGGCGACGCAGTTGGTTCCCAGCGACTCGAAGGTGCGCCACTGCCCGTCGCGGTGGCGGATGCGGAATTCGACGGGCTCGCGGAACTGGCCCGTCTCGATGATGCGCCGGAAGGCCGCGCGCGCGCCGTCGACGTCCTCGCGGTGCACCAGCTCGAACACGTTGTGCCCGAGGGTCTCCGCCGGGTCGTAGCCCAGGAGGTTCCTCAGGGCGAGGCTCTGGTAGAGGATCGTCCCGTCCTCGGCGAGCACGGAGATGAGGTCGAGGCCGCTTTCCGTGAGCACGCGGAAGCGCGCCTCGCTCGCCTCGAGCGCCCGCTCGGTCTCCTTGTAATGGGTCACGTCGGTGATCGTGCCGATGAGGCCCGCGATCCGGCCCTCCCGGTCGACGAAGCTCACCTTGTTGTAGAGCATCTCGCGCTTGCGCCCCGCGTCGGTGGGCATCAGCGCCTCGTACTGCACCGACGCGGGCTTCTCGAAGAGCGGGCGGTCGCGCTCGTCGTGCAGCCGGGCGATGTCCTCGTCGAACATGTCGTGGACGGTCTTGCCGATCCAGTCGCTGTCCGCTCGGTGCCCCACAGTTCCTGCCAGGCGCGGTTGTAGACCCGGTAGCGGCCCTCGAGGTCCTTGAAGTAGACCGGGTTCGGGATGGCGTCGATGAGGGCGCGCGTGAAGTGCAGCTGCTCGCTTGAAGGCCGCCTCGGTCCGCTTCGATTCGGTGACGTCCATGCAGGTGGCGAGGAGGCCCACGATGCGGTTGTCGTCGTCGCGCAGCGGCGCGGCCGAGCCGTTGATGATGATCCTCGTCCCGTCGGCCTTGCGGCGCTCGAGCAGCAGGTTGTTGATGACCTCGCCCTTGAGCGCGCGCTCGCGCAGGCCCCTCGCCTCGTCCTTCTTGTCGGGGGGGACGAACGGCGCGCGCCGGCCGAGCGCCTCGGCGCGCGAGAACCCGAAGGTCCGCTCGGCGGCGGGATTCCACAGGGTGATCATGCCGTCGAGGTCGGTGGCGTAGATCGCGATCGGCGAGGTGTCGATGATCGCCGACATGAACCGGTTGGCCGACTTGAGCGCCCGGTCGCGCGACGTGCTGCTCGGTGAGGTCGTCGAAGGCGCCGATGACGAACCGCGCGAACGCCCGCCGCATCCCGCATGATGCCGGCATTGCGCCGCACCCAGACCGTCCGGCCGTCGCGCCGCAGGATGCGCTTCTCCACGACCGGCGGGCAGGTCGCCCGTCTGCCTCAGCCCGGCGAGCGCCGCCTCGTCGGCGGCGATGTCGTCCGGATGCGTGAGCATCCTGAAGTTGCGGCCGACGAGGTCCTCCTTCGCGTAGCCCGAGAGCTCGCAGAAGGCGCGGTTGACGATCAGGTACTCGCCCTCGAGCGAGATCAGCGTGAGCCCCACGGCGGTCTGGTCGAAGGCCTCGCGGACGAGGTCGAACTCGGCCTGCGTCTCCTCGCCGGGGCGCCGCCCCGGCCGAGCACGGCGTTGATCGCGCGGATGACGCGGTCCATCGGGCTATCGCAGGGAGGCCGGCGCGCGGGCCGCGAGGTCGGCGAGCGCGCGCACGGCCGACTCGCGCCGCGCCGGCTCCCAGCCGCTTCGAGAACTGCTCGAAGTAGTTCTCCTCCGGCGTGAAGTCGACCACGTTCTCGGCCTTGATCACGTCGCGGGCCACGGAGTCGAGGCTGCCGAAGCCGTCGGCCAGGCCCAGCTCCACGGCCCGCTGCCCGGTCCACACGAGGCCGGAGAAGATCTCCGGCGAATCCTTGCAGCCGCTTGCCGCGCCCGTCGCGCACCACCTTGATGAACTGCTGGTGGATCTCGTCGAGCATCTTCTTCGCGTGCTCCTTGTGCGCGGGATTCTCCGGCGCGAAGGGATCGAGGAAGTCCTTGTTCTCGCCCGCCGTGTAGGCGCGGCGGTCGACGCCGAGCTTTTCCATCGTGCCGGTGAAGCCGAAGCCGCTGATGATCACGCCGATCGAGCCCACGAGGCTCGCCTTGTCGACGTAGATCCGGTCGGCGGCGGCGGCGACGTAGTAGCCGCCGGAGGCGCACAGGTCCTGCACCACGACGTGCAGGGGGATGTCGGGGTACTTCGCGCGCAGCCGCCGGATCTCGTCGTTGATGTAGCCGGACTGCACCGGGCTGCCGCCCGGGCTGTTGATCCGCAGCACCACGCCCTGCGTGTGCTTGTCCTTGAACGCGGCGCCGAGCGCCGCGATCATCTTGTCGGCGCTCGCCTTCGACTCGACGCCGATCACGCCCTTCAGGTCCACGAGCGCGGTGTGCCTGCCGCGTGCGGATGGGCTCCTTGGCGCCGCCGCCGATCCAGCCGAGGGCGCCCGCGACGACGAGGAAGAGGAGCGTGAGCCAGAGCAGGCGGATGAGCGTGGACCAGTGGCGGGCGCGGCGCTGCTCGTCGAGCGCGCGCAGCGCGATCTTCTCGAGGGTGGCGCGTTCCCAGCTGGGCGGAGTGGGTTCGGTCATGGGCGGTTCGGGGAGCCGTCCCCGGGGACGGGTTCCGGGATGTCGTCGTTGAATGAGAATCCGGCCTTCCTGCTCCGACGACGGCGATCGCCTGGAGCCGGGCGCCCCGGCACGGGCCCGCGACGCACAAGCCGCTCGCCGGCTCGAAAATCGCGCCGTGCGTCGAGCAGACCAAGTATAGCCCAGTCTCCTCGAAGAACTCCCCCGGCTGCCAGTCCAGTTCGACGCCCAGATGCGGGCACCGGTTCACGTAGGCGCGGGGGCGACCGTCGTGGCGGACGACGAAGCCCTTCCCCGCCCCGCCGGCCGGCGGCCAGTCGAAGCGGACGCCCGCGCCGCCTTCGTCCAGCGCGGCCGCCTCGCAGATCAGGCGTGCCGTTCCAGCCATCGGCTCAGGTCCTCGACGGAGGCGGCGTAGTGCCGGGCCGCGCGCGCGCGGAGCAGCGCCTCGTCGTGCGCGCCGTAGCAGACGGCGACGGCATCGACGCCGGCGTTCGCGGCGAGCTCCAGGTCGTGGGTGGTGTCGCCCACGAGGACGGCGCGCGCGGGCTCGACCCCCGTCGCCTCGAGCAGCCGCAGGACCATGTCCGGGTGCGGCTTGGGGAAGCCCTCGTCGGCGCAGCGCGTCGCCTCGAAGAAGGGCGCGAGGCCCGAGGAGGCGAGCGCGCGGTCGAGCCCGCGGCGCGCCTTGCCGGTGGCCACGGCGAGCCGCCGTTCGCGCGCCCGCAGCGCCGCGAGCAGCTCCGGGATGCCGGCGAAGAGCGGCGCCTCGTGCTCCCGCGCGACGAAATGCCGGCGATAGGATTCCGCGAGCTCCAGCTGCCGCGGGCGGTCCAGCCCGGGCGCCACGTGCTCCACCGACTGGAGGAACCCCAGCCCGATCACCCACTTCGCCTCGCTCTCCGCGGGAACGGCGAGGCCCATGTCGCGGCACGACTGCTGGATGCACGCGGCGATGAGCCCCGTCGAGTCCATGAGCGTGCCGTCCCAGTCGAAGATGACGAGCTCGTACCGGCTCATGGCGCCTCGGCCTCGGCGATCGACGAGCGCCGGAAGGCCTCGAGGTCCGCGGGCAGCGGCGAGCGCACCGGTCACGCGCTCGCCCGTGGCCGGGTGGACGAAGGAAAGCTGCGCCGCGTGCAGGAACATGCGCTTGAGGCCGCGCTTGCGCAACGCCTTGTTGAGCGCGAAATCCCCGTACTTCTCGTCGCCGAGGATCGGATGCCCGATGTGCGCGAGGTGGACGCGGATCTGGTGGGTGCGCCCGGTGAGGAGCTCGGCCTCCAGGAGGCTGAACTCGTCGTTGCGCGCGAGGCAGGCGGAAGACGGTCTCGGCGTCCTGCCCCTCCCGCTCGTCGACGGCCACGCGCCGCTCGCCCTCCCCCGTCGAGAACTTGCGCAAGCGCGACCTTCACGCGCCGCATCTTGTCGCGCACGCGCCCGGCCACCGCCGCCAGGTAGCGCTTGTCCATCGCGCGCTCGCGCAGGTCCTCGTGCAGCGCCGTGAGCGCGGCGCGCTTCTTGGCGAGCAGCAGCACGCCGGAGGTCTCGCGGTCCAGGCGGTGCACGAGCTCCAGGAACTTCGCCTGCGGCCGCCCCGCGCGCAGGCGCTCGATGGCGCCGTGGGCGATCCCGCTGCCGCCGTGAACGGCGAGGCCCGCGGGCTTGTCGACCGCGAGGATGTGCTCGTCCTCGAAGAGGATCGGGAGCTCGAGCGCCGGCGCGGGCGCATCCCCGGCCTCCCGCTCGGCCACGCGGATCGGGGGGATGCGGATGCGGTCGCCGAGTGCGAGCTTGCGCGAGGCGTCGACGCGCCCGGAGTTCACGCGCACCTCGCCGCTGCGCAGGATGCGGTAGATGTGGCTCTTGGGAACGCCCTTGAGGTGCGAGAGCAGGAAATTGTCGACGCGCTGGCCGGCGCCGCCCTCGTCGACCTCGATATAGCGCACCGCGCGCTCGGGGGCGGGGGCGTCTTTGCCTTCGGCGATCATGGGCGCTATACTATATGTTGTTGATTTGAAAGCCTCGCGAGCGGACTCGCCCGCAGGGCCGCGCCAAGGCGCAGCAGACAGGTCAACGCGACAGGGAAGCCGCGAACGGCTTCCGAAGCCGGTTAACTTCGCTCACCGGCCTTGCCAAGCAGCGATGGTAAACGAATTGACGCGCTCGATTTCACGCTAAAGATTCCCGGCGTGCCGCCCCTCAAACCGCGCGGCGCGCCAGACGAAAGCCCCTTCAGCGACATCGCCCCCTTCACTCGCACGAACCTGATGCAGTCAAGACTCGATTCCTGATATCTCTCGTCCCGGGCCCCCCAGAACGGGCCCTCTTCCGTGTTTCGAGCGCGGGAGAGAAGAACGATGAAACGCATGCTTTTCAACGCAACCCAGGCGGAGGAACTCCGGGTTGCGATCGTCGACGGCCAGAAGCTCATCGACCTCGACATCGAGTCGGCGGGCAAGGAACAGCGCAAGAGCAACATCTACAAGGGTGTCATCACCCGGGTCGAGCCCTCGCTCGAGGCGGCCTTCGTCGACTACGGCGCCGAGCGCCACGGTTTCCTGCCGTTCAAGGAGATCGCCAAGCAGTTCATGGTCAACGACGACGGCGAGTTCGGCCGCTCGAAGATGTCCACGCACCTGCGCGTCGGCCAGGAAATGATCGTGCAGGTGGACAAGGACGAGCGCGGCAACAAGGGCGCGGCGCTGACCACCTACATCTCGCTCGCCGGCCGCTACCTGGTCCTCATGCCGAACAACCCGCGCGGCGGCGGCGTCTCGCGCCGCATCGAGGGCGAGGACCGCAACGAGCTTCGCGAGGTGATGGACCAGCTGCAGGTCCCGGAAGGCATGAGCCTCATCGCCCGCACCGCGGGGATCGGGCGCAACCTCGAGGAGATGCAGTGGGACCTGAACTACCTCCTGCAGCTCTGGACGGCGATCGAGACCGCCGCCAACGAGGAGAAGGGCCCCTGCCTCATCTACCTCGAGTCGAGCCTCGTGGTGCGCGCCATCCGCGACCTCTTCCAGCCCGACATCGGCGAGATCCTCGTCGACACGCCGCACATCCACGACCAGGCCATCGCGTTCATGAGCACGGTGATGCCGGCGAACGTGAACAAGGTGAAGCTCTACCGCGACGACGTGCCGCTCTTCTCGCGCTTCCAGATCGAGCACCAGATCGAGAGCGCCTACCGCCGCGACGTGACGCTGCCCTCCGGCGGCGCCATCGTGATCGACCACACCGAGGCCCTCGTCTCCGTCGACGTGAACTCGGCCCGCGCCACCCGCGGCCACGACATCGAGCAGACCGCGTTCAACACGAACCTCGAGGCCGCCGACGAGATCGCCCGCCAGCTTCGCCTGCGCGACCTGGGCGGCCTGATCGTCATCGACTTCATCGACATGGAGAGCGCGAAGAACCAGCGCGAGGTGGAGAACCGCCTGCGCGACGCGCTCCGCCACGACCGCGCCCGCGTGCAGGTGGGCAAGATCTCGCGCTTCGGCCTCCTCGAGCTGTCGCGCCAGCGCCTGCAGCCCTCGCTGGAGGAGACCACCCACTCCGCCTGCCCGCGCTGCCACGGCACCGGCTTCATCCGCGACACCGCCTCCACGGCGCTGCACGTCCTGCGCATCCTGCAGGAGGAGGCCATGAAGGAGAGCACCGCCGCGGTCCGCGTGCAGGTGCCCGTGGACGTCGCGACCTACCTCCTCAACGAGAAGCGCTCGGAGATCATCAAGATCGAGGCGCGCTTCAAGGTGGGCGTGCTGCTCATCCCCAACTCGACGATCGAGACGCCCAACTACCACATCGAGCGCCTGCGCCACGATTCGCCGCTGCTCGACGCGATGGTGCCCAGCTACGAGATGGTGGGCATCCCCGAGGAAGAGGAAGACGAGCGGCGCCCGCAGCGCGGCGCCCCCTCGAAGGACAAGGACGAGAAGGCCGCCCGTCCCGAGCCCCTGGTGAAGGGCATCACGCCCGACCAGCCGGCGCCGCAGTCCTCCCAGCCGGAGCCGGCGGCGGCTGCCGCGGCGGCCCCGCCCCGGCCCCGCAAGCCGCGGTGCGCGAGGAAGCGCGCGGCGGCCTGTTCGACCGCATCGTCGGCTGGTTCCGCAAGTCCGAGTCCGAGCCGGTCGCCTCGATCCCGGCGCCGGCGACCGAAGCCAAGCCGGCCGAGGGCATCATCCGCAAGGAGCGTGACGACAAGCGCGGCGGCCGAGGCCGCGGCGACGGCAAGCGCGGCGAAGGTCGCGGTGGCGAAGGCCGCCGTGGCGAAGGTCGCGGCGAAGGTCGCGGCGAAGGCCGCGGCGATGGCAAGCGTGGCGAAGGCCGCGGTGAAGGTCGCGGTGGCGAAGGCCGTCGTGGCGAAGGTCGCGGTGGCGAAGGCCGCGGCGAAGGCCGGGTGAAGGCCGCGGCGGTGAAGGCCGTCGCGCCGAGGGCCCGCCCCGGGACGAGAATCGTGGCGAACCCCGCGGCGAAGGTCGCGGCGAAGGCCGTCGCGGCGAAGGCCGTGGCGAAGGTCGCGGCGAAGGTCGCGGCGAAGGTCGCGGCGAAGGTCGGGGTGGCGAAGGTCGCCGGCGCGGCCAGCAACCGGGAGGCGAGCCCCGCGCGCCGCGCGAGGCGGTCGTTCCCACGGCGGGCGTCGACGAGCCCGTTGCCGCGCTGACGGCGCATCCCGCGATTCCGGGCGCGGAAGCCCCGGGAGGCGAAGGAGAAGGCGGTCGCCGTCGTCGTCGCGGTCGCGGCCGTGGCCGCGGCGACCGGGCCGAGCGCGGGCCGGAGACCATGGAGGAGCTGCGGGCCGATTTCCCCGCGGAATCCGACACGGACACCGCCGCGGCGAGAGCGGAGGCCCCGGCACGAGCCGAGGCCCCGGCGCGCGCCGTCGAGGCGCCCGTCCCCGTAGCGGCACCCGTCGTGACCGCGCCGGCCATGGCCGCGCCGGTGGCGACCCACGCGCCCGTCGAGCACCGGGAGCCCGAGGTGGAAGTCACGCCGCTGCCGCACGCGCCCCAGGTCATCGCCTCGTTCGCGCCGCCGCCCGCCACGTACAAGGTGGTCAGCGAGCACGAGACGGTCGCCGAGGAGCCGCACCGCCCGGTGCGCAAGCGCCGCCAGGAGACGGCCGCAGGCCGCCCCGGCCGAGCCGCTGCAGCTGGTGGAAACCGCCGGCGACAAGGTGGCGGCGCAGCCGGTGTTCGAGGACGAGATCGCGCGCCGGCCGGTGCGCCGTCGCCGCCAGGCGCAGGCCGCCGCCGCGGCGCCGGCCGAGCCGCTGCAGCTCGTGGAAACGGCGCCCGGCGCCGCCTCGCCGGAGGCCCCGCCCCCGCAATCCTGAGGCTCGCCGCCCATGCCCGCGCCCATCGAGTTCTGGTTCGACTTCTCCTCGCCCTACGGCTACATCGCCGCGGAGCTGATCGACGAGGTGGCCGCGCGGCACGGGCGGAGCGTCAACTGGCATCCCATCCTGCTCGGGCCGATCTTCAAGGCGGTCGGCACGGCCCCGCTCACGATGCTGCCCATCAAGGGCGAGTACTCGAAGCACGACTTCGCGCGCATGGCGCGCTACCACAAGGTGGCGTTCCGCCTGCCGGAGAAGTTTCCCGTGGGCACGCAGGTCGCCGCCCGGGCGTTCTACCTCATCGCCGACGACGATGCGGCCAGGGCGCGGGA
This sequence comes from uncultured Gammaproteobacteria bacterium, assembly GCA_963783635.1. GTDB lineage: Bacteria > Pseudomonadota > Gammaproteobacteria > Burkholderiales > Usitatibacteraceae > FEB-7. The sequence continues at coordinate 108,133 of CAWAOC010000005.1, forward strand.
TTTCGCCAAGCGCGTCCTGCGCGCCTATTACGTCGCAGGGCCGCGACGTGGCCGATCCCGCCGTGGTGATGGCGCTGGCCGCCGAGGCCGGCGTCGACGCCGCGGCGCTCGCCGAGCCGCTCAAGGGCGAGGCCATCAAGGAACGCATGAAGGCGGAGGTGGACAACGCGATGAAGGCGGGCGTCTTCGGCTCGCCCTACTTCATCGTCGACGGCGAGCCCTTCTGGGGCGTGGACCGCATCCCGGTCATGGAGGAGTGGATCCGCACCGGCGGCTGGTAGCCGGACAGGAGAAGGCCATGCTCGAATCGATCGGCCAGATCGCGGTCAACGTGAAGGACACGGCGCGCGCGCGGACCTTCTACCGCGACGTGCTGGGCCTGCGGCACCTCTTCGACGCGGGCCCCAACCTCGCCTTCTTCCAGTGCGGCGGCGTGCGCCTCATGCTCTCGCCCCCCTCGAAGCCGGAGCACGACAATCCCGGCTCGATCATCTACTACAAGGTGGCCGACCTGGCCGCCACGCACCGGACCATCGCGGCCAAGGGCGCTCATTTCGAGCAGGGGCCGCACCTCGTCGCCACCATGCCGGACCACGAGCTGTGGATGGCCTTCCTGCGCGACTCCGAGGGCAACCTCCTCGCGCTGATGGAGGAGAAGCGCCCCGCCTGACCCGGGCCGGGCGCTAGCGCGCCATCGCGTAGAACTCGTCGTTCGGCCGCATCGCGGTCAGGTTCGCCATGCGGTTCGAGAGCGCGAAGAACGCGGCGATGGCCCCCACGTCCCAGACGTCCTCGTCGGCGAGGCCGTGGGCGCGCAGGGGCGCGAAATCGGCGTCCTCCACCCGATGGGCTTCCAGCGCCACCTTCATGGCGAAGTCGAGGATCGCGCGCTCGCGCGCGCGAGAGGTCCGCCTTGAGGTAGTTCCCCGCCACCTGGTCCGCGATGAGCGGCTGCTTCGAGTACACGCGCAGGATCGCCCCGTGCGCCACGATGCAGTACAGGCACTTGTTGGCGCTCGACGTGGCCACGACGATCATCTCCTTCTCCGCCTTCGTGAGGCCGCCCTTCCGCAGCATGAGCGCGTCGTGGTAGGCGAAGAAGGCGCGGAACTCGTCGGGGCGATGCGCCAGCACGATGAACACGTTGGGGACGAACCCGGCCTTCTCCTGCACCGCGTTGATGCGGTCGCGGATGTCGTCGGGCAGCTCGGCGAGCGTCGGGACGGGGAACCGGCTGACAGCGGGCTTGCTCATCTTGGCCTCCTTGGCATTTCAGCGTTTCAATCCGGCGACGAGCTCGTCCAGGAGCCGCGCCGAGGCTTCCTCCACCATGTCCAGCACCGCCTCGAAGCCGGCGCCGCCCCCGTAATAGGGGTCGGGCACGTCCAGGCCCCGCCACGTCTCCGAGTAGTCCAGGAACTTCGCGATCCGCCAGAGGCTGCCGGCCGGCGCGATGCCCTTCAGTTCCCGCAGGTGGCCGCGGTCCATGGCGAGGATGCGGTCGAACTCGGTGAAATCCGTCCACGCGACCTGCCGCGCCCTGAGCATCGTGAGGTCGTAGCCGCGCCGCGCCGCGTGCTCGATGGCGCGCGGGTCCGGCGGGTCGCCCACGTGGTAGTCGATGCGTGCCTGCCGAGTCGATGCGAAGCTGCTCCAGCACGCCGCGCTCGCGCGCGAGATGCCGGAACACCCCCTCGGCCGTGGGCGAGCGGCAGATGTTGCCGGTGCAGACGAAGAGAACTCCCGTCTTCGCTTCAGCCACCGCCCACCTCCATGAGCTTGTCGCGCGCGATGCGCAGCTCGTCGCGCAGCCGCGCCGCGCGCTCGAACTCGAGGTTGCGCGCCGCCTCGAGCATCTCCTTCTCGAGCTTCCGCACGCGCTGGTCGAGCTGCTTCTCGCTCAGGGAATCGATGGCCGCGGACTCCTTCGCGAGGCGCTTGGACTCCTTCGCCTCGTCGGGGTCGTACACGCCGTCGATCATGTCCTTGATGCGCTTCATGATGCCCTTCGGCTCGATCCCGTTCGCCAGGTTGAAGGCGACCTGCTTGGCGCGGCGGCGCTCGGTCTCGCCGATGGCGGCCTTCATGGAATCGGTCACCCGGTCGGCGTAGAGGATCGCCGTGCCGTTGATGTGCCGCGCCGCCCGCCCGATGGTCTGGATGAGCGAGCGCGCCGAGCGCAGGAACCCCTCCTTGTCGGCGTCGAGGATCGCCACCAGCGACACCTCGGGCAGGTCGAGGCCCTCGCGCAGCAGGTTGATGCCCACCAGCACGTCGAAAAGCCCCTTCCTCAGGTCGCGGATGATCTCGACGCGCTCGACGGTGTCGATGTCGGAATGGAGGTAGCGCACCTTCACGCCGTGCTCGGCGAGGTAGTCCGTGAGGTCCTCGGCCATGCGCTTGGTGAGCGTGGTCACGAGCACCCGCTCGTTCACCGCCGTGCGCTTGGTCACCTCCGAGAGCAGGTCGTCGACCTGGCTCGCCGCCGGGCGCACGATCACGTCGGGATCCACGAGCCCCGTGGGGCGCACCACCTGCTCCACGACCTGGGAGGCGTGCTTCGCCTCGTAGTCGGACGGGGTCGCGGAGACGAAGATGGCCTGGCGCATCTGGCGCTCGAACTCCTCGAACTTGAGCGGCCGGTTGTCGAGCGCCGAGGGCAGGCGGAAGCCGTAGGCCACCAGCGTCTCCTTGCGCGAGCGGTCCCCGTTGTACATGCCGCCCACCTGCGGGATGGTGACGTGGCTCTCGTCGATGACGAGGAGCGCGTTCGACGGCAGGTAGTCGATGAGCGTGGGCGGCGGCTCGCCGGGCGCGCGTCCCGAGAGGTGGCGCGAGTAGTTCTCGATGCCCTTGCAGAAGCCCAGCTCGTTCATCATCTCGAGGTCGAAGTGCGTGCGCTGCTGCAGCCGCTGCAGCTCCAGGAGCTTGCCTTCCTTCTGGAAGAAGTCGAGCCGCTCGCGCAGCTCCGCCTTGATCGTCTCGATCGCCCTGAGCACGGTCTCGCGCGGCGTCACGTAGTGGCTCTTCGCGTAGACGGTGAAGCGCGGGACCTTCTGGCCGAGGTGGCCGGTGAGCGGGTCGAAGAGCGTGAGCGACTCGATCTCGTCGTCGAAGAGCGAGACGCGCAGCGCCGTCTCGCCCAGCTCGGCCGGGAAGATGTCGATCGAGTCGCCGCGCACGCGGAAGGTCCCGCGCCGGAAGTCCACGTCGTTGCGCGAGTACTGCATGCCGGCCAGCCGGCGCAGGAGGTCGCGCTGCGGCACGGGATCGCGCTCGCGCAGGATGAGGCGCATCTCCTGGTAGTCCTCGGGGTCGCCGATGCCGTAGATGCACGACACCGTCGCCACGATGACCGTGTCGGGGCGCTCCAGCACGCTCTTGGTGGCCGACAGGCGCAGCTGCTCGATGTGCTCGTTGATCGAGCTGTCCTTCTCGATGTAGAGGTCGCGCGAGGGGACGTAGGCCTCGGGCTGGTAGTAGTCGTAGTAGGAGACGAAGTACTCGACGGCGTTCTCGGGGAAGAACTCGCGCATCTCCGAGTAGAGCTGCGCGGCGAGCGTCTTGTTGGGCGCGATCACCAGCGCCGGCCGCCCGGTGCGCGCGATCACGTTCGCCATCGTGTAGGTCTTGCCCGACCCGGTGACGCCCAGCAGCGTCTGGTAGGCGAGGCCGTCGTTGAGCCCCTCGATCAGCGCCTCGATGGCGGCGGGCTGGTCGCCCGCGGGCAGGAACGGCCGGTGGAGGCGAAACGGGCTGCCGGGAAAGGTGACGACGTCGGTCATGGGGTCTTCGCGAAGCGCAATCTGCAATTCTATCAACCGGCGGCGTCCCGGGCCCGACCGGGTTCGGGATTGGGGATAACCCGCCCGGGACGCCGGGGCGCCCTGAGGCCCGGTGCGGTATTGCTGCACCGCAACATCCGGTAAAATGGCCGCTTTGCGACCGCCCCCCTGCCCCGCCCCGGAGAACCCATGTCCCTCGTCGCCACCCGCCTCGCCGCCATCAAGCCCTCCCCCACCCTCGCCGTCTCGGCCAAGGCGGCCCAGCTGAAAGCGAGGGCAAGGACATCATCGGCCTGGGCGCCGGGGAGCCGGACTTCGACACGCCCCAGTTCATCAAGGACGCGGCCGTCGAGGCCATGAAGAAGGGCCTCACCAAGTACACGCCGGCCGGCGGGACGGTCTCGCTCAAGAAGGCGATCATCGCCAAGTTCAAGCGCGACAACGGCCTCGACTACACGCCGAAGCAGATCCTCGTCTCCTGCGGCGGCAAGCACACGTCGTTCAACCTGTGCCTCGCCCTCCTCAACCCGGGCGACGAGGTGATCATCCCCGCGCCCTACTGGGTGAGCTACCCGGACATGGCCACGGTCGCCGAGGCGAAGCCCGTGTTCATCACCGCGGGGATCGAGCAGGGCTTCAAGATCACCGCCGCCCAGCTCGAGGCGGCGATCACGCCGAAGTCGCGGCTCATCTTCATCAACAGCCCGTCGAACCCCTCGGCCGCCGTCTACACGCTCGAGGAGCTGAAGGCGCTGGGCGCGGTGCTGAGGAAGCACCCGCGCATCGTCATCGCGAGCGACGACATGTACGAGCAGATCCTGCTCGACGGCTCGAAGTTCGTGAACATCCTGAACGCCTGCCCCGACCTGTACGACCGCACCGTCGTGGAAAACGGCGTCTCGAAGGCCTACTCGATGACCGGCTGGCGCATCGGCTACTGCGGCGGCCCCGCGGAGCTCATCGAGGCGATGGAGAACATGCAGTCGCACTCGACCTCCAACCCGACCTCCATCGCGCAGTACGCGGCGGAGGCGGCGCTGAACGGCGACCAGGCCTGCATCGAGCCGATGGTCAAGGCCTTCAAGGAGCGCGGCACCTTCGTCGCCGAGCGCCCTCAACGCGCATCCCGGGCGTGAAGTGCCTGCAGCCCAGCGGCGCCTTCTACGTCTTCCCGGACTGCCGCGCCGCCATCCAGCGCATGGCCGCCGCGGGCAGGCTCAAGGCCGCCACCGACATCGCGCTGTGCGACTACCTCATGGAGCAGACCGAGGCCGTGGCCGCGGTGCCGGGCTCGGCGTTCGGCATGGAAGGCTACCTGCGCATCTCCTTCGCCACCTCGATGGAGAACCTGAAGAAGGCCACGGAGCGCATGGCCCGCGCGATGGGCTAGAAGGGGACGCAATCCTGGCTACGGACCGGCCCTCAGAGGCGCGCGGCGAGGCGGGTTCCTTCGTCGATCGCGCGCTTCGCGTCCAGTTCTCCCGCGACGGCCGCGCCGCCGATGAGGTGCACCGAGGCGCCGGCCTGCCTTGAGCGGCGCCTCGAGCTCGCGCAGCGATTCCTGCCCCGCGCACAGCACGATGGTGTCCACCTCGAGCACCGTCGCCTTCTCGCGCTTCTCGCCGAAGCTCACGGCGAGGCCCTTCTCCACGACGCCCTCGTAGTTCACGCCGGCCAGCATCTCGACGCGCTTCATCTTGAGCGCGGCGCGGTGGATCCAGCCGGTGGTCTTGCCCAGGCCCGCGCCGGGCTTCGTCTTCTTGCGCTGCAGGAGGGTGCACCTCGCGGGCCGGCGGCGACGGCTCCGGCTTCACGCCCGCCACGCCGCCGCGGAACGCGGCCGGGTCGGCCACGCCCCATTCCCTGCGCCACGCCGCGATGTCGAGCGACGGCGAATGGCCGTCGTGCACGAGGAATTCCGCCACGTCGAAGCCGATGCCCCCCGCCCCCACGATCGCCACGCGCTTGCCGACCGGCTTCGCGTCGCGCAGCACGTCGATGTAGGACAGCACGCGCGGGTCGTCCTCGCCGGGGATCTTCGGGTCGCGGGGCGTGACGCCGGTGGCGAGCACCACGTCGTCGTAGCCCTGCGAGCTCCGCGGCACGCGACCCGCCGCGCCAGGTGCACGCCGCACGCCCGTCACCGCGAGGCGCCGCCCGAAGTAGCGGATCGTCTCGTGGAACTCCTCCTTCCCCGGGATGCGCTTGGCCATGTTGAACTGGCCGCCGATCTCGGCCGCGGCGTCGAAGAGGTCGACCTCGTGCCCGCGCTCCGCCAGCCGTGGTCGCGCAGGCGAGCCCCGCGGGCCCCGCCCCCACCACGGCCACGCGCTTCCTCGCGGCCGCGGGCCGCGATCACCAGTTCCGTCTCGTGGCACGCGCGCGGATTCACCAGGCAGGAGGACAGCTTCCCCTGGAAGACGTGGTCGAGGCACGCCTGGTTGCAGGCGATGCAGGTGTTGATCTCGTCGGCGCGGCCCTGGGAGGCCTTCCTCACGAAGTCGGGGTCGGCGAGCAGCGGGCCGGGCCATCGACACCATGTCCGCGCAGCCGTCGGCCAGGACCTGCTCGGCGACCGCCGGGTCGTTGATGCGGTTGGTCGTGCACAGCGGAATCGCGACCTCGCCCTTGAGCTTCTTCGTCACCCACGCGAAGGCCGCGCGCGGCACGCTCGTGGCGATGGTCGGCACCCGGGCCTCGTGCCAGCCGATGCCCGTGTTGATGATCGTCGCACCCGCGCGCTCGATCGCCTTCGCGAGCGTCACCACCTCGTCCCAGGTGCTGCCGCCCGGGACGAGGTCCAGCATCGACAGGCGGTAGATCACGATGAAGTCGCGCCCCACCTTCTCGCGGATGCGGGACACGATCTCCACCGGCAGCCGCATGCGGTTCTCGTAGCTTCCGCCCCACTCGTCGGTGCGGCGGTTGGTCTGCGCGGCGAGGAACTGGTTGATGAAGTAGCCCTCGCTGCCCATCACCTCGACGCCGTCGTAGCCCGCGTCGCGCGCGAGCGCCGCGCAGCGCACGAACGCGCGGATCTGGCGCTCGATGCCGGCCGGCGGTGAGCTCCCGCGGCGTGAAGCGGCTGATGGGCGACTTGAGCCGCGAAGGCGCCACCGACAGCGGCGAATAGCCGTAGCGGCCGCGCGTGCAGGATCTGCAGCGCGATCTTCCCGCCTTCCGCGTGCACCGCCTGCGCGATCGGCCGGTGGGCCCGCGCGGCCGCGGACGAGGCCAGCGTCGAGCCGAAGGGCGTGAGCCAGCCCTCGATGTTCGGCGCGAAGCCCCCGGTGACGATGAGCCCCACGCCGCCCCGCGCGCGTTCGGCGAAGTAGGCGGCGAGCTGCGGGAAGTGCTTCGCCTTGTCCTCGAGCCCCGTGTGCATCGAGCCCATGAGGACGCGGTTGGCGAGCGTGGTGAAGCCGAGGTCGAGGGGGGCGAGGAGGTGCGGGTAGGCGTCAGGCCACGGGGAGGATTGCAGGCGCGGCAGGGCCCGCGAGCGCGCGGGCGATAGGCCGTCCATTCGTCCGCCATTCCGCCTCACCGCCGGGACAACGGCATCGGGCGGACGAGCCGCCTCTCATGCAGCGCTCGATGCCGCGCGTCTCTCGCGCCTGCGCCGCATCGCCACGCGTCCTGGCGGGATTTCCGAGCCGCCGCAGCCGCCCGCCAGCCGTCGAAATCGGGTGCCGCGCCAGGATCCCGAGCAGCGATCCATGCCTCTTCCATCGCGGCCGTCGCCTCGGAAGGCCCGGCACCCAGATCGAAGTGCTGGCCCGCACGCCCAGCACGAAGGCCGGGGCTCCGCCCCGCACCTGCGGTAGACGTCCAGGACCGCTCCGGCCGAGCGCGTGCGAAGTCCGCGGCCGCCCCGATGCGGCCACGACTCAGCGTGACGCGAGGCGGCGCGATCGCGGCGCGCATCGATGAAGAGCGCGAGCCGCCGCCCCTCCAGGTCGAGCGCGTTCTCGACCTGCAGCTGGTACTCCTCGAAGAGCTCGAACCCGGCCGCGAGACCCTGCGCCTCGAGCCAGCCGCGCAGGCGGTCCAGGAGCAGCGGCCCGACCGCGTCGTCGCCGCGGCTGCGGTTGCCGATCCCGAAGATGGCCACCGGGGCGATCACGGCGCCGGCCGGGTCGTGGTGCCGTCGCCGTGGCGCGCGAGGCGGTCGAGCTCCGTGCCGTCCGCACCGACGAGGGTCACCTCGAGCGCCATCTGCCCCAGCGCGTGCGTGGCGCAGGACAGGCAGGGATCGAAGGCGCGGATCGCGACCTCGATGTGGTTGAGCAGCCCCTCGGTGAGCTTGTGGCCGCTCAGGTAGCGCTTGGCCACGTGCCGGATCGCCTCGTTCATCGCCTGGTTGTTGTGGGTGGTGGAGACGATGAGGTTGCACATCGTCACCAGGTCGTCGTCGTCCACGCGGTAGTGGTGGATGAGGGTGCCGCGCGGCGCCTCGATGACGCCGATGCCCTCGCGGGCGCGCTCGCCGGTGGACACGAGGTCGTCGCCGAGGATGTCGTCGTCGTGCAGCAGGTCCTTGATGGTCTCGGCGGCGTGCAGCATCTCGATCATGCGCGCCCAGTGGTACGCGAGCGGGGCGTGGATCGGCGAGCCCCCGGCGTAGTCGACGAACTCGCGCCGCTCGGCGTCCGCGAGCGGCGTGGGGATGTGGTCGCAGTTCTGCACGCGGGCGAGCGGCCCCACCTTGTACCAGCCCTTCTCGGCGCCCAGCTCGGCGAGGAACGGGAACTTCATGTAGCTCCACGGCTTCACTTCCTCGCGGATGCGCGAGCGGTAGTCCCGGTAGTCCACCTGGTCGAAGAGGATCGCGCCGCTGTCGTCGCGGGCGCGCAGGCGCGCCGTCGTAGAAGTCCAGGCCGCCATCGGGCGCCACGAGCGACATCATGTTCGAGCGGAACACGCCGAAGCTGTTGTAGAGGGCCGGGTCCTGCCCGTGCAGCTCCTTCACGAGGCTCACGGCGTCGCGCGACCACGCGAGGATGTCGTAGGCGTCGGCGAGCAGCGCGTCGCGCTCCTCCCGCGTGACCGCCTTGTTCACCCCGCCCGGGATCGAGCCGGTGCCGTGGATGCGCTTGCCGGCCGTGACGCGGATCACCTCCTGCCCGAAGCGGCGCAGAGCCACGCCGCGGCGCGCGGTCTCGGGATGCGCCGCCGCCACGCCCACGATGTTGCGCCGCGCGGCGTCGCTCCCGAAGCCGAACAGCAGGTCCGGCGAGCAGAGGTGGAAGAAGTGCAGCGCGTGCGACTGGAGCATCTGGCCGTAGTGCATCAGGCGCCGCACCTTCTCCGCCGTGGGCGTCAGGTGCTTCGTGCCGACGATCATGTCCATCGCCTTCGAGGCCGCGAGGTGGTGGCTCACCGGGCAGATGCCGCAGAGGCGCTGCACCATCACCGGCACTTCCCAGTACGGGCGGCCCTGGATGAAGCGCTCGAAGCCGCGGAACTCGACGACGTGCAGGCGCACCTGCCGCACCTTGTCCTCCTCGTCCAGGAGGATCGTCACCTTGCCGTGGCCCTCGACGCGCGACACCGGGTCGATCGCGACGCGGCGCAGCTTCTCGGGGTGCTCGGCGGTCTCGAGGCCGTAGGTCATGGCGGATGCGCTCAGTCGAAATGGATGAGGCCGTGGCCCATGGGCGCCTCGCGCGCCGGCCAGCAGCCCCGTGAGCACCGCCCAGATGGCGTCGGCCGAGGGCGGGCAGCCCGGGAATGAAGTAGTCGATGCGCACGACCTCGTGCAGCGGGTGGACCTTGTTGAGCGGCAGCGGGAGCTCGGGGTCGTTCGGGATGAGGCCGTACTCCGCGCCCGGCTCGCTGCGGTACACCTCCTGCAGGAGCAGCGGCAGGCTCAGGGTGTTGCGCTGGGCGGGAAGCCCCCCGTTGACCGCGCACGCGCCCAGGGCCACGAGCACCTTGCAGCGGCGGCGGAACTCGCGCAGCACCTCGATGTTCTCGGCGTTGCAGACGCCGCCCTCGATGATCCCCAGGTCGCAGTCGCCCACCGTCTTGATGTCCGTGAGGGGCGAGCGGTCGAACTCCACCTTCTCCAGCAGCGCGAAGAGGCGCTCGTCGATGTCGAGGATCGACATGTGGCAGCCGAAGCAGCCGGCGAGCGACGTCGTGGCGACCTTGAGCTTGCGGGGAACGGGCGCGTCCATGGCTTCAGCTTCCGTCGGCCTCGACCGCCGCGATCTCGGCCGTGGAGTCGGCGCGGGCGGAGATGGGCTTCAGGTCGAAGACGCGCCGGCCGATGGGCGTGTCGAAGCCGCGGCGCTTGTGCAGGATCACGCCCACGGGGCACACGTGCGCGGCCTTGTCGGCGTGCGGAGAAGTCCGTGTCGGCGAGGCGCCCGGTGCGCGAGTTGGCGATGAGCCTCGTGCGGATCCCCCGGCCCGCGAGCGCGAACACGTTCTTCCGGTCCACGTCGCGGCTCGCGCGCACGCACAGCGAGCAGAGGATGCAGCGGTTGAAGTCGAGCAGCACGTCCGGATGCGAGGCATCCACGGGCCGGTCGGGATAGAAGTGGTCGAAGTGCGGCGTCGTCATGCCCAGGTCGTAGGCCGTCGCCTGCAGCTTGCAGTCGCCGCTCTTCTCGCACGAGGGGCAGAAATGGTTGCCCTCGACGAAGAGCATCTGCACGAGCGCCCGGCGCTCGGCATTGAGCGCCGGCGTGTCGCTCTCCACCACCGCGCCCGGCGTCGCGCGCGTCGTGCAGGAGGCGGCGTGGCGCCCGCCCACCGTCACCGTGCACACCTTGCAGGAGCCGTGCGGCTTGAAGTCGGGGTGGAAGCAGAGGTGCGGGATGTAGGCGCCGGCGGCCACGGCCGCCTGCAGGATCGTCTGCCCCTCGGCGAACGGGATCACCCGTCCGTCGAGCGTGAAGGTCGCGCGCCCGTCCAGCTTCACTTTCGCGGCCATCAGGCCTCCTCCGGCTCCGGCAGCACGTGCGCCGCCGGGTCGTCGCGCCCGGTCATCTGCCGCGCCGCCGCCAGCGCGCGGTCCAGGTCGAAGGCCGGCTCGAACTCCTCGTGCGCCAGGCGCTTCGCGTAGGCCGGGCGGAACTTGGCGATCGTGGTGAGCACCGGGTTGCAGGCCGAGTGGCCGAGGCCGCAGTGGCTCATCGACTGCAGGAGCCCGTTCATCGCCTCGATCTCGGCGAAGTCGTAGGGCGAGCCGTGGCCGTTGGCGAGCTTGTCCATCATGTTCTTCAGGAGCGAGGTGCCGACGCGGCACGGGGTGCAGAAGCCGCAGCTTTCGTGCGCGAAGAAGTGCACGAAGTTGCGCGCCACCTCGAACATGTCGCGGCTCTCGTCGAACACCATGAGCGCGCCGGCGGTCGGCAGGTCCTCGAACCCGATCCGCCGGCCGAACTCGGAGGCCGGGATGCAGGCTCCCGACGGGCCGCTCACCTGGACCGCCTGCGTGTCGCGCGCGCCGCAGTCCTCGAGCACCTGCCGGACCTCGACGCCGAAGGGGTACTCGTAGATGCCCGGCCGCGCGCAGTCGCCGGAGACGCACAGGAGCTTCGTGCCCGAGGACTCCGGCGTGCCGACGGCCGCGTACCGCGCGCCGCCCTCGAGGGCCACGAGGCAGGACGAGGCGAACGTCTCCACGTTGTTCACGACGGTCGGCTCGCCGAGGTAGCCCTGCGTGACCGGGTACGGCGGGCGGTTGCGCGGCGTGCCGCGCTTGCCTTCCAGCGATTCGATGAGCGCGGATTCCTCGCCGCACACGTAGGCGCCCGCGCCGACGTGGATGGCGACGTCGAAGTCGAAGCCCTCGCGGCCGCAGGATCGACTCGCCCAGCAGGCCCGCCGCGCGCCGGCGCGCGAGGACGGCCTCCAGGCGCTCCAGGAGGAAGCGGTACTCGCCGCGCAGGTACAGGAAGCCGCGGCGCGCGCCCGTCGCGAAGGCGCCGATCGTCATGCCCTCCACGACCGCATCGGGGACGGTCGAGAGCAGGACGCGGTCCTTGAAGTTGCCCGGCTCGCCCTCGTCGGCGTTGCACACGAGGTAGCGCGTCTTGCCCGGCGCGTCGCGGCACGCCTGCCACTTGAGGCCCGCGGGGAACCCGGCGCCGCCGCGCCCGCGCAGGCGCGAGGCCTTCATTTCCTCGACGAGCCCGTCGCGGCCCGCGCGCCAGCGCGGCCTCGAGCGCCTCGCCCGGGCGCCAGCTCGCGCCCAGGAGCAGGTCGCGCCGGTGGATGTTGTCCTCGACGTGGAAGAAGTCGGCGGGCCAGTCCTGCCAGCGGCACCGATCGCGCGAACGAGGTCGCAGATCGCGTCCACCCTCGCTTCCGTGAGGCGCGGGATGGCCAGCCCGTTCACGAGGATCGCCGGCCCCTGGTCGCAGAGCCCCGTGCACGAGGTCGTGTCCACGCTCACCAGCCCGTCCTCGGAGACCTTGCCGCGCTCGGCCCAGAGCGAGCGGCACATGCGGTCGAGGAGGCGCTCGCGAGCCGAGCATGCGGTCGGTGATGTTGTCGCTGAAGAGGATCCGGTAGCGGCCGCGGGGCTTCACGTGCAGGAAGCTGTAGAAGGTCGCCACGCCCAGGATCTTGGCGCGCGGCAGCGCGAGGCGCGCCTGGATGCAGTCGATCGCCTCCGGGGCGATCCAGCCGCAGGCTTCCTGCACCTCGCGCAGCACCTGCAGCAGCTCGTGGGGATCGTGCCGGTGGCGCGCCATGGCCGTCGCGGCGGCTTCGGCGGGATCGGGGAGCAACGGGATCGCGGGACACATGGGGCGGGGAACCCTCTCGCGACGGCGGCCCGGCGGGCCTGCCGCCACGCTTTCCACGCTACGCCAACGGTTGCGCCCTTTCTTGACGCCGATCTAATGACCGCGCGCAATTCGCGTCCGAACGTGCCGATGGTGCCCGGGGCCGGAGTCGAACCGGCAAGCCTCGCGGCTGCGGGTTTTAAGCCCGCTGCGTTTACCAGTTTCGCCACCCGGGCAACGCCGGTGGAGTTTACACGGGCGGGCGGGTGACGCTCTCCGCCTGCTCGATCACCGTGAGCGCCACCTCCTCGACCGGTAACCCCCCGGCGACGGCCCGCTGCTCGAGCAGGCGCACGGCCTCGTCGCAGTTCACCTTGTGGCGCTCGACGAGGATGCCGATCGCGATGAGGGCCTGGGGCCCGTTCTTCCCCTCGAGCGTCTCGGCAAGGGGGCCGGTCGTCCTCCCCGGCCCGCGACGCGCTCGTCGACCCGCGCGAGGGCCGCGCGGATGGCGGGCACGAGCCTCGCCATGTCGACGGGCTTGGCGATCACCCCCAGGGCGCCGATCGTGGCGCCGCGGCTGCGCGCCGGCTCGTCCCGCGCCAGCGCGAGGAGCAGCAGGGGCGTCCGGGTCTCCCGGGCGAGCGCCTCGGCCACCTCGAGGCCCTTGTGGCCCTCCATCTCGACGTCGACGATCGCGAGGACCGGCCTCGCGTCGACCGCCACGCGCGTGGCCTCGTCGCCATTGGTGGCGACCACGACGTCGAACCCGGCCCGCGACAGTCCCGGCGAGCATCGCGGAGAGGACGACGCGGTCGTCGTCGACGATCAGGAGGCGGGGTCTTGCCTGCGTCATGGGAGCCTCATACTGTGCCGATTATGCCCGACCGCCGGGCGTCCCCGGAGATCGACTTGAACGCCGTTCGCCTGCTTCCCGTCGCCCTCGTCCTCGGCATCCTGGCCGCCCACTTCTACCGGGGCGCGGCCTGGATTCCGTTCGGCGTCACGATCGCGCTCTTTCCCGTGCTCTTCATCCGCGCGCCCTGGGCGGCCCGCGTGCTGCAGGCCGCGCTCGCGATCGGCGCGCTCGAGTGGATCCGGACCGCGGCCGCCCTCGTCGCCATCCGCCAGTCGATGGGCCAGCCGTACACCCGGCTCGCGATCATCCTGGGCGGGGTGGCCCTCGCGACGGCGCTGTGCGCGCTCATCTTCCAGTGGCGCCCGGTGCGGGAGCGGTTCGGGATGGAGAGCGCGAAGCGGCACGAGGACTAGTCCGGCTGGCCGTGGGCGCGGACGCGGTTGCGGCCGCGGTGCTTCGCGTCGTAGAGGGCGTAATCGGCCTGGCTCATGAGCGTGTCGAGGTTCTCGAGCCCGGCGAGCGTGGCCACGCCGATCGAGACGGTGATGCGCAGCGGCACGCCCTCCTCGCGCGCCACCTTCGCCATTTCGACCGCCTCCCGCAGGCGCTCCGCGACGTCCACCGCGCCCGGCATCGCCGTTTCCGGCAGCAGGATGGCGAACTCCTCGCCGCCCACGCGCCCGACGACGTCGACGTTGCGCAGGACCTCCAGGCAGGTGCGGGCGAGCTGCTGGAGGACGCGGTCGCCGGCGCGGTGCCCGTGCGCGTCGTTCACCTCCTTGAAATGGTCGATGTCGAGCATCAGGAGCGACAGGGGGGCGTCGTAGCGACGGGAGCGCACGAGCTCGGCCTCGGCGATCTCGATGAAGCGGCGCCGGTTGGCGAGCCCGGTCAGGGCGTCGGTGTGCGCCTGCAGCTCCAGGACGCGCGTGAGCTTGCGCTGGCGGCGCCAGGCGTGGTCGACCATCAGGGTGGCGGCGATCGTCACGCCGAAGAGCACGCTCGACAGGAGGGCCACGACGCCCATGTCGCGGCGCCAGTGCCCGAGGTATTCGTCGGTCGACCGGCCCACCGTGACGTGCAGCGGATAGCCCGAGACCTTGCGGTAGGACATCAGCCGCTCCACGCCGTCCAGGGCGGACGTGGCGTGGAAGGTCCCGGAGATCTCGCCCTTTGCCACGAGCTCCCGCAGAGCTCGTCCGGGGCGACGGCCCGGCCCGCGGACGCCTCCACCGGCGGGTGGCGGGCGATGAGCGCGAGACCCTCCCCGCGAAGGCTCACCGCGCCCTGGCTGCCGACGTCGCCCGCGGCGAGCAGCTGGGCGAGCCGCTCGACCGCGACCGGCGCGATGATGGCGCCCGCGAACCGCCCGTCGGCGTACTCGACGCGACGGGCGATGTCGACCACGGTGGGGCCCTCCGGCCCGTCGCGGTGCGGCTGGGAGATCACGATGCCCGAGAGGCACTCGTCGCGAAGGCGGACGAAGTACGGCTGGCCCTCGACGCCCGGCACCGGCGCGTCGGCGAACTCCGCCTGGTAGATCACCCGGCCGGCGGCATCCGCCACCCGGATCGCCAGGGCATCGGGCAGGTTGGCGTGGACGTTGGCGATGAAGGTGCGGTCCGCCGTGTCGTCCTCGCGCGGGCGGGCGAGCGCGCGCTCGCGCTCCGTGGCCACCGTGTGCAGGGCGAGCTTCACCTTGTCGACGAGGTTGCCCAGGTCGCTTTCCAGCACGCGGGCCACGCTGTAGGTCTCGACGACGGCCTGCTCCTCGTGCTGGCGCCGGCTGGTGAGGATCGACTGGCTGACGAGGAGCGCGAGAATGAGCAAAAGGATCGCCACCACCCGCCAAAGGCGCGTGACGAAACGGCGCTTTGCGTTCTGGTTCCAAGCACTCCTCCTGCGGCCATCGCTGCGCCGGCGCCGGGGCGGCGGAACTTGTCTCCCGTCAGGAGTTGGCGCGATTCAGCTCAGATGAATCGCGTCGGTCAGTAGCACTGGGCGCGGCAAAGCCGCGTGATGTCGGCTGCGGTGAGGGGACCGCCGTCCCACGAGCGCGCATCCGCCGGCAGGTAGCACGAGCACATGCGCACGATGCCCGAGTAGTAGGGCTGCGTCCTCGTGACGCGCCAGCGGCTGTGCCGACGGGCGTGCCGTAGGTGTTGGCCCAGGGATTCTCGTTCTCCGCCACCCAGCTCCGGGCCCCGGAGGTGGACGATTCCCCGTTCCTTGCCGGCCGCGCGACCATGTCGGTCCAGAAGCTGCCCGAAAGGCTGTACCGGTAGGATTCGCCCATCTGGGCATTGGCGTAGTCGCCCCAGTAGTCGGCCCGGGACGGGGAGCTCGCCATCGCGAGGGCGACGGCGGCAGCCATGGCGAAGGATCGAAGGATTTTCATGGTCGGCTTGCGTGTGCGCGGATTGCCTCACCGGACAGGCTAGCCCTCGCACGCCCCGTCCGTCTGTGGCGCAAGTCACAAATCGCGAAAAAAACGAGGGCGCCGCGGCGGCGCCCTCCTTCGCCGGCGGGCAGCCCGGCTAGCTGACGGCAAGCCGATGGGTCGGCGTCCCCTTGTGCTTCGGCAGGGTCAGCCTGAGAACGCCGTCGGCGAACTTCGCCTCGGCCTTCGTGTAATCCACGTCCATCGGCAGCGTGAAGGCGCGCGACACCGTGCCGAAATACCGCTCGCTGCGAAGGAGCTTGCCCTCCTTCTCTTCCTTCTTCTCGCGGCGAACCTCGCCGGCGATCGACACCACGTTGCCTTCGACATCCACGCGGATGTCCTCCTTCGCCACGCCCGGCATGTCGGCCTTCACCAGGTAGCGGTCATCCGCTTCCTCGACGTCCACCTTGATCATGGGGGGCGCCTCTTCCGTGTTCATCCACATCGGCACCCGCATCCCCCGCAGCACCCCGGGGAATTCCGGCTCGAAAAGGCTCAACGGCCTGAGGGTTCCCATAAGTCCTCCTGCATTCTCACGGGTCGTGGCGGCCTCACCTGAACCGCCACGCGGGACGGAAGGCCATTCCCTCCCGCCAGTCCAGCCTAACCCGAGCGCCGCGCGGCGTCTTGCCGGCAGTCAAGAAGCCTGCGGATTCCGGGCGGCGACGAGCTCGCAGATGCGGTCGAGCGTGTCGAGCGTGGCGTAGTCGGCCTCGGCGATCTCGACCCCGAAGCGCTGGTGGACGGCGATGAGGAAGTTCAGCCAGTCCATGGAGTCGAGGTCGACCTGGTCGCGAAGGAGGCGGTCCGGGCGCCACGTCGCCCTCCTCCAGCTCCGGGGCGATCTTGCTGCAGTTCCGCGAAGACGAGCGGGCGCAGTTCGATGGCGTTCATGGCTTCTCCGGCTCCTGGAGGCGTCGGGACAGTTCGACGAGGAAGGCGGCGCCGCGGATGCCGTCGCTCACGCGGTGGTCCGCCGAGAGCGTGGCCACGAGGGTGGGCATGCGCCACGGATCGCGCCCGCCTCCACCCACGGTCGCAGGGCGATGCGGCCGAATCCCACGATGGCGACCTGCGGCGGGTAGATGACGGCGAAGGTCGACTCCACCCCGAGGTCGCCCAGGTTGGTCACGGTGATCGTGGGGTCGGAGAACTCGGAGCTGCGCAGGCTCCCCGCCCGCGCGCGCTTCACGAGATCGGCGAGCTTCGCCATCAGCGCGCCGACCGGCAGGTCCTGCACGTCACGGATGCCGGGCGCGATGAGGCCGCCCTGGCGCAGCGAGATGGCCACGCCCGTGTTCACCGACGCCGACGGCTGGTAGGCGCCGTCGCGCCAGGTGCCGTTCAACTCCGGGAAGCCCTTCAGGGTCATCGCCACGGCCTTGAGGAGGACCGCGGCCATGAGGATGCGCTCCGGTGATCGGGCGGCGCGCGTTCTCGGCGGCGAGCCAGTCCTGGGCCCGCTGCATCGGGAATGGTCTCGGAGACGTAGTAGTGCGGGATCTCGCGCTTGGAGCGGCTCATGGCCGCCGCGATCGACTTGCGCATCTCGGCCGCGCGGTCCACCGCGGGCATCGCCGGGGCCGCGCCGGCCTTTCCCGCGGCCCTCTCGACGTCGTCGATCGTCACGGCGCCGTGCGGCCCGGTGCCCGCGAGCGTCTCCGGGTCGATGCCGAGTTCGCCAGGGCGCGCTTGCGCGCCGCGGGCGACACCGGCCGCCGGCCGCCCGCGGGGCGCGGCTTCGGGTGGCGCCGTCGCCACGGGCGTCGCGGGCGCGGCCGCCGGGAGCCGCCGCGGCGGCGACCCGGGCCGGCTCGGGCGCCGGCGCCTCGCCCGGCTTCTCGCCCGGCGCGAGGAACAGCGCGATCACCGTCCCGACCGGCATCGTCGTGCCGGGCTCGACGAGCAGCCGCTCGACCGTGCCCTCCTGCCAGGTCTCGACCTCCACCGCCGCCTTCGTGGTGTCCACCACGGCCACGACGTCGCCCTTCTTCACGGCGTCGCCGGGCTTCACCTTCCACTCGAGGAGCTTGCCCTCGTCCATGTCGGCGCCGAGGGACGGCAGCTTGAACTCGATCATTGGAACAGGCCCTTCGCCGCGGCCACGATCTTGTCGGGTTGCGGGAGCGCGGCCTCCTCGAGGTGCTTCGCGTAGGGGATCGGCACTTCCTCGCGGCAGACGCGCGCGACCGGCGCGTCGAGGTCGTAGAACGCCTGCTCCATGATCCGCGCCATGATCTCGGCCGAGAGGCTGCCGCTCTTCCAGCCTTCGTCGACGATCACCGCGCGGCGGGTCTTGCGCACCGAGGCGAGCACCGTGTCCATGTCGAGCGGCCGGAGCACCCGCAGGTCCACGACCTCGGCATTGATGCCGTCGGCCGCCAGCTTGTCCGCCGCCGCGAGCGCCTTGGGAACGCAGCCGCCGTAGGCGACGAGCGTCACGCGCGTGCCCTGCCGGCGCACCGCCGCGCGCGAAATGTCGATCGTGGCGCTCGAGAGCTCGCCCGCGGTGTCGAAGAGCGCCGGGTATTCGAAGACGAGGACGGGGTTCGGATCCTCGAGCGCCGCCCCCAGCATGCCGTGGGCGTCGTCGATCGTTGCCGGCGTCACGATCTTGATGCCCGGGAATGTGCGCGTACCAGCCCTCGAAGCTGTGCGAGTGCTGCGCCGCGAGCTGGCGCCCCGCCCCCGTGGCCATGCGGATCACGAGCGGCACGCTGAACTGGCCGCCCGACATGTGCCGCAGGATCGCGGCCGTGTTCACGATCTGGTCCAGGGGCAGGAGGCTGAAGTTCACCGTCATCACCTCGACGATGGGCTTGAGCCCCCCGAGCGCGGCGCCGATGCCCGCGCCCACGAAGGCGAGCTCCGAGAGCGGCGCATCGCGCACCCGGTCCGGCCCGAATTCCTCCAGGAGCCCCTTGCTCACGGCGTAGGTGCCGCCGTAGCGGCCGACGTCCTCGCCCATGAGGAAGACCCGCGGGTCGCGGGCGAGCGCCTCGCGCAGGCCCATCCTCAGCGCTTCGCGATAGGTGATCGTCATGGCGCGTACACGTCCTTGGTCAGGTCCTCGACGGGTTCCCAGCCGCCGGCCTCGGCGAACGCGACCGCGCGGTCCACTTCCGCCTCCACCTGCGCGTCGATCTCGAGGAAGCGCTCCTCGGTGAGGTCGCCCTGCGCCTTGAGGCGGGCCGTGAACGTGTGGATCGGGCCGCGCGTCTTCCACTGCTCGATCTCCGCCTTGTCGCGGTAGAGCTCGGGGTCGAACATCGAGTGCGCGCGGTAGCGGTAGGTGCGGAACTCGACGAACACCGGCGCGCCCGCAAGCGCCGCCTCGCGCGCCCGCTTCGCCCCCTCGTAGCAGGCCACCACGTCCATGCCGTCCACGGCGAAGGCCTCCACGCCGTAGGAGGCCGCCTTCACGCAGAGGTCCGGCTGCGACTCGTAGCGCTCGATGGCGGTGCCCATCGCGTAGAGGTTGTTCTCGCAGAAGAACGCCACCGGCAGCTTCCACAGCGCCGCGAGGTTCATCGACTCGTGGAAGGCCCCCTCCGCCACGGCGCCGTCGCCGAAGAAGCACGCCGTGAGGCGCTCCTCCCCGCGCATCTTCGCGGCGAGGCCGAAGCCCACGGCGAGCGGCAGGCCCCCGCCCACGATGGCGTTGCCCCCGTAGAAGCGCGTGGCGGCGTCGAAGAGGTGCATCGAGCCGCCCCGCCCGCGCGAGCAGCCCTCCTTCTTGCCGAACATCTCGGCCATGATGCGTTCCATCGGCACGCCCTTGAGGAGCGCGTGCCCGTGCTCGCGGTAGGTGGCCACGACGTTGTCGCCGCGCGCGAGCGCGTGCATGGCGCCCGTGGCCACCGCCTCCTCGCCGATGTAGAGGTGCAGGAAGCCGCGGATCTTGCCCGCGCCGTAGAGCTCGGCGCATTTCTCCTCGAGGCGCCGGATGCGCAGCATGTCCTTCAGGAGCTTCACGGAGTTCTCGCGCGCGAACGGGACGGGGCCCGACGGCGGCGGTGCCGCAACGTGGCTCATGCGCCTTCCTCCAGGGTGGACAGGTCGCCCTCGGGCAACCCCAGCTCGCGCGCCTTGAGGAGCCGGCGCATGATCTTGCCGCTCCTCGTGCGCGGAAGCGACGCCGAGAACGCGATCTCCTTCGGCGCGACCGCGGCCCCCAGGCGCTTCCTCGCGTGGCCCGAGGATCTCCATGCGCAGCGCCTCGTCCGGCGGTGAAGCCGGCCTTGAGCGAGACGAACGCCTTCACGACCTCGCCCACGACCGGGTCGGGCTTGCCGATCACGCCCGCCTCGGCCACGGCCGGGTGCTCCATGAGGACGCTCTCGACCTCGAAGGGGCCGATCAGGTGGCCCGCGGACTTGATCACGTCGTCCGCGCGGCCCACGAACCAGAAGTAGCCGTCGTCGTCGCGCTTCGCGAGGTCGCCCGTGAGGTACCAGCCCTCGGCGAAGCACTTGCGGTAGCGCTCCTCCTGGCCGAGGTAGCCGCGGAACATCGACGGCCACCCGGCGCGGAGCGCGAGCTCTCCCTCGACGCCCGGTCGCGTCTCGAGCTCGATGCCCTCCTCGCGGCGGTGCGCGATGGCCGCCTCCACGCCCGGCAGGGGCTTGCCCATGGAGCCGGGCTTCACGTCCATGGCGGCGGTGTTGGCGATCATGATCCCGCCGGTTTCCGTCTGCCACCAGTTGTCGTGGATGGGCATCCCGAACGCGTCCATCCCCCACCAGACGGCCTCGGGGTTGAGCGGCTCGCCCACGCTCGCGACGAAGCGCAGGTCCGGGAACGCGTGCTGCTTCGCGAGTTCGGCGCCGGCCTTCATCAGCATGCGGATGGCGGTGGGCGCGGTGTACCAGACGCTCACCCGCTCCTCCTCGAGGATGCGGTACCAGCGCACGGCGTCGAAGTCGGCCTCGTCCACGATGCTGGTCACGCCGTGCACCAGCGGCGTCACGATGCCGTAGGAGGTGCCCGTGACCCAGCCGGGGTCGGCCGTGCACCAGTAGACGTCGTCCGGATGCAGGTCGAGCGCCACGCGGCCGGTCGCGTAGTGCATCACCACCGCGCCGTGGACGTGCACGGCGCCCTTGGGCATCCCGGTGGTCCCGCTCGTGAAGTGCAGGAAGGAGGTGTCGCCTTCCGCGGTGTTCGCCACCTCGCACTCCGGCGAGGCCGCCTCGAACGCCTCGCGGAACGCGGGCGAGTCCACCTTCAGCACGTGCTCGAGGGTGGGCATCGGGACGGCGATCTTCGCGATCTTCTTCTGGAAGAGCGCCTCCGTCGTCACGAGCGCCTTGCCGCGGCCGAGGTTCACCCGCGTGGCGATGGGCTCCGGCCCGAAGGCGGAGAAGAGCGGCGAGACGGCGGCGCCCAGCTTGAGCCCGCCCAGCACCGCGAAGTAGAGCTCGGGGATCCGCCCGCAGAGGACGAAGACCGCGTCCCCCTTGCGCGATCCCGAGCGAGCGCAGCACGTTGGCGAAGCGGCTCGAGGCCTCGGAAAGCTCGCGGTAGGTGATGGCGCGCACGTTGCCCGCGGCCGGGTGCCAGCGGATCGCGACGTGCTCGGCGCGCGGCCCGCGCGCGTGGCGCTCCACCGCCTCCCAGGCGATGTTGAGGCCGCCGCCGGGCAGGCCGTCGAGCGAGCGCCTGGCCTCGTCCCACCCCAGCGGCGCATTCGGCGCGCCGGACGCGCCTGGCTCTTGCGGATGACGGGGGTCTCGGCACGGATGCATCCCCTCATGGACGTTTCCAGTTCAGCCGAACAGCCCGCCCTACGCGCGTGCCGGCAATGGCGGTTGACTGATGCCACAGGCTCGATGGCGCACAGCCACGATCAGGATCACGCCGGAGAGCCGCCGCCTGGCTGTGCGAAGCCGGCGATGTAGAAGCTGAAGATCCCGAAGGGGATCATCTCCCGGCCGCCGATGGTGAGGAAGATCGTCGAGGAGGCTTCCTGGATGGAGGTGATGAAGGAGAAGAGCGCGCCGACGAGGATGCCCTTCCACACGAGCGGCACGGTGATGTCGCGGAAGGTGCGCAACTTGGTGGCGCCGACGTTGTCGGCGGCCTCCTCCATCGACTTGTGCACGAGCAGCAGCGAGGAATAGCTGCCGCGCACGGTGTAGGGCAGGCGCCGCACCGCCAGCACCAGCGGCAGGATGAACCACATGCCGGTGAGCGGCAATCGATGAACGGCAGCGGGAAGTTGAAGGCGCGCACGTAGGCGATGCCGATGGCGGTGCGGGAATCGCGAGAATGAGCGTGGTGAGCGCGTCGATCGTGTCCCGGGCGCGCTGAGTGCGCGCGATGATCCACGCCATCGGCACGCCGACGACAGGCACAGAAGCACGAGCGAGGCGAGAGAAGAGGAACGAGTTGATGATGAACTTGGGCGTTCGAGACTCACTGCTGGAAGAACTCCAGCGTGTAGTGCACCGGGAAGGGGGTGAGCGCCCAGCCGCGCCCGAAGGCGGCAGCAGCACGCCGATCTGCGGAATGAACGCAGATGAACATGAGAAGCGACGAGGAAGCCCACGGCGACCCAGCGCGCGACGGGGCCGAGACGGCGGCGCTCGACGCGGGAATAGGAGAGCGAGCTGTAGTCCTTGATGGCCACGTACTGTGCGCGCGGCCAGCACGAAGAAGATGGCGAGGATGACCAGCAGCGCGGAGATCACGATCCCCATGCGGAAGATGCGCCGGTCGACGAACTGCATGATGTTGAGGTAGGCCTGCGGGGCGAGCAGGTCCTGCACGCCCACGCACCAGCGGCGTGATGAAGTCGGCGAAGGTCCAGATGAAGACGAGGAGCGCGCCGGAGATGTAGACCGGGCGTGGTGAGAGGCAGCGTGATGTCGCGGAAGCGCCGCCAGCCGTTGGCGCCCATGCCTTGCGCCGCCTCTTCGAGCGATGGGTCGACCTGGGACAAGCGCGTCCAGGATGGAGAGGGTCATCATCGGGAAGAGGTGCACGGTCTCCACCAGCAGCACGCCGTGCACGCCGTACATGAAGTTGATCGGCTGCTCGCATGCCGAACCAGTCCAGCAGCAGCACGTTCACGGTGCCGGCGCGGCCGAGGATGAAGACGAAGCCGAGCACGCCCACCAGCGGCGGCAGGATCATCGGCAGCATCGTGAGATAGGAGAACGGTGTTGCGGTAAGGGAAACTCGTAGCGCAGCAGCAGGAAGGCGACCGCGATGCCGACGATCGATGTGGTGACCACCGCCGCCGAAGCCCAGCAGCAGCGATTTCCAGAGCGAGCGCAGGTAGAACGGGTCGGTGAAGAACTCGCCGAAGTTCGCCAGCGTGATCTGCCCGTCCTCGTTGGTGAACGGCGTCGTAGAAGATGTGCAGCAGCGGATAGAAGACGAACAGGAGCAGGAACGCCCAGATCAGGGCGAACCCCAGGAAGCGCCAGAGATGGCTCGCGGCCGTCTCATCGATGCCGCCGGAATGGCCACGGTGCTGCGCGCCGGGGAAGCCCAGCCCCACCGGCGCTGCCCATGGGGAACGGCTTGTGGTGCCAGGGGTCGCGCATGTCGGCCTTGAAGATCGATGCCGCTCGCCCAGGTCCACGTCGTAGCGCAGCGTGTTGCCGAGATAGGCGGCGAAAGACGACGCTGCCCCTGCACGAGGTTGTGGCCCGGCGCGCCGTCGCCGTCGATGTGAGATGTTCTCCGGCCGGATGCACGCGCACGCAGGGGTCGCCCGGCGCTTGAGCCGCGCATCGAGCAGGCCTTGAGCTCGCCCAGCGCCGGTCTTCACCCGCAGCGCCCTGCGTCGGGGGCGACCGAGAGCGACGGTGCCCTCGATCATGTTGTTGATGCCGATGAAATCCGCCACGAAGCGGTTCTGCCGGCCGCTCGTAGAGGTCCTTGGGCGGCCCGACCTGCAGGACCTTGCCGTGGTCGAAGACGGCGATGCGGTCCGAGAGCGTCAGCGCCTCTTCCTGGTCGTGCGTGACATAGATCGTGGTGATGCCGAGCTCCTTCTGCAGCTTGCGGATCTCGGCGCGCACCTGGATGCGGATCTTCGCGTCGAGGTTGGAGAGCGGCTCGTCCAGCAGCAGGATCTCCGGATTGAGCACGAGCGCCCGCGCGAGCGCCACGCGCTGCTGCTGCCCGCCGGAGAGCTGGCCCGGGATAGCGATCGCCCAGGCCCGCCGAGCTTCACCTTCTCCAGCACCGCGCCGACCCGCGTCCTCGATCTCGGCATGCGGGAGCTTGCGCAGCTTCAGCCCGTAGGCGACGTTGTCGAACACCGTCATGTGCGGCCAGAGCGCGTAGTTCTGGAACACCATGCCGATGCCGCGCTGGTGCGGCGGCATCTCGTTCACGCTGCTTGCCGTCGAAGAGGACGTCGCCCTCGTCGGGAACGTAGAACCCGGCGATGAGCCGCAGCAGCGTGGTCTTGCCGCAGCCGGAGGGACCGAGGAGGGTGAAGAGCTCGCCCTCCTCGATCGCGAAGCTCACGCGGCTCACGACCTCGAGCTTCCCGAAGCGCTTGGTGAGATCCTGGACCGCGATGCGCATGGCTACCTCCTCCGGCTGCGCGCGTTGCCATCAGTATTTCTTCTTCAGTTCCTTCCGATGACCGACTCGATCTCCTTGCGGAATGTTCGTTCACCAGCTCGTAGCGCGTTCTGCGCGATGTCGTCGTCGTAGATGTTGGTGACTTCGATGTCGAAGTACGAGCGCAGGCCCCCGGTGAACTCGACCGCCAGCTCGGCGGTGGAGCCCGGCGCACCCTGCACCTGGAACTTCGGCGTGATCGGGAACACGCCGCTTTCCATCGCCACCCGCTGCCCGCGCTCGGAGAGCAGGTACTCGATGAAAGCCTTGCGCGGCCTTGGGATGCTTGGCGCCCGCGAGGATCGGCAATCGGCTCGGGCGTGATCCACGCGGTCTTCGGCGCCACGTACTTGATGTCGAAGCCGGCCGAGGCGGTCCTCGAAGGCCATGTAGCTCGGCACCGCGAAGCCGACGGCGAACTCGCCCTTGAGCGACCACCGACGGCACGTCGCGGCTGCGCGCGGTGAACATGCCGGTGTTGGCCCCCAGGCGCCTCAGGAACTCCCAGCCCTTCTCGTCGCCATCGCGCTGCAGGATCACCTCGTAGGTCGCGTGGCTGCTGCGAGGAACGCGTCGGCGCGCACTGCGCGATCTGGCCCTTGAGCTTCGGGTTGAGCAGGTCGTCCCAGTCCTTCGGCTCGGCCACGCCCAGGCGCTTGCAGCAATGTCGGGTGATAGACGATGCCGTAGGGCTCGAGCACGGTCCCGGTCCAGAACCCCTTCGGATCCTTCAGCGGGATGGGCTTAATGGAGTCGACTGTTTCACTCTAGGAGGGGCCGCCTCCGTTGACCCCGGTCAACAGCCCTGGGAAAGCCCGGCGCGACACTGGGTGCGGTCGACTCGCACGAGCCACTCCCGACGAGGAACATGCCATGACATCCAGCATCGCCCGCAAGGGGCGCGCGCGCGCGCGAAGCCGCCCGAGAAAGTGGGTCTACCTGTTCTCCGAAGGCAACGCCCGCCGCAAGGACCTGCTCGGCGGCAAGGGCGCGAACCTCGCCGAGATGACGCGCATGGGGCTGCCCGTCCCGCCCGGATTCATCGTGAGCACGCGCGCCTGCAACGCCTACCTCGCCGCCGGCGGATTCGCCGAGGGCATGTGGACGCAGGTCGAGCGCGCGCTCGCGAAGGTCGAGCGCCTCGCCGGCAAGCGCCTGGGCGACGCCGCCGATCCCCTCCTCGTCTCCTGCCGCTCCGGGGCGCGCTTCTCCATGCCGGGCATGATGGACACCGTCCTCAACATCGGCCTGAACGACGCGGTGGCCGCGGGCCTCGCGAAGCTCACGGGCGACGAGCGCTTCGTGAACGACGCCTACCGCCGCCTGGTGCAGATGTTCGGCACCGTGGTGATGGACCTTCCCGACGAGCCCTTCGAGGCCGTCCTCGCCCGCCACCGCGCCGCGCAGGGCATCGCGAACGACGCGGACCTCGACGCGGAAACGCTGCGAGGCGATCACCGCGGAATTCAAGGCGATCGTGAAGGCCCGCGCGAAGCGGCCGTTCCCCGACGACCCGCGCGAGCAGCTGCGCCTCGCCACCGAGGCCGTCTTCAAGTCGTGGAACGGCAAGCGCGCCATCGACTACCGCAATGCCGCCGGCATCGCCCACGACCTCGGCACCGCGGTCAACATCCAGACGATGGTGTTCGGCAACATGGGCGAGCGGCTCGGGCACGGGCGTCCTCACGACGCGCAACGTCACGACGGGCGAGCGCCAGCCTCGAGGGCGACTGGCTCACCAACGCCCAGGGCGAGGACGTGGTCGCCGGCACCCGCGCGACCAAGCCCATCGCGACGCTGCAGACGCGAGATGCCGCGCATCCACGCCGAGCTCGCGCGCAACTGCCGCACGCTGGAGAAGCACTTCCGCGAGGTGCAGGACGTGGAGTTCACCATCGAGCGCGGCAAGCTCTGGATGCTGCAGACGCGCGACGCCAAGCGCACCGCGCAGGCCGCCGTGCGCATCGCCGTCGACCTCGCGAACGAGAAGCTCATCACGCGCGCCGAGGCCGTGGAGCGCGTCTCCCGCGACCACGTGGACGCGTTCCTGCACCCGCAGTTCGATGCCCGCGAGAAGGCGGCCGCGAAGAAGCGCGGCGACCTCCTCGCCACGGGCCTCAACGTCTCGCCGGGCGCGGCGAGCGGCGTCCTCGCCTTCGACGCGGACCGGGCGGAGGAATGGGGCGTGAAGGAGCGCAAGGCGGTGATCATGGTCCGGCCCGAGACCAAGCCCGACGACGTGCACGGCATGCTCGCGGCGCGCGGCATCCTCACCAGCCGCGGCGGCCGCACCAGCCACGCCGCCCTCGTGGCGCGGCAGTTCGGCAAGCCCGCCGTCGTGGGCGTCTCGGCCATGGAGGTCGACCCGGACAGGCGCGAATTCCGCATCGGGACGCCGCGTCTTCCGCGAAGGCGACGCGGTCTCCGTCGACGGCACGACCGGCGAGGTCTTCGCCGGGAGCCTGAAGACCGTGGTGCCCGAGTTCACCGACCCCTAGCTCGCGAAGCTCCTCGCCTGGGCCGACGGCTTCCGCACGCCTCGGGCGTGTGGGCCAACGCGGACTACCCGAAGGACGC
Source organism: uncultured Gammaproteobacteria bacterium (assembly GCA_963783635.1). GTDB lineage: Bacteria > Pseudomonadota > Gammaproteobacteria > Burkholderiales > Usitatibacteraceae > FEB-7. Next base: position 135,124 of record CAWAOC010000005.1, read on the forward strand.
GCGGCGCGCGCGCGCCTACGGCGCCGAGGGCATCGGGCTGTGCCGCACCGAGCACATGTTCTTCGAGACCGAGCGCCTGCCGCTCGTGCAGCAGATGATCCTCGCCACCACCGACGCCGAGCGCGTCGGGCCGCTCGCGAAGCTCCTGCCCTTCCAGCGCGAGGACTTCATGGGGCTCTTCCGCGCCATGGACGGGCTGCCGGTCACCATCCGGCTCATCGACCCGCCGCTGCACGAGTTCCTGCCGAGCCACGACGAGCTGCTGCACGACGTGACGGAGATGGAGACCCGCGCCTCGTTCGCCGCCGGCAAGGATCCCCTGGGGCTCGCCGGGACGCTCGCGCAGAAGAGGAAGCTGCTCGAGGCGGTGACCGCGATGCGCGAGGCGAACCCGATGCTGGGCCTGCGCGGCGTGCGCCTGGGCATCCACCTGCCGCAGCTCGTGCGCATGCAGGTGCGCGCCATCATGGAGGCCGCGTGCCGCTGCAAGCGCGAGGGCGTCAAGGTGCACCCGAAGATCATGATCCCGCTCATCGCCCACAACAACGAGCTCAAGGTCGAGGACGCGATCCTCGAGGAGGAGGCGCGCGCGGTGATGAAGGAACAGGGCGTGCGCGTGAAGTACCAGTTCGGCACGATGATCGAGATCCCGCGCGCCGCGCTCACCGCCGGCGAGATCGCCCGCTACGCCGCAGTTCTTCTCCTTCGGGACCAACGACCTCACGCAGACGACCTTCGGGATCTCGCGGGACGACGCCGAGACCGGGTTCCTGCGCGAGTACCTCGAGAAGCGCATCCTCCCCGAGAACCCCTTCGCCACGATCGACCAGGCCGGCGTGGGCAAGCTCATGGAAATGGGCGTGCGCCTGGGCCGGGAGGTCCGCCCGGACCTGGAGGTCGGCATCTGCGGCGAGCACGGGGGCGACCCGGCGACGATCGCCTTCTGCCACCGGATCGGCCTCGACTACGTGAGCTGCTCGCCGTACCGGGTGCCGGTGGCCCGCCTGGCGGCCGCCCAGGCGGCGCTGGCCCAGGCGGCCTGAATCCCCGGGCCGGGCCGCCGGCGGCTCCGGCGCGCTAACGGGCGTTAACGCCCGCTGCCGGTCAGGCACACGATTTCGGCCCGGAATGTGAACTGGTTCACAGTAAAGCGGCCCGAATAGCGCTCATGTTGTGCTTGTAACACGGGGACATCCGGGATCAGGACCGCCCCGTGGCATGGAGGCACCACATGAGCCAAGGCGCGCACGCTGAAGCACTCGCAGGCCCCCGGATCGGCATCTACGGCCTTTTCGAGCGGATTCCCTTCCTGAAGGGCAAGTACGCCCACAAGTTCGCGGCGGCGACGATCATCGCCATCGTGCCGCCCCTCCTCATCCTGCTGGCGTACACGTTCTTCGCCAGCGAGATCCCGGAATCGACCAAGCGCCTCCTGCCCGCCCTGGGGCTCGTCTACCTCGCCGGGTTCATGGCCATGCTCTGGCTCCACCAGGGGCTCCTCGCCCCGGTGGTCATGTCCTCGGTCGCCATGAAGAAGTACCTCGACGACGGCAAGGCCCCGCAGATGCCCCTGGGCTTCTACGACGACGCCGGCCGCCTCATGGGCCGCACCCAGTACGTGCTCGAGCTCCTCGAGCGCTGGGGCGCCCGCATCGAGAGCCTCACGGACCTGGACGACATGACGGGGGTGTACACCCGGCGGGCGGGCGAGAAGCGCCTCGGCGAGGAGATCGCCCGCGGCGAGCGCGACAAGACCACCTTCCACGCGGCCCTCATCGACCTGCGCGGCTTCCGCGAGATGCGCGAGGAGCACGGCTACGGCGCCGGGGACATCTGCCTCGTGCAGCTGGTCGCCGACCTCATGGCCAACACCCGCAAGGGCGACTGGATCGCCCGCTGGGACAACGACCAGTTCATCGTCGGCCTGCACCGCAACCGCAACGCGAAGCTGGTGACGGACCGCATCCTGCACGCCATCGACTCCGTGCCCTGCCGCATCTCCGCCGACAAGGAGATCGAGCTGCGCGTGTCCTGCGCCGTGATGGAATACCGCCTCGGCCTCGGGCAGGAGATGCTCCTCAGGCGGCTCGAGGAAGCGCTCGCGGAAGCCAAGTTCAAGAGCGTCCCCGGCGGCCCCTCGCGCGCCGTCTTCCGCCTCAGCACCGACAAGTAGGCCGCGCCGGCCCCGTCACTCCGGGGCCACGTCCGCCTGCGGGCGCTTGCGCTCCAGGTGGAAGCGCACGAGCGCGGCGAAGCGGTACAGCCCGTGCACGAACTTGCCGTAGGGCATCGTCACGAAGAGCGCCAGCACCACGCCCAGGTGCGCCACCAGCAGCATCCCCATCGCCCGCGTCTCCCGGAACGCGAGGAGCGCCAGCCCCGTGGCGCTCGTGAGGAAGAGGAGCGCCAGGAACCCCGCCTCCAGCCCCTTCTGCGCCGGGTCCGCGAGGGACGGGTCGCGCCGGCGCTTGAGCCACAGCAGGCCCGCCGGCCCCGCGAGGAGGCCGATCCCGCCCGCCGTGCCGAGGAGCACCGGCAGGCTCCAGAACGGGTACGGCGCCTTCAGGCCCAGGACGTAGTGGTAGATCGTCGCGGTGCTGGTCGCCGCGAAGCAGAGCAGGAAGCCGTAGAAGGTGAGGTGGTGGAAGCGCCGGCGCGCGAACGAGGGCGTGTCGTCCGGGTAGGTGCAGCCGTCCCCGCCGCCGTCGAGGTACTTGAGCGTGAGCGCGTCGCCGAGCGCGCCGGCCGTCGTCGCCGGCGCCACGAAGTCCCCCTTCTCCTCGCCCATGTCCGGCCAGAACCGCACGAAGCCCATCACGAGGGCCAGGACGACGAAGGCCGACACCGAGCCGAACACCGCGACCATCGCGTCGTGCGGGATCACCGCGTGGAAGGAGCCCTGCGCGTCGGTGAAGGCGGTGAAGAGCCGCGCCGGGTCCGCGAGCAGCGTGGCGAAGAGGAGCATGAAGGCGAGGCTCGCGGCGGTGGCGAGGCTCGTGAAGAGGCCGTTCGCGTCGAACGCCCGCGCGAGGAAGCCCGGCCAGGCGTATTTCCGGTAGGTCTGCGCCCGGACCTGCGCGAGGACCCGCGGGAAGTTGAGCTGGAACTCGTGCGGCGGCGCGTACTGGCAGGCGTAGAGGCAGGAGCCGCAGTTGTGGCACAGGTTCGCGAGGTAGTGGATGTCGTGCTCGGTGAACGCGAGCCGGCGCTGCAGCGTCGGGAAGACGGCGCAGTAGCCCTCGCAGTAGCGGCAGGCGTTGCAGATCGCGAGGACGCGCTGGGCCTCGTCGATCAGCTCCGGCAGGGAACTCGCCTTACCGGGCTGCATGGCGCGCGGCCCCCTCGCCCGCGATCCGCCCGAAGGTGGTGCCGATGGCCATGCCGATGCCGGCCAGGTAGCCCTTGCCCAGGATGTTGCCGGCCATGATTTCCCCGGCGGCGAAGATGTTGGCCGCGGGCTTGCCGTCCTGCAGGATCATGCGGGCCCGCTCGTCGATGGCCACGCCCAGGTAGGTGAACGTGATGCCGGGCCGCAGGGGATAGGCGTAGAAGGGCGGCGTGTCGAGGGTGCGCGCCCAGTGGGTCTTGGCGGGCGCGATGCCCTCCGTGCGGCAGTCGTCCTGGATCGTGTGGTCGAAGGTGCCCGGCCGGACGGCGGCGTTGAATTCCGCGATCGTCGCCTCGAGCGCCGCCGGGTCGAGCCCGAGCTTGCCCGCGAGTTCGCGCACCGACTGCGCCTTCTCGGGCGGGAAGACCGGGGGCATGAACTTGCCCATCGACTTGGCGTCGATGATCGAATAGCCGATCTGGTCCGGCTGCCCGGCCACGAGGCGCCCCCAGATGGCGTAGCGCTTCGGCCAGAAATCCTCGCCCTCGTCGTAGAAGCGCTTCGCGTCGCGGTTGACGACGATGCCCAGCGACACCGCGTCCACGCGCGTGACGATGCCGCCGTCGTAGCGCGGCGAGCGCGCGTCGATGGCCACGCAATGGCCCTGCGTGGGGTCGCTCACCTGCTTCGCGCCCTTCGCGAGCAGGAGCTTGAGCACGCGGCCCATGTTGTAGGGCGTGCCGCGCACGATGAAGTTGTCCGCGGGCGGCCCCCACGCCTCCCGCAGCCACGCGAGGTTGGATTCGAACCCGCCGGCGGCCGCGACGACGACCCTGGCGCGGATCTCGTGGCGCGCGCCCTTGCACTCGACGGTCGCCGACCTGAACGCGCCGCCCTCGATCGCGAGGTCGACCACCTCCGTCTCGTAGGCGATCTCGACGCCCAGGGCCGCGGCCGAGCGGAAATAGGCGTTCACCAGCGCCTTGCCGCCGCCGAGGAAGAAGGCGTTGGTGCGCGACAGGTGCAGCGTCCCGCCCAGGGGCGCCTGGAAGCGCACGCCGTGCGCCTTCATCCAGGGCACGTGCTGCTCGGTCTGCCGGATGGTCATGCGGGCGAGCTTCTCGTCGGTGAGCCCGCCCGTCACCTTGAGGAGGTCCTGCCAGTACTCCTCCTCGGGGTAGGCGTCCGTGAGCGGCGCCAGCGGCCCCGCGTGCATGGTGCGCATGTTGCGCGTGTGCCGGCTGTTGCCGCCGCGGAAGTCGACGGGCGCCGACTCGAGCATCAGCACGCTGGCGCCGGCCTCGCGGGCCGTGATCGCGGCGCAAAGCGCGGCGTTGCCGCCGCCGAGCACCAGGACGTCCCAGGTGCGGGAAGTATCCAGCGACAAGTCAGGCCTCCAGCATCAGGCCCAGCCGCGCGCGGTAGGCGGCCCGGATGTGGGCGCGGGCGGCGGCCGTGGCCGCCTCGACGTCGTGGCGCGCGATGGCCGTCGACGATCGCGTCGTGCTCGGCGCGCGCCGTCTCCGGCCGGCCCGCCACCGCGAGCGTCGTGCGTCCCAGCAGCACCATGGACTGGCGCAGCGCGCTCACCGAGCGCATGAGGAAGCGGTTGTGCGCGCAGCGGAACATCGCCTCGTGGAACAGGCGGTTGTTTCGCGCGAGGCGCACCGGGTCGTTCCCCGATCTCCCGGTCGCGCTCGGGCCAGCGTGCGCAGCGCGTCGATCTCGGCGTCGGAGGCGTGGCGCGCGGCGAGCCCCGCCGCCGTGCCCTCGAGGACCTCGCGCATCACGTAGAGCTCCGCCACCAGGCCGTGGTCGAGTTCGGCGACGATCATGCCCCGCGAGGGGTCGCGGGCGATGAGGCCCTCGCCTTCCAGCCGGCCGAGCGCCTCGCGGATCGGGGTGCGGCTGGCGCCGACCCACTCGGAGAGCTCGACCTCGCGCAGGCGCGTGCCGGGCTTGAGGCTGCCGCTCTCGATCGCGCCGAAGAGCGTGTCGTAGGCGTGGTCGCCGCGCGAGGCGCGGCTCGCGCCGGGCTTCGTCCCGCGTGCTTTCTTTGTCGTAGACTTGGGCATCGTGGCGGCCGCGCGAATTGACATCGAAGAACACTTGTATACAATCGTATACTGCTTTCGCCGCACCCGACAACACGCCCGAGGAGACCCCCATGAAACGCCTGCTGCTCGCCGCCGCCGCGCTGCTGGTCGCCGGCGCCGCCGCCGCGCAATCCGACTTCCCGACGCGCACCGTCACCATGCTCGTCGGCTTCGCCCCCGGGGGCGCCACCGACACGGCCGCGCGCATCATCGCCAAGAAGCTCTCCGAGAACCTGGGCCAGACGGTGGTCGTCGAGAACAAGGCCGGCGCCGGCGGCAACATCGCGCACCAGGCCGTGGCCATCGCGCCGCCGGACGGCTACACGATCCTGCTGGGCTCCGTGGGGCCGCTGCCGTCGCGCCGCACCTCATGAAGCTTCCCTACGATCCCTTCAAGGACCTCGCCCCGCTCACGATGGCGGTCACGTTCCCGAACGTGCTCGTCGTGCACGCGGGCGTGCCGGCCAAGACCTTCGCCGAGTACATCGCGCTCGCCAAGGCGAAGCCGGGCGCGCTCGACTTCGCCTCCACGGGCGTGGGCAGCGCCTCGCACCTCGCCGGCGAGCTCCTCAACCAGCGCGCCGGCATCAACGTCGTGCACATCCCCTACAAGGGCGGCGGCCCCGCGATGACGGACCTCCTCGGCGGGCGCGTCGGCGCGTACTACTCGACGCCCTCCACCGCCGGCCCGCACATCGAGGCCGGGAAGCTCACGGCCGCTGGCCGTCACGAGCCTCAAGCGCTCCTCCTTCCTGCCGAACGTGCCCACGATCGCGGAGTCCGGCTATCCCGGCTTCGAGGCCGAGAACTGGTACGCGTTCGTCGACGTCCTCGAAGGTGCCGGCGCCGATCCTCGAGCGCTGGAACAAGGAGCTGGTGAAGGCGCTCAGCGACCCGTCGGTGAAGGAGCAGCTCGCCAAGCACTTCCTCGAGCCCGCGCCCGGCACGCGCGAGGAGCTCGCCGCCTACATCAAGCGCGAGTACGACACCTGGGGCAAGGTCGTGAAGACGGCCGGCATCAAGGCGGAATGAGCGCCGATCCTCACCGAGGCCGCGCTCGCCGATCTGGCGACCCGGGCGCTGACGGGCCTCGGCCTCGACCCGCGCGACGCGGCGGATGCCGCGCGCATCCTCGTGCTGGGCGAACTCATGGGGCTCTCCACGCACGGCGTGGGCCGCATCGAGTCCTACGGCGAGCGGCTCGACCTGGGCGGCATCAAGGCGCTGCCGGACATCCGCGTCGAGAAGGTCGCGCCCGCCATCGCGAAGGTCGACGGCGACAACGGCGTGGGGCCGCTCGTGGGCATGCGGGCGCTGCAGGCGGCGATGGGCTCGCGCGCGAAACGGGCGTGGGCATCGCCTTCGCCCGCGCGAGCAACCATTTCGGCCCGGTGGCGCCCTACTCGCCTCATCGCCGCCGAGGCGGGGTTCGCCAGCATCATCGGCAGCAACGCCTCGACCACCATCGCCCCGTGGGGCGGGCGCGACGCGCGGCTCGGCAACAGCCCCGTCGGCTTCTGCGTGCCCAACCCCGGCGGGCAGCCGATCATCCTCGACATGGCGCTCTCAGCGTGGTGGCGCGCGCCAAGATCCGCAATGCCGCCAAGCGCGGCGAAGTCGATCCCGCCCACCTGGGCCACGGACAAGGACGGCAGGCCCACCACCGACCCGAAGGCGGCGCTGGACGGCTTCCTGCTGCCCATCGGGGGCCACAAGGGCTACGGCCTCGCGCTCGTCGTCGACCTCTTCGCCGGGCTCCTCTCGGGCGCGGCCTTCCTCACGCACGTGGGCTCGTGGTCCGACAACCCCGAGGCGCCATCCGACCTCGGCCACTTCTTCTTCGTCATCGACGCGAGCCGCCTCGGCCCGCCCGAGTGGCTCGCGGGGCGCATGCGCGAGTTCGCGGCCATCCTCCACGACACGCCGCCCGCCGACCCCGCCTCCCCCGTCCTCCTCCCCGGCGAAATCGAGCTCGGCCGGCTCGAGCGCCACCGCCGCGAGGGCATCGCCCTCGACGCGGCCTCGTCGGGAAGTTGCAGGCTTTCGCGGCCCGCGGCCGGCACTGACGCCCGCTGCCTAGGGCCGCCTGGCGGCGCAGGTAGGAAGCGTCCAGGTCCGCCAGCCGCTTCAAGCCCAGGAGCGCCATGTCCCGGTCGATCTCGGTCGCGAGGATCTCGATGGCGTGCCTCACGCCCGCCTCGCCGCCCACGGCGGCCGCATAGCCGAAGGATCGCCCGAGGAAGACGAACTTCGCCCCGAGTGCCAGCGCCTTCAGCACGTCGGTGCCGCGGCGGATGCCGCTGTCGAAGAGCACCGGCACCGAGCCGCAGGCCGCGACGATCTCCGGCAGCACGTGCAGGGGCGTGATGGCCCCGTCGAGCTGGCGGCCGCCGTGGTTGGAGACGACGACGGCGTCGGCGCCACGATCCACCGCGATGCGCGCATCCCGCGCGTCGAGGATGCCCTTCACCACCATGTGGCCCTTCCACATCCGGCGGATCAGGTCGAAATGCCCCCAGTCGAGGTTGCCGCGGTCCGAGAAGTCGCGCAGCACGTTGGGCGAGAGGATGGGCGCCCCGCGGTGGGCGTAGTTGTTCTCGAAGTGCGGCATGCCGTGGCGCACGAGCGTGTTGAGGAAGGTGCCGAAGAGCCAGCGCGGATGCGTGATGCCATCCCAGGCGAGCCGCAGCGTCGGCCGCAGCGGCGTCGAGAAGCCCGCGCGGATGTTGTTCTCGCGGTTGCCCGAGACGGGGACGTCCACCGTCAGGACCAGCGTGCGGAAGCCCGCCCGCGCCACGCGCTCCACCAGGTCGGTGATGACCTTCTCGTCCCCCGGCAGGTAGGCCTGGAACCACGCATCCGGCGCGGCCTGCACGACCTCCTCCAGGCGGATGAGCGAGGAGCCGCTCATGGCCATCGGGATGCCGGCTTCGCGGGCGGCGCGCGCCAGGACGAGATCGCCCCGCCAGGCGTACAGCGCCGCGATGCCGATGGGCGCCACCCCGAACGGATGGGCGTATTCCCGCCCGAGGAGCGTCGTCGCCTGCGAGCGCCCGGAGACGCCGGCCAGCGCGCGCGGCACGAAGCTCCATTCGCGGAAGGCGGCGCGGTTCGCCTCGCGCGACGACGTTGTCCTCGACGCCGCCGGAGACGTAGGCGAAGAGGGGCCGCGGCAGGTGGCGCTGCGCGGCACGCTCGAAGTCGTCGAGGGAGAGGATGTCGCGCAGGTTCGCGGGCACGCCGGTGGTTTCGCGGTACATGCTCAGGCCTCGATCTTCGCGTCGGCGATGACGCTTGCGGTACTTCTCGATCTCGCGCTTCCAGAAGACGCCGAACTGCTCGGGGCTGCCGGAGCTCACCTCGGCATCGAGATCCTGGAGGCGCTTGGCCACGTCCGGCTGCTTGAGGATCGCCTGCACCTCGGCGTTGAGGCGCGCGACGATCTCCTTCGGCATTTTCGCGGGACCCGCGAGGCCGTACCAGGTGGCGATCTCGTAGCCCTTCAGGGTTTCCGACGACGGCCGGCACGTTGGGCAGGTTCGGCAGGCGCTTCGGCGAGCACACGGCGAGGAGCTTGAGTTTTCCGCCATTCACCTGCGGCATCGCCGAGCCCGTCGAGCTGAAGGTGAGGTCCACGTCGCCCGAGATCAGCGCCGCCAGCGCCTCGCCCGTCCCCTTGAAGGGCACGTGCATCATGTCGACGCCGGCCTGGAGCTTGAAGGCCTCCGCGGCGATGTGCTGGATGCTGCCCACGCCGGACGAGGCGAAGGTGAGCTTGCCCGGATTCGCCTTGGCGTACTTGATGAGGTCGGGCACGTCGGCGAACTTGTGCTTCGGGTGGTGGCACAGCATCTGCGGCGTGATGCCGATGAGCGCGATCGGCGTGAAGTCGTTGACGGGATCGAACCGGCCCTTGGCCACGAGCAGCGGGCCGATGGCATTGGAGTTGATGTGCGCGAGCTGCAGCGTGTAGCCGTCCGGGGCGGCCTTGGCCACGAGGTCCGAGCAGATCGTTCCCGTGGCGCCCGTGCGGTTCTCCACCACCACGGCCTGGCCCAGCCGCTCCGGGAGCTTCGCAGCCACGAGGCGCCCCATCGCGTCGGCGCCGCCCCCCGGCGGGAAGCCCACCATCAGCTTGATCGCCTTCGTGGGCCACTTGTCGGCCTGCGCCCAGGCGGGAATCACGGCCATCGCGGGACCTGCGGAAAGGCCTGCCAGCAGCAGGCGGCGCCTGGAATCGATCTTCACGTTCGGTATCTCCCGGGGTTCGACTTCGGATGTGCTAAGGATTCGGGGGCACGCGGACCCAGCCTTCCATCAGCCGCCGCGCGCTGCGGCTCATGACGGCCTTCGTGACGACCCACTGGCCGTCGCGTTGCGCCGCCTCGGCGCCCACGGACAGCGTTCCGGACGGGTGCCCGAAGCGGACCCGCGCGGGATCCGTTCCGGGGCGAAGGGCGCGCTGGACGATGGTTCCGGGAATGGCGCCGGCTGCCGCGATGGCCACCGCCCCCGTGCCGGTCATGGCGTGGTGAAGCTTGCCCATGGAGAGGATGCGCGCCGTCAGGTCGATGTCGGCCGCGTCCACCGGCTTGCCGCTGGAGGCGACGTAGGACTGCGGCGGGGAGACGAATGCGAGCTTGGGCGTGGCCGGGCGGTTCGCGGTGGCGTCTTCCGGCGACGAGGCGAGCCCCATCGCGACGGCGCCATGCGCGCGCACCGCCTCGCAGCGCGCGAGGAGCGCCGCGTCGCCGTTCACGTCGCCCTGCAGCTCCGTCCCGGTGAATCCCAGCGCGGCGGCCGCGACGAAGATCGTCGGATTGCCCGCGGTGATGAGCGTGGCCTCGATGCGCCCCACGCCCGGGCACGTCGAGCGAGTCCACGACCCGGCCGGTGGGAAACAGGGCGCCACCCGATTCCTCGTCGTCGCCGCCGCCGAGGTCCAGGTACTCGACCACGATCTCCGCCGACGGGAAGGTGACCCCGTCGAGCTCGAAGTCCCCTTCCTCCACCACCTCCCCGTCCTGCATCGGGACGCGGGCGACGATGCGCTTGCCGACGTTGGCCTGCCAGATCCGCACCACCGCCTCGCCGTCGCGCGGCGCCGCGACGAGCCCCTCGGAAATGGCGAACGGGCCCACGGCGCCGGTGAGGTTGCCGCAGTTGCCCGACCAGTCGATCGCGGGCTTGTCGATGGCGACCTGCCCGAAGAGATAGTCGACGTCGCAGCCCGGGCCGCGCGGACTTCGACAGGATCACGACCTTGCTCGTGCTGGAGGTCGCCGCCCCCATGCCGTCGGTCTGCTTGCCGTAGGGGTCCGGGCTGCCGATCACGCGCAGCAGGATGCGGTCGCGCTCCGCCGGGTCCGCGGGAAGGTCGTCCTTCCGGAAGAAGACGCCCTTGCTGGTGCCGCCGCGCATGTAGACCGCGGGAATGCGAAGTTGGGGCATGGCGAACGCGGGGATGGTACGGGAAGCGGTGTCGGATCCGTAATGATAGCCTTGGTTGCGCCGGGAACCGCCCCGGCACGATCATCCCGAACGAAAATATTCCGGAGGTTCCCTTGCTTTCCGTCGCCCTGCGAATGGTGTCCGTGGCGTCTCCTGTCGACCTTCATGGCCAGCGCCTTCGCGCAGGGGCCGATCCGGATCGTCATTCCGGCCGAGCGCGGCAGCGACTGGGACCGGACCGGGCGCACGCTCGGCGCGGCCCTGGTCGCGATCAAGGCCGCCTCGAGCGTCGAATACGAAAACCTCGGCGGCGCCGGCGGCTTGCCCGGCCTCGCGCAGTTCGCGAGCGACACGCGCGGCAACCCGAATGCCCTCCTGGTCGGGGGCCAGGATCTCGTCGCCGCGGCGGAGCTCGACCGGAACGCGACGCGCGTGCAGGAACTGACCCCGCTGACGCGCCTGACGGTGAGCCACTATGCGGTCTTCGTGCCGGCCGCCTCCCCCTACCGGACGATGGCGGACCTCGCCAGGGCATTCAAGTCCGATCCCGCGGCCATCGTGTGGGACGCGGGCGCGGTGGGCAGCCCGGAGCACCTGCTGGTCGCGTACATCGCCAGGACGGTGGGCGCCGACGCGGCCAGGATCCGTACGCTGGCCGGCGCAGGCGGCGCAGGCGCGGCCTTCCGCGGGCGTCGGGCGATTGCGGGACCTCGACGACGCCATCAAGGCCGGCCGCATTCGCCCCCTCGCCGTGTCCAATGCCCGCGCGACGGCCGGCATCGCCTCCCTCAAGGAACAGGGCATCAACGTGGTCTTCGGCAACTGGCAGGGACTCTTCGCCGCGCCGGGCCTCAAGCCGTCGCAGCGCGACGAGCTGCTCGACAAGGTGAAGGCCGCCATGCAGACGCCCGCGTGGACGGAGCTGCTGCGGGAACGGGGCTGGTCGCCGGTGGTCCTGCACGGTTCCGACTACGCGCGCTTCCTCGACGAGGAATCGAAGAGCCTCGGCTTCCTCGTCCGTTCGCTGGGCCTGCGCAAGTAGCGGGCCGCGGGCGCGCGATGGCGATGACGGACGGCCGCCTCCTGTCCTTCTACCGCCACGCCGGCACGGATCATCGCGGCCGCACGCGAAAGGACATCCTCGCGTTCGACGCCGGCCGGCTGGAAAGCACGCACGACTTCATCCAGTGGCTCTTTCCGCTGCCGGAGCCCAGCGGGGCGAACCCCCATGCGCCGCTGCTCACGCAGGGGGACATCGCGGCTTTCGAGGCCGAGAGCGCGTTGCGCGAGGAACTGCTGCGGTCGCTGGAAGTCATGCTGCGCTTCTACGGGCTGTCGCTCGCGGGAACGCCGGGCGCGCGGCGCGTCGACCGGGCCGCGAACTACGCGTCGCGAAGCGGCGAATGGCTGGGCCGGTCGCACAACTTCCTGCGCATAAGCCGCATCCTGCGCTCCCTCGCCCTGCTGGGATGCGGGGACGAGGCGCGGGCCTTCCTCGCGCAGCTCGAGGAGATCTACCGGGAAAACGCGCAGGACATCGGGTCCGACACCCTGCGCTACTGGCGCCGCGCGATCGACGCGCGCTAGGCGCCCCTGCCGCATTTCCGCCCGGGCGCGTGCTACGCTTTTCGCCCCATGGACTCCCCGCAGACGCCCGCCTACGCCCTCGCCCGCCGCGGCTCGCCGCTGCGCGAGGCGATCACCGCCGCCTACCGGTGCGCCGAGCCGGACGCGGTGGCGCGCCTTCGCCCGGCCGCGACCTTCGACGACGCGGCGCTCGCCCGCATCCGCAGCCCGCGCCGGCGCGCTCGTCGCCCGCGTCCGCGCGGAGCGCTCCGGCGCCTCCGGCGTCGACGCGCTGATGAGCGAGTTCGACCTGTCCTCGGAGGAAGGCATCGCGCTCATGTGCCTCGCGGAGGCGCTGCTGCGCATTCCCGACGCGCAAACCGCCGACCGCCTCATCCGCGACAAGCTCTCGCGCGGCGACTGGCGCTCGCACGTGGGCGGCAGCGAGTCCCTCTTCGTGAACGCGGCCTGCTGGGGGCTCGTGGTCTCCGGAAAGCTCGCCCGCGCCGAGGCGAACCCGCGCGGCCTCGACGGGGCGCTCACCGCCATCCTCGGGCGCGTGGGCGAGCCCGTGATCCGCGCGGCGACCCGGGCGGCCATGGGATTCCTCGGCTCCCAGTTCGTGCTGGGCGAGACGATCGGCGACGCGCTGGCGCGCGCGCGCAGGAAGGAGGAGCGCGGCTACCGCTACTCGTTCGACATGCTGGGCGAGGCCTCGATGACGATGGCGGACGCCGACCGCTACGTCGAGATCTACCGCGAGGCGATCAACGCCGTGGGACGATCGTCCGGCCGGACGCGGCATCTACGCGGGGCCGGGCGTCTCCGTGAAGCTCTCCGCGCTGCACCCGCGCTACTCCCGCGCGCAGCACGAGCGCGCCATGACGGAGCTCCTGCCCCGGCTGAAGCAGCTGATGGCGCTCGCCAAGGGTCACGACATCGGGCTCACGATCGACGCCGAGGAAGCCGACCGGCTCGAAATCTCGCTCGACCTGCTGGAGGCGCTGGCGCTCGACCCCGACCTCGCCGGCTGGGACGGGCTCGGCTTCGTGATCCAGACCGTGCAGAAGCGCGGCCCGCGCGTGGTCGACTGGGTGCTGGACCTCGCGCGCCGCAGCCGGCGCCGCCTCATGGTCCGCCTGGTGAAGGGCGCGTACTGGGATTCCGAGGTGAAGCGCGCGCAGGTCGCGGGCCACGCCGACTATCCGGTGTTCACGCGCAAGAGCCACACGGACGTCGCCTACCTCGCCTGCGCCGCGAAGCTGCTGGCGGAGCCGGCCCTCGTCTTCCCGCAGTTCGCCACGCACAACGCCTCGACGCTGTGCGAGGTGATCGAGCTGGCGGGCGCGAACCGCGACTTCGAGTTCCAGTGCCTGCACGGCATGGGCGAGACGCTCTACGACCAGGTGGTCGGCGCGGCCGACATGGGGCTGCCCTGCCGCATCTACGCCCCGGTCGGCACGCACGAGACGCTGCTCGCCTACCTCGTGCGGCGCCTGCTCGAGAACGGCGCCAATTCCTCGTTCGTGAACCAGATCGTCGATCCCGACATTCCGCTCGAGCGCCTGCTGGAGGATCCGGTCACCACGGCGAAGCCTTTCGCCGGAAGCCCGCACCCGCGCGTGCCCGCCCCGCCCTCGCTGTACCCGGACCGGCGCAACTCGCGCGGCATCGACCTCACGGACGAGCACGCGCTGGCCGCGCTCGAGGCGTCGCTCAACGCCGCCGCGCGCGAGTCGTGGACGGCGCACCCGATGCTCGGCGCAGCCCGCGCGGCGGCCGCGGGCCCGCGCGCGGCGCCGGTTCTCAACCCCGCCGATCCGCGGCAGGTGGTCGGCGAGGCGACCGACGCCACGATGGAGGACGTCGACCGCGCCCTCGCGTTCGCCCGCGACTCCGATGTCTGGCCGACCACGGAGCCCGCCGAGCGCGCGCGCCTCCTCGAAAAGTGCGCCGACCTCCTCGAGGAGAACGCGCCGCGGCTCATCCACCTCGCCGTCCGCGAGGCCGGCAAGACCCTGCCCAACGCCGTCGGCGAAGTCCGCGAGGCCGTCGACTTCTGCCGCTACTACGCGCTGCGCATCCGCGAGGAGGCGCTCCCCCCGCCCCTGGGCGTCGTCGCCTGCATCAGCCCGTGGAATTTCCCGCTCGCGATCTTCGTCGGCCAGGTCGCGGCCGCGCTCGCCGCAGGCAACGCCGTGCGTGGCGAAGCCCGCCGAGCAGACGCCCCTCATCGCCGCCGAGGCGGTCCGGCTCTTCCGCGAGGCCGGCGTGCCCGCGCCCGCGCTCCAGCTGCTGCCCGGCCCGGGCGAGACCGTCGGCGCGCGCCTCGTGGCCGACCCCCGCGTCGACGGCGTCGTGTTCACCGGCTCGACCGAAGTGGCCGAGATCATCCACCGCACGCTCGCCGCGCGGGGCAACGTCCCCCTCATCGCCGAGACCGGCGGGCAGAACGCGATGATCGTCGACTCCTCGGCGCTGCCCGAGCAGGTGGTCGCCGACGCGCTGTCCTCGGCCTTCGACAGCGCCGGCCAGCGCTGCTCCGCCCTGCGCGTGCTGTTCCTGCAGGAGGAGATCGCCGAGCGCGTGCTGGAGATGCTGAAGGGCGCGATGCGGGAGCTTGCCGTGGGCGACCCCGCCCGGCTCGCCACCGACGTCGGCCCGATCATCGACGCGGGCGCGAAGGCGGGGCTCGAGGCGCACATCGCCCGGCTGGAGGCAGTCCGCGAAGCTCGTCGCGCGCACGCCGCTGCCCGCGGGGCTCGGCGGCCACTTCGTCGCCCCGGTCGCCTTCGAGATCGGCTCGATCGCGCGAGCTGGAGCGCGAGGTCTTCGGCCCGGTCCTGCACGTCGTGCGCTTCCGCGGCGGCGAGCTGGCCCGGGTCGTGGACGAGGTGAACGCCACCGGATACGGCCTCACGCTCGGCATCCACAGCCGCCTCGACTCCACGATCGACCTCGTCGTGAACCGCGCGCGCGCCGGCAACATCTACGTGAACCGCAACGTCGTCGGCGCCGTCGTCGGCGTGCAGCCGTTCGGCGGCGAGGGCAAGTCCGGCACCGGCCCGAAGGCGGGCGGACCGCTCTACCTGCGCGCGCTCGCGCGCGAGAGCGCGAAGGAATCGGCGGCGCCCGACATCCCGCTGCCTCCGGTCGCGGATGCGCCGACCCCCGATTTCGCCGCCGCGGTCGATTCGCTGCTCGCGGCCGCACCGCAGGTCGAGACCATCGATCGCGCAGCGGTGCTGGACGCGATCGCCGCCCATGGCGGCGAGGTCCTCGCCGCACTTGCCCGCGACTACCGGGCCGCGATGGACGAGGGCCGGGAGCGCGAGCTGCCGGGGCCGACGGGCGAGCGCAACACGTGGCGCACGCACCCGCGCGGGCTCACCATCGCCCTCGGCGACGAGGGGGATCGCCCGCTCACCTGGCTTGCCCAGGCCATGGCGGCCGTGGCGGCGGGCAACCCCGTGCTCCTGGCGCCCTCGCGGGGATTCCGCGACCGCCGGACGGATCGTGGCGTGGCTGCGCGCGGCGGGATGGCCCGTCATCGCCGCGGCCCGGGCGACCCGCGAGAGCTGGTCGACGCACGCGCAGCTCGCCGCCGTCATCGCAGGCAGCGCCGCGATGGCCGCGTCGGTCGCGCCGGCGCTGGCGGCCCGGCCGGGCACGCGCATTCCCGTCATCGAGCCCGGGCGCACGCCACGGCATTACCCCGTGTGGCGGCTGCAGGCCGAACGCACCGTCTCGGTGAACACGGTCGCCGCCGGCGGCAACGCGGCGCTCCTCGCGCAGATGGACTGAAAAGGGTGTCAGTCCCCGAAGACCGGCGCGCGCTTTTCCCGGTTGGCCTTCGCCGCCTCGGCGAAGTCCGCCGACAGCAGCATGGCGGCATTCCACGTGGCGACGTAGTTGAGGCCGTCGGCCACCGGGTGGTCGCGCGCGTAGCCGATCATCTCCTTGCAGCCGCGCACGGCCAGGGGCGACTTCGCGGCGATGGTCCGGGCGATGTCCATCACGCCCTGCGCGAGCGCCTCCGGCGTCTCGAAGCAGCGGTTGACCAGCCGGATGCGCTCGGCCTCGGCGCCCTCGACGCGCCGGCCGGTGTAGGCCAGCTCGCGCGCCAGGCCCTCGCCCACCAGCCGCGGCAGGCGCTGGAGCGTGCCCAGGTCGGCGGCCATGCCCACGTCGATCTCCATCACGCTGAACCACGCCTCGGCCGAGCAGTAGCGCATGTCGCAGGCCGAGACGAGGTCCACGCCGCCGCCGATGCACGGGCCGTGGATCGCCGCGAGCACGGGCTTGCGGCAGCGCTCGATCGCGGTGATCGTGTCCTGCAGGTCGAGGATGATGCGGCGCAGCTTCTCGCGGCTGCGGCCGTCGCAGTCGTCGCGGATCTGCTCGCCGACGCCGGCCAGCGCCGCGAGGTCGATGCCCGCCGTGAAGAACCGTCCCTTGCCGGTGATGATCCCGACCCGCGCCTGCGGGCGTCTCGTCGAGCCATCGCATGGCCTGCCGCAGCTCCTGCCACATCGGCATCGTGAGGGCGTTGGCCTTGTCGGGCCGGTTGAGCGCGATGGTGGCGACGCCTTCGGCGAGCGTCACCTCGAGGGTGGCGAATTGCATGGGATCTCCTCAGTTCACGGTTCAGGCCGGCTGCGCCTCTTCGACCAGCCCGCGCTGGGCCAGCATCGGCCCGACGCGGGGGTCGCGGCCGCGGAAGGCGCGGAACGCCTCCGCCGGCTCGAGGGTCGCGCCCGACGCGTACACGTAGCGCAGCAGGCGCGCGGCCACGCCCGGGGTCGAACGGGTCGCCCGCCTCGACGAAGGCGTCGTGGCCGTCCGCGTCGAGCACTTCCGCCCACAGGTACACGTAGTAGCCCGCGGCATAGCCCGCGCTCGCGAAGAGGTGCCCGAAATGCGGCAGCCGGTGGCGCATCACGATCTCGCGCGGCATGCCGATGCGCTCGAGTTCCGCCTTCTCGAAGGCCGAGATGTCGACGCCGCCGGCGTCGGTCGCGCGCGTGCAGCGCCATGTCCACCAGCGCGCACGCGGTGTATTCCACCGTCTCGAAGCCCTGGTTGAAGCGCCGCGCCTGCTTGAGCCGCTCGATCAGCGCCTCGGGAATGGGCTCGCCCGTCTCGTGGTGCAGCGCGTGCTTCCTCAGCACCGCGGGCTCGAACCCCCAGTGCTCGAAGATCTGCGACGGCAGCTCGACGAAATCGCGCAGCACCTGCGTGCCGGACAGGCGCTCGTAGGTGACCTGCGAGAGCAGCCCGTGCAGCCCGTGCCCGAACTCGTGGAAGAGCGTGCGCACGTCGTCGGCCGACAGCAGCGTCGGCTCGCCGGCCGGCGCCATGGCGAAGTTGTTGTTGTTGACGATGACGGGGATCGTCTCGCCGTCCACGCGCGACTGCCAGCGGTACGCGCTCATCCAGGCGCCGCCGCGCTTCGTCTGGCGGGCGAAGTTGTCGCTCAGGAAGACGCCGAGGGTCGCGCCATCGCGCCCGCGCACCTCGAAGACGCGCACGTCGGGATGGTAGGCGCGGATCGCCGGGGCGCTCGACGAACGCGATCCCGAAGAGGCGGTTCGCGGTGTCGAAGGCGGCCGCGAGCATCCGGTCGAGGGAGAAGTAGGGCTTGAGCTGCGCCTCGTCGAGGCCGTAGCGCGCGCGGCGCACCTTGTCCGCGTAGAAGCGCCAGTCCCAGGGCTCGATCGCATGCGTGGCGCCTTCGGACCGGGCCATCGCGACGAGCGCGTCGCGCTCCGCCGCCGCCCTCGCCTTGGCCGGCTCCCACACCTGCTCGAGGAGGCCCGCCACCGCCGCGGGCGTGCCGGCCATCCGGTCGACCAGCGCGTAGTCCGCGTAGTTGGCATAGCCGTGCAGGCGCGCCTGCTCGTTGCGCAGCGCGAGGATCTCGCGGGCGATCGGGCGGTTGTCGTGCTCGCCGTCGTTCTCGCCGCGCCGGATCCAGGCCTTGAAGGCCTTCTCGCGCAGGTCGCGGCGCGTGGAGAAGGTCAGGAACGGCACGATGAGGGAGCGCGACAGGGTGATCACGGGCACGTCGCCCTCGCCGCTCTCGCGCCCGGCCGCCCGCGCCGCCGCGCGCAGCCCCTCGGGCAGCCCCGCGAGATCGTCCTCGCCGCGCAGCGACCAGGCGAAAGCTCGCCTCGTCGGCCAGCACGTTCTGGCTGAAGCGTCGTCGTCAGCGCCGCCAGGCGCTCCACGATTTCCCCATGCCGCGCCCGCGCGGCGCCGGAAAGCCGGGCCCCTTCGCGGACGAAGTCCAGGTGCACCCGATCGAGCAGGCGCAGGGCTTCCGGCGCGAGCCGAGCTCGCCGCGGCGACGATGCAGCGCCGTCGATGCGATCGAAGAGCTTCGCGTGCAGGCGGATCGCGCTGTGGTGCGCGGCGAGGCGCGGCACCATCTCGCGCTCGACGGCCTGCAGCGCCGGCGAGGTCTCGGACTTGGTGAGGTTGAAGAAGACCCCCTGGATGCGCACGAGGTCGCGGCCGCTCCGGTCGAAGGCGGCGACCGTGTTCTCGAAGGAGGGCGGCTCGGCGAGCTCCGCGATCGCGTCCACCTCGGCCCGGTGGGCCTGGAGGGCATGCTCGAAGGCGGGGACGAAGTGCGCGGGAAGGATGCGGTCGAAGGGCGGCAGGCCGAAGGGCGTCTGCCAGGGCTCGAGCAGGGGATTGCCGTTGGAAGGGGTCATGTCGGGATCGGTCCGTGGTTGCCTGCCGCGGGGCGGGACGTGATTATCGCCTACTTGGCGAACGGGCTGCCGCAGCGCAGCAGGCCGCGCACCGGCGGCCGGTGAAGTGCGCTACGATACCGTCGCACTGCGATCCTGGGGAACCCGTTCAAGATAAGGCTGACGTCGCGATCGTCGCCACGACTCGGAGAACAACAATGCCTTCATTTGCGCACGCATTCCGGACAGGCGCGTCCGGCGCACTTGCCGTCCTCTGCATGGCCTTCCTGTCGCTCGCGGCCCATGCCCAATCCACGAACACGCGAGTCTTCTTTTCGCTTCGGCGCCTACACGGTCCTCGGCATCGCCATGCCCGAGGGACAGGCCATCGAGTGCACGGGCACGCCGACGTGCACCAGCCAATACGTCTTCTCGATTCCGCCCAATGCCGCCTGCACGAATACCCTGACCTACCCGCTCACCATCGGCGTGACCGGCCTGAACCTGGCCACTTCGGGCCCGATCCAGGGAACCATCACCTACGGGAACATCTTCCCCAATTCGATTTCCGCCCGGACGGCAGCTGCACGATCACGGCTTCGACAACCTGAGCTATCCGTTCTCCGGCACGTGGAACGCCGGGACGGGAACCGGACGGTGTCCATCTCCCGTCCCACATGCCCCATCTGCAGCCAGTACACCGGACGCCCCGTTCACCGGGACGATCAGGACCGAGAACGGTGCCGCCGCCGGTATTCCCGATGGTCGTCGGTACGAACATCACCGCGACGTCGGCCACGGCATCGGCCGACATCCAGTTCCGCCCGCAGGACGTCGGGAGCTCGGGCAGCGTCTTCGTCTTCGCGCTCGCCCCGGTGGACATCGTGAAGGCGGCAGCCGACGGCACCGCGCCCTTCGTGGTGGGCAAGACGGTCTCCACCGTCGGCGCCAAGGCCGACCCGGCCGTGGCCTGCGTGCTCGCGCAGCTGAACGCATCGGGGCAACTGCAGTCCGTGTCGTCCTCGAGCCTGCAGGCCTACGTGAGCGGCGTGCTCTCCGCGCAGGGCGCCTCCGTCACGATCCTGAACGGCGTCGTCCACGGTCACCGTCGGCGGGGCCACCTTCTTCGTGGGCTACGGCGCGAACGGCACCGCCATGATCAACAGCGGGATCAACCGGAGCGCGGTCACCGTGCCTGCCACGCGCGTCTGCAGGCCGCAGCTGCCCCAGACCGGCTGGTGGTGGAACCCGCAGGAGCCCGGCCGCGGCTTCTCCATCGAGGCCCAGGGCAACAACCTGTTCATGGCGACCTATCTCTACGACGTCTCGGGGCGCTCGACCTGGCATGTCGCGGTGGGCCCGACCTCGCTCAACGGCTCGCTGTTCACCAACCAGCTCCTGAGCTTCGGCGGCGGCGTGACGCTCGATGGCGCCTATCGGGGCAACGCGCGGCTGCCGGATGCGGGGCCGATCACGATGACGTTCGACGACGGGCAGCACGGCACGCTCGTCTGGCCTGGCGGGACGGTATCGATCCAGCGCTACGGGTTCGGCGCCAACGGCACGGCGACGACCCCGCTCGGCGACCAGCCGCAGTCGGGCTGGTGGTGGGGAGGCGCCGGCGACAACGGCCGCGGCTTCTTCATCGAGTGGCAGGGCAACAAGGCATTCCTGGCCGGCTACATGTACGACGGCACGGGCGACGCGACCTGGTACGTGTCGGAGGCGACCGTCACCAACGCGCAATCGTTCCAGGGCACGTGGCTGCAATTCGCCAACGGCCAGGCGATGACCGGCGCCTACCGCGCTCCCTCGCTGGCCAACGGGAATGCGTCGGCGCCGTCACCATCCAGTTCCAGGGGGCCGAATCGGCGATCCTCACGCTGCCGGGGGGGCAGATTCCGCTGTCGCGCTTCCGGTTCTAGCGCGCGGAAGGGGCGATGTCCCGCGGCGAGGCGCGACTGCGCCTCGCCGCGGAATCGCCGTGAACGGACCTACTTGGTCTCGATGCCGAGCGACTTGTAGAGCGAGCCGAACTGGT
Source organism: uncultured Gammaproteobacteria bacterium (assembly GCA_963783635.1). Lineage (GTDB taxonomy): Bacteria > Pseudomonadota > Gammaproteobacteria > Burkholderiales > Usitatibacteraceae > FEB-7. The sequence continues at coordinate 156,304 of CAWAOC010000005.1, forward strand.
CGTAGGCCTGCTTGAACCAGACCTTGTACTCCTCCGCGTTCATGGTAGTTCACCGGCTGGCCGAGGTCCGTCATGATCTTCTTGAACTCGGCGTCCTCGGAGATTTCCTTGAACTTCTTCTCCAGGTAGGCGATGACTTCCTTGGGCGTGCCCTTGGGAGCCGCCACGCCCTTGACCGAGCCGGCCGTGACCACGTCGTAGCCCGCTTCGCGGAAGGTCGGCACGTCGGGAATCGACGCATCGCGCTGCTCGAGGGCGACGGCCAGGGCGCGCAGGCGGCCCGCCTTCATGTGCGGCAGGATCTCGCTCGGGTGCCCGCCGCCGAAGTCGACGTGGCCGCCGACCAGCTTGGTGATCGCGTCCGCGCCGCCGGAACCGGGAATCGTCGTCACCTTGATGCCGGCGGCCTTGCCGAAGAGCAGGAAGGTGATGTCCACCGAGGCGCCCTTGGTCGAAACGGACGCGGTCATGTATTCCTTGCTCTTCCCCGCCTTGACGAGGTCGGCCAGCGTCTTGTAGGGCGACGAGGCCGGCACCGCGAGGGCGATCGAGTGGATCGACATCCGGCAGACCGTCTCGAAGTCCTTGAAGAGGTCATAGGGCAGCGGCGCTGGTGCGGCACGACGAGGTCCTCGCCCGAGCCCCAGCCGAAGAGCAGCGTGTAGCCGTCCGGCTTGGACCGCACGACGTCCACGCGGCCCGGAATGCCGCCGCCGCCGGCCTTGTTGACCACGACGAGCGGCTGCGGGAAATACTTCGGCGCCACCTGGGCGATCGCGCGCGCCAGCAGGTCCGTCGAGCCGCCCGCGCCATACGGCACGATGAGCTGGATGGGCTTGTCCGGATACGCGGCCACGGCGCTCGTCGCGGCTGCAAGACACGGCAAGGACGGCGACCAGCACCGTCCGGATTCCCTTATTCATGAAAGACTCCTTTCTGACGTTGAGAAATTGCATCCAGATACGGCCGGAGCGTGCAACGAACGATGGCTCATTGCCGCGCGGCCTGGCTTGCTTCGCCCGGGCTTCGCGCTTCTTCCTCTGCGCGGCCCAGAGGTTGTAGAGCACGAACGCGACCGCGATTCCCAGCAGCGCGCCGGAGATCGGCTTCGTGACGAAGATGTCGAACTTGCCGTTGCTCATGAGCAGCGCCTGGCGCAGCGACCGCTCCATGATCGGGCCGAGCACGAAGGCGAGCAGCAGCGGCCCGAGGTCGAACTTGAGCTTGCGCGCGAGTGTACCCGAAGATCCCCATGACCAGCATGACCCAGATGTCGAACACGCTGTTGTTCACGCTGTAGACGCCCACCAGGGTGAGGACCATGATCAGCGGCGCCAGGAAGGCGTAGGGCACGCGCAGCAGCTGCACCCAGATGCCGACGAGGGGGAGGTTCAGGATCAGGAGCATCACGTTGCCGATGTACATCGAGGCGACCACGCCCCAGAAGACGTCCGCGTGCTCCTTGAGCAGGAAGGGCCCCGGCGTGATGCCGTGGATGAGGAGTGCGGCGAAGATCATCGCGGTGGAGGCGTTGCCCGGGATGCCGAGGGTCAGCAGCGGGATGAAGGACGACGAGGCCGCGGCGTTGTTGGCGGACTCGGGGCCCGCGACACCCTCGATGGCGCCGTGGCCGAACTCCTCGGGATGCTTCGAGACCTTCTTCTCCACGGCGTAGGAGATGAGCGACGACAGGACCGCGCCGCCGCCCGGCAGGATGCCGACCAGGAACCCGATCACGCTCCCGCGCACCATGGCCCAGCCGCTGCGCGCGAGGTCGGCCAGGGTCGGGAACACGTTCTTGATCTTGGTGGTCAGGATGGTCCCGGCCTCGGACTTCTCGAGGCTGAACAGGATCTCGCCCACGCCGAAGAGCCCCATGGCGAGCGTCACGAAGTCGAGGTTGCTCTGCAGGTCGGCGACGCCGAAATCGAAGCGCACCGCGCCGGAGAGCGGGTCGAGGCCGATGCAGCCCAGGATCAGGCCGAGGATCGCCATGATCAGGCCCTTGAGCGCCGAATCCCCGGTGAGGTAGGTCGCGAGCAGCAGGCCGAGCACCGTGAGCGAGAAATACTCGGCGGGGCCGAACTTCAGCGCCGCCTCGGCGAGCGGCGGCGCCATCATGGTCAAGCCGATCAGGCCGATGGTGCCGGCGATGAAGGAGCCGATCGCGGCGATGCCGAGGGCCGGGCCGGCGCGGCCGTGCTTCGCCATCTCGTAGCCGTCGATGCAGGTGACGACCGAGGCCGCCTCGCCGGGGATCTTCAGCAGGATGGAGGTCGTCGAGCCGCCGTACATGGCGCCGTAGAAGATGCCGGACATCAGGATGATGGCGGTGACGGGCGAGCCCATCTTCATGCTGATGGGCAGCAGCAGCGCGATCGTGGCCGCGGGGCCCAGCCCCGGCAGGACGCCCACCGCGGTGCCGAGCGCGCAGCCGATCAGCCCCCAGAGGAGATTGACCGGGCTGAAGGCGATCTGGAATCCCTGCCAGAGTCCCGCGACGTCGAACATGGCTCGGTCTCCTCGCGAGTTGCGGCATCGGGTCTCCATCGCGCCTAGAAGAGCAGTCCCCGCGGGAACGGGGTCTGCAGGAAGCGATCGAACACCAGGTAGACGACGAGGCCGGTCGCAAGGCCCGTGGCGGCCGACACGACCACGCCCTTGTGCTCCACCAGGAGCAGCCAGCCGGTGACGAGGACCACGACGCTGGTGATCGCGCCGATGTCGTCGAAGACGACGACGTAGATCGCCGTGATGACGATGGCGAGGAGCGGATGCAGCCACGCCTTGGGCTCCCAGAAGGGAACCTGCTCGCTCCTCGGGCCCGAGGTTCGTGGCGATGAGGCAGATCGCGAGCACGCGCGAGGATCACCCCGAGGCCGAAGGGCATGAAGCCGGAGCCGGGCTGGCCGTGATCGAAGAGGCGCAGCACCCAGACGGACTGCTGGATCACGAGCCCGGCGACCGCCAGCAGGAACACGCCCGCATACCGCTGCCAGGACTTCATGGCCGTCCTCCTCCCCGTCAGGCCTTCTGCCCGATCTCGAAGTTCGCCAGCTTCTCCAGCGCCCGCACCATCGCGGAGTGGTCCCACGCCTTGCCGCCGTGCGCGGCGCAGGCGTTGAACAGCTCCTGGGCCGTCGCCGTGTTGGGCAGGCTCACGCCCATCTTGCGGGCCGAGCCCAGCGCGAGCGACAGGTCCTTCTGGTGCAGCTCGATGCGGAAACCCGGGATCGAAGGTCCGCTTCACCATGCGCTCGCCATGCACTTCCAGGATGCGCGACGAGGCGAACCCGCCCATCAGCGCCTGGCGGACCTTGGCCGGATCCGCGCCCGCCTTCGAGGCGAACAGCAGCGCCTCGCCGACGGCCTCGATGGTGAGCGCCACGATGATCTGGTTGGCCACCTTGCAGGTCTGGCCGTCGCCGTTGCCGCCCACGAGCGTGATGTTCTTGCCCATGAGCTGGAAGAGCGGCAGCACCTTCGCGAACGTCGCCTCCGTCCCGCCCACCATGATCGTGAGCGTGGCGGCCTTGGCGCCCACCTCGCCGCCGGAGACCGGCGCGTCGAGGTATTCGCAGCCCAGCGCGTTGATGCGCTTGGCGAACTCCTTCGTCTCGATGGGCGCGATGGAGCTCATGTCCACCACGATCTTGCCCTTGGCGAGCCCCTCGGCCACGCCGCCCGGCGCGAAGAGCACCTTCTCCACGTCCGGCGTGTCCGGCACCATGATGATGATCACGTCGGCGTTGCGCGCGACCTCCGCCGAGTTGGCGCAGACCTTCGCGCCGCCCTTGACCAGGGCCTCCGGCACGGGGCCGATGGTGAAGACGTACAGCTCGTGGCCGCCCGCCTGCAGGTGGCCCGCCATGGGCGCGCCCATGATTCCCAATCCGATGAAGCCGATCTTGCTCACGGGGATCTCCTTGTCTCGCGGATCGCTCAGCGGACCATGCAGGGCCGCTTGTTGTCGTATTTCCAGCCCGGGATGAGGTATTGCATGGCGACCGCGTCGTCGCGCGCGCCCAGCCCGTGGACCTTGTAGAGCTCGTTCGCCTTCGCGAGCTCCGCCTCGTCGATCTCGACGCCGAGGCCGGGCCTGTCGCGCAACGCGAGGTGGCCGTCCCGGATGAGGTACGGCTCCTTCGTGAGGCGCTGGCCGTCCTGCCAGATCCAGTGCGTGTCGATCGCCGTCACGCGGCCCGGCGCCGCCGCGGCCGTGTGCGTGACCATCGCGAGCGAAATGTCGAAGTGGTTGTTCGAGTGGGAGCCCCAGGTGAGCCCCCAGTCGTTGCAGGTCTGGGCCACGCGCACCGAGCCCTGCATCGTCCAGAAGTGCGGGTCGGCCAGCGGGATGTCGACCGCCTGGAGCTGCAGCGCGTGCACGAGCTGGCGCCAGTCCGTGGCGATCATGTTCGTGGCGGTGGGGAGCCCCGTGGCACGCCGGAACTCCGCCATCGTCTCGCGGCCCGAGAACCCCTCCTCGGCGCCGCACGGATCCTCGGCGTAGGCCATCACGCCCTTGCAGGTCCCGGCACAGGCGGATCGCCTCCTTGAGGAGCCAGCCGCCGTTGGGGTCGAGCGTGACCCGCGCGGCCGGAAAGCGCTCGTGCAGGGCGCGGATGGCTTCCACTTCCTCCTCGCCGCGCAGCACGCCGCCCTTCAGCTTGAAGTCGTTGAACCCGTAGTGCGCGTGCGCGGCTTCCGCCAGCCGCACGACGCCCGCGGCGTCCATCGCCTTCTCGTTCCGCAGCCGGAACCAGTCGCCGGCGGCCTCCGGCTCGCTGCGGTACGGAAGGTCCGTGCGGCCGCGGTCGCCCACGTAGAAGAGGTAGCCCAGCACCTGGACGCGATCGCGCTGCCGGCCCTCGCCCAGCAGGTCCGCGACGGGCACGCCGAGGAACTGGCCCAGCAGGTCGAGCATCGCGGACTCCACCGCCGTCATGGCGTGGATCGCCGTGCGCAGGTCGAAGGTCTGGATGCCGCGCCCGCCGGCGTCGCGGTCGGCGAATCGGCGGCGCATCTCCTGCAGCACCCGGTTGTAGGAGCTCACCGGCTGCCCGACCACGAGGGGCCGCGCGTCCTCGAGCGTCTGGCGGATCTTCTCGCCGCCCGGCACCTCGCCGACGCCGGTGTGCCCGGCGCTGTCGCGCGCGACGACGACGTTGCGCGTGAAGAACGGTCCGTGGGCGCCGCTCAGGTTGAGCAGCATGCTGTCGTGCCCCGCGACGGGGACGACGCGAAATTCCGTGACGAGCGGTGCGCCGCGCGGGGTGTTGCCGGAGGGTGTCTGGGACATGGAGGGATTCCTGGGCGCAGCTGCGCGCCGATGCAATGGTATCGGTATCATCATTTGGCTGTCAATCCAGTAACGCCCTATGTAACACTGCGCGCCATGAGCGCTATGACACCGGTGCCATTTGCCACCCCGGAACGGCCGCGATATCCTGTCCGTTCGACGCCGCCTCCACCCTCCCCAGCCCATGGCTCGCAAGCCACCGAAAGCAACGCCGGACCGAAGCGCCCGGGCCGGCGCGAAGCCGCCCGCGCGGGCAGGCAAGGCCGTCACGATCCGCGACGTCGCGAAGGTCGCCGGGGTGTCCCCCATCACCGTGTCGCGGGCGCTGAGCCGCCCCGAGCTCGTCACGCCGAGACCCTGGAGCGGATCCGCGCCGTCGTCGCGCGCACCGGGTACGTGCCGAACTTCCTCGCCGGAAGCCTTCGCTCGCGGCGCAGCCGGATCGTCGCGGCGGTCTTTCCGCAGATCACGAACACCATGTTCGTCGACACGATCCAGGCGCTGACGGACCGCCTGCACGACGAGGGCTACCAGCTCCTCCTCGGGCTTTCCTCCTACGAGATGCGCGAGGACGAGCTCATCGCCGGCATCCTCGGGCGCAAGCCCGACGGCATCTACCTGACCGGCATCTCGCACGCGCCCGAGACGCGCCGCCGCCTCATCGCCTCGCACCTTCCCGGTCGTCGAGGCGTGGGACCTGACGCCCGACGCCCATCGACATGCTCGTCGGGTTCTCGCACGAGAAGGCGGGCGCGGCGATGGCGAGGCACCTCGTCTTCGAGGGGACACCGCAAGATCGGGCTGGTGTGGGGCAACGACGTCCGCGCGGGCATTCGCCGCAACGGCTTCCTTTCCGCCCTTGCGGAGCACGGCATCCACGATGCCCCGACGAGCCTGCGGCGCGGCGCCCGGCATGTTCCAGCGCGGACGCGAGGGATTCGCGAAGCTGCTCGCCTCGGGCGCGCAAGTGACCGCGGTGGCGTGCAGCTCGGACGTCCTGGCGCAGGGCGTGATCGCGGAGGCGCAGGATCGCGGCATCCGGATTCCCGGGGACATCGCGGTGATGGGCTTCGGCGACTTCGATTTCGCCGCGCACACCTCGCCCTCGCTCACCACCATCGCCATCGACAAGGCGGGCATCGGGCGCCGGGCGGCCGAGGCGCTGCTCGCGAGAATCCAGGGGAAGGACGTTCCCGCGAAGATCGTCGACGTGGGGTTCCGGCTCGTCGAGCGCGGGAGCACCTGAGTTACTATGAGATCCGCCTGAAACAGGCGGCCACCCTCATCGGGTGCGACTGAATAGACCCTCCATGGGCAAGCAGGTCGACCCGATTGCACCTCACCTGGGGAGTACGCATGGCGCTCGCACGCTCGACCCGTTCACGTGGTGCAGTCGCGGAAAGGGTCGGCGCCGCATCGACCCGGGCCCCGATGGCCGTACTTCTTCCCCTGCTGTGCATGGCGATCGGCGCGAGTGCCCTTTGGGCGGCAAGTGCCGACACGGCTCGGGCGCAGGGTTCTCCGAGTCCCTTCGCGGGAACGTGGCACGGCAACCTGCGCGCCTCCAGCGTCACGGTGTGCAACGGAAGCACGCAAACGTGCACGTACACCCAGCCCTACTCTGGCACCGTCGATTCACTGGGGAACTTCGACGGCGTGTGGAACCCCGCCACGGAGACGTGCATCGGGCTGGGCGGCGGAACCTACCCGCGCGCGAGCGTGCGTCGCACCTTCCAGGTCCCGTCCAACGGCACCGCGCTCGTGTACACCCACACATATTCGCTGAACGGCGTCCAGGGCTCGTGCCCCCTCAATGCCCAGTTTCGTCGTCCCCGGGACTGTCGATGAACGGGACGACAGGCAACTGCCCCACGCTTACCGCTCCCCTTCAGGGGGGAGGGGGAACCTGCACCAACACGCCCTCCCTTTCGATAGACGGGACGGGAGTGACCGCGGCGTTTCCCATGACGGTGACGACGAACATCACCGCCTCCACGGCCACGATCGCGGCGGCGATCCAGTACCGACCTCAGGATGTCGGGACGAGCGCAAGCGTGTACACCTTCGCCATCGCGCCGGCGACGATCGCCAAGGCAAGCTCCGCCGGTGACGCCCCCCTCACGGTGGGGTTCGCGAAGTCCGCCGACGATCGCAAGGACACCCCGGTCGCGTGCGTCCTGGCACAGCTCAATTCAGCGGGGCAACTCCAGGCGGTCTCGGCATCGAGCCTCCAGTCCTACGTGTCCGGGGTCCTTTCGCCCAGGGCCAGGCGGTGTCGATCCTGAACAACGCGCCGACCAGCAACGTCGCCGGGGCGACGTTCTACGTCGGCTACGGCACGAGCGCGACGGCGATGATTTCCGGAAATACCCTCGGACGTGCCGCTTCCGTGCCGGGCACGGTCCAGTGCGATCCCCAGCGTCCGCAGACGGGGTGGTGGTGGAACGCGACCGAAGGCGGCCGTGGCTACTCCATCGAGGTGCAGGGCACCCGCCTCTTCTACGCCGCGTACCTCTACGACACGTCGGGACGCTCCATCTGGTATGTCGCGGCCGGCAATACCTCCCTGGACGGCTCGCTCTTCAGTGGCGACCTCCTCAAGGTCACGGGCGGGCAGACCCTGACCGGCGCCTACCGGGCCCCGGGACCTGCGCAGAGCGTGGGCGCCATCACGATCACCTTCTCCAACGGCACGAATGGCACGATCGTCTGGCCGGGCGGTCAGGTGCCGATCGAGCGCTTCAACATCGTGGCCAACGGCCTTGCGGCACCGCCCCAGGCCAGCGTCCCCGGAGGCAGGCTGGTGGTGGAACCCCGCCGAGAGCGGGCGTGGCTTCTTCATCGAGTGGCAGGCGGGGAGCGCCGACCTCGCCGGCTACATGTACGACGACGCGGGGAATCCCGTCGGTACATCGCGATTCCCGCCACGCCGAACCCGCGCGCCACGAGCGGCACCTGGCTCTCCTTCGGCGGTGGCCAGACGCTCACGGGCCCGTACAGGCCCGCGTCTCCCTCCAATACGAACGTCGGTGCGGCCGCCATCCAGTTCGACTCGGCCACCACGGCCACGATGACGCTGCCCAACGGCCGGCAGATTCCGATCACGCGCTTTCGGTTCTGACGCCGCACTTCGCGTGACCGGCCCGTCACTTCGGCGGCTTCACCTCGATCGCGATGGACGCGAACCAGGCGCTCAGGTCCGCGATCTCGGCATCGGTCAGCGGCTTGGCGATGACGCTCATGATCTCGTTGGATCGCGCGCCGCCGCGATAGGCCTTCAGTTGCGCCGCCAGGTAGGCCTCCGGCTGCCCCGCGAGGTGCGGGGCATTGGGAAGCACGCTGATCCCGAACTCGCCGTGGCAGACGACGCACATCCTCGCCTTGACCCGGCCGGACTGGACGTCGGCCTGCGCGGTGAACGCCCCGAACGCGAGCGCGCACGCGAGTACCATCCGAATCGACATTCCCGTCATGCTTCGCACCCTCCCACGAACGAAAAACGGGCCGGGAATCCCCCGGCCCGCCAGGCATCGCGCTTCCGATGGTGCCCGGATCACTTCTTCGCTTCTTCGCCCACGTAGGTCACGCGGTAGAGCGCGCCGGCGAAGTCGTCGCTGATCAGCATCGAGCCGTCCTTCATCATCGCCACGTCGACCGGCCGGCCGCGGTACAGGCCCGTATCGGCGTCGAGCCACCCCTCCGCGAAGACCTCGGTCTTGTCGGCCGTGCCGTCGGCCTTCAGGCTGGTGAACATGATGCGCGCGCCGATCGGCGTGGTGCGGTTCCACGAGCCATGCTGCGCGGAGAAGAGGCCGCCCTGGTACTTGGCCGGGAATTTCCTGCCGGTGTAGAAGGCCAGCCCCAGGTCCGCCGCGTGCGCGTCCATGTAGACCTGCGGGTCCGTGATGTTGGGCGGCAGCGGGTCCTTGTCGTAGCCGTGTTCCGTGATGCGCGTCCGTCCCTGCTTCCACGGATAGCCGAAGAACATGCCCGCCTTGGTGGCGCGGTTGATTTCGCCGGCGGGGATGTCGTCACCCATGCCATCGGTCTGGTTGTCGGTGAACCAGAGCGACTTGTCCTTCGGGTTGAACTCCAGGCCCACGGAGTTGCGCAGCCCCGTGGCGTAGACCTCGCGCTTGGAGCCGTCGAAGGGGTTCATGCGCACGATGCCGCCGATGCCCACCTTGTTGAAGAGGTCGATCTTGTTGCGCGGCTGCACGTTGTAGGGCTGGCCGAGCGTGATGTAGAGCATGCCGTCGGGCCCCACGCGGCAGGTGCGCGCATGGTGGTTGTAGGACTCCTCCTCCGGCGGGATGAGCTTGCCCTGCGGCACCACCTCGATGACCGCGACGTCCCCGCCTTCGTAGAAGAACTCGGCGGCCGGGAAGTTGAGCACCCTGTTGTGCTCGACCACGACCAGGAACCCGTCCTTGGTCCAGCACACGCCGTTCGGGACGTGGAACTTCGCCGATGGCGCGAAGGGCTTCACCTCGTCGGCGACCCCGTCGCTGTTGCGGTCGGTGACGGCCCAGACCGTGTTCTTGCGGGTGCCGACGAACAGCATGTTGGTGGAGGGCGCCACGGCCATGTGGCGCGCATCGGGCACCACCGCGTAGAGCTCGATCCTGAAGCCCGGCGGCAGCTTGATGCGCTTGAGGTTCGCGCGGAGGGCGTCGGCATTCTTCCCTTCCTGCGCGACGGGCGGCAGGCTCGCGTCCACGCCCGACAGCTTCATCTGCTTGAGATTCTCGATGTTCTGCTGCTGGGCCGAAGCGGCCATCGGCAGCGCGAGCGCCAGCGAGGACGCCAGCAACCCGATCACCAGCGACTTGCACGAATGCATTCGTATTCTCCCCAGGTGAATTGAAGGTCCCGACGCGCCGGCCGCTTGCGGGCTGCCGCAGCTGGGTTCCCGGGCTTGTTCTGTTGTGGCCATGGGCCGGGCGCGCTTCCGGAAAGGCAGGATACACCGGCCCGGGCGCAAGGTTAATCGAATGTTAATTTCGTGGGCGGGAGCCGAGGACCCGCGGGGGAAACTGGAGGCAGGGAGCGGAATCGAACCGCTGTACACGGCTTTGCAGGCCGCTGCATAACCACTCTGCCACCCCGCCCGGGGTGCCCCGGCAGGCGTTCCCGGGGGGCTGAAACGGTTCGGGGGGAGGATCGCCCTCCCCCCGAAGAGGTTCTGGAGCCGAATTATACATGGGGTCGCAGGGTTAGGAAGCCGCGCAGACCCTCGCGGGCGGCACCGTCCGGGCCTGCGTTGACTCCCGTCAACATGGGTGGCCCGCAAGTCGTGTGTAATAATTCCATTGGAAGCATTGGGTTGGCGCATCTGCAGCTAATCAGGTGCGTCATCGTTCAACGAAGAGCACTCATGGGCACGGCGTCGCGTTTCCTGTTTCGGCTGGTCCTGGCGGTCCTGATTGCCTCTCCCGCCTTTGCGGCGGATCCGTCCCCTCTTCCCAATTACCAAGGCCTGTGGTGGAACTCGCCCCCCGAGTCGGAATCGGGCTGGGGCGTGAACCTCGCCCACCAGGGCGACGTCATCTTCGCCACCTGGTTCACCTACGACGCGGCCGGCCACGGCAGGTGGCTCGCCATGACCGCCAACCGGACAGCCGCGGGCACCTACGGCGGGACCCTGATCGAGACCGCGGGACCGGCCTTCGACACGATGCCGTTCGACCCCACCAAGGTGACCCGCGCCGCGGTGGGCAGCGGCACGCTGACCTTCCCCGATGCGGACAACGGGACCTTCCGCTACACGCTCAAGGGCGTCGAGCAGACGAAATACATCACGCGGCACGCCTTCGGGCCGATCCCGACGTGCACCTACGAAGCGAAGCCCGATTTCGCCGCGGCGACGAATTACCAGGACATCTGGTGGGTGGCCGAGGGGGCCGAATCCGGCTGGGGCGTCAACCTCACGCACCAGGGCGATACGATTTTCGCCACCTGGTTCACCTACGACAGCGAGGGGGCGCCCCTGTGGCTGGCGGTGACGGCCCCCCGGGTCGACCAAAGCCGCGCCTACAGCGGGCAGTTGATCCGCACCAGCGGCCCCGCCTTCAGCGCCGTGCCGTTCGATCCCAAGAGGGTCACGCGCGCGGTGGCAGGCACGGCGACGTTCACGTTCGCGAACGGCAACGCCGGGACGTTCGCCTACACCCTGAACGGCGCGTCCCAGACCAAGGCGATCACGCGCTACCTGTTCGCCCCGCCCGCGGGCACCCGCTGCGGCGCGCCGTATCGCACGCAGGCTTCGTTCTCGGTCGTCGCGGCGGGCGACATCGCCCAGTGCGACAACGTATCCGCGGCGGCCAGCGCGGCGGCCACCACCGCGGCGCTCGTCAACCCGGGCGACGCGTTCGTGCTGACCCTGGGCGATAACGCGTACCAGTCCGGCACGGCCGCCGAGTTCGCCAACTGCTTCCACCCCACGTGGGGCGCGTTCAAGGACCGGATCCACCCCGCGCCCGGCAACCACGAGTACTACACGCCGAACGCCGAGGGCTACTTCGACTATTTCGGCGCGCAGGCCGGCCCCGATCGCCGCGGCTACTACAGCTTCGACCACGGCGGCTGGCACTTCATCTCGCTCAACAGCTCCGCGTACCTCACGCCGGATTCCGAGCAGTACCGCTGGCTCATGTCGGACCTCGAGAAGTCGAAGGACAGCCTGTGCACGATCGCCGTCCTGCACTTTCCCGCGTTCAACTCCGGCGCGACCCACGGTGGCGAAGCCAGCGCCCAGGAAATGAAGCCTGTCTTCGCGGCACTGCAGGCCGCCGGCGTGGACATGCTCCTCTCGGGCCATGAGCACGTCTACGAGCGGTTCGCCCCCCAGAAGGCCGATGGAACCGCCGATCCCGAGCGTGGTCTTCGCCAGTTCGTCGTCGGCACCGGCGGCGGCAAGCTGGGGACATTCAAGACGCCCATGGCGAACAGCGAGTTCCGCTACAACGCGAACTTCGGCGTCCTGCGGCTGACGCTGGGCCAGGGCAGCTATGGCTGGCAGTTCATGCCGGTCGGCGGCCGTGCCCCGGTCGACACCGGCACCGCGACCTGCCACCGGTAGACGTCTGGGTCGCGTTGACTGCCGTCAATGCGGTCTCCCACAAGCCGCGCGTAATAGAGACCAGTCATTGGCTCGGCACATCCGCTGCCAAACGGTCGATTCGCCGGGCAAGGAAGGAGCGGCTATGCGCACTGCGTCCCGCCTTTGTTCGGCCCTGTCCTGGCGGTTTTCGTTTCCTGTGCCGCGCTTGCGGCCGACACCGCCCCGCTCCCCAACTATCAAGGCCTGTGGTGGAACTCGCCGGCCGAGTCCGAGTCGGGCTGGGGCCTGAACGTCGCGCACCAGGGCGACGTCCTCTTCGCCACCTGGTTCACCTACGACGCCGCCGGCGACGGGTGGTGGCTCGCCATGACCGCCAACAGGACGGCGGAGGGGACCTACAGCGGGACCCTCATCGAGACCGCGGGGCCGGCCTTCAGCGCGATACCGTTCGACCCCGAGGGGCGCACGGGGCGGGCGCCGGCACGCTGACCTTCCGCGATCCGGACAACGGCACATTCAGCTAACCGTCAAGGGCGTGCAGCAGTCGAAGCCCATCGCGCGGATGGCCTTCGGGACGCTCCCGGCCTGCACCTACGCCGCGCAGCCGGATTTCGTGAATGCGACGAACTACCAGGACCTGTGGTGGGCGGCGGGCGGAACCGAATCCGGATGGGGAATCAACCTCGCGCACCAGGGCGACAGCCTCTTCGCCACCTGGTTCACCTATGACCGCGATGGCACGCCCCAGTGGCTGGCGGTGACCGCGGCCAAGGTCGCGACGAACGTCTACAGCGGCCCGTTGATCCGGACCACCGGCCCGGCCTTCAGCGCCGTGACGTTCGATCCCGCGAGGGTGACGCGCACCGTGGCGGGCACGGCGACGTTCTCGTTCACGAACGGCGGTGCGGGAACGTTCGCCTACACCTTGAACGGCGTGACGCGGTCGAAGGCGATCGCGCGTTACCTCTTCGTCCCGCCCGCGGGCACCCGCTGCGGCCCGCCCGTAGCTGACACCCTCAAGGGGAAGGTCCTCGACGGCACCCTCGCGGGAGCGCGCGTATGCGCCGACGCCAACGGCAACGGCCGGTGCGAATCCGACGAAGTGCAAACCCTTTCGGATGCGGCCGGCGCCTACGAGTTGATGGCCCCCGCGAGCTTCAGCGGCCCGCTGGTCGCCGAAGCGATCGCGGGGCAATCGCGGGAGGTCGGCGCGTCAGGGGCCGCGGTGGACCGCCGTACCGCATGGCCTCCCCGTCGCGCGAGTACGGCTCCAACATCACGCCCTTCACCACGCTGGTTCGGCTTTCCCACGAGAGCAATCTCCGGCAGGCCGAGGAAATCGTGAGGAACGAGCTCGGGCTTCCGCCGGGCTTCCGCATCGGCCCCGATGCGGCCCCGCCGAAGGATCCCTGGGGCAGTCCGTGGCGAAATCGGTCGTCGCCGCCCTGAAGGACAGCGGTCGACAGCTCGATTACTCTCGCCCGACGCGCTCGCAAAAGTCGTGGCGGCCTTCCCGCCCGCGTGGCGCAATTGCCGCGGCTGGCGGATCGAAACCAAGGACGGAACCCCGATCGATCCACGGAGATCTACGTCGACGCCACGTTCACGCTGACCAACCCCGCGGCCGCCCTCCCCCGCTCGGACTGAACGGCAAGATCCGCGGCCGGGGGAACAGCACCTGGTGGCAGGCCAAGAAGCCGTACAAGGTCCAGTTCACCAACGACGCCAGTTACGCGAGGGTTCCCGACTTCCTCGGCATGAAGAAGAATCGCAACTGGGCGCTGCTCGCGGATTACATGGACCGGTCGTGATCCGCAACAAGCTGGCCTTCTCCCTCGGCAACAGCAGCCTGTTCTCCGACGGCCTGAAGTGGACATCGTCCGGACAGCACGTCGAGGTCACCCTAAACGGCGAGTATATCGGCGTGTACCTTTTCGGAGGACATCCGGATCGATCCGCGCGACTCAACATCCACAAGATGAGTTCCTCTCCCACCGCCAACGAGCTCGACGGAGGCTACATCGTCGAGGTGGACGTTCCGCTGAACGACTGCTTCAAGAGCGCGACCCTCAACCTCAATCACCAGCACCCCGAGGGCGTCCATATCTGCGTCGACACGCCGGACGAGGCGGCCATCACCCAGGCCCAGCTCGCGTACATCAGGAACGCCATCGACAGCGCGGAGGCCGACATCTACGGCAGCGCAACCTCGCGAAGATCAATGCCGTGAGCTTCGCCGACTGGTACCTGCTGCAGGAGCTGTTCCGGAACTACGACGCCGTCTTCTATTCCAGCGACTTCATGTGGAAGGACACCGCCGGCGCGGCCAACCCGGCCGACAGGGTCCTCAACATGGGCCCCATCTGGGACTTCGACCGTGCCGCCGGCAACACCACGAACTACTTGAACTGGATGGCGGAGGGGTGCTGGGTGTCCCGGGGCCCGATCTCGGGTACGCCTGGACCAACTGGTACAAGAAGCTGTTCGACCATCCCGAGTTCGTGAACCTCACGCTCGCGCGCTGGAAGGACAAGCGGCCGGCGCTCGAGAGGCTCGTCAACGCCAGCATCGAGGCCTTCGCCCGAAGGCTGGAACATCCCCAGGAGCGGAATTTCGTCCGGTGGCCCGTGCTGGGAACGCAGGCGTGGAACAACCACTACGTCTTCGCCACCCACGCCGAGGAAGTCGCCTTCGTGAAGGGGTTCCTGAAGCAGCGCATGGCATGGCTCGACCAGGCGTACGCGAGCCCGCAAGCATTCGCCGCGCTCTGCAGGTAGGATAAGCGAGTCATTGGCTCGGCACGTCCGCTGCCAAAGGGGCGATTCGCCGGGCAAGGAAGGAGCGGCTATGCGCACTGCGTCCCGCCTTCTGGTCGGCCCTGTCCTGGCGGTCTTCGTTTCCTGTGCCGCGCTGGCGGCGGACACCGCCCCGCCCCCCAACTACCAGGGCCTGTGGTGGAACTCGCCGGCCGGATCCGAATCGGGCTGGGGCATGAACCTCGCGCACCAGGGCGACGTCATCTTCGCCACCTGGTTCACCTACGATGCCGCCGGCGACGGGTGGTGGCTCGCGATGACCGCCGACAGGACGGCGGAGGGGACCTACAGCGGAACCCTGGTCGAGACCGCGGGACCGGCCTTCAGCGCGATGCCGTTCGACCCCTCGAAGGTGACCCGCACCGGGGTGGGCAGCGGCACGCTGACCTTCCGCGATCCGGACAACGGCACGTTCAGCTATACGCGTCAAGGGCGTGCAGCAGTCGAAGCCCATCACGCGGATGGTCTTCGGGCCGCTCCCGGCCTGTACCTACGCGGCGCAGGCCGGAACTCGTGAACGCGACGAACTACCAGGACCTGTGGTGGGCGGCGGGCGGGGCCGAATCCGGCTGGGGGATCAACCTCACGCACCAGGGCGATGTCCTCTTCGCCACCTGGTTCACCTACGACAGCGACGGCACGCCGCTGTGGCTGGCGGTGACGGCGCCCAGGATCGGGCAGGGAGCGTCTACAGCGGCGCGTTGATCCGGACCACCGGCCCGGCCTTCAACGCCACGCCGTTCGATCCCGCGAGGGTGACGCGCACCGAGGCGGGCACGGCGACCTTCACGTTCGCGAACGGCAATGCGGCGACATTCGCCTACACCCTGAACGGCGTGTCGCGGACCAAGGCGATCGCGCGCCAGTTGTTCGTCCCGCCCGCGGGCACCCGCTGCGGCGAGCCGGTGGCCGCCACCATCAAGGGGAAGGTCTTCGACGGCTACCTCGAGCGGGCGCTCGTGTGCGCCGACGTCAACGGCAACGGCCGGTGCGATCCGGACGAAGTGCAAACCCTCACCGATGCGGCGGGCGCCTACGAGCTGATGGCCCCCGCGGGCTTCAGCGGTCCCCTGGTTGCCGAGGTGGTCGCGGGGCAATCGCGCGAGGTCGGTCGCCGGGGACGACGGTCGATCGCTCCTACCGCATGGCATCCCCGTCGCGCGAGTACAGCGCCAACATCACGCCCTTCACGACGCTGGTGCGGCTTTCCCAGGAGCGCAATTTCCGGCTCGCCGAGGAGATCGTCAGGAACGAACTCGGGCTCCCGCCGGGGTTCCGCATCAACCTCGACGCTGCCCCGGCCGACGGATCCCTGGCGCCAGGCCGTGGCGAAGTCGGTCGTCGCCGCGCTGAAGGCGACGGCCGCGACGCTCGATTTCTCTTCGCCGGACGCGCTCGCGAAGGTCGTGGCGGCCTTCCCGCCCGCATTGACGGAATTGCCGCAACTGCGGATCACGACCAAGGACGGCGCCCCGATCGAATCGAAGGAGATCTACGTCGACGCCACGTTCACGCTGACCAACCCGGCGGCAGCGCCCCGGCAGGCCGACCTGAACGGAAAGATCCGCGGCCGAGGAAACTTGACCTGGCTGCAGGACAAGAAGCCGTACAAGGTCCAGTTCACGAACGACGCCAGCTACGCGAAGGTTCCCGACTTCCTCGGCATGAAGAAGAACCGCAACTGGGCGCTGCTCGCCGACTACCTGGACCGGGCGCTGATGCGCAACAAGCTGGCGTTTTCCCTCGGCAACAGCAGCCTGTTCGCCGACGGCCTGAAGTGGACGCCGTCGGGACAGCACGTCGAGGTCACCCTCAACGGCGAGTATGCCGGCGTCTACCTTCTCACCGAGGACATCCGGCATCGATCCCGGCGCGCCTGAACATCCGCAAGATGAGCGCCTCTCCCGCCGTCAACGAGCTCGACGGCGGCTACATCGTCGAGGTGGACGTTCCGCTGGACTGCTTCAACGACGAGGCCCTGAACCTGCAGCACCACACGCCGCAGGACGTCCGCATCTGCGTCGACACGCCGGACGAGGGGGCCATCACCCCGGCCCAGCTCTGCGTACATCAAGCAGCTCCTCGACCGGCGGAGTGCGACATCTACGCGAAGCGCGACCTCGCGAGGATCAACCCCGTGAGCTTCGCCGACTGGTACCTCCTGAGCGAGCTGTTCCGGAACTACGATGCCGTCTTCTATTCCAGCGACTTGATGTGGAAGGACACCGGCGCCGCGGCCATCCCGGCGGACAGGGTCCTCAACATGGGCCCCATCTGGGACTTCGACATCTCCGCCGGCAACATCCCCTTCGACGGGAACTGGGAAGCCGAAGGGTGCTGGGTGTCAAGGCCCGGGAGATCCGTGCCCAACTGGTTCAGCGCGCTGTTCGACAATCCGCGACTTCCTGAACCTCACGCTCGCGCGCTGGAAGGACAAGCGGCCGGCGCTCGAGAGGCTCATCAATGCCAGCATCGCGACCTTCGCCCGCAGGCTGGAAGCAGCCGCAGCAGCGCAACTTCGCCCGGTGGCCGGTGATCGGGGAGACGAGCTGTGGGCGGACCACTAAGTCTTCTCCACCTATGCGCGAGCACGTCGCCTTCCTGAAGCGGTTCCTGAACGAGCGGATGGCGTGGCTCGACAAGGCCTATGCGAGCCCGGCGGCGTTCGCCGAGCTCTGCAAGTAGGAGACCTCTCGGGAGGATGGCCCGCGTCCGGCGAGGCCGTGCCGGAATGCGAGGCCGGAAAAGAAACGGGGGGAGGCTGGGCCTCCCCCCGAAGGGAAACTGGAGCGGCAGAAGAGTCTCGAACTCTCGACCTCAACCTTGGCAAGGTTGCGCTCTACCAACTGAGCTACTGCCGCATCGAAGCCGCGAATTATAGCGGTTTTGCCATTCCCCGATCAACCCGAACGACGCGACCCGACCCAGGCGTTCGCGGCAGGCGCTGCCCGCGAGCCGGAGGACGCCTCGAATCCGCCGGCCTCGCCCGCGATCGAATCGTCGTCCTGTCCGGCCGGACGGGCTGCGCCGCGCACGAATCGGGCCGTCGAGATACGCCAAGCCGCTCTAAGATATACGCTGATATTTTACTTTAGTTATCATATATAACTAATATGTTCTTAGTCGCTATATATGACACAGCAACCTCACCCGGGCGGCGGCCACCGGCCGCATGGCCGCCTTCAGGTACACCACCATCGACCACAGGGTGATGAGGGCGGCGATCCAGATGAGCACGCGGCCCACCGGGTTGGTGTGGAAGAGCCCGAAGAGCACGCCGTTGAAGAGCAGGAAGGGGATCGCGACCAGCTGCGTCACGGTCTTCACCTTGCCCAGGATGTTCACGGCGACGTTCTTCGACTGCCCGATCTGCGCCATCCATTCCCGCAGCGCCGAGATCGTGATCTCGCGCCCGATGATGATGAGGGCGGCGAACGGGTCCACGATGCCCTTCTCCGCCAGCACGATGAGGGCCGCGGCGACCATGAGCTTGTCCGCCACGGGGTCGAGGAAGGCGCCGAAGGAGGTGGTCTGGTTCCACTTGCGCGCGAGGTAGCCGTCCGCCCAGTCCGTGATCGCGGCCAGGATGAAGATCCACATGGAGATCACGTTCGCCTGCCGCTCGGAAAGCCAGTCCGCCGGGAAGTAGAGCACCGCCACGAAAAGCGGGATCGCCACGATGCGCAGCCACGTGAGCAGGAGCGGCAGGTTGAAGGGCGTGGGCGCCATCAGTGCAGTTCTTTGTAGATGCGTTCCGCCAGTGTACGGCTGATCCCCTCGACGCGCGAAAGGTCCTCGACGCTCGCCGCCATCACGCCCTGGAGCCCCCCGAAATGCGCGAGCAGCTTCTGGCGCCGCTTCGGGCCCACGGAGCCGATGTCCTCCAGCCGCGAGGCCATGCGCGCCTTGCCCCGCCGCGCGCGGTGGCCGGTGATGGCGAAGCGGTGGGCCTCGTCCCGGACCTGCTGGATGAGGTGCAGCGCCGGATGGTCCGGGGGAAGCCGCCTCGCGCCCTCCTCCCCCGCCACGAAGAGCTGCTCGAGGCCGGGCTTCCTCTCCTCGCCCTTGGCCACGCCGATCATCCGGATGTCCGCGAGGCCCAGGTCCTGCATGACGCCCAGGGCGGCGTTGAGCTGCCCCAGGCCGCCGTCGATGAGGATGAGGTCGGGCGTCCTGCCCTCGCCGTCCGGCGAGCTTGCGGTAGCGCGCCTCCAGCGCGTAGCGCATCGCGCCGTAGTCGTCGCCCGCGGTCACGTCCTTCACGTTGAAGCGGCGGTACTCGGCCGGCTGCATGCCGCCCTTGTCGTAGACCACGCACGAGGCGACCGTGGCCTCCCCCATGGTGTGGCTGATGTCGAAGCACTCGATGCGCGCGAGCGGCGATTCCGCGCCGAGGAACTCGGTGAGCGCCGCACCCCGCGTCTCCTGGGTGGCGTGCGCGGCGAGGCGGCCCGCGACGGCGAGCTCGGCGTTCTTGCGGGCCATCTCGAGCCAGAGGCGCGCCTCGCCCTGCGGGCGCGTGAGCACGGTCACCGCCCGGTTCGCGATGCCCTCGAGCAGGGAGGCGAGCGCGGGCGCGTCCTCGACCGCGTCGGCGATCACCCGCGGGGGAACGGGCTGCACCGCGTAGTGCTGCGTGAGGAAGGCCTCCACGACGGTCGCCGCATCGCTGCCGCCGGCGTTCTGCGGGAAGAAGCTGCGGTCGCCCAGGTGGCGGCCGCCGCGGATCATGGCGAGCGTCACGCACCACAGGCCTTCCTTCTCGACCGCGGCCACGACGTCGGCGTCGCGCGCGCCGGCCGACTCCACGGCCTGCCCGGAGAGGATCCGCTGGAGCATGCGGACCTCGTCGCGGAAGCGCGCGGCGAGCTCGTAGTCCAGGCCGTCGGAGGCCGCCTGCATCTTCTGGTTGAGTTCCGCGATCACGTCGTCCTCGCGGCCCTCGAGGAACTTGGCGGCGTGGTCGACGTCCCGCCGGTAGTCGTCCTCGGCGATGCGGCCCACGCACGGCGCGGAGCAGCGGTGGATCTGCGCGAGGAGGCACGGGCGCGAGCGGTGGCTGAAGACGGTGTCGTCGCAGGTGCGCAGGCGGAAGATCTTCTGCAGGTGGCCGATGGTCTCGCGCGCCGCCCAGGTGCTCGGGAACGGGCCGAAATAGCGGTTGGGCTTCTCCTGCACGCCGCGGTAGAAGCGGATCTGCGGGTAGCGGTGGCCGGTGACCAGGATGTAGCCGTAGCTCTTGTCGTCGCGGAAGAGGACGTTGTAGCGCGGGCTCAGCGCCTTGATGAGGTTGTTCTCGAGGAGGAGCGCCTCGGCTTCCGTGCGCGTGACGGTGGTCTCCGCGCCCGCGATCTGGCCGACCATGAGGGTCGTGCGCGGGCTCGGATGGCTCTTCTGGAAGTACGACGAGACGCGCTTCTTCAGCTCCCGCGCCTTGCCGACGTAGATCACCTCGCCGGCGGCGTTCAGGAAGCGGTACACCCCGGGCAGGTTGGGCAGTCCCGCCAGGAATTCCTTGGGATCGAACATGGGGACAGGCTTCGGGGACGTGTTCACGAACACGTCCCCGAACAGTGTCAGGAGGCGCGGACGCGCGCCAGGTTTTCGGTGGCGGCGAGGTAGGCGGCGCTCGCCTTCAGGGCCGCGGTGGAGATGGCGCGGCCGCGCATGCGCTCCAGGCGGCGCGCGAGCGTGGGCGCGACGGGGCGCCGCTCCAGGCCCTCGAGCATCGTGTCCTGCGCGCGCGGGTCGTTGCAGACGACGACCATGTCGCAGCCGGCGTTGAGCGCCGCGTTGGCGCGCCCGATCATGCCGCCCGCCGTGCTGGCCCCCTCCATCGACAGGTCGTCGGAGAACACGAGCCCGTCGAAGTGGAGCTTGTCGCGCAGCACCTTCTGCAGCCACACCGACGAGAAGCCGGCGGGCTTCGCGTCCACCTTCGGGTAGATCACGTGCGCGGGCATGACGCCCCCCATCCCCGCCCGCGCGAGGCGCTGGAAGGGCACGAGGTCCGTCGAGGCGATGTCGGCCATCGAGCGGTCGTCCACCGGCACCTCGAGGTGCGAGTCGGCCCGCACGTAGCCGTGGCCGGGGAAATGCTTGCCCACGGAGGTCATGCCCGCGGCGTTGAGCCCGGCCTGCAGGGCCTCCGCGAGCGTGGCGATGACGTTGGGATCGCGGTGCAGCGCGCGGTCGCCGATCACGCTCGACTCGCCGTAGTCGACGTCGAGCACCGGGGCGAAGGTGAAGTCCACGCCGTGGGCCTGCAGCTCGCTCGCGATCACGAAGCCGCAGCCGCGCGCCGCGGCCAGGGCCTGCGCCGGGTCGCGGTCGAAGAGCCGCCCCAGCTCGCGCATCGCGGGGATCGCGGTGAAGCCGTGGCGGAAGCGCTGCACGCGCCCGCCCTCGTGGTCCACCGCGATGAGGAGCGCGGGCTTGCGGATCTCGCGGATGGAGTGCGCGAGCTGGATGAGCTGCAGGGGAGCGGCGAAGTTCCTCGCGAAGAGGATCACCCCGCCCACCTGCGGATGCTGGAGGCGCTCGACGTCGTCCGCCGTGAGCTCCAGCCCCGAGACGTCGACCATCACCGGTCCGAGTCGCATGTTTGCCTTTCTAGCCTTCGAGGACGACGAACGCCATGGCCACGCCGGCGTCGTCGGTGAGCGAGAGGTGCGAGGTGGTGACGCCGAGTGTCGGCCAGGTGCCGGGCCATGTCGGCGCTGGGCACGAGGCCGGGCTTGCCGCGCGCGTCGCGCCCGACGGATACCGAGTGCCAACGGAACGGGGAGCGGATGCCGGTGCCGATCGCCTTCGAGAAGGCCTCCTTGGCCGCGAAGCGCTTGGCGAGGTGGCTCGCCTTCTGGCGGGTGTGCGCGTAGCGCACCCGCTCCTCCGGCGTGAGGATGCGGGCCACGAAGCGCTCGCCCCAGCGCTCGAGCGCGTCGGCGACCCGCGGGATCGACACGACGTCGGTGCCCACGCCGACGATCATCGCCCCGCGCCCTTCAGGAGCGCGTGCCCGGCGGCGGCGGTCATGAGCGACTTCATCTCGCGCACGGCCTCGCGCATGCCCACGAAGACCGCGCGGCTCACGATGGCGTGCCCGATGTGCAGCTCCCGCACGCCGGGAAGCGCCGCCACCGGCTCCACGTTGAAGTAGTTGAGCGCGTGCCCGGCGTTGAAGCGCATGCCGAGCGCGCGGATCGCCTCGCCGGCCGCGCGGATCCTGGCGAGCTCGGCCACGACGGGCGCGCTCTCCGGGATCCCGCCCCTTGGAATGGAAGGCGTGGGCGTAGGGGCCGGTGTGGATCTCGCAGACGCGGGCGCCCGCGCGCGCCGCCGCCTCGACCTGCCGCGGCTCCGCGTCGATGAAGACGCTCGTCACGATGCCGGCGCCGGCGAGCCGCGCGATCACGTCCCGGATGCGCGCCTCCTGGCCGGCGATGTCGAGGCCGCCCTCGGTCGTGACTTCCTGCCGCCCCTCGGGGACGAGCATCGCCATCTCGGGCTTCACGCGCAGGGCCACGCCGACCATCTCGTCGGTGGCCGCCATCTCGAGGTTCAGCTTGATGTGCGTGAGCTCGCGCAGGCGGCGCACGTCGTCGTCCTGGATGTGGCGGCGGTCCTCGCGCAGGTGCACGGTGATGCCGTCGGCGCCGCCCAGGTGCGCCTCGACCGCCGCCCAGACCGGGTCGGGCTCGTAGGTGCGCCGCGCCTGCCGGACGGTGGCGATGTGGTCGATGTTGACGCCGAGTTCGATCATGCGGCGTCCTCGAGTCGCTGCAGGTCGCGCACGATGGCCCGCGTCGAGAGTTCCTGCCCGTTGAGGCAATGGTGGATGAGCATTCGCATGAGGCTCTTCGCCTGCGCCGCCGTGCGCGGATCGTCGAATTGCCCGCGATCCAGGTGCACGAGGGTGAGGCCGGACAATTTTACTGCATCGGCCCGCTGGGCCGTCCCGTCGGCCGGCACGGGCCCGCGCTCGACCACGTACCAGTACTCCCGGTCGGGGTCGATGGCCGCGCCGTCGGCGACGTCGTGGCCCAGCTCCACCGCGTAGCCCAGCTCGCGCAGCATGGCGAGCTCGAAGCGCCGCAGCACCGGCTCGATGGCGCGCGGGTCTCCCACGCCGGGCTCGGCCGCGACGAGCCCCGGCACGCCGGTCGCGCGGCGGGAACGGTCGCGAAGGGCGGTCACCGCCTCGTCGTAGGCGCCCCAGAGCCCCTCGTGCGGGTCGTCGCGATGGATGAGCTTGAGCAGCAGCTCGTTCAGGTAGAAGGCCGAGAGCAGGCTCGCGCCCGCGAGCGGCAGCGCCGCCCCGGCGGGCTCGGCCGTCTTGAGCGTCTTCACCTCCCCGCGGCCGAACCAGGTGAACGCCAGCGGCTGGAAGGGGACGAGCACGCCGCGCTGGGCGCTCCTCGGCCGGCGCGCGCCCTTGGCCACCACGGCGAAGCGCCCGTGCTTCTCCGTCCACACCTGCAGGATGAGGCTCGTCTCGCGGTAGGGGTAGGTGTGCAGGACGTAGCCGCGGTCGGGGCTGGCGCCCGGGGCGCTCATTCGTAGCCCCACTGGCGCACGGTCGCCTCGCTGTCGGCCCAGCCGCTCTTCACCTTCACCCAGAGCTCGAGGAAGACCTTGCCGCCGAAGAGGGCCTCCATCGCCACGCGCGCCTCCGTGCCGATGCGCTTGAGGGTCGCGCCCTTCTCGCCGATGACGATCGCCTTGTGGCCCTGGCGGTCCACGTAGATGCGTGGCCGAGATGCGGCGCAGGGCGCCCTCCTCCTTGAACTCGTCGATCACGACGGCGGCCGTGTACGGGAGCTCGTCGCCCAGCAGGCGGAAGAGCTTCTCGCGCACGAGCTCCGCGGCGAGGAAGCGCTCGGAGCGGTCGGTGATCGCGTCGGGGGCGTAGAGGGGCTCGGCCTCGGGCAGCAGCTTCGCCACCTCGTCGGCCAGCGCCTGCACCTGCGTGCCCTTCTCCGCGCTCACCGGCACGAGGGCGGCGAAATCGCGCTTCGCGGAGCAGGCGGCGAGGAGCTGTCGCGAGCTTCGCCCTGTCCTTCACGCGGTCCACCTTGTTGAGCGCGAGGACCACCGGAACGCCCGGCGGGATGAGCGCGAGAACGGGATCGTCGCGCTCGTCCCACTCCCACGCCTCCACGACGAGGACGATCGCGTCCACGCCGGCGAGCGTCGAGGTGACGGAGCGGTTCATGGCGCGGTTGAGCGCGTTGGAGAAGCGCGTCTGGAAGCCCGGCGTGTCCACGAACACGAGCTGCGCGTGCTCGTCGGTGCGGATGCCCAGGATGCGGTGGCGCGTGGTCTGCGCCTTGCGGGAGGTGATGGAGACGTGCGCGCCGACGAGCTGGTTCAGGAGCGTCGACTTGCCCACGTTGGGCCGGCCGACGATCGCCACCGTGCCCGCGCGGAACGGCGCCGCCGTCACGGCCGCCCCGCCTTCTTCTCCGCGAGCTTGCCGAGGACCGACTCCGCCGCCTGCTGCTCGGCCGCGCGGCGGCTGGCGCCCTCGCCCACGCCGGCCACGCCCAGCTCGTCGACGCGGCACTCGACGCGGAAGATCTGCTGGTGCGCCTCGCCGCCGACGTTGAGCACGACGTAGCGCGGCAACGGCAGGCGGCGGCTCTGCAGGTCCTCCTGCAGCGCCGTCTTCGGGATCCTTGCCCGGGCGGCGCCTGGCTCGCCTGGTCGATCCGGCCCGCGAAGAGGGCCTCGACCACGCCGCGCACGGCCGCGAAGCCGGCGTCGAGGAAGACGGCGCCCAGCAGCGCCTCGAAGCCGTCGGCGAGGATGGAGGGGCGGCGGAAGCCGCCGCTCTTGAGCTCGCCCTCGCCCAGCAGGAGCTCGTCGCCCAGCTCGAGGGACTGCGCGATCTCGTAGAGGGAGGCCTGGTTCACGAGCCCCGCCCGCAGCCGCGAGAGGTCGCCCTCGGGCAGGCCCGGCATGCGCTCGTAGAGGAGGATCGCGATGACGCAGTTGAGCAGGCTGTCGCCCACGAACTCCAGCCGCTCGTTGTGGTCGGCGGCGTGGCTGCGGTGGGTGAGCGCCCGGCGAAGCAGCGCCGGGTCGCGGAAGGTGTGCCCGAGCCGGCGCTGGATGCCCGAGAGGTCGCGCTCGGTCGCGCGTCGGGGCACGACGGCGGTTACTTCGCGGTGGTCACCGAGAAATCGAGGCACGCGCTGAAGTTCGCGACGATCGGGACCTTGGTGGACCAGCTGGCGGTGACGATGGCCTCGCCGCCCTCCTTGGTGATCTCCAGGTCCTCGCCGCGCATGGCCTGGACGCCCTCGATGGTGTTGCGGCGGTCGAAGGCGTTGCGGATCTCCTTGACCGTGGGCGCCTTGGTCTCGCCGTTGGTTGTCCATCGCCTTGATGATCTTCTGGACGGCGAAGTACTCCATGTAGGCCGGCAGGAGCTTGGCCGCGAACAGGCCGACGAAGGCGAGCACGATCATGCCCATCAAGGCGCCGGTGAGCGTGATGCCGCGTTGCTTTCCAGACATGTTTCCTCCCCGATGTGCCGTCCACGCCAAGCGGACGTCCCCTTACTCGATCCCGTTGCCGATGCGCTTGAAGTCGCCGAAGTTCATCCAGACCAGGAAGGCGCGGCCCTTGATGTGGTCGTCCGGGACGAAGCCCCAGTAGCGGCTGTCGGCGCTCTGGTCCCGGTTGTCGCCCATCATGAAATAGTGGCCGGACGGCACCGTGCAAGTGAAACCGTCGTCATTGTATTCGCAATTCTCGCGGTGCGGAAACTGCCTCACCTGCGAGAGATTCACCGCCGGCTCGGGGGGCACGACCATCATCGCGTGCGGCTTTTCCCCCAGCTTCTCGGTGAAGGTGGGCAGGCGCACGTAGTTCAGCTCCGCCGTCGGTGTAGTACCCCGAGGCCTGCACCGGCACCTGGCGTCGCCGTTGATCGAGAGGAGCTTGCCGCGGTAGGTCACCTTGTCGCCCGGGATCCCGACCACGCGCTTGATGTAGTCCTGGGAGGTGTCCAGCGGGAAGCGGAAGACCACCACGTCGCCGCGCTTGACCTCGCCCACCTCCATGACCTTCCTGTTCAGCACGGGCAGCCGGATGCCGTAGGTGTACTTGTTCACCAGGATGAAGTCGCCCACGAGGAGCGTGGGCTTCATCGAGCCCGACGGGATCTTGAAGGGCTCCACCCAGAACGAGCGGATGAAGAACACGATCACGATCACCGGGAAGAAGGCGCGCGCCATGTCGACCACGATCGGCTCGGCCACGCCTTCCGCCGCGCTTGGGCGCGAGCACCCGGCGGTCGAAGAGCCAGATGGCGCCCGTGGCCACCGCCGCGATGAGGAGCACCGCGGCGAAGTCCGTGAACTTGAGGAGCAGGCCCATGAGGGCGATGAAGAGCACCGGCCAGGCGATCTCGAGCACGCCCTTGAGCATGTCCGAGCGCGGCCCCTTGCGCACCGCGGCGTCCCAGCCCACGAGCGCGCGCCGAGGCGCCGCCGGCCACGAGCGCGATGAGTTCCCAGTTCAGTCCACCCTGCATCTATTTGCCCTCCACCTGCAGGATGGCGAGGAAGGCCTCCTGCGGAATCTCGACGGAGCCGACCTGCTTCATGCGCTTCTTGCCGGCCTTCTGCTTCTCCAGCAGCTTCTTCTTGCGGGTGATGTCGCCGCCGTAGCACTTGGCGAGCACGTTCTTCCTCAGCGCCGAGATGTTCTCGCGCGCGATGATGTTGGCGCCGATCGCCGCCTGCACCGCCACGTCGAACATCTGGCGCGGGATGAGCTTCCGCATGCGGGAGGCGAGCTCGCGGCCGCGGTAGACCGAGTTCTCGCGGTGCACGATGAGCGAGAGCGCGTCCACCTTCTCGCCGTTGATCTGGATGTCGAGCTTCACCAGGTCGCCGGCGCGGAACTCGAGGAACTCGTAGTCGAGCGACGCGTAGCCGCGCGAGTTGCTCTTGAGCTTGTCGAAGAAGTCCATCACGACTTCGTTCAGCGGCATGTCGTAGGTGAGGATCACCTGCCGGCCGACGTACAGCATGTTCACCTGCACGCCGCGCTTCTGGGTGCACAGCGTGATCACCGGCCCCACGTACTCCTGCGGCATGATGATCGTCGCGCGGATGATGGGCTCGCGGATCTCCTCGATGCGCGAGGCGTCCGGCAGGCGCGACGGGTTCTCGATGTCCATCACCGTGCCGTCGCGCAGCAGCACCTGGTAGACCACGGTCGGCGCCGTGGTGATGAGCTCCATGTCGTACTCGCGCTCGAGCCGCTCCTGGACGATGTCCATGTGCAGCAGGCCCAGGAAGCCGCAGCGGAAGCCGAAGCCCAGCGCCTGCGACGTCTCCGGCTCGAAGCGCAGGCTGGAATCGTTCAGCTGCAGCTTGGTGAGCGCGTCGCGCAGCGCCTCGTACTGGTTCGACTCGATCGGGTAGAGGCCGGCGAAGACCTGCGGCTTGATCTCCTTGAAGCCCGGCAGCGGCGCGTCGGCGCGGCGCTCGACGAGCGTCACGGTGTCGCCGACCTTCGCGTCCTTCAGGTCCTTGATGCCGGCGATCACGAAGCCCACCTCGCCGGCGGAGAGGCTCTCGCGGGCGAGCGACTTGGGCGTGAAGACCCCCACCTGCTCGCACAGGTGCTGGGCGCCCGTGGCCATGAGGAGGATCCTGTCCTTGGGCTTGAGCGCGCCGTCGACCACCCGCACCAGCATCACCACGCCCACGTAGTTGTCGAACCACGAGTCGATGATGAGCGCCTTGAGCGGCCCGTCCGGGTTGCCCACGGGCGGCGGGATCCTCGCGATCACGCCCTCGATCACGTCGTCCACGCCCTCGCCGGTCTTCGCGCTGCAGCGGATGGCGTCGGTCGCGTCGATGCCGATGACGTCCTCGATCTCCTGGATCACGCGCTCGGGCTGGGCCGAGGGCAGGTCGATCTTGTTGAGGACGGGCACCACCTCGACGCCCAGCTCGGTGGCGGTGTAGCAGTTGGCGACCGTCTGGGCCTCCACGCCCTGGGAGGCG
Organism: uncultured Gammaproteobacteria bacterium; assembly: GCA_963783635.1. GTDB lineage: Bacteria > Pseudomonadota > Gammaproteobacteria > Burkholderiales > Usitatibacteraceae > FEB-7. Next base: position 184,510 of record CAWAOC010000005.1, read on the forward strand.
TCCACCACCAGGAGCGCGCCCTCGCAGGCGGAGAGCGAGCGGCTCACCTCGTAGGAGAAGTCCACGTGGCCGGGGGTGTCGATGAGGTTCAGGCGGTATTCCTGCCCGTCCCTCGCCGTGTAGCTGAGGGCGGCCGTCTGCGCCTTGATCGTGATGCCGCGCTCGCGCTCGAGGTCCATGGAATCGAGGACCTGGGCGTCCATCTCGCGCGTGGAAAGCCCCCCCGTCCGCTCGATGATGCGATCGGCGAGCGTCGACTTGCCGTGGTCGATGTGGGCGATGATGGAGAAGTTGCGGATGTGCTGCATGCGTGGCCGGTTGGTCCGCAGATCTCGGTCCAGGCCTGCCCGTCAAGACAAAGGGCACGCCGGACGTGCCCTTTTTGCAGTGCAATATTCTACTTCATTCGCTCGAGTCGTGCTTCGAGCGCCTCGAGGTCCAGGAAGTAGTGGCAGATCTCGCGCTCCCCGTCGAGGAGCACCGGGACCTTGTCGCCCCATTTCTCCTCGAGCTCGGGGTGGCGGTCGACGTCCACCACCTCGACCCGGAAGTCGAAGCGACCGCGCAGGGTCTCGAGCTGCGCGGCCATCTCGTGGCACAGGTGACAATACTCCCGCGATAGCAGGGTGAGCTTCGGGCTCACTCCTCGGACCGGAGCGTCACGAACCGCGTGCCGTTCTCGTCCCGGATGAGGAGCGCCACCGGCTTCTTCGCGTCGAGCTTCGCGACCGCCTCGTTGTAGCCCTTCACGTCCTTCACGTCGACGTTGTTCACGCGCAGGATCACGTCGCCCGGCTGGATGCCCGCGGCGAGCGCGGCGCCGTCCACGGCCTCCACCGACACGCCGCCCTGGACCTTGAACGCCTTCTTCTGCTCGGCGCTCACCTCGGCGACCGCGAGCCCGAGCTTGCCGGGCTTGGCGGCCTCCTTGCGGGACTTGGCCGCGGTGCGCGTGGCGTCCTCGTCCTTGAACTCGCCCACGGTGACCACGAGGTCGCGCATCTTGCCGGCGCGCCAGACGGTGAGCGTGATCTTCTGCCCGGGGCGGACGGAGCGCACGGTGCGCGACAGGTCCGCGGAGCTCTCGACGGTGCGGCCGTCGATCTTGAGGATGACGTCGCCCACCTCGACGCCCGCCTTGGCGGCCGGCGAGTCGTCCTCGACCGTGCCCACGGCGGCGCCGTCGGTCTTCGGCAGGCCCAGCGAATCGGCGAGGTCCTTGCGAGACGTTCGAGATCGCGACCCCGATGCGCCCGCGCGTGACCTTGCCCGTCTTCTTGAGCTGGTCGATCACGTTGGCGGCGTAGTCGATGGGGATGGCGAAGGAGATGCCCGCGTAGCTGCCCGTGCGGGAGAAGATCTGGGAGTTGATCCCGATCACCTCGCCCTTCAGGTTGAAGAGCGGGCCGCCGGAGTTGCCGGGGTTCACGGCCACGTCGGTCTGCAGGAACGGGACGGCGTCGCTCGCGGTGGAGTCGGCCGGCAGGTCGCGGCTCTTGGCCGAGAGGATGCCGGCGGTCACCGAGTTGGCGAAGCCGAAGGGCGAGCCGATGGCGAGCACCCATTCGCCCACGCGCATCGCGGTGGAATCGCCGAGCTTGAGCGCCGGCAGGTTCGTGGCCTCGACCTTGATGAGCGCCACGTCGGAGCGCTTGTCGGCCCCGATCACCTTGGCCTTCATCTCGCGCTTGTCGGTGAAGCGGACGAAGATCTCCTCCGCGTTCTCGATCACGTGCGCGTTGGTGACGATGTAGCCGTCGGCGGAGATCACGAACCCGGAGCCCAGGCCGAAGGGGCGCAGGGGGCCGCGGGGGCCCTTGTCGGTCTTGTCGTTCTTGTCGGCCGCGCGGCGCGTTGCGCTGCTCCGGCGGCATGAAGCGGCGGAAGAACTCGTACATCGGGTCGTCTTCCGACAGGCCCGGGATCTGGCCGCGGTGCGCCCTCGCCTCCGTGCGGATGTTCACGACCGCGGGGCCGTGCTTCTCGACGAGGTCGGCGAAGTTGGGCAGCGCCGGGTTGGGCTGCGCGTGCGCCTGCGACGCGACGCCCAGTGCGAGGGCGGCGCCGAGCAGGAATGCTCTCAAGGTCTTCATGGAGGTGCCTTCTTCTTTCGAAAGGATGATTGCTTCGGGGTTACCTGGCAGGGGCCGCTGCCGCTTGCCGCGACCGCCTGCCTGCCGACGCTGCGGCCCACCTGCTGCGCCGCCGCGGGCGGGACTTCGCCCAGCACGGTGACGAGGTGATCGCCCATCGGCCGGACGAAGACCGAGAGCGCGCCGTCCTCGCTGGTGGCCTCGGCCGCGCGCGGCGGGTTCGACATGGGCTCGACGAACACGCTCATGGTGGCGAAGCCGTCGCTCAGGACGAGCTGCGTGACGGGCAGCGGGCGGTTGGGGAGCGTGCGCTGCATCTCCCCCACCAGGCGGAATCCGGGCGGCGGCGCGCCGATCGTCCATCCCGTCGACGCCCGGCTTGGGCTCGTCGGGCGGCTGGACGTCGCGCTTCCAGTCCTTGCTCTGCGGCTGGAACGAGCTCTTCACTTCGCTGCGCGAGACGTCGCGGCCGACGCGAAGGTCCGTGAACGCGTACTGCTCCAGCACCTGCTGCTTCGCGCCGAGCGTCTTCGCCCGCAGGAGCAGGCCCGTGCCCAGCTCCGCGCACAGGCGCTGCGCGTAGCGCAGGGCGTCCTTCGGGTCGAGGTGGATCCACTGGCAGTCCTGCCCGAGGACGCGCTCGACGTTGCCCAGCGCGAGCTTGTAGTTCTCCGCGATCGCCTCGGCCGGGCCGCCCACCAGCGAGGGAAAGAACCGCGCCGTGACGCGCCGGTCGATGCGGATCGTCTTGGCGTCGGGGAAGTAGCACTGCAGCTGGTCGTCGCGGCGCACGATCTCGCGGCGCGGGCCGTCGAGCGACTCGATCCGCTCGTGCTCGGAGCCGGAGATGAACACGTGCGTGATCCGCGAGGTGGTGGTGCGCTCGCCCTGGACGTGCATCACGGTGCCGGAATACGTCGCCTGGCGGGCCGACGCCGCCGACCGCTGCAGCCAGGTCAGCGGGATCGATGCCGGGAGACTGGGCGGCGGCGGGCAGGCCCGCGCAGAGCGCGAGCCAGGGCAACGCCGCCGTGAACCGCCTCATCGGCCGCCCGCGGCCTGGTGCGCGACCGGCCGGTAGAAGTCCATGTTGGGAACCTGGCGATGGACGACGACGTACTCGTTCACGTTGTTGAGCGGGACGACGTTCGAGGCCACCACCGGCAGCGGCGCCGCCGGGGCCGAAGTCGCCACCGCCGGGCCCGCGGGCGTGCCGCGATCCTGGAGCCCCACCCAGCCCACCACCGCCACGGTGGCGACGGAGGCCGCCGCCGCGAAGGCGACGCGCCCGGCGCGGGCCGGCACCCGCCAGCGGGGCGCCAGCACGGTCGGCTCCTGCTCGATCGCGGCCATGATCCGCCGCGTGGAGGCGCTTCGGCAGGGCTCTTCGCCCCGGAGCGCTTCCCCGATCACGTGGTAGGCCTGCCACTTCTGCTTCAGATCCTCGTTGCCGCAACAGCCGCGGATGGCCCGCCCGGCCTCGTCGAGCCTCGAGCTCGCCATCCATCAGCGAAGAGAGTTCCTGCGTCATGATCCGACCCCAAGAGTGTCCGGGAAACGGCCTTTCGTGGGCCTTCGTCCCCGGGAGTGTTGCCGCCCTGCTGCCTGTTGTTACCATCTTTGATCCTTCGTCGTCCCGAGCTGCGGACGGAGCCTCTCGGCCACCGCCTCGCGGGCCCGGAAGATGCGCGACCGGACGGTGCCGATCGGGCAATCCATGATCTTCGCGATTTCCTCGTACGACAGCCCGTCGATCTCGCGCAGCGTGATCGCGGTGCGCAGCTCCTCGGGAAGGGCGTCGATCGCGTCGTTGACCGTCTTCCCGATCTGCTTGGACATCAGGATGTTCTCGGGCGTGTTGATGTCGCGCAAGCCCTCCGCGTCATCGAAGCCCTCCGCCTCCTCGTTGTCGTAGCCCGTGGAGGTGGGCGCGCGCCGGCCCTGCGCGATGAGGTAGTTCTTCGCGGTGTTGATGCCGATGCGGTAGAGCCAGGTGTAGAAGGCGCTGTCGCCCCGGAAGTTGGGCAGCGCCCGGTAGGCCTTCACGAAGGCCTCCTGCGCCACGTCCTCGATCTCGTTGGGGTCGCGAATGATGCGCGAAAGCAGCCGCTCGAGCTTGCGCTGGTACTTGATGACCAGCAGCTCGAAAGCCCGCTTTTCGCCCCGCTGGGCGCGCTCGACCAGTTGCTGGTCGATTTCCCTGTCGCTCATTCGTCCCTGAATGGGGTGTCTTGTCGTGCCGGCAGCCATCCCCGGGGCCGGGCCCGAGGCGGCCGGGGCGACGAAGGGTTTGCCGGTTTCCTGCGGTATTATAAACGTCAGGGTTTTCATCACCTTGTCGTGCGCATTTCCGCGACTATGGCCAACAGACTCCCGGCCGGGCAAATAGTTCCGGCCGGGCACGGATCGCCCCCCGCCTCCAGGAACCCCTCTTGAGCGCCTACGACGTCCTTGTCATCGGGAGCGGCCTCGCCGGACTCTCCGCCGCCCTCCGCCTCGCCGGTTCCCGCAAGGTGGCCCTCGTCACCAAGCACGAGCTCCTCGAAGGCGCCTCCGCCTACGCCCAGGGCGGCATCGCCGCCGTGCTGGACAGCGCCGATTCCGTGGACAACCACATCCGCGACACGCACGTGGCCGGCGGCGGGCTCTGCCACGACGACGCGGTCCGCTTCGTGGTCGAGCGCGGCCGGGCGGCGATCGACTGGCTGGTGAACCAGGGCGTGCCGTTCACCCGCGAGGCGGGCGGCGCGGAGGAGCTGCACCTGCACCGGGAGGGGGGCCACAGCCACCGGCGCATCGTCCACGCGGCCGACGCCACGGGCAACGCCGTGCAGCGCACCCTGGTCGAGCAGGTCAAGCGCCACCCCAACATCGAGATCCTCGAGTGGCACATCGCGGTCGACCTCATCACCGGCCGCAAGCTCGGGCTCCCGGACAACCGCTGCCACGGGGCCTACGTGCTGGACGTCCGCGAGGGCCGGGTGAAGACGCTGGGGGCCCGGTCGACCATCCTCGCCACGGGCGGCGCCGGCAAGGTCTACCTCTACACGACCAACCCCGACACCGCCACGGGCGACGGCATCGCGCATGGGCTGGCGCGCCGGCTGCCCGGTGGCGAACATGGAGTTCATCCAGTTCCACCCCACCTGCCTCTACCACCCGCACGCGAAGAGCTTCCTCATCTCGGAGGCGGTGCGCGGCGAGGGCGGGCTCCTCAAGCTGCCCAACGGCGAGCGGTTCATGCCGAAGCACGACGAGCGCGCCGAGCTCGCCCCCCGCGACGTCGTGGCGCGCGCGATCGACTTCGAGATGAAGAAGCGCGGCCTGGACTGCGTGTACCTCGACATCTCCCACAAGGGCGAGGCCTTCGTCCGCGAGCATTTCCCGAACATCCACGCCAAGTGCCTGGAGTTCGGCATCGACATCGCGAAGGAGCCGATCCCGGTCGTGCCCGCGGCGCACTACTCCTGCGGCGGGCTCAAGGTGGACCTCGCCGGGCGAACGTCCGTGCCGGGCCTCTACGCCCTGGGCGAGGTGGCCTGCACGGGGCTGCACGGCGCCAACCGCCTCGCCTCCAACTCGCTCCTCGAGTGCCTCGTGTTCTCGGAAGCCGCCGCCGCGGACATCCTCGCGCGGCACGCCCGCCGCCGTGCCGGCGCTCCCGGCCTGGGACGAAAGCCGCGTCACCGACGCCGACGAGGAAGTGGTCATCGCGCACAACTGGGACGAGCTGCGCCGCAGCATGTGGAGCTACGTGGGGATCGTGCGCACCAACAAGCGCCTGGAGCGCGCGCTGCACCGCATCAACCTGCTGCAGGGCGAGATCGACGAGTTCTACTCGAACTTCCGCGTCTCCAACGACCTGATCGAGCTTCGCAACCTCGTGGTCACCGCCGAGCTCATCGTGCGCTCCGCCCTCCAGCGCAAGGAAAGCCGCGGCCTGCACTTCTCGAGCGACTGGCCGGAGACCCTGCCGGAAGCGAAGGACACCGTCCTCGACCCGCGCACCACCGCCCTGTGAACCGCGCCTGCCCCTGCTCGCCACCGCCGAGATCCGCACGCTGGAGGAACGCGCGGCGAAGGGGCTCGCCGGCCCCACGCTCATGCAGCGCGCCGGCCGGGCCACGGCCGAGGCGGCCCGCGCGATGGCCGCCGACACGGGCGCGCCGATCCTCGTGGTCGCCGGCCCCGGCAACAACGGCGGCGACGCCTGGGTGGCGGCGGCGCAGCTTCGCGAAGCCTTCCACCGCGTGACCGTGCTCGATTTCGCGGGCACGCCGCCCAAGGCGCCCGAGGCCCGCGAGGCGCGCGACCGGTTCGTCGCCGCCGGCGGCGCAAGCGGTGCGCGAGTGGCCCGCGGACCTCCGCCCCGCCCTCGTGGTCGACGGGCTGCTGGGCATCGGGCTCGCGCGCGACCTCGACGGCGGGATGGCCGCGCTCGTGCGGCGCATCAACGCCTGCGGCGCCCCCGTGCTCTCGATCGACATCCCGAGCGGCATCGCGAGCGACACCGGCGGCGGTGCGCGGCGTGGCCGTGCGCGCCACCCGGACGATCACCTTCATCGCCCGCAAGGTGGGCCTGCTACACGGGCGACGCGCTGCGACCACTACCGGCGAGATCGTCGTGGACGGCCTGGGCCTGGATCCCGGCCCTCGTGGCGGACATGCCCGGCAGCCTCCTCACGGCCGACTCGCTGCGGGGCCTGCTGGCGCCGCGCGCGCGCAACTCCCACAAGGGCTCCTTCGGCACGCTCGGCATCGTCGGCGGCGGCAAGGGCATGACGGGTGCCGCGATCCTGGCGGCGCGGGCGGGGCTCCTCGCCGGGCGCCGGCAAGGTCTACGTGGGGCTCCTCGCGCCCGAGCCGCCCGCCTTCGACCCGGTCCATCCCGGAGCTGATGCTGCGGACGGTGGACGACACGCTCGCCGCCGACGTCCTCGTCGTGGGCCCCGGCGCGGGCCACTCGCCGACCGAGACGTCGCCCTCCGCCTTCGAGCGGCACACGCTGCCGGCGCTGCTGTCGCTGCCCAAGCCGCTGGTGATCGACGCCGACGCGCTGAACGCGATCGCGGTCCACGACACGATGCGCGACGCCCTGGCCAACAACCGCCGCGGCGCCCACGATCCTCACGCCGCATCCCGCCGAGGCGGCGCGGCTCCTGCACACGACCACGGCGATCGTGCAGGCCGACCGCCTCACGGCCGCCCGCGGCGCTCGCGGAGAAGTTCGGCGCGGAGGTGGTGCTCAAGGGCGCCGGCAGCGTCTGCGCGAGCCCGGACGGCAGCTGGGCCGTGAACGCGACCGGCAACCCGGGGCTCGCGAGCGGCGGGACGGGCGACGTGCTCTCGGGAATCATCGGGGCGCTGCTCTGCCAGGGACTCGCCGCGCGCGACGCGCTGCGCCTGGGCGTCTGCCTGCACGGCGCCGCCGCGGACGCCTGCGTGGCCCGGGGCCTCGGCCCCGTCGGCCTCACCGCCAGCGACATCGCCCTCGAAGTCCGCACCCTCCTCAACTCCCGGTGAAATGGGGTCAGGTTACTTTGCACAAATCTTGTGCAAAGTAACCTGACCCCATTTCTCGTCTAGGCGAGGGCGCGGTAGGTGGCGATGCCGAGGGCCGTCATGACGATCGAGCCGCCCAGGTGCCAGGTGGTGTGCAGGGCCGCCCAGCCGTAGTCGCCGCGCAGGAGCATGCCCACGGACTCCGCCGAGAAGGTGGAGAAGGTCGTGAGCCCGCCGAGGAAGCCCGTGACGATGAAGAGCCGCCATTCGGGCGGGATCTCGGGGCGGGCGCTGATCCACGCCACGGCGATGCCGACGAGGTAGCCCCCCACGAGGTTCGCCGCGAGCGTCCCCAGCGGCAGCGCCGGGAAGCGCGGGTTGAGCCACACGCCGAAGCCCCAGCGCAGCCACGCGCCCAGCGCGGCGCCCAGGCCCACGGCGGCGAACCCGCCGGCCAGGTGGTTCATGCCGCCCCCTCGAGGACGGCGCGAAGCCTGTCGGGGACGGGCACCGATTTCCCGGCCTCGTAGTCCACCCACACCGTCACGAACTCGCCCGTCGTGAAGCGCTCCGAGGCGTCGCGGCCGTTCACGATGTCGGAGACGATCGTGAAGCTCGAGTTGCCCACGTGCCCGGCGTAGAGCCGCACCTCGATCTCGCTCGGATAGACGATCGGCTTGAGGTAGGTGACCGAAATCTTCGCGAGGATGGGGCCCGTCGCCCTCGCCCGTCGGTCGGGAAGCCCAGCCCCTCGAGCCAGACGATGCGCGACTGCTCGAAGTAGCGCAGGTACTCCGCGTTGTTCACGTGCCCGAGGGCGTCCATGTCCCCCCAGCGGACCTGGAGCTTCATGGAGTGCAGAAGGCGCGGCGCGGCGGTCGGGGGCTGGCTCATGCGGTGTGCGTCAGTCGTTCGAGGGGCGGATTATCGCGCCGTTGTCCTGCCCGACGCGAGGGGCGGCCGCGACCGGCGCCGGCGTGCGCAATCCGGGCACCAGCGGAAGGGGCAGCGCCGGCAGCACGTGGCCGGGAATCTCGACCTTGCGCGCGAAGACGCCGCGCGCCTGGAAGTGGATGTCGCGCACGGCCTCCTCCAGCGTGCGAACCACCGTGCAGCAGGTGTCCCTGCCTTCGAGCGCCGCCTCCCACCACGCGGCATCGTGCGCGGCGACGCGCTCGGCCACCGCCGCGATCGTCGCCTTCGCATCGCGCGAATCGTCGCGCAAGGCCGCGGGAACGCCCGCGATCTCGCAGAACGCCTCCCAGAACTTGTCCTCGAGGGGGGCGACCGCGAGGTGGCGGCCGTCGGCCGTCCGGTAGATGCGGTAGCGCGGGGAGCCGCCCGTGAGCTGCTCGCCGCCGGCCCGCGGCCAGGCGCCCTCGGCGTGGCCCATCGCGAGCCCCATGAAGTGGAAGGTGAAGAGGTTCTCCGCCATCGCGATGTCGATGAAGCCGCCCTCCCCCGTCCGGTCCCGTTGCCGCAGGGCCAGCAGCAGGTTGATGACCGCCGGATAGGTGCCGCCCGCGATGTCGCCCACGAGCGCGGGGGAGATGCCCGGCGTGCCGTCGGCGCCCGCGGTGAGCGCGAGGATGCCCGTGCGCGCCTCGTAGTTCATGTCGTGGCCGGCCTCGCGGCGCGGGGCCCGTCCTGGCCGTAGCCGGTGATCGCGCAGTAGATGATCTTCGGGTTGGCCGCCCGCCAGGCCTCGTAGCCCAGCCCCAGCCGCGCCATGACGCCGGGGCGGAACTGCTCGAGGACGATGTCGATGGTGGGCGCCAGGGCCAGCAGCGACTGCGCCGCGCCGGGGGCCCGCAGGTCGAGGGCGATGGCGCGCTTGCCCCGGTTGAGGATCGCGAAGCTGCCGCTCGCGCCGTCGAGGTGCGGCGGATAGCCCCGCATGTCCTCGCCCGTGCCGGGGCGCTCCACCTTGATCACTTCCGCCCCCGCCTCGGCGAGGATGAGGCTCGCGAGCGGGCCGGGAAGCAGCGTGCTGAAGTCGAGCACGCGAATGTCCTGCAGGGGAAGCAAGGTGGGGCTCCGGATAATCAGGGTCAGGAATCCGATATCTGACTAGCGACGCTAGAGGGCGTCGGCCACCAGTTCGGCGATGTCCTTCGTGGGGAGGTCGTCGCCCCGCCCGAGCTGCGCCACGCCGTCGCGCAGCATGATCGCGCAGTAGGGGCACGCGGTCGCGATCGTCTTCGGGGCGCGCTCCAGCGCCTGCTCCGCGCGCAGCACGTTGATGCGTTTCCCCGTGTGCTCCTCCATCCACATGCGCCCGCCGCCCGCCCCGCAGCACATCGCCTTGTCGCGGGCGAGGGCGAATTCGGGCGGCGTGTCGGTCGAGATCGCGGCCAGCACCCGGCGCGGGGCCTCGTACTCGCCGTTGTGGCGCGAGAGGTAGCAGGGCTCGTGGTAGAGCACGCCCTCGTACGCGCGCTTCGGGGCGATCTTCCCGTCGCGGATCAGTCGGTCGATGAGCTGCGTGTGGTGGATCACCTCGAACGTCCCGCCGAACTCCGGGTACTCGTTGGCGAGCGAATTGAAGGCGTGCGGGTCGCAGGTGACGATGCGCTTCACGCCCAGGCCATTGAGCGTCTCCACGAGCGCCTGCGCCAGCGACTGGAAGAGCATCTCGTTGCCGGCGCGGCGCACGCACTCCCCGGTGGAGCCCTCGCGCGGGCCCGAGGATCGCGAAGCGCACGCCCGCGGCCGTCAGGATCTTCACGAAGGCCTTCGCCGTCTTCTGCGCGCGCGCGTCGAAGGACTGCGCCGAGCCCACGTAGAAGAGCCAGTCGATGTCCTTCGCCTGCTCGGCGCTCTCCAGCAGCGGCACGCCCTGCTCCTTCGCCCAGTCGCCGCGCGTGTCGGCCGGCAGCCCCCACGGGTTCGACTGGCTCTCGTAGGCGTCGAAGACGGCCTTCAGCTCCTGCGGGAAGGCGCCTTCCATCATCACCTGGTGCTGGCGCAGGCGGTAGAAGCGCCCGAGGTGCTCGAGCCCGATGGGGCAGGAGCGCTCGCAGTAGCCGCAGGTGGTGCAGGCCCAGAGCGTCTCCTCCTTGATCACCTCGCCCACGAGGGGCGGCAGCTCCGCGTCCTTGTGCCCGACGATCGCCTCGCGCTTCTCCAGCAGGTGGTGCTTGAGGGAGTCGTTCACCCACTTCATGGCGAGCGGCTTGTCGGTGAGGAAGGTGGGGCAGGAATCCTTGCAGCGGCCGCACTCGGTGCAGGTGAAGGGGTCGAAGGCCTCCTTCCAGAGGAGGTCCGCCGCCGTCTTCACGCCCACCTTCATGTCGTCGCCCGCGTCGTCGGCCATGATGGCCTCGAGGTCGACGGAGGGCACGCGGTTGAGCGGCGTGTCGCGCGCGAGGAAGAGCGCCGGCAGCGCGGTGACGATGTGGAAGTGCTCCCCCAGCGGCAGCAGCACCAGGAAGGAGAACACGGTGATCATCTGCACCCAGTAGCGCGGCCTGCATGGGGACGGCCAGCGACTGCGCGGAGAACCCGCGCGAAGGCGTAGGCGACCACCGCGCCCACGGGGGCGTAGGCGCGCTCGTGGGCGATGCCCGCGATCGCCCGGGAAGCTCGCGAAGCGCAGGCCGTCGAAGAGGAAGTCCGAGACGACGATCACGACGATCAGCGAGAGGATGAGGATCGCCTCGCGGTTGGGCTCCAGGCGCCGGGGCTTCACCACGAAGCGCCGCCAGAACGCGTAGGCCACCGCGGCGAGGACCGCGACCTCGACGAAGTCCTTGAACGTCGCGTAGGCCGCGCCCGCCGGCGCCGGGGATGATGGCGTGCGCGTCGTAGCCGATCACGATGAGGTGGAGCTTGCGCACGAGCAGCGCGCAGAAGCCGAGGAAGATCGCCGCGTGCATGATCCCGGGCTTCCACTCGCCGGCCACCATGCGCGACTGCGCGAAGCCCATCGTGGCCACGCGCCCGAGGCGCTCGCCGGGCCGGTCCCAGCGCACCTCCGGCTGCAGCGCGCGGAAGATGGCGACCTTGCGCCACGCGAGGGCGGCGAAGCCTCCGAAGCCAAGTATCATTAGCGCCGTAATCGCCCAGGGTCCCATCGTCCTCGCCTGCGGTGTCAGACACGGTGTCAGACACGGTGTCTGACACCGCCATTAGATGAGCCGCCCAAACCCCAGACATGAGCAAAATCAAACAATTCGCGATTCTCGAGCGGGGGGTATGCCATGACGCGTGAGTCCATGGAGTACGACGTCGTGGTGGTCGGCGGCGGTCCCTCGGGGCTCGCCACCGCCATCCGGCTGAAGCAGCTCGCCGCCGAAAAGGGGTCCGAGGTCTCGGTCTGCGTCCTCGAGAAGGGGTCCGAGATCGGCGCCCACATCCTCTCCGGCGCGGTCATCGACCCCAGGGCGCTCGCGGAGCTCTTCCCCGACTGGAAGGAAAAGGGCGCCCCCCTCAACCAGCCGGTGACCGAGGACCGCTTCCTGTTCCTCTCCGAATCGGGCGCCTCCCGGGTGCCGGACTGGCTCCTGCCCTCCTGCTTCAGGAACCAGGGCTACTACTGCGCGAGCCTCGGCAACCTCTGCCGCTGGCTGGGCACCCAGGCCGAGGCGCTGGGCGTGGAGATCTACCCGGGCTTCGCGGCGGCCGAGGTGCTCTTCGACGACCAGGGCAGCGTGATGGGCGTGGCCACGGGAGACGCGGGCATCGGCAAGAACGGCGAGAAGACCGCGCGCTACGCCCCGGGCATGGAACTGCACGCGAAATACACGGTGTTCGCGGAAGGCTGCCGCGGCCACCTCGGCAAGGCGCTGCAGGAGCGCTTCAAGCTGCGCGAGGGGCGCGACCCGGCCGTCTACGGCATCGGCCTCAAGGAGCTCTGGGAGATCGACCCCGCCAGGCACCAGCCCGGCCTCGTGATCCACGGCGCCGGCTGGCCGCTGGACAACGCGACCTACGGCGGCTCCTGGATGTACCACCTCGAGGGCAACCAGGTGTCCGTCGGCCTCGTCGTCGGCCTGGGCTACACGAACCCCTACCTCTCCCCCTTCGAGGAGTTCCAGCGCTTCAAGACGCACCCGGCCATCCGCCCCTTCCTCGAGGGCGGGCGGCGCCTGGCCTACGGGGCGCGCGCGATCAATGCCGGCGGCCTGCAGGCGCTCCCGCGGCTCGCCTTCCCCGGCGGCGTGCTGGTGGGCGACGAGGCGGGCTTCCTCAACGCGGCCCGCGTGAAGGGCAGCCACGCGGCCATCAAGAGCGGCATGCTCGCGGCGCGAGGCGGCCTTCGACGCCCTGGCCGCCGGCCGCTCGCGCGACGAGCTCGCGGCCTTCCCCGAGGCCTTCGAGAAGAGCTGGCTGCACGACGAGCTGCACCGCGCCCGCAACTTCAAGCCGCTCATGGCCAAGGGCCTCGTCGCGGGCTCGCTCCTGGTGGGCATCGACCAGGTCGTGTTCGGCGGCAAGGCCCCCTGGACCCTGCACCACCCCGGCCCGGACCACGAGCAGCTGCGGCCCAAGGACGAATGCGAACCCATCGCATATCCGAAGCCCGACGGCGTCGTCACCTTCGACCGGCTTTCCTCGGTGTTCGTGGCGAGCGTGGCCCACGAGGAGGACCAGCCCGCGCACCTCACGCTCAAGGACGCCGCGGTGCCCATCACCGTGAACCTCGCGCGCTACGACGCCCCCGAGACGAGATACTGCCCGGCGGGCGTTTACGAGATCGTGTGGGACGGGCAGAATCCCCGGATGCAGATCAACGCGCAGAACTGCGTGCACTGCAAGACCTGCGACATCAAGGACCCGACCCAGAACATCCACTGGGTCGTCCCCGAAGGCGGCGGAGGTCCGAACTACCCGAACATGTAGTCACGACAACCCAAGGGCGCACCGAGAGACCCTACGGAGGAGGAACGCGATGAAGAATGTCACCGAGCTCCTGAAATCCAAGCCCGCGCGTCCGATGGTGTCCGTGAAGCCCGAGGACACGGTGCTGGACGCGATCAAGGTCCTGGCGCGCGAGGACATCGGCGCCGCGGTGGTCCTCTCCGGCGACAAGCTCGTCGGCATCTTCTCCGAGCGCGACTACACGCGGAAGATCGTCCTCAAGGGCCGCTCGTCGGAATCGACGCGGGTCGAGGAGGTCATGACGGCCAACGTGATCTGCGTGAGCCCGCGCACCAAGACGCGCGACTGCATGGCCCTCATGTCGGAGAAGGGCATCCGCCACCTGCCCGTGGTGGACGAGGGCCGCGTGGTGGCGATGGTCTCCATCCGCGACATCGTGACCGACATCATCGCCGACCAGGAATTCACCATCTCGCAACTCGAGAGCTACATCAGCGGGCAGTAGCGCCGCGCCGCATCCACGCATCCGGAAGGCAGACGCAACGCATGTCAGGCAAGGGAATACACGTTCACGGACCCCACGACCACGAAGTCGAGCACGAGGCGCACCAAGGGCGGCCTCGGGCCAGCAGATCGCCATCTTCACCGCCATACTCGCGACGTCGGCGCCGTCGTGAGCTTCCTCGGGGGCCACACGCAGAACGAGGCGCTGTACTACAAGAACGAGGCCGTGCTCAAGAAGACGCAGGCGTCGAACCAGTGGAACTACTACCAGGCCAAGAGCATGAAGCAGAACCTGTCGGAGTTCGCCGCGGGCCTCGCGGGCGACCCGGCCAAGGCCGAGAAGTACGCCGCTGAAGCGAAGCGCTACGCGGAGGAGAAGAAGGGGATCCAGAAGGAGGCCGAGAAGCTCGAGAAGGAGTCCAGCGCCTTCAGCGAGCGGGCCGAGAAGGCGCTGCACCCGCACGAGAAGCTCGCGATCTCCATGACGCTCCTGCAGATCGCCATCGCGCTCGCCTCCATCACGGTGCTCACGAAGAAGGACTGGCTGCTCTGGGGCGCGGGCCTGCCGCCCTCGCCGGCGTGGGCACCGGCATCATCGCCTGGTTCTGACCGGGCACCCCTCCATGCTCGAGGTCCGCGGCCTCGCCAAGTCCTGGCCCGGCGGCGCGCCGCTCTTCGACGGCGTGGAGCTCTCCGTGGCCCCGGGCGAGCTGGTCGCCATCCTCGGCGAGTCCGGCGCGGGCAAGTCGACGCTCCTCAACATCATCGCCGGCCTCGACCGCGCCGACGCCGGCACGGTCGTGGTGTCAGACACGGTGTCAGACACCGTGGTGACGTCGCTCGCGGAGGACGAGCTGGCGCGGTGGCGGCGCAAGCACGTGGGCTTCGTGTTCCAGTCGTTCCACCTGCTCCCGTACCTCACCGTCGAGGAGAACGTGGGGCTGCCGCTGCTGCTCAACGGCGTGGCGGCCCCGGAGCGCAGGAGCCGGTCGCTGGCGGCGCTGGAGGCCGTGGGCCTCGGCCGCGCAGGCCGGGCGCAAGCCCGGCTCGCTTTCCGGCGGCGAGATGCAGCGCGTGGCCGTCGCGCGCGCCGTCGCGCACCGGCCGTCGCTCGTGCTGGCCGACGAGCCCACGGGCAACCTCGACGAAGCCAACGCCGCCGCGCACGATGCAGGCGCTGCGCGACGCGGTGAAGCGCGAAGGCGCCGCCGGGCTCCTCGTCACCCATTCGGCGGTGGCCGCGGCCGTGGCCGACCGCGTCCTGCGCCTCGCGAAACGCCACCTCGGGCCGGCATGAACGCGGCGCTCGTCGCCACGCTCCTGCGCGGGTCGCTGTCCAGCAACCGCTGGCGCTCCCTGCTCGCGATCGCCTGCATCGCGCTGGGCGTGGCGCTCGCCGGCGCCGTGCACACGCTGCACGCCTCCGCCCTCGACGAGATCGACCGCGCCGCGCGCCTGCTGGCCGGCACCGCCGACTACCAGGTGAAGGGCCCGCGCAACGGCTTCGACGACGCCGCCTACGCCCCCGTCGCGCTGCATCCCGGCGGTGGCGGTCGCCTCCCCCGTGATCGAGCTCGAAGCCCCCATTGCGGCCGCCTCCCCCGTGATCGAGCTCAACGCCCCGACGGCGGAGAAGCCGGAGACGATCCGCGTGCTGGGCATCGATCCCTTCCGCGCCGCGCGCCTGCAGCCGGGCTTCCTCGCCGAGGGAGCCGCCCGCCGCGAGGAAGGATCGCCCACGGTGCTCGACGCCAACGCGGCCTGGCTCACGCCCGGCGGCCCTTGCCAAGCTGCACGCGAAGGTCGGCGACGAGGTGTCGCTCGGCGGGCCGAACGGCGAGGTGAAGCTCAAGGTGGCGGGGACGCTTCCCGCGCTCGAGGGCGGCGGGCCCATCGCCGTGATGGACATCGCCGCGGCGCAGCTCTACTTCGGGCGCATCGGCGTGATCCACCGCATCGACATCCGGCTCGCCCCCGACGCCCCGCGCGAGGCGGCCCTTCGCGAGATCGCGGCCCTGCTTCCGCCCGGCGTCTCCCTCACGCGCCCCGACGAGGCGGCCATGCGCACCGCCGGGCTCACGCAGGCCTATCGCGTGAACCTCACGGCACTCGCACTCATGGCGCTCTTCACCGGCGGCTTCCTCGTCTTCTCCACGCTCGCCCTCCAGGCGGCGCGCCGGCGGCAGGAATTCGCGCTGCTGCGCGCGCTGGGACTCACGGCGGGCGGCGTGCGCGCCTTCCTCGCGATCGAGGGCGGACTGCTCGGACTCGCCGGCGCGCTCGCCGGCACGGTGCTGGGGCTGGCCGCGAGCCGCGCCATGCTGGAGAGGTTCGGCTACGACCTCGGGGCCGGATTCTTCTCCGGCGCGGGCAATACCTTCTCGCCGGACGCGGGCGCGCTCGCGATCATCGGCGTGCTGGGCATCTTCACCGCCGCCGCCGCGGCACTCGCCGTGACGCGGCCGCTCGCCCGCCTGGATGTCGCGCAGGCCCTCAAGGACCGCCATCTCGACCTGCCCGCGCCGCCCGGCGGATGGTCGTGGCCGCTGGCCCTCGCGACCGGCGCGCTCGGTGCCGCGTACCTCCCGCCCGCCGGCGAGATTCCCGTGGGCGGCTACCTCTCCATCGGCCTGGCGCTCGCCGCCGCCGTGGTGGCCGTGAGCCCCGCCTCGCGCCTGCTGCTCGACCGCGTGCCCGCGAGCGATGCGCCGCTGCGCACGCTCGCCCGCGCGCAGGTGAAGAGCCTGCCCGGGCACCTCTCGGCGATGGTGTCGGGCATCGTCGTGAGCGTGGCCCTCACCGCGGCCATGGCGATCATGGTGCTATTCGTTCCGCGTCTCGCTCGACGGATGGCTCACCGGCGTGCTGGAGGCGGACCTCTTCGCGCGCGCCGCGCCCCAGGGCGACGCGGTGGTGTTCCCGCCCGAAGCGCAGGCGGGCATCGCCGCGGTGCCCGGCGTGGCGCGCATCGACCCCATCCGCTTCGAGCGCCTCACGCCCGAGGGGAGCACGGGGCTCCTCACGGTGATCGCGCGGCCCGTGGATGCGACGCTCGCTGCGCGGCTTCCAGGCCGATCCCGCCGTCGTCCCGCCGCGCAACGGACCCATCGCCGGTGTGGATCTCGGAAGCGGCCGTGGACCTCTTCGGCTGGCGAGCCGGGCAGGAGGTGACGCTGCCGCTCGCCGGGCGCCGCGCCACCTTCCGCATCGCCGGCACCTTCCGCGACTACTCGCGCACCTGGGGCGCGATCCTCGTGGACCTCGCCGACTACCGGGCGATCACGGGCGACCCGTTCGCCAACGACATCGCCATCCACCTCGCCCCCGGCGCGGACGTGAAGGCGGTCGAGCAACAGCGTGGCCAAGGTCGTGGCGCGGGTGCCGGGCGCCGAGCTGCACGACGCGTCGTTCATCCACGGCCGCGCGCTCGCCATCTTCGACCGCACCTTCGCCGCCACCTACGCGCTGGAGGCGGCGGCGATCCTGATCGCGCTGGCGGGCGTGACCTCGAGCTTCGCGGCGCTGGCGTGGTCGCGGCGGCGCGAGTTCGGCGTGCTGCGCCACCTGGGGCTCGCGCGCGGCGAGGTGCTGCAGCTTGCTGGCCCTCGAAGGCGGGTGCCGCGGGGATCATCGGCGCGCTCCTCGGGCTCTTCGCGGGCGCGGCCGTGAGCGTGGTGCTGGTGCGCGTGGTGAACCGGCAGTCGTTCCACTGGGGGATGGAGATCCACTGGCCGTGGTTCGCGCTGGCGCTGCTGGCCGGCTCCGTCGTGTTCCTGTGCGCGGTGGGCGCCTCTGCCGCGGGGCGCGCGGCGGTGGCGCGCGAGGCGGTGCATGCGGTGAAGGACGATGCGTAGGCTCGCCGCATTCGTCACCCTCCTCGCGTTCGCCTGGGCGACGCTGGCGGCCGACTACGCGCCCGTGCGCCCGGGCCTCAAGCTCGCGTTCCCGGCGGACTTCGGCGCGCACCCCGAGCACCGCATCGAGTGGTGGTACGCGACCGGGCACCTCGAGACGCCCAAGGGGCCGATGGGATTCCAGGTGACGTTCTTCCGCCTGCGCAACAAGGCGGCGGACGCGAACCCCAGCCGCTTCTCGCCCACGCAGCTCCTCTTCGCGCACGCGGCGCTGGCCGACCCCGCGCACGGCAAGCTGCGCCACGACCAGCGCATCGCGCGCGCCTTCCCCGCCCTCGCCGAGGCGCGCACCGGGCGACACCGACGTCTTCATCGACGACTGGTCCTTCAAGCGCGTGGACGGCCGCTACGTGGCGCGCATTCCCGGCGACGGGTTCACGCTCGACCTCGTGCTCACGCCCACGCAGCCGGTGCTCCTGCAGGGCGACGGGGGCTACAGCCGCAAGGGGCCGCTTCCCTCGCAGGCCAGCGGCTACTACAGCGAGCCGAACCTCGCGGTGACGGGCACGGTGAAGGTCGGCGGCCAGGCGATCGAGGCGAAGGGTGCCGCCTGGCTCGACCACGAGTGGTCCAGCGAGATCCTCGCCGAGAACGCCGTGGGCTGGGACTGGGTGGGGCTGAATCTCGAGGGCGGCGGCGCGCTCATGGCGTTTCGCCTGCGCGACAAGGCGGGCGCCACGGTGTGGGCTTCCGGGACGAAGCGCGCCGATGGCAAGCTGCGCGTATTCGCGAACGACGAGGTGCGCTTCACGCCGCGGCGCACGCTGGCGCTCGCCGCGCACGGGCGCCACCTGGCCCGTGGAGATGGACTTCGAGGTGGCGGGCGAGCGCTGGAGCGTGGCACCGCTCATGGACGACCAGGAAATGGACGCGCGCGGCTCGACCGGCACCCTCTACTGGGAAGGCGCGGTCACGGCCACGCGGGCCCGACGGGGCGAAGGGGCGCGGCTACCTGGAGCTGACGGGCTATTCGGAGAGGCTGCGGTTTTGAGCGCCGCGCCGCCTTCGTCCGCAGCGCTGCGAGCGGAGAGCGTCCGCGCGGAAGTCGGCGACATCCCCGCCATCGAGGGGCTGCGCGGCGTGGCGGTGCTGTGGGTGATGGTCTTCCACTACTTCGTCCTGCGCGACGGCAGGTTCGACGACGCCTTCATCGCGGCGGTGAAGTCCTGGGCGCCGCTGGAAGCGTTCGTGCGCAACGGCTACCTGGGCGTGGACCTCTTCTTCCTGATCACCGGCTTCCTCCTCACGCTGCCGTGGTTCCGGCACGCGGACGCGGGGCTGCCGGCGCCGGACTGGCGCTCGTTCTACGCCCGGCGCGCGCGGCGGATCCTGCCCGCGTACTACGTGCAGCTCGTGTTCCTGTTCTTCGTGGTGCTGCCCCTCATCTACCCGCGCATCTGGATCGAGTCGACGCCGTTCGTCGTGGGCAACCTCGGGGCGCACTTCACGCTTCCTGCACTACACCTCGCCCGCTCACGTCCTCCTCGATGACCGTGAACGGCGCGCTGTGGACGCTCGCGATCGAGTTCCAGTACTACCTGCTGCTGCCTTTCGTGGCGCCGCTCTTCGTGCGGTGGCCGTGGCGCAGCCTCTTCGCGGCGGCGGCGATTGCGGCCGGGTGGCGCTGGCTCGCGTGGAACGAACTCGATTTCCTGGTGGCCGTGTTCCTGAAGCTGGGCGCCAAGGCGGGGGTGAGCGAGAAGGAGATCCGGCACCTCATCGAGACGCAGCTTCCGGCGTGGTCGCTGCACTTCGCGCTGGGGATCCTGGCGGGGCGGGCCTGGATGCTGCGGCGGCGGGAGCGGCCGTCGGGTGTTTCGGCGTGGATTCCGGTGGTGATTGCTGGTGGGGCGTTGCTCGGGCTTTACGCCGTGTTCCGGAATGGGACGTCGATCCTGGGGGCGATGGGGTGGATCGTGTTTCCGCTGCTCATCGCCATCGCTTTCGCGGCGGTGGTGTCGTGGCCTTCGCCGTTGCTTTCGCGAGTCGTGGCCTCGGCGCCGCTCGCGGGCTGGGGCGGATCAGCTATTCGGCGTACCTCTACCACTTGCCGGTGCTGCTCCTGTTCAACGCCTACATGCCGGGGACGGATGCGGTCATCTCGTTCCTGGTTTGGCTGGCGGTTGTTCTGGGGATTTCGACGGCTTCGTACCGCTTCGTGGAGGTGCCCTATCTCTCGCGGGCGCGCGAAGCGGCGTCGCAGCAGGATCGGCCCGTAATAGGTTGCAGCATTGCTGGGGCCGGTTGATCGGGCAGCGGCGATTTGCCTGCTGAATCAGCAGGTTCGGGTTGACCCCACCTTCATACACGGACAAAATCTGCGTTAATGCTTGCAATTCCAATGAATAACACCTGTCACCCTTTTCTTGTTAGAAGGCCAAGGGCAATGCAGCGAACTAGTCGCGCCGACAAGCTCGAAGAAATCGCGAGTGCCCTCGCCAATGGGCGTATCGCCGACGCTCAAAGCATTGCGAGTCAGGAATTTCCGTGGGAGCGAATGGTCACTGAACGCAAGGGAATTTCAACCGTGCGCGCTCTTCGAGTATTTATGAGGGACACTTTATCGACCGCTATTCGGGGTCGCGCCTCGTGTTTCCGGGGGCCTTGCTGGCAATTGGTTGGCTTTCCCAGACCAATTTCCGATGCATCCGACCTGGAAGGCCGGCGAAAGCCATCCAGTATTTTGGGACTATGGCCCGCTGTGGACCACGTGATTCCTGTTACACGCGGCGGTGCGCACGATGAGTCCAACTTTGTCACAACGTCCACAAACAACAATGTTGCAAAGAACAACAGCCTTCTGTCAGAGATCGGCTGGGAACTAATCCCTCAGTCTGGACCAGAAGAGAACTGGGACGGGCTCGGTTCTGGTTCCAAGAGAACGTAATAAATAGATCTGATCTACTCTCTCATAGCCAACTTAAGGGCTGGAACGATGCTCTGCGTAAGGCGGCCTTCTAACAAATCGTTCGAGCGGCCGTGTAGCGGCGGTGGGCCAGGGCCTGGCAGCGCCCGACCGCTCAATCAATCGTTAGGTAGCCATGACGCCTTCGAGGAAGGACGCAGCGCGCATCGTATGTTTGGTCGGCGGAGGTTAGTCACGCTGCTTCTCGCGCCAATGGGACTTGCGTTTACATTTGGGATGGCGTTTCCGTATCAGAGTGGCGATCGTTTCTGGGGCTCTTTTGGGGGCTTTCAGCCACATTCGGTGTTATCACATTTTGGATATGGTTTTTTCCAAGAGCCCCATATCGAAAGAACGTCGCGTAGTGATTACTGGCGGACTAACTTTCGGCTGTCTTGCCGTCGCTCCGCTATTCGTGGGCGCACCGGTCCTGGCTATACCAGCGGTTGTAGGCATCGTCGCAGCTTCGTAGCCATGCTCGACATGTGGCTCCCTAACAAGTCCTCGAGGCGGGCCGAAATGCGGGCAATCACGCTCCGCGCTCTGCCCGCCTGCCGCTCAACTAGGCCGAAGTCCACAAGGGACTTCATGGAATCTTCGCGCAACGCGTCGAAACGCTTCTCAAGATCGGTTGGCGAGCGACCGCCTGGATGGAATACGAGAGTTGGGCACGTAGAACCGAAACATTTCTTGCTGCTGCGATGGGACTCAAAGCCGCCGAAGCTTTTCGGGCTTTAGCAGGTGATTCCCGATCCTTAAATGGGAAGAGTATCGAGACCGACAGGTCGGTCATCTTGAAGGTCTCGTCATCCGGGTCGAGTCGGTTGGACTCGCTTAGTCTCAGTCGGAGGCGCCACAGCAGCAAGGCGGACGACTTCGCAGGTCGAATCTCGCAAGGTCTTTCTTGTTCATCGGCGTGACGCTGGCGCGAAAGAGACCGTAGCCCGCCTCCTCGAAAGGCTCGGCCTGGAGCCTGTGATCCTTCATGAGCAAGCGAATGAAGGTAGAACGGTTATCGAGAAGTTCGAAGCTTTCGCCGACGTTCCGTTCGCCGTCGTTCTGATGACCGGAGACGACATTGGAGCGTCGTCCGCAGAGGCTACAAACCTGCGTCCGCGCGCTAGGCAGAACTAGTACTCAAGCTGGGCTACTTCACCGGGAAGCTCGATCGCAGTAGCGTTGCCGCACTGTTTACATCTGGACTGGAGGTGCCGTCGGACTTTCATGGTGTCCTGTTTACAGAACTCGATGGCTCCGGCGCCTGGAGAACGAAGCTCGCGCAAGAGTAGTAACGGCAGGATGAACCACGCCTCGAAGGTCTTCTGAGCTCTTAAATTTCCCGTCCAATAGTCGTTACGCCTGTAGACACTCAACGAGGATCACCAATGCCGATTGCCGTAGCGTTTGACGTAGACAATGACTCAATCACCGATCCGAACGATAGAACCCGAATTATCGCTTGCTTTGAGCGGTTTGGTTGGGAGCACATCGGTGGCTCAGCATGGCGTTACCCTGCACTCGGCACTGCAAATGTCTCAGAGGATTGGTTCAACCACGTTGTTCCGGCACTAGCGTATTTCCGCAGCCGGTTGACAGTCGAATCTCGATGTTTACAACTTCACCATTGATGCACATTCAGAGGCCGGGCATAGAGGACGAGCCGCACCGCCTCTTGGTCAGCCAATTAAGCAGGCGGCTGCATTACTCTTTACTCAACAAACCCTGCGTATAACGCAGCATTGTCGGAGAAACGTTTGCGTGATTTCGTGCAAGCGTGTGCTGATGACTTGGCCTAACAAGTCGCTCGAATGGCCGTGCGGCGTGTTTGGGCCGGGTTGAAACCCGGTCTGCACATCGTGGCCGTCCGTTCAACTCATTCGGTAGATGGCATATCAGCGGCGACGACATGTCCCACGAAGAGTACTTAGCCTCAGTCCCGAAAGGCCAGAGAAGAACGTAGGTTTCTTCAAGTCAGCGAACAAACCAGCGCGCGAACGCTCGGTCGCAAATGAATTCTTGGAAAATCTCGGCGTGAGCGTTCGCCGACGCCGAAATCTATTGAGTGCTGCGGACGAGCCGCCTGATATCCATTTCCGATCTGCTGCCTTCGAAGGTGAAGGAGATCATTTACAAGGGCCGTCGTCGCCACGCTGAGTACAAGGCCGCACTTGAAAAGGCGAAGGCGGCCACGTGCACAAGACCTTGTCGAGCATGCGACTCCTCCGTGACATATCCTATGCTGAAGTATGCGATTTCGTTCAGGAGGAGGTTGCGCGCTATTCGGAGAAGTACGCGCCTGCGACCCAGCGGAGCTCCAACTTACTGTTCTATATCGATCTTCAGGATGTTTACGGGTGTCTACCAAACGCCGCTGCCACCGTCGAGTCGGTCGGGAGCCCTACGGGTTTCGATCTGTGTCCCTACGTGATGGGAAGATTGGCGGGAGTGTTGATGGCGGCGGAGAGTGCTCCAGAATTCCTCGGGCGCGAGCGGGGCCTCGCGTAATACTCAGGCGACGCGATTATGAGAATAATGCCTTCTAACAACGCATGCGAGCGGTCAGTGGTCCAGCCTGGGTCGGGTCTGTCCGCGGCAAGGCCATCGTCGCCCGCCACTACTTAGATCGTTAGACCTACGCTGTACTGCTGTCTCTACTATAGGCTGATTCTCCGTGCGCACGGGTGTCGTTGACTTCCCAGAACGATCGGCGGCGTTCACGATCAATGTTCATGACGTTGACGGAAAGCAGTACGAGTTCGGTTTGTACTGCGATGCCTGAAAGCCTTCCAGAGTTTGCGCGGGTCATGATCCCGGAATTGAAAGCAAAGACGATTCCGAAGCAATTCTGCCCATGCTGCAGATGCTCAAGACCGTCTTAGACGCTGCGTTTCGGATACCGGATGGATATCACGCTTGGAATACCTTCTACCGTCTGGACGATCATTCTTGAGGGAGCACCTCGAAAGTTCAAGCTAAGTCGAGAAGATAGGCTCACACACATTCGACCCTCAGAAGGCGAATGACCTGTTCACTGCGTCCTTCTTTTGAGTTCCCGGAGCGCATGCGCCTCTACGTTGATGGCGTGGATGATCGCATCCCATTGCAGTATCGCTTTCTCTCCCTGTACAAGATCCTGGAAACTCGCTTTAGGCACCGAGGCCACTGGGATGGGAAGGCTCTCTCTGCTTCCTCCAGCCATATGAAGCTTTGTAGTTCAGGAGGCTTGGACATAACGGGTCCACGTCGGTGCTCCATGACTTGCGTGATCGGGTGCACACATTAAGACCGGAAAGCGTGGTGAACGTGAGATGCTTGGGGTAACACATTGAACTTGAAGGAGGCGGTGCGCGTGGAGCGTGTGCTACCGATCCTGCGGGCTGCTTGTGCGAAGGCATTGAACGATCGTGCTGCAGGAAAGCTCGAGTTGCACACGGAGATTGTTCAAGATGACTGGCGCCCTTTGTCGCTCCGGTCTAACAGGGCGTTCGACACGAACGCCCGGGTGCTTCAGTGCGTTTCGCGCACACACCTCCCAGCCGCCGGTCAACTTCGACGATAGCCCACAAAGGAAACACATGATCGAATCTGTCGAACGTGTACCAGCAAGGCCAGATCGAGAGCGCGTCGGCTCAACGCCGCAGCATGGCACACACGACCGCATGAACGCCGAAGATCGCGTCAAGCGTGAAATTGCACGCCTGGAGTCGAAGATCGATGGCCTCGCCCTGGTATCCCAAGCCCTATGGGAGCTTGTTCGCGAAAAGCCGACTCTCACGGACGAAGACATCCGAGCCAGGATTGCGGAAATCGATGAGCGTGACGGACGTATCGACGGGCGGCTACTTGGCGGGCCGACCGCCAGCCAAGGATTGGCCGACCTGCTCATTCTCGGCAATCGACCTGCATGTACTGCGGCACCGCCATTGATCGGAAGCACGTCTTTGAACGCTGACAACGCGTTCTAGCGGCCCGGTCAGAGTCGTCCGCCACTTTCGCGGGCTGCAGTACGGGTGGGGTGAACACGCTTCGTCCCACCACGGCCATCAACTGCTGCTGGTGGCCATCCTGCACCATCAGCCCGCCCGCGCGGATCCCGTGTCGGGGTCGCTGTGGCCCGTCCAGATTGCCGTCAGCGCGCGCACCGTGGATATCGACGTATCACCGCGACCTCATGGCCGGGATCGTCGCGGCACAGGTCCGAGAATGCGGTTCTCCACCACCAGCCACCATTGACGCTCTCCGCGCGGCGCGTCCGTGAACGTGAACTGGATCACCACGCGGGTCCGCGCCGGAAACCTGTCGAGTTGCACGAGCGGCGGATGTCCCACATGAGGAAGCCGGCGTCGAGCTGGCGGCGTTTCAGGCGGCTTCCGACCCATCGCCGCCCCAATGCCCGATTCCCACCACGATGGGCCGAAGCTCCTCGCCGGTCGCCGTCGAGGTGGTATTCAGACCCGCTTTAACACGGCGGCGGCTCGGATGACCCCATCTCCTCGAGCTTGCGCAATCGCTGGGTGAGCAGCTGGCCGACATCCGGGGAACCCCGCGCTTGATGTCGTTGAAACGGTGGCTGCCGCAGAGAAGCTCGCGCACGACAGCGGCGTCCACAGCTCTCCCAGCACTTCCGCTCCGCGCGCAACCGTGCAGAACTGGCCGTAATCGATCATCGCCCCAGTGTATTCGCTTGGCGCGGCGGGGCAACTACAGATTCTGGACTTGAGCCGCGGTGTGGCGTCGGTAGTTGGGCTCACGGGCGCAATCGCGTCAGTCTCGAGGAAAGGGTTCCCCCATGACCGAAGCCACCATCGCACCCGTCGATTCGATCCCGACAAGTTCAAGGCAACCACCCGCGCGCAATGGCAGTCGGCTGCCGAAGCGTGGGACCGCTGGGCCCCACTCCTCGCGCGCTGGCTGGGACCGCGACCGATGCCATGCTCGACATGGCTGCGGTCGGAAACGGAGCCCGGGTGCTCGACGTCGCCGCCGGAGCGGGCGAACAGACGCTCACGGCGGCCCGCCGCGTAGGTGCCAACGGAAGCGTGCTCGCGACCGACATCTCGCCCGCCATACTGGGCTTTGCGCTCGATGCCGCGCGCCGCGCCGGACTGGGAATGTCGAGACCCTCGAACTGGACGGCGAGCGGCATGACACGCTGGCCGAGGGTTCCTTCGATGCGGCGCTCTCGAGAGTCGGGCTCATCTACTTTCCCGACCAGCAACGCGCGCTCCGCGGGATTCGCCATGCGCTCAAGCCGGGAGGACGATTCGCCGCGGTGGTGTATTCCACAGCCGACAAGAATCCCTTCTTCTCCATCCCGGTCGGCATCATCCGGCAGCGCGCGAAGCTTCCTCCGCCGCTGCCCGGCCAGCCCGGACCCTTCTCGCTCGGGGGCGAGGGAGTGCTCGCCAGGAGCCTCGAGCAGGCTGGCTTTCGCGACGTCGAAGTGCGAAAGGTCGACTCGCCCGAGCGCCTTCCCTCGGCCGCCGAGTGCGTTCGCTTCGAGCGCGAGTCCTTCGGAGCACTCCACCAGATGATGGCGACGTTGAGCGAGGCGGAACGTTCCGCGACCTGGAGGGAGATCGAGGCAGCCCTCGGCAAGTTCGAGACGCCCGATGGCTTCGTGGGGCCGTGCGAGATGCTGGTCGGAGCGGGGAGCAAGTAACCGGACTTCCCCGGGTTTCGTGGGCACGCCGGGCTCGAGACTTGAGCATCGGCGTGCTCCACGATAACGTGCGAAGTCCCATGCGAACCCTCAGTCCGACTCTATCCCGCGGGTCGCCACCGGCATCGTGCTCCGGCGGCTGGCCCGTGCCGACCTGGCGGCGTTCCAGGCCTACCGCGGCGACCCGGAACTCGGTAAGTACCAAGGCTGGTCACCCATGCCGGACGAGAAAGCCCTGGCATTCCTGTCCGAGATGAGCACCGCCCCGCTCTTCCGGCCCGGCTTCTGGACGCAGATCGGGATCGCGGAAGCTCCAAGGCAAGACCTCTCCGGCGACATCGGCCTGTTTCTTTCGGAGGATGGCCGCCACGCTGAAATCGGATTCACGCTTGGGCGCCATGCCCAAGGCCGCGGCGTGGCCACGACGGCCGTCCGCGAAGCGATCACGCTCATTTTCGACTGCACCTCCGTCGATCGGGTCCTCGGCATCACGGATGTCCGCAATTCGGCCTCCGTCCGGCTGCTGGAGCGCGTGGGCATGGAACGGGTCGAAGCCCGGAACACCGTCTTCCGCGGTGAACCCTGCGAGGAATGGGTCTATGCTGTGGCCCGGGCACTTACGCAGAGGTGAAGCATGGGCCAGCCTGACGACGCGCTCCAAGCGGACACGATACGGGCTGATGCGCATGCCTGCCTCCAACGCAGACCTACGGGAGGTGCATTGGTGCGGGCGATTCTCGGGATCGCGGCCTTTGCCATGACGGCGGCAGCCTTGGCGAAGGATGTGCCTGCGCAGGGAACCCAATGGGTGGAAGACAAGGACGTCGGCGTGCGCTTCATCATCCCGAAGGACTGGGAGTGGAGGAGCCGGGATCGCGACGTCTTCATCGATTGCGCGCCAAAGGTCGAGAGTCGCCCCGGAATGCCCGTCTGCTATGTCACCGTGGCAAGGCGCAAGCTCGCCCAGGGGCAGCGCGACTTCACCGACACGGACCGGGCCTATTGGAAATCCAAGACCGTGGCCGACGGGATGCGGCCGCTCGTGTCCACGCGCGACCTCAAAGTGGGGGGATATCCGGCACTCGAGGTCGTCGTGAAGGAGGGGATGGAACGCGACGCTGCCACGTCAGTCCGCGTGATCGTTCTGATGCCCGGAGCCGGCTTGATCGATTTCTGGCTCTACACGCACCCGAAGATCGTTGACCAGTCCCCGCGCGTCCGGCAGTCCTATTACGGGGCCCTCGATTCACTCAAGCCGGCGAAGTAGCGCCTCGTTGCGTCGCCCACGCGGTAAGCAACGCTACCTTGCAGGGAGGTCAACCATGCATCGCTTGCATAGCTTTGCCTTCATCGTCTCCGTGGTCCTCGTAGCCTATGTTCCTGGCGTGTCGGCCCAGATGCACAAGTGCCAGTCGAAAGACGGTCGCACGAGTTACCAGGACGAACCCTGTCCCGCAGACGCGAAGGCGGGCACCGTTCGAAAGCCGGCGCAATCGCCGGGCGGGGCGGCAGCGCAATCGGGCGGGAGCGCGCAGCGCAAGCCCGAGGAAGACAAGGCCCTCGGAAACCTGGTCGTCATTTCGAGCGTGCAGAAGGACTGCCAACGGATCGTGGGCCGCCATGTGTCCCTCGACGAGATGCGCAAGGGTTGCGTCGGCCAGGGCATGAGCATGCAGCTCGCCAGGGAAAATGATCCGAGCAACGATTCAGCCTATGACTATCGACTGAGCGTCGGCACAAGCGGCTTCGAGCTTTCCGTCAGTCCCCGCCGGCCAGGCCTTACCGGCTATTTCACCGACGGCAAGAATCTGTACGAGAATCCTTCCGGCGCGGCCTCCGCCCAGAGCCGGCTTCTTGGTCCGGTTCCCTATTTCTAGAAGCCGCTCGCACTTTTCAGGGGGCAACGCAGTGAGATCGGTGAAGCAGGTTCCCGGGAAACACAGCGCAGTCTCGGACTCCACCGAAGCGGTCGACGCCTTCATGTCCACGCTCGACCATCCCTGCAAGGCCGAGATCGAGGCCCTGCGCAAGATCATCCGCGGCGCCCACCCGAGCATCGCCGAAGGCATCAAGTGGAACGCCCCCAGCTTCCGCACGACGGAGTATTTCGCGACGACCCACCTTCGCGCCAAGACCGGCATCGGCCTCATCCTCCACCTGGGAGCGAAGGCCAAGGCCCTGCCCGCGGGCGGCATGTCCATCAAGGACCCGGACAAGCTGCTCCAGTGGCTGGCCAAGGACCGGGCCATGGTGACGTTCACCGACCTGAAGGACATTCGCGCCAGGAAAGCCGCGCTGGAGGGCATCGTCCTCCAGTGGATCAGCCACCTCTGAGCATGGCCACCCCCAGGCAGCGCGCGATTTTCGAGCAATACGTCGCGGAACGTCGCGCACGGGCCATCGAGGGCTTCAAGCTGGAGGTGCTCCCCTTCGCCAGCCGCTACGTCTCCCTGGATGGCAGCGCGGAGTCGTTCCTCAACTTCACCACGCTCCCGGAAGGCGACGAGCGCCGCATCATCCGGGACCAGGTCGCGTGGTTCGCGCAGAGGGGCGGAACGCTCGAGTGGAAGACCTACGACCTCGACGTCCCGTCGAACCTCAAGGAACTGCTCGAACTCGAGGGGTTCGTGCCCGACCCGCCCGAGGCCTTCCTGGTCTATCCCGTCGAGCGCGCCCTGCCCTCGAAGGCAACCGACTCTCCCGATGTCACGATTCGCCAGGCCACGTGGGATGACCCGACCCTCGACGACGTCATCAAGGTCCAGGAAGCCGTCTGGGGACGCACATTCCCCTGGCTCGCGCCGCAGCTTCGCGGCACCCTGCGCACCCGCCCGGACCAGCTGTCCGTCTACTGCGCCTATCGGGACGGCATCCCGGTCGGCACGGGCTGGACCGACTTCGCGCCGGACTCGCGGTTCGCGGACATCCATGGCGGATCCGTCCTCGAGGAAGCGCGCGGCCAGGGCATCTACTCCCGGTTGCTGCGGCGCCGGGTCGAGGAAGCGCGGGTTCGCGGCTACGCCTACCTCGCCGTGGACGCCGCCCCCATGAGCCGTCCCATCCTCGAGCGGGCGGGGTTCGACTTTGTCTGCAATACTTTCCCCATGAAACTGTCGATCCGCAGAGGCTGACTTGAGGACCCTTGCCGCCCTTGTCGCGGCCACGCTTCTTGTCGGGCTCTCCGGGTGCGCGAGCTTCCCTTCACCCGACGCGCCCTCCTCGCCCGCAAAGGCCGAGGCCCGAAAGCCCGCGGACCCCCTGTTCGAAACCGTCGCCGCACTGGATGCGGCCGCGTTCGACGCCTTCAACAAGTGCAGCGCGCCCGACCAGTTGAAGAAGTACGCCGGCTATTTCGCCCCCAACGTCGAGTTCTACCACGACACCGGGGGCGTGACCTGGAACCGCCAGGACATGCTGGCCCGGACGAAGAAGAACGTCTGCGGAATCTATCGCCGCGAGCTGGTCGCGGGCAGCCTGAAGGTCATCCCCATCAAGGGCTTCGGCGCCATCGCGCAGGGGGTCCATCGCTTCTGCCAGCTCAAGTCGGGCGACTGCGAGGGCATCGCGGACTTCTCGATCGTGTGGCGCAACCAGGGCGGCCAGTGGGAGATCACGCGGGTGCTCAGCTACGGCCATCGCCCCAACAAGTGAGGCAGAAGAATTCGAAAGCCCCTACAAAGCTTCCGGGTTTTGTCGGGGGGGTCGGCGTAACATCGCCCGTTCCACCCATCCGTCGGAGGCAACAATCATGAAAACGCACCTCCTCGCAGCACTGGTTGGTTCCGCGCTGTCGCTCTACGCCGCTCCTGGGACGGCACACGAAAGCGACTCCCAAACCGGCAAGCTCGGCAAGGTGAGCTTCCCGACGTCATGCGACCCGAAGTTGCAGGCCGACTTCGAGCGGGCCGTCGCGATGCTCCACTCGTTCTGGTACGTCGCGGCCGAAAAGGCCTTCCCCGCCATCGTCGCCAAGGATCCCGTCGTGCGCCATCGCGCACTGGGGCTACGCGTCGATCCTCATGAACAATCCGCTGGCCGGCGTGGGCGCGTCGCCCGCCGGCCGCCAAGAAGGCCCAGGTCGCGATCGACGAGGCGCGGCGCATCGGCGCCAAGACCGAGCGCGAGCGCGACTACATCGAGGCCGCGGCCGCCTACTACGAGGACTACGCCAACCGGCCCGAGAAGGCGCGGCAGGCTTCGCGCGCGAAGGCCTACGAGGCACTCGCAAGCAAGTATCCCGGCGACGACGAGGCGCAGATCTTCGCCGCGCTCTACATCGCCGGGACGCAATCGCAGGCCGACCAGACCTATGCCGCGTACCTGAAGGCCGCCACGATGCTCGAACCCCAGTTCAGGAAGCATCCCGACCATCCCGGCGTGGCGCATTACCTCATCCACAGCTACGACGCGCCGCCGATTGCCGACAAGGGCCTGGATGCCGCGCGCCGCTACGCCACGATCGCGCCCGCCGCGCCGCACGCGCTGCACATGCCCTCGCATATCTTCACGCGCGTGGGCGCCTGGCAGGAATCGGCCGAGACCAACATGCGCTCCGCCGAGGTGGCGAAGGCCGGCGGCGAGGCCGACGAGTCCTACCATGCGTCCGACTACGCGGTGTACGCGTACCTGCAGCTCACCCGCGACGCGGCGGCGCTCGACCTCCTGACGGCGGCGATGAAGGTCACGGGCACGAGTCCCGGCCGCCCGACGGCGCCCTACGCCGCCGCCGCGATGCCGGCGCGCTACGCCATGGAGCGCGGCGACTGGAAGGCGGCGATGCAGCTGCAGCCGGTCGGCGACGAATTACGCGTTCACCGATGCCATCACCCATTTCGCCCGGGCCCTCGGCGCCCTGCGCAGCGGGGACCTCGCCGCAGCCGACAAGGATGCGCAGATGCTCGCCACACTCCACAAGAAGCTGGTGGACGCGAAGAACACCTACTGGGCCACCGAGGTCGAGGTGCAGCGGCTCGCCGTGGCGGGATGGACCGAGCACGCCAAGGGCAACGCGGCCGAGGGCCTCAAGCTCATGCGCGCCGCGGCCGACCTCGAGGACCGCAACGAGAAGCACATCGTGACGCCCGCCCGCATCGTGCCCGCGCGCGAGCTCCTCGCCGAGATGCTCCTCGAGCAGAAGCAGCCCGCGCTGGCGCTGAAGGAATTCGAGGCGTCCCAGGTGCGCGAACCCAACCGCTTCCGCAACTTCGCGGGCGCCGCGCAGGCCGCGGAAATGGCGGGCGACCGCGCGAAGGCGGCGGCGTACTCCCGGAAGCTGGTCGACCTCGCCTCGAAGGGCGACGGGAAGCGGCCGGAACTCTCCAAGGCGAAGGCCATGCTGGCCCAACGATGAGGCGGCTTGCCATCGTCCTGGTGGCGGCGTGCGTGCTCGGCCTCGCGCCGGGCGCGCATGCCGATCCCGAGGAGACGGACCCGGATCTCGCCAAGCGCGACGCCGACTACGCCGCGGGCCGCAAGGCGGTCGAGGCCAAGAACTGGAACGAGGCCGTCGCCCGGCTTCGCAAGGCCGAGGTCCGCAATCCCGACAGCGCCGACCTGCACAACTTCCTCGGCTACTCGTACCGCAACCTGAAGCAGTTCGAGCCGGCCTTCAGGCACTACAAGCGCGCGATCGAGATCGACCCGCGCCACCGCGGGGCGCACGAGTACATCGGCGAGGCCTACCTCATGACCGGCGACCTCCCCAACGCCGAGAAGCACCTGAAGGCGCTGCGCGAGATCTGCCTGCTGCCCTGCGAAGAGCTCGCCGACCTGGAGAAAGCGGTCGCACAATACCGCAAGACGAACAAGCTCTGAGCGCACGCGCCATGCCCTCCCCCGCTCCCTTTCCCCTCGAAGGCGGCTGCGATTGCCGCGAGATCCGCTACCGCATGGAGACCCGCCCCCTCTTCGTGCATTGCTGCCATTGCCGGTGGTGCCAGCGCGAGACGGGCGCCTCCTTCGCCCTGAACGCCATGATCGAGGCCGACCGCGTGACGCTCCTCGCCGGCGAGCCGGAGATCGTCGACACGCCCTCGGCGAGCGGCAAGGGCCAGAAGATCGCGCGCTGCCCCCGCTGCCGCATCGCCCTGTGGAGCACCTACGCCGGCGCGGGCCCGGTGGTGCGCTTCGTCCGCGTCGGCACGCTCGACGATCCGGACCAGCTTCCGCCCGACATCCACATCTTCACGGCCTCGAAGCAGCCCTGGGTCGTCATCCCGCCGGGCGCGCCGTCCGTGCCGGAGTACTACGACCGCGAGAAGCACTGGCCGCCCGAGAGCCTCGCCCGCAGGCAGGCCCTGCTGCCCAGGATCGAGGCGTACCAGGCTTCCCTTCGTGCCGGCCGATAGTCCCGGCATGCGCGTGGTCGTGGCCCCCGGGCTCACGCTCGAGCCCCAGACGGCGGCCCACGCGGAGGAGATGTTCGCGGTCCTGTCCGACCCCGCGATCTACGAGTACGAGAACGAGCCGCCGCCGTCCCTCGACTGGCTGCGCACGCGCTTCACGAAGCTCGAGTCGAGGCGCTCGCCCGATGGCCAGGAGGCGTGGCTCAACTGGGTGATCCGCCTGCCCACGGGCGCGCTCGTCGGCTACGTGCAGGCCACCGTGCAGGCGAACGGTTGCGCGTCCATCGCGTATGAGCTATCAAGTGCCTATTGGGGGCGCGGCCTGGCCACCCGGTCGGCCGAGGCGATGATCGGCGAGCTCGGGGAGCACTACCAGGTTCGCGAGGTGTTTGCGGTCTTCAAGGAAGCGAACCATCGCTCGATGCGCCTGCTGGAACGGCTGGGCTTCTCGCCCGCCTCGCCCGGGCAGCATGTCGAGCGGCACGTCGAACCGGGGGAGCTTCTCATGCATCTCGACCTGAGGAAGCCATGAGCGTGCAGCGATCGATCGTTCCGCTCACCATCGCCGCCGTCGCGGGCATGGTGCTCTGGATTGCCGCCTCCTTCATCTCCGGCAAGAAGGAAGCCTGGGACGCGAACATCTACTGGACGGTGGCCTATCCGGTGGCCATCGTCCTGTCCGTCGTGCTGGCCTTGTTCTATCCCAAGGGGGCGTGGCGCTGGCCGCTCGCCCTGTTCGTCTTCCAGTTCGTGGGCATGGTCGTTCGCAGCGGCGAGCTCGGCAGCCTGTGGCCCCTGGGATTGCTCCTGTTCGTCGTGCTCTCCGTCCCCGGGATACTCGCCGCGAAAGGGGCCACCTGGCTGCGCGCGCGGCTCGCGGGAGAAAAGAGCGCCGGCGGCCCCGATGAAGGCGTGTGAAAGGGAACAGCGATGAAGATGTCCGAGATCCCGTTCGGAACGACCGACTGGTCGAAGGTCCCGGCCGAGGAACACAGGGGCGAGAAGGGCGTGGCCTACTGGCGCACCCGGCAGTTCGGCGCCATCCGCGTGCGCATGGTGGAGTACCTGCCCGGCTACCTCGCCGACCACTGGTGCGAGAAGGGGCACATCCTGCTCTGCCTCGAGGGCGAGCTGCACACCCACCTCGAGGATGGCCGGACCTTCACCCTCAAGCCCGGCATGAGCTACCAGGTCGCGGACAACGCCGAGCCCCATCGCTCGCACACCCTGGTCGGCGCGAAGCTCTTCATCGTCGACTGAGGGAACCGTCATGGACAACGCCCTGGATGCGCTGATCCTCGACCTCCTCGACTGGATCGGCCCCGACCCGCGGCCCTACGCCGAAGTCATGGAAGCCTGGCGCACCTCCTGCCCACGGCTCCCCGTGTGGGAAGAAGCGAACGAGCGCGGCTTCATCGCCCGCCTCCACGAGCCGGGGCAGGTCGCCCTCGTCGCCGTCACGCCGTCCGGAAGAGCCTTCCTGCAAGGGAGAACCTCATGACGACCCTCCGTCCGATCACGCCCTGCCTCTGGTTCGACAGCCAGGCCGAGGAAGCCGCGCAGCTCTACACCGGTATCCACCCTGCTCAAGATCACCGTACGCCTGCGGGTCGCGTGCGACGGAACTGTACGCGCGGCATGCGCCATGAGATTCATCTCGGCGAGCTGGTCGTACGACATCTACCTGGTCATGGCAAGCAGGCGACTATCCGTCCACCTGGGCCCCGAACCTGCTGGCCTCGACGGCCATCACCTGTCGACGCGCCTCCACTGGAATCTCCGACAGTGGCACGTGAACGACGGGCAGGTTTCGCCGTCACGTCGATGGCCGGGTGGAGATGCGCTACCGCGAGGGTGGCCTGGAGCGCTCCACGGTTCTCGAGACCGGCGACGTCTTCGACCTCGATCGGCGCCGAGCACGTCGCGCATCCCATCGGCCAGGCGCGTATCCTCGTCGTGGAACCGGAGGGAAGCGTCATGACGCTTCAGGAACTCCTGGGCACCGAACTGCCGATCATCCAGGCCCCCATGGCCGGCATCCAGGGCAGCGCGCTCGCCGTGGCCGTCTCCGACGCGGGCGGGCTCGGCTCCCTCCCCTGCGCCATGCTCGATCCGGCCGCCATGCGAAGGGAGCTCTTCAACATCTGCTCCCAGACGAAGAAGCCCTTCAACGTGAACTTCTTCTGCCACGCGCCGCCGCTGCCGGACGCCGCGCGGGAGGCCGCGTGGCTGGCGGCACTGGCCCCGTACTACGCGGAGCACGGGATCGACGCGAGCCGCGATTCCGAAGGGCCCGGCGCGGCTTCCCTTCAGCGCCGAAGCGGCCGACGTCCTCGAGGAGTTCACGCCCGCCGGTCGTGAGCTTCCATTTCGGCCTGCCCTCCCCCGCGCTCATGGCGCGCGTGAAGGCCATGGGATCGAAGATCCTGTCCTCGGCCACCACGGTCGACGAAGCGCTCTGGCTCGAGGCGCACGGCGTCGACGCGGTCATCGCCCAGGGCGTCGAGGCGGGCGGACATCGCGGCATGTTCCTCTCCGGGGACATCGCCACGCAGGTCGGCACCTTCGCGCTGGTTCCGCAGGTGGCGCGGGCCGTGAAGATTCCCGTCATCGCGGCCGGCGGCATCGCGGACGCGAAGGGGGTTGCGGCGGCCATGGCGCTCGGCGCGGCCGGCGTGCAGGTCGGCACCGCCTACATGCTGTGCCCGGAAGCCACCACGACCGCGCTGCACCGCGCGGCGCTGAAGAGCGAGGCGGCGCGGGTGACCGCCCTCACGAACGTGTTCACCGGGCGTCCGGCCCGCGGCATCGTGAACCGCCTCATGCGCGAGCTGGGGCCGATGAGCGCCATCGCGCCGCCATTTCCCAACGCCGCCCCGGCCATCGCGCCCCTGCGGGCCAAGGCGGAGAGCGCGGGCAGCGGCGATTTCTCGCCGTTGTGGTCCGGCCAGAACGCGAGCGGGTGCCGCGAGGTTCCGGCGGCGGAGCTCACGCGCGAACTGTGTCGCGGGCTCGCGGCGCTTCCGCGCAGGTAACGGGGAAGGACCCCCGCATGCCGACCCTGCTCGCCGCGGTGCTCGCGGCCGCCGGCTTCGCCCTGGCCTCGCCCGACGTCCGGGCCCAATCCTGGCCCGACGCGCCTCCCAACCTCGTCCAGGCCACGCCGACCCTCTACACCTCCGGCCAGCCGCCCGCGAAATCCCTCGAGGGGCTCAAGGCGCAGGGCTTCGAGGCGGTCGTCTACCTCGCCCCGCCCACCGTGCAGGATGCCGTGCGCGACGAGTCCCGCATCGTGGGCTCCCAGGGCCTGGTCTTCGTGAACATCCCCATCGTCTTCGACAACCCCACGGAACGCGATTTCGAGACGTTCGTCGCGGTGATCAAGGCGCTCGGCACCCGCAAGGTGCTGGTCCACTGCCAGGTGAACCTGCGCGCCTCGTCCATGGTGTTCCTGTACCGCACCATCGTCGGCAAGGAGAGCGCCGGAGGCCGCGTGGAAGGACGTGGAGAAGATCTGGACGCCCCGCGGGCCCTGGAAGCGCCTCATCGAGGAGCAGCTGAAGAAGCACGGCGTGTCCTTCGACGCCTTCTGACCGCCCCGGCGTCCCCTTCCGGGCCTAGGCCGCCTTGAAGCGGTTGCCGACCACCGTGGCCAGGATGACCAGCGCCGTCGAGATCGCGATCATCACGATCCCCAGCGCCGAAAGCTTGCCCCACAGCCCGTCCTCGCTGAAGCGCAGGATCTGGACGGCGAGGACCTCGGTCCCGGGGCGCGAGAGCACCACCGACAGCGTCAGCTCGCGCACGAACATCGACGCCATCAGTATCCACCCCGACACGATGCCCGGGATCAGCAGCGGCACGATGATGCGCTTCATGGTCGTCAGCGGGCTCGCCCCGCACACGAGCGAGGACTCCTCCAGGTGGCTGTGGATCTGGATGAAGGCGCTGGACATCGGCCGGATGCCGTACGGGCAGGTAGGTGGCGATGTAGCCCAGGAGCAGCGCCCAGATCGTCGCGTACAGGGGCGTCTGCACGAAGAACCACATGAAGCCGATGCCGATCACGATGCCGGGGAACGAGAACGAGAGGTAGCTCAGCGAATCCAGGATCCCCGACGCGCGCGTCTTCACCTTGACGATGACGTAGGCGACGAAGACCGAGAGGATCACGCCCAGCGTGGCGCCGACCACCGCCAGGAACAGGCTGTTCTTCAGCGACAGCAGCGAAATCGGGTCGCCCAGCACGTCGCGCCAGTGCTTCAGGGTCATCATCGAGAAGGCCCGCGCGCTGGGCACCATCGAGTACGGCACGAACGAGGTGTAGAGCAGCACCGCCACCGGCAGGACGATCAGCACGAAGGACAGGACGCCGACGAGCGCGAACAGCGGCATCCTCGCGGCGCCGAGCTCGATCACCGTGGGGCGGAAGCCGCGGCCGGCGATCGTCACGAACTTCTCGCTCTCCGCCGTCAGCGCGCGGTAGACGACGATCAGCGTCACCGAGGCCACCAGCACGCTCATGCCCACCGCCGCGGCCTTGCCGTAGTCGGTGGCGAAGCCGGTGGCGATCATCTCGTACAGGTGCGTGGCCAGCACGGGCACGCGGCCCGGCATGCCGATCACCGACGGCACGGCAAAGGAGGCGAGGCTGCGCACCACGCCGAGGATGAACGCCGCGAGGATCGCGGGGCGCAGCACCGGCAGCGTGATCCTGAACAGCGTCCGCCAGCTGCTCGCGCCGCACACGCGCGAGGATTCCTCCAGCGCCACGTCGAAGGAAGCCATGGCCGGCGCGATGATGAGGTAGGCGATCGGCAGGTCGAGCAGCCCCTCGACCAGGATCATGCCCCACATCGAGTAGATGTTGAACGGCGCCTCCTCCAGCCCGAACGTCTCCTTCAGCGCGAGGTTGATCATCCCGTTCGACGGATTGAGCAGCAGCGCCCAGCTGACCGAGAACAGCAGGTGCGGGATCATCATCGGGATGATCGAGAGGACCCTGAACAGGAACTTGAACGGGATGTCGGTGCGCGTGTTCAGGTAGGCGAGGAACACGGCCAGCACCGTGGACAAGCGTCGAGGAGCCCAGCACGAAGATCGCCGTGTTGAGCATGACCTCGAAGAACGCCGGGTCGGTATAGGCCTCGACGTACTTGTCCGTCGTGAAATTGCCGAACGCGGTCAGTCCCTCGGAGAAGCTGCCCAGGACCAGCATCAGCACCGGGCAGACGGTCAGCGCGCCGACGATCGCGATCAGGAGCCAGGTGAGCTTCGCGGAACGGGGGTGGTTCATGGCCGGCCGCGCGTCAGACCGCGACCAGCAGGCAGTGCGCGGGATCCAGCGTGAAGCTGACGGCGTCGCCTTCGCCGAGCTTCGCATCCGGATCGATCCTGGCGAGCAGCAGCTCGTCGCCCACGCGGATCTCCGCCTCGTAGGCTTCGCCCACGAACACCAGCGATTCGATGCGCCCGTTGACGACGTTCGGGCCGGCCTTCGCCTCGCCGCCGACGACGTCGGATGAATTCCGGCCGGATGCACAGCGTGGCCTCGCTGCCGACGGCGACGTCGCGGCGCTGGCAGGCGATGGTGCCCAGCCCGCAATCGACCATCGTGAGGCCGCCCTCCTCGGCGCGGACGCGGGCCTTGACCAGGTTGGCGCGGCCGATGAAGTCGGCGACGAAGCGGTGATCGGCGTCGAAATAGATCTTCTGCGGCGTGCCGATCTCGATGATCTTCCCGGCGCGCATCACGGCGATCGAATCCGAGAGCGCCAGCGCCTCGACGCGGTCGTGGGTCACGTAGACCGCGGTGATCTGCAGCTTGCCCAGGAAGGCGCGCAGCTCCTTGCGCGTTTCCTCGCGCAGCTTGGCGTCGAGGTTGCTCAGCGGCTCGTCGAACAGGATGACCTTGGGTTCGGCCACCAGCGCCCGCGCCAGCGCCACGCGCTGCTGCTGGCCGCCCGAGAGCTTGGTCGCCGGCCGCCCCTCGAAGCCCTCCAGCTGCACGAAGCGCAGCGTCTTCGCCACGCGTCTCGCGGATCTCCTCCTTCGGCACGTTGCGCACCTGCAGCGGGTAGCCCACGTTGTCGAACACGGTCATGTGCGGCCAGATGGCGTAGGTCTGGAACACCATGCCCAGCCCGCGCTTCTCCGGCGGCACGGAAATGTTCTTGTCCTTCGACCAGACCACGTCGTCGCCGATGCTGATTTCCCCGGTGTCGGGCATCTCCAGCCCGACGATGCAGCGCAGCAGCGTGGTCTTGCCGCAGCCGCTGGGGCCGAGCAGCGTGAAGATCCGGTTGGCGGGGATGGTCAGGTTGACGTCATCGAGGGCCTTGATGGTCTTGCCCTCGGAGTAGTAATACTTGCTGACGCCGCGGATGCGGATTTCCATGGTGTCTATCCCGGTGGACCCCGGCAGCGGCAGCCGCCCGGCGTCCGGACCAACGGCCGGCTGATCGGGCGGCTTGCCGCAACGGCTATTTCACGTCGAAGATCATCTTGAACTCGGCGCCCCACTTCTGGGTTTCCTCGTCCGACAGTTCGCGGATGGCGATGACCTTGGCCTTGTTGATGCCGTCGATGGGCGGGAAGATGCCGGGCGCCAGCACGTATTCGCCGACATCCTTCGCCAGGATCTCCATGGATTTCTTCGACAGCCAGTAGTCCACGAACGCCCGCGCGGCCGCCGGGTGCGGCGCCTTGGAGGTCACTGCGATCGCGCGCGGCGTGCCCATCATCGGCTGCGAGAGCCGCGCCCAGTCGAGCGGCGCCGGCGCCTTGGTGACGATGTATTTCGGCATCGAGATGCCGATCAGCTTCTCGCCGCTCTCGATCGGCGCCGGCGTCGGGCCGAAGGACGCCACGAACATCGGCTTGTTGGCGGCGAGCCCCTTCAGGAAGTTGCGCCACTCGGCCTCGGTCTTGAAGACGTTCTCCTTCAGGCCGATCAGCCAGGCGATCGTCGTCGGGTGGTTGGCCGGGTTGGCCATGACGATCTTGTCCTTCCACTTGGGCAGCGTCAGGTCCTCGTAGCGCTTCGGCACGTCGGCCGGCTTGACCCGCTCCTTGTTGTAGATCAGCGCCACGTACTCGATGCCGAAGAGCTGGATCGGTCGTCCTTGCTGCGTCCAGTCGGGGTAGCCCGCAGCGGCCGGCGAGCGGTACGAGGCGAGCACGCCCTTCTCCTTCAGCAGTTCCAGCACCGGCAGCGGCGCCCTGCACCACGTCGGCCATGCAGCTTGCCGGCCTCGAACTCGGTGATCGCCGTGGCGACGAACTTCGTCGTCGAGATCCGCGTGTATTCCGCCCTTCACGCCGGTGTCGGCGATGAACGCCTTCATGATCGGCTCGACCGCGGTGATGTTGGCGTAGAACGACGCCTTGCCTTCGGCCCGGGCCTGGTCGAGCAGGGACTTGTCCTGCGCCTGGGCCTGGGTGGCCGCGCACAGGACGAACAATGCTACGAGCAGCTTTTTCATGCGGTTTTGCCTCCGTGGAAACCGCGGCGGACGAAGCGCTGCGAACGGCGCCGGCGGCGATACGCACTCAATCGTATTCGCAAGTCCCCCGGCCGCGCCGTTCGACCTTTGATGTACATCAACCATGTCCGTGGCAACACTCGATGCCGTGACCGCCAAGCCCCGCCATCTTCACGCCGCCGACCTGCGCGGGCTCGGCCGCCTCGCCGTCGACGCGACCCTCGGGATCACGAGCCTCGTCGAGACGATGCACCACAACATCTCCCGCGTGCCCGGCCCGCTCGGCAAGTCCACGCAGAAGCCCACGAACGGGATCACGGGGTTCGTCTACCGCAGCATCCGGGGCGTC
Organism: uncultured Gammaproteobacteria bacterium; assembly: GCA_963783635.1. Classification (GTDB taxonomy): domain Bacteria; phylum Pseudomonadota; class Gammaproteobacteria; order Burkholderiales; family Usitatibacteraceae; genus FEB-7. Next base: position 225,090 of record CAWAOC010000005.1, read on the forward strand.
ACCCGGCTGGTGGGCGGCGGCGTCGACCTGGCGCTCGCGCAGCTCGCCCCGCTCCTGGGGAAGGAATCGTCGACGCCGGAGCGCGAGGCGGTCATCGCCGCGCTCAACGGCGTGATGGGCGACCACCTCGAGGAAACCGGCAACCCGCTCGCGATCCCCATGCGCTTTCGCCGGGGGGGAAGGCCGCTCGACCTCGACAAGGCGGCCCTCGCGAGGCGATATCCGCAGCCGGGACGGCGCCTCCTCGTCCTCGTCCACGGGCTGTGCATGAGCGACCTGCAGTGGGCGCGCAACGGCCACGACCATGGCGCGCGCGCTCGCCAGCGGACCTCGGCTGCACGCCGGTCTACCTGCACTACAACTCCGGCCGCCACGTCTCGACCAACGGCCGCGAGTTCGCCGGCCTCCTCGAGGCGCTGGCGAAGGCGTGGCCCGTGCCGGTCGACGAGATCGCGATCGTCGCGCACAGCATGGGCGGGCTGCTGGCGCGAAGCGCGTTCCACTACGCCAGGGCCGCCAGGCACAAATGGCCGGCGCGCGTGACGAAGATCGTCTTCCTCGGCACGCCGCACGACGGCGCGCCGCTGGAACGCGGCGGCAACTGGATCGACTACGTCCTCGATGCGAGCCCGTACACGACCGCGTTCGCGCGGCTGGGGAAGCTTCGAAGCGCCGGCATCACCGACCTGCGCCACGGAAGCGTCCTCGACGAGGACTGGGGAGGCAAGGACCGCTTCGCGCGCTCGACCCGCGCGGCGGTGAAGCGCCACTTCGTGCCTTTGCCCGCCGGCGTGAAATGCTTCGCGGTCGCCGCGTCGCTCGCGAAGAAATCCGGCAGCCTCGCCGATCGCCTCGTCGGCGACGGGCTCGTGCCGGTGCACAGCGCGCTCGGGCACGGGGCCTCGCCCAAGTCGGCGCTCGCGTTCCCCGCCACGCAGCAATGGATCGGCTATGGCATGGGCCACCTCGACCTGCTGGGCCGCCCCGGGGTCTATGCCCAAATCCGGCGCTGGCTCGCCTGGATGTTGTTTGGGGACTGTTCGCGAACACGTCCCCGAATGAGTCTCGAGGAAGCGCTCCGCCATGAAGGAGCACGCTGCCCCTGGTGCCTCGGCTCCCCCGAGTACATCGCCTACCACGACCGCGAGTGGGGGCGCCCCGTCCACGATGACCGCGTGCTCTTCGAGTTCCTCATCCTCGAGGGCGCGCAGGCCGGGCTCTCGTGGTCCACGATCCTGCCAAGCGCGAGAACTACCGGCGGCTCTTCGCGGAATTCGACCCGGCGAAGGTGGCGCGCTTCACGCCCGCGCGGGTGGAGAAGCTGCTGCTCGATCCGGGCATCGTGCGCAACCGCCTGAAGGTCGAGGGGACGGTGAAGAACGCGAAGGCCTTCCTCGCGGTGCAGAAGGAATTCGGGAGCTTCGATGCCTACGCGTGGTCGTTCGTCGGCGGCAAGCCGCTGGTCAACCGGCGCCGGTCGATGAAGGACGTGCCCGCGAGCACGCCGGAGTCGGACGCCTTCTCGAAGGACCTGAAGAAGCGCGGCTTCACCTTCGTCGGCTCCACGATCATGTACGCCTTCATGCAGGCCGTCGGCATGGTCAACGACCACCTCGACACCTGCCCCTCGCAGGTAGGGACAGGTATTGGGGACGTGGCTCCTGAACATGTCACCTGAACCTGGCACCTGAACACGTCCCCGAAAGCGCAACGGCGTATAGTCCGCCAACTCGTCGATCCGAAGGGGGCTCCATGACGCAAGTCGCCGCTGCTTCCGAACGCCACCTCGCCGAGCGCCGGTTCTTCGGCGCCGCCGCGCTCGTCGCGGCCCTCATCGCCTTCGTGGGATTCGCGCCGACGTACTACCTGAAGGGGGTGTTCGGCGCCCCGGAGTTGCGGGCGCTCGTGCACGTCCACGGCGTCGTGATGACGCTGTGGATCCTGCTCTTCTTCGCGCAGGTGGCCCTCGTCGCCACGAGGCGCGTGGACCTGCACCGCCGCCTCGGTGTCGCGGGCGCGGTGCTGGCCGCGATCGTCGTCATCGTGGGCATCGCCACGGCGATCGACGGCGCGAGGCGCGGCGTTTCGCCCGGGCCGCCCCCGCTCGTGTTCCTGGCCATCCCGATCGGCGCGGTGCTCGTCTTCGGCGTGTTCGTCGGCGCGGCCGTGCTCATGCGCCGGCGCAGCGACTGGCACAAGCGCCTGATGCTGCTCGCGAGCATCTCCATCCTCACGCCCGCCATCGCCCGCATTCCGGTCGAGCCGATCCACGCGGGCGGAATCGTGGTCTTCTTCGCCCTCACCGACCTGCTGGCCATCGCGTGCGCGGCGTACGACGCGGCGCGGAACAGGCGGCTCCACCCGGCCTTCGGCTGGGGCACGCTCGGCCTCGTCCTCGCGCAGGCGGGCATGCTCGTCCTCGCGGGCTCCTCCTTCTGGATGGGCATCGCCAAGGCCCTCGCCGGCTGAACCCTTCACTCGTACCAGGCACACCTACATGGCAGGGACAGGTAATGGGGACGTGTCCGCGGACACGTCCCCAAGAAACGTCCCCACGCTCTTCGACAACGCGTTCAGCCCATTCGCGCGCAAGGTGCGCATGGTGCTGGAGCACAAGGGGCTCGCATTCGAGACCGTCGACGGGCTGCACAGCCGCGGCCGCGAGGCGCTGGAGGCGGTCAATCCCCGCCGCGAGGTGCCCGTGCTCGTCGACGGCCCGACGGTCGTGGTCAACTCCTCGCACATCGTCGCCTACCTCGAGGACGCGCACCCGACGCCGACGGTGCTGCCGGGCGACCCGGCCGCACGGGCGCGCATCCGGCACTGGGAGCGCCTGGCCGACACGCACCTCGATGCGATCGTCGTGGACGTTTCGCTGTGGAGCTGGGCCCACCGGCATGACGCGCCGCCGGATGGCCTCTTCGAAGCCGCGGCCCGCGACCTGGACTCGATCTACGACCGCATCGAGGCGGAACTGGGGCACGGCGGGGATTTCCTGTGCGGGCCGCTTTCGCTCGCGGACATCGCCCTCTTCCCCAACCTGTACGCCACGCGGACGCTGCATCTCGGCCCCGATCCCGCGCGCCATCCGCGAACCCTGGCGTGGCTGAAGGGGCTGGCGCGATTGCCCCTCTTCCAGGCGGACCTCGCCCGCGTGCGCGCCTGCCTCGCCTCCTTCAAGGACGACCCGGGCTTCGAGCGCGACCGCATCTTCTGGCGCGGGGACCGGATCGAGTGGCTGCTCGCGAACGGCTTCCACCGCTGGTTCCTGCAGGAGATCGAGCAGGGCCGCGTCCTCTGGCCGGGCACGACGCTCTGACGGGAACGGTTCCGCGAGGGCCGCAACCCCTTGCGGCTATAATTTCGGGCATGAAATCCCGCATTCGCGACGGCCGCGCCGCACTCGCCGCGTTCGCTCCTCGCCTTCCTCCCCGCCACGTCGAACGCCCTCGAGGACGTGCCCTTCGTCACCACGCCCGACAAGGTCACGCACGCCATGCTGGAGCTGGCGAAGGTCGGCCCCGGCGACCACGTCATCGACCTGGGCTCCGGCGACGGGCGCATCGTCATCACCGCCGCCAAGCGCTTCGGCGCGACCGGCCTCGGCGTGGAGATCGTCCCGGACCTCGTGGCGAAGAGCATCCAGAACGCCAAGCTCGCGGGCGTGGACGGCAAGGTCAGGTTCCTCGAGCAGGACCTCTTCAAGACCGACCTCGCCCCGGCCACGGTGGTCACGATGTACCTCCTGCCGGAGGTGAACCTGAAGTTGAGGCCCTCGCTCCTCGCGCTGAAGGCCGGGACGCGCATCGTCTCCCACGACTGGGACATGGGCGACTGGAAGCCCGACCGCCGGCTCACCATCGAGGACGCCACCAAGAAGATCGGCGTGCGGAAGGCGAGCGACATCTACCTGTGGGTGGTCCCGACCGACGTGGACGGCCTCTGGTGCGGGTCGGGCAACGCCACCGGCACGAAGATGACCATCACCCAGGCGTTCCAGCGGGCGACCGGCACCGTCTCCAACATCCGCGGCGTGTACCACTTCGAGGGTCGCATCGACGCGCAGCGCCTGGATTCGACCTCCGGCGACGGGAAGATCGGCTTCGACGTGTCGGGCGACGACCTGAAGGTGCGGGGCGCCGAAGGGGTGTACGCGCACCTGGACGGCACGCCCTTCAAGCGCAGCTGCTGCGGAAGCTGCCGGGACTACTAGCCGCGATGAGCGACGCGCCGGACAAGCCCGGCCACGCGGTCACTTCCGCGACCCTGCAGCACTACGAGAACCGGGCGCAGGCCTTCCGGGACGGCACCCGCGACCACGACGTCACCCAGAACATCGCGGCGCTGCTGCGGCACATCACCGCCACGCCGCCCTTCACGATCCTCGATTTCGGCTGCGGGCCGGGGCGCGACCTCAAGACATTCACGGCGATGGGGCATGTGGCGATCGGGCTGGACGGCGCGGCGACGTTCGTGGAGATGGCCCGCGCGGAAACCGGCTGCGAGGTGTGGCACCAGGATTTCCTGGCGCTCGACCTGCCCGCGGAACGCTTCGACGGCATCTTCGCCAACGCCTCGCTCTTCCACGTCCCGCGCGCCGAGTTGCCGCGCGTCCTGCGGGAACTGCACGCCGCGCTCAAGCCCGGGGGCGTCCTCTTCTGCTCCAACCCGCGCGGCTCGAACGAGGAAGGCTGGAACGGCGGGCGCTACGGCGTCTAGCACGACCTCGACGCCTGGCGCGCCCTGGTCACCGGCGCGGGCTTCGTGGAACTGGAGCACTACTACCGCCCCCCCGGCCTCCCCCGCGACCAGCAGCCCTGGCTCGCCACCGTCTGGCGCCGTTGAGGGGTGCGCGGCTCTGGGGACGAAGGATTTGGGGACGTGTTCGCGAACACGTCCCCAGAATCTTTCGTCCCCAAATCTTTCAGGAGCGGGAGCGGGAACCGACGTTGAGGGCGGTGGCGATGGCGAGCGTCTGCAGCACGGCCACGCCCCAGAGGACGTGGGAGTAGCGGCCCGCGTCCATGAGCGGGCCGAAGACGATGGGCGCGCAGGCGAGGCCCACGTCGATGCCGGAATAGACGAAGCCGTAGATGCGGCCGTAGGCGGCCTGGCCGAAGGTGCTGGTGGCCGCGCGGCGCACGAGCATGTCGCGCGAGGGCCCCGAGAAGCCCGCCCCGAAGCCCATGATGCCCATGAGCGCCACGATGCCCAGCGGCGGCACGGCGCCCGTGGCGAGCGTCACCGCGCACAGCGCCGCCACCGACAGCGCGAAGGCCACGTTGCGCTCCTGCGTATCGGTCTTCGACGCGAAGAACCCACCCGTCCCCGTCCCCGCCGCCGAGCCGAGCAGGTAGGCGGTGAGCCCCGAGGTGGCCATCGCCAGCGACAGCCCGTAGCTGCGCTCGAAGATGGGCGCGGCGAAGTTCTGCAGGATGCCGAACGCCATCACGGTGAAGAAGAAGAACACGAAGCACATCCACACCACGGGCACGCCGAGGAAGCGCGAAGGTCCCGCCGGTGGCCTGCTTCGACTCCGCCACCGCCAGCGGCGCATCGAGCAGCAGCGACCGGTTGGCGAAGAGGAAGGCCAGCGCCAGCACGCCCACCACCGCCGCCGTGATCCCCGAGGCGCGCCAGCCCCAGGTCCCGGCGACCGCGACCATGAGGAACGGCGAGGCGGCCCACCCGAGGCTGCCGGAGAGCCCGTGCACGGAGAACGCATGGCCCAGCCGCGACGTCGAGACGCGCCGGTTGAGGAGCGTGAAATCCGCCGGATGGAAGACGCTGTTGCCGAGGCCCGCGACCATGGCCGCCGCGAGCAGCATCGCGAAGTTCTGCGCCGACGCGAGCACGAGGCCGGAGGCCGACAGCAGCGTGATGCCGCCGATGAGCACGCGCAGCGCCCCGAACCGGTCGACCACGAACCCCGCCAGCGCCTGCCCGATGCTCGAGACCACGAAGAACACCGTCATCGTGAGCCCCACCTGCGTGAACGTCAGCCCGAACTCCTCCATGAGCCACGGGAAGAGCGGCGGGATCATGAAGTGGAAGAAGTGCGACGTGCCGTGCGCGAACCCCACGAGCGAGATCACGGTCGCGTCGTGGCGAAGGCTGGTGGCGGGCGAGGCAGCGGACATCGTCGGGATTCTATCGTGGTGTCAGACACCGTGTCTGACACGGTGTCTGACACCGCAGTCGGCGGGGGCGTTGACCGCAGTCAAAAGTCCTTGAAATCTTGGGGTTAGGGTGGAGGGGCACCCCCCGGAGACACGCAGCCATGAACTCGCGGGAAAAGCCCTCGCCCCAGGCGATCGAGGCATGCATCGCGCGGGTCCTCGCGGCCGAGCGCGACGCGCAGGCCTCGATCGAATCGGCCAAGGGGAGCGCCACGGCCGCCATCGCGCAGGCCCGGGGGAAGGCGCGTGCCATATCCGAGCGCGCCGAGGCACGGCTGGCCGCCGCCCGCCAGTCGGTCGAGGCCCGCATCGCCCGCCGCCAGGCCGAGATCGACGCGCAGGCCCGCGATCCTGCGCGACACGCGCGAACCCGCGCGACACGGACGAGTTGCGGCTCGACGAGGCGCTCGCCCAGGTGGCCGCCTCCCTCACCACGGGTCGCAGGCCATGATCGCCGCCGGCAGCCTCGAATACGCGCACGCCCGCATGCAGGCGCGCCTCTCCCGCCGGCCCTCGGAAGGCACGTGGGCCGCGATCTCGGAAGCGCGGTTCCTCGTGCCGATCTACGACGCCGCGCGCGGCACCTCGCTCGAGCGCCTGCTCTCCGCCCTGCCGCCGCAGCCGGACCTGCCGGACGTCGATCGCGCCGCGCGCAGCGCGTGGACGCGCACCGTCGCCGAGGCCGCGTCGTGGATGCCCGCCGAATGGGGCCCGGCGATCGCGTGGTGCGATTCGGCCGCGCAGGCCGCGCCGCCAACCCGACGCGTGCTGCCCTCCCTCGCGCCACCCGGCATGGCGCCGCCGCTGGCCCGCGGGCGAGGACGACCCGGGGCTCGAGGAACTCGCGAGGCTTTTCGCGGACCACCTCGCGCGCTTCCGCATCGCGCTCCCGCACGAGGCGCAGGCGATGCGCCTCGCCTTCGGCGATCGCCTCCTCGCGCTCTTCCGCCGCCAGCCCGTGCAGCCCGCGGCCGCCTTCGCGTGGCTCGCCATCGCCGCCCTCGACCTCGAGCGCCTGCGCGGCGAGATCGAGCGGCGCATCGCGTTCCCGGAAGCGAGGATCGCCGCATGATCCGCCCGCGCGCCGCCCGCTGGTTCGAGGCGCTCGTCGCCAAGGACGACACCACGCTGCTGCTGGAGGCGCTCGCCGCCACCGGCGCCGTGGAACTGGAGGCGCGCGCGGGCGCGACGCTTCCCGATGCCTTCGCCACCGCCGGCCCCGCGCTGGCGCGCTTCGCCGACTTCCGCACGCGCTACGGCGCCTGGTGGCCCACGGCGGGGCTCGTCGCCTCCCGCTTCCCCGAGCATCCCGCGAAGACGCTGGAGCGCGGCCTGGAGCGGCTGGACGCCTGGGCCCGCGAGGCCGAGCCCACGATCCGGCTCCTCGAGCGCAACACCGAGGAGCGCGACGAGGCGCTGCGCTGGCACGACATCCTCACCGTGCTCAAGGACTCGCGCGTGGACCTCGGCGCGCTGGCCCACGCCGGCCCGCTCGCGCAGTCGCGGCTCCTCGCCTTCGCGCCGGGGCCCGAGCCGCCGCTGCCCGCGTCCCTCCTCGTGCGCGAGATCACCGCGGGCGAGCGCCGCTACGCCATCGTCGTGGGCGGCGCCGCCGACGTCGAGACGGCCGCGCGCGAGACGGTCGCCGCCAAGGGGCGCTGCCACCCCATCGCCGACTGGCTCACGGGCAACCGCGAGGCCAACCTCGCCGCCGCCAACCAGCGGCTCTCCCGCATCGCGTCGGAACGCGCCGACCTCGACGCGCGAGCTCGAGGTCCTCAACGAGCGCCACGGCCTGCGGCAGGCCCTGGGCGACCTCACGCGCCTGCAATGGGTGATCGAGCACGTGCAGGCCCTGGAGTCGGGCGACCGGTTCGCGTGGGTCACCGGCTGGACGAGCGACCGCGAGGGCACGAGCCTCGCCGACGCCGTCGACCGCTCGGGCGCGCGCGCCCTCATCCATTTCTCGAAGCCCCCGCCGCTGTCGACGGCGCCGCTCCTCTTCGTGAACCCGCGCTGGGCGAAGCCCTTCGAGCTCTTCCCGCGCGCGCTGGGCGTGCCCGGGGCGACGGAGGCCGACCCCACGGTGGTGCTGGCGATCGCGGTGCCGCTCATCTTCGGCTACATGTTCGGCGACGTGGGCCAGGGGCTCGTCATCGCCGCCATCGGGCTGTGGCTGCGCAAGCGCTCGCCGGTCGCGAAGCTCTTCGTGGCCGGCGGCCTCTCGGCGGCGGTCTTCGGCTGGGTGTTCGGCAGCGTCTTCAGCATCCACGGCGCCGTCACGCCGCTGTGGACCGATCCGCTCGCCGCCCCCATCGCGGTGCTGTCGCTCCCCATCTTCGCGGGCGCGATCCTGCTCGCCGCGGGACTGCTCCTGCATGCGCTGGGCTCCTTCTGGCGCGGCGAGTGGGCGCGGCTCCTCGGCGAGGACCTGGGCCTCCTCGCCCTCTACGCGGGCATCCTGGGCCTCTTCGAGTCGAGCGACTTCCAGTGGCTGGCGCTCGCCGGCGGCCTCGCCTTCGTGATCGGCCACGCCGTGCACGCCGGCCGCGTCCAGGCGCTGGGCTCGGGGCTGGGCGAGCTGGTGGAGCGCACGCTGCAGCTCCTCATCAACACGCTGTCCTTCGCGCGCGTGGGCGCCTTCGCGCTCGCCCACGCGGGGCTCTCGAGCGCCGTCTCGGCGCTCATGGGCGAGGCCGACAACCTCCTGCTGCGCGCGATCATCCTGCTGCTCGGCAACGTCCTCATCGTCGTCCTCGAGGTGATGGTGGTCTCCATCCAGACCACGCGCCTCGTGCTCTTCGAGTTCTTCGCGCGCTTCCTGACCGGCGCGGGCCGCCCCTTCCGCCCGCTCGAGCCGCCTCCCACCCTCATCGACGGAGACCTGAGATGAAAACCCCCTTCACGATCCTCGCCGCGCTGGCGTTCGTCCTCATCCTGGCGGCCGCCGTCGTCACCGGGTCGCTCATCGCCGCCTCGCCCGCCCTCGCGGCCACGGCGACGGGAGGGCCGCTCGACCGCAGACCCTCTCCTGGGGCCTGGCCGCCGCGGCCGCCGCCACGGCGTTCTCCTCGCTCGCCGCGGGCTACGCCGTCGCCAAGGTCGGCACCGCCGCCGTCGGCGCGCTGGCCGAGAAGCCCGAGCTCATGGCGCGGCTCCTCATCTTCGTGGGCCTCGCGGAGGGCATCGCGATCTACGGCCTCATCGTGTCGATCCTCATCCTCAACCGGCTGGGCTGATGTCTCGCCTTCGTCTTCATCGGCGACGAAGTGGCGGCCGCGGGCTGGCGGCTCGCGGGCGCTGCCGACGCGAATCCCCGCGCCCGGCGCCGAGGCGGCCACGCTCGCCGGCGCCCTCGACGAGGCCAGCCTCGTGCTGCTCGCCGCGGAAGTCGCCGCGCGCATTCCCGACGCGCAGCTCCGCGCGGCGCTGCGCCGCGTCACACCCGTCACCGTGATCCTGCCGGACCTTCGCGAAGCGATCCCCTACCCCGATGTCGCCGCGCGCATGAAGCGCCAGCTCGGCATCGAAAGCTGATCCCATGGATCCCGTCCAGGCCACCGACGCCCTCCTCGCCGTGATCGAGGAAGACCGCGCGCGCCAGTGCGAGGCGATCGAGGCCGAGGCCCGCCGCACCGCCTCGCAGCTGCTGGGCGAGGCCCGCACCGCGGCCCGCGCGCGCATGCGCGAGGCGCTGGTCCACGAGCGCCGGCGGCTCCGCGACGAGCTCGCCGCCATCGACGCGGCGTTCGCGACGGAAGTGCGGCTGCACGACCAGCGCGGCTTCCGGGCGCTGCTCGACAAGACCTGGGAGCGCCTGCCCGCGGCGCTCGCGGTCCGCTGGTCGGACGCGAGCCAGCGAAGCGCGTGGGTGCACCACATCATCGAGTCCGCGCGCGAAGTGCTGCCCGTGGCGCCGTGGACGATCGCGCACGGGCCCGGGTGGCCGCTGCCCGAGCGCGAGATGCTCGCGGAAGCGCTGGAGCGGCTGGGCATCGAGGCCACCTTCGTCGAGCAGGCCGCCTTCGGCCCGGGGCTCGAGGTCCGCTGCCACGGCAACCGCGTCGACGGCACGGCCGCGGGGCTCACGGCGGACGCGGGCGAGGTGGGCGCGCGCCTGCTCGAGTGCCTCGCCGCCGGCGACGTCGGCTCGCGCTTCGTCGCGGACCTCGCCGCCAACGAGACGGGGGCGCGCGCATGAGCATCGCCGCCATCCGCTGGATCTCCGGCCCGGTGCTGCGCGCGACGGTGCGCGGCTCGTTCTTCCTGCGCGAGTGCGTGCGCGTCGGCCCGCGGCAGCTGCTGGGCGAGGTCGTGCGCCTCGACGGCGACGAGATCACGGTGCAGGTGTACGAGGACACGACGGGCCTGCGTCCCGGCACGCTCATCGAAGGCGAGAAGAAGCCGCTCGCGGTGCGCGTGGGCCCGGCGCTGCTGGGCAACATCTTCGACGGGCTGCTGCGCCCCCTCACCGGGATCGACGCGCGCGTGACGGCCGGCGCCCGCGCCGCACCCCCGGCGCGGTTCGCGTTCCGGCCCTCGCGCAAGGCGGGCGAATCGATCCGCGGCGGCGAGAGCCTGGGCGAGACGCTGAGCGCCACGGGCCGCACGCTCGCCTGCCTCGTGCCCCCCGACCTCGCGGGCGAGCTCGTCGCGATCCACGACGCCGGCGACTACGACGACGTGACGCCCATCGCGACGCTTCGCACGGCCGACGGCACCGAAGTCGGCGTGGCCATGTCGCACGCGTGGCCGGTCCGCGTGCCCCGGCCCGTCGCGCGACAGGCTGCCGACGCGCGAGCCGCTGGTCACCGGCCAGCGCATCCTCGACGCGCTCTTCCCCGTGGCCCTCGGCGGAAAGGCCGCGATCCCCGGCGGCTTCGGCACCGGCAAGACCGTGCTGCTGGAAGCGCTCGCCAAGGGCTGCGCCGCCGACGTGATCGTCTACCTGGGCTGCGGCGAGCGCGGCAACGAGATGGCCGGCGTGCTGGAGGAGCTGCCGGAGCTCGTCGACCCGCGCACCAACCGCAAGCTCATGGAGCGCACGGTCATCATCGCCAACACCTCGAACATGCCGGTGGCCGCGCGCGAGGCCTCGATCTATTCCGCGATCACCGTGGCCGAGTACTTCCGCGACCAGGGGCTGCACGTGGCGCTCATGGCCGACTCCACCAGCCGCTGGGCGGAGGCGCTTCGCGAGGTGTCGGGGCGGTTCGGGGAGCTGCCCGGCGAGGCGGGCTATCCCGCCTACCTCTCCTCGCGGCTCGCGGAGTTCTACGAGCGCGCGGCCCTCGTCGAGACGCTGTCGGGCAGCCGCGGCTCCGTCACCGTGATGGGCGCCATCAGCCCGCCCTCGGGCGACTTCTCCGAGCCGGTGACGAGCCACACCAAGCGCTACGTGCGCGCGTTCTGGGCGCTCGACGTGAAGCGCGCCCAGGCCCGCTTCTACCCGGCGGTGCATCCCCTGCAGTCCTATTCCGAGGACGCGGCGGAGTTCGCCCCCTGGTGGAACGAGAACGGCAACACGCAGTGGATGGAGCTTCGCCGGCGCTTCCTCACGCTGCTCGACGAGCAGTCGCGCCTGGAGCGCATGGCCAAGATCATCGGCAAGGACGCGCTGCCGGCGCGCCAGCAGCTGACGCTCGCCTGCGCCGACCTCGTGAACGAGGCCTTCCTGCGCCAGAGCGCCTTCGCCCCCAAGGACCGCGTGGCCGGCCCCGCGAAGCAGGCCGCCATGATGCGCTCATCGGGCCGCTTCATCGAGCTGGCCACGCAGGCCGTGGCCGCGGGCGTGGCCCCGGACAGGCTCTCGCGCCTGGCCTGCCTGCGCCCGCTCGCGCGCATGGGCGAGGAGATCGGCGACGACGAGCCGGAGAAGTTCGAGGCCGTGGCCGCCGCGCTCGAAACCGAGTTCCACGCCCTCATCCCCGCCCCGGAGACCCCCCAATGAAACCCCGGCTGCTGGCTGAAGGCTGCGCCACGCGGCTCGACGGGCCGCTGCTCTTCCTGAAGCGCACGGTGGACGTGGGCCTGAACGAGGCGGTCGAGGTGAAGGGCGCCGACGGGCGCACGCGCCTGGGCCGCGTGGCCGCCGCCGACCTCGAGACGCTCACCATCGAGGTGCTGGAATCGACCTCGGGACTCGCGCTCGACGAGGTGGTGGTGCGCTTCGTGGGCGAGCCCCTCAACTTCGCGCTGGGCCCCGGCATCCTCGGGCGCGTCTTCGACGGCGTGGGCCGCGTGATCGACGGCGGCCCGCCCATCCCGGCGCGCGAGACCTACCCCATCGAGGGCCTGCCGTGGAACCCGGTCGCCCGCGGCGTGCCGCGCGACTTCATCGAGACGGGCGGTCAGCTCGATCGACCTCATGAACAGCCTCGTGCGCGGGCAGAAGCTGCCGATCTTCTCGGGCGGGGGCCTGCCGCACGACCGCATGGCGGCCGACATCGCCACCAACGCGCGGCTGCCGCGCGGCGCGAAGGGCGACTTCGCCATCGTCTTCGCGGGCATGGGCCTGCCGCACGACAGCGCGGAGTTCTTCCGCCGCCGGCTCGAGCAGGGCGGCGCGCTCGAGCGCACGGCGCTCTTCCTGAACCTCGCGGCGGACTCCTCCACGCAGCGGCTCCTCACGCCGCGCTACGCGCTCACCGCCGCCGAGTACCTCGCCTTCGTCGAGGGCAAGCACGTGCTGGCGATCCTCACGGACATGACCAACTACTGCGAGGCGCTGCGCGAGGTGTCGTCCTCGAAGGGCGAGATCCCCAGCCGCAAGGGCTTCCCGGGCTACCTCTATTCCGACCTCGCCACGCTCTACGAGCGCGCCGGCTGCGTGCGCGGGGCCAAGGGCACGCTCACGCAGCTGTCCATCCTCACCATGCCCTCGGACGACATCACGCACCCGATCCCGGACCTCACCGGCTACATCACGGAGGGGCAGATCGTGCTCTCGCGCGACCTCGACCGCCGCGGCATCAACCCGCCGGTGAACGTGCTGCCGAGCCTGTCGCGCCTCATGAAGGACGGCACGGGCGAGAAGTACACGCACCGCGACCATCCGGCGCTCGCCTCCCAGCTCTACTCCGCCTACGCGCGCGCCGTGCAGACGCGCGTGCTGGCCGCGGTCGTGGGCGAGGATGGGCTGTCGGAAGCCGACCGCCGCTACCTCGCCTTCGGCGAGGGCTTCGAGCGCAACCTCGTCCACCAGGCGGGCGCGCGCAGCTTCGCCGAGAGCATGGAAGCCGGCTGGCAGCTCCTGCGGGGGCTTCCGCACGCCGAGCTCACGCGCCTCTCGGACGAGCAGATCGCCCGCTACCTCGCGAAGGGCTAGGAACGCGCCATGGCCGACGTCGCCCCCAGCCGCAGCGCCATCCTCGAACTGCGCGACGAGCGCCAGGCGATGGTCGAGGGGCACGCCTTCCTCGACGAGAAGTGCCTCGCCATCGCCGCGGAGATCGTGAAGGAGCTCGCGCGCTACCTGGCGCTCGAGGCGGAGCTGCTCCGCGCCTCCCGCGAGGCGGCGCGGGCGCCTGCAGGCGGCCATCGGCCGGCACGGCCTCGCGGAGCTGAACCTGCACCCGGCCCCCTCGCTGCGGGGGCTGGCGCTCGCGATGCGACACGCGGCCGGTGATGGGCGTCAAGATCGCGGAGGCCACGCTGGCCGGCGAGCGATCGCCGCTCCTCCCGCCGGACTGGGGCTCGCCCGAGGCCAACGCCTGCGCGGCCGCTTTCGCCGGGCTCCTGGACCTCGCGCCGCAGGTGGGCGCGGCCGCGGCGAACCTCGAGCGGCTCTCGGAGGAGTACCGCCGCTCCATCCGCCGCGCCCGCGCCCTGGACGACGTCCTCATCCCCGAGGCCGCGCGCGAGCTGGCCGCCATGGAGACCGGCCTCGAGGACCTGGAGCGCGAGGACGCCATCGCGATGCGGCTGGGTCGCTGAGGGCCCGGCAGTAGCATCGCCCCCGGGGCTGGCCTACACTTCCCAGCGACAACCCCGCCCGCCGATCCATGCCCCCTGCGCCCGCCGACCCGTCCCTGGCACTCGCGGTCCGAGATTGCCTGGCAGGGCAGTTCGCGCTGGCGATCGCTTCGGAGCAGTCCGCGGTGATCGAGGTGCTCCAGCACCAGCTGGACGACAGCGGCAACCGCGACCGGTGGCGGCCGCTGCACGCCGCGCTCGAGACCCTGCGCGCCCTGAAGCCGCACCTGCGCGAGAAGCTCGACGCGGCGATCCGGAAGCGCATCGACGCAAAGCTCTCCCCCGAGCCGGACGCTGTTCTCGAAGACCGCGCGCTTCACCGCGGCCTCCCTCACCCTCGTTTCCGAGGACGAGGTGCAGGAGGAGATCGCCGTCGGCAACACGACGCGGCGGCTGCGCGAGGCGACGGGCGACGAGCTGTACGCGCTCAACGTGCGCCTCGCCGCGGCGATGGGCGTGGCCAGATCGCCGACGAGCGCAGCCCCGCGCACCCGCGCGTCTTCGCGCGCGCCCTGCTCGACGTGATCGCGGAGCTGGCCCCCGACACCGCCGCGCGCCTCGCGGCCTTCGCCGCGCACGATCCCGTGATGCTGCAGGCGCTCGCCGCGGCCTACCGCGACGCCAATGCCCTGCTGGTCGCGCGCGGCGTGCTCCCGGAGTTCCGGCGCAGCTACGGGGCGCCGCAGCAGGTGGCCGGCGTGCACGTCGTCACGCCGGGCGCGCCCGCGGCACCGCCGGCGACCGCGACGGCCGCGCCCCGCCGTGCAAGGCGGTCCCGCCGCCCGAGCCGAAGCCCCTCCCCGCCCCGGCGACGAACACCCTCTTCGACCGGCTGCTCGCCAATGCCGCCGTGCCCGAGGCCCTGGTGAACGACATCGTGGACGGGGCCTTCGCGCGCCTCGTCGCCGACCCCCACATCGCCGAGCCCGTGCGCGGACTCGCTCGGCCGCCTGCAGCCGTTCGTGCGCAAGGCCGCGCTGACCGACCGGCATTTCTTCACCGATCCCGGGCACCCGATCCGCGGCCTCGTCGACGCGATCGCGGAACTGGGCGCGGCCGGGCGTGGCCCGGCACCACGTCGAGGGGCGCCTGCCGGAGGAATGGATCTCCTCGGAGGTGCTGGCCCTGGTCGGCGGCGGGCGGTTCGACGCCATGCACGTGGCGGCGGCCCGCGACCGGCTCGCGCGCCTGGCGCAGCGCCACCACGAGGTGCTGGTCGAGGACGACGCGGTGGTGCGCTCGGTGCGGCGCGAGGAGGAGGCGCGGGTGGCCGTGCAGGACTCCGCCCTCGAGATCGCCCACCGGATCTCCTCGGCGGACGTCACGCAGGCCGCGGCGAATTTCGTCTACGCGACCTGGCGGCCCGTGCTCGTCCACGCGCACCGCACCGCGGGCGAGGCCAGCGCGCAGTGGAAGGCGGACCTCGCCACGCTCGACGACCTCCTGTGGACCCTCACGCCGCGCGCCTCGGCCGAGGAGCGCCAGCGCCTCGAGACGCTCGTGCCCTCGGTCCGCGACCGCGTGTGGCAGGGACTCATCCGCGCGAAGCGGCCGCCCGGCGAGATCGAGTCGCGGCTCGATGAGCTGGACCGGCTCAACGCCGAGCTTCGCCGCTCCCCGGGCGCCGTCGCCAGCGCGATCACCACCACCGCCGGCCTCGGGCAGGAGATCCAGGACGACGTCACGGCCACCCTGCACGTCTCGTCGGGGGAATTCGTGGACGAGGGGCTCGCCCGCGGCGCCTGGTTCGAGTTCACGCAGGAGGACGGCTCGCACGTGCGGGTGCGGCTCAACTGGCTGAGCCCCTCGCAGGGCGCCTGCGTGTTCAAGTCGCCGGCCCTCAACCGCTCCTTCGCGATCTCGCTCGCGGACCTGCGCGCCAAGCGCGATTCCGGGCTGGCGCGGCCGGTCGACGGCCCCGGGGTGGCGCTCGCCTGCATCGAGGCGGCCCTGGCGGACATCGCCCGCGACCGCGGCATCGACCCGGGCGCGGAGCACGCTCCTTGATCCAGGTCAAAAGGACGGCGGGGCCCTTCCCTACACTTGCGTGCATGGCGTGACGTTCGCGCCGCCGGCGCCCGAAAGGGCCCGCGCAAGGGCTTCCCCGCCGTTCCCCCAGGTACGGCGACTTCGGCCGGCAGTGCCGCAAGGTACCTGCCGGTTTTCTTTTGGGGGCCTGCTTCCATTCCAGCTCAATGCGGCGATAAGCCCGTGAAGTCATGGACACGGGAGCAACGGGCCGTGGTCACCGGAAGACTTGATCCCATCAGCGGGTGGCCTGTCCTGTGGGCTGCCTCTGCCCTCCTTGCGGGCTGCTTCGGCGGCGGGACCGTCGTCGTCGGTTTCGTGCTCGATTCCGAAGTGGCCATTCGCGATGCCGACGGAAGGGCCGGCCAGGCCGGCGCGGCGGTCGCGGTCCCGAGGGGTCCAGCCGCGCACGCGATGCAGTATCGCGGGCAGGATTTCGAATGGTCCCTCGGCGCGGGAGGGGGAGGACTGGGCGGCTGGGTGGCCAACATGTCGGCGGCCACCATCTGCATGCGCTTCGACGAGGCCCTGATCCGCTCGAACTTCCATCCCGAGCCGATTCCCCTCCGGATCACGTCGTGGACCGTGTTTCGCGAGCAGTGGAGCCGGCTCGGCTCGAGCGACCCGCGGAAACCGGAGTACTTCGGCCCGCCGACCTTCTGCCTCGACCCCGGCAAGCAGGCGCGAGTCGGTTTCGCGCCGGACCTGCGGCCGCTCTTCCCGACGCAGAAGATGTTCAACGTGCAGTGGGCCGGCAACGAGCCGCAGCTCACCGACAAGGGACTCGGCAACTGGGTGGCACTCACCGTACCGGTCGAGGTGGGGGAAAAGCGCCAGGTCTTCGACGTGAAGCTCACGCCGGTCGAGAGCCACGCGAGGATCAGCTACCACTGAGTTCGCCGCTCTGCGGCAGCGCCCCCCGTCGGGCACCGTTCTTGAGGCTCAAGGCGCAGTACTTCGCCGGCGCCTCGCCTGTGCAGCCGACGCGGCGGGCAAATACTCACCATTTGATTTTAGTCAATACTAACGATCATTTTATAAACATATGCATGCCTGGCAGTGTAATTTCTTGCTGACCCACCCTGAACGGGAGGCCCCATGTACGCAACAGGCATCGCCCGGACCTTGGCTTCAAGCGCGATGGCAGCATGCGTCACGTTCACCCTGATCGTGGCAGGACAAGCAACAGCACAGCCCGCATCGACCTCGGAACATCCCTCGTTTGGACAGCACTCGGTCGACGCCGCGAAATCGAGCGGCCAGGATGCCTCGTGCGAGAAGAGCACGACAATGCTGGACCCGGCTCTTTCTCCGGGGTGGATCCTCGAACCGCCAGCACCTGGAGGCAAGCCGATGCTGGTGATCGGCTACTACAACGCCACGCAAGGCCTCATGGCGGGTTACCAAGCAGCGAACGGGAAGCGAATTCTGTTCCATGCCATCTGGCTTCCGAACGGCCGCGTGGCATTTTCGGCGTCCCACGTGAATCCTCAGACCGGCCGTCCACAATCCTTCCTGGGTCCCAGGAAGCCGGGCGACCCGGCCTCCGGCAATGCGTCCGCTCACATGCAGTTCGCCGGCGTCGATGTGATGCAGTACCTCAAGGACGCCCGGACTCGCACACCGGCACCTCGCGCGGACGCAGTCAACGAGTTCATCGACAGCGAGTCGGGCCAGGCATTCTTCGAGGCGGTGCCCGTGCTCTACGCGATGCTGGAGACCCTCGAAACGGATCCCAATCTCGGGGCGTTGCAGGCGCCGTTCGGGGTACTCGTTACCGCGTTGCAGATCGCCACGACGAAGTACGGCGGCTTCACCCAGGCGGATGCCATCCTGGGGCCAGCGCACGCGAATGCGCTGCGCAATGATTGCCATGGCCGCACCTGCGCCTTCAGCGGCAAGCGATTCATCGTTCACAAGAACGGCCTCTTCGACGTGGTCTCAAAATCGAAGTCGCCGAAGGCCAAGAGCGCTACGGGACAATGCGCCGGGGGTGCCGCCGCAGCAGGCCCTTTTCCCCGCATCACACCGAATCTGAAGAACGGTAACGGCATATGCGACGAACCCGGTGGTTGCTTCGGTCGATGCGGCCGTGACTGCGACGGTCAGGTGTGGCTGGGCAACATTTACACACCGCAATGCTGGGCACATGACTTGTGCGTATGCATGTGGTCCGATGCCGATTGCTACTTCTTCTCCGGCTCCGAACCTCCGGGCGGATATTGCCCAGGCTGTGGTGATTTGTTCGATGCCGCGATAAGCTGGTTCGGGGGATTTCTAGATTGGGTCGCCGAGTGGTTCACGGCATGGACTTATGGAGTGTTTGATACGTTGGTCAATTGGCCGTGAAGACCGGAAGACTCGACGGAACAGGGGGGCCGGCCTTGTGGGTCGCCGCTGCCATCCTTTCGGCTTGCTCAGGTAGCGGGACCGTGGGCGTCAGTTTCTTGGTCGATCCCGAGGTGGCGATACGCGATCTCGGCGGAAAGGTCGAGGAGACCGGCGTGGTGGTTACGGTGCCTGGACGCCCGGCCTATAGCGCGGTGCAGTATCGCAATAGGGATTTCGAGTGGACCTTTGGCGCAGGATCACACGGCTTGGGCGGCTCGATCGCCAATCGATCCGAGAGCAGCTTCTGCATGCGCTTCGACCAGGCGAAGATTCGTTCCAACTTTCATCCCGAGCCGATCGCCCTCAGGACGTACACGTGGGCTGTATACCGCGAGACATGGAGCTTGCTAGGCACGACAGATCCACGGCAGCGGCAGTACTTCGGACCGCCGTCTTTCTGCCTCGAGCCAGGCAAGGAGGCGCGGCTAATGGCCTATCTCGACCTGCGGCAGCTTTTTCCGACACGATGATGTTCAACGTGCATTGGCTCGACAACGAGCCGCAGCTTACGGACAAGGGCGTCGGCAACTGGGTGTCGCTGACCATGCCACTCGAGATCGGCGAAAGACGGCTGATCCTGGACGTGAAGCTCACGGCACTCGATAGCCAGGCGAAAATCAGCTACCACTGAGCTTGCCGCTCTGCGCCAGCGGCTCTCTTTCTGCACATCGCCGTCCACGAACGTGTCCGATCCGCGGACACAATGCCGATACGATCCCGCCTGAAGCTTGAGGCGGCCTTCTCCGGCGAATGATGTCATCGCTCCCGTCCGCGCGAGAGGCATCGGGGTCGGGCACAAAGCCCTAGGCGCGGTGCCGCGCCAGGTAGTACGGCGTCCTCGCCTTCGGCAGCTTGTAGACGAAGTGGTAGCGCGCCACGTGGTAGCTCGGGTCGAAGCCGTAGAAGTTGAGCTTCATGCGCGCGAGTTCCTCCTCCCGGTAGCGCTCCAGGGGCTTCGCGGCCTCGTCCCTCCGGCGCTGCTCGCGCTTGGCGGCCAGCAGCGCGGCCCATGACCGGTCGGCCGCCATCGCCTGGGCGCGCCGGATCGCGGCCCGCAGGAATTCCCCGGCGTTGTGCCCGAAATGGGCGTCGGCGAGCCCAGTGTCGACCGCCTCCTTCGCCCCCATCGGCAGGCGCCGCTGGGTGATCTCGCGGCGCCTTCGCCTCGCCCACGCGCCGGGGCAGCAGGTAGGTCCAGTACTCCGAGCCGTAGAGGTTGCCCATCCCCTTGTAGTGGGGGTTGAGGATGACGCCGTTGTGCATCCAGACCCGGTCGGCGGCCAGCGCCAGGAAGACGCCCCCCGCGCCCGCGTTGCCGCAGAGCGTCGAGATCGTGAGGCGGTCGGTCGTCGTGACGATCTCGCGCGCCACGTCGTCGATGGCGTTGATGTTCTCCCACGACGCGTCGGCCGGCCGCCCGGTCGCCTCGATCGCGTTGAGGTGGATGCCGTTGGACCAGAAGTCCGGGCCGCCCGCGAGCAGGAGCACCTTGGACGGCCGCGACTTCGCGTGCCGGATCGCCGCCAGCAGCCGCCGGCATTGCGAGGTCGACATGGCGCCGTTGTGGAAGGCGAAGTGCAGCACGCCCACGTCGCCGTGTTCCTCGTAGCGGATGTCGCGCCACGTCGGCCCGGCCTCCGGGGCGTCGACGGCGATAGGCGCAGGTCGGGCAGGCCGGCGAGCGCGTCGCCCAGCACCTCGCGTCGCCGGGAGCTTGAGCGTGGGCTCGTCGCCGCTCGGCACCGCCTTCAGGTGCGTGATCCAGACGGCGCCGTTGCGCGTGGCCCGCAGGATCGCGCCGTGCCGCGTCGCGATGACTCGCGCCCGGCACGGGCGCCGCGAAGCGTGCCCTCCGCGTGCGCGCCGAAGAGGTGGACGGCGCGCCCGCAGGATCTCGTCGCGGACGCCGGGGTAGCCGTCGGCGCTGTGGATCTTGCGGAGCACGGTGAACGTGTCGTCCTTCGCCCAGTCGATGGCGCGGTCCGCCTGGCGCATGGCCGGCCGCGCGCCGCCCGAGCAACGCCGCGCCCAGGTCCTCCACCCGGACGGGCTGTCTCCCCGCGCGCGAATTTCTCCACGGCCGCGAGGACCGCCCCCGTGGCCGCTTCGGTCACCTCCCGCCGGTACAGGCTCGACTTCGGCGCGGGCCGCATCGTGAAGCACTGCGACGCCCAGACGGGGCCCGCGTCCATCTCGGCCTCGGCCTGCATCACCGTCACGCCCCAGTCGGGCTCGTCCTCGAGGATGGCCCAGTCGAGCGCCGACGGGCCGCGGTCGCCGGGCATGCCCGGGATGCACCACGAAGCACGGCACGCGCGACCACACCGCCTCGGGGATCGCGCGCTTGAGGAACGGGGCGATGACGAGGTCGGGCTTCGCGAGCGCCACGGCCTCGCGCGTGACCTCGTCGTTCACGTCGAACTCGATCGCCACCTCGTGGCCGCGCGCGGCGAGCTCGAGGTAGAGCCGCTGCGCCAGGCCGTTGAAGGCGTGCGTGAGGAACAGGATCTTCATGGGGTCAGCAGATGCGGGGCAATTGCTCTCCCGCCAGCCAGTCGACCATGCGGCTGCCGCCGAAGCCGGTGCGCATCTGGACGAAGTGGTGCGCGTCCTCGACGACCTCGCCGACGATCGCCGCCTCGCGACCCAGCGGATGGGCGTGCATCGCGGCGAGGAGCGCGTCGGCGTCCGCGCGGGCGCAGATGGCGACGAGCTTGCCCTCGTTGGCGACGTAGAGCGGGTCCAGGCCCAGGAACTCGCAGGCGGCGGCCACTTCGGCCCGGACGGGAATGGCGGATTCCTCCAGGCGCATGCCGCAGCCCGACTGGCGCGCGATCTCGTTCAGCGTCGTCGCGAGGCCGCCGCGCGTGGGATCGCGCAGGCAGTGGATCGCGGGCACCGCCTCGACCATCGCCGCCACCAGCGTGTGCAGCGCCGCCGTGTCGGACTGGATCGTCGTCTCGAAGGTGAGGTTCTCGCGCAGCGACATGATGGCCACGCCGTGGTCGCCCATCGTGCCGGAGACGATGATCGCGTCGCCGGGCCGCGCCCGGTCGCCCGAGATCTCGATGCCCTCGGCGACCACGCCGACGCCCGTGGTGTTGATGAAGACGCCGTCGCCCTTGCCCTTCTCCACCACCTTGGTGTCGCCGGTGACGATGGGAACCCCCGCCTCGACCGCCGCGAGCGCCATGGACTCGCACGATGCGCTTCAGGTCCGCGAGCGGGAAGCCTTCCTCGAGGATGAAGCCCGGCGGTGAGGTAGAGCGGCTTCGCGCCCGCCATCGCCACGTCGTTCACCGTCCCGTGCACCGAGAGGCTGCCGATGTCGCCGCCGGGGAAGAAGAGCGGCGAGACCACGTGGCTGTCGGTGGCCACGACGAGGCGGCCCGCCGGCATGGGCAGGCGCGCCTGGTCGTTCATCTCGCGCAGCCACGCGTTGTCGAAGGCCGCGAGGAAGAGCTCGTCGATGAGCTGCGCCATCGCCCGCCCGCCGCTGCCGTGGCTCATGTCCACGAGGCCGCGCTTGAAGTCGATGGGGCGGACGTAGTCCTTCCGGATGGTGTTCATCGGTTAGCGGCTCGCTCCCCGGCCCGGCTCATGCGCGCTCCGGTAGCGGCCGTAGGTGTAGTGGGCCGCGCACGCGCCTTCGGAGGACACCATGCACGAGCCGATGGGCGACTCCGGCGTGCACACGGTGCCGAAGACCTTGCAGTCGGTGGGCTTCTTCACGCCGCGCAGGATCGCCCCGCACTCGCAGGCCTTGTTGTCCGCCACGCTCCGCTCCGTCATCGCGAAGCGCCGCTCGGCGTCGAACTGCGGCCCACGCCTCCTTGAGCCTGCAGCGCGCTGTAGGGCACCTTGCCGAGGCCGCGCCACTCGAAGGCGCGGCGCAGCTCGAAGACCTCCGCCACGAGCGCCTTCGCCTTGGCGTTGCCGTCCGGCGTCACCGCCCGCGAGAACTCGTTCTCCACCTCGGCGCGGCCCTCGTTCACCTGGCGCACCAGCATCTCGATGGCCTGCAGCACGTCCAGCGGCTCGAAGCCGGCGATGACCACGGGCTTGCGGTATTCCTCCGCGAAGTAGTCGTAGGGCTGGCTGCCGATGATGGTCGAGACGTGCGCCGGCCCCACGAAGCCGTCGATCACCACGGTGCCCAGGTCGCGCACTTCCGGGGACTCGAGGATGTGGGCGATGGCCGAGGGCGTGAGCACGTGGTTGCAGAAGACGCTGAAGTTCCTGAGCCCCAGCGCCGCGGCCTCGCGGATCACCAGCGCGGTCGGCGGGGTGGTGGTCTCGAAGCCGATCGCGAAGAAGACCACCTCGCGCCCCGGCTCCTCGCGCGCGATGCGCAGCGCGTCGGAGGCGGAGTAGACCATGCGGATGTCCGCGCCCTTCGCCTTGGCCTTCATGAGCGACAGGCCGTTGGAGGCCGGCACGCGCATGATGTCGGCGTAGGTGCAGAGGGTGACTGGCCTATCGGTCGGCGGGTGAGGGGAGCACCAGGTCGATGGCCATGTCGATGCGCCCGATGGGCAGGACGCACACCGGGCAGCCCGGCCCGTGCACCATCACGACGTTGGGGGGCAGCAGGTCCTTCACGCCGTAGCGCGAGATGGCGTGGGTGTGCCCGCCGCAGAACTCCATGAAGTGGTAGGTGCGCTCGGGCTCGCCAGCGCCGCGATGCGCGCCGCGATCGTCCGGGCGAGCGCGCCGTCGCGGAATTCGTCGACGTACTTCACGCGGCCCCTTCCGAGGCGGCCAGGCCGGCGAAGAGCTCCAGCGTGCGCTCGGCCTCCGCGGGGTCGAGCTTCTGCAGGGCATAGCCCACGTGCACGATCACGTAGTCGCCGGGCCAGACGTCGTCCACCAGGGCGAGCGAGATCTCCTTGCGCACGCCGCCCAGGTCGATCACCGCCTGGTCGCCGTCGCGCAGCTCCACCACCTTCGCCGGAATCGCAAGACACATCGCCGTCAGTCCCCCGGGTTGCCCGTCCGTTGCGCGGTCGCGCCCTGCAGGGCGACCCACGCCTGCCCCAGCGCGATGCCGCCGTCGTTGGCCGGCGCCTGCCGGGCCTCCAGCACCGCGAGCCCGCCGGCCGCGAGGCCGCGCCGCAGGCCCGTCGAGAGGATCGCGTTCACGAAGCACCCGCCGCCCAGCGCCACCGTGGCGAGCCCGTGCCGCGCGGCGGCGACGAGCACCCATTCGCACAGGGCCTCGACGAGGGTCGCGTGGAAGAGCGACGCGCCGAAGGCCGCGTCCCGCGTGCCCGCGAGGCGCTCGAGCGAGCGGCAGGAGGTCGAGCGTGCCGTCCGCGGCGATCCGCCACAGCGAGCGGTCGGCCTCGACCGGGCCGAGGCCGGCGGCCAGCGCCTCGAGCTGCATCGCGGCCTGGCCCTCGAAGGCCGTCACCTCGCGCACGCCCAGGAGGGCCGCCGCCGCGTCGAACCAGCGGCCGGCGGACGTGGTCGGCGGCGAATTCGTGCCGTGGTCGAGCATCTCGCGCCACGACGGGCGCGCCCGGCCGCGCGAAGCGGGTCGGGATCTCGGCGCCGCGTCCGAGCGCGTGCAGCACGGACGCCGCCACGCGCCAGGGCTCCCGCGCCGCGCGGTCCCCGCCGGGGAGCCGCAGCTCGCCCAGGTGGCCCAGCCGCTCGAAGCCCGCGCCGTCGACGCGCAGCAGCTCGCCGCCCCAGGCCGAGCCGTCGGTGCCCAGCCCGACGCCGTCGAGCGCCAGGCCGATCGCCGGCGCGGCGTGGCCGTGCTCCGCGCAGACCGCCGCGATGTGGGCATGGTGGTGCTGGACGGCGAGCGCGGGAATGCCGCGCTTCGCCGCGAACCCGGCCGCGAAGCGGCTGGAGTAGAAATCGGGATGCAGGTCGTGGGCGCAGGCCCGCGGCTCCACCTCCAGGATGGCGAGGAGGTGCTCCACCGCCTCGTCCAGCGCCTCGCAGGTCGGCGCGTTGTCGAGGTCGCCGATGTGCGGCGACAGGAACGCCTCGTCGCCGCGCGTCACGCAGACGGTGTTCTTGAGCCAGGCGCCCGTGGCGAGGACCGGCGGGCCGGAACGCGGCAGGCGGATGGCGCGCGGCGTGTAGCCGCGGGCGCGCCGCACGAAGGCGGGCCCGCCGGGCGTGGCGCGGACCACGCTGTCGTCGCAGCGGGCGGCGATGTCGCGGTCGTGCACCACGTAGGCATCCGCGATGCCGGCGAGCCGCCGCACCGCCTCGTCGTTGCCGACCACGAGCGGCTCGCCGCACGGGTTGGCGCTCGTCATGACGAGCACGAGCTCCTGCGGCCTCGTCGAGCCAGGCCGTCCCGCCGCGCGCGCCGCTCGCCTCGAGGAAGAGGAGCCACTGCAGCGGCGTGTACGGCAGCATCGCGCCCAGCGTCGAGACGCCGTTGGCGATGCCGGCGAGCGCCTCGTCGCAGCCCGGACGCTTCTCGAGGAGGACGATGGGCCGCTCGCGCGATTCGAGCAGCCGCCGCGAGGCCTCGTCCACGCGCGCGAAGGGAGGCAGGCGAGGCGACGTTCGCCGCCATCACCGCGAAGGGCTTCTCGTCGCGAAGCTTGGAGGCGCGCAGCCGCGCGACGGCGCGCACGTTGCGCGCGTCGCAGACGAGGTGGAAGCCGCCGAGGCCCTTCACCGCGACCACCTTGCCGGCGCGGATCTTCTCGAGGGCCGCGGCGATCACGTCGTCCACCTTGCGCCGCGTGCCGTCCTCGCCCAGGAGGGCGATCGCGCGGCCCGCACACGGGGCAGGCGTCGGGCTGCGCGTGGAAGCGGCGGTCGGCGGGGTCGTGGTACTCGCGCTCGCACGCCGGGCACATCGCGAAGGGCGCCATCGTCGTGAGCGGCCGGTCGTAGGGGACGCCCCGCGTGATGGTGAAGCGCGGGCCGCAGTGCGTGCAGTTGATGAACGGATAGCGGAAGCGGCGGTCGCCCGGCGCGAAGAGCTCCGCGAGGCAGTCGGGGCAGGTGGCCGCGTCGGGCGTCACCGGCGTCGTGGCCCGGCCGCCCTGGCTCGCGGCGATGGCGAAGCCCTTCGCCGCGTTCCACCGGCCGCGCCTCCTGCTCGACGGCGCTCACCCGCGCGAGCGGCGGCGCTTCGCATTGCAGGCGGCGCAGGAACTCGTCCAGCGCGCGCGGTTCTCCCTGCACTTCCGCGAGCACGCCTTCCGCGTCGTTGAGCACCCAGCCGTCGAGGGCCAGCTCGCTCGCCAGCCGCCAGACGAAGGGCCGGAAGCCCACGCCCTGCACCGTGCCGCGCACGCGCACGCGGCGGCGCTCGGTCGGCGGAAGGAGGACGACGTCGTCCATGGCGTTTCGGCGCTCCTCAGGCCTGCGGGCCCGCGCCGCAGGTGCAGGCGCCGGCGCCGCCGCAGCCCTCGACGGCAGCGCCGCGGATGCGGCGCGCGCGCGATTCCCGGGCCGCGCCCTGCAGCCACGCGAGCCACCGCTCGATGCCCTCGCCCTTCGTGGCGGAGACGCGCAGCACCTGGATCGCCGGATTCACGCGGCGCGCATTGGCCTCGCAGAGGTCGGCGTCGAAGTCGAGGTGCGGCAGCAGGTCGCACTTGTTGAGGAGCATGAGGTCCGCGGCCGCGAACATGTCCGGGTACTTGAGGGGCTTGTCCTCGCCCTCGGTCACCGAGAGCACCACCACCTTGTGCGCCTCGCCGAGGTCGAAGGCGGCGGGGCAGACGAGGTTGCCGACGTTCTCGATCATGACGCACCGAGTCCCGGCGCCGGCTCGAGGTGCTCCAGCGCGTGCCCGACCATGTGCGCGTCGAGGTGGCAGCCCTTGCCGGTGTTCACCTGCACGGCCTTCGCACCCGTGGCGCGGATCCGGTCGGCGTCGTTGGAGGTCTGCTGGTCGCCCTCGATCACCGCGATCGGGATGTCGCCCGAAAGCCGCTTGATGGTCTCGACGAGCAGCGTCGTCTTGCCGGAGCCGGGGCTGGAGACGAGGTTGAGCGCGAGGATGCCCGTCCGCGGTGAAGCGGCGGCGGTTGGCGTTGGCCTCGCGGTCGTTCTTCGCGAGGATGTCGCGCTCGACGGCCACCGCGCGCATCCGCGGGCACGCCGGCGGCATGGCTGATGCGAGCCGGCCCGTGGCCGTGGGCATGGTCGTGGCCGTGCGCATGGGCCTGGCCGTCGATCTTCACTTCGTCCGTTCCGCAACCGCAGGTCGTGCACATCGTCGTCTCCTTCGTCGCCGTGCTTCCTAGGCTAACGGGGTCAGGTTACTTTGCACAGTTTTCGTGCAAAGTAACCTGACCCCGTCAGGAAACGCCCACCAGGTCCTTCACCCGCATTTCGGTTCCGCCGTTCACCTGCAGGCGCCCGCCGCCGCAGCGCGGGCAGCGCGTCGCCGCGCGCATCGACGGACACCGTCTCCGAGCAGTCGAAGCACCACGCCGTGCCCGGCACCTCGTCGATGGCGAGCGCGGCGCCTTCGGCGAGGCTGCCGCGCACCACGACGTCGAAGCAGAAGCGCAGCGCCTCCACTTCCACGGCCGCGAGCCGCCCGATCTCGAGGCGCACTTCCCTGCACGCGCCCGAAGCCCTCCCGGCGCGCGGTGTCCTCGACGATGCCGAGCACGCTCTCGGCGATCGACATCTCATGCATGGCCCGCCTCGTAGCGCACGCCGACGCAGGGGTCGAGGGAGGCGACGAGCCAGCGCACGTCGCTCTCGAGCTGCGCCGCGTCGCCCGCCGGGATCGCCATCGCCCCGCGCGCGAAGGCGCCGTCCGGGTGGAAATTCCACTCCGTGGGCGCGACGATGCGATAGCCCGCGATGCGCTCGCCCTCGAGCGTCACGCGGTGCACCAGCAAGCCGCGCGCCGTCTCCACCCACGCGATGGCGGAGGCCTCGCCCAGCCGGATCGCGCCATGGCGGCCGCCGGCGGCTTCCAGCGCCGCGGCCAGGTCCACGAGCCTCGCGACGACCCGCGCGCCCACGCCGCGCCCCCAGCGGGCGATGGCGTCGGCCACCAGCGGATGCCCCGCCATGCGCGCGAGCGCGCCCGTCTCCCGGGCCCCGCCGCGCCAGTGCGGCGCCTCGTCGAAGCGATCGTCCTCGTCGACGGCCGGCGCGAGCGCCATGGCCACCCAGCGGTCGTCGCCGTAGGGGAGCAGGTCGATGTCGCTCGCGCCCAGCGACGGGTTGCGTCGCCAGCAGGTCCGCCGACGAGCGATGCGACGCGGGTGCCCGCCTCCGCGATCCACGGCTGCAGCGCGTCGATCGAGTCGATGGCGAGGAATCCGGCCGGCGGGCGGCCGAAGATCGCTTCGCGCGCCCACGCCATGGCCTCGTCCCGCGCGCGAACGTCGAAGCGTGTCCTCGCCGGCATCGAGCAGCGGCGCCAGCGCCTTGCGCCCGCGCGCGAGTGCCTCGACATCGGGCGGCGCGCCCGGCCAGCTTCGGCCAGTCGACGAGGAGGCGCCAGGCGTGTTCCTGCGACGGTCTCCGCGGCGATGCGCGCGTCGCGCGCGGCCTGGAGATCGCCCGCGGGTGCGCACGCCACGCGCCGCCTCGACGGCCGCTGCGCGAGCCGATGGCCTGCGAGCGGCCGCAGATCGCGAAGAGCGCCCCGGCCAGCGACGGGGCCTCGTCGGCCGGCCGTCCCGCGAAGAGCGCGGCCGGCCACGCGCGGCCGCTCGGCGCGGGCGGATGCCCGGCTCACGCGACCCCCGGCGGTCGACACGCGCACCACGAGCTCACCCTCGATCGACATGGGGCGCTCCCGAGAACCTGCCGCGCAGGAAATCGCGCTTGGAGACGCGGCGACGGCGGCGGCGCCTCGGCCGCGCGCGCCGGCTTCTCGTCGTTGGCCGGGTCGAAGAGCGCCTCGAGCGAGGCGGCCGCCACGGCCCGCGCGGTGTCGTGGTCCGCGAACTCCTGCGCCGGCGAGAAGAGCGAGCACGCGTGGTATTCGCCGATCTCCTCGTCGTGGCCCGACGACGAAGCGGAAGCCCCCCGCGGGCAGGGCGACGATGCGCTCGCCGCCTTGCGCAAGCGACTGTCCACTCGCCCTCGCCCGGCAGCAGCACGAGGTTCACGAACCACGGCGTGACCAGCGCGCCCAGCCACTGCCCTTCCCACGGGCGGAATCCCACGGCCTCGACGCGCAGGTTCGCGTTGAGGAACGGCAGCCCCTCCATGCGCGTCTTCCAGATGCGCGTGAAGGCGGCTTCCAGGCGGGGCGCGGGATTCGCGCTGCGGGCGTCAGTCATCGTCGAGGAGGAGGAACATCGACTGCTCGGCCGCGCAGTTGGGGCAGCTCCAGTGCGCCGGGAGTTCCTCGAAGGGCGTGCCGGGATCGACCTGCCAGACGGGATCGCCCTGCGCGCGGGTCGTAGACGTACCAGCAGATCCGGCATTCGCGCCGGCCCACGCGGGAAGTCGCCGGGCCGCCTTCCACGGCCGCTAGCCTTCGCGCAGCCAGCGCAGCAACTCGACGAGGCGCTCGATGCTGTCGTCGTAATCCTCGCCTCCCGCGCGGGCCGCCTCGGGAAAGTCCACGATCTCGATGGTGTCGAGGATCATCGTGTTCATGGAGTTGAAGTAGCGCACGCGCCAGATGCCGCGCGCGTTCGTGGCCTTGATGCGGCAGTTGCCGAAGCCGCGCGAGAGGATGGCCACCGGGCCCTCGCCCAGCATCGCGTCGAGGCCCTCGTGGTCCGCGGGCGCCAGCGGCAGCAGGGACAGGTTGACCACGCGCGCCGAGTTGCCGGGCTTGTGGCGCTGCGCGTGGTGGCGAAGCTCCTCCACGATCGCCGGGGCGTTCATGACGCCCGCGGGAAGGCGCGCCGGATCGAGGCGCGCGCCGGGAACGCTGCGCGGCCGCGTCCTTCAGCACGGCGGGCATGTCGCCGGCCTCGAGGATGTCGTCCCGCAGGCCCTGCGCGTCCTCGCGCCGGACGCGCCACACGCCGGCGAAGGCCGTCTCCTGCACGAGCCACGGGGCCGTGCCGTTGGCGCCGTTCACGATCGCGCTCACCTCGCCCTGCCCCAGCGAGTCGTTGAGCGCGTACAGCGCCCCGGGGCTCATCGCCTTGAGCGAGAAGCGCGGCGCGCAGGGCTCGCCCGGGCGGTGGCGGCCCATCGATTCGAGGAGCTGCTCGACGACGGCGGCCGCGGCCGCGAGGTCGGCGGGCGCCGCGTCCTCCGGCGGGATCGGGGTGCGCAGCGGCTCCGCGCCCGGCATCGGCAGGTAGTCGAGCTCGAGGTCCTGCGGCCGGCCGGGGATCGGCGCCGTGCGTCACGACGGGGATGGGGAAATCTCTCATGGAGCGGCTCCTTCGGGATCAGGCGCAGGACGGGGCGCCGGCGGCGGCGACGGGAATCACGCGGGCGGGCAGCGGGCGGGTCTCGCCCTCCACCAGTTCGTTCACGGCGGCGAGGTACTCGCTCCAGTCGCGCAGGCCCTCGACGTTGCCGAGCCAGCGGCCTTCGCGCAGGAAGACGAGCGCGGGCCAGCGGCGCACGCCGTAGGTGGACGCCTTCGCGTTGGCGAGCGGCGGCGGCAGCACGCCGATGCGGAAGCGGCGCGAGGCGGCGGCCGCGAGCTCCGGCACGATCACCGCGACGTCGAGCACTTCGCGGAAGCGCACCGGGTCCTCGGTGAAGAAGAGCGCCGCCTCGCCGGGCGCGTTGGCGAAGGCGTCGAAGCTGCTCCTCGTCGAGGCGCGTCGCGCCGAGGCTCTCCACCAGGCGGGTGACGAGCGGGGGCTCCCGCGGGGGCACGGTGACGATCATGGTTCGGTCTCCTTGGGGCGCAGGTGTTCGGGAAGCTGCGGCTCGCGCGACACGAGGTCGGCGAAGGCGTCGTCGATGGTGGAGGTGTCGCCCGCCAGCACGGCAGCCAGCGCGTCGAGCGCGGCGCCGGTCCGCGCGGCCGCCTCCGGCGTCATCACCTCGCGGGCGGCGCCCAGGAACGTGAGGAGCCAGGTGCCCGGCGGCTGCGGTCCCACGAGCGCCAGGTCGACGAGGACGCGGCCTTCGCGGCCGTCGCACAACGCCGCGCGTTCGCCGCGGGATTCCACGACCTGCATGGGGACGCCGACGCACATGGCTCAGCGCTCCCGGGCGGCGCGGATGGCGAGGAAGCGCGCGTCGCCGACGCGGCACGCCTCGTCCGCGCTCGGGCGCTCGCCCTCGTAGCGGTCGACGTCGAGGCTCGGGTCGAAGAGCGGCACCGCCTCGCCGGGCGCGCGCGGCGTGGCCTCCACGCCCCAGTCGGCCAGCGCCTGCGAGCCCGATCGCGAGCGCCTCGGGCAGCTTCGCGCGCACGACGTCCGTGAGGCCGCCGCCGAAGTCCTTGAGCACCTTCGGCTGCACGCCGACGAGCACCGCGCGCTCGGGCGACCTGCCGGAGAAGCGCGCGAGCTCGAGCACTTCCTGGAAGCTGGACTGGTGCAGGCTCATCTTGCCCACGCCGAGGTAGGACGGGATGTCGTCGTCGCGGATGACCTGGAGGGTGCCCGGCTCGAGGCCGTAGTCGATGGCGTCGAACACGAGGATCTGGCGGGCGGACTGGATGTGCGGCAGGAGGTAGAGGCCCTGCGTGCCGCCGTCCATGAGCGTGACGGACTCGGGGAAGCGCCAGCCCTCGTTGAGCGCGCTCGACCGCGCGCACGCCGAAGCCCTCGTCCGCCCAGAGCAGGTTGCCGATTCCCAGGACCAGCGTGTCCATGCCCTCGATGCCCCTCCTGTAACGCGACGGGTTACAACGAGGGCATCTTGGCGCGGCTGGCGCGGCGGCAGTTGACCAGGGTCAAGTAACGGCAAGCGGTCACAAAAAAGAGGTCCCGTCGCATCTCGCGACGGGACCCGGGCCTCGTCTTCCGGCCGATTACCCGAGCGCCATGACTCAAGTAAGATCTCGACGCTCTTCAGCGGCTCCTGAGCGTCTTCATGGCCTGGTGGACGTCCCAGGCCATCTGCAGCTGCATCCAGAACTCCGGTTCCGTCCGGAAGTAGGCCGCGAGGCGCACCGCCGTGTCCGGGGTGACGCCGCGCTTTCCGCGGATCAGCTCGTTCACGCGCCGCCGGGAGATGCCCAGCGCGTCGGCCAGCGCCAGCTGCGTGAGCTTCAGCGGCTTGAGATAGCGCGTGTCGAGGAAATACCCCGGGTGGACCGGCTCGCGCCGGGATCGCGGGCGCCCCGCCTCCTTGAGGCGGGGACGCCCGAGCAGCCGTTCCGCGGTCATGCTCCCTCCCCTCCGGATTGCGGCCAGCACTGCGCCTTCCCTTGTCCGCTCAATTCTTGCGGTCGCGCCAGCCGCCGATCATGCTCGACACGACGGTGAGGCCGGAGACGACGTCCTCGCGGATCACGAAGTACAGGTGCACGATCGTGAACCAGAAGAGGTACCACGCGCACAGGTGGTGCCAGGTGTGCACGGCCTGGCTGTAGCCGAAGAGCGGCAGGACCCAGCTCGAGAAGAACCGGAAGGCCCAGCTCTCCATGCCCAGGCCCTCGCCGTAGAGCGCGAAGCCGGTGAGGATCATGAAGACCGTGCCCAGCACGTACATCCCGAACATCGCCGCCATGGCGAGCTGGTTGTGCCCGTAGTGCCAGTCGTTCTTCGGCCGGATGAAGAGGTAGTGCCCCAGCACCCGGAAGAACGACACGCCACCAGGAGGGCTGGAGCATGAAGAGCGGCACGAGGAAGATCTCGCGCGCGTGCTTGTTGCCCACGATGGCCCAGTAGACGCGGCCCAGGAACGCGATCGCGAAGACGTAGCCGGCCGCGAAGTGCGCGAACCGGATGTAGCCCATGAGGTAGTTCTCGCTCGCCTCCCCCGGGACCGAGGGCAGCGGCGCCCCGATGAAGTACCCGGTGCACCCACAGCACCACCATCGCGAGGGCCATGACCCAGTGCCAGATGCGCACCGGGGCCTGCCACACGTAGGCGGGGAACTTGAGGTCCCGGCCGTCCAGCGACGTCGTCGACATGGCGATCTCCGGTCTGGTCAGCGGACCTGCACGCGGGCGAGTTCCTGGCCGTCGGGCGCGATCACGTGGCTCGCGCAGGCGAGGCACGGGTCGAAGCTGTGGATGGTGCGCAGGATCTCGAGCGGGTGCTCGGGCTTGGCCATCACCGTGTTCATGAGGCTCGCCTCGAACGCGCCGATCTGGTTCTGCGCGTCGCGGGGGCCGCCGTTCCACGTGGTCGGCACGATGCACTGGTAGTTGTCGATCTTGGTGTCCTTGATCTTGATCCAGTGCCCGAGCGCCCCGCGCGGCGCCTCGCAGAAGCCCGCGCCCTTGGCCTCCTTCGGCCAGGTGGCGGGTTCCCACTTGTCGACGTTCGCGGTGTCGAGCTTGCCGGCCTTGATGTTGGCCATGAGCTTGTCGAAGAAGTACTTCATCTTGTGCGCCGCCCACGAGCCCTCGAGGCCGCGCGCCGCGGTGCGGCCGAGCGTCGAGAAGAGCGCCTGGATGGGCACGTCGAGCTTCTTGAGCACCATGTCCACGGGTTCCTTGAACTCGGGGTTGTTCGATGGCGTAGCCGATGATGTAGCGCGCGAGCGGGCCCACTTCCACCGGCTGGCCCTTGTAGCGCGGCGCCTTCACCCACGAGTACTTGGCGCACTCGTCGATCTGCTCGATGTTGGTCTTGGTGCCCTTGAGTGCCCTTGCCGAGCACGAAGTTGGGCTCGGTGACGCCGTCCCAGGGGTGCAGGCCCTTGGTCTCGTCGGCGTACTTGAACCAGGAGTGCGTGACGAACTCCTGGATCTGCGTCGGGTCCTTGAGGTCCACGCCGAGGATCTTCGTGAGGTCGCCGCCCAGGATCGCGCCGCGCGGCATCAGCAGCGACTTGTTCGACTGGTCGTTGGCGATGTCCGGGAACTCCCCGTAGGACATGACGTTCGTGCTCGCGAGCCCGCCGCCGATGGCGCCCCAGTGCTTGTAGAACGAGGCGATGGCGAGCAGGTCCGGGATGTAGACGTTGTCGATGAACGCGATGGTGTCGTCGATGATCTTGCCCACCATGTTGAGGCGTTCCATGTTGATCGCGCCCACCGCGCCCGCGCGGTCGACGTTGATCGAGCACGGCACCCCGCCCACCAGCCAGTTCGGGTGCGGGTTCTTGCCGCCGAAGATCGTCTGGATCTTCACGATCTCCTTCTGGAAGTCCAGCGCCTCGAGGTAGTGGCCCACCGCCATGAGGTTGGCTTCCGGCGGCAGCTTGTAGTCGGGGTGGCCCCAGTAGGCGTTGCGGAAGGGGCCGAGCTGCCCGCTCTCCACGAACTTCGTGAGGCGCGTGGCGAGGTCGCTGGTAGTAGCCCGGCGAGGAGTTCGGCCAGCTGGAGATCGACTGCGCGAGCTCGGAAGTCTTCTTCGGGTCGGCCTTGAGCGCCGAGACCACGTCCACCCAGTCGAGCGCGTGCAGGTGGTAGAAGTGCACGAGGTGGTCCTGCGCGTAGAGGGTCGCGTGCATCAGGTTGCGGATGATGTTCGCCGTGTCGGGGATCGCGATGCCCAGCGCATCCTCGACGCGAGCGCACGGAGGCGAGCGCGTGCACGCCCGTGCAGACGCCGCAGATGCGCTCGGTGAACGCCCACGCGTCGCGCGGGTCGCGGCCCTTGAGGATCACCTCCAGGCCGCGCCACATCGTGCCCGTGGAGACGGCGTTGGTGATCTTGCCCTTCGGGTCGACGTTGCACTCGATGCGCAGGTGCCCTTCGATGCGGCAGATGGGATCGACGACAACGCGCTTGCCGCTGTTGTCGAGCTTGAAGCCTTGGGTCTCGATGACGGCCATGGTCACATCTCCTTAATTCGAGGGGCTCTTTTCGGAAGCTTTCTTGATGGCGGTCACCGCGGCATGCGCCACGACGGCCGCGCCGACCACGCCGGCGGCGACGAGGCCCACCTTGTCGGCGTTCGCTTCCACCCCGAAGGCGGGGATGTTGGTGAGGCGGTCGTAGAACGATCCCTTGTCCCAGAACCCGTCCTCGGAGCAGCCGATGCAGCCGTGGCCCGACTGGATCGGGAAGGAGGTCGCCCTCGTTCCAGCGCGTGGTCGAGCAGGCGTTGTAGGTCGTCGGGCCCTTGCAGCCCACCTTGTAGAGGCAGTAGCCCATGCGCGCGCCCTCGTCGTCGAACTTCTCGACGAACTGGCCGGCGTCGAAGTGCGGCCGGCGGTAGCACTTGTCGTGGATCCGCTGGCTGTAGAACATCTTCGGGCGTCCCTGGCGGTCCAGCTCGGGGAGGCGGTCGAAGGTGAGGACGTAGGTCACGATGGCCGTCATCACCTCGGCGATGGGCGGGCAGCCCGGCACCTTGATGATCGGCTTGTCGGTGATGACCTTGTCGATCGGCACCGCGTTGGTGGGGTTGGGCTTGGCGGCCTGCACGCAGCCCCAGGAGGCGCAGGAGCCCCAGGCGATGACCGCCTTGGCGTCCTTGGCGTATTCCTTCAGGGCCTCGACGAAGGGCTTGCCGTAGTAGATGCAGTACATCCCGTCCTCGTTCAGGGGCGGGTTGCCCTCGACGGCGAGGATGTAGTTGCCCTTGTACTTCTTCATCGTCTCGTGGGCGTTCTCGCGCAGCTGCTCGCCGGCCGCGGCCGAGAGCGTCATGTGGTAGTCGAGCGACAGGAGCGAGAGGACCGCGTCCTTGGCGAGCGGGTGCGCCGAGCGGATGAAGCGACTCGCTGCAGCAGGTGCACTCCAGGCCCTCGATCCAGATCACCGGCGTGCGCGGCTTGGTCTCGAGCGCGTGCGCGATCTGCGGCGCGACCGTCGGCGAGAGCCCCAGCGAGGCGGTCGTCAGGCTGCAGAACTTGAGGAAGCTGCGCCGCGAGATGCCCTGGCGGCGGAGCACGTCGTAGAAGGTGTCATTCATGGTCTTTTCCTCCGCTCTTGCGGCCCTGCCCACACGACCGCGAGGACGACCGCGATTCCCCCGAGGGCCAGCAGGTCGACGAAATGGTGGGCTTCGCCCACGGCCCCGTGCCCGGGATGGCCCCAGGCGGCGGTCGCGGCGGCGGCGAGGACGATTGCGGTGGAGCGGTGGTGCGTTTCATGGGGCCTCCTCGGACGGGGGGATTGCCGATCATGAAGGCGACTTTCCTCGCCCGCGCGCGGGGGCGACTTTTGACCTACGTCAACGGAGCAGAAGGACCGCTCGCGGCGTGTAACGCTGCCCGTTACACCGTGACACGCCGGGGGACGCGCCCGCCCTCGCCGGAGGCGGGGTATCCGGGCCGTCCGGCGCGGGTCATCGACGCGGCGGCCGCGATGTGCCTAGACTTCGCGTAGCCCGGTCGCTCGAGCGCGCGAAACCGGAGCCAAAAGCCATAACGAGGAGGATGCTCATGAACCCCCGTACCCTGTTGGGCGCGCTTTGCGCGTGCCTGTTCGCCACCACCCGCCTTCGCCCAGACCGAGATCAAGTTCGGCCACGTCGGCGAGCCCGGCTCCCTCTTCGCCCAGTCGGCGGAGGAGTTCGCGAAGCGCGCCAACGCCAAGCTGGGCGGCAAGGCCAAGGTCGTCGTCTACGGCTCCAGCCAGCTCGGCGGCGACAAGGAACTGGTGCAGAAGCTGAAGCTCGGCACCGTCGACATCGCCCTGCCCTCCACCGTCATGTCCTCGGAGGCCGACCTCTTCGGCGTCTTCGAGATGCCCTACCTGGTGAAGGACCGGAAGCACATGGGCCGCATCGAGAAGGAGGTCTTCTGGCCGATGATCGAGCCCGGCCGCCGAGAAGAAGGGCCTCAAGGTCATCGCCGTGTGGGAGAACGGCTACCGCCACATCACCAACTCCAAGCGCCCGATCAACACGCCCGACGACCTCAAGGGCATCAAGCTGCGCGTGCCCGAGGGCAAGTGGCGCGTGAAGATGTTCCAGGCCTACGGCGCGAACCCCAGCCCGATGAAGTTCTCGGAGGTGTTCACCGCCCTGCAGACCGGCGTCATGGACGGCCAGGAAAACCCGTTCACGCAGATCTACAGCGCCAAGTTCCAGGAAGTGCAGAAGTACCTCTCCCTCACCGGCCACGTCTACACGCCGGCCTACGCGACCGTCGGCGCGAAGAAATGGGCCACGCTGCCGGCCGACGTGAGGAAGATCCTCGAGGACACGGCGAAGGAGACGCAGGCCTACGTCTACGAGCTGGCCGAGAAGGGCGACAACGAGCTGCTCGACAAGATCAAGGCCGCCGGCGTGCAGGTCCAACACGCCCAACAAGGACGCCTTCGTCGCCGCCTCGAAGCCCGTCTACGAGGAGTTCGCCAAGGAGGTCGCCGGGGTCGAAGGAAGTCATCGACCGCGCCATCGCCCTGGGCAAGTAGGCGGATGACGCTGCAGTCGTTCCGCCAGGGATACGAGCGCTTCCTCGAGTGGATCTGCATCGCGCTCATGGCCGCGCTCGCCGTCGAGGTGACGGCGGGCGTGGTCTTCCGCTACTCGGGCCACTCCCTCGTCTGGTATGACGAGGTCGCCACCATCCTGCTGGCCTGGGTGACGTTCTACGGCGCCGCGCTGGCGGTCCTCAAGCACGCGCACATGGGCGTGCCCGAGATCGTGCGGATGCTGCCTCCCGGCCCGCGGGTGGCCGCCGCCGTCGTGGCGCAGCTGTGCACGATGGCCTTCTTCGTGCTGCTCGCCTGGGTGGGCTATCACGATCCTCGAGATCCTCGCGACGGACCGGCTCGTCTCCCTGCCGGAAGTCTCGGAGGCGTATGCGATCTCGGTGATCCCGATCAGCGCCGTCCTGTTCATCGTGGGCCAGCTGCTGGTCTTTCCCGAGGTGCTGCGCGAAGCGCGCCGCGAGCACGGGGCCGCCGGGGGGCACGCATGACCGGGTTCCTCGTCCTGCTGTGCGTCCTCGCGCTGGTGCTGATCAACGTCCCGATCGCGGTGGCGCTCTGCATCGCGTCGGTCGTGGCGATGATCACGACGCAGGGCGTCGCGAGCCTGCCCAACGTGCCGATGGCGCTCTACCAGGGCGCGACCAGCTTCCCGCTCATCGCGATCCCGCTCTTCATCCTGTCGGCGGCGATCATGAACACCTCGGGAATCTCGCACCGGCTCATCGACTTCTGCCAGGCGCTCGTCGGCTGGATGCGGGGGGCGCTCGCCCAGGTGAACGTGCTGAGCCACATGTTCTTCGCCGAGATCTCGGGCTCGGCGGTCGCGGGCGTGGCCGCGACCGCCTCCATCATCATGCCGGCCATGAAGGCGCGCGGCTACCCGGGCCCTTTCACGGCCGCGGTGACCTCCTCGACGGCCACGCTGGCGATCATCATCCCGCCGTCGATTCCCATGATCCTCTACGCGGTCATGGCGGGCACCTCGGTCGTGCAGATGTTCGTCGCGGGCATCGTGCCCGGCGTGCTGACGGGGCTCGGCTTCATGGGCCTGTGCTACTGGTACGCGGTCAGGTACAACTGGCCGGTGGAGGAGATCTTCCAGTGGGGCAAGCTCTGGCGCGCCTTCAAGAAGGCGTTCTGGGCGCTCACGCTGCCCATCATCATCCTGGGCGGGATCTTCGGGGGCATCGTCACCGCGACCGAGGGCGCGGCGCTCGCGGTGGTGGCCTCGCTCCTGGTGGGCGGCCTGGTCTACCGCGAGCTCGACTGGGAGCGGCTGCGGGAGGCGATCATCGACGGCGCCGTGCAGACCGGCGCCGTGATGCTGCTGGTGGCCGCCTCGGCCCTGCTCGGCCTCTACCTCACCGAGGTGCAGCTTCCGCAGAAGCATCGCGGCGACGATGCTTTCCATCACCACCGAGAAGTGGGCCATCCTCGCGATCCTGAACGTCTTCTTCCTGATCATCGGCATGTTCCTGCATTCGGCCGCGGCCATCATCCTGGTGGTCCCGATCGCGATGCCGGTGGTGCTCGCGGCGGGGATCGATCCGGTCCACTTCGGCGTGATCGTGACGCTCAACCTCGCCATCGGCCAGCAGACACCGCCCGTGGCGAGCGTCCTGCTGCTCACCTGCTCGATCGCGAAGGAGAGCGTCTGGGACGTGACCAAGGCGAACATCCCGTTCATCGGGGTGCTGGTCTTCACGTTGCTGCTGGTGACCTACGTGCCGGTCGTGACCCTGGGCCTCGTCAACATCTTCTACAGGTAAGCGAATGGCCGATACGATCCTGGTCGAGCGCGACGGCGACATCGCCACCGTCGTCCTCAACCGCCCCGAGAAGCTGAACGCCCTCACCAAGCCCATGTGGCAGCGCCTGGGCGACGTCTTCCTCGAACTCGGCGCCGACGACGCCGTGCGCTGCATCGTGATCTGCGCGGCGCGGGCGAGAAGGCCTTCGCCCCCGGCAACGACATCGGCGAGTTCGAAAACGAGCGCTCCAACGTCGAGCAGGCGCGCGCCTACGGGCAGGTGATGACGCGCACCATCGACGCCATCGGCAACTGCCGCCACCCGGTCGTGGCGCAGATCCACGGCATCTGCGTGGGCGGGGGCCTGGAGATCGCGGGGCTCGCCGACATCCGCATCTGCGGCGAGTCGAGCCGCTTCGGCGTGCCGATCAACAAGCTGGGCCTGGTGATGGCCTATGCCGAGATCGGCGCCCTCATCCGGCTGGCCGGCGAGGCGGTGGCGCTCGAGATCCTGCTCGAAGGCCGCGTGTTCGACGCGCGCGAGGCGAAGGACAAGGGCCTCGTCACCCGCGTGGTTCCCGATGCCGAGGTCGAGGCGGAGGCGAAGGCCACGGCGCGGCGCATCGCCGACGGGGCGCCGCTGGTGGCGCGGTGGCACAAGAAGTTCGCGCGCCGCCTGCGCGATGCGCATCCGCTGACCGCGGCGGAGCTGGAGGAAGGATTTGCCTGCTACGGCACCGAGGACTTCCGCATCGGGCGGCAGGCGTTCCTGGCCAAGGCGAAGCCCGAGTTCAAGGGGCGGTAGCGAGTGACGCGACAAAGCTTGGAACGCCGATGAACACGATGACGCCGATGGCCTTCGTCGAGACCGGAATCCGGTCAACCGCGACGCGATGCCGGACGCGTTTCATCGGCATCGCGGCATCGGCGTTCATCGGCGTTCCAAGATTCCCGTACTCATGACCGGCCCGCTCAAGGCATCCGCGTCGTCGAACTGGCCCAGATCATGGCCGGCCCCACCTGCGGCATGCTGCTCGCCGACATGGGCGCCGACGTGATCAAGGTCGAGAAGCTCCCCGGCGGCGACGACACGCGCTCCTATTCGCGCCCCTCGATCAACGGCGAGTCGGCCGCGTTCATGATGCTCAACCGCAACAAGCGCGGCATCGCGGTGAACCTCAAGATGCCCGAGGGGCTGGAGGTCGTGAAGAGGCTCCTCGCTCACCGCCGACGTGGTCACCGAGAACTACCGCAAGGGCACGCTCGAGAAGCTCGGGCCTGGGCTGGGACGTCCTGCACGCGCTCAACCCGCGCCTCGTCTACTGCGTCGTCTCCGGCTACGGCCGCACCGGGCCCTACGCCGACAAGGGCGGCTTCGACCTCATCGCGCAGGGCTTCTCCGGGCTCATGTCGATCACCGGCGAGCCCGGCGGCGCGCCGGTCAAGGCGGGCTCGCCCGATCGCCGACATCAACGCCGGCATCTTCGCGGCGCTGGGCGTCGTCTCGGCGCTGCACGCCCGCCACGCGACCGGACGCGGGCAGATGGTCGACACCTCCCTCATGGAGGCGGCGATCCAGCAGACCTACTGGCAGAGCGCGATCTACTTCGCCACGGGCGAGAACCCCGGGCCCACGGGCTCCGCGCACATCCTCACCGCGCCCTACCAGGCGTTCCCGACGGCCGACGGCTGGATCAACGTGGGCGGCGCCAACCAGTCCAACTGGGAGCGGATCGCAAGGCGATCGGCCGCGAGGATCTGCTCGCCGACCCGCGCTTCGCCACCAACGGCGACCGCATGAAGCACCTCGCCGAACTCACGCCGCTCATCGCCGAGCGCATGAAGGCGCGCCCCTCGGCCGACTGGATCCGCGAATTCGAGGCGGCCGGCGTGCCGGTGGGGCCGATCAACAGGATCGGCGACATGCTCGCCGACCCGCAGGTGGCCGCGCGCGACATGGTGGTGGAGGTCGACCACCCGAAGGCCGGGCGGACGAAGGCGCTGGGGATGCCGGTCAAGTTCTCGGACACGCCCTGCGCCGTGCAAGCGCGCCGCCCCCTGCTCGGCCAGCACACCGACGAGATGCTCGCGAACGCTCGGCTACTCGCCGGCCGAGATCGACGCGCTTTGCGCGAGCGGCGCCGTCGCGCGCGACGACTAGCGCCGAGCAGAGCCGGCGCTCGCGTTGAGCGTCGTCGTAGGCGTCGCGGAAGTCCTCGAAGAGCGCCGGTGTGGGGGCCCGTCCTGAAGGCGCTTCCTTGCGCACCCGCGCGAAGATCTCGCTAAAGGAGAGCCGGCCGTCGATCTTGCGCAGGATCGACGGCGCGGCCTTCCCCGGCCGCACGGTCACCATGATGGCCGCCCTTGCCGCCGCTCACGCGAAGCGGCAGGATGGCGGCCTTCCCCCCGGTCGAAACGATGCCCTCCACCCTCGTCCTCGTCACGCTGGCGGTCACCGCCCTCGTGACCTCGTTCATCTCCGGCATCCTCGGGATGGCCGGCGGCATGATCTTCATGGGCGTGCTGCTGGCGCTGCTCACGGTGCCGCAGGCCATGGTGCTGCACGGCGTGACGCAGCTCGCCGCCAACGGCTGGCGCGCGATCCTCTGGCGCACCTCCATCGACTGGCGCGTCTTCCGGGGCAACGCCTAGGGGTCGATCGCCGCACTCGCGGCCTTCACGCTCGTGCAACTCGTGGTGAGCAAGCCCATCGCGCTCCTCGTGCTGGGCGTCACGCCCTTCGTCGGCCTGGCGCTGCCGGACAAGCTCGTCCTGGACGTGCAGAAGAGGGGGCATTCGTTCGTCTGCGGCGTGATCTGCACGGGGCTGCAGCTCCTCGCGGGCGTGTCCGGCCCGATCCTCGACGTGTTCTTCGTCCGCTCGAAGATGGACCGGCGCGCGGTCGTGGCGACGAAGGCCTCGACGCAGAGCCTGGGCCACGTCATCAAGATCGTCTATTTCGGCGGGCTCGTCGGCGCCGCGCAGCGCGGCACCGTGGACTTCTGGCTGGGCGCCCTGATGGTGGGGCTCGCGATCACCGGCACGACGCTCTCGCGCCGCATACTGGACAAGCTCACCGACGCCTCCTTCCGGCAGTGGACGCGCTGGACCGTGATGACGACCGGCGTGGTCTACCTGTCGATGGGCGCCTGGCTGCTCGCCAAATGACGGCCCCGGGTCCCATCCGCCACCTCGAGCCGCTGGCCTTCGTCTGGAAGACCCGCGACCCGTTCCTGTTCTGCGTGCACCACGACGACCGCTACCCCGCCGGCAACGAGTTCCTCGGGCCCCGGCGCCTCGCTCGCGGGCAGGAACCTCGGCAACGACTTCGAGCCGAAGGACGGCTGGCGCATGTACCACGGCGAGCGCGTGCCGGGCTTTCCGGCGCACCCCCATCGCGGCTTCGAGACCGTCACGGTCGTTCGCCGCGGGCTCATCGACCACTCGGATTCGCTGGGCGCCGCCGCGCGCTACGGCGGGGGCGACGTGCAGTGGCTCACGGCGGGGGGCGGCATCCAGCACGCGGAGATGTTCCCCCTCCTCGACCGCGAAGGCGGCAATCCCCTGGAGCTCTTCCAGATCTGGCTCAACCTGCCCGCGGCGGACAAGATGGCCGAGCCGCATTTCTCGATGATCTGGAACGAGCAGGTCCCGCGCGTCCGCGAGGGCGGCGCCGAGGTGACGCTCGTTGCAGGCACCCTCGGCGGGATCCGGCCGCCTTCCCCGCCGCCGCGTTCCTGGGCATCGCGGGCCGCCGCGGACGTCGCGATCTGGATCCTGCGGCTCGAGCCCGGCGCGAGGTGGACCCTGCCGCCGGCCGCGCCGGGATCGAACCGGACCCTCTACTACTTCGAGGGCAGCGGGCTTCGCATCGACGGCGCCGCCCTGCCCGATCGCCATCTTGCCGAGGTCGAGGCGGACGTCGCGCTGGAACTCGAGGCGGGCGCGACCCCGTCGCAGCTCCTCATGCTGCAGGGCCGGCCCATCGCCGAGCCGGTGGCGCAGTACGGCCCGTTCGTGATGAACACGCGCGCGGAGCTGCAACGGGCCTTCGACGACTACCAGCGGACCGGCTTCGGCGGCTGGCCGTGGCCCGGCGCGGATCCGGTCCACGGGCGCGAGGGGCGCTTCGCCCGCCACGCCGACGGCCGCATCGAGCGGCCGCCCGAAGCCTGACGGCCGGGCTCAGGCGGATGCGGTGCCCGCCTTCCGGACGACGCACTGGATCTGCGCCAGGACATCGGGAAAGGCCGTCTGGTCCACGGGGCGGATGAACTGCCGCTTCAGGGCTTCCTTGTCGAAGCCCGCGAGCCGCAGCACGCCGTAGGCGGCCCGGCCCAGGGCGCGCTCGATGCGCCAGGCCGTCGACTGCGCGACCTGGCCGTTGCTCTGCAGGCGGCGGTCGTAACCCGCGTCGAAAAGGCGGATGTCGAGCAGCTCCCCGCCCGGCAGGGACCTCGCCAGGTCCAGCAGGTTGACCGAGACGGGCGACCAGCTCGCGTGCTTCGCGATCGTGAAGGTCCACTTGTGGTCGCGGTTGAAGCGGCTCGGCCAGAACCCCTGCTCGTAGAGATCCTCGTCGGGAACGATCACGAGGAGGACACCGCCCGGCCTCACGAGCTGCCACCACTGCGCGATGGCCGCGCGGGGGTCGCGCATGTGCTCGAGGCAATGGGAGGCGTAGACGAAGTCGAACTGGCGGTGGACGTGGCGCAGGATCTCGTTGGCATCGCCGTCGGCGATGTCGAAGGGCACGACGCCCGGCAGGACCGGGTCCGAGCCGCAGCCGATGTCGATGCCCTCGCCCCGGAGCACGGAGCG
Organism: uncultured Gammaproteobacteria bacterium; assembly: GCA_963783635.1. Classification (GTDB taxonomy): domain Bacteria; phylum Pseudomonadota; class Gammaproteobacteria; order Burkholderiales; family Usitatibacteraceae; genus FEB-7. The sequence continues at coordinate 268,575 of CAWAOC010000005.1, forward strand.
CTCCAGGTCGCCCCAGACCTTCTTCGTCTTCGATGATTCGTTGGCCATCCTCGCCTTCGCGGTCCGCGGCGGCGCGCAACGCCCCCGGGGACGGATTCTACCGTCCGAACGGACCCTCGTCCCCGCAACGACGCGCGGGACCTCAGGCGCCGGCGAGGTGCGCCTGCGGCCAGTAGAGATCCATCACCTCGAGGCGAACGGCCTGCAGCCGCTCGACGGCCGAGGAGAGGAGCTTTCGCATGAGGGCGTAGCCGAAGGCGGGATCCGACTCGCACAGCTCGCGCAGGCGGGCGGCGTCGAAGGCGACGACCTGCGTGTCCTGGAGCGCGCGCGCCTGCAGGACGCGGTCGTGGCTCCCCAGCATCGCCGTCCAGCCGAACTCGTCGCCGGCCTCCACGGTGTCGAAGGGGAAATTGCCGCTCGGCGGCGTGATCTCGAGGACGACGCGCCCGGCCACGACGAGGTAGAAGTCGCGGCACTCCTCGCCTTCGCGGTAGACGATCTCGTCCTTTGCGAATCGCACGGCGCGCGCCAGCGCGGCCAGCTGGTCGATCTCGCGCGGCTCGAACCCCTGGACGAACGGGTGCTCGCGCACGAACGCTTCCGAAGTTCGCATATCCATGGGTGTCCCTCCTGTCGTTTGGCTGTCTTGTTGCGACAGGCCGGAGGGCCCAGGCCCGTTCCGGCCTGACCCACCCACTGTACTCCCGGCCCCCCCCGCGTCAAGGGGACCGAACTACATCGAGATCGAGCCCTCGCGGAACTCCGTCTTGTCGAGCCAGACGTTGACGAGCACGGGCCGGCCGGAGGCGGCCAGGCGGCGCGCCTCGGCGAGCCCCGCCTCCACCTCGGCGTCGGTGCGGATCTCCACGCCCGCGGCGCCGAAGCCCTTCGCCACCTCGTGGTAGGCGGTGCGGGCGAGCACGGTGCCCACGTCGTCGCCCAGCATCTTCACCTGCTCGCGCGCGATCTGCGTCCAGCCCGCGTCGTTGCCCACCACGGCGATGACGGGGATGCCGTGGCGCACGAAGGTGTCGAACTCCGAGAGCCCGTAGCCGCAGGCGCCGTCGCCCCACACGATCCACACCTCGGCGCCGGGCCGCACGGTGCTCGCGCCGAGGGCGAATCCCGCGCCCACGCCCAGGGTGCCGAAGGCCCCCGGGTCGAGCCAGGTGAGCGGCCCGCGCGGATGCAGGATGTAGGAAGCCGTGGCGACGAAATCCCCGCCGTCCGCGACGAACACGGCGTTGTCGCCCGCCGCGTCTTCCATCGCCCGGAAGAACGCCACCGGGTTCACGTGCTTGCCGGAGGCCGCGGCCTGCGCGTCGATCTCCGCCTCCCGCTCGGCGTCGCGCCCGGACAGCGTCGCGATCCACTCCGGGCGCCGGATCCCGTGCGACTTGTTCGCGAGCGTCACCAGGAAGCGGCCGGCATCGCCGATGGCCTCGATGTCGGCCGTGCGGTTGAGCCGTGCGTCCTTCGTGCTGCGGTTGGCCGCGATGAGGGTCGCCGACCGTCGCACATGCTTGCCGTAGTCGAGGCGGAAGTCGCACGGCACGCCCGCAAGCAGGACGCAGTCCGCCTCGCGCAGCGCCTTGCGCCGGGCATGGCGCATCTGCAGGGGCGAGTCACGGCCGAGGAGGCCGCGCGCCATCCCGGAGAGGTAGACCGGCACGCCCAGCGCCTCGACGGCCTTCGCCACGGCCTCGGACTGCGCCGCGTCGACCAGCGTCTGGCTGCCCAGCACCATGAGGGGCCGCTCGGCCTCCTTGAGCGCGTTGGCGGCGAGGGTGATCGACGTATCGCCGGCCACGGGCGGCGTCACCTTGCGCGCATGCGGCGAATACGCCTTGCCACTGCCCTCGAACATCTTGTCCGCATGCCGGTTCAGGTACCACTGCAGCAGCCGGTCGGCGATCGAGGTGCCCTTCCCCGCCGCGTCCGAGTACCAGCCCCGGATGAGCTCCTCCTCGTAGAGAAGGTCCACGGGACACTCGACGAAGGTCGGCCCCGGCACGCCGGAAAGCGACGCGGCGAGCGCCTCCTCGACGGCCGGCCCCAGGTCCGCCACGCGCCGGACCTGCTTCATGAGCTTCACGTGCGGCTCCACCAGCGGACCCTGCTCGATGTCCTGAAGCGCGCCGCGGCCCTGGAGCGCCGTGGGGGCCGCCCCGCCCAGCAACAGCACCGGCGACTGGGCGAGCTGGGCGTTCTTGAGCGCCGTGACGGTGTTGGTGATGCCGGGGCCCGCGGTGACGGCGGCAACCCCGGGCGTGCCCGTCAGCCGAGCCGCCGCGTCCGCCGCGAACACCGCCGTCGCCTCGTCGCGCGTGTCGATGATGCGGATGCCGCGCCGCTTGGCGGCCACGAGGATCGGCGAGATGTGCCCGCCGCAGAGCGTGAAGATCCAGCGCACGCCATAGGCTTCCAGCGCCGCCGCCACGCGCTCGCCGCCGTGCGCCGGCGCATGCGGATGCTTCGACTTGCCGCGGGACTTGACCATCGTTCAGCCTTTCGGTTGCTGCGCCCCGCCCGCCGCATGCCGGCGCACGAGCTCGCGATAATCCACCTTGCCCACCTTCGTGAGGGGCAGCGCCCCCACGAACTCGACCTCGCGCGGGCAGGACCACTTGATGAGTCGCTCGCGGCAGTGGGCGATGATCGACGCCTCCAGTCTCCGGATTCGCCTGCCCGGGGTCGCGCAGCACCACGCACGCCTTCACGCGCTCGACCTGCGCGGGGTCCGGCACGCCGATCACGCAGGCGTCCGCCACCGCCGGGTGCTCGCGCAGCACCGCCTCGACCTGCGCCGGGTAGACGTTGAACCCGGAGGACTTGATCATGCGCTTCAGGCGCACCGTGAAATAGAAGAACCCGTCCGCGTCCCGCTTGCCGAGGTCGCCCGTGTGCAACCAGGTGCGGCCGTCGGCGTGAACCTTGAGCGCCTGCGCGGTGGCCTCCGGGTCGTCCAGGTAGCCCAGCATGACGGCGGGCCCGGCGACGCAGATCTCGCCTTCCTCGCCGTCGGGAGCCTCGTCGGTCGTGCCGGGCTTCACGATCTTCGCGAGCATGTCGGGAAACGGGATGCCGATGGAGCCCTCGCGGTACTCCGTGAGCGGCATGGCCATGATGCCGGTCACCGCCTCGGTGAGCCCGTAGCCTTCCAGCAGCCTCACCTTGCCGCCGCCCCGCGCGACGAGCGCCTCGAAGCGCTCCTTCACGGCGCGAGGCAGGGTGTCTGCCCCGCAGAAGCACGCCTTGACGCAGGAAAGGTCGGCCCTGGCGAGCGACGGGTCCCGGGCGAGGGCGTCGAAGAGCGTCGGCACGCCCACGAGCATGTTGGGGCGCTCGCTGCGCAGCAGTCTCGAGACGATCTCGGCGTTGAACTGCGGCACGAGGATCGACTTGCCTCCCGCCATGAAGGCCGCGTTCACGCACACGCCCAGCCCGAAGCCGTGGAAGATGGGCAGCACCGCCAGGATCGCGTCGCCCTCGCGCATGCCCGACCAGGCGGAGCCCGCCATGCCTTCCGCGATGAAGTTGCGGTTGGAGAGCACGATGCCCTTCGGCAGCCCCGTGGTGCCGCCGGAGAAGAGGATCGCGGCCGGGTCGTCGGTTCGGCCCTTGCTTGGCGGCGGTTCGCCGCGGGCCGCCGACTGCATCCGCGGCCCACAGGCGCACTCGCGGATCCGCGGGCAGCGGCGCGATCTTCCGGCCCTTGGCGAGCCAGAAGCCGAGGCGCTTCAGGGGGGAGAGGTATTCGCCGATGCGGGCGATGACGATGCGCTCGAGCGGCTTCTTCGGCGTGGCCGCGGCGAGCGTTCCGTAGAACGCGTCCAGGGTGAGCGCCATGCGCGCGCCCGTGGCGTCGAGGAAGTGCGTGACCTCGGGCGCCGTGGAGAGCGGATGGATGAGCGCGGCCAGCGCCCCCAGGCGGTTGGCGGCGTAGAACGCGATCACCCCTTGCGGCGCCGTGGGCATCGAGATGAGGAGGCGGTCGCCTTCGCGAAGCCCCTCGGCGGAAAGCGCGGCGGCGCATCGGTCCACCGACGCCAGGAAATCCCGGTAGGTGCACCGGGTGCCGAGGAAGGTCCACGCGACCGCCTCGGGCACGCGTCGCGCGGTGGCCGCGAGCGCCTCGTACAGCGTGACGCGCGGATAGTCGATCGAGGGGGGCACGCTTCCGTAGAAGCGCAGCCACGGCCGGGCATCGGTCACGGCGCGGCGCGCCGGTAGGTGACGCCCAGCACGTCCTTCCACGTCTCGCGCTCGAGCCGCTGGCGAACGACCCTGAACGCATCCGGCCCCTGCCGCGACCAGCTCGTGCGAATCTTGGCGTGCCCCTCGTTCGCCGGCTGCACGAAGCGGATCGCGTCGCCTTCGACGACGGCCTCGCCCCGGCTCACGAGGCCGTTGCTCGCCCAGTGGACGATCGCGATGCGGCCCGTCGTCGGGTCGCGGTAGAAGAGGCTGTCGCCGCGGAACCCCGGCGGCTTGCTGTCGATCGCGCCGATCTCGATCGTGCCGCGCAGGAAGCGGCCGAACTGGATCTCGTAGCACTGGCGGTCGGCCGCCTTGCCCCCCGAGTCCATGCCCTGCCAGCAGGCCCCCGCGAGGTCCTTCATCCAGCCGAGGTAGTCCAGCGGCTCGCCCGCGCCCGCCTGCGCCAGCGCGATGACGGGTGCGGCCAGGATCGAGGCGAACAGTGCGGGGAGCGTCGAGCGCAATGGCATGGTGCCGCCATTGTCCCCACGCCGGGCATGCGGGTCAATGCGCCGTCGGTCCCGACCCCCGGCGAGCCTCTATTCCGGCAGCGCCTGGATCTCGAAGGCCGTGCGCATCATGGGCGTGATCGGCGCGCCCAGCGGGTCGAACCACTTCGCGTAGATCTTCTCGATCTCGCCCGAGCGCATGAGGCCGGAGAGGGTGCGGTTCACGACCAGCTTGAAGTCGGCGTCGTTCCTGCGCAGCATGAGGCCGAACGGCTCGTAGGACAGGTGCCGGCCGGTCACGACGTAGTCGGCGGGATTGCGCGCCTTGGAGCGCAGGCCCATCAGCTGGATGTCGTCGCTCACGTTGGCGTCCACGCGCCCGCTCTCGAGCACGAGGAAGCCCTCGCCGTGGTCCTTCACGTTGAGCACCTTGATGCCGAGGTTGAGCTTCTCCGAGAGCGCCTTGATCACGCGCTCGTTGGTGGTGCCCTGCGAGACGGACACCGTCTTGCCCTTGAGGTCCTCGACTTCCTTGATGCCGGACTTCGCCTTGACCAGCAGGCGCGTGCCGCCGATGAACGTGACGTGCGAGAAATCGGCCTGCTTGTGGCGCGTGAGCGTGTTGGTGGTCGAGCCGCACTCGAGGTCCACCGTGCCGTTGGCCACGAGCGGGATGCGCGTCTGCGACACCACGGGGATCTGGCGCACCTTGAGGTCCGGCATCTTCAGTTCCGCCTTCACCGCCTCCACGATCTTCGCGCACAGGTCGATGGAGTAGCCGATGGCGTTCTGCTTCTCGTCGAGGTAGGAGAACGGCACCGACGTCTCGCGGATGCCGAGGACGAGGGTCCCGCTCTCCTTCACCTTCTTGAGCGTTCCGGTGAGTTCCTGGGCCGTGGCGACCCCGGAGGCGACGAGCAGCAGTAGGATGGCGATACGTTTCACGAGGTTCTCCCGGGATGGTCGGGCCGATTCTATAGGAACCCACGCATGGACAATCGCAGGACTTGCGCCGTCGTCGGCGGCGGCACCATGGGCGCGGACATCGCCCTCACCCTGGCCCGGGCCGGCTGCCCGACCCATGTCGTCGAGACCTTCGACAGCGTCCGCGCGGGGCTTCGCCGCCCGGCTCTCGGCCGGGCTCGCCGCGTTCGGGTGCCCGCAGCGCATCGATCGCGTCACCGTCCATGCCGGGAATCGACGGCGTGCCCTGGCGCGCGGTGGACCTCGTGATCGAGGCGGTGCCCGAGAAGCTCGACCTCAAGCGCCGGCCTCTTCGCCGAGCTCGTGCCGCGCGTGCGCGACGACGCGCTGGTCACGAGCAACAGCTCGAGCTTCCCCATCAGCGCCATCGCCGAGGGGCTCGCCGGGCCGCGGCGGTTCTTCGGGCTGCACTACTTCATGCCCGCCCACCTCGTGCCGCTCGTGGAGGTCGTCTGCGCCGCGGCGAGCGATCCGGCCCTCGCCGAGGACCTCGCCGCCTTCATGCGCGCCACGGGGAAGGTCCCCGTCATCGTGAGGAAGGACCTGCCCGGCTTCCTCGCCAACCGCCTGCAGCACGCGCTCGCCCGCGAGGCCTATGCGCTCATCGACGCGGGCGTGGCCACGGCCGCGGACGTCGACGCGGCCGTGCGCTTCGGCTTCGGCTTCCGCTACCTCGCCGCGGGGCCGATCCTGCAGAAGGACCACGCGGGGCTGGACGTCCACGCCGCGGCCGCGGCGACGATGTATCCCTCGCTCGCGGCCAATACGGTCCCCTCGAAGACGCTCAGCGATCTCGTCGCCGCCGGACGCCTCGGGCATGAAGACGGGCGCGGGCTTCTACGACTGGACGCCGGAGTCGATCGCCCGGGAGCGGGCCCGCTACGAGGCGCTGCTGCGCGCGGGCCTGGCGCTGCTGGAGCCGGAGCTGCCCAAAGTGGACCCGGGCTGAGGAGTCGCGGGGCCGGCGGAAAGCGGGTATCGTGCCCGTCCCGGGCCGGCCCGGCCCCCTTTCCCGGAGCACCCTTCCCATGCTGCGCATCGCTTCCCTCCTCGTGGCGCTCCTCGCCGCCGCGGGCCTCGCCTCGGCCCAGGGCCTCGACGGCCGCCTCAAGAAGATCGCCGACACGAAGACCCTCACCCTCGCCTACCGGACGGATGCGGCCCCCTTCTCGTTCGCCGACGACAAGAACCAGCCCACGGGCTACACGGTCGACCTCTGCAAGCGCGTCGCGACCCTCATCGAGGGCCAGCTCAACGTGAAGGGCCTGCAGGTGAAGTGGGTGCCGGTGACGAGCCAGAACCGCTTCGAGGCCATCGCGAAGGGGCAGGCCGACCTGGAGTGCGGCGCGAGCACCGCCACGCTCGCCCGCATGAAGCAGGTGGACTTCTCGCACTACACGTTCGTCGACGGCACGGGACTCCTCACGACGAACAAGGCGGGCATCCGCACCCTGTCGGACGTGACGGGCAAGCGCATCGGCGTCGTGGGCGGCACCACCAACGAGCGCGTCATGGGCGAGCTCGACAGCCGCCGCAAGCTCGGCCTGGCGATCGTCCCGATGAAGACGCGCGAAGAGGCGCTCGCGGCGCTCGAGGAGGGCAAGGTCGACGCCTTCGCGAGCGACAAGATCCTCCTGATCGGCGCGGCGACCAAGGCGAAGGATCCGAAATCGCTCGTCCTGCTGCCCGAGGACCTGTCCTTCGAGCCCTACGCGATCGCCCTCCCGCGGGGAGACGCGGGGCTTCGCCTCGCGGTGAACAGCCGCGCTCGCCCACATCTACCGGGACGGCGAGATCGCCTCGATCTTCTCCAAGTGGTTCGGCGCCCTCGGCGAGCCCACGCCGCTCATGCGCGCCATGTTCATCTTCGGGGCGCTTCGCGAGTAGTCGCCGCGCAGGCCGGCCGGCGCGGCGCGTGGCCGCCCGGCCGTTCCCGATCGGGTGGCCGCGGGGCCTAGCCGCCGCGCTTGTAGACGAGCTTCTTCGCGCCGCCGTCGCAGGTGCCGACGACGCGGCCTTCCTTGTTCTCGTCCTTGGCGACGATGTCGATCGTCCAGGCCTTCACGCCCTTCGCCTTGAGCTTGGCCTCGATCTCGCCCTTGAGCTCCTCGCAGGACTTCTTCGCGAGGACAGGCGTCGCCGCCAGCGAGAGCAGGGCGGCCAGCAGGATGGATGTGCGCATTTCCCGTGACTCCCCAGGGACTGGTCACCGCGCTAGCATAGCCAGCTTACGACCTTCGCGCCATGCCCGGCGCCGCCGGCGCTAGCGCCCCATCCGCCGGTTGTAGGCGTCGGTCAGTCGCTGGGTGAGGCCGGGGTCGCGGCCTTCCGGGTCGCGCGACGAGATTTCCACGCCGACGCGTCCGTCGGTTCGCATGCGCACCACGATGATGCCCTCGACCGACCCTCGCGTGCCCCGCACCGTGCCCGTCGCCTGGTCGGCCGTGGCGAGGGTAAGCCCCGCGTCCTGGACCGCGCCCATCGCCGCCTGCCAGGGCGCCCGCATCGGATCGACGGGCACGGGCTCGTAGACCACGCAGCCGGCGAGGCCGAGGGCGAGCAGGAGAAGGGCGGCGATTCTGGTCGCGAGCGTCATGAAGGCGATTCCTCCTGGGCGAAGACTTGCAGGCTAAAGGGTGCGGCGCGAGCGGGGAAAGACGACGAAATTGCGCAGGAGGCCGCCCACCGCGATGACCACCAGCACCGTCGCCCCGGACGACATGACGGCAAGGTACATCGCCATGCCTTTCTCGCCCACCTTGGCCGAGACGGCATCGGCATAGAGCACGGTGCCGGCGGCGATCGCCGCCGGCACCGACAGCGCGAGCGTGACGCCGTTGTAGGCGAGCAGCTTTCGCCGGTCCACCCCTTGCGGGCTGGTCCGGAGGAACGCCGCCACGGCGACGACCAGCAGGACGGCGAGAACGATGAGTCCCATGGATGGCTCCTGCCCGGCGCCTCGTCGCCGCGCGACTACGGAAAAGTCCGCCGGGCGGGTAAACTCTACCTGAAGCGGCGATGCCCGCCGCAATCCGAAACGCGCAGCCCCGCCTTGAACAACCCCGACGCCATCCCCCGGAAGGACGCTGACGACCGCCCCCGGAGCGTTGCCCCTGCCGACGCCCCGGCCGTCACCCCCGAAGCGTTCCGGGACGCGATCGTCCACAAGCTGGTCTATGCCGTGGGCAAGGACCGCCGCCACGCGCTGGACCACGACTGGCTGATCGCCACGGCGCTCGCCACGCGCGACCAGATCGTGGAGCGCTGGATGGAGGCCACGCGGCGGACCTACCGCGACGGCCGCAAGCGCGTGTACTACTTCTCGCTCGAGTTCCTGATCGGCCGCCTGCTCCTCGACGCGCTGGGCAACCTCGGGCTGGTCGCGACGGCGCGCGAGGCGCTGGCCGAGCTGGGCGTGGACTTCGACCGCCTGCGCAGGCTCGAGCCGGACGCGGCGCTGGGCAACGGCGGCCTGGGGCGCCTGGCCGCGTGCTTCATGGAAAGCATGTCCACGCTGGGCATCCCCGCGCACGGCTACGGCATCCGCTACGACCACGGCATCTTCCGCCAGGCGATCAAGGACGGCTGGCAGATCGAGCTGCCCGAGGACTGGCTTTCGTCCGGCAACCCGTGGGAGTTCGAGCGGCCCGAGGTGACCTACACCATCGGCTTCGGCGGCACCGTGGACGCCGTTCCCAACGCCGACGGAACGACCCGCTCGGTGTGGCGCCCCGCGGAAAGCGTCAACGCCCTCGCCTTCGACACGCCCATCGTCGGCTGGCGCGGCAGGCACGTGAACACGCTGCGCCTCTGGTCGGCGCGCGCCGGCCACCCGATCGTGCTCGAGGATTTCAACCGCGGCGACCACGTCGGCGCGCTCGCCGACCGCGTGCGGCTGGAGGCGATCTCGCGCGTGCTCTACCCGAGCGACGACACGCCCGCCGGCCACGAGCTGCGCCTTCGGCAGGAGATCTTCTTCGCCTCCGCCTCGCTGCAGGACCTGCTGCGCCGCCACAAGGCCCAGCACGGCGAGGTCTCGTCGCTGCCGGACCACGTGTCGATCCAGCTGAACGACACGCACCCGGCCATCGCCGTTCCGGAGCTGATGCGGCTCCTCGTCGACGAGCACGGCATGCCCTGGGACCTCGCCTGGCGCATCACCACCGCCGTCTTCAGCTACACCAACCACACGCTGCTGCCCGAGGCGCTGGAGAAGTGGTCGGTCCCCCTCATGGAGGGGCTCCTCCCGCGCCACATGCAGATCATCTACCTCATCAACGCGCTGCACCTGAAGTCCCTGCGGGACTCGGGCCGCACGGACCCGGCGCTCGTCGCCTCGCTCTCCCTCATCGAGGAGAACCACACGCGCCAGGTGCGCATGGGCAACCTCGCGTTCCTCGGCTCGCGGCGCGTGAACGGCGTCTCCGCCCTGCACACGGAGCTCATGCGCAAGACGGTGTTCCGCGACTTCAACGCGGTCTACCCGGACCGCATCGTCAACAAGACCAACGGCATCACCTTCCGCCGCTGGCTCTTCCAGGCGAACCCGGGCCTCACGAACCTCATCGCCGAGGCCGTGGGCCCGGAGTTCACCGACGACACGGACCGGCTCTCCGGGCCTCGCCCGCTTCGCGGACGACGCGGCCTTCCGCGAGCGGTTCGCCGCCGTGCGCCGCTCCAACAAGGTGCTGCTCGCGCGCATCATCGCGGAGCGCACCGGCGTGAGCGTCGACCCGGAGACGCTCTTCGACGTCCAGATCAAGCGCATCCACGAGTACAAGCGCCAGCTCCTGAACCTGCTGGAGACCATCGCCCTCTACAACGAGATGCGCGCCCACCCCGCCACCGACTGGGTGCCGCGCGTGAAGATCTTCGCGGGCAAGGCCGCGGCCGGCTACACGCAGGCCAAGCTCATCATCAAGCTCGCCAACGACGTCGCGCGCGTCGTCAACCACGACCCGGCCCTGCGGGACCTGCTGAAGGTCGTGTTCCTGCCCAACTACAACGTGAGCCTCGCCGAGTCGATCATCCCGGCCGCGGACCTCTCGGAGCAGATCTCGACGGCCGGGCATGGAGGCCTCCGGCACCGGCAACATGAAGCTCTCGCTCAACGGCGCGCTCACCATCGGCACGCTCGACGGCGCCAACATCGAGATCCGCGAGCGCGTCGGGGCCGAGAACCTGTTCATCTTCGGCCTGAAGGCGGACGAAGTCGCCGCTCGCCGCGCCGCGGGAATCGACGCGACGGCCGACCATCGAGGCCTCGCCCGCCCTCGCCGGGGTCCTCGACGCGCTCGACGACGGGAATGTTCTCGCCGGACGACCGCGAGCCGCTACAAGGGCCTGGTCGACAACCTGCGGCACCACGACTTCTTCATGGTCTGCGCGGACTTCGAAGCCTACCGCGCGACCCAGCGGGAGGTGGCGGCCCTCTGGCGCGATCCCGGCGACTGGTGGCGCCGCGCCATCCTCAACACCGCGGGCATGGGCTGGTTCTCGGCCGACCGCGCGATCCTCGACTACGCGCGCGAGATCTGGCGCGCCGACTGCCGGGGGCGGCGCCGGTCCGACTGAGGCCGTGCGCGTGACCCCGGCCATCCCCTCCGGCGTCATCGAGGCGATCGTCGCGGGCCGCCATGACGACCCTTTCGCGGTGCTCGGCCCCCACGACGACGCCGGACGGCTGTCGCGTCCGGGCCTTCGTGCCGGGCGCCGAGTCGGTCGAGGTGCTCGCGCGCGACGGCGCCCTGCTCGCGACGCTCGCCGCGCCTGCACCCCGGCGGTTTCTTCGAGGGGCGTCATCGCGAGCCGCGTTCCCTACCGGCTGCGCGCCCGGCGCGGCGAGGCGTCCTGGACGATCGACGACCCGTACGCCTACGGCCCGGTGCTCGGCCCCATGGACGACTGGCTCCTCGGCGGAGGGCACGCATGCGCGCCTCTTCGACCGCCTCGGCGCGCACGCGATCGGCGCACGAGGGCGCCGCGGGCGTGCACTTCGCGGTGTGGGCGCCGAACGCGAGGCGCGTCTCGGTCGTGGGCGACTTCAACGCCTGGGACGGGCGCCAGCCACGTCATGCGCCGGCGCGTGGACAACGGCGTGTGGGAGATCTTCGTGCCGGGCCTCGGCGACGGCACGCTCTACAAGTACGAGATCCTCGGCGCCGCGGGCGAGCTGCTTCCCCTCAAGGCCGATCCCGTGGGCTTCGGCGCGGAGCTGCGGCCCTCGACCGCCTCCGTCGTGCGCGACACGAGCGCCTTCGCCTGGACCGACGCGCCGTGGATGGCGCAGCGCGCCGCGCGGGACCCGCGCCGCGCGCCCGATGTCCATCTACGAGGTGCACCCGGGCTCGTGGCGGCGCGGCCCGGGCAACCGCTGGCTCGACTGGGACGCGCTGGCCGACGCGCTGCCGCCCTACGTGGCGGACATGGGCTTCACGCACGTCGAGCTGATGCCCGTGAACGAGCACCCCCTGGATGCCTCGTGGGGCTACCAGCCCATCGGCCTCTTCGCGCCCACCGCGCGCTTCGGCGAAGCCCGCCGGATTCGCGCGCTTCGTCGACCGCTGCCACGCGCACGGCATCGGCGTCCTCCTCGACTGGGTTCCCGCCCACTTCCCGGTGGATCCGCACGGGCTCGCCCGATTCGACGGCACGGCGCTCTACGAGCACGAGGACCCGCGCAAGGGATTCCAGCCGGACTGGAACACCGCCATCTTCAACTTCGGCCGGCGGGAGGTCTCCAACTACCTCGTCGCCAACGCCCTCTTCTGGCTCGAGCGCTACCACGTGGACGGCCTGCGCGTGGACGCGGTGGCCTCGATGCTCTACCTCGACTACTCGCGCAAGGCGGGCGAGTGGATCCCGAACCCGCAGCGGCGGCAACGAGAACCTCGAGGCCGTCGCGTTCCTGCGCCGGCTGAACGAGACCGTGTACGCCCTGCACCCCGGCGCGATCACGATCGCCGAGGAGTCGACCGCCTGGCCCGCCGTCTCGCAGCCGACGTTCGTCGGGCGGCCTGGGCTTCGGGTTCAAGTGGAACATGGGCTGGATGAACGACACGCTCGCCTACCTGCGCGAGGACCCGGTGCACCGCCGCTGGCACCACGACCGCATGACCTTCGGCCTGGTGTACGCCTTCACGGAGAACTTCGTCCTGCCGCTCTCGCACGACGAGGTGGTGCACGGCAAGGGCTCGCTCCTCGCGCGCATGCCCGGCGACGCGTGGCAGAAGTTCGCGGGGCTGCGCGCGTACTACGCGTTCATGTGGGCGCACCCCGGCAAGAAGCTCCTCTTCATGGGCCAGGAGTTCGCGCAGGGCCGCGAGTGGGACTTCGCCGACGGGCTCGACTGGTCGCTCCTCGGCGTGGACTGGCACCGCGGCGTGCAGGCGCTCGTGCGCGACCTGAACCGCGCCTACGCGGCCCAGCGCGCGCTGCACGAGCGCGACTGCGAGGCCGAGGGCTTCCGCTGGATCGCCGTCGACGACCGCGACAACTCCGTGTTCGCCTGGCTGCGCTCCGGCGGCGAGGGCGCGCCTCCCGTCGTGGCCGTCTGCAACTTCACGCCCGTGCCGCGCCCCGGCTACCGCCTGGGGCTGCCCCGGGCGGGCCGCTGGCGCGAGTTCCTCAACACCGACGCCGCCGCCTACGGCGGCTCGAACGCCGGCAACGCGGGCGGCGTGACGGCGCACGCCACGCCCGGCCCACGGCCTGCCCTGCTCCGCCACCCTCGACCTGCCGCCGCTCGCCACGCTGTGGCTCGTCCACGACGGACCCTGAACCCGGACGCGCCCGACCCCGGAGGAAATGCCATGGACCCCAAGCCGACCCCGACCCGTGCCGACGATCCACGACCGCCGCAAGGTCTCCTACGCCACGCCGATCGCGCGTTCCGCGATGGCCTACGTGCTCGCCGGCGGCCGCGGCACCCGCCTCATGGAGCTCACCGACCGGCGCGCGAAGCCCGCCGTCTACTTCGGCGGCAAGTCGCGCATCGTCGACTTCGCGCTCTCCAACGCGCTCAACTCCGGCATCCGGCGCCTCGCCGTGGCCACGCAGTACAAGGCGCACAGCCTGATCCGCCACCTGCAGCGAGGCTGGAACTTCCTGCAGCCGGTGCGGAACGAGTGCTTCGACATCCTGCCCGCGAGCCAGCGCCTCGGCGGCAACGAGTGGTACGCGGGCACCGCCGACGCCGTGTTCCAGAACATCGACATCATCGACGGCTACGACCCGGAGTACCTCGTGATCCTCGCCGGCGACCACATCTACAAGATGGACTACGAGCGCATGCTCGTGCAGCACGTGAACTCGGGCGCCGACGTGACGGTCGCGTGCCTCGAGGTGCCGGTGGCCCAGGCCACGGGCTTCGGCGTGATGCACGTGGACGACCAGGACCGCATCGTCGCCTTCGTGGAGAAGCCCGAGGTGCCGCCGGAGATGCCGGACCGGCCGGGATGGTGCGCTCGCGAGCATGGGCATCTACGTCTTCCGCCGCGACCTGCTGAACGACCAGCTGCGCCGCGACGCCGCCGACCCGAACTCGAGCCGCGACTTCGGCAAGGACATCATTCCGTGGATGGTCGCCCACGGCAAGGCCGTGGCGCACCGGTTCGCGACCTCGTGCGTGCGCTCCCGCGCCGAGTCGGAGCCCTACTGGCGCGACGTCGGGACGCTCGACGCGTACTGGGAGGCCAACATCGACCTGACCGACGTCGTCCCCGAGCTCGACATCTTCGACACGCGACTGGCCGATCTGGACCTACTCCGGGATCACGCCGCCGGCCAAGTTCGTGCACGACGTCGAAGGGCGGCGCGGCATCGGCGTCTCGTCGCTCATCTCCGGCGGCTGCATCGTGTCGGGCGCCTCGATGCGCCGCTCGCTCCTCTTCACCGGGGTGCACATCCACTCGTATGTCGACATCGCGAACGCGGTGATCCTTCCCCACGTCGACGTCGCCCGCGGCGTGCCGCCTGAAGAACGTCGTCATCGACGCGGGCGTGAAGATCCCGGCGGGCCTCGTGGTGGGCGAGGACCCCGTGGCCGACGCGAAGCGCTTCCGGCGCACCGGACGCCGGCATCTGCCTCATCACGCAACCCATGATCGACCGGCTCGCCGCATGAGGGACCCGCTCGTCCTGTCGGTGGCCTCCGAGGTGTTCCCGCTCGCGAAGACCGGGGGCCTCGCGGACGTGGCGGGCGCGCTGCCGCCGGCGCTGGCCGCCGAGGGCATCGCGATGCGCACGCTCCTGCCCGGCTACCCCGCGGTGCTGGCGGCGCTGCGCGACGCGCGAGCCGGCGCACGCGTACCCCGCGCTGCAGGGCGGCCCGGCGCGCCTGCTCGCCGCGCGCGCCGCCGGGCTCGACCTCTTCGTCCTCGACGCGCCGCACCTGTACGCGCGGCCGGGCAATCCGTACGTCGGGCCGGACGGCAAGGAGTGGCCGGACAACGCGACGCGGTTCGCGGCGCTGGGCGCGGCGGCGGCGGACATCGGCCGCGGCCTGCTGCCCGCGTTCGTGCCCGACATCGTGCACGCGCACGACTGGCAGGCCGGGCTCGCGCCCGCCTACCTCCACTACGGCGGCGCGCCGCGGCCGCGCACCGTGATGACGGTGCACAACCTCGCCTTCCAGGGGCAGTTCCCCGCCGCCCTCCTCGCGGCCCTCGGCCTGCCGCCCCATGCCTTCTCGATGGACGGCGTCGAGTACTTCGGGACGATCGGCTACCTCAAGGCGGGGCTGGCGCTCGCCGACCGCATCACCACGGTGTCGCCGCGCTACGCGATGGAGATCCGCACGCCCGAGTTCGGCATGGGCCTCGACGGCCTGCTGCGCCAGCGCGCGGGCGTCCTCACCGGCATCCTCAACGGCATCGACACGGACGAATGGGACCCCGCGAAGGACCCGTACCTCGCCTCGCCGTTCGACGCGAAGCACGTCGGCAAGCGCGCGGCCAACAAGGCCGCGCTCCAGGAGCGGCTCGGCCTCGATCGCGACGCCCGGGCGCCCCTCTTCGGCGTCGTGAGCCGGCTCACCTGGCAGAAGGGCATGGACGTCCTGCTCGAGGCCGTGCCGGACCTGGTCGCGCTCGGCGGGCAGCTCGCCGCTCGTCGGCGCAGGCGAGGCGGCGCTCGAGGCCGGCGTTCGCGCGGCCGTCGCGGCCCATCCGGGCCGCGTGGCCGCCTTCATCGGCTTCGACGAGTCGGCCGCGCACCTCGTGCAGGGCGGCGCGGACGCGCTCGTGGTGCCCTCGCGCTTCGAGCCCTGCGGGCTCACCCAGCTGTGCGCGCTGCGCTACGGCGCGATTCCCGTGGTCGCGCGCGTGGGCGGCCTCGCCGACACGGTGATCGACGCGAACGAGATGGCGCTGGTCGCGAGCGCGGGCAACGGGCTGCAGTTCGCCCCGGTCACGCGCGAGGCGCTCGCCCTCACGCTCGAGCGCGCGGCAGGCCTCTGGCGCGATCCGCGACACCTGGCGGCGCGATGCAGCAGCACGCGATGGCGACCGACGTGGGCTGGCGCCGTCCCGCGAAGCAGTACGCGGCGCTCTACCGCGACCTCGCGGCCGCGCCGGCCGCCGGCTAGCCGCCGGCCGAGGAAGGAGCCGGCTCCCGCCATGCGCGCCCTCGCCCCCGGTCGTCCCGAGCCGCTCGGGGTCACGCTCCTGCCGGGCGGGGCCAACGTCGCGGTCTTCTCCGCGCACGCGAGCGCCATCGAGCTGTGCCTGTTCGACGCGTCGGGCGAGACCGAGGTCGAGCGCATCGCGCTGCCGGAGCGCACCGGCGACGTGTTCCACGGCTTCGTCGCGGGCCTCGGCGCGGGCACCCGGTACGGACTGCGGGCGCACGGCCCCTACGATCCGCGGCACGGCCATCGCTTCAACCCGGCCAAGCTCCTGGTCGACCCGTACGCCACCGCCCTCGACCGCCCGTTCGCCCTGCATCCGGCCCAGTTCGGCGAGATGCCGGACGGCACGACGCGCAACGACGCGGACAGCGCGCCCTTCGTGCCGCGGGCCGTGCTCCTTGCGCCTTCGCAGGCGCAGCCGACCCGCAGCGCCCGCGTCCCGTGGGGCGACACCGTGCTCTACGAGCTGCACGTGCGCGGCTACACGAAGGCCCACCCGGCGATCCCGGAGGCGATCCGCGGGACCTGCGCCGGCCTCGCCCATCCCGCGGCCATCGAGCACCTGGTGCGCCTGGGCGTCACGACCGTCGAGCTGATGCCCGTCGCCGCGTGGGTGGACGAGCGGCACCTGGGTCCGCTGGGGCTCACCAACTACTGGGGCTACAACCCCGTCGCGCTGATGGCGCCCGACCCGCGGCTCGCGCCCGGCGGCATCGCGGAGCTCGCCGCCTGCGTCGCGAGCCTGCACGAGGCGGGCCTCGAGGTGCTGCTCGACGTCGTGCTCAACCACACCGGCGAGGGCGACGCGCTCGGGCCCACGCTGTCGCTGCGCGGGCTGGACAACGCGACCTACTACCGCACGCTCCACGGCGACGGCGCGCATTACGCGAACGATGCCGGATGCGGCAACACCCTCGCCCTGGACCGCGCGCCCGTCGTTCGCCTGGCGATGGACACCCTGCGCCACTACGCCCGGGCCGCCGGCGTCGACGGCTTCCGCTTCGACCTCGCCACCACGCTCGCGCGCGGCGCGCACGGCTTCGACGCGGCCGCACCCCTGCTGCAGGCCATCGCCCAGGACCCGGACCTGCGCGACCTCAAGCTCGTCGCGGAGCCGTGGGACCTGGGGCCCGGCGGCCATCGCCTCGGCGCCTTCCCCGCCGGCTGGGGCGAATGGAACGACCGCTACCGCGACGCGGTGCGCCGCTTCTGGCGCGGCGACGAGGGGATGGCGGGAGAGCTCGCCACGCGGCTCGCGGGCTCCGCGGACGTGTTCGCCCCGCGCAGGCGACCGCCGTCGCGCTCGGTGAACTTCGTCTGCGCGCACGACGGCTTCGCGCTCGCCGACCTCGTCGCCTACCGGCACAAGCGCAACGAGGCCAACGGCGAGGGCAACCGCGACGGCACCGACGCGAACCATTCGTGGAACCACGGCGTCGAGGGGCCGTCGGACGACGCGCAGGTCGTCGCGGCCCGGCGGCGCGATGCGCGCAGCCTCCTCGCCACGCTGCTCGTTTCCCGCGGCACGCCCATGATCGCCATGGGAGACGAGCTCGGCCGGACGCAGCGCGGCAACAACAACGCGTACGCGCAGGACAACGCGCTCGCGTGGCTCGACTGGGAAGGCGCCGACCTCGAGCTCGCCGCCTTCGTCGCGGACCTCGCCGCGCTGCGCCGCGAACACCGCGCCCTGCGCGCCGACCGCTGGCTTGCCGGCGAGCCCGTCGACGCGAGCGGCATCGCGGACGTCGAATGGCGCCACCCCGACGGCCGCGCGATGGCCCGCGAGGACTGGACGCACCCGCGCGGGCGGACGCTCGTGGCCGCGCTTTACGCGCCGCCCGAGGCGGGCCGGCCGGCCGATCGCGTGGCGCTCGCCTTCAACGCCGCGGCAGAGCCGGTCGCGGTCCGCTGGCCCGACCCGCGCGACGGCTACCGCTGGCGATGCGCGGTGGACACGGCGCTGCCGGGCGATCCCTTGCCTTCGTCGACCGCACCGGCGCCCGAGGCCGTGGCGGCACGATCGGTGGTGGTCCTGGTGGAGGAGCCCGAGACCCGCGCGGCGCCCCGCGGCCGCGGCATCGAGCCGGCCGTGCTCGAGCGACTCGCGCAGGCGGCGGGCATCGCGCCGGCCTGGCACGACGTCGCGGGAAAGGAACACCGCGTCGACGACGACACGCGGCATGCGCTGCTCGACGCGATGGGGCTCGGCGCGACGACGACCGGCCAGGCCCGCGAGCGCCTCGCCGCGCTCGCCGCCGCGCGGGAGCTGCGCCGCCTTCCACGCGCGCAGGTGACCCTGGAAGGCGAGGCGCTGCGCATGGCGCTTGCCGGGTCCCCGGGCCGGGCGATGCGCGGCGCCCTGCGCATCGTCGCGGAGGACGGGTTCGCGCGGCACGTGCCGTTCGACGCGTCCGCCTGCCCCGAGGATCGCGTCACCGCGGCCGACGGTCGCCGCGTCGCCCGGCGCCTCGTGGCGCTGCCTCCCCTCGCGCCGGGCGCCTACTCGGTCGCCGTGGAGGGCGAGGCGGAAGCCTGCCGGCTCCTCGTCGCGCCGCGCCGCTGCTTCCTGCCCCCGGGGCTGCGCGATGGCCACCGCAGGTTCGGCCTCGCCGCGCACCTGTACGCCCTTCGCCGTCCGGGCGACCAGGGCATCGGCGACTTCACCGCGCTCGCGCAGGCCGCCGAGGCCACGGCGCGCGCCGGCGGCTCGCTCGTCGGGGTGAACCCGCTGCACGCCCTCTTCCCGACGCAGCGCGACCGGGCGAGCCCCTACCATCCCTCGGACCGGCGGTTCCTCGACGCCCTCTACATCGACGTGGCCGCCGTGCCCGATCTTGCCGCGTCCGAGGCGGCGCAGCGCGAATGGGCGCGGCAAGCGGGCGCCGCGACGCGCCTGTGCGCCGGCGCCTCGGTCGACTATCCCGCCGTCTGGGCGGTGAAGCGGCCGGTCCTCGAAGCCTGCTTCGAGGCCTTCACGCGACGGCCTGCGGAGGACGAGCCGCGTGGCCGACTACGGCCGGTTCGTGGCCGAGGGCGGGGAGCGGCTTCGCCGGTTCGCGGCATTCGAGGCCATCGCCGCTTCGCGTCCCGCGGTGCCGTGGCAACGCTGGCCCGACGAGCTGCGCCGGCCCGACGACCCGGGCGTGGCGCGCTTCGCCGCGCGCCACGCCCGCGAGGTGGACTTCGCGATGTACCTGCAATGGGTCGCCGACCGCCAGCTGGCGCAGGCCGCGGCCTCGGCGCGGGCGAGCGGGCTCGGCATCGGCTTCTACCGCGACCTCGCCGTGGGCGCGGCGCCCGACGGGGCGGAGGCGTGGGCCACGCAATCGGCGCTCGCGCGCGGCGTGTCGATCGGCGCGCCTCCCGATCCCCTGGGCCCCGAGGGGCAGGTCTGGAACCTGCCGCCGCCGCTGCCCGACGCCCTCGCCGCCACCGGGTTCGAGGGCTTTCGCGCGCTCATCGCCGCGAACGCCCGCCACGCGGGGGCGCTGCGCATCGACCACGTCATGGGCCTCGCGCGCCTCTTCTGGGTTCCCGACGGCGCCACGGCCAACGAGGGCGCCTATGTCCGCTATCCGCTCGACGACCTCCTCGGCGCGCTCGCGCTGGAGAGCCACCGCGCGCGCTGCCTCGTCGTCGGCGAGGACCTGGGCACCGTGGCCGAGGGCTTCCGCGAACGCCTCGATGCCGCCGACGTGCTCTCGTACCGCGTGCTGTGGTTCGAGCGCGACGGCGAGACCTTCCGCGAGCCGCGCCGGTACCCGGCGAAGGCCGCCGCGTGCGTCTCGACGCACGACCTGCCGACGATCCGCGGATGGTGGAACGGCGTCGACATCGACGAGCGCCGCGCGCTGGGGCTCGCGGGACGACGAGGCGACGGCCGCGGCGCACGCGGCGAGGGGCCGGGACCGGCACGCGCTCGCGAACGCGCTGGAGGCTGCCGGCGAAGGTCGCCCCCTCGTCGACGCGGACGCGCCGGCCGCCGACGCCGTGGCGCAGGCGCTGCATCGCTTCATCGGCGCGACCCCGTGCGCCGTGGCGCTCGTGCAGGCCGACGACCTTTCGCGGGAGGCGCAGGCGCTCAACCTGCCGGGGACGGACCGGGAGCGCCCGAACTGGCGGCGCCGGCTCGGCGTCGACGCGGCGGATCTCTGGAACACCCCCGTCGGCGCGCAGGCCGCCAGCGACCTCGCGCCCGGACGCGGCCCGGACGCCTGATCCCCCGCCTGCCGCGCTAGTCGGCGCGCGCGGCGAGCCAGGCCGTCGTCGCCGCGGCGACCATGGGGCGGCTGATCGCGAACCCCTGCCCCTCGTCGCAACCCTGCGCGCGCAGGGCCTGGAAGGTGGCCTCGTCCTCGATGCCTTCGGCCACCACGGCGAGGCCCAGGTCGTGGGCCAGGTGGATCGTGGATTCGACGATGGCGCGGTCGGCCGGGCTCGCGAGCATCTGCCTCACGAAGGACAGGTCGATCTTCAGCGAGTTGAGCGGCAGGCGCTTCAGGTGCATGAGCGACGAGAACCCGGTGCCGAAATCGTCGACCGACACGTGCACGCCCAGGTCGCGGATGCGCCGCGAGGGTCGCGGCCGCCCGCTCGGGATCGGCGATGATCGCGCTTTCCGTGATCTCGAGCTCGAGCGCCGCCGCTTCCACCCCGTGCTCGACCAGCAGGCCCTCGATGCGCGAGGCGAGCCCCTCGTCCATGAGGTGCCGCGCGGAGAGGTTCACCGCGATGTGCACGTCGCGGCCGCCGTCGCGCCACTCCCGCTGCTGGCGCAGGGCCTCGCCCAGCACCCAGTACGTGAGCGGCCGCACGACGTCGGAGAGCTCGGCGAGCGGCACGAAGCGCGCGGGCGGAAGGAGCCCCAGGCGCGGGTGCTGCCAGCGCACCAGCGCCTCGAAGCCGCGCACGCGCCCGTCCGCGAGCCGCACGCGCGGCTGGTAGTGGACCCGCAGCTCGCCGTGGCGCACGGCGTCCCCCAGCTCCGAGAGCAGGGCGAGACGCTCGGTCGAGTACGGGTCCTGCGAGGCGTCGTAGACCTGGCTGCCCGAGCCGTTCCGCTTGGCCGCGTACATCGCGACGTCGGCGCAGCGCAGCAACCCGCTGGCGGTCGAGCGCGTGCGTCGGGGCCACGGCCACGCCGACGCTCGCGCCGATCTCGAGCCGGTAGCCCTCGATGTCGATGGGCGCGGTGAGGAGCGCGCGCGCGCTGGCCGCGACGGCCTGCGCCTCGCCCGTGGCGGACATGCCCGGGATCCAGACGGCGAACTCGTCGCCGCCCAGCCGCGCGACCTGCCCGTCGCAGCACTCGCGCATCCCCTTCTCGAGGATGTGCGCGACCCGCTGCAGGAGGGTGTCGCCCACGGTGTGGCCGAGCGTGTCGTTGATCTCCTTGAACCGGTCGAGGTCGATGAGCAGCAGCGCGCCCCGCCCCGACGCGCGCAGGCCCGTCGGCCGGAAGGCCGGCCTCGAGAATCTGCAACAGGCGGATCCGGTTCGGCAGGCCGGTGAGCGGGTCGTGGTGGGCGAGGTGCTCGAGGTCGCGCAGGTCGTTGCGGCGCTGGAGCTCCCCCGAGGCCCGCACCGCGAAGATCCGGATCAGGTTCTCCGCCAGCCGCGAATCCTCGATCGGGCGGCGGAACATCACGGCGAGGAGTCCCAGCGGCCGGCCCCGCGAATCGGTGAGCGGCGCGCCGACGTAGGCCTGGATGCCCCGCCTCGCGAGCCCCACGTCCTTCGGGAAGCGCTGCGCGACATCGCACGGATAGACGCACATCCCCTGCCCCAGGATCGTCTTGCAGGGCGAGCCGTCGAGCTCGTAGGAGAACTCCGGCTCCATCCCGTCGGGGCCGTGCACGGCGATGGTCGCGGATGCGCGCGTCGTTGCCCGGCACGACCTCGCCGACGAACGTGAGGTCGGCCTCCAGCGCGCGGCCCAGGTGGCTCACGAGCGAGCGGAAGAACGATTCGCCCGTCTGCGACGCCACGCCCTGCGCGATCTCGGAGACCAGCGTCTCCTGGCGCTTGCGGTCGGTCAGGTCGCGGCCCACCAGGATGAGGCAGGGCGCGCCGCCGATTTCCACGCGCTCGCCGGACAGCAGGAAGGGCTTGACCTTGCCGTCCTTCATGCGCAGGTCCACCTCGAAGTCGCGCACCGACCCTTCGCGCTTCACCTGCGCGCGATCCAGCCGTCGCGCCGGGCCGGGTCGACCCAGAGGCCCAGCTCGATCGCGGTCCGGCCGACGGCCTCGTGCTCGGCGTAGCCCGACATGCGCTCGAAGGCGCGGTTCACGAGCAGGAAGCGGTCGTCGGTGAGCCGCACGACGACGACGGCGTCGGGGCTGGAGCGGATCGCGCCCGCGAAGATCTCCTGCGATTCCTGCAGGCGCGCCCGGGCCGTGCGCAGGGACTCGTGCACGAGCACCGTGGCCGCGATGTCCGCGATGGATCCCGCGAACTGCTGCTCGTCGAGGGTCCAGTCGCGCCGCTCGCCCACGGACTCGAGGCACACCACGCCCTTCGCCTGGCCCTCCTGCCAGATGCCCGCGTCCAGCATCGAGACGATGCCGCGCGAGTCGAGGTAGGCGCCGGCGAACTCGGCCGTCCTCGGATCCGTCGCGGCGTCGGGCGCGACGATGGCCCGGTTCCAGCGCAGGGCCTGGAAGTAGGCGGGAAAGCGCTGCGCCTCGAGCGCCTGGCCGGCCCGGTGGCGCCCCTCGCGCCGGTCGTAGAGATCGGCGAGCGCGAGGCGCATCCCGTCATCGGACAGCAGCCAGACGGAAGCGTGCGCCACCTCGAGCGTGCGCGCGGCCGCTTCGGTGAGCGCCTGCCACGCGGCCCCGGCGCCCGCCGTGGGGATTCCGCTCTTGAGCAACGCGAAGATCGTGGCCTGTTGCGCCTGCGCGCGCAATCCGGCGGTCTCGGTGATAAGCGTCCATGCATCACCCCGGTTGCGGGGCAAGTGCGGCCGTGACGATTCGGTGCCCCTACAGGCACATTCTTGGGCGCGGACGCCCGCGCGTCAACTTTCGTTAATTCCCGTCCCGGTCCGCTAGGCGAGCTTCTCGTTCTTGAGCGGCAGGCTGCGCACCGGCTTGCCGGTGGCCGCGAGGATCGCGTTCATCACCGCCGGCGCCACGACGCAGATGGTCGGCTCGCCCACGCCGCCCCAGAAGTCATGGGTCGGCACGATCACCGTTTCGACCTTCGGCATCTCGGCGAGCCGCAGCACCCGGTAGGTGTCGAAGTTGAGCTCCTTCACCCGTCCCTTCTCGATGGTGTTCTCGCCGTGAAGAGCGGCCGAAAGGCCGTAGGCCACGGAGCCCTCGACCTGCGCGGCGATCTGGTCCGGGTTCACCGCGTGGCCGCAATTGAGCGCGAGCACCATGCGATGCACCTTCACCTCGCCCGCGGGGCTCACCGACACTTCGGCCACGGCCGCCGAGTAGCTGCGCGTAGCCCATGAACTGCGCGATGCCGCGATGCACGCCGGGCGGCAGCGGCTTGCCCCAGTCGCCCTTCTCCGCCGCCGCGTCGAGGACGGCCAGATGCTTCGGGTGCTTGCTGCATCAGGGCCCGGCGGAACTCGAGCGGAGTCCTTGCCCGCGGCGCGCGCCACCTCCTCGATGAAGCACTCCATGTAGATGCCGTTCTGGTTGGTGTTCACGCCGCGCCACGGGCCGACCGGCACGTGGGTGTTGCGCATCGCGTACTCGATCAGCAGGTTCGGGCAAGGTGTAGCCGAGCTGCGCGTCCGCCGCCCTTCTCGTACCAGCCCTGCAGCTGCCGCTCGTCCTTGCCGTCCGCCGACCGACGCCGGGGTTCACGCAGGCGTTGATCGACTGGCCCGACACGCGCACGTGCAAGCCCGTGAGATTGCCCTTCGCGTCGAGGCCGGCGGAGAGCTTGCACTGACGGAGATCGGGCCGGTAGAAGTCGTGCGCCCATGTCCTCCTCGCGGCTCCAGATCAGCTTCACCGGCGTGCCGGGAACTGCTTGGCGATGGCCACCGCCTGGCGCGTGTAGTCCTGGTTGCCGCCGCGCCGGCCGAAGCCGCCGCCCAGATCGTGGCGGTGGACCTCGCACTTGCTCCAGCGGCAGGCCGGACTCTTCGGACACGCCGCGAGCGACGCCTCCGCGTTCTGCGTGGCCACCCACACCTCGGCCTTGTCGGCGGTGATGCGCGCGGTGCAGTTCATCGGCTCCATGGTCGCGTGGGCGAGGAAGGGCGTGCCGTAGATGGCCTCGACCTTCTTCGCCGACGCCTTCGATCGCCTTCGGCGCATCGCCTTCGTTGCGGCTCGCGTAGGCATCGTGGCGCGGCCAGGCCGGCCCGCAGGTGCGCGTCGATCGTGGCGCTCGACTGCGCTGGCCGCTGGGGCCTTCGTCCCAGACGATGGGCAGCGCATCGAGCGCCTTCTTGGCGCGCCACCAGGTGTCGGCGACGACGGCGACGGTGAAGTCGTTGACCTTGACCACGCCCTTCACGCCGGGCATCTTCAGCGACCGCCGCCTCGT
Source organism: uncultured Gammaproteobacteria bacterium (assembly GCA_963783635.1). GTDB lineage: Bacteria > Pseudomonadota > Gammaproteobacteria > Burkholderiales > Usitatibacteraceae > FEB-7. The sequence goes on from CAWAOC010000005.1 coordinate 293,418, forward strand.
CGAAGCTCACCAGCTTGCCGCCGAACACCGGGCAGTCCTTGATGGCCGCGTTCAGCATGCCCGGCAGTTTCACGTCGATCGCGTAGACCTTGCTGCCGTCGAGCTTGTCGGCGGTGTCGAGGCGCTTCAGCGGCTTGCCGGCGATCTTCCACAGTCTGCGGGTCCTTCAGCTTCATCGCTCTTCGGGTCCGGCGCCGGCAGCTTGGCCGCGGCCGCGGCGACCTTGCCGTAGGTGGTCGTGCGATTCGAGGCCGCGTGGGTGATCACGCCTTGGCCACGGTGAGTTCGGCGACCGGCACCTTCCACTGCTCGGCCGCGGCCTGCAGCAGCATGATGCGCGCGGCGCGCCGCCGCGGCGCACATAGTCCTGGGAGGTGCGGATGCCGCGGCTGCCGCCCGTGCTCATGTCGCCCCAGGCGCGCTTGCGCGCGAGGTTCTGCCCGGCGGTGATGCCTTCGATGGTGACCTTGTTCCAGTCGCACTCGAGTTCCTCGGCCACCAGCTGCGCGAGCCCGGTGAGCGTGCCCTGCCCCATCTCGGAGCGGGCGATGCGCACGACGCAGGTGTCGTCCGGGCTTGACCACCACCCAGACGTTGATTTCGGCTGCGTCCGCTGCCTTGACCGCGGCTTGCGCGGCGCCGAGCCGAAGGGCAGGTGGAAGCCGAGCGACGAGCCCGCCGCCGGCGGCGGCCGAGCTGATGATGAACTGGCGGCGCGAGAGGTTCGCGCGTCTTGCCGGAGGTTTTCGTGGTCATGGTCGCCGCTCCTCAGCGCCTTGGCCTTCGCGGTGGCGGTGCCTCGGCATCCAGGGCCATTGTCGGCCGCCACGTGGACCGCCGGCCGGATGCGCTGGTAGGTGCCGCAGCGGCAGATGTTGGTCATGGCCTCGTCGATGTCGCGTCCGTCGGCTTCGGGTTCTTGGCCAGCAGCGCCGCGGCCGCCATGATCTGGCCGGACTGGCAGTAGCCGCACTGCGGCACGTCGAGCTGCCGCCCAGGCCTTCTGCACCGGGTGCGAGGCGCTGTTGGCGAAAGGCCCTCGATCGTGACGATCCGGTCGGTGGGCTTGACGGCTGCCGACCGGAATCGCGCAGGAGCGCTGCAACTGCGCCGTTGATGTGCACGGAGCACGCGCCGCATTGCGCCACGCCGCAGCCGTACTTGGTGCCCGTCAGGCCGACCTGCTCGCGCAGCACCCAGAGGAGCGGGGTATCCGGCTTCGACCTGCACATCGCGTACCTTGCCGTTCACGTGGAGTTTCGCCATGGGTGTCTCCCGGGCTCGTTGGAATGGGGACTGCAGCCGCGCGATTCTTCACGGGAGTCCCGGGCGGGTCAATGACTGCGGTTGTGTGCGCTGCAGCTTGACGGTTCCGGCGAATGCGTGGTGGGCCGGTGCCGCGGGCCGCCGCCCGGATCGGGTCGACCTGCGCATCGGCAGGCGGTAGGGCATCATGGCCGGGTGAAGTTCGAGCACATCATCCAGGTGAACGACCTGCTCAACCCGCTGGTCGAGCCGCTTTCCCGGGAGCAGCTCTGGGAGGGGCTCGTGGAAAGCGTCGAGTCGCCGACGCGCTTCCTGCCCGGCCTGGATTCGTCGCGCATCCTCTGGCGCGACGGCGACACCTTGCGCCGCGAGCTGAGGATCGGCCGCGTGGTGGTCCGGGACACCGTGTGCCTCGTCACCGGCCACCGGATCGCCATCGACTCCGAACCCTCCGCTGAAGTCCCGGCGCTCACGCGCACGATGACCATCGAGGAGCCGATCGAGGGCGAATTCGTCGTGCGGTTTCGCTACGAGCGATCGCCCCAGGGGCACGAGCCGCTGGCGCCGGCGTTCGCCGCCGTGCTGGAGGCGGCCTGGCTGCAGGCGGACATCGACCTCGTTGCGCAGATCCGGCGGGAACGCGACGGGCTGAGGCGGCCCGATGAGGCCGTGCGTGAAGGGCGACGCGGTCGCCCGCGCGTCAGCCTGCGTGGGTTCCCGCCTTGGCCCGCCCCTCGAATTCGTCGGCGACCACCGGCCGCCCGTAGAAGTAGCCCTGGACTTCGTCGCAGCCCATGGCTGCGAGCGCCTCGGCCTGCTCCCGCGTCTCCACCCCTTCGGCGACGACGCGCACCTGCAGCGCGTGCGCGAGCGAGATGGTGGCCTCGACGACCGAGCGCACCTGCGCGTTCGAGAGCATTCCCGAGATGAACGAGCGGTCGATCTTGAGGCCCTGGATGGGGAGCGTGGCGATGTAGCTGAGCGAGGAGTAGCCGGTGCCGAAATCGTCGATGTAGATCGCGATTCCCCGGTCGCGCATCTGCAGCAGCGCCTCGTGGGACCGCGCGGGGTCCTCCATCAGGGTCGATTCCGTGATCTCGAACTGCAGCGCGCCCGGCCCCGCGGCCCATCGCTCCTGCGCTTGCGCGATCCGGCGCGGAAACTCGGGGTCGCGAAGGCTGCTGGGCGAGATGTTGATCGCGACGGGAACCCGCAGGCCGCGCGCGGCCCAGGCGCGCGCCTGCTCCAGGGCGCTGTCCAGGACCCGGTAGGTGAGCGGCTTGATGAGGCCCGTCCGCTCGGCCGCGGGAATGAACTCCGCCGGCTGCATCACGCCCCTGCCGGGATGGCGCCACCGCACGAGCGCCTCGGCCCCCACGACGGCCCCCGTGCGCAGGTCGATCTTCGGCTGGTAGTGCAGGACGAGCTCGTCGGCGGAGATGGCGCGGCGCAGCTCGCCCAGCAGCGCCAGCTGGCGCGGGCTCTCCGCGTCCGTCGTCCCCGAGTAGATCGCGAATCCGTCGCCGGCCCTGCGCGCTTCGCGGGCAGGCGATGTTGCTGCGCAGCAGCAGCGCCCCGGCGTCGGCCGCCTGCCCGGGAAAGAGCGCCGCGCCGATGCTCGCCTGGACGTCCAGCAGGATGCCCGCCACGCGGAAGGGCTCGGCGAGCGCGGCGTGGAGCCGATCGGCGACGTGCGCGGACACCCGCCATGTCGCCGCTTTCGACGAGGACGCCGAAGACGTCGCCGCCGATCCTCGCGAGGAACGTCCCCTCGCCGACGGCGGCGCCCAGCCGCTCGCCCAGCTGCCGCAGCGCCTCGTCGCCATGGCCGACGCCGAGGCCGATCTGGATGTCGTCGAAGCGGTCGATGTTGAGCGTGAGCAGCGCGAGGTGCGCGCCGGACTCCCGGGCTGCGGCGATGACGCGGTCCATGCGCTCCAGGAGCTGCATGCGGTTGGGCAGGCCGGTGAGGGAATCGAAATAGGCCAGGCGCGCGACCATCTCCTCCGCGCGCCGGTGCGCCTCCCGCGCGCGAAGCGTCGCGATGCCGAACCCGAGGTCCTGGGCCAGTTCGTCCAGCAGGGTGCACTTCGGCCGCATCGAACGCGTCGGGCTCCGCGGCGTAGACGCAAAGGACGCCGAGGGGTGCGTCTTCGCCCTTCAGGGGAAGGGCGATCGAGGACCGGAAGCCGCGCTTCAAGGCGGCATCGCGCCAGGGCGCCATGTCGGGATTGGAGCGGAAATCGCGGTTCACCTGGGTCCGGCCCGTGCGGATCGCCATGCCGCTGGGGCCGCGGCCGCGATCGTCGTCCGCCCAGCTGATGCTGGCGGACTCGAGGTAGGCGGTCTCGGCGCCAGCCTTCGCGACGGGCTGCACCGGCCGGTCGGCGCCGGATTGCGCGTAGCCCACCCAGGCCATGCGATAGCCGCCTTGCTTGACGAGGATCCCGCAGACGGCATCGAGGAGTGCCGGCTCGGCCTGGGCGCGCACGAGCGTCTGGTTGCATTCGCTCAGGACGCGCAGCGCGCGGTTGACGCGCTGCAGCTCGCGCTCGGTCCGGTTGCGCTCCGCGAGGAGGGCCTCGATCTCGCGATGGCGGTCGCCCGCGGGGGATTTCATGAGTGCGGTCATTCCGGCGACAGGGATCGCGCGACGAGCTCGTACGAGCGCCGGCGCGCGGCCGGGTCGTGGGTCCAGGTGTTGACGACGATCTCGTCCAGCGCGAACTTCGCCGCCAGTTCGCGCAGCCGCGCGACCACCTGCGCGCCCGTGCCCACGATGGCCTTGTCGCGAAGGCGCTGCACGATGGCGAGCTCGGCGTCCGTGTAGGGATGCGCCGCCGCCTCCTCCGGCGAGACGAGCGGCGTTCGCAGCCCCTTCTCGAATCCCACGCGCCAGTGCTCGCGCGTCATGAGCAGGCGCCGCGCCTCGGATTCGGTGTCGGCGGCGAGCGCCCAGACGCAGATCGTGGCGACGGGCTTCGGAAAGCGCGCGCTGGGCCGGTAGTTGCCGCGGTAGAGCGCCAGCGCCTCCTCGGTGCCGCGCCCGTCGGTGAAGAAATAGGCGTACGCGTACGGGTAGCCGAGGGCCGCGGCGAGCTGCGCCCCGTAGTCGGAGCTGCCGAGGATCCAGATCTCCGGGCTCGTCGGCCCCATGGGGTGGGCAAGGATGGAGCGGAAGGGATGGCGCTGCGGCAGCGCCTCGCCGCGCAGCCACAGGTCCATTTCCTGGATCTGGCTGGGGAAGTTCTCGGCCGCGTGGGGATCGGGGTTGAGCGCCATGGCCGTGAGCCGGTCGGAGCCGGGGGCGCGCCCCACGCCCAGGTCGATTCGCCCCGGGGCAATGGCCTCGAGGACGCGGAATTGCTCGGCCACCTTGAGCGCGGCGTAATGCGGCAGCATCACGCCGGCGCTGCCGACGCGGATGCGCGTCGTCGTGGCGGCGATGGCCGCCATCAGGATCTCCGGGGCCGTGCCGACGATGCTCGCGCTGTTGTGGTGCTCCGAGACCCAGTAGCGGTGGTAGCCCAGCGCCTCGCAATGCTTCGCGAGCGCGAGGGACTCGCGGATGGCGTGGTCCTGGGACTTTTCCCGCGCGGCAGGCGACTGGTCGAGGACGGAGAGCCTCATCGGCGCAGCCCGCCGAGTTGCGCGTGAAGGTCGCGGACCTCCTCCTCGAGGCTGCGGATGCGATCGAGGTAGGAAAGCACGAGCGCGATCGCGGCCGTCTCCAGCTCCAGGTCGCGGCACACGCGCGCAGCCACGCGCAGGGTGACCACGCTGTCTGGCGCTGAACACCCACTCGTCGGCCTGCGGGATCGGCCGGCACGAGCGCGCCGTACTCCACCAGCTCGCGCAGGTCCGCAACCGTCAGCCCGGCGCATTCGGCCAGCTCGACGAGCGAGACCTGCTCGCGCGCATCCAGCCACAGCGCGACGTCGCGTTCAGCCGCCATGGGGCTTCCCTCCGGGAAAATGGCCGCGGGGATCGAAGCGCGATTCCTCGGCGAGGCTCGCGTAGAGCTCGCGCTCGCGCTCGCCCAGCGTCCGCGGGGTTCACGATCTGCACGATGGCGTAGAGATCGCCTTCGCCGCCGCCCGGCTTCGAGAGCCCCTTGCCCGGGAAGCGAAGCTTCCGGCCCGCGGGCGTTCCGGGCGCCACCTTGAGCCGCACGGCGCCGGAGAGCGTCGGCACCTCGACGCTCGCGCCGAGCGCCGCTTCCCACGGGGAGAGCGGGAGGTCGAGGTAGAGGTCGTGCCCGGTGGGGCGGAAGAGCGGGTGCGGGTCCAGCACGATGTTCAGGTAGAGGTCGCCATCGCGGCCGCCCCGGGCGCCCTTGCCCCCCTGCCCGCGCAGTCGCAGCCGCTGCCCGTCGGTGGCGCCCTTGGGGATGCGCGCCTTGAGGCTCTTCGGCACGCTGCGGACGCGGCCCTCGCCGTCGACCTCGGGCAAGGTCACGTTGAGGTCCACCTGCGTGCCGCGGTTGGCCTCCTCCAGGGTGAGGTGCACGGTGACCTCGAAATCCGCCCCGGGCAGGGGCATGGTCGCGCGCGACCTCGCTCCCCGATGCCCGGCTCCCTGGACGCTCGCGAAGAGATCGGAGAGGTCGATGTCGTCGAACGAGTAGCCGCCGTCGCCGGGGCGACCCTCGCTGCCGGAACTGCTGCTCCCAGCCCGGCGGCGGCCGGAAGTCCTGGCCCGGCTGGTAGCCGCTGCCGAGCCGGTCGTAGGCGGCGCGCTTCTCCGGATCCTTGAGCGTCTGGTACGCCTCGGCGATCTCCTTGAATTTCTCCTCGCCCTTCGGGTCCTTGGACACGTCCGGGTGGAACTTGCGCGCGAGCTTGCGGTAGGCATTCCGGATGGCATCCGGAGCCGCGTCCCTCGCGACGCCGAGGATCGGCGTAGTAGTCCTTGTACTTCATGAGGGCAAGTGTAGCCGGGCGCGGCGGAATCCCGTCATTGCGGCTTCGGCACGACGGCCAGCGTGCATCGGGAGGCGCACACGAGCCGGCCTTCCTCGTCCGCGATGCGCACGTCCCACACCTGCGTGAGCCGACCGACGTGGAGCGCGGTCGCGGTCGCCGTCACCACGTCCTCGCGCTTGGCCCGGAGGTGATTGGCGTTGATCTCGATGCCGACCACGATCTGCGTGGCCTGGTCCACGTTCATCCAGCGCCGCCACCGAGGCGACCGTCTCGGCGAGCGCCAGCGAGGCGCCGCCGTGCAGCAGCCCGAAGGGCTGGTGGACCTTCGGGCCGACCGGCATTCGCGCGACGACGCGCTCCTTCGTCGCCTCGGCGATCTCGATGCCGAGCGTGGTGAGCAGCGTTTCCCTGTCGGGCGGCGGTCGGGCTCATGGGTTCTTCTTCCGGGGTGTCGTGGCGATGGCGCTCGGCGGGCCGTCACCAGCCGATGCCGTAGTCCTCGCCGTGGTTGCTCGAGGCGCCCCAGAGCGTGCCGTGCTTGCGGTCGACGAGGATCGCGTTGACCGGGCCGGAGGTCCGGTCGCGGTACACGGGGTCGTACCCCATGGCGCGCAGGTCCTTGCGCACGTACGGCGGCGTGGCCTCGTTGAGCATGATGCGGCCCGGGCGCGACTCGTGCGCCTCGAACGAGGCGCGCATCTGGTAGCTGTTGAAGCCGGGCGCCTCGGCGGCCTCCTGCGGCGTCATCCCGAACTCGACCACGTTCAGGAAGAACTGGAGCAGGTCCTGGTCCTGCCCGTCGCCGCCCTGCACCGCGAAGGCGAGGTAGGGGTGGCCGTCCTTCAGCGCGAGGCTGGGCGTGAGCGTGACGCGCGGCTGCTTGCCCGGCGCGACGACGTTGAAGGGGTTCTCGGCGGGGTCCATGACGAAGCTCTGCATGCGCTGCGAGAGGCCGATGCCGGTGGAGCCCGCGATGACGGCGGGCACCCAGCCGCCGCTCGGCGTCACGGACACGACCCAGCCTTCCTTGTCGGCCGCGATGACGGAGGTCGTCCCCGCGTAGAACGCGCGCTCGAAGGCGGCGTCGTTGGCCGCCATCGGCGTGCCGCCGGTGCCGGGGCCCTTCCCGCGCGGCTCGTTCCAGCGCTTCAGGAGATCGAGGTAGGGGTTCTTCGCGCCCTGGAACGGGTACGGGTCGCCGGGCGCCGCCTTGGCGTCGTTGCGCGTCGCGCCGACGAGCCTCGCGCGGTCGCGCGCGTACGCCTTCGACAGGAGCCCCGCCACCGGCTCCTCCGGGGGCGTGTACGTGTCGCCGTAGTAGAAGTCGCGGTCGGCGTAGGCGAGGTTCATCGCCTGGTACACCGTGTGGATGTAGCGCGTGCTGTTGTACCCCATCGCCTTCAGGTCGAAGTTCTCGAGGATGTTCAGGGCCTGCAGCATCACCGGGCCCTGCGTCCAGGCGGTGAGCTTGTAGACGTCGATCGCCCTTGTAGCTCGTGACCACGGGCTCCTCGATCCGCACCTTCCAGCCGGCGAGGTCTTCCTCGGTGAAGAGCCCGCCCTGCGCGCGCACGCTCGCCACGAGCGCCTTGGCGATGTCGCCCTTGTAGAAGCGGTCGTGCGCGGCCTGGATCGCCTCCTTGCGGCTCCTGCCCGCGGCGAGCGCCGACTTCTCCGCCTCGACCAGCTTGCGAAGGGTCGCCGCGAGCTCGGGCTGGCGGAAGATCTCGCCCGCCTCCGGCGCGTGCTCGCCGGGCCGCGGCAGCATGATGCGGCGCGAGTCCGGCCATTTCATGCAGGTGGTCGCGCTGGCGCTCGATGTAGTTCGCCGACTGCGCCTCGATGGGGTAGCCGTCGGCCATGCGGATGGCGGGCTCCAGCACGTCGGCGAGCGAGAGCTTGCCGTACTCCGCGAGCATCGCGAGGATGCCGCCGGGCGTGCCCGGCGTCACCGCGGCGAGCGGCCCGTAGGGCGGCGGGTAGTCCATGCCCTTCGACCTGAAGAATTCCGGGCGTGGCGCCGGTGGGCGCGACGCCCAGCGCATTGATGCCGGTGACCTTCCCCGTGTGCGGGTTGTACACGAGCGCCTGCGTCTCGCCGCCCCAGTGCAGCGTGTCCCACATCGTGGCGGTGGCGGCGATCATGGCGCAGGCGGCGTCGACCGCGTTGCCGCCCTTCAGGAAGATCTTCGCGCCGGCGGCCGCGCCCAGGGGCTTGCCCGTGACGGCCATCCATTCCTGGCCGTGCAGCGGCGGCTTCTGCGTGCGTTGCGCGTGGGCGGCCGGCACGACCGCGGCCAGGCAAAGGGCGAATGCGGCGAGGCGATGCGGCATGGCGCTTGTTCCGGGAAGGCAAAGGGCACAGTTTAGCCGCCCGCCGCCGCCCGCGGGCGACGCAAGGGCCCCCTCAGCCCATGGACTGCTTCCAGATTCCCATCACCCGCCCGTCCGGGTCGGCGAAAAGCGCGAACGAGCCCATTCCGGGCACGATCTGGTCCTCCACGACGATCTTCCCGCCCGCGTCCACGATGCGGTCGTTCATCTCGGGCATGTGCCGGACCTTCCAGTCGAAGACCTTCGCGTAGAAATCCGAGGCCTTCTGCGGGTCCTGGGACCCGAGTTCCCAGTGGACGACGGGGTTGCCCATGGCGGTCTCCTTGCGGTGCGGGGAAGGGAATGCGCATTGTGTCCGGGCGGCCGCGACCGTTGCTTGACCGACCGTTACGCGCCGGCGGGACCCGTTGCGCGCCTCAGACCTCGCCGGGCAGGCAGACCCGTCCCGCGCCGAGGGCGCCCAGCTTCGGCCGCAGCGCATCCCGCTTCAGGTTGCCGTCGGTCGTGAGGAAGACGTCGTTGTGGTTGCGGATATGGCACAACATCGCCTGGACGCCGCAATGCCGCTCGAGCCATCGGCGCCCCGCCGGCGAGTCCGGCCCCTCGAACGGCATCTCCCCGCCCGGCGCCTCGCCGTACAGGGCATCGCCGAGCCCTGCGCCAGCCGGGCCATCTCGTCGCTCGCCGGGACGCATTTCCCCCAGAAGGTCACGTCGCAGACGAACAGGGGGTCCAGCCGCGGCAGGTGGCCGACGCCCGCGGTTGCGAGCAGGCCCTCGAAGTGCTCGTAGTGCTCCGGCCGGACGCCCCGGTCCCGCATCGGCGCGCAGGCGATGTTCACGACGTAGCAGGCCGCGTCCCTGCGCGAGGCGAGTTGCGCGATCCGGGAGCCGGCGTCGGTCCGGCCGGCGAGATGGACAATGCAGTGGGGGTCGAGCGTGATCTTCATGGGGCACCCGGCGTCGTCGCATGACCGTATGTTATCTCTGTTCACAGAGTCAAATAACATCTGCAATACTTGGCGCCGGGAGTGCCCTCGCGGCTCCCGCACTCGAAGAACGAACCACCTTCACAACCCATAACGAAAGGAATCCAGATGGAAACCATCCGGATCAACAGCGCGCTCGCCGACAACCGGAAGGAGGAAGCCCAGGCCCCGGAATTCGCGCGGGAATCAGTCCGCGGAAGGCGATCCGGCCTGCTCGAGGAATGGGAGCTGGCGCTGGCCGGCGGCGGCGGGGAATACGACCCTACTGGCCCTGAGCCGGCGCCTGGGCGGGCCGTCGAGCCGCGGCGGGCGAAGCCCGCCCGCGGAGACGTGCCTTCAAGGCGCGAATCAAGACATCAGCGCAGTGGCGCGGGCAACGGCCGCCTTCCCCTGGCGCGAGGGGCGAACCCTTCGCGCCCTGGGATGAGGGCTGTGGCATCGACGCATCGCGGTAGAGCGGACGCTCTCCCATCGCGTGCAACTGCTGCCGGACGGTCTCCGCCTCGGCACAGAGGGCGTTGGCCGTCGCGCGCGCGCGGTCGAGGTCCTTGAGCGCCCGGTAGACCCAGAAAAGCGACACCATCGCGGCGTGGCGCGGGAACGGCTTCACGGAGCTCTCCACGGCGAGGCGATGGAGGGCGGCGAGCGCGCTTCGCTTCGCGCGAGTCGAGCGCATCCCGTAGCGAGGTGACGAGCGCGACCTCCTTGGCGGAGATCCCGGGGCGGCCCTTCTTCCTGCGCACGAGCTGGCCCATGACGCGGTCGGCCGCGCGCGTGAACCCGCCGATCCGCAGCAGGCAGGCGAGCAGCACGCAGTCCGAGGGCGAGTCGACGAGCAGGCGCGCCACCTGGTCCTCGTCGAAGAGCCGCTTGCCGTAGGCGAAGTCGCCCTTGAGCAGGGCCTCCCACAACTGGCGCGATTGCCGGCGGCGCTGGTCCGTCTTCGGGTCGGCCGCCACCCCCTTCAGCCGGTTGCCCACCTCCCACACCCGGCCATAGGCGCCCAGGAACATGCTCATCGCGCCCAGGGCGGACTGGAGGTCCTGCCGCAGCGCGATGTCGCCGAACGACTCCTCCTGCGCGACGAGCGCCTCGACCGCGGGCAGGCCCTCGGCGACGCGCCCTTCCGCCTTGAGCCGGTCGAAATACCAGATCACGGCGCTCGTCTTGTTGCCGACGCCGAGCTTCTTGTAGAGGCCGTGGAGGTAGACGCGCATCGTGCCCTCGCGGTACCCCATGCTGTCGGCGATGGACCGGTTGGAAGCGCCCTGGGCGAGCAGCTCGAGCATCTGGCGGTCGCGATCGTTGATGTCGACGATATTCATCAGAGGAATCCCCTGTCTTCTTGAAGCGAGTTGACGAGTTCCTGGAAGCTTTCCAGGCCCGCGGTGGTGGAAGGATCGATGCCGCGATCGGCCGTCTCGTCCCGGATCACGGCCTCGAAGCGGTCCACGAGGTCCGGGTCGAACTGCCCGCCGGACTCGCGGCGCAACGCCTCGAGCGCTTCGTTCATGGTCATCACGCAATGGGCGCCCAGGCCGCAGACCATCTCGTCGTAGGCGTCGGCCACGGCGCACATCCGGGCGTGCAGCGGGATGAACTTCCCGCCGACGCGCGCGGGGTAGCCCGCGCCATCCCAGCGCGCGTGGTGGTATTTCGCGATCTCGCGCGCCATGAGGATGCGCGGATGCCGGTCGTCCCGGAGGATTTCCGCCCCGGCGTCCGCGTGGCGCTCGACAGGGCCTGCGCTCGGCGTCGTTCAACGCCCCCTTGCGGGACAGGATGCCCTCGGGCACCGACGCGAGGCCGATGTCGTGAAGTTCCGCCGCGAGCCCGATCTCCAGCGCCTGCAGCGGCGCGCAGCCGCAGGCGAGCGCGAGGGCCTTGGTGAGCGCGCCCACGCGCAGCCCGTGCCAGCCGGTGTTGTCCATCCGGAGCACCGCGGCAACGCTCAGCCGCTGGAACGCCTTCCATTCCTCCGGCTCCCCCGGGGGCCTCAGGTGCGACACGAGGCGTGCGCGGGCCTGTTCCTGGCGCGGATCCGCGCCGCGCGGACGGCGCCTCGCAGAGCGCAGCGAGTTCCAGGTGATCGAGTGCGCGATCGACCGCGAACCGGTAGACGTGGTCGGACAATTCCCGCAGGCGCAGGAGCGCCCGCTCGGCATTGCCGGCCGCCTCCTCGGCATGGATCACGCAGCCCAGCGTGTCGCGAAGCGTCGCCGGGATGCCGCGCGCGCGCTCCAGCGCGTCCTCGAGCCGGGTGAGCGCGATGTCGGTATGCCCGTCGCGAGCTCGTAGGTCGCGCGCGTCGTCGCCGCCGCGATGAGCGAGCGCGGGCTCGGACGCCTTGCGCGGCCAGGGACCGCGACTTCGGCGACGTGCACCGCCGCCTCGGCCATGCGTCCCGCGGACACGTAGAAGCCGCACGAGGTTTCGCCGCAGCAGGATGGCCGAGTGCGGGATTCTGGGCGATGAAGGAGGGATCGGCCGCCTGCAGCGCGCAGCTCGCCGAAGCGCAGGGCCGCCGCGAAGTCGCCGGTCAGGTACAGGCCGATGGAGAGGTTGTTGCACGCCGTGTACCGGATGTGGACGGGGCCGGGCACCTGTTCGACGGCGGCGAGGGCCCGGCGATAGCACTGCACCGCCAGCGCGTAGTTGCCGGCGACCCCGAAAGCGAGGCCGATGTTGTTCCACGCGGTGGCCTGGGCGGCGGGATCGCGCTGCCGCGTCGGCGAGGGCAAGCGCGCGCGCCTGGTAGTCGATGGCCCCGACCACGTCCGCCGTGTCGGCCGCGAGCAGGCCGCAGACGCTCGAGGCCCGGCGCTCGAGCGCCGCGTCGTCGGCCAGGATCGACTGCGCCAGCAGGCCGCGCGCAAGCGCGAGCCCGTCCCCGGAGCGGGCGCTGGAGTAGAGCCGGCGGCAGAACGCGAACACGGACTCGGCCACCTCTGGCGCGCTCGGCGTCGGGCAGCCGCTCCTGCAGGCGGGCCAGCACGGGGGCGAGCCCCTCGGCCAGCTCGCGGCGATCCATCTGCGCGAGGCGAGGCTCCAGGCCCTTGAGCAGGTCGATCGATGAGGATTCCGCCAGGAATCGGGTGGTGGCCGTCACGGTGAGATTGATGTCTGTTAACCGTCGTGCCACAAGATCATACGCACGTAGTCCGGCCCCGGGTAGGGGCCTGCCGCTGCAATTGAAACGCGCCGCGGGCGCCCCTGCCCTCACCTCGCCGGTGGCGGGGCGGACTGGGCGGCCCAGCCCGCCGGGAATCGCCACGTGCCGCGCGTCGCCCCCGGGCTGCGAGGCCGTCGCGACGGCCACGACCCGGCCCTGGAGGTCCAGCAGCGGCCGCCCGCCCATCCCGGCCGCGACGGGAACGGCGGCCTCGACGAACCTCGCCTGCGCCTCGGCGAAGACGCGCTTCACCTTGCCCTCGACGAGGACCACCTCCCCGGCGCTCGCTGACGCCCGCCGCGTAGACCGTGTCCCCGGGCTTCGGCTCCGCGCCGCCCGTGGGCAGGGGCCAGCTTCCCGCGCCGTCGACCGCGAGCTTGCACAGCCCGAGCGCCTCGTCGGACGCCGAGACCCGGGCGGGCACCGGACGCGTGCCGATCGTGACCACGACCTGCGCGCCGGAAGCGAGCCCCTCGCACGTGGTCGCCATGACCCCGTTCGCGATCGTGAAGGCGAAGCCCGTGGGCGTGGCCTTTCCCGAGATGTCGATGCTCTGCACGCGGCCCGAGGGAGGGCACGAGGTCGGCCTGGATCTCCGCCACGCTGCGCGCGGGCTTCGCGGGCGCCGCGACTGCGCCCGAAGGCGAAATAGCCGGCCGCGACGACGATCGCGGCCGCGATGCCGCCCAGGACCCAGGCCTTGCGGCGATCGAAGGCCGGTGGCGGGGGCGGTGCCTGCAGCAGGCGGTCGTACTCGGCGCGCCTTTGCGCGTCGGAAAGCACGTTGTACGCCTCGCGGATTCGCGCCTCTCGCCGCGGGTCCGGGGGCGTGGTGTCCTTCCGGAACTCGGCGACGAGCTGCTCGTAGGCGCGGACGATGTCGATGGGCCGGGCGTCCGGGGACACGCCGAGCGCGTCGTACAGGGATTCGCGGGGCGCGGCCATGGGCTAGCTCAGCCCGGCTTGCCGTCGAGCCGCGGGCGGGTGAGCACCGGCCAGTAGCGGACGGCGTAGATCGCGAAGGCGAGCCGACCAGAGCGCCGCCGAGCCGACGACCGTCGCGACGTAGGCCCCGGGCAGGAGCGCGCCGCCGGCCACGCGGACCAGCGCCGCCGCCATCACCAGCCCGTAGGCGGCGACCTCGAAGCCATCGGCCACGAGCGGCCGGCCGGTGTGGCCCTTCGCGGTGCGCGTCATCATGCCGATCGTGAGGCCGCCGATGGCGCCGAGCGTCAGCGCATGCCACGCGAGCGATTCGCCCACGAAGCCCGCCGCCGCCAGGGCGCGCAACGCGAGGTGGATCACGATCCACGCATAGGCGCCGTGCAGCACCCAGACGAGGGGCGTGCGCACCGTGCGCCAGGGCTGCCAGAGCCACAGGCGCGCGGCATGCGCGATGGCCGCGGCGAGGGCCACGGCGCCGACCACCGCCGCCGGCGCCTGCGCGGCATCGGCGGCGACGCAGCAGCAGGACGCTGCCCAGCGCGAACCTCTCGGTGAAGAGCCGTGCGCCGCGCGTTCGTGCCCGGCACGCCGTTGTTGGTGAACATCGGAATGACGCGCCCGCCCATCACCGCCATCACGAAGAGCACGATGTCCAGGCCGGCCTGCAGGCCCAGGCGGGCGGGGAGCGCGAGGAGGCCCTGGTAGGAAAGGTGGAATGCGAGCACGACGGCCCCCATCAGGACCAGCAGCGCCGCGAAGAAATAGTTGCGGCGATTGGCGCTTCGCACCATCGGCACGGCGATCGCGATGCCCGCGGCGACCGGGAACGCGGCGTTCACCAGGGCGGCCGCCAGCGGATACGGCGTCAGCACCAGGATCCGGCCGGCGACCCACAAGGCGGCGAGGAGCGCGAGGGGCAGGCCGCTCGGCGTCGGCTGGTCGGTCCAGTTCCGGACGGCCGTGAGGAGGAACCCGGCCACCACCGCCACCGTGTAGCCGAAGAGCATCTCGTGGGCATGCCAGAGAGGGCCCTGCAGGTAGGCCGTGGGCGGCAGCCAGCCCGCGAACTGCGCGGCCCAGGCGGCGACGCTTGCCGCCCCGAACGCGCTCGCGAGCAGGTAGAACGGGCGAAAGCCCAGGTTCCACAGGGCGAACCCCGCCGGGGGGCCGCCCGGCGTCACCCGCGCTGTCGCTCGAGCTTCTTGAGGCGCTTGGCTTCCTTCTTCTCCTTGGGAGTCTTCAGCGGCTCCTTCTTCGTCATCTTCTTGGTGTCCTTGTCCTTGCTGTGGCTCATGGTCCTCGCCTTTCTCGTCGGACGTCGAATGGGCACCCGGACGGTGCCGGTGCACGCCAACTATAACGCGCGATTCCCCGGGCCGGCACCTTGTAACAGTTTGTGTCGCTGTCCACCGCCGCGCCGCCGGGGCGTTGAATGGCACAGGCGCCGGAATTCCGGCCCGAACCGGACGCGATCCGGACAACCCAAAGGATCAAGGAGACGACGATGCTCAAGAAACCCCTCGCGATCGCCGCCATCGCCATCGCAACGACCGCCGTGGTGGCCCCGACCGACGCTTCCGCCGGCGACCCCGGGCTGGGCGCGCTGCTGGGCGGCGCGGTCGGCGCGGCCATCGGACACAACGTGAACGGCCACAACGGCGCGGTGGTGGGCGGCGTGCTGGGCGCGATCACGGGCGCGAGCATTGCCGCCAACTCCGGCGGCTACCACGGCGGCTACTACGCGCCGCCCGTCGCCTACGCCCCGCCGGCGCCGGTGTACTACGCGCCGCGCGCCTACTACCCGCCGCTGCCCGTGTATTACGCGCCGCCTCCGGTCGTCGTCCGGCCGCGACCCGTCTACGCGTACAGCCCGGTCCCGTACCGCCGGGTCTACGCGCCGGTCGTCGTCGACAGGCGACACGATGGGCGCGGCCCTCGCGTCTGGGAAGGCCACGACGGCCGCTGGCGCTGAGCGCCGCGGCCGGGCATCAGGAGGGCGGCGCTGCCGCCCTCTTCGCTTTCGCGCCCGCCTTCTCGAACACGAAGCCTTCCTTGCCGTAGTTCACGACGATCGCGTCCCCGGCGGCGAAGCGGCCCTCGAGGATCTCCCTGGCGAGCGGGTTCTCGATCGACTGCTGGATGGCGCGCTTCAGCGGCCGCGCGCCGTACACCGGATCGAAGCCGGCCGAGGCCAGGTGGGCGAGTGCCGCGTCCGAGACCTCCAGGCGCATCTCGAGCTTGGCCAGGCGCTGCGTGAGATAGCGCAGCTGGATCCTCGCGATGTCCTTGATGTGGGCCTCGTCGAGGGCGTGGAAGACCACGATCTCGTCGATGCGGTTCACGAATTCCGGGCGGAAGTTCGCCTTCACCTCGCCCATGACCGCGAGCTTCACCACCTCGTAGTCGCTGCCCGACATCTGCTGGATCATCTGCGAGCCGAGGTTGGAGGTCATGACGATCACCGTGTTCTTGAAGTCCACGGTCCGGCCCTGGCCGTCGGTCATGCGCCCGTCGTCGAGCACCTGCAGCAGCACGTTGAACACGTCCGGGTGCGCCTTCTCGACCTCGTCGAGGAGGATCACCGAGTAGGGCTTGCGCCGCACGGCCTCGGTGAGGTGCCCGCCCTCCTCGTAGCCGACGTAGCCCGGCGGCGCGCCGATGAGGCGCGCGACCGAATGCTTCTCCATGAATTCGCTCATGTCGACGCGGATGAGGTGGTCCTCGGAGTCGAAGAGGAAGGCGGCGAGCGCCTTGCAGAGCTCGGTCTTGCCCACGCCCGTGGGGCCGAGGAACAGGAACGAGCCGTAGGGCCGGTCCGGGTCCGACAGCCCCGCGCGCGAGCGGCGGATCGCGTCGGCCACGAGGCGCACGGCCTCGTCCTGGCCCACGACGCGCTCGTGCAGCTTCTCTTCCATGTGGACGAGCTTCTCGCGCTCGCCCTGCATCATCTTCGAGACGGGGATGCCGGTGGCGCGCGAGACGACCTCCGCGATCTCCTCGGCGCCGACCTCGGTGCGCAGGAGCTTGGGCCGTGCCGCCGCGCCCTCGGCCTTGTCGGCCTTCTTCAGCTGCGCCTCCAGCTGCGGGAGCTTGCCGTACTGCAGCTCGCTCATCCTCGCCCAGTCGCCCTTGCGGCGGGCCTCTTCCATGGCGAGCCTCAGCTTCTCGATCTCCTCCTTGATGGAGGCGGAGCCATGCACCGCGTGCTTCTCCGCGCTCCAGACCTCCTCGAGGTCCGCGTATTCGCGTCTCGAGCTTCGCGATCTCGCTCTCCAGCAGCTCGAGGCGCTTCCTCGAGGCCTCGTCCTTCTCCCGCTTCACCGCCTCGCGCTCGATCTTCAGCTGGATGAGGCGCCGGTCGAGCTTGTCCATCACCTCGGGCTTGGAGTCGATCTCCATCTTGATGCGGGCGGCCGCCTCGTCGATGAGGTCGATGGCCTTGTCGGGCAGGAAGCGGTCCGTGATGTAGCGGTGCGAGAGCTCGGCGGCGGCGACGATGGCCGGGTCGGTGATGTCCACGCCGTGGTGGACCTCGTACTTCTCCTGCAGGCCGCGCAGGATCGCGATCGTGGACTCGACGCTCGGCTCGTCCACCAGCACCTTCTGGAAGCGGCGCTCGAGCGCGGCGTCCTTCTCGATGTACTTGCGGTACTCGTCGAGCGTCGTGGCGCCCACGCAGTGCAGCTCGCCCCGGGCGAGCGCGGGCTTGAGCATGTTGCCCGCGTCGATGGCGCCCTCGGCCTTGCCGGCCCCGACCATCGTGTGCAGCTCGTCGATGAAGACGATGATGCGCCCCTCGTCCTGCGCGATCTCCTTGAGGACGGACTTCAGGCGCTCCTCGAACTCGCCGCGGTACTTGGCCCCGGCGAGCAGCCCCGCCATGTCGAGCGAGAGCACGCGCTTGTCCTTGAGCGTCTCGGGCACCTCGCCGTTGACGATGCGCTGCGCGAGGCCCTCGACGATGGCGGTCTTGCCCACGCCGGGCTCGCCGATGAGCACCGGGTTGTTCTTGGTGCGGCGCTGCAGGATCTGGATCGTGCGCCGGATCTCGTCGTCGCGCCCGATGACGGGGTCGAGCTTGCCCTGGCGCGCGCGCTCCGTGAGGTCGAGCGTGTACTTCTTGAGCGCCTCGCGGCTGCCTTCGGCCTCCGGGTTCTCGACGCCCTGCCCGCCGCGCACGGCCTTGATGGCCGTGTCGATCGCGGCCGCGGTGGCGCCATGCTGCTTGAGGAGGCGCCCGGTCTCGCCCTTGTCCTGGACGGCCGCCAGCAGGAAGAGCTCCGAGGCGATGTACTGGTCGCCGCGCTTGGCCGCTTCCTTGTCGGTGAGGTTGAGGAGGTTTCCCAGGTCGCGGGAGACCGAGATCTCGCCGCCCTGTCCCTCCACCTTCGGCAGCCGCGCCACGGCCTCGCCGAGGGCCTTGCGCAACGACGCCACGTTGACGCCGGCGCGCTGCAGGAGCGAGGCCGCGCCCCCGTCCTGCTGGTCGAGGAGCGCCAGCAGCAGGTGCTGGGGCTCGATGAACCCGCCATCGTGGGCGAGTGCCAGGCTCTGGGCGTCGGCCAGGGCCTGCTGGAACTTGGTGGTGAGCTTGTCGATGCGCATCGGTGGTATCCTTTTTCCAACGGATTTCCTCGGGAATTCTCCCGGAAATCGCGGGTTCACCCCCGAAAATGGGGCAATCCCCGCCTGATTCAAGCCTCTTTCCCGCCACCATGCCCGATTCCATCCACGCCCTCGAAGAAGCGATCACCAACGATGTCCGGCGCGCCCTGGCCGAGGACGTCGGCACGGGCGACCTCACCGCCGCCCTGCTGCCCGCGGACAAGGTCGTGCGCGCGCGCCTCCTCACCCGCCAGGACGCCGTGCTCTGCGGCACGGAGTGGTTCAACCGGACCTTCGAGACGCTCGACCCCGAGGCCGAGATCTACTGGCACCACGCGGACGGCGACGACGTCGTGGCCGGCACCTCGCTGTGCGAAGTCGAGGGCAACGCCCGGGCCCTGCTCACGGCGGAGCGCACCGCCATCAATTTCGTCCAGCTCCTGTCCGCGGTCGCCACGCGCACGCGCGCCTACGTGAAGCTCGTGGAGGGCACGCGGGCCCGGATCCTCGACACCCGCAAGACCCTGCCCGGCCTTCGCCTCGCGCAGAAGTACGCCGTGCGCGCCGGCGGCGGCATGAACCACCGCATCGGGCTCTACGACGGCATCCTCCTGAAGGAAAACCACATCGCCTCGGCCGGCGGCGTGGCGGCGGCGGTGCGCGCCGCGCTGCACGCGGCCACGCCCGGGGACGATGGTGCAGGTGGAGGTCGAGGACCTGGCCCAGCTCCGCGAGGCGCTCGACGCCGGCGCGAGGCTCATCCTGCTGGACAACTTCACGCTGCCGCGCATGCGCGAGGCGGTGGCGATCGCGGGCGGGCGCGCGGAGCTCGAGGCCTCCGGAGGCGTCGAGTTCGCCACCGTGCGCGAGATCGCCGAGACGGGCGTCCACCGCATCTCGGTGGGCTCCCTCACGAAGGACGTGAAGGCGGTCGACCTGTCGTTGCGCGTGCTGCACCACGGCGCCGCATGAGGGCCCTCCTCGCAGTCGCCGCGATGGCGCTCGCCTCCGGCTGCGCCTCGCTGTCCGGGCCGCCCAACGCGAAGGATCCCTGGGAGGGCTACAACCGCGGCATGTACGCCTTCAACGACTCCCTGGACCGGGCCGTGCTCAAGCCCGTCGCGCAGACCTACCGGGACGGCTTTCCCGACTTCGCCCAGGAAGGGATCTCGAACTTCTTCGGCAACCTCGAGGACGTGGGGACCGGCCTCAACAACCTCCTGCAGGGCAAGTTCGCCGAGGGCGCCTCGGACCTCGGCCGCTTCGCCTTCAATTCCATCGTCGGCATCGCCGGGCTGTGGGACGTGGCCACGCCCCTCGGGCTGGAGAAGCACACCGAGGACTTCGGGCAGACGCTGGGCTGGTGGGGCGTGCCGCCGGGGCCCTACTTCGTGATCCCGTTCCTCGGGCCCTCGACCCTGCGCGACGCGCCGGCCCGGTGGGTCGACCCGAGCTTCGCCTACAACCGCGGCATCGACCAGGTCGCGATCCGCAACAGCCTCTTCGGGCTGGACGTCGTGCGCACGCGCGCCGATGCTCTGAAGGCCGAGAAGGTCCTCGACGAGGCGGCGCTCGACAAGTACACCTTCACTGCGCGACGCCTGGCTGCAGCGGCGGCAGAACCACGTCTACGACGGCAGCCCGCCCCGCGACCCCGACGACGAATAGTCTCCGCGGCAAGGGAATGGCGCGCCCGCCCGGGCTGTTCACGCGGTACCGGGGCATCCGCCCTGCCCTCCCGAGGAGGCTCGCCATGCGCCGCGCCGCGTTCCGAATCGCCATCTTCCTGGCCGCCCTGGTGGCCGCCCTGCCCGCCCGGGCCACGTTCCACCTCTGGGCCATCGACGAGATCTTCTCGACGCCAACGGCCGGGTCCAGTACATCGAGTTCGCGCGCTGACAGGGGGCCAGGAGTTCCTCGGCGGTCATTCGCTGACGGCCTCCGGGGGCGCCAGTCCGCCCGCGATCGTATCACCGTTCTCCGGGATCGCTCCCGGGCGACACCGCGGGTCACCGGTTCCTCGTCGGGAACGGCCAGCTTCGCCGCGCTCGGCGTGGTCGCGCCCGACTACGTGGTCCCCGACGGATTCCTCGCCCCGGGCGGGGGCACGATCACCTTCGCGGAAGGCGCGGACATCTGGACTACCCCGCGCTGCCCGCGGACGGGCGCCTGTCGCTCAACCGCGACGGCACGACGGCCGTCAACAACCCGCGCAACTTCGCCGATGCGACCGGCACGATCCAGGCGGCCGCCGCCACCGTCAACGTGCAGGGGCTGTGGTGGCGTTCGCCCGCGGGCAGCGAGGCGGGCTGGGGCCTGAACCTCGTCCAGCAGGGGGACATCCTCTTCGTCACGTGGTTCACCTACGGCGCCGACGGCAACGGGATGTGGCTGCTCATGTCGGATGCGCGCCTCACGTCGGCCAACACCTACGCGGGCGCGATCTACCGCACGACGGGGCCGGCGTTCAACGCCGTGCCGTTCAACCCTTCGCTGGTCACGGTCACGCAGGTCGGCACCGGAACGCTCGCCTTCACCGATGCCGACAACGGGACGTTCACCTACAATGTGAACGGCGTTTCCCAGTCCAAGCCGATCACGCGCCTGGTCTACGCGACGCCCGTATCGACCTGCACGCAGGCCCCCTGACCGACGCCCATGACCCTCGGCGGCAAGCTCTTCATCGTCTTCCTGGCCTTCCTCGCGGTGCTCGCCGCGGTGATCTGGATGGCCTTCCGGGAGCGCAGGCTCGCGCGCGCGATTCCCGAGGGCGACCGCCAGGCCCAGGAGGCCGCCGACGGGCGCGTGATGGCCACCATCTTCGGCGCGATCCTGGGGGGCATGATGCTCACCTTCCTCGTCGCCTGGCTCGTGTTCTTCTGATGGCCTTCGAGCGCGAGTTCCAGGTCGCCTGGGAGCACCTCGACGCGAACGGCCACGCGGCCAACACCGCGTTCATGCAGTTCGCGATCAACACGCGCTTCCTCTATTTCGCGTCCCTGGGATTCACGCCGGCGGACTTCGCGAAGCACCGCCTGGGCCCCGTGGTCCGCCGCGACGAAGTGGACTACTTCCGCGAGGTGCGCTTCCAGGACCGGGTCGGCGTGAACCTGCGGCTCGCGGGCCTGTCGCAGGACGGCTCCCGCTTTCGCATCGTGAACGAGATCCGCCGCGGCGACGGCGAGCTCGCCGCGCGGATCGCCACGACGGGCGGCTGGTTCGACCTCGGCGCCCGCAAGCTCGTCGCGCCGCCGCCGCCGCTGGCCGACGCCATGGCGAGCCTCGAGCGGACCGACGACTTCGAGGTGCTGCCCTCCAGCCTCCGGTAGGGGGCGGCGCCCTTCCGCGATCGCCGGGCTAGCCGGCCATCGCCGCCGCGTGCAGGAGCGCCTCGATCTCCTCGGGCGGCACGGGCCGGCCGATGAAGTAGCCTTGCGCCTCGCCGCATCCCAGCCGGTGCAGGCATTCGAGCTGGGAGGCGCTCTCCACGCCTTCGGCCGTGACGTCGAGGTGCAGGCCGCGCGCGATCGCGATCACGCCGGCGACGATCGCCTCGTCCTGTCCGCCGCGGACCAGGTCGCGGATGAACGCGCGGTCGATCTTGAGCCGGTGGATCGGCAGGCGCTTCAGGTAGGCGAGGCTCGAGTAGCCGGTGCCGAAGTCGTCGACGGCGAGGTTCACCCCGACGCCGGACACGAGCTCCTTCATCAGCGCCGCCGTGTGGTCGTCGTGCCCGAGCAGCAGGCCCTCGGTGATCTCGAGCTCCAGCCGCGAGGCCGGCAGCCCCGCGTCCGCGAGCGCGGAGCGCACGGTCTCGGCCAGGGTCGGCTCGCGGAACTGCCGCACCGAGAGGTTGACGCCCATCCGCACGCCCGCGAGCCCCCCGGATCCCAGCGCCGCGCCTGCGCGCACGCCTCGTTCAGGACCCACCGCCCGATGGGGACGATGAGCCCGGATTCCTCGGCGATCGCGATGAACTCCGCGGGCTCCACGAGCCCCCTTTCCGGATGCTCCCAGCGCAGCAGCGCCTCGACGGCGACGACCCGGCCGCTCGCGAGATCGAGCTGGGGCTGGTAATGGACCCGGAACTCCCCGCGCTCGAGCGCCCGCCGCAGCCCGCGCTCCACCGAAAGCCGCGTCTGGACGCGGCGGTTGAGCTCCTCCTGGAAGAACTGGTACTG
The DNA here is from genome assembly GCA_963783635.1 of uncultured Gammaproteobacteria bacterium. GTDB lineage: Bacteria > Pseudomonadota > Gammaproteobacteria > Burkholderiales > Usitatibacteraceae > FEB-7. Next base: position 315,834 of record CAWAOC010000005.1, read on the forward strand.
GGCGCGGCCCAGCGACTTGGCGTGGTACATGGCCGTATCGGCGTTGCGCAGCAGGCTGACCGTGTCCTCGCCATCCTCGGGAAAGATGCTGATGCCGATGCTCGCGTGCACGGGCATCTCGTACCCGTGCACGTCGAAGGGCTGCCCGAGCACCTCGAGGATCTTGCTCGCCACGCGCGCCGCGTCCGCGCCGTCCCGCACGGGCGACAGGCACGCCGCGAACTCGTCCCCGCCGAGCCGCGCCACCAGGTCGCCCGCGCGCAGGCATCCGCCGAGCCGCCGCGCCACCACGCGCAGCAGTTCGTCCCCCGCCTCGTGGCCGAGGGAATCGTTCACGTCCTTGAACCGGTCGATGTCCAGGAACAGCACGGCCACGCGCGCCCCGTCCCGGCGCGCGCGGCCGAGCCGGCCCCTCAGGTGCTCCTCGAGGAGCGCGCGATTGGGCAGGCCGGAGAGCGTGTCGTGGCAGGCCATGTGCTGCACCTGCTCCTCCGCCCGCCGGCGCTGGGTGACATCCAGGTTCGTGCCGGTGAAGCGCGTGGCCCGGCCGGCGCCGTCGCGCGCGACGACCCTGCCGCGGCTGCTGATCCACTTCCACCCGCCTTCGGGGGACCGCACCCGGTGCTCGACCGCGTAGCCGGGGCTGAGGCCCTTGAGCGTCTCGACCAGGGCCTTCTTGGCGGGCGCGATGTCCTCGGGGTGGAGGGCGGCCGAGAGGGTCGTGAGCGACGTGACGGTGGGCTGCCGGGGCCCGCCCATCATCTCCGACCACCCTTCCGAAAGGTAGACCCTGCCCGACCGCAGGTCGCAGTCCCAGAGGCACAGCCCCGATCCGTCCAGGGCGAGCTCCAGGCGTTCCTCGCTCTGGCGCAGGTCCCGCGTCATCGTCTGCCGCGAACCCCTGCGCGCGCTCGCGGGTCGAGGCGAGGTTGTGCACGAGGCGGGCGATGAGCAGCGTGAGCACCAGGTCGACGGTGAGCGCGATGGCGGGCAACGCCCGGTGCAACGCCGGGACCATCGCATCGGTGGCCTCGATCGTCACCTGCCAGTCTTCCCCGCCGATCGACCGCGAGAACTGCCGGGCGAAGCGGCCGCCCGACCCGTCGGGCGCGGCGGGCGGCTCGTAGAGCGGCTCGCCGCGGTCGCGGATCGAGATGCGAAGGCGCTCGCGCGTCGACGCCGACAGGGCGACCGACATGAAGTCGTCCATCCGGACCACGGCGCCCGCGAACCCCACCAGGGCCGCGCGGCGCTGGCCGACGGTGTCGACGGGCAGCCCGCGGCGGTAGATCGGCGCGCGCAGGAGAAACCCGTACTGGCGCGTCGTCTCCACGAGGGTGACCGCGCCGGACCCGGCCGGCTGGCCGGTGTCGCGCGCACGTTCGAGGGCCGCCCGCCGCCGCTCGTCGCGGCCCGTGTCCAGCCCCAGCGCGAACTCGTTCCCGCGCAAGGGCTCCACGTACTCGACGAGGTAGCGGACCTCGCCCGCCGCGCCGGGTACCGGGCGGATGAACTGCACGGACTGGATGCCGGGGAAGCGGACCGGAAGGTCCAGCCCGGCGACGAACGTCGCGAACTGCGCGCGGGAAACGTCGCCGAAGGCGTCGAACAGGCCGCGCACGCCCTGCAGGAGCCCGGCGTAGTCGTCGAGGCGCCGGTCGATGTCGCGGAAGGCCTCCTCGGCGTGCTGGTCGAAGCGCAGCGCCTCCTGGCGCTCCACGTACAGGGACGTGGAACGCCAGGCGAGGACGGAGAGCGCCAGCCCGACGACCAGGACCGCGATCGACACCCGATGCCGGGACCAGCCCTCGCGCATGCGTGCTCCACCGGAAGCCGTCCGGGAAGGACGGCTCATACACGCATGTTAATCCCACTTCGGCCTTTCGCAACACCGGGTAATTCCGGGCGCCGCGCGGCCAGGCCGGCGCGGGGTGCGGGCCCTCAGGTGCGCTCGGCGATGTAGGCCTTGAGGGCCTCGGGGTCGACGCCCATGACGTCGCAGCGCTGCGGAAGGGCCTCGATGCCCTCGAAGCCCGCCGGCCGGGGCGGGGCCTCGCCGAGCGCCTCGACGAGCGTCGCCTCGAACTTCGCCGGCAGCGCCGTCTCGATGCAGATCATCGGATGGCGCGCCTCGCGGTGGCGCAGCGCGATGCGCACGCCGTCGGCCGTGTGCGGGTCGATCACGACCCCGTAGTCCTTCCTCACCTTCCGGATCGTGTCGATCCGGTCGGCATGGAGGCTGCGGCCCGACACGAACCCGGAATCGTCCTGGATCCTCTCCCAGGCCCGGTCGGTCGACAGGTCGAAGCCGCCCTTCTCCTCGAGGCTGCGCCAGAGCCAGGCGACCTTCTCGCCGTCCTGGTCGACCATGTCCCAGACGAAGCGCTCGAAGTTGGAGGCCTTGGAGATGTCCATCGACGGGCTCGAGGTCGCGTGCGTCTCGGAGGTCTTGCGCGGGCGGTAGCGGCCCGTCCGGAAGAACTCGTCCAGCACGTCGTTCTCGTTGGTCGCGAGCACGAGCCGGCGGATGGGCAGGCCCATGCGCCGGGCGACGTGGCCGGCGAAGATGTTGCCGAAGTTGCCCGAGGGCACCGCGAAGGAGGCCTGCTCGTCGTTGGAGCGGGTCGCCGCGAAGTAGCCCTTGAAGTAGTAGACGACCTGGGCGACCACGCGCGCCCAGTTGATCGAGTTCACGGCGCCGAGGCTGTGCTCGGCCTTGAAGCGCGCGTCGGCGTTCACCGCCTTCACGAGGTCCTGGCAGTCGTCGAACACGCCCTCGACCGCGATGTTGAAGATGTTGGCGTCGGCCAGGCCGTACATCTGCGCCCGCTGGAAGGGGCTCATGCGCCCCTGCGGCGAGAGCATGAAGACCTTCACGCCGCGCTTGCCCTTGAGCGCGTGCTCGGCCGACGACCCCGTGTCGCCGCTCGTCGCCCCGAGGATGTTGAGCTCCCGGCCCTGCTTCGCGAGCACGCTCTCGAAGAGGTTCCCGAGGAGCTGCATCGCGATGTCCTTGAACGCGAGCGTGGGGCCGTTGGAGCAGGCGAGGAGGTGCAGGTTGTCCTCGAGCGTCTTGAGCGGCGTGATCTCCGGGCGTGCCGAAGACCTCCGCCGTGTACGTGCGCTGCGTGAGCGCCTTCAGCTCGGCGCCGGGGAAATCGTCCGCGAAGAAGCGCAGGATCTCGAAGGCGAGCTGCGGATAGGCGAGGTCGCGCATCGCGTCGAGCTTCGGGCGCGTGATGCGCGGCCACTGCTCCGGCACCGCGAGCCCGCCGTCGGAGGCGAGGCCCTCGAGCAGGATGTCGGTGAAGAGTCTGGTTGGCGAATGTCCCCGCGTGCTGACGTATTTCACAGAAGCTCTTCCAGGCGGATCCTCACCACGGGCGTCGGGATCGTCGGCAGCGACTCGATGGCCCGGATGGCGGCGTTGATGTCGCGCTCGCGGGTCTGGTGCGTGAGGATCACCACGTCGACCTGCTCCTCGCCCTCGCCCGCCTCCTTCTGGAAGATGGCGTCGATGGAGATGGCGAGGTCGGCGCAGATGCGCGTCACGTCGGCCAGCACCCCGGGGCGGTCCAGCGCGCGCAGGCGCAGGTAGTAGGCGGTCTCGACGTCCTCCATGGGCAGGATCGGCACGTCGGAGAGCCGGTCGGGCTGGAAGGCGAGGTGCGGCACGCGGTGCTCGGGGTCGGCGGTCGCCATGCGCGTCACGTCGACCAGGTCCGCCACCACCGCGCTCGCCGTGGCCTCCGCGCCGGCGCCGCGCCCGTAGTACAGCGTGTGGCCGACCGCGTCGCCCTTCACCAGGACGGCGTTCATCACGCCCTCGACGTTGGCGAGGATGCGCCGGGCGGGGACCAGCGTGGGGTGCACGCGCAGCTCGATGCCCTTGGCCGCGCGCCGCGCGATGCCCAGCAGCTTGATGCGGTAGCCCAGCCCCTCCGCGTACTTGATGTCGGCGGCGGTGAGCTTGCCGATGCCCTCGGTGTACGCCTTGTCGAACTGCATCGGGATGCCGAACGCGATGGCCGAGAGGATGGTGAGCTTGTGCGCGGCGTCGATGCCGTCGATGTCGAAGGCGGGATCGGCCTCCGCGTAGCCCAGGCGCTGCGCCTCCGCGAGCACGACGTCGAAGGGAAGGCCCTTGTCGCGCATCTCCGAGAGGATGTAGTTGCAGGTGCCGTTGATGATCCCGGCGAGGCACTCGATGCGGTTGGCGGAGAGGCCCTCGCGGATCGCCTTGATGATCGGGATGCCGCCCGCCACCGCGGCCTCGAAGGCCACCATCACGCCCCTGGCATGCGCGGCCGCGAAGATCTCGTTGCCGTGCTTCGCGAGCAGCGCCTTGTTGGCGGTGACCACGTGCTTGCCGCTCGCGATGGCGGCCATCACCAGCTCCTTCGCGCGCGTCTCGCCGCCGATCAGCTCGACGACGATGTCGATGTCGGGATGCGAGACGATCCGCGCGGGGTCGGCGACGAGCTCGATGCCCTCCAGCCCGACGGACCGGGGCTTCGACAGGTCGCGGGCCGTGGCCATGACGACCTGGATCTCGCGGCCGGCGCGGCGCGCGATCTCCTCGCGGTTGCGGCGCAGCACCTCGACGGTGCCGCCGCCGACGGTTCCCAGGCCCAGCAGGCCCACGCGGATCGGTTTCATGAGAGTTTCTTCGAGAAGTGGAAGGCGCCGACGACGAGGCCCTCGCGGAAATAGAACTTGTGCGCCTGCTGGCGCTGGCAGCCGGAGTCGAGCGCGAGCACGTCGCAGCCGCGCTCGCGCCCCACGCGCTCCATGTAGGCGATCATGGCCCGGCCCGCGCCCTTCGAGCGGCGGGCCTCGTCGGTCACCAGGTCGTCGCAGTAGAGCTCGCGCCCGGTGAAGGTCTTCTCGATCACGCGGAAGACCGCCACGCCCACGACGCGGCCCCCGTCCACGGCCACCGCCATCTCGGCGCCGCTCGCGAAGACCTCCTCCATCCGCCGGCGGTAGTCCGCGGGCAGGTGCGGCCGGAGCTGGCGGTGCACGGGCTCGGCGGCGGCGAGGAGCGCCGCGTCCGCGACCGCGCCCCGGGCGTCGGTGACGGCGACGACGTTCACGCGACGCCGTCCTTGCGGAGCATCTCCTTGATGCCGCGCACCGCCTGCCGCGTGCGGCTCTCGTTCTCGATGAGCGCGATGCGGATGTGGTCGTCGCCATAGTCCCCGAAGCCGATGCCGGGCGACACGGCGACCTTCGCGTCCTTCAGGAGCTTCTTGGCGAACTCGATCGAGCCCATGCCGGCGTAGCGCTCGGGGATCTTCGCCCACACGTACATCGAGGCCTTCGGGTTCTCGACCATCCAGCCCGCCTCGTGCAGGCCCTTCACCATGACGTCGCGGCGGCTCTGGTACTTGCGGCGGATCTCCTCGACGCAGTCCTGCGGGCCCTCCAGCGCCGCGATGGCGGCGACCTGGATCGGGGTGAAGGTGCCGTAGTCGTGGTAGCTCTTGATGCGCGCGAGCGCGTTCACGAGGTCCTTGTTGCCGACCATGAAGCCGATGCGCCAGCCCGCCATGTTGTAGCTCTTCGACATCGTGAAGAACTCCACGGCCACGTCGCGCGCGCCCGGCACCTGCATGATCGACGGGGCCTTCCAGCCGTCGAAGGTGATGTCGGCGTAGGCGAGGTCGTGGACGACGAGGATGCCGTGCTGCCTCGCGAGCGCGACCACCTTCTCGAAGAAGTCGAGCTCGACGCACTGCGCCGTCGGGTTGCGACGGGAAGCCGATGATGAGCATCTTGGGCTTGGGAAAGAGCTCCCCGATGGCCCGCTCCAGCTCCGCGAAGAAGTCCACGCCGGGCGCCATGCGCACCGAGCGGATGTCCGCCCCGGCGATGATGGCGCCGTAGATGTGGATGGGGTAGCTGGGATTGGGCACCAGCACGGTGTCGCCCCGCTCGAGCGTGGCGAGCATGAGGTGCGCGAGACCCTCCTTGGAGCCGATCGTGACGATGGCCTCGGTTTCCGGGTCGAAGTCCACGTCCCAGCGCCGCTTGTACCACTCGCAGATGGCGCGGCGAAGCCGCGGGATGCCCTTGGAGACGGAGTAGCCGTGGGTGTCCTCGCGCTGGGCCACCTCGACCAGCTTGTCCACGATGTGCCGGGGCGTCGGGCCGTCGGGGTTGCCCATGGACAGGTCGATGATGTCCTCCCCCGCCCGGCGGGCGGCCATCTTCAGCTCGTTGGTGATGTTGAAGACGTAGGGCGGCAGGCGCTTGATGCGGGAAAATTCCGGCGACATGGGCTATCCGAGGGACTCGGAGGTTCGCGCGCGAGTCGGGTTGCTGCGCTGCAAAAATGACAATTCTAGCGGTCGCGTCGCCTCCCGGGCAAACCGGCGCGCCGGCAAGACCCCGTGCCGTTGCCATATGAAGTCGAATGCCTATAATGGACTGCGACCTCCGGGCGCGCGTCCCGAATCAGCCATTTCCTGCGGTTTCCGGACGCCAGAGGCCCGCGTCGAGGCCTCCCGGAACCGCCCTGATGGCCGTTTTCCCGAGGAGAGGCTCGTGCAGAAATCGCTCCATATCGATCCGGCGAAGTGCACCGGATGCCTGCAGTGCGAGATGGCCTGCTCGTACGAGAACTACCAGGTCTTCAATCCCGCCAAGTCGCGCATCAAGGTCTTCGACTTCCACCACACCGGCCGCAAGGTGCCCTACACCTGCACCCAGTGCGACGAGGCGTGGTGCCTGCACGCCTGCCCGGTGGAGGCGATCAAGCTCGACGCGGCCACCGGCGCCAAGGTCGTGCTCGAGAACGTGTGCGTCGGCTGCAAGGTGTGCACCATCGCCTGCCCGTTCGGCACCGTGAACTACGTCCAGGAGACCGGCAAGGTCCAGAAGTGCGACCTCTGCGGCGGCAACCCCGCCTGCGCGGAAGCCTGCCCGACGGGCGCCATCACCTACGTCGACGCCGACTGGACCGGGCTCGACCGGATGCGCCAGTGGGCGGGCAAGCTCGACAACCAGCCGGCCGCCGGCAACGCGGACTGAGGGAGGCCACCATGTCCTGGACACGCAAGATTCTCCGAGTCGACCTCACGAAGGGCACCTGCACGCCCGAGCCCCTCAACATGGACTGGGCGCGCGGCTACCTCGGCCAGCGCGGCCTCGCCACCAAGTACTTCACCGAGGAAGTCGACCCGAAGGTCGATCCCCTCTCGCCGGCCAACAAGATCATCTACGCCACGGGCCCGCTCACCGGCACCATGGCCTCCACCGGCGGGCGCTACTCGGTCATCACCAAGGGGCCGCTCACCGGCGCCATCGCCTGCTCCAACTCCGGCGGCTACTTCGGCGCGGAGCTCAAGTTCGCCGGCTGGGACATGATCATCGTCGAGGGCCGGTCCGCGAAGCCCGTCGTGCTCCACATCGAGAACGACAAGGCCGAGCTCGCTCGACGCCTCCGACCTCTGGGGCAAGTCCACGTGGGACACCGAGGGCCTCCTGAAGGCGCGCTTCCAGGACCCGCAGGTCCGCGTCTCGAGCATCGGCCCGGCGGGCGAGACGGGCTGCCTCTACGCGGCGGTCGTGAACGACCTGCACCGCGCGGCGGGACGCTCGGGCGTGGGCACGGTGATGGGGTCGAAGAACCTCAAGGCCATCGCGGTGCGCGGCACGAAGGGCGTGGGCAACATCAAGGACCCCGCCGCGTTCATGAAGGCCACCGCCGCCGCCAAGAAGGTCCTCGCCGACAACGCCGTCACCGGCCAGGGGCTTCCCAAGTTCGGCACCCAGGTGCTGATGAACGTCATCAACGAGATCGGGGCGCTGCCCACGCGCAACCACCGCGACGTGCAGTTCGACGGCGCGAAGGACATCTCGGCGGAGGCGATGCACGCGCCGCGCAAGACCGACGGCAAGGCGAACCTCGTCACCAACCAGGCGTGCTTCGGCTGCACCATCGCGTGCGGGCGCATCTCGAAGATCGACGAGACGCACTACACGGTGGTGAACAAGCCCCAGTACTGGGGCGCCTCCGGCGGCCTCGAGTACGAGGCGGCCTGGGCGCTGGGCGCGGCCAACGGCGTGAACGACCTCGAGGCCCTCACCTACGCGAACTTCCTCGCGAACGAGGACGGCTGGGACCCGATCACCTTCGGCGCGACGGTGGGCGCCGTGATGGAGCTCTACGAGATGGGCGTGCTCAAGAAGGAGCAGCTCGGCATCGAGGCGCCCTTCGGGTCGGCCAAGGCCCTCACCTTCTTCGCCGAGCAGGTGGGCAAGGGAGCGGGCTTCGGCAAGGAGATCGCGATGGGCTCGAAGCGCCTGACGGCCAAGTACGGGCACCCGGAGCTCTCCATGACGGTGAAGGGCCAGGAGTTCCCGGCCTACGACTCGCGCGGCATCCAGGGCATGGGGCTCGCCTACGCCACCTCCAACCGCGGCGCCTGCCACCTTCGCGGCTACACGGTCGCGAGCGAGGTGCTGGGCATCCCGGTGAAGACCGATCCGCTCGTGACCGAAGGCAAGGCCGGGCTGGTGAAGGCGTTCCAGGACGCCACCGCCGTGTTCGACTCCTCCGGGCTGTGCCTCTTCACCTCCTTCGCGTGGACGCTCCAGGACGTCGGCCCGCAGCTGCAGGCCGCCTGCGAGGGCGACTGGTCGATGGAGAACATGAACCTCGTCGGCGAGCGCATCTGGAACCTCGAGAAGGAATTCAACCTCGCCGCCGGGCTCACGAAGAAGGACGACGACCTGCCCAAGCGCCTGAAGACGGAGGCGCGAAGACCGGCCCGGCCAAGGGGCTCGTGAACGGCATCGACAAGATGCTGCCCGAGTACTACGAGCTGCGCGGCTGGAACAAGGAGGGCGTGCCGACGGCCGAGACGCGCAAGCGCCTGGGCACGGCGCCGCTCAAGTAGGATCGGGCCAGGCGACACCGGGACGGGGCGGCGCGCCAATGGCCGCCCCGTCCCGCTTCGAACGGAAGGTCACAGCCATGAAACACCTCATCCTCGGCAACGGCCCGGCCGGCGTGGTCGCCGCCGAGACGCTTCGCAAGCACGCCCCCGCCGATTCCGTGACGCTCCTGGGCGACGAGCCGGGGCCGCCCTACTCGCGCATGGCGATCCCGTACCTGCTGATGGGAAACATCGAGGAGCCGGGCACGTGGCTGCGCAAGGACCCGGGGCACTTCGAGCGCCTGGGCATCGAGCTCAAGGCGGGCCGGGCCGCCGCCGTGGACCCGGGAAAGCGCGTCGTGCGCCTCGAGTCGGGCGAAACGCTCGCCTGGGACCGGCTCCTGGTCGCCACGGGCTCGCGCCCGAATCGCCCGCCGATCCCGGGGATCGACCTCCCCGGCGTGCACCCGTGCTGGACGCTCGCCGACGCGCGCGCGATCGCGGCGCGCGCGAAGAAGGGCAGCCGCGTGCTGCAGATGGGCGCGGGCTTCATCGGCTGCATCATCATGGAGGCGCTGGCCGCGCGCGGCGTCGAGCTCGTCGTGGTGGAGATGGGCGAGCGCATGGTGCCGCGCATGATGCCGCCGCGGGCGAGCGAGCTCATCCATGCCTGGTGCGAGCGCCAGGGCGTGCGCGTGATCACCGGCGCCCGGGTCGCGGAAATCCGCGAGTCCGGCGGGCACCTCGCGGTGAGCCTCACCGACGGGCAGACGCTCCCGGCCGACCTCGTCATCTCGGCCACGGGGGTCTCGCCCAACACCGCGTTCCTCGAAGGCAGCGGCGTGGACGTGCGACCAGGGCGTGCTCGTCGAACGAGCGCATGGCGTCCAGCGTGGCGGGGATCTTCGCCGCGGGCGACGTGGCGCGCGCGCCCGAGTTCGACACCGACCGCAGGATCGCCTACGCGATCCAGCCCACCGCGGTCGAGCAGGCGCGCATCGCGGCGCTCAACATGGCCGGGCGCGAAGCGGTCTCGCCCGGGGCGCTCGCGATGAACGTGCTCGACACCCTCGGGCTCGTCTCCGTTTCCTTCGGCCAGTGGCACGGCCTGCCGCACGCCCAGGGGGGCGCCTGGGTGGAGCTTCGCGACGAGGAGCGCTTCCGCTACCTGCGCCTCGAGTTCAAGGGCGACCGCCTCATCGGCGCGACGAGCCTCGGGCACACCGAGCACGTGGGCGTGATCCGGGGGCTCATCCAGGGGCGCGTGCCGCTGGGCGACTGGAAGGCGAAGCTGATCGCCGACCCCACGAAGCTCATGGACGCCTACCTCGCCCGGGCGCAGGCGGCGTCCTGAAGCGGGCGATGCAAGTCACGCTCAAGCTCTACGCGACGCTCACGGACTACCTCCCGCCGGCATCCCGCGCGGGCAACCTCGTGCGCCTCGACGTCGACGACGGGGCGACGATCTCCGCGGTCGTCGCCCCGTTCAACCTGCCGCCGCGCCTCACCCACCTCGTCCTCGTGAACGGCGTCTTCGTGCCGCGGGAGGAGCGCGACTCGCGGGCCCTGCGCGACGGCGACGTGCTCGCGATCTGGCCGCCGATCGCCGGGGGTTAGCGCGTGCAGACCGGTCCGTCTTCCGGAGGCCAGGAAAAGGGGTCTGTCCCCATTCGCTACGAGATGTCCCTCACGCGCGCCGAGTTCCTGCGCCTGCTGCCGGTGGCGGTCGGGCACGCGCCCTGGCGCGTCGACGGCGCGGACATCCTGTCGGGGGCCGGTCCGGCGTGGCGCATCCGCCTCGACGAAGGCCCGGCCGGCCGTTCGGTCCGGTGAGGCTCCCCGTGCTCGACGTGACGATCGACCTTGCCGAGCGTTCCCGCCGCCGATCGCGCGGCGTTCATCGAGCGATTCCTCCTCGGCTTCCAGCGCGCGGGCGGGTGATGCGCCGAGCCGCGCGCCCGGGCCGATGCGACAATGGGCGCCCATGAAGATATCGATCGAGTCGGCCGAGGGCCGGAACCTGTTCACCGGGTACGGCGAGGGCTTCGTCGAGGTGAACGGAACGCGGCACACGCGCCAACGTCGTGGTGAGCGCGGATTGCGTCGACCCGGGATGGTTCGAGGGACCGCTCGAGTCCCTCACGGAAGCGCACATGGCCCGCCTCGCGGACGCGCGGCCCGAGATCGTGCTCCTGGGCTCGGGCGCGGCGTTCCGGTTCCCGCCGCCCGCCGTCCTCGCGCCCCTCTACCGGGCCGGCATCGGCGTCGAGGTGATGGACACCCGGGCCGCCTGCCGCACGTTCAACATCCTGCGCTCCGAGGGCCGCCGCGTGTACGCCGCGCTGGTCGTCGAGCCCGCCGCCCTGCCCGCCTAGGCGGGCGGCGCGTACTTCCACCGGCCCCACGCCCAGCCGGCCGCGAGCCCCGCGACCATGCCGATGCCTTTCATCGGCTCGATCCACTCGTCCAGTCCCGCCGCCTTGAGCAGGGGCGGCGCCAGCATGACGCCCACGACCACGCCCGCCACGTAGCCAAGCCCCAGAAACCAGTGCCGCGCCGTCCTCGCGCGCACGGCCGCATGGCTCTCGGGCTGGCCGGGCGCGGCCTCCCGGGTGCCGAGGCCCGCGTCGGGAGCGTCGGGCACCACGCGCCGCGCCTGCAGGAATCCGCCACGCCGACGCTGGCGTTCCGCAACCGCCACGCCTCCGGCGATTCCGATGAAATACCCGAGGTACGCGAGGCCGCCTTCCACGGCGGCGTAGCGCGGTCCGAGCGCCAGCCATCCCAGCAGCTTCACGCCGATCAGCGCCACGAAGACGCCGATCAGGCTGCAGAAGAAATAGACCGTCGCGAGCGTGAGCCCCCATTGGATCGCCCCGAACACGCTGAAGCGTCCCGTGGCGAGTTCCACGCCGCAGTGGTCGCACTGGTTCGCGTACCGGCCGTCGAGCAGTCGGCTGCCGTGCCGGCGGTTGAGATGCCCGCAGCCGGGACAGGCAACCTCGCGGTAATCGAAGAAAGCGCCCATCGAGGGCTCCTGCGCGGGCGAAGGACCGTTCCGATTCTACGGCCTGGCCAGCGGGGAAAGCATCCTCAATCGCGGGCGGAGCGCACCGCCATCGCGAAGGCAGCCCACGAGACCACGCCGATCGCCACGAGCGCGACGGTGACCGCGCGGTAGCCGCCCGCCATCGCCAGGACGCCCGCCGCCGCCACGGGCCCGGCGGCCCTCGCGAGCAGCACCGGCGTCGCCATGAGGCCGGTGAGGCCGCCGTACCCCTCGCGCCCCCAGATCTCGGCCGGCACCGTGCCGCGCACGATCGTCATCACGCCGTTGCTCGCGCCGTAGAGGATCGCGAACGCGAGGATGGCCCAGGTGCTCCCGTTCGCGAACGCGAGGATCCCCAGCGAGACGGGAAACACGAAGAGGGCGATCTCGCCCACCTTGGCCGGGCTCAGGCGGTGGGCGAAGGCGAGCTCCGCGATGCGCCCGGCGACCTGCATCGGCCCCACGAGCGCGGCGAGGAACGCCGCCCGCTCGGGCGTGAAACCCTGCTCCTGCAGCATCGCGAGCAGGTGCAGACCCATGGCGGCGAACGCCAGCATGTTGAGCGTGAACGCGACGGCGAGCCAGCGGAACCGCGCGTCGGCCATGAGCCGCGCCCGTCCCGCGGCGTCGTCCGCGGCGCCCGCGGGCGCCCCGGCCGGCCGTCCCCTGCGCGGGAAGGAACAGGGCGTGCAGCGGCACGCACACGAGGAGATTGACGGCCGCGAGGACCAGGACCGCGTCCCGCCAGCCGAGCGAGGTCGCGAGCCACTGCGTGAGCGGCCAGAACACCGTGCTCGCGAATCCCCCGGCCAGCGTGAGCATGGTGATCGCCCGGCGCAGGTCGGCCCGGAACACGAGGGAGAGGCTCGCGAAGGCCGGCTCGTAGAGCGTGAGCCCCATGACGGCGCCCAGTCCGGCCCACACCGCATAGAGGCCGGCCACGCTCGTGACCTGGGAGAGCGCCGCCAGCCCGAGCGCTGCGCCGATCGAGCCGGCCGTCATCGCGCGCCGGGCGCCGTGCCGGTCGATGTGCCGCCCGACGGGCGCGGCGACGATCCCCGAGACGAGCAGCGCCACCGAATACGCCCCGACCACGACGGGCGGCGAGGCGCCCGAGTTCGCGCCGCACCGACTCCATCACCACCGCGAAGGCGTAGTAGAGGCTGCCCCAGGAGGCGATCTGGGTGACGCCCAGGGCGGCGACGACCCGCCACCGCCCCCAGCCGCTTTCGTCGGCCTCAGGCAAGCCCGCGAAGCTCCCGCAGCAGCACCGAGAGCACCGCCAGGTCGAGCGACCCGGCGCGCTTGAGCTCCTCGCGCATGGCCGCGAGCCGCGCGATGGGCTGCGCGTAGCGCTCCTTCCACGCGCCGATCATCGCGCCGGTGTCGGTCGCGCCCGGCGAGAGCTTCGCCACGTGCGTCGTGAGAATCCGCTGCTGCGTCGCGAGGTCGTCGCGAAGCGCGTTCCTCGCGAGCGCCTGCCAGGTCGTGTCGGTCGGCAGCGCGGTGATGCGGCCGGCGAACCAGCGCAGCTCGAGGTCGCCGGCGAGCGCGAAGTAGAGGCGCGCGATCGCGTCCAGCGGGCGCCCCGTCTCGCGGGCCACCTCGGTCGCGTCGAGCACCGCGTAGAGCGCGTCCAGCCCCGCCATCGCGCTCGCGAGCTCCGGCGGCACGCCCTTGGCCGCGAGCCCCGCGGCCGTCGCCTCGAACGTCTCGCGGTCGGCGGCCGACAGGATCGCCGGCAGCTGCCGGCGGAAGGCGGCGAGCCCCGGCTGGAAGATCCCGAGCACCTCCGCGATCGGGAGCGTCTCGCGCCGGCGGCGCAGGAACCAGAGCGCGGCCCGCAGCACCAGCCGCCCCGCCTCGATGTACATCTCCGACTGCACCGCCGCGCTCACCCGGTTGTCGAGCGCGTCGATGGCGGCCCACAGCTCCTCGAAGCCGTAGATGTCGCGCACGAGGATGAAGGCGCGGGTCACCTCGTCGGGCGAGGCCCCCGTCTCCTCCTGCATGCGCTGCACGAACACGGACCCGGTGCGGTTGATCATCGCGTTGGCGACGACCGTCGCGATGATCTCGCGCTTGAGCGGATGGCGCGGCATGACGGCCGCGTAGCGCTTGGCGAGCGCGGTGGGGAAGTAGGCCGTGAGGGCCCGGGCGACGTACGGGTCGTCGATGAGGGCGCCCTTCATGAGGTCGTCGAAGAGCACCATCTTCGAGTACGCGAGGAGGACCGCGCGCTCCGGCGCGACGAGCCCCTTGTGCGCGGCCCGCCGCTCCGCGATCTCGTCGTCGGAGGGCAGGAACTCCACGGCGCGGTTCAGGCGCCCCGCCTTCTCGAGGGCGCGGATGAGGGAGGCCTGCGCGTCGAGGAGCTTCTCGCCGCGAACGCCGGAGACCGACAGCGACTGGGTCTGGAAGTAGTTGTCGGCGAGCACGAGGCGGCCCACCTCGTCGGTCATCTCCGCCAGCAGCTTGTTGCGCTGCTTCTCGGTCAGCTCGCCGTCGGCGCCCACCAGCCCCAGCAGGATCTTGATGTTGACCTCGTGGTCGGAGCAGTCCACGCCCGCCGAGTTGTCGATCGCGTCGGTGAGGATGTGCCCGCCGGCGAGGGCGAACTCCACGCGCCCGAGCTGGGTGAAGCCGAGGTTGCCGCCCTCGCCCACCACCTTGCAGCGCAGCTCCGCGCCGTTCACGCGGATCGCGTCGTTGGCGCGGTCGCCCACGTCGGCGTGCGTCTGGTGGCTCGCCTTCACGTAGGTGCCGATGCCGCCGTTGTAGAGGAGGTCCACCGGCGCCTTGAGGATCGCCTTCATGAGCTCGGCCGGCGTGAGGCTCTCCGCGGCGACGCCGAGGGCGCGGCGCACCTCCGGCGAGAGCGCGATCGACTTGGCCGAGCGCGGGTGCACGCCGCCGCCCCTGGAGAGGAGCGGACTTGTCGTAGTCCTCCCACGACGAGCGCGGCAGGGCGAAGAGCCGCTCGCGCTCGCGGAAGCTCTTCTCCGGGTCCGGATCGGGGTCGAGGAAGATGTGGCGGTGGTCGAAGGCCGCGACGAGCCGGATGTGCCTCGACAGGAGCATGCCGTTGCCGAAGACGTCGCCCGACATGTCGCCCACGCCCGCGACGGTGAAGTCCTGCGACTGGGTGTCGACGCCCATCTCGCGGAAATGGCGCTTCACGCTCTCCCAGGCGCCGCGCGCGGTGATGCCCATCTTCTTGTGGTCGTAGCCCGCGCTGCCGCCCGAGGCGAATGCGTCGGCGAGCCAGTGGCCGTACTCGGCGCTCACCGCGTTGGCGTAGTCGGAGAACGAGGCCGTCCCCTTGTCGGCGGCGACCACGAGGTACGGGTCGTCGGGGTCGTGGCGCACCACGTCCTTCGGCGGCACGACCTGCCCGCCCTTCAGGTTGTCGGTGACGTCGAGGAGCCCGCGCAGGAAGTCCTGGTAGCAGGCGATGCCTTCCTTCAGGTAAGCCTCGCGGTCGGAGGCCGGCGGGGCGGCCTTCAGCACGAAGCCCCCCTTCGAGCCCACGGGCACGATGACCGCGTTCTTCACCATCTGCGCCTTCATGAGGCCGAGGATCTCGGTGCGGAAATCCTCCGGGCGGTCGGACCAGCGAAGCCCGCCGCGCGCGACCTTGCCGCCGCGCAGGTGGATGGCCTCGAAGCGCGGCGAGTAGACGAAGATCTCGAAGAGCGGCTTCGGCTCCGGGAGATCCGGGACCTTGGCGGACTCGAGCTTGAGGGCGAGGTAGGGCTTCCTCCGGCCGTTCGCCCCGCGCACCCAGTGGTTGGTGCGGATCGTCGCGCGAAGGGCATAGAGGAAGCGGCGCAGGATCCGGTCCTCGTCCAGGTTGGCCACGTCGTTGAGCGCCGCCTTCACCTCGTCGTGGAGGCGCTGCTGCGCCGCCTCGCGATCGGCGCCCGCCGCGGGGTCGAACCGCGCGTGGAAGATCGCCACGAGCCGCGTCACGATCGCCGGATGCGCGGCGAGCGTCTGCGCGATGTAGGCCTGGCTGAACGTGAAGCCGGTCTGCTTGAGGTACTTCGCGTAGGCGCGCAGCACCACCACGTCGTCGGGCGCGAGCGCCGCCGCCGGCGTGAGGCGGTTGAAGGCGTCGTTCTCGATCTCGCCGCGCGCGACGCGAAGCAGCGCCTCTTCCGTCACCGCCTTGATCGCCTGCACGTCGGCGAGGTCGCGCGTGCTGCGCAGCCCGAAGTCGTGCAGGAACACCGGGGGCGAGCCCTCGCGCTCGATCTCCCAGCCTTCCTCGTCCAGGGCCTCGAGCCCCATGTTCTCGAGGATGGGCAGGCTCGCCGACAGCGGCAGCCGCGCGCCGAGCCGGAAGACGCGCAGGCGCAGCGTGCGGGCATCGGCCTCGACCGGGCGGTAGAGGCTCACGGCGAAGGGGTTGCCCTCGTCGAGCGCCTCGATGAACGCGATGTCGCGCACGGCCGTGCGGGCCGAAAGCGCGTCGCGGTAGGCCACGGGGAAGGCGGGGCCGTAGCGGCGCAGGAGCGGAATGGCGCGCTCCTCGCCGTGCGCGTCGACGAGGGCGAGCCGCAGGTCGTCCTCCCAGCGGCGCGTGGCCTGGACGATCTCGGCCTCGATGGCGCGCGCGTCGACGACCGGCTCGTCCCTCGGGCGAGGTGCGCACCAGCATGTGGATGCGCGCGAGCACCGCGTCGGAGAGCTGCACCGTGAACTCGACGCTGACCCCGGCGAGGCGCCGGCGCAGGATCTCCTGGATGCGCACGCGCACGTCGGTGTTGTAGTTCTCGCGCGGCAGGTAGATGAGGCAGGAAAAGAAGCGGCCGTAGAGGTCGCGCCGCAGGAAGAGGCGCGTGCGCCGCCGGTCGCCCAGCTGCAGCACGCCCGTGGCGATCTCGAGGAGCGAGCGCTCGTCGACCTGGAAGAGCTCGTCCCGGGGATACGCGTGCAGCATGGACACGAGGTTCTTGTGCCCGTGGCTCGCCGGCGGGAAGCCGGCCGCCTCCAGCACGCGCGCCACCTTGCGCCGAAGGAGCGGGATGTCGCGCGGGTCGGCGTGGTAGGCGGACGAGGTGTAGAGGCCGACGAAGCGGCGCTCGCCGACCACGCGGCCCGCGGCGTCGAAGCGCTTCACGCCGACGTAGTCCAGGTAGCCGGGACGGTGGACCGTCGCGCGCGAGTTGGCCTTGGTGAGGACGAGGAGCCGCGGCTCCCGCGCCAGCGCCCGGATGGCCGCCGGGAGCTCGCGGAAGCTCTGCGAGATCCCGCCCAGCTTCGGCTCGCGCAGGACGCCCAGGCCCGAGCGCGGCACGATCCGCAGCTGCTCCTCGCCGCCGTCGGCGTCGAGCGCGTACTCGCGGAAGCCGATGAAGGTGAAGTTCTCGGCGAGCGCCCACGCGAGGAAGGCCCGCGTCTCCTCCACGTCGGCCGCGTCGAGCCCCTTGGGCGGGCGCGCGAGCTCGTCGACGATGGCCTGCATCGCCTCGCGCATCGGCTTCCAGTCCTCGACGGCCGCGCGCACGTCGGCGAGCACCGCGAGGAGCCCTTCGCCCAGGGCCTTGAGCCGGGCCGGGTCGCTTTCCCGGTCGACCTCCACGTGGATGAGGGATTCGCGCGCGCCGTCGCGTCCCGCGGGCGCGAACGAGGCGAGGTCGCCCTCCTTGTCGCGCACCGTCTTCACGAGGGGATGGACGAGGAGGTGCAGCGTGCGGCCCTGGCGGTTCAACTCCATCGTCACCGAGTCGACGAGGAAGGGCATGTCGTCGTTCACCATCTCCACGACCGTGTGCGGGCTCGACCAGCCGTGCTCCTCGGTCCTCGGGTTGTAGACGCGCAGCTTCGGCGTGCCCGTCCCGAACCGGCGCGCGAACGCGAGGTGCGCCATGCCGGCGCCGTAGAGGTCCTCGGGCGCGCGCGCGCCGAGGTCCTCGGCGTCGACCTGGTCGTAGTAGAGCGCGAGGAACTCGCGCGCCTGTTTCGCGGCGGCGGGAGCCAGGCGCTGGTCGGCCAGGCGAAGGACGGGTTCGAGGAGGGCTTGCTTGGGCTGCGCGGCGGGGGCGGGCATCGTGACCTCGTGGTGGGCGTGGCGGGCGAAGCGCCCGCGGAAACGCCCCTCGTGGGGGCGGGCCGGCGCCGCCCGAAGCCGCCATTTTCGCCCAAGAATCGATCGATTGTTTACGATGGCGCAATGACGAGCCTCGAAAGGCGGCCCCGCCGCGATCGGCATCCTCGGCGGCATGGGCCCTGCCGCCGCGATCGACCTGCAGGCGAAGATCCTCGCCGCCACGCCGGCCGCCACGCGACGCGCGAGCACCTGCCCGTCGTGGTGTGGAACGTGCCGCAGGTCCCCGACCGCGTGGCGGCCGTCCTCGGGCGGGGCCCCTCGCCCCTGCCCGCGATGCTCGAGGGGGTCCGGGCCCTCGAGGCCTCGGGATGCGAGGCCTTCGCCGTGGCGTGCAACACCGCGCACCACTGGGCCGGCGAGCTGGCCGCGAGCGCGCGCATCCCGATGCTCCACATCGCCGACGCCGCCATGGCGGCCATGGAGCGCCTGCCGGTCCCGCCGCTGCGCGTGGGGCTCCTCGCGACGCGGGGCACGCTGGCGGCGGCGTTCTACGGCGAGCGGCTCGCCTCGCGCGGCTTCCAGTGGATGGCGCCCACCGGAGGAGGAGCAGGCGCAGTTCGTCGACGCGGCCATCGCGCGGGTGAAGGCGGGCGACGCGGCCGGCGCCCGCGCCCCGTTCGAGGCCGCCGCCCGGGCGCTGGCCGCGCGCGGCGCCGAGGTCATCCTCCTCGCCTGCACGGAGCTCCCGCTCGCCGCCGAGGGCGCGCGCTCCCCCGTGCCGGTCCTCGACGCGAGCCGGGCGCTGGCCGAGGCCATCGTCGCGTTTGCCTTCGCGGGAGGCCCGGAAGTATCCTAGCCCCTCGCCGAAGCAGCCCCCCGGCCCTTAGCGCACCGAATTCACCCAGGAGGATTCACGATGATTCGCAAGTCGCTCGCCGCCGTCGCGGCACTCGCCGTCCTTGCCGCCGCGCCCGCCACGGCCCAGGAGCTCACCGGCACCCTCAAGAAGATCAAGGACTCCGGCACCATCACGATCGGCCACCGCGAGACCTCGATCCCCTTCTCCTACCTCGACGACAAGCAGCAGCCCATCGGCTACTCGATGGACATCTGCGCGGCCGTGGTCGAGGAGGTGAAGAAGGAGCTCGGCCTCGCCACGCTCGCCGTGAAGTACAACCCGGTCACGCCCCAGACGCGCATCCCGCTCATGGCGAACGGCACCATCGACATCGAGTGCGGCTCGACCACGAACACGCTCACGCGCCAGAAGCAGGTGGGCTTCGCGCCGATCACCTTCATCACGGGCACCAAGCTCCTGGTGAAGAAGTCCTCCAAGATCAAGTCGTACAAGGACCTTCGCAACAAGACCGTCGTCGTGACCCAGGGCACGACGAACGAGCGCATCATCAAGGCGCTCTCCGACAAGGACAACCTCAACATCAAGTTCCTGAACGCCAAGGACCACGGGGAATCGTTCCTCACCGTCGAGTCCGGCCGCGCGGTCGCCTTCTCGATGGACGACATCCTCCTCTACGGCCTCATCGCGAAGGCCAAGAGCCCGAAGGACTTCGAGGTGGTCGGCGACTACCTGTCCTACGACCCGTACGGGATGATGTACCGCAAGGGCGACGAGGACTTCGGCCAGGTGATCCGCCGCGCCATCGCGAAGCTCATGTCGAGCGGCGACCTCAACAAGCTCTACAACAAGTGGTTCCTCGAGAAGCTGCCCTCGGGCGAGACGATGGGCGTGCCGATGAGCCCGCTCCTCAAGGCGGCCATCACGCTGCAGGCGCTGCCGGAGTAACGGCCGAGCGCTCCCGGGGGGCGGCCCGCCGCCCCCCTTTTCATTGCCGAGCCGCGCTCCGCCATGGACTGGAAAGTCTTCCTCGAGCAGGCGCCTTCGGGCGGCATGACCTACCTCGGCTGGCTCTGGTCGGGGCTCTTCTGGACGCTCTCGGTCTCGATTCTCGCGTGGGTGATCGCCTCGGTCGTGGGCTGCGCGGTGGGCGTGGCCCGCACCACGCCCGTCAAGTGGGCCCGCGCGCTGGGCACGGCGTACGTCGAGCTCTTCCGGAACATCCCGCTGCTCGTGCAGATGTTCCTCTGGTACTTCGTCATGCCGGAGGTCGTCCCGACCGCCTGGGGCGACTGGCTCAAGCAGGACATGCCGAACCTCCTCACGCTCCCCTTCGCGGCGCAGTTCAGCCTCTGGGAGTTCACGGCCGCGGTGCTCTGCCTCGGGCTCTACACCGCCTCGCGCGTGGCCGAGCAGGTGCGCTCGGGCATCCAGTCGCTGCCGCGCGGCCAGACGGGCGCGGGGCTCGCCATGGGGTTCACGCTGCCGCAGGTGTACCGGCACGTGACGCTGCCGATGGCCTTCCGCATCATCATCCCGCCGATGACCTCGGAGTTCCTCACGATCTTCAAGAACTCGTCGACCGCGCTCACCATCGGCGTGCTGGAGCTCACGGCCCAGAGCCGGCAGATCTCGGAATACACCTTCAAGACCTTCGAGGCGTTCACGGCGGCGACGCTCATCTACATCGTGATCACGATGACGGTGATCCTCCTCATGCGCGCCATCGAGAAGCGCGTGGCCGTGCCCGGCTTCATCGCCCAGGGGAGCGGCCACTAGATGATGGGCGAATTCGACTGGGGGGTGATCTGGAAGTACCGCGAGGTGCTCTGGGACGGGATGGTCACGTCCCTCAAGCTCTTCGCGATCGCGCTGGCCGGCGGCATCTTCTTCGGCACGCTCCTCGCCATGGCGCGGCTGTCGCGCTGGAAGGCGCTCTCGGTCCCGGCGGCGGGCTTCGTGAACCTGATCCGCGCCATCCCCTTCATCATGGCGATCTTCTGGTTCTACTTCCTCACGCCCATGATCGTGTCGAAGTTCACCGGGCACCAGGGCGAGGCCGTCGGGCCCTTCACCTCGGCCATCGTCGCCTTCATCATGGTCGAGAGCGCGTACTACTCCGAGATCGTCCGCGCCGGCATCCAGTCGATCCCGCGCGGCCAGCCGTGGGCCGCGTACGCCCTCGGCATGAACTACTGGCAGTCGATGGGCCACGTGGTGCTGCCGCAGGCCTTCCGCAACATGCTGCCGGTGATGCTCACGCAGGCGGTGATCCTGTTCCAGGACACGTCCCTCGTCTACGTCGTGGCGCTCAAGGATTTCCTCGGCGCCGCCTCGAAGGCGGGCCAGCTCACGGGGCGCATCGTGGAGCTCTACGTCTTCGTCGCCGTCGTCTTCTTCGTCATCTGCTTCGCCGCCTCGCACGCCGTCAAGCGCCTGCAGGCGAGGCTCGCCGTCTCGAAATAGGAACCCGCCATGCCGATGATCGACGTCCGCAACGTGAGCAAGTGGTACGGCACGTTCCAGGTGCTGACGGACTGCACGCACGAAGGTCGAGAAGGGCGAGGTCGTCGTGGTCTGCGGGCCGTCGGGCTCCGGCAAGTCCACGCTCATCAAGACCGTCAACGGGCTGGAGCCCTTCCAGAAGGGCGAGATCCTGGTGAACGGCGTGTCCGTCGGCGACCCGAAGACCAACCTGCCGAAGCTGCGCGCCCACATCGGCATGGTCTTCCAGAACTTCGAGCTCTTCCCCCACATGAGCATCACGGACAACCTCACCATCGGGCAGGTGAAGGTGCTCGGGCGCACGCGGGACCAGGCGCTGCGAGAAGGGGCTCAAGCTCCTCGAGCGCGTGGGGCTCCTCTCCCAGAAGGACAAGTACCCCGGCCAGCTCTCCGGCGGCCAGCAGCAGCGCGTGGCCATCGCCCGCGCCCTCTCCATGGACCCGATCGCGATGCTGTTCGACGAGCCGACCTCGGCGCTCGACCCGGAAATGATCAACGAGGTGCTGGACGTGATGGTGCAGCTCGCCAAGGAGGGCATGACCATGATGGTGGTCACCCACGAGATGGGCTTCGCCCGGAAGGTGGCCCACCGCGTGATCTTCATGGATCAGGGCCACATCGTCGAGGATTGCACCAAGGACGAGTTCTTCGGCACCCAGCGGTCCGAGCGCGCCCAGGCCTTCCTGTCCAAGATCCTCCACCACTGACCCCCCCGGGGGGGCCCGGCCCGGTTCTTGCCTCGCAGGCAGGATCAGATTTCCCTTGGAAATCATTGACGAAACGCCACTTTCGGACGAAACTTGACCCCCATGAATCGCCTCACGGCCATCGGTTTCGCCTCCCTGGTTGCGTACGGGGTCCTGCTCGCCACCAAGTGGGATGGCGCCGCGCCGTCGTCCGCCGGCGGCCTCCGCGGCCCCCTCGGCGGCGCATGCGCCCCTCTCGCAGCCCGCGCAAGGCTCCGGCGTGGTCGCGACGAGCTTCAGCGCCCGCGCTCGGCCGGCCGGCCCGTCCATGCCTGCCCACGCCGTCCAGCGCCTTTCCGCGGTCGCCGCCCAGTTCCGCTCGACGCGCGACCTGAAGGCGTTCGCCGACGCCCTGCTCGCCCGCAAGGACAGCCTGGACCAGGAGGAGCGCTACTACCTCGCCAAGGCGCTCGAGACCTGCAGCTTCGCCACCGCGGTCAACGACGACCTGGCCATGGCCAGCGAGAAGCGCCGCCGCCAGTTCCTCGCCACCATTCCCGCCACCGACCCGGAGGCCGCCAAGCGCATCGCGGCCTACGACGCGGCCGACGAGACGCAGCGCTGCCTGGGTTCCAGGGCGACGCGCATCTCGCAGAAGCAGATCGAGGACCTCTACCGCCAGGCGAGCGAAGGCGGCGACCCGCGCGCGCAGGCCCGCATGCTGGTCGCCGAGCTCAACAAGAACCTGACCTCGCCCGAAGGGCGCGACGGAAGCCACGCGCACCGTGGGGATCGACGACTTCCAGCGCATCATCAGCATGCTGGAGACGCGCGACGCCGAAGCGATGGTGCTGGTGGCCCAGTTCCTCGCCCAGCACCGCCTCATCGGCGAACTTCGCATCGGCCCGGTGGGCGAAGTGCCCGAGCCCGCGTCGCTGGTCGGCGCGTTCTCGCTCGTGGCCTGCGACTTCCAGCCCACCTGCCCCGCCTTCGATCGGGAATCGCTGCAGGCTTGCGCCTATGCGGGATACTGCAGCGCAGGCAGCTACGAGGAACTTTTCGCCAACTTCCTCGCCTCGCCCTGGGCGTACAGCCAGGCCATGCGATATCGCGGGATCATCCACTCCGCCATCGAGACCCGCAACTGGAGCCTGCTCGGCCTCCAGAAGCTGATCGGCGCGAAGTCCAACGCGGACTCCTGAGCCGTCCCCGCCCGTGGCCGGCTGGTACCGTCGCGACGCCGCCAAGGGTGTCGTCGTCCTTTCCATCCACGCCCAGCCCCAGGCCCGCCGCACGGAAGTCGTCGGCCTCCATGGCGAGTCGCTCAAGGTGCGCGTGGCCGCGCCGGCGCTGGAGAGCCGCGCCAACGAGGCCCTCATCGCCTTCGTGGCCGAGCGCTTCGGCGTGGCGCGCCGCGACGTGAGGCTGCTCTCGGGCGAGAAATCGCGCGAGAAGCGCCTGGAGGTCCGGTCGGCGACGGTCGATCCCGAGGCCGCCCTCGCCCTCCCCGCCGCCCGCTAGCCCGTCATCCCACGAGCGCCCGCACGTGCCTCACCACGCTGCGGGCGAGCGCCCGCGTGTTGTAGCCGCCCTCGAGCGTGGAGACGACCCGGCCCTGCGCGTGGCGCTCCGCCACCTCCGCGATGCGCCGCGAGATCCACTCGTAGTCCGCGTCTTCCAGGTGCAGGTGCGCCAGCGGATCCTCGCGGTGCGCGTCGAACCCGGCGGACACCATCACCAGCTGCGGCTCGAACCGCTCCAGCGCGGGCAACCAGAAGCGTTCCACGGCAGCCCGGAATCCCTCGCTTCCCGTCATGGCCGGCAGGGGCACGTTCACCAGGTTGCTGCCCCGCGAGTCCGCCCCGCAGAACGGGTAGTAGGGATGCTGGAAAGTGGAGCAGAACATCACGCGCGGGTCGTCCCGGAACATGTCCTCCGTACCGTTTCCGTGGTGGACGTCGAAATCGAGGATCGCGACCCGCTCGAGGCCGTGGCGCTCGAGCGCATGCGCGGCGCCCACCGCGACGTTGTTGAAGATGCAGAAGCCCATCGCGCGATCCGGCGTGGCGTGGTGGCCCGGGGGACGCACGGCGCAGAAGGCCCGCGCGGCCGCGCCCTCGAGCACGATGTCCGTCGCGCGCACGACCGCGCCGGCCGCCCTCAGCGCGGCCGACAGCGAACTGGGGTTCATCGACGTGTCGGGATCGAGGTACGCATAGTCTCGATCGTCCGGCGCGCGGCTGCGCACCATTTCGACGTGCGCGTCGCCATGCACGCGCGCGAGCTCCTCGTCGGTGGCCTCGGGCGCCTCGAGCTCCGCGAGCTGCCCCGCGAACCCGGACACGTCGAGCGCGTCGAGCACCGCCTTCAGCCGCTCGGGCGATTCCGGATGGTGCATCCCCATCTCGTGGAGGATGCAGTCCGCGTGGGTGACGAGCGCGACGGTCATGGCAGGCGGGCCGGGGCTAGAAGGTGAGCCGCGTGATCGACTTCGAGCCGGCGGCCGCGGGAAGTCCGAAGGCGGGGTTGGTCGGGGGCAGCCCCGCCGGAGGCGCCAGGGTGTAGGTGAAGACGCCGTGGCCGGCGTCGGTGAACTGGAACCGGTAGGTGCCGACCTCCTGGAGGGCGTGCGCCGCGGGGTTCCACGGGTGCTGGAAAGGGGTGGCCGCCACCACGTACATCCGGCCCGCGTAGGTCGTCGGCGTGGACCAGTCGCCGCCCGGCATCACCAGCCAGAGCGGCACGTTCCCGCGCCCGCCGGGGAGGCCGGATCGGTCGCCCGCGGGTCGTAGGTGTACCAGACGGCGAAGAGCGCGTCGACGGCGCCGCCCGCCGGCGGCTTCTGCCGGATGCTGATTCCCCACCCGGATTCGCCGGGGTTCCACCACAGGTCGGTGTAGTCGTGGGCCGGCCTGACCTGCGCCGCGGCCGGCAGGAGGGCCGCGGCGGCAAGGGCCGCCAGCACGAGGCGCAGCAGGTTGCATCCGGTACTCCGCAAGGACCGGGCCAACGGGAAGGCCCGGCAGCCCATGCTATCCTGATTCCGGAAAAAACGTCCGTCGCGAAGGGACGCGACCCCTATCCCCGACACGCCGCCGAAACCCATGCTCATCGACGCCCGAGCCCGCCTTGCCCCCAACCCCGTGGAGGACGTGGTCGCCCGCGCCGCGCGGGTGATCCTCGGCAAGGAACGCCAGATCCGCCTCGCGATGGCCTGCATCCTCGCGCGGGGGCACCTGCTGATCGAGGACGTGCCCGGCGTGGGAAAGACCACGCTGTCGCAGGCGCTCGCCCGCCTCCTGGGCCTCGACTACCAGCGCATCCAGTTCACCTCCGACCTGCTGCCGGCCGACGTGATCGGGGTCTCGATCTTCGACCGCGAGAATTCCACGTTCCGCTTCCATCCGGGGCCGATCTTCTCCCAGATCGTCCTCGCCGACGAGATCAACCGCGCGAGCCCCAAGGCGCAGAGCGCCCTCCTCGAGGCGATGGAGGAGCACCAGGTCACCGCCGAAGGCGAGACGCGGCCGCTGCCGGAGCCCTTCTTCGTGATCGCCACGCAGAACCCGCTCCACCAGGTCGGCACGTTCCCGCTGCCCGAATCGCAGCTCGACCGCTTCCTCATGCGCCTGCGCCTGGGCTACCCCGACGCGAAGGCCGAGCGCGAGCTCCTGCGGGGCGAGGACCGCCGCGACCTCATCTCGCACCTCGAGCCGGCGATGACCGCCGCGCAGCTGCTCGAGCTGCAGCGCATGGTGACCGCCACGCAGGTCTCCGACGCCCTGCTCGACTACGTCCAGGCCCTGGTCGCGCACACGCGCGTGTCGCCCAAGTACGCGCAGGGGCTTTCCCCGCGGGCCGGGCTCGCCGTGCTGCGCGGGGCCCAGGCGTGGGCCATGATGCAGGGTCGCCGGCAGGTGCTGCCCGAGGATGTCCAGGCGGTCCTGCCCGCGGTGGTCGGCCACCGCCTGCACGGAACCGGCGAATCGCAGAAGGGCGGATTCGACGCCGCCTCGGACCTGCTCACGGCCGTCGCCATCCCGTAGAAGCCTCCCGGGCGATGTTCGCCAACCTGAGGCAGTCGATCGCGGACTGGATCTTCCGGGCCCGGACGCCGGAGGCGCCGCCGGTCACGCTCGTCCAGCGGCGGATCTTCATCCTCCCGACGAAGCAGGGCTACGCCTTCGCCCTGGTCCTGCTGGTGCTCCTCCTCGCCTCCATCAACTACGCGCTGTCGCTCGGCTTCATCCTCACGTTCCTCCTCGCCGCCATGGGCGGCGTGGCGATGCTGCACACCTGGCGCAACCTCGCGCACCTGAAGCTGCGCCCCGGTCGCTGCGATCCGGTCTTCGCCGGCGACACCGCGCATTTCCGCGTGGTGCTGGAATCCCCGTCGCGCGAGCGCTTCGCGGTCGCGATCCGGCGCCGCGACGAGGACCCGGTGTTCGCCGACGTGGGCGCGACGGAGCCGGCCATCGCGAGCCTCGCGGTGCCCGCGCCGCGCCGCGGCCGGTTGCGCTGCGGCCGCCTCGAGATCTTCACCCGCTACCCGGTGGGGCTCTTCCACGCCTGGTCCTATTTCGATTTCGGCCTCTCGGCCATCGTCTATCCGCGGCCCGACCCGACCGCGGGCCTGCCGCCGTCGCAGACGATGGCCGGCGACGAGGATGGCATCCCCGTTCCCGGCGACGAGGACTTCGCGCTGCTGCGCGCCTACCACCCCGGCGATCCGCCGCGGCAGATCGCCTGGAAGGCGCTCGCCCGCACGCGACGACCTCCTCACCAAGGAGTTCCAGGCGACCGCCTCGGCCGAGCTGTGGCTCGACTGGCTCGACGCCCGCGCGCCCGACCCGGAAGCGCGCCTGTCGGTCCTCGCGCACTGGGTCATCGAGACCGAGCGGCTGGGCCAGAGCTACGGCCTGCGCCTGCCCGGCGTGTCGATCGCGCCGGGCCGGGGCGACGCGCATCGCGCACGCTGCCTCGAGGCGCTGGCGCTCCACGGCGAGGAGCCGGGACCGTGAGCCTCACCATGCCCAATGCCGCGCTCGACGTGAGGAACGTCATGTGGCTCCTGGCCGCGATGGCCTTCGTCGTCGCGCCCCACGCGCTGAGGCTCCCCGAATGGGTCGGCATCTTCTTCGTCCTCGTGCTCGCATGGCGAGGGTGGATCTCGTGGCGGGCGGCGCGCACGCCCCCGCGGTGGCTCGTCCTCATCCTGACGGTGGGCGCCGTCGCGGCGACCTGGATGGTCTACGGCCGGATCATGGGCCGCGACGCCGGCACGACGCTCCTCGTCCTCATGGCCGCGATGAAGCTCCTCGAGATGAAGACCTCGCGCGAGGTGGTGCTCGCCATCCACCTCGGGTTCGTCCTCGTCATGACGAACTTCCTCTTCTCGCAGACCATTCCGCTGGGCCTCTACATGCTCGCCTGCGTGTGGCTCTTCGTGGCGACCCTCGTCGGCTACCACCGGGGCATGGGCCGCACGCCCACGGTGCGCGAGCGCCTCGTGCCCTCGGGCCTGCTGCTGCTGCAGGCGGTGCCCCTCATGCTCGTCTTCTTCATCCTGTTCCCGCGCGTGCAGGGGCCCCTCTGGGCCCTGCCCCAGGACGCGCGCGCGGGCCTGTCGGGGCTGTCGGACTCGATGACGCCGGGCAACATCTCCAAGCTCATCCAGTCGGAGGCGACCGCCTTCCGCGTGCAATTCGAGGGCGACATCCCCCCTTACCACTCGCTCTACTGGCGAGGCCCCGTGCTCTGGAAGTTCGACGGGCAGACCTGGCGGGTCCCGGACTTCACCATCACCGGAAGCCTCGACTACACCCGCGCCGCGCGCCCGGTGCGCTATACCGTCACGGTCGAGCCCCACGGCAAGCACTGGCTCTTCGCCCTCGACGTGCCGATCTCGCTGCCGCCCGGGTCGAGCATCCGCCACGACCTGGAGATCCGCTCGGTGCGGCCCGTGGACACGCGCGTCCGCTACGAGATCGCGTCCGCCCTCGATTACCGCTTCGGCGAGCGCCTGCCGGCGAACTTCCGCGCGCTGGCCCTCTCCTTCGACGAACGCCGCAACCGGCGCACCGTCGCCCTCGGCCGCCAGTGGGCCGCCGAGTCGGCCAACCCCACGCGAGATCGTGAACAAGGCGCTGCAGTTCTACAACCGGCAGTTCACCTACACGCTCGAGCCGCCGCTGCTCACCTCCCACCATCCCTACGACGAGTTCCTCTTCGAGACCAAGCGCGGCTTCTGCGAGCACTACGCCGGCAGCTTCGCGCTGCTCATGCGCGCCGCCGGCATCCCGGCGCGCGTCGTGACCGGATACCAGGGCGGCGAGATCAATCCGCTCAACCGGGAACTGCTGGTGCGGCAGGCCGACGCGCACGCCTGGGTCGAGATCTGGCTCGAGGGGCGCGGCTGGGTCCGCATCGATCCGACCTCCGTGGTCTCGCCGGACCGGATCGACGGCGGCATCAACGCGGCGCTGGGGCCCATCGGCGTCATCCCGTCGCTCATCGCGGCCGACCGCCTCGGCGTGCTGGCCAACCTCCGCTTCGCGTGGGACGCGCTGAACAGCCAGTGGAACCAGTGGGTGCTGGGCTACAACGTCGACCGCCAGCGCCAGTTCCTCGCGAGCCTCGGGCTGGAGATCGCCGACTGGAAGAACCTCGCGATCTGGCTCACGGTGGCCACGCTCGCCGTGGGCGGGCTCGTGGGACTGGGGCTCGTGCTGCGCGACCTTCCGGCGCGCCGGGATCCCGCCGTCGTCGCCTGGAGCCGCTTCTGCGCCAAGCTCGCCGCAACGGGGCTCGTCCGGGCGCCGCACGAGGGACCGCTCGACTTCCTCGCCCGCGTGGAGACGAAACACCCGGCCGTGGCGCGGGAAGCCCGCGAGATCACGGAGCGCTACGTGGAAGCGCGTTACGGCAACGGCCTCAGCAAGCCCGAGAGCCGCGAACTCCTCGCGCGCGTGCGCAGCTTCCGTCCGGCCTGAAGCGGGCGCGGCTAAGGGGCCGGAAGGACGCGCGCGGGATCGACGGGCTTGCCCTGTCGCCGCACCTCGAAGTGGAGCTTGACCTGGTCGGCATCGGTCGAGCCCATCTCCGCGATCTTCTGCCCGCGCTTCACGTCCTGCTGTTCCTTCACGACGATGTTGTCGTTGTGCGCGTAGGCGGAGAGCCAGGTGTCGTTGTGCTTGATGATGACGAGCTTGCCGTAGCCGCGCAGGCCCTGGCCGGCGTAGACCACGCGGCCCGCCGCGGCGGCCACCACGGGCATGCCCTTCTTGCCCGCGATGTCGATGCCCTTGCTGGCCTCGGTGAAGGCGGAGAGCACCTTGCCCTTGACGGGCCAGATCCAGTCGACCGCGTCGCCCTGCGTGCCCGTCGACGGCCGCTCCGGCTCGCCCGGGGCGGCCGCCGCAGGCGCGGCGGGCTGCGCGGGCGCGGCGCGGCTGCGCGGGCGACGCCGGGGGCTCGCCGGCGGCGTCCCCGGCGGAAAGCTGGGCGAGCGCCTTGTCGGAATACGGCAGGCGCTGGGCGCGCGGCTCGACCTTGAGCTTGTCGGTGTTGGCAAGCGGGCGCGCCTCGATGACCGGCGCGGTCCCCGCGAGCGGCGTCGCCACGGTCGCGGCCGGCGGCGCCGGGGGTGCTCCGGACGGCGCGGCGAGCACGAGCACCTGGCCCACGCTGATCACGTTCGGGTTCGCGATGCCGTTCCAGGCGGCGAGCTCGCGGTAGTCGAGGCCGTACTGCAGCGCGATGCCGACAAGCGTCTCCCCGCGCTTGATCGTGTGCGTGGGCACCGGCCTGGGTGCCGGCGCCGGCGGCGCCGGCTTCGGCGGCTCGGCCTTCGGCGGCGGCGCGGGCACGCGCTCGACAACGGGCGCGGGGCTGCGCGTTGCGCAGCCTGCGGCGAGCACCAGCACCCCGAGAGTGACGGCGGCGCGGCGGATCAGGGGGTGAAGGGACATGGGTTCCTCAGGCGATGCCCGGCAGCAGCGGCACGAACCGCACCGCGTCGCGCTTGTCGTCGGTGAATCCGGCGGGCGTGCGCTCGATGACGTGCAGCCATTGCTCGTCGGTGCCGACGGGGATGACGAGGCGGCCGCCGACCGCGAGCTGGTCCTTGAGCGCCTGCGGCACGTGGCTCGCCGTCGCGGCGCACAGGATGCCGTCGTAGGGGCCGCCCTCGGGATAGCCCTTGTGGCCGTCGGCGTGCTTGAAGCGCACGTTGTAGAAGCGCAGGTCGCGCAGGTGGCGCCGCGCCTTGTCCATCAGGGGCGCGATGCGCTCGAGCGTGTAGACCTCCTTCACGAGCTTCGCGAGGATCGCGGTCTGGTAGCCGCAGCCGGTGCCGACCTCGAGGACCTTGCGCGACGGGCCCCTTCTCGAGCAGGAGCTGCGTCATGAGCGCCACGATCGTGGGGCTGGAGATGGTCTGGCCGTGGCCGATGGGCAGCGGCGTGTCCTCGTAGGCCCGCGAGGCGATGCCCGCCTCCACGAAGAGGTGGCGCGGGATCTCGAGCATCGCGGCCAGCACGCGCTCGTCCCGGATGCCCGACTTGCGCAGCACGTCGACCATCCGGCCGCGCGTGCGGTCGGACGTCATCCCGATGCCGGTGGGCGCGGTCATGCCGCCAGCCACCGGCCGATGGCGTCCACCTGGCCCGCGTGCGTGAGGTCGACCTGCAGCGGCGTCACCGACACCGCGCCGCGCTCGAGCGCATGGAAGTCCGTCCCGGGCCCCGCCTCGCGCGCCGCCCCGGCAGGCCCCACCCAGTAGACCGTGTCGCCGCGCGGATTCACGCTCTTCACGACCGGCTGCGCCTTGTGGCGGCGGCCCAGGCGCGTGACTTCCTGTCCGGCCAGCTCGTCGTAGGCCAGGTCGGGCACGTTCACGTTGAGGAGGACGGGCTCGGCGGGCGGGTCGCGGAAGATGCGCTCGACCAGCTCCCGCGCGACGCGCGCCGCCGTCGCGTAGTGGGCGAATTCCTTGCCGACGAGCGAGACGGCGATCGCGGGAATCCCGAGGAGATAGCCTTCGGTCGCCGCGGCGACCGTCCCCGAGTAGAGCGTGTCGTCGCCCATGTTCGAGCCCGCGTTGATGCCCGAGACGACGATGTCGGGCTCGATGTCCAGCAATCCCGTCACCGCCATGTGGACGCAGTCGGTCGGGGTGCCGTTCACGTACAGGAACCCGTTGCTCGCGCGGTGCAGCGACAGCGGCCGGTCCAGCGTGAGGGAGTTGGAGGCGCCGCTGCGATCGCGCTCGGGGGCCACGACGGTGATCTCGCCAAGCGGCGCGAGCGCCTGGGCCAGTGCGGCGATGCCGGGGGCGAAGTAGCCGTCGTCGTTCGAGAGGAGGATGCGCATCGCGGGGGCTTTCGCCCGGGGATTTTTGCTGCGCGATTATACCCGAACGACCCCCGGCGCCCTCTCGGGCGTGGGCTAGAATGGCGCTTGCCTTCCGCTCCCGTTCTCCCATCGCCATGAACCTTTCCCGCCTCGCCGTTGCCCTCGCCGCGGCCCTCCCCGCCGTCTGCGTCGCCGCCATCGACGCCGCGGGGATCGCGAAGGACATCTCGCCCTGCGACGACTTCTACGACTACGCGAACAAGTATTGGTTGCAGTCGACGGCGATCCCCGACGACAAGCCGCGATGGGGCACCTTCGACATGATCGCGCAGCGCAACCAGGATCGCCTGCAGGCCATCCTCGCCGCCGCGGCAGCGGGCAACCCGTACCCGCCGGGCAGCAACCGGCACAAGGTGGTGGCGTACTACGCGAGCGGCATGGACGAGGCCGGCATCGCCCGCGCGGGCCTGAAGCCCCTCGCACCCCTCTTCGCCGCGATCGACGCCGTGAAGGCGCCCGCGGACCTGCCGGCCGCGCTCGCCACGCTGCACCGCGCCGGCGTCCCCGCCGGATTCTCCTTCTCGGTGCGGCAGGACGCGAAGGATTCGCGCCGGTACCTCGCCCACGTCGTCCAGGGCGGACTGGGGCTTCCCGACCGCGACTACTACGTCCGCGACGACGAGCGCTCGAAGGCCCAGCGCGAGGCCTATCGCGCGTTCGTGGCCACGATGTTCCGCCTCGCCGGCGAGTCCCCCGAGGAGGCCAGCCGCCTCGCCGCGACCGTGATCGACGTGGAGACGGCGCTCGCCGGCGCGCACATGACGCTCGTCGAGCGCCGCGACCCGGAGAAGACCTACAACCTGCGCAGCACCGACCGGTTCGCCCGGGAGGCGCCGGGCCTCGACTGGAAAGCGTACTTCGCGGCGGCCGGCGCCCCCGGCCTCGCCGAGCTCAACGTGGCCCAGCCCGCCGCCGCCGCCGCGGTGGCGAAGCTCGCGCGAGAACGCCCCGCGGCCGACTGGCGCGCCTACCTGCGCTGGCACGTGCTGAATTCGGCCGCGACGAAGCTGCCGCGCGAGTTCGAGGACGCGCATTTCGGCTTCCACCAGGGCACGCTCACGGGCGTGCGGCAGATGTCGCCGCGCCAGGAGCGCGTGATCGAGACGATCAGCGGCCGCGTCGGTTCGGAACCCCTCGGCCAGGCCCTGGGCGAGCTTTTCGTGGCGGAAGCGTTTCCTCCCGAGGCCAAGCGCCGGGCCCTCGAGCTCGTGGGACACGTGAAGGCGGCCCTGCGCGAGCGGCTCGAGAAGCTCGACTGGATGGAGGCCGACACCCGCAAGGCGGCCCTCGACAAGCTCGACCGCATGGCCGTGAAGATCGGCTACCCGGACCGCTGGCGCGACTACGCCACGGCCGCGGTCGGCGAGCAGCCCTTCGTGCAGAACTGGATCGCCGCCAACGCCTACGAGTTCGCGGCGCAACCTCGCGCAGCCTGGGCAAGCCCGTGGACCGCGGCGAATGGTGGATGTCGCCGCACATCGTGAACGCGTACTTCGGCTCGACGCTGAACGAGATCGTCTTCCCCGCGGGAATCCTGCAGCCGCCCTACTTCGACCCGAAGGCCGACGACGCGGTGAACTTCGGCGGCCATCGGCATGGTCATCGGCCACGAGATCATGCACGGCTTCGACGACCGCGGCCGCCGCTACGACGCCGACGGCAACCTGCGCGAATGGTGGACGCCCGCCGACGCGCAAGCGCTACGAGGAGCGCGCGCAGGCCGTCGTCGACGCAGTACGACGCCTACACCGGGGTGGACGGCCTGAACGTGAACGGCAGGCTCACCCTCGGCGAGAACATCGCGGACCTCGGCGGCATCCAGATCGCCTACGTCGGCCTGCAGCGCGCGCTCGCGGGCCAGCCGCGCGCGACGATCGACGGCTTCACGCCCGAGCAGCGCTACTTCCTCTCCTTCGCGCAGGCCTGGCGCTCGCGCTACCGGCCCGAGCGGGAGCGGCTCCAGCTGCTCACCGACGGCCACTCGCCGCCGCGCTACCGCGTCCAGGGGCCGCTCGCCAACCTGCCGGAATTCGCCCGGGCGTTCTCCTGCCCGGCGGACTCGAAAGCCCTTCGCGCCGAGCACGAGCGCGTGAACCTGTGGTGAGCCGGCCGACGCGGTGAACGCCCCCGCCGAAGGCACCGTCCACGAGCCCCGCGCCCGCGCCGAGGCGTTCCTCGCCGGCGCCTGCGGGGCCGCCCGCGTGGTCATCGAGCGATGGGAGCGCCTGTCGGGCGGCGCCATCCAGGAGAACGTGGCCCTCGACGTGGTCGTCGACGGCGGTCCGCACGCGGGCCGGCAGGCGTGGGTGCTTCGCACCGACGCCCCGTCCGCCGTCTCCGTGAGCCACACGCGGCCCGAGGAATTCGAGATCCTTCGCGCGGCCCATGGCGCCGGCGTGCGCGTACCGGAACCGCTCTTCCTGTGCAGCGACGGCCGGGGCCCCGATTTCTTCGTGATGCGCCGCGTCCCGGCATCGCCGCCGGCCATCGCCTCTCGAAGGACGACGCCCTCGTGCCCGACCGCGCGTCGCTCGCGCGCGAACTGGGCGAGAACCTCGCGCGGCTGCACCGCGTGAAGCCGCCCGTGGCCGCCCTCGCGTTCCTCGGCGAGGCGCCGGCCGATCCCGCCCGCGCGGCGGTCGCGGGCTATCGCCGCGATCTCGATGCGCTCTCGGCCGTTCGCGGGGAAGCCTGGCCCGCGCTCGAGTGGGGCCTCGCGTGGTGCGCCCGCAATGCCCCGGCGCCGCTTCCCCCGTGCCTCCTGCACCGCGACTACCGCACCGGCAACTACCTCGTGCACGAAGGGCGCCTCGCCGCCATCCTCGACTGGGAATTCGCGGGCTGGGGCGACGCGCGCGAGGACCTCGGGTGGATGCTCGCGCGCTGCTGGCGCTTCGCGCGCCCCGACCGGGAGGCGGGAGGCATCGGCTCCGCCGACGATTTCCTCGCGGGCTACGCCGCCGCGGGCGGTCGCGCGACGACGCGGGAGGAGACCCGGTACTGGCAGGTGATGGCCCACCTGCGCTGGGCGGTCATCGCGCTGCAGCAGGCCGAGCGCCACCGGTCGGGCTCGCAGCCCTCGCTGGAGCTCGCCCTCACCGCGCACATCGTCCCCGAGCTCGAAGTCGAAATCCTGGCCCTCACGGAGGCCGCGCCATGAAAGTCGAACCCGCCGCCCGGATCTCCTCGCCATCGCGCGCACGACGATCCTCGAGCAGGTGGTACCCGCGCTGCCGGAGCCGCAGCGCTACGCCGCGCTCATGGCCGCCAATGCGCTCGCCATCGCCGGGCGCGACCTCGCGGCCCCGGTCTCGACCGCCGCCGAGATCGCGAGCATCGCCTCCCTCCTCCCTGGGTGGACGCCGCCCGCAGGCGACGAGGCGGCCGCGCTGCGCGAGGGCACGGCCCGGCTCGCGGCGGCCATCCGCGAGGGACGGTACGACGAGGGTGACGCATGCAGCCGCCTGCTCGGGCACCTGCGCGAAACCACGCGGGCGCGGCTCGCCGTGAGCAACCCGCGGGCCCTCGCCCGCGAACCAGGGAAGACACCATGACCTTCGATCCCCTCTTCGACGTCCGCGGCAAGGTGGCGCTCGTCACCGGCGCCTCCAGCGGGCTGGGCGAGAACTTCGCGCGGACGCTGGCGAACCGCGGCGCCGTCGTGGTCGCTGCCGCCCGTCGCGCCGATCGCCTCGAGAAGCTCGTCGCCGCGATCCGCAAGGACGGCGGGAAGGCGCACGCCGTGTCGCTCGACGTGGCCGATCCCGCGAGCGTGGAGGCTGCCGTCCGCGCGGCCGTCGCGGCCGCGGGCCCCATCGACATCCTCGTGAACAACGCCGGCGTCGCCGACACCCGCGCCGCGCTCGAGATCGCCGAAGCCGACTGGCGCCGCGTCCTCGACACGAACCTCGACGGGGCCTGGCGCATGGCGCAGGCCGTGGCGAAGTCCATGATCGCGGACCGGCGTCCCGGGTGCATCGTGAACATCGCCTCGATCCTGGGCCTGCGCCAGGCCACGCACCTGCTGGCCTACGCGGCGGCCAAGGCGGCGCTCGTCCAGGTGACCAAGTCGCTGGCGCTCGAGTGGGCGCGCCACGGCATCCGCGTCAACGCGATCGCGCCCGGCTACATCCTCACCGAGATGAACCGCGAGTTCTTCGAGTCCGAGGCCGGCCAGGCCGTGATGAAGCGCGTGCCGCAGCGGCGCATCGGCTCGCCGCGCGACCTCGACGGCGCGCTCCTGCTGCTCGTGTCGGATGCCGGGGCCTTCATGACCGGCGCCGTCGTCGTCGTCGACGGCGGCCATGTGGTGAATTCCCTCTAGGACCGCGCCATGGACTTCAAGCTCCCCCCCGCCATCGAGTCGTACCGCAGCCGCTACCGCGACTTCGTCCGCAACCACGTGCTCCCCTACGACACGACGCCCGAGTCGTTCGACGAGCACGAGAACATCCGGCCGGAGCTGCTCGCGATCCTGCGCGCCAAGGCGAGGGACGAAGGGCTCTGGGCGCCGCAGATGCCGAAGGCGCGCGGCGGACAGGGGCTCGGCGTCGTCGGCATGGCGGCCTGCTACGAGGAGCTCAACTACTCGCTCTTCGGGCCCGTCGCCGCGAACTGCGCCGCGCCCGACGACGGCAACATGATGCTCCTCGAGAAGGTCGGCACGCCCGGAGCAGAAGGAGCGCTGGCTGCAGCCGATCGTCGACGGCACGGTGCGCTCCGCCTTCGCGATGACCGAGCCGCACCCGGGCGCGGGCTCCGACCCCTCGATGATGCGCACCACGGCGCGGCCGCGCGGCGACCGCTGGATCGTGGAGGGGCGCAAGTGGTTCATCACGGGCGCGGGCGAGGCGAGGCACTTCATCGTCGTCGCGAAGACCTCCGACGACGCCCGCAAGGGCCTGACGGCATTCCTCTTCGACCGCGACCAGCCGGGCTGGCGGATCGTGCGGCGCATCCCCATCCTCGGCCCGGAGGAGCACGGCGGGCACTGCGAGATCGAGTTCGACGCCCTCGAGATCCCCGACGAGAACCGGCTGCTCAACGTGGGCGACGGCCTGAAGGTGACGCAGATCCGCCTCGGCACCGCCCGCCTCACGCACTGCATGCGCTGGCTGGGGCTCTCGCGGCGCTGCCTCGACATCGCGGCCGACTACGCCTCGGAGCGGGAGTCGCAGGGGCACAGGCTCTCGGAGCGCGAGAGCGTGCAGATGAAGCTCGGCCACTGCGCCATGCAGGTCGAGATCGGGCGGCTCCTCGTCATGAAGGCCGCGGCGATGCTCGACAAGGGCGACTTCGCGAGGAAGGAGATCTCGATGGCCAAGGTGCAGGTGGCCGACACGCTGCACCTGTGCGCCGACACCGCCATCCAGCTCTGCGGGGCGCGCGGCTACTCGACCGACACGCCGCTCGAATGGATCTACCGCTATGCGCGCCAGGCGCGCCTGGTGGACGGCGCGACGGAAGTGCACCAGCAGGTGCTGGCGAGGCTCTTCCTCGAGGAGCGTGGCGACTTCTGGCGGTGGTGTTGAGAGTGATGCCGGCAAAAGGCTTTGGAAACGCCGATGAACGCCGATGCCCCGCCGATTGCCGCCGATGAACATATGAAGGCGCGAGGGACGGCGTAACTCGCATCAAGCGCCACTGCTTCGTTCAGCGATCACCCACTCCAGATTGATCTGCGGCAATCGGCGGGGCATCGGCGTTCATCGGCGTTTCCAAAGCCTTTCGTTCGCGTCACTCCCCGACAGGCAGGCAAGAGCAGAAGAGGTTGCGGTCGCCGTAGACGTTGTCGGCGCGGCCCACCGGCGGCCAGTACTTGGCCTCGCGCAGCGACTTCACGGGGAACGCGGCGAGTTCCCGCGGGTAGGGGTGCTTCCAGTCGTCCGCGAGCACGGCCGCCGCGGTGTGCGGCGCGTTCTTCAGCGGGTTGTCCTCGCGGTCCAGGCGACCCTCCTCCACCGCGCGGATCTCCTCGCGGATCGCGATCATCGCCTCGCAGAAGCGGTCCAGCTCCGCCTTCGACTCGCTCTCCGTCGGCTCGACCATGAGCGTGCCCGGCACCGGGAACGACATCGTGGGCGCGTGGAAGCCGTAGTCCATGAGGCGCTTGGCCACGTCGTCGACCGAGATGCCCGAGGTCTCCTTGAGCGGGCGCAGGTCGAGGATGCACTCGTGCGCGACGCAGCCCGCCCGGTCCCGTGTAGAGCACCGGATAGTGCGGCGAGAGCCTGCGGGCCACGTAGTTCGCGTTGAGGATCGCGACCTCCGTCGCCGCCTTGAGGCCCTCGCCGCCCATCATCGCGACGTACATCCACGAGATGGGCAGGATCGAGGCGCTGCCGTAGGGCGCGGCGGACACCGCGCCGGTGGCCTGCGCCGGCGACTCGAGGACCCGGTGACCCGGCAGGAACTTCGCCAGGTGCGCCGCGACCGCCACGGGCCCCACGCCGGGGCCCCCGCCGCCGTGCGGGATGCAGAACGTCTTGTGCAGGTTCAGGTGCGAGACGTCGCCGCCGAAGGCGCCCGGCGCGGCGAGCCCCACCAGCGCGTTCATGTTGGCGCCGTCCACGTAGACCTGCCCGCCGTGCGCATGGACGATGTCGCAGAGCTCCGTGATGCCCGCCTCGAACACGCCGTGGGTCGAGGGGTAGGTCACCATGATCGCGGCGAGGTTCTTCGCGTGCTGCGCCGCCTTCGCCCGCAGGTCCGCGAGGTCGACGTTGCCGCTGTCGTCGCAGGCGACGACCACGACCTGCATGCCCGCCATGTGGGCCGAGGCCGGGTTGGTGCCGTGCGCGGAGCTCGGGATGAGGCAGATGTCGCGGTGCCCGTCCCCGCGGCTCTCGTGCCAGGCCTTGATGACGAGGAGCCCCGCGTACTCGCCCTGGGAGCCGGCGTTGGGCTGCATCGAGACGGCCGCGTAGCCGGTGCATTCCACCAGCATCCTCTCGAGCCCCGCGACGAGTTCGCGATAGCCCGCCGCCTGCTCCGCCGGCGCGAAGGGGTGGATGCTGCCGAACTCGGGCCAGGTGACCGGGATCATCTCGCTCGTGGCGTTGAGCTTCATCGTGCAGGAGCCGAGCGGGATCATGGACCGGTCGAGCGCGATGTCCTTGTCCGCGAGGCGCCGCAGGTAGCGCAGCATCTCGGTCTCCGCGTGGTAGCGGTTGAAGACCGGGTGCGCGAGGACCGCGCTCGTCCGCGCGAGCGAGGCGGGGATCGCGGGCTCGGCCGCGTCCAGGTCGCCGGGCGAGAAGGACGCCGGCACGCCCGCGAACAGGGCCCAGAGGGCCGCCACGTCCTCGCGCGTGGTGGTCTCGTCGAACGAGAAGCCGAGCGTGGCGTCGTCGACGCGGCGCAGGTTGACGGCCGCGCGGGCGCTGCGATCGACGATCGCCGCGGTCTTCGCTCCCGTCCTCACCGTGAGCGTGTCGAAGAAGGCGGTCGCGGGCACCTCGAAGCCGAGCTTCACGAGCCCGGCCCGGGCGATCGCGGTCAGGCGGTGCACGCGCCGCGCGATGCGCTCGAGGCCCGCGGGGCCGTGGTAGACGGCGTACATCGCGGCCATCACGGCGAGCAGCACCTGCGCGGTGCAGATGTTGGAGGTCGCCTTCTCGCGGCGGATGTGCTGCTCCCGCGTCTGGAGCGCCAGCCGGTAGGCGGGATTGCCGTGGGAGTCCACCGTCACGCCGACCAGGCGCCCGGGCATGCTGCGCTTGAGCGCGTCCTTCGTGGCGAGGTAGCCCGCGTGCGGGCCGCCGTAGCCCATGGGCACGCCGAAGCGCTGCGCCGAGCCCACGGCCACGTCCGCGCCCCACTCGCCCGGAGGCACCAGCACCGTGAGCGCGAGCAGGTCGGCGGCCGCGACGAGATGCGCGCCGCGGGCATGCACCGCCTCGGCGAGCGCACGGTAGTCGCGGACCTCCCCGTCCACCCCGGGGTACTGGACCAGCACGGCGAAGGCATCCAGCTGCGCGAGGTCCGCCGGCGCGGCCACGCGGATCTCGATGCCGAGCGGGGCCGCGCGCGTGCGCAGGACGTCGATCGTCTGCGGCAGCACGTCGGAGGCCACGGCGAACACGTTCGAGGCGTGCGCGCCGGAACGGCGGCACAGGGTCATCGCCTCCGCCGCGGCCGTCGCCTCGTCGAGCATCGAGGCGTTGGCGATCGCGAGCGCGGTCAGGTCGCAGATCATGGTCTGGAAGTTGACCAGCGCCTCGAGCCGGCCCTGCGAGATCTCCGGCTGGTACGGCGTGTAGGCGGTGTACCAGCCCGGGTTCTCGAGGATGTTGCGAAGGATGACGCCCGGCGTGTGCGTGCCGTAGTAGCCCTGCCCGATCCAGGAGCGGAAGACGCGGTTCTTCGCGGCGATGGCGCGCAGTTCCGCGAGCGCCTCGGCCTCGGGCTTGCCCGCGGCCAGCGCCATGGGCGCCTTGCGGCGGATCGCGGCCGGCACGATCGCGGCCATGAGCGCGTCCCGCGACGGGAAGCCCAGGAGCGAGAGCATCCCGGCCTGGTCGGCCGCGTCGGGACCGACGTGGCGGCGCTCGAAGGCGCAACGGTCCTCCAGTTGGCCCAGCGTGGCGCGGGCGGCGGGCGTCGGGGCGTTCGTGTCGGGCATGGCGATTCCTTACTCGGAGGCGACCTTCTCGTAGGCGGCGGCATCGAGGAGCTTGTCGAGATCCGCGGCGTTGTCCGGCTTCAGGCGGTACATCCAGCAGCCGTAGGCATCGGCGTTCACCTTCTCGGGCGCGTCCGCGAGCGCGTCGTTGCCGGCCACGATCTCGCCGGCCACCGGCGCGTAGATGTCGGAGGCGGCCTTGACCGACTCGACCACGCCCACGGCCTCGCCGGCGGCCACCTTGCGGCCGGCCTTCGGGCGCCTCCACGAAGACGATGTCGCCGAGCTGCTCCTGCGCGTGGTCGGTGATGCCCACCGCGATGGTGCCGTCGGCCTCCCGGCGCGCCCACTCGTGCGATGCGGTGTACTTCAGCTCCTTGGGGACGTTCATGTCGATCTCTCCGTGGATATTCGGTGTCTGACACCGGTACATGACACGGTGTCAGACACCGATGAGGGACTTGCCGTTGCGGACGAAGGGGGGCTTCACGACCCGGGCGGCGAGTTCCTTGTCGCGAACGACCACGCGCACGGCGGCCCCCGGGGCGATGCCCTTCGGAAGGCGCGCGAGCGCGATGGAGACGCCCAGCGTGGGCGAGAAGGTGCCGCTGGTCACCTCGCCCTCGCCGCCCTCGGCCAGCACCTTCTGGTGCGCGCGCAGCACGCCGCCCTTGTCGAGGAGGACGAGGCCGAGGAAGTCGTGCTGCTGCGGCCTGCCCTCGAGCGCCTTGCGGCCGAAGAAGATGCGCGGCGTCTTGAGGTCCACCGTCCACGCGAGCCCGGCGTCGAGCGGCGAGGTGGCGGCGTCCATGTCCTGGCCGTAGAGGTTCATGCCCGCCTCGAGGCGCAGCGTGTCCCGCGCGCCGAGCCCGCAGGGGCGCACGCCTTGCGCGACCACCTTCCGCCAGATCGATTCCGCCTCGCCGGCCGGGAAGATCACCTCGAAGCCGTCCTCGCCGGTGTAGCCGGTGCGCGCGACCATGATGTCGTCGCCCATGCGCGCGGCATGGAACGGCGCCAGCGACTCGGTGGCGGGCTTCGTCTCGTCGAAGGCGCGCCAGAACTTCTCGCGCGCGTTCGGCCCCTGGACCGCGACCATCGCCATTTCCTCGCGCGGCTTGATCGACACGCCGTGCCCCGCGAGCGCGTTGAGCGAGCGCAGCCACTCGATGTCGGCTTCGGCCGTGCCGGCGTTCACGACGAGCCGGAAGAAATCGTCGCGGAAGAAGTAGGCGATGAGGTCGTCGACGACGCCGGCCGAGTCGTTGAGCATGCAGGAATAGAGCGCCTTTCCGGGCACCGTGAGGCGCGCCACGTCGTTGGCCAGCGCGAAGCGCAGGAACTCGCGCACGCCCGCCCCCTCGATGTCGACCACGCGCATGTGCGAGACGTCGAAGATGCCCGCGTCGCGCCGGACGGCATGGTGCTCCTCGACCTGGGAGCCGTAGTGGACGGGCATGTCCCAGCCCCCGAAGTCCACCATGCGGGCGCCCGCCTCGCGGTGGACGGCGTTGAGCGGCGTCGTCTTCAGCATCGTTCGTCTCCCGGAAATGAAAAGGGCCAGGCAAGCCTACCACCGCTTGCCTGGCCCCTCTGTCCCTTGTACCTGAGAGATTACGGCCCCGGTTTCCCCGGGCCGCGAGCCCCTTCGGTGGACGGCTTCGCCGTCGCTCTCCAGAGTCCGGGACTGCCTCGCCTGCCCCGCCATCGGGGCGGGCGAACCCGGGTCCGGTCGGTCCTTTTGCCTGAGAGTTTGCGGGCGCTACCCCTTCGGCGGCCGGCGCGGAAATCCGCGTCGACGCTCTCCCGACCAGATGGCGCGAAAGCCTACGTGGGCCCCTCTCCCCTGTCAAACGCGCGCCCGTCCGGCCCCGCCGTTTGACGCCGCGCAAACCCGGGCCTTGATCGAGCGCAAAGGGCGCAGGCGCGCGGGGCCTAGCATGGCACCTACTCCGCCACCGGCATGCCCGGACAAGAACACGCGCTCGAGGGACGCGACGGAACGCGACCCGGCGCCTCGGCGGACGCACGGAGAGAAAACGCCATGTCGCAGATCACGCCTCCCCCGCTCAGGGGCTATGCCCTGCTCCAGGACCCGGAGTACAACAAGAGCACGGCATTCACCGAAGCCGAGCGCGATGCCCTGGGCCTGCGGGGCCTGCTGCCGCCGCGCGTCACCACCCAGCCCGAGCAGGTCGGCCGCGTGCTCAACAACATGCGGCGCCTGCCCACCGATCTCGACAAGTACATCTTCCTCACCGCGCTCCACGACCGGAACGAGACGCTCTTCTTCCGCGTCGTCATGGAGAACGCGGAGGAGATCATGCCGCTCATCTACACGCCGACCGTGGGCCTGGGCTGCCAGCTCTACGGCCGCATCTACCGCCGGGCGCGCGGCATGTTCATCTCCGCGGCGGACGCGGGGCGGGTGAAGAAGGTCCTGCAGAACTGGCCGCACAAGGCCGGGCTCATCGTCGTCACCGACGGCGAGCGCATCCTGGGCCTGGGCGACCTCGGCGCCCAGGGCATGGGCATCCCCGTCGGCAAGCTCTCCCTCTACACGGCCTGCGCCGGCATGCACCCGCACCTGTGCCTGCCCATCACCCTCGACATGGGCACCGAGAACGAGGAACTGCTCAAGGACCCCCTCTACATCGGCCACAACCGCCGCCGCGTGCGCGGCCCGGAATACGACGCGCTGGTGGAGGAGTTCGTCACCGCCGCGAACGAGGTCTTCCCCGGCGTCCTCATCCAGTTCGAGGACTTCGCCAACGCCAACGCGTTCCGCCTGCTGCACAAGTACCAGGACCGCGTCTGCACGTTCAACGACGACATCCAGGGCACGGCTTCGGTCACGCTGGCGGGCCTCAAGTCCGCGATCCGGATCACGGGCAAGAGCCTCGCCGACACGCGCGTGCTGTTCTTCGGCGCGGGAGAAGCCGCCGTCGGCATCGCGGACCTCATCACCTCCGCGCTCGTCGCCCAGGGACTCCCCGAGGCCGAGGCGCGCAAGCGCTGCTGGCTGGTGGATTCCAAGGGGCTCGTGGTCGCCTCGCGCACCGACCTCACGGACCACAAGCGCAAGTACGCGCACGAGCACGCGCCCGTCGGCGACTTCGCCTCGGCCGTGAACCAGCTCAAGCCCCAGGCCATCGTCGGCGTGGCGGCCGTC
Organism: uncultured Gammaproteobacteria bacterium; assembly: GCA_963783635.1. Lineage (GTDB taxonomy): Bacteria > Pseudomonadota > Gammaproteobacteria > Burkholderiales > Usitatibacteraceae > FEB-7. Next base: position 359,079 of record CAWAOC010000005.1, read on the forward strand.
GGCCGCACCTTCACGAAGCCGATCATCGAGGCCATGAGCTCGTTCAACGAGCGCCCGATCGTCTTCGCGCTCTCGAACCCGACCTCGAAGTCCGAATGCACGGCGGAGGAGGCCTACGCGTGGAGCAAGGGCCGCGCGGTCTTCGCCTGCGGGAGCCCCTTCGCGCCGGTCAACGTCGAGGGCAGGACGCTACGTGCCGCGGCAGTGCAACAACTCGTACATCTTCCCGGGCGTGGGCCTGGGCGTGGTCGCCACGAAGGCCAGCCGCGTGACCGACGACATGTTCCTCGCCGCCGCCGACACGCTGGCGGACATGGTGTCGAAGGAGGACCTGGCGCAGGGCAGCCTCTATCCGCCGCTGAAGGACATGCGCAACGTCTCCGCGGCCATCGCGACGAGCGTGGCCGAGGTGGTGTTCAAGCGCGGGCTCGCCGGCGTGGCGAAGCCGGCCGACACGGCGGCGTTCATCCGGCAGAACATGTACGACCCGACGTACCCGACCTACGCATGACCGCCGAGGGGGCGCTACCCGCCCCCCTCGCCCCGGCCTCGACCGCCTCGACCGCGGTTGCGGAGTCCTGACGGCACCCCATACAATCCGGGCACGAAACCGCGGGCTCGCGGCGAGGAAGACATCCGGATGAAGAGGTCGATCCATGAGCCGCCGATGCTCGTGAACGGGGGGGTGCGCGTCGTTGCAGCCGTCGGGGGATCGGGCCAGTTCGCGCACGTGCGTGCCTGATGGCCCTTCGCGCGAGCCTCGGCGCCCTCACCCTCGACCCGTTCACGGAGGCGGGAATCCGCGAGCTGTACGCGATCCGCAACCACCCGACGGTCCGGCCCTTCATGTCCAATCCCGAGCCGATTCCCTACAAGGGCCATGCGGCCTGGGCACGGGCTAAGCTGATCGGTTCGCAGGACCTTCACCTATGGCTCGTTCGCCCCGCCCCCGATGCCCGCGCCATCGGCTTCACGCAACTTCGCCTCAATGCCGCGCGCGACGCCGGCGAGATCGGCGTCGTTTTCCGCGAGCCCGAATCGCACCGGATGCCCGCGGCGCTCGCGACCGCCATCACCCTGCACCTGCTGTTCGACAGGCTCGCCTGCGGCCGGGTCGACAGCTACGTGATTCCCGGCCACGACGCGGCGATCCAGTACAACCGGGCATGGGGAACGAGCATCGTCGAATCGGACAAGCCCGGCATGGTCAAGCTGAGCATGAGCCGCGACGAATGCTTCGCGAACGCAAACTACCGCAAGGTGATGACCCGGGTGAGCAAGCGCCTGGTCGTCACGCAATCCTGAGCCATGGCGCGCTCGACGCCGCGATGACGGCGCCGCGAATCCCGGCGGGAAGGGCCGGCACATGAATTCCTCGGACTGGCCGGCCATCGTCGGCGCGATGCGCGCCGGGGATACTATGGCCGGATCATGGCGGGCGGGCCGGACCTCGATCGCGTCAAGGAGTACATCCGGTGCTTCGCGGGCGAGCACGAGCCCGCCAACCGCGCGGGCGGGATGAACCCGAAGTACCCGTGCTTTCCCGGCCTTCGCAACCGGCCGTTCCACGACCCCGCCGACTTCGCGCCGGCCGCCGTACTCGAGGACGCCTTTCCCGCGATCCGCGACGAGGCGCTCGCCCTCGACGAGGCGAGCGAGCTGGACTACACCATCGCGTCGGCTCCCCTCCGGAACCCCTGGCGGCCGTGGACGTACCTCCGGCGCCGCGCGCCGCCCCGGGCGTGGACCGTCTATCCCTTCTGGCACATGGGGGTGGACACCGAGTCCCTGACGCGCCGCTGCCCGCGGACGATGGCGGTGCTCGCCTCGCTGCCAGGACTTTGCGTCGAATACCCCTGGGGAGACGCCATCTTCTCCGTGCAGGGCCCGCACAGCAGCCTGCGGCCCCACTGCAGCGTCGACAACCTTCGCCTGCGCTGCCACCTGGGCGTCCGCATCCCGCCGGGAACGGGAATCCGGGTCGCGGACGAGACGCGCACCTGGGCCGAGGGCCGGTGCCTGTTCTTCGAGGACGCGTTCGAGCACGAAGTGTGGAACCATTCCTCCGAGCGGCGCGTCGTCCTGATCGTCGACTTCTGGCATCCGGACCTCACGCCCATCGAGATCCGGGCCCTGACAGCGGGATTCGCGAAGCGCGAGGTGCGCCGGGTGTTCATGGCCCAACGCATCACCATGACGAACGCCGCCGGCCCCTACCTGGCCCACCTCGAGAGCGAGATGGAGTGCCAGGAGGATTCCGGCCTGTTGCGCGAGCTCTGGCCCTCCTGACGGACGGGCTTCGCCTCAGACCGCCGGCGGCGCTCCGCGGCGAAGCGGTCGTTGCGCACGTTCCAGTAGTGCGCAGCGACGATCAGCCCGACGAAGAGCCAGTAGATCCTCCCGAAGGTCTCGACCTTCATGAAGAAGCTCGAGAAGCCGTCCAGCATGATCCCGAGCATCGCGCATCCGGCGCCCAGGCTCACCATGTAGATCCTGTCGCTGAGCCCCCGGTACCGCAGGTTCTTCGCCGCGATCCACAGGATGCTCGCGTGCATCGCGAGGAACAGCAGCAGGCCCACCGTGCCCTGCTCGGACCAGATGATCATGTAGATGTTGTGCACGACGGGGAACATCTCCCCGAAAACCGCGTACAGCTTCTCGAACGAGTAAGGCCCGTAGTCGACGATGTGGTAGTCGAACGTGTTGAGGCCCACGCCGAGGATGGGGTTGGCCTCGACCATGTTCCAGGAGATCTTCAGCAGCTCGAGGCGGAAATCCAGGGCGCCGGGGTCGCTCTCGGTGAGGCGGCCGGATGATCGTCCCCGAGACCGCGAGCAACGCCAGGATCGACGATCCCAGCATCGCGAACTTGAGCGCGAGGTAGCGCTGGCGCAGCTCGGGCAGGAGGAAGAGCGCCAGCATGAGGCTTCCGCCCGAGAGGGCGAACGACGCCCAGGCCGACCGGGAAAGCGTCAGCACCAGGCACACCAGGGCGCCCGCGGCCACCACCGTCGCGAACACCTTCACGGACGTCCGGTAGCCCGTGAACAGCAGCCCGATGAGCACCGGCAGCGCCATCGCCAGGTACGGGCCGAAGAGGTTCGCGTGTCCCGACAGGCCGGCGACGCGGAACACGGCGCTGTTCTCGCCGTACACGCCGATGTTCGCGCCCAGGGTCGCGAGGTCGGAGGGCTCGCCGAGCGGGCCCAGCCCCAGCATCCCCTTGATTGAGTACTGGGTCAGGGCCACCACGATGTTGACCACGAGGTTGGCGGCGAGCCCCATCACCACATAGTGGAAGTGCTTCTCGCGCACGCACTCGTTGACGATCACGAGGAAGAGCAGCCAGACCTTGAGCATCTGCAGGACCTCGAGGGCCGACATCTCGCGAAACGGGCCGACGGCGACCGAGTACAGGCCGAGCGCGACCAGCGCCAGCCACCATCCCGAAACCGCGGACAACCTGAAGTCCCGCCGGCGGCCCAGGTAGAAGTCCCTCGCGAGGAACAGGGCGAGGGGGAGCAGGAAGAAATCCATGAGGTTGAGGCTCACGGCGAATGCCCCGCCCATGTGCTGGTGGACCCTGAAGCGCAGGGACAGGCCCAGCGGAACGGTGAACGCCAGGCCGAAGAGGAAGAGCAGCCGGGGATTGTTGCTTCCGTAGAGGGCCAGCGGGAACAGCGTGGCCCCCACCAGGGGAATGGAAATCATCCAGTCCGTGCTCAGCACGACGATGGACAGGGCCGCGCCGTACAGCGACGCCGCGCCGACGAGGAGCATGGCGTAACCCGCGAAGGGCGTGAGCCTAGGCCTGAAGGACGTGCCCATGCCCCGACGCGCCCCGGTTCAGGGTGCGGCGCCCGTCACCACGACGCGCACGTCCCCCGCCCCGTTGTCGACCAGCACCTTCCGGCATTCGTCGAGGGTCTTCACGAACGTCCGGTTCTCCTCGGCGAGCAGGAAGACCGCATCGGCCTCGAGCGCCGTCATCACCGCGCGCGTATCGCGAAGGGGCGACGCGACCTGCACGAGCACGTGGTCGTAGCGGGACCTGGCGGCCGCGAGCAACCCCCGCAGGTTGTCCCGGTCCAGCGGAATCGCCCGCCCGGCGGGGTCCCCCGCGGGCAGCACATCCACGCCGGCCACCGCCGTCGCGTGGACCAGGTCCTCGCGGCCACCGAAGCCGTCGCGAACGATCTCGGCAAACCCGGGCTGGTGCGCGAGACCGAGGCGGCCGGTGATGCCGCCGGACTTGTCCTTGAGCCGCGAGTCGACCAGGAGCACGCGGCCTTGCAGCTCGCTGCGCAGGCAGTACGCCAGCATCAGGAGCGCGCCGGCGCCCGCGTCGTCCGAGTCCGGCGAGGCGAAGGCGAGGCATGCGCCGCGCTCCCGCCGGTCGAACTCCAGGTCGATGAGCCGCGACATGTGCCGAAAGGAAAGCGACGCGGGTTCGCCCCCCCAGGGGAGTACCTCGCGAACGCGCCTCGCCCACCGCGCGAGCAGCCCGTCGGAGCCGCCGCCGGCGGCCGCCTCCTGCTGCACGAAGTCGAGTCGGGGCATCCGCATCAGCTGGCCATCAGGCGTGCGTCATGGCCGCGAGGCCGCGGCCGCGGCGTCCGGCAATGCCCGGCGAACGGCATACACGCTCTCCAGGAACCTGTCGTCCCGGCCGACGACCGCGAACACCCGGTAGACGTGGTCCCGGTCCCGGAGTCGATGGCGCGTCACCCTCACGAAGGCGAGATCGAGCAGCAGGGCCGCCATCGTCCCGAGCAGCAGCCCGAACAGGACGGCCCCCATGATGAAGAACTTCGTGCGGGGCCAGACCGGCTGGTCGGGAGGCGCCGCGTACTCGACGATGCGCAGCGCCGGCGGCGCGGACCGGGCCGTGGCGAGGGACACGGTGGCCATGGAGAGCTTCTCGTAGAGGCTGCGGAGCTTTCCCTCCATCACGGCCTGCTGGCGCTCGAACTCGTGGTTGACCTTGAGCTTGTCCGGGAGGTTCTCGAGCAGCCGGCGCTCCCTTTCGAGTTCCTCCCGCTTCTTGCCCAGCGAGGCCCGGTCGCCGGCGATCTGCGACTCGAGCACGGCCTTGCGCGCGCGCAGGACCTCGAAGGAGTCGCTAACGCGCGTCGCGTTGCGAACGACGACGGAGCGGTTCTTCCCCTCGATGTCCGCCATCGCGAGCCTGATCTGGTCCTCCAGCTCGCGAACCTCGCGCGCATCGGGCTGGTAGAGCTGCCTTGCCTGCCCGAGCTGGATCTCGAGCTTGGTGACGCGGTCCTGCGCGGCCGAGTCCTTGAACACGCGCGAACTGTCGAGGAACTCGCCCTCGGTAGCGAGGTTGCGCTCGACGCTGCGCAGCGTGTCCTCCTTCTCCGCGATGCGCGCCTCCAGCTCCCCGACCGCCAGGCGGCGGCTCTCGAAATTGCCGATCTGCACCTTGTCCTTCTCGTACTGCAGGAGAAGGCTGTTCGATTTCCGGAACTTCGCGACGTCCCGGTCGAGCTTCGCGAGCTCCGACTGGATCCTGTTCACCTCCTCCGTGAGGCTCGCCTGGGCCTGCGTCGCCTCCTTGATCTGGCGCTCGCGCCGCAGGTCGAGGTAGGTGTCGGCCATCGTGTTGGCCATCTCGGCCACCCTCGGGGTCGACGCCTTCACCGTGAGCAGGCCGATGCTGGTTTCCTTCACCTGCTCGATCCTCACCCCGTCGCGAAAGTCCGAGAACACCTTGAAGGCCTCGATCTGCTCGGGGGTGGGATCGTACGGGCCCGGCTTCTTCGGGAAGAACCAGGACTTCACCTTCCGGTAGGTGTTCCCCACCGAGGACACGCTCCACAGGTGGGTCAGGTAGCTCAGGAACGGGTGGTAGACCTCTTCGTACTTCAGGTCGAGCCGGCGGATCGTCTCCTTCAGGACGGGGGCCGACGTGAGCATAGTCCCTTCGTCCGCGAGGAGCTCCTGCCGGAAGACGTTCCAGCCGCTGTAGAAGGAGGATCGCGAGGCGTCCTTTTCGGAGTCGGCCGCGATCATGACGCTCACCTGGAAGACCGGGGGCCAGACCCACATGTAGAGGGAAACGAGCCCCGTCGTCAGCAGCGTCGTGGCCACGACCACCACCCAGTGGGAGACCAGCGCCTGCCTGAGGCCGCCGAGCGAGGCGCCGACCTGGAAGCTGTCGGCCTCCGGACGGTGGGGCACCGCCTCAAACGTGCTCATGTCCGAACCTCTCGGTCATTTGACGAGATCCTGGAGGACCCGGTACTGGAAATACGGGAGTATGAGGGTGTTGAAGTCCGAGAACACGCGGACGACCTGCGATCGGTAGCTTTCGGGAACGACCACGAGGTCATTGGGCATCAGAGCGAGGTTCTGCAGCGCCATGTAGACCTCGGGCTGGCTGTAGCCCCCGGCCTGGACCGTGTGGGCCTCGAGCAGGCCCGTCTTGCCGAGGCGAATGACCGACACGCTGAACAGTTCCGCGGAACGCTGCAGGGCGCCCGCCTGCGCGATCGCCTGCGCCGCGGTCTTCACCTGGCGCATGGGCAGCACCTTCGGCGCCCCCACTTCCCCGACCACGTACACCACCGGTTCCGGCGGGTTCTCCACGATGACCGTCACTTCGGGATTCCTGGAGCCGCGCGGAGAAGAGCTGCGTGAGTTCCCTGCCGAGGTCGGCCGGCGCCTTTCCGGCCGCCCGGACGTCGCCGACCAGCGGGAGCGTGATGAAGCCGTCACCCCGGACGGTGGCCTTGCGCGAAAAGTCCGGCTGGCGGTAGACGAACACCTCGAGCTGGTCCCCGGCCTGCAGCAGGTAGACGAGCTCGTAACGGGTCAGGGCATCGAGCACCTTGACCTCGACCTGCACCTTCTCGGTCGTGGTCGGCGCGATCCCGCACCCCGCCACCAGGATCGCGAAGCACAGGGCGGTCAGCGCCCAGCGGATCAGCCCGCGCATGACGCTTCCCGTGACGGACAGGGGCCACGATCCGACTTGCCCGCGCGCGGGCACGCTTCGCATGCGGATGCGCCGAAAGGGTCGAAGTGGCGTCGCGGCATCGTGACTGGGCTCCCGAATAGACCGGGCATTCTATTCGATTTTCAGCCGTCCAAGTCGCCGCGGCCGCAGGGCGCGGGGGTTGGCGACGGGGCCGTTCGCCCCCTCGCGCCGCCCGTGCCCCGGCCCCCTTGCGCGGCGGCGGCGCATGCTACGATGCGCGAACCCGGCGCCTCCCGCAGCACGACCTGCGGTCGCCGACACGCGGACGGCCTTCCTTTCGTAACCCCATCGAGAATGCAGGCGAGCGAAGCGCCGCGCCAGGCGGCAGCGTGGCTGAACGTGGCGGCGAAGGCCGGCGGCGCCGTTGTCTCGTTCCTCCTCTCCGTCGTGCTCGCGCGCACGATGGCGCCGGAAGGGTTCGCCGACGTCGCGGTGATCTTCGCGTGGCTCGCGATCGCCTCGAACGTCGCCTGCTTCAGCGCGCCCCTTGTCTTCGTCCGGTTCGTTCCCGACTACCTTTCCCGGGGCCAGCCCGGCCTCGCGCGGGGCGTGGTGCAGTTCGCCTTTTCCGCGACGGCCGCGGCCGCGGCCGCGATCGCCGGCCTTGCCGCCGTCGCGATCCTCTCGGGCGCGGCCACGCTGCCCCGCGACCTTCCGCAGAGCGCGCTCGTCGCGGCCGCGCTGCTGCTGCCGACCGTGCTGCTGCTGGACGTGGCGGGGCTCCTGATGGGCCTGAAGAGGGCCGCGATCGCGGAGCTGCTGGCGAACGTGATCCGCCCGGCGCTCACCGTGGCGGGCGTCGCCGTCCTCTGGCACGTCGAGCGCCCGCCGTTGCCCGCCCCGACCGTCCTGGCTGTGTACCTGGCGGCGAGCATCGTCATGGTGCTGGCGAGCCTCGCCTACGCCGCCTCCGTGGTGCCGCGCGGCCTGGCCCGCACGAAGCCCGCCTACGAGGCCCGAATGTGGGCGCGGGCGGCGGGCGGCTTCATGCTGGTCACGGCAGCCGCCGCGGTCCACGAGCGCGTCGACCTGCTGATGATGGGCGCGATCGCCGCGTCCGCCGACGTCGCCGCCTATGCCGTCGCGGTGCGCTTCGCCCAGACCATCACCGTCGCGGTGGCCGCCGTCTCCACCGTCATGGCCCCGCACGTGGTGGAGCGCCTGGCCGAACTGCGGGAAGGCCGCCTGGACCCTCTCCAGCCCCTGGTCCGCAACACCGCCCGCACCGCGCTCTACGTCTGCCTGCTCGCGCTGGCCGGCTTCGCGATCCTCGGCCCGCTGCTTCTCAGGCTGTTCGGGCCCCACTACGGGCAGGCCTGGCTTCCCATGGTGCTGCTCGCGGCCGGCCAGGTCGTGGCCTCGCTGGCAGGTCCGGCCGCGCCCCTGGCCACGCTCGCCGGCGAACCGCGCATCGCGATCGCGTCGCTCGCCGCCGGCATTGTCGCGAACGCGGCCCTGTGCCTCGTGCTGGTGCCGTGGCTGGGGGGAAACGGCGCCGCGCTGGCCGCGGCCGCCGGGGTGATCCTTTCGTCGGTTCTGGCGCGCGCGTGGACCCGGGCCCGCTTCGGGATCGACACCTCCGTGTTCGGCGCGCGGCCGGGATTTCCCGCCGGCCGGGTGTGATAGAGTCGCCGAAATTCCGGCCGGGCGGCAGCAGGAAAGCCCGGCTTTCGCGATTCCTCGACTGGCGCGCCCATGCAGACTCACGAACAGTTCGAGCGGCACCATGAGGTGGCGGCGTCCTCGGAGCGCAGCTTCGGCCTCGTGTTCGCAGGATTCTTCGGCATCGTGGCCGCCGTGCGGGCCTGGCACGCGCAGGCCGACTCGGCCTGGTGGCTGGGTGCCGCGGTCGCCTTCGCGCTGCTGGCGTTGTTCTGGACCGCGCCGCTCGCGCCGCTCAACCGCCTGTGGGGCCGTCTCGGCCGGCTCCTCCACGCCACCGTCAACCCGGTGCTCATGGGGCTGGTCTTCGTCGTCGCGATGGTGCCCACGGGCGTGGTCCTGCGCCTTCTCGGCAAGGACCTGCTGCGCCTGCGCCGCGACCCCGCGGCGACGACGTACTGGGTGACCCGCACCGCGTCCGCGGACCGCCAGGGCGCCATGAAGGACCAGTTCTAGGCCTCCATTCGGGGAAAGATCATGTTCTCGCTGCTGAACGAGCTGTGGCGCTTCATGCGGAGCCAGGAAGAAATACTGGCTGCTGCCGATCCTCGTCATGATGGTGGTGTTCGGCGGCCTGGTCGTGCTGACCAAGGGCTCCGCGATCGCGCCGTTCATCTACACGCTGTTCTGAGCGCGGCCGCGATGCGCATCCTCGGCATTTCGGCCTTCTACCACGACAGCGCCGCCGCGCTGGTCGAGGACGGCCGGATCGTCGCCGCGGCGCAGGAGGAGCGCTTCACGCGCAAGAAGCACGATCGCGGCTTCCCGCAGCACGCGATCGACTACTGCCTGGCGCGAGGCCGGCATCGACGCTCGGCGACGTCGACTACGTCGTGTTCTACGACAAGCCGTTCCTGAAGTTCGAGCGGCTGCTCGAGACCTATCTCGCCTTCGCGCCGCGCGGCTTCCGCTCGTTCCGCATGGCGATGCCGCTGTGGCTGCAAGGAGAAGCTGTTCCAGAAGCGACCTGCTGCGCGACGAGCTGACGCGAGTTCGCGCCCGGACTTCGACTGGCAGCAGCAGCTGCTGTTCGCCGAGCATCACCTGAGCCACGCCGCCAGCGCCTTCTTCCCCTCGCCCTTCGAGGAGGCCGCGGTGCTGACCATGGACGGCGTCGGCGAGTGGGCGACGACCTCGGTCGGCCATCGGGCGCGGCAACGACGCTCGAGATCTGACAGCGAGATCCACTTCCCGCATTCGCTCGGCCTGCTCTACTCGGCCTTCACCTACTACACCGGCTTCAAGGTCAACTCCGGCGAGTACAAGGTGATGGGCCTCGCGCCCTACGGCGAGCCGCAGCTTCGCGCAGCTGATCCTCGACAACCTGATCGACCTGAAGGCGGACGGCATCGTTCCGGCTCGACCATGCGCTATTTCGACTACTGCACCGGGCTCACCATGACCAACGACACGCTTCGACGCGCTGTTCGGCGGCGCCGCCGCGCAAGCCCGAGGAGCTGCTGACGCAGCGCGCACATGGACCTCGCGGCGTCGATCCAGGCCGTGACCGAGGAGGTCGTGCTGCGCCTGACGCGCGTCGCTCGCGCAGCGAGACCGGCGTCGCGCAACCTCTGCCTCGCCGGCGGCGTGGCGCTCAACTGCGTCGCCAACGGCAAGGTCCTGCGCGACGGCGCGCTTCGAGCGACATCTGGATCCAGCCGGCGGCGGGCGATGCCGGCGGCGCGCTCGGCGCGGCGCTCGCCGCCTATCACCTGCTACCTCGGCCAGCCGCGCGATGCCGACGGCCGGCTCGACGCGCATGCACGGGCGCCTATCTCGGGCCCGACGTTCGCGCAGGCCGACGATCGAGCGCGCGCCTCGACGGCCGCCGGCGCGCGTTTCGACGCGCTCGACGACGACGAGCTGATCGACGCGCGACCGCGCGGCGCTCGCCGACGGGCAAGGCGGTCGGCTGGTTCCAGGGCCGCATGGAGTTCGGGCCGCGCGCGCTCGGCGCGCGCTCGATCCTCGGCGACCCGCGCTCGCCGACGATGCAGAAGACGCTCAACCTCAAGGTCAAGTACCGCGAGAGCTTCCGGCCCTTCGCGCCGGCGGTGCTGCGCGAGGACGTCGCCGACTGGTTCGAGCTCGACGGCGACAGCCCCTACATGCTGCTGGTCGCCGACGTGCAGCCGAGCAGCGCCGCCGCGCGATGACGCGCGGAGGAGCAGGCGCTGTTCGGCATCGACAAGCTCAACGTGCCGCGCTCGGACATCCCGGCGGTGACCCACGTCGACTACTCGGCGCGCATCCAGACCGTGCACGCGCGAGACCAACCCGCGCTACCACGCGCTGCTCGCGCGCTTCAAGGCGCAGACCGGCTGCCCGGTGCTCGTCAACACCAGCTTCAACGTGCGCGGCGAGCCGATCGTCTGCACGCCGGAGGACGCCTTCCGCTGCTTCATGGGCACCGAGATCGAGATGCTGGCGGTCGGCAACTGCATGCTGCGCAAGGACGACCAGGACCCGGCGCTGAAGCTCGACTACAAGAATGCCTTCGAGCTCGACTGAGCCGCAGGGCCGGGACCGGCCCGGATCGGTCGCTGCGCGCGAACCTCCTGCTCGCCGTCGCCAGCGCCGCGGTCGTGCTCCTGCTCGTGGAGGGGCTCGCGAGCCTCGCTGATGTCCACGCTCGCGGCGAAGCGGGCGCTCAGCATGCGCGAGGAATCGCACTCCCGGTACGACGCGCGAGCTCGGCTGGAGCCACCGGCCCGACCTGCGCATCGAGCGGCCTGTACGGGGACAGCGCGCCGTTCACCACGAACGCCCAGGGCTTCAGGGCGCGCGAGAAGTACGACAAGGCCGTCCGCCGGGCAGGTACCGGGTGGTCGCCCTCGGCGACTCGTTCACCATGGGCTACGGCGTCGGCGACGGCGCGAGCTATCCCGCGCAGATGCAGGCGCTGTGCCCCCCCTCCAGACGGTCAACATGGGACAGGGCGGCTATGGCGTGGACCAGGACTACCTCTGGTACAAGCGCGACGGCGTGAAGCTCGACGCCAACATGCTGGTCTTCGCGGTCATCGCCCAGGACTTCTTCCGCATGGCTTCGGACAACTTCATCGGCTACGGCAAGCCGGTGCTGCGCGCGAGGGACGGCGCGCTCGTCACGGAGAACGTCCCGGTCCCCCCGGGTGGAAGACGCGCACGCTGCTGCGCGGGCGCGCACGTTCGTGGACAGCCTGGCCATCGTAAGGACGGGACGGTGGCTCGCGGGCGATGCCGAGGCGCCGCAGGCGGATCCGTTCTACGGGGCGTGGGCGACGACGTCTTCGCGGCCGCGGGGCTCGCCTTCGACGACCTGCGCCGGCTCTCGCAGTCGCGCGGCCAGCGCTTCGTCGTCGCCTACCTTCCCGTCCGCGACCTCCTGGGAGGGAACCGAGCCGCGAGGCCGCCTGGCTCGAGGGCTACGCCCGCAGCAGCGGCGTCCCATTCATCAACCTCGTGACCGAGTTCGAGCGCCTGCCGCCGGCCCAGCTCGCCCGCATGTTCCGGGCCCGACACCACTACTCGGAGAAGGGAACCGGTTCGTCGCGCAGTCCCTGCTGAGGCGCCTCTCCGGGGCGATCCCGGACTTTCCCCCGTGCAGCCCGCAGGGGCGCGAAGGCCGGCGTCACGGGAAAGATCCCGGATGAGGGTGCGCATCGGCAGGCGCGGAATCCTCGCCACCCTGGCCGGACTCTGGCTCCTGGCCGCCGGCACCGCGGCACCCGGGCAGAACCTCGTCGTGAACGGCGACTTCGCGCGCGGCGGCGACCCGCCGCCGGGATGGGCGAAGGAGCCGGAAGCGGCCCGCAAGGGCCAGGTGCGGGTCGCCGGCGGCGTGCTCGAGCTGGCGCCCAATGCCGCGAACACGACGCCTTCCGCGAAACCTCTCGGCATGGGGCAGGCGATCGACGCCGCCTCCCTCGCGGGCCGGTCCCTCGCCGTCTCCGTGCGCCTCGGCCTGAGCGCCCCGGCCACGGCCGCGATCGTGGGCCTGCACGCGCTGCGTGCGGACGGAGCCGAGATCGGCCGGGTGCAGCTGCGCCGGACGCGCGCCGGCCCAGGCCTCGAGACCCTGTCGGAGGAGCTCGTCCTGCCGCCGGGCGAAGCGCCGAAGCGGCTGATCCTCTACGCCGTCGCCGAGGGACAGGGCGGCCTCGCGCAGTTCGGCGCGATCACGGTGGAACGGCGGGACAGCGGGCCCGGCGGCGGCGGGCGGCGGGGCCGCCTACGCGGCAAGGTGAGCGTCGACGCGCCGCGCAGGGGCGCGCGATCCCGCGCGCCCTCTACGGCGTCAACATCGAGTGGTGGCGAAACGCCAACGGGCTCTGGGACGAACGGGCGGACCGGCTCGATCCCGCGCCGCTCGCGCTGACGGCGGCGCTGCGGCCATCCCTCATCCGCTTTCCCGGCGGCTTCCTCGGCGACCACTACGACTGGCGACCGGCGACGGGCCCGCGCGGGAGCCGGCCGGAGATCCCCGAGAATCCCGGCGAGGGCCGGAAGGTCTCCCCCAATTTCGGAACGGACGAGCTGATCGAGTTCGCGGGCGCGACCGGCGCGGACCTGCTGCTCTCGGCCAACCTGGGCACCGGCACGGCGCGGATGGCCGCCGACTGGGTCCGCTACCTTAAGGACGCGCAGCGCCGGAATCCCGCCGGCCCGCGCGTGCAGTTCTGGGAGATGGGCAACGAGCTCTACGGCAAGGGCGAAGGCCCGGCCAGCGACGCTCACGCCGGAGGCGTATGTCGCAAGCTGCGCGCCTTCGTGCCCGAGATGCGCGCCGTGGACCCCACGATCCGGGTGGGCGCCATCGGCATGGAGAACTACCCGACCTTTCCGTTCAACGCCTACCCCGCTGGAACGAGACCGTCCTGAAGCAGGCCGGCGAGCTCATCGACTACTTCGCCGTCCACAACGCCTATGCCCCCGTGGGCGTACCGGACCGCGCCGATCCGCGCGACGTGTACCGGGCGCTCTGGGCCGCCCCGCTCATGGTGGCGGAGAACCTGCAGACGGTCGCCGGGCAGATCCGGCGGTTCGCGCCCCCGGGGAGCGCCGAGCGCATCCGCATCGCGGTCACCGAATGGGCGCCGCTATTCCACGTCTCGCCCTCGAGCGCCTGGGTGGACCACTCGAAGACCCTCGGCTCGGCGCTCTACGTGGCCGACGTCCTGCGCGTGTTCATCCAGAACGACCGCGTCGACGCGGCTGCATTCTTCAAGCTGAACGAACCGTCCTTCCTGGGCCTGATGGGGGCGCGCCAGGGGCAATGGGTTCCCAACGCGAGCTACTACGCGTTCCAGCTCTATACCCGGCATTTCGGCGAGAAGGTGGTGCGCTCCCGGTCGCAGGCGCCGACCTACGACAGCGTGAAGGCCGGCATCGTTCCGGCGATGAAGGCCGTGCCGCTTCTCGAGTCCGTCGCCAGCCTCTCGGCGGACGGCGAGACGCTCTTCGTGATGCTGATCAACAAGTCGATCGACCGGCGCGCGGACGTGTCACTGGATGTCGCCGGGTTCGACGCGGCCGGCGCCGTCGCCCACCTGCTGACCGGCGCCTCGCCCGACTCGAACACGGGCACGGAGCTTCCCAGGGTGCCGGGCATTCGCTGGGCGCGACAGGCGAACGTGGACGACCGGGCCCGCCACCTCGACCGCGGCGCGTCGCACGAGGTCTCGTTCACCTCGGCGCCGCTCGCCGGGACCGGAAGGCCGATGTCCTACGGCGTGCCGCCGCACTCGGTGGCGAGCCTCGAACTGCGGCGCAGGCGCTGACGCAAGCCGCGAGCCGCGCGCAGCCCTTCCGCCTCCCCATCCCGACCATGCCCAAGACGACCGAGAACCCCTTGACCGAGATTTCGCACGCTTCCGGAAGCTTCGTGTGGACCACCGACGGGCGCCGGCTCACGGACCTCATGACCGGGTTCGGCGCGGTCTTCCTGGGCCATGGCCATCCGGCCGTCACGAAGCGGCTGCAGGAGCAGGCCGGGAAAATCTGGCAGTGCGGGCGGGTCGCGACCCCGGCCGGCGCGGAGGCCGACGCGCGCATCCGCGACATCCTGCCCACGGGCCTCAAGCCCGGGGGCCTTTATTCCACCGGGATGGAAGCCGCCGAGTTCGCGATGCGCCTGGCCGCCCACCGCACCGGCCGCGCCGAATTCGCGGGCTTCGCCCGCAGCATGCACGGCAAGTCGGCGCTGACCGCAGCCCTGTGCTGGGACAACGCGCCGATCCGCGTGGGGCAGACGCACGCGCTGCCATTCGTGGACCGGGCCGCGGAAGGCGACGTGCTGGCCCAGGTGTCGCGGCTGCTCGAGACCCGCCGCGTCGCGGCCCTGCTCGTCGAGCCGATCCAGGGAACCAATGGCGGCCACGAGGCGAGCCCCGCGTTCTACGAGCGCCTCATCGCCCTGTGCCGGGAGACGGGCACCTGCTGCCTGTTCGACGAGATCCTCACGGGCCTGTACCGGACCGGCAGCGCGTTCTACGTCGACCGGCTCGCCGCCAGGCCGGACATCCTGCTTTTCGCCAAGAGCATGGGCAACGGGTTCCCGGCATCCTCGCTCGCGATCCCCGAGGACATGGCGATCCCGCCGCAGGCCCTGCCCGGCAGCACGTTCTCCGGCAATCCGCTGGCGGCAGCCGTGGTCGCCGCCACGCTGGCCGCCCTGCGCGAGTTGCCCATCGCCGACCAGGTTGGCGGCATCGAGCGGACCGTGCGCGAGGCGCTGGGCGGCCGCGAGGCCGAAGGCCTCACGCTGCGCGGCCGCGGCGCCATGTGGTTGCTGGAGCTGGGGCCCGAAGTGCGGGTGGAGCAGGCGCAGTCCGCGATCCTCTCGGAGGGGGTGCTGGTGTCCTGCCTCGGGCGCTGCATCCGCCTCCTGCCCGCGGCGACCATCGAGCCGGAAACCCTTCGCGACGCCTGCGACCGGATCAAGCGGGCCTGCGCGGACGCCAGGTCCTGAGAGTGCCCGGTCCTCACCGCCCGGGGGTCGCTCCCTCCGGCGAGGTCACCGCCTCGAGCAGCGCCGCCGGCGACATCCCCGCCGCCATCCGTTCCTTGATGCGCGCGAAGCGGGCGCGCGCCTCCTGCGCGAGATCGTCGAGCCGGGCCTCGTCGAACCGCTCGGCCACGTCGAGCAGCGGCGGCCGCCATCCCGCGTAGTAGGTGTCGATGCCGGCCTGCTCCAGCTCCGGAAGCACGCTGACCATGTGCCCCTCGTCGAAATAGTGCACGGGGCCGCCGGCCAGCACGCGGTGCAGGACGGAGAACGAGAAGTAGTTCCACAGGAACAGGCGCTGCGCCCGCACGATTCTCGCCATGTAGTCGCCGTAGGCCACGTTCTCGCAAAGTTCCATGCCCGGGAGGTCGGCGAGCGGTGCGCGGAGGTCCCCGATCAGTTGCCGGGGCCCGATCATCGCCACCCGCCTTCCCGGCCGGGCCGCGTCGCGCAAGCGAGCGGCGACGTGCCCGGCGAACGCCTCCCCGAGGCGATTGGTCTGGTAGCGGAAATCGATCTCCGAAAGCACGAACAGCCACTCCGGGGGCGCATCGGGCGCCTCGGCCTCCGCCACGGCCGCGCGGCCCGGATCCGAGGCCGGGTTGAAGAACGCGTAGCCCCGGTGACCGGAGACCGGGAAACGGTGCGCGACCGGCGCGGCGTAGACGTGCGGGTGCCGCCGCAGCTGGAGGTGGATGAGATAGGTCCGGATCGCCAGCAGCGGAGCCAGCGCCGCCGCCACCAGGTCGTGGCCGCCGCCCTTGCGCGGCGCGAACATCTTGCCGAACCGCAGCGACCAGGGGTTGCGCACCAGGCCGATGAAGGGGTCGCTCGTGACGATGCGCGCTCCGCGGCGGCGCAGCCGGCGCAGCAGCGCGAAGGCCTTGAACAGCGAGAAGCGGCGGCCGATGGTGAGCAGGTATCCCGAGAAGAGGATCACCACGTCGGGGGCGACTTCCTCCACCGCGCGTTCGATGTCGTCCAGATCGTCGTAGGTGCGGATGTCCACGCTCCGGCTCGAGCCCTGGCGGCTGGCCGAGCACGGCAGGCACCATCATGACCGGCACGGGCTCCGCCCCGAGACCGCCCAGGAAGTACCGGGCGAGGCTCAGCTCGCCGAAGTGCCCTGACACGATGACGAGCAGCCTCATCGCCGGCTTCTCGCGACCACCGCGTCGACATAGTCGTCGAGCTCGGTCACGAACCGCTCCCAGGTGAACCGTTTCACGCGCTCGACGAGGCGCGGCCCATGGCCCGTGCCCGCCCCTCGTCCGCCGCAAGCAGCCCCATCGCCGCGGAGAACGGGTCGGGTCGGCCTCCACGAGGTATCCGGTGACCTCGTGCTCCACAACCTCCCGGGGGCCGCCGCGGTTCACCGCGACGACGGGCTTGCCGCAGCGCCATCGCCTCCATGGGCGTGAGGCCGAGATCCTCGTTGAAGGCCGTGAAGAGCACCGCCGTGCAGCGATCGTAGTAGTCGCGCATCTGCCCGTCGGTCGGGCGAGACGTGGAACTCGATCGCGGCGTCGCCGCCCGCCATCGACTGCAGCTGATCGAAGTACTCCCGGCTCTTCGCGTCGACCATCCCGGCCACGACGAGCCGGAAGCCGCGCCCGGTCGCCTGCCGGAAAGCTTGAACGCCGCGATGCCCAGTTCGATGTTCTTCGTCCACATGATGCGCCCGGGCAGGAGGAAGAAGGGCTCGAAGCGCTCGCTCGCGGCGATCGACGCGCCGTCCACGCCCGGGTACATCACCGGCATCTCTCCCTGCCCGCAAGCCGCCCCGGGCCACCCGCTCGCGCACCGTTTCGCTGATGCAGACCACGCCGCTGTAGCGCCGCCAGAGGATGCGGTCCATCACCTTGTAGGCCATCTCGACCGCCAGCGCGAGCGGACGCAGGAGACCCGCGCGCGCGAGGTGGCGCCGGCGGTACTCCAGGTCGTAGACGGCGCGCAGCGGCGTGAAGCACAGGTTCACGACCGGGACCCGGGCGTTGCGCACCGTGATGAAGGTCCCCACCCCGTCGCAGCCGCAAAGCAGCGCGTCCACGCCCTCCAGGTCGAGGCGGGTGGCCGCGACGCGCGCCGACGCCGCCAGCACCGCGCCGTAGGTTCTCCTCACGGAGACCCGGGACGTCTCGCGGATGCCGCACGACTTCAGCTCGGGGAAGGTCGCCTCGGCGTCGTAGTGGCTGGTGTAGATGTCCCAGTCGTGCCGGCTGCGGCGCGAGATCTCGAGGATCGTGCGCTCCGGGCCGCCCTTGAGGTAGATCCACGGGTAGAAGAGGGCGACTCGCACGTCAGGCCCCTCCCGGGCGCGCGTCGAGAACGCGCCAGTAGACCTTCTCGAGCTCTTCGGCGTGCCGGTTCCAGTCGTATCGCCGCGCGACAGGCGGTTCTGCCGCCCGTGGCGCGCGCAGGCCTGCGGGTCGTCCCACAGGGCGCGGACGGCCGCGGTCGCGCCGTCGGCGTCGCCCGGCGCGATGCGCGCGCCCTCGAAAGGCAGGGGCGAGGTGGAGACGATCGCGCATTCGGCGGCCATGGCCTCCGGCACCACCAGCCCGAACGTCTCCGCCATCGTGGGGAACAGGAAGATGCGCGCCCCGGCCAGGGCCTCCACATACTGGGCGCGGTCGCCGGAGCGCCTCTGCATCCGCACGTTGGGCGGCGCGGCGGCGGCCACGTCATCGTAGTCCGCGCCCCACCCGATCACCCGGAACGGCACGTCCGGCAGGCGCCGGGCGGCCTCGAGCACGACCCGCACCCCCTTGCGGGTCTCCAGCTTGCCCGTGTACAGCACGTAGGACTTTTCCGCGCTCGCATGGAAGCCCTCGTGGCCGATTCCGGGCGCGATGACCTCGTCCCCCGGCCGGAACACGCCGATCCTGCGGGAGAGGTCGGACGAGAACTCGCTCAGGTGCAGCTTCGCGTCGAACGGCAACCCCAGCAGCCAGCGCTCGAGCCTCCGCCAGATCCTGCCGGCGACCGGCCCGCGCATCTCCAGCCACACGTCGCCGAACAGGGCGAGCACGCCGCCGACCACCGGCTTGCCGAGCACCCGGCCGGCGCGGACGCTGGGATACAGCGCATGGAACGTGAATGCGTGGATCAGGTCCGCCTCCCTCGCCAGTTCGAGAATGGGCTTCCACGCGAAATTCATCCGGTAGCGCGAGATCGGCAGGCGTATGGTCCGGATGCCCTCGTAGTGCGTCATCGACGGATCGCCGGTGGTGACGACGGTGATTTCGTGGCCCAGGGACTGCAGGTGCCGCGCGGTCTCGGTGACCACGTACTCCCCGCCCCCCGCGAAGTCGGGCGCGAAGAGCTCGTGGGCGAGCAGGATCTTCAGGGGGCGGCGGGTTCGCATGGGCGGGTTGGACGCGGATGCGGCCGCTCACTCTCCCGGCCCGACCGCGCCCGGCGCATCGCTGCGCCCGCGACGCCAGCTCCAGCAGGACGCGCTCGTATTGCGGGCCGAGCACCGCCCAGCTGTATCGCTGCGCCTGCGCCCGGCAGGCCGCCACCACCTCGGGAGTCTTGCCGCGGTCGAGCACCGCCACGATAGCCTCGGCCAGGCCGCGGAAATTGTCCGTCTGCCGGTGGTGGGGGCCGGGATCGAAGAGGCGGCCGACGAGCTCGTTGTCGATGATCTCCGTGATGCCCCCGTGCCTCGTGCCGACGACCGGCGTTCCCGCCGCCAGCGATTCGGCCAGCACGATGCCGAAGGCCTCCGCCACGGAAGGGAGCACGGTGACCGAGGCCCCTTGGTAAAGCGCCGGAAGGTCCTCGACCTTTCCCAGGCCCAGGAATGCCACGTCGTCCGCCGTCTCCGACTGCGCCGCCTCGGCGAGCAGCGCCTGGCGCGTCGCCTCGCTCGCGCGCCCGGCGAAGAGCAGCCGCGCCCGCGGATAGCGCTCCTTGACGAGCGGGAAGGCCCGGCACAGCGCGCGCGCGCCCTTGCGGCGATCGTCGGCGTCGCCGGAGAAGACGATGCGTGGATCCGCGGAAGGCGGCGGCGCGCCGGCATCCGCCTTCGGGGAGAAATCCTCCACCACGATGGGCGGATACAGCACGACGGGGTCGATCCCGAATTCGCGCCGGTACACCGTCGCCCGCCGCATGGCTCACCACGAGCGTGAGGTTCGCCAGCCGGTGCACCGCGCGGAAGAACCAGGCATCCAGGGGAACCGCGCGGAAGTGCCTCCGCGTGAGGATGCCCGCCGAGTGGAACACGACGCGGTATCGGGCGCCCGAGCGCTGCCGGGCCCGGATCGCCGCATACGCGTCGAAGTAGTTCATGCTGAAGACGATGTCGGGATCGATCCCGGCCAGCGCCGGCTGCAAGCCGGAAGGCGAAGTCGTGGCAGCAGTTGAATTGCCGGAAGCGGGTGCCGAACCTCTGGCGGAACAGGTGGTACGCGATGCCGTCGCGCCGCTCCACGTCGTCCTTGGGCCCCGTCGAGAAGACGGTGACCCGGTGTCCCCGGCCGACGAGGTAGCGCGAGAGGTCGTGCAGCATGCGCTCCGAGCCCCGGCGCACCCACGGCCACACGAACGGGCTGGTGATGACGATGTCGAGGGAGGCGCCCGGCGGGCAGGGAAGGGCGGCGGCGCCAGGCATCGCTAGATCCGGTCATCGGCCTGGCGCGGAGTTCGAGGGGCCCGGAAGCGGCGGGCCCGCTTCGCCCGCGGGCCGGCGCCGGCGCCCGGCAAGGGCTGTCGGCGGCAGCCAGCGCGTCGAGCCATGCCCGAAGACCTCGGCATCCGGAACCGCCCGCTTGCGCTGGGTCGCGCGGCGCAGCCCGAGGGTCTCGCCCAGCCGGGCCAGGTTCCAGGCGAGCGCCCTCAACTTGGGCGCGCGCGGCGGGCGCGCCAGCACGTCCGCGATCGCGTACGCGGCATAGGCCGCGAGCATGACCGGGAGGTTGGCCGCCGAGGCGTTCCGGAGCATCGACCGCAGCCGGTTCTTGCAATAGTGGAAGACGATCTCCGGGTGCGCCATCCCCGGGTCCGCGCTCACGTTGTGGATCGCGCGCAGGTCGGGGAAGACCTCGACGCGATGTCCCATGAGGTTCATCCGCCAGCCCAGGTCCGTGTCCTCGTGGCCGTAGAAGAAGGTCTCGTCGAAGCCGTCGGCTTCCCGCACCGCGTCGGCGCGCGCCAGCATGGCCGAGCAGTTGACCCAGATGCGCCGCGCGGGTCCCTTCGACGGGTCCAGCGCCGTGCCCTCGTCCACGTCCCAGGCGAGGCCCATGCGGCTCAGGTCGCCGCCGTACGCGTTCACGCCCGACGGGTTGAACGCGTAGAGGATGTAGCCGCCCGCCGCGCGCAGCGACGCGTCATCCGCGAAGTGCCCCAGCGCGCGCGCCACCCAGTCCGGCGGCAGGTCGATGTCGCTGTCCAGGAAGAGCACATAGGGCGTCGTCGTGGCCGCGAGGCCCGAATTGCGCGCGCTGGCCGGTCCGTTGGGCTCGCGCCGGATGTAGCGCAGGCGCCCGCCCCACGCGGGCATCAGCTCCCGGATCATCTCCGGGGTGCGGTCGGTGGAGCTGTTGTCCACCACGACCACGCCAAGGGCGCCGACGCTCTGCCGCCCGAGGTGGGCGAGGCAGCGTTCGAGGTCGGCCGCGCGGTTGAAGGTCGGGATGACGACCGTCACCGGCACCGCGGACTGCGCTTCGTCGTGGCTCGGGCTCATCGCGTCCGCCGGGCCGCGGGCACATTCCTGCGACGCGTGCCCGCCACTTCAGGCATCCCCTTCCGCCAGGAACCCCGGTACCACTCGATCGTGCGCCGCAGGCCCTCGTCCATGCCGAAGCGGGGCTTCCATCCCAGCCGGTCGCGCGCCTTGCCGGCGTCCAGGTACTGCTCGCGGATTTCCGCCGAGGCGATGTTCTGCACGACCGGCCGCAGGTCGGTGCGGCCCATCATGGCGAGGATCTTCTCCACGAGCTCGAGCATCGTGGGGCGCATCTCGAGGCCGAAGTTGAAGGCCTCGCCCGCCAGCGACTCGTCGGCCGCCAGCCGCTCGGCCAGCGTCAGGTAGGCTTCCGCCGCATCCTCCACGTACAGGAAGTCGCGGACGAACTTGCCGTCGCTGCGGATCAGAACGGCTCGTCGTCCAGCGTCGCCCGGATGGCGCCGGGGATCAGCCGGCTGAAGTTGAGGTCGCCGCCACCGAACAGGTTGCCGCAGCGCACGATGGCGGTCGCGCAGCGCCGAAGGTGCGCGCATACATGGTCGTGACGAGGTCCGTGCAGCTCTTCGACACGTCGTAGGGAAACCGGCCCTGCAGCGGGTGGTCCTCGCGGTACGGCAGGTTGGTCGAGTCGCCGTAGGCCTTGTCCGAGGACGCGACGAGCACCTGCTTCACGCCCGCGCGCCGCGCGGCATCCAGGAGGATCCAGGTGCCGCGGACGTTGGCCTCGAGCGTGCCGACCGGGTCGACCTTGGCCACGCCGACGAGGGTCTGGGCGCCCAGGTGGAATACCGTGTCGATCGAATACTCCGCGAAGGCCCGCAGCATCAGCCCGTCGTCGGAGAGCGAACCACTGCACCGACGAGATCCGGTCGAGCCAGCCGTCGCGCGCGAGAAGGCCCCGCGGCACGCCGTCACGGACCAGCGCGACGACGTGCGCGCCCCTGCGAACGAGCTCCGGAACGACCCAGCTGCCGAGCAATCCGGTGGCCCCGGTGACGAGGACCGGCCGCCCCTTCCACGAAAACGTCGAAATGGTGATCTCCTTGTTGCGTCGATGCCCGCGATCAGGCGCCCGTCACGGCGCGCTGCTTGACCCACGGGATTTCCCCGCCCACGCACAGCTTCTCGAGCTCCTGCTGGTCCTTGCTCGTGTCCATCGATTTCCAGAAACCCAGGTGGCGATTCACGTAGAGGCGGCCGCGGCGGGCGAAGTCGGGCAGCACCTCCTGCTCCAGGTTGTGCCCGTGCCACTCCCCGAGGGCGGCCTTCTCGAAGACGAAGAAGCCGGCGTTGATCCAGTAGTCGCGCACGAGCGGCTTCTCCTCGAAGCGCTGGACCTTGCCGCCGTCGTCGAACACCACCAGGCCGTACTGCGAGCGCAGCGGCACCGTCGTGAGGGTCGCGAGCGCTCCCGATCGCTCGTGCGTGTCGAGGAGCTGGTGCAGGTCCAGGTCGCCGAGGCCGTCGCCGTAGGTGGCGAGGAAACGCTCTCCCACGAACTCGCCGCAGCGAAGGATCCTGTCGCCCGTGTCGGCGTCGGCTCCCGTGTCCACGATGTTCACGTTCCAGTCCGAGAAGCGGCCGTGAAAAGTAGTCGTAGAGCATCTCGATGCGGTGGCCGCCCGCGAGCACGAAGTCGGTGAAGCCCTGGGACGCGTAGGTGCGCATCAGGTGGACGAGGATCGGGGTGCCGTTCACCGGCATCATGACCTTGGGGAAATACTCGGTGAACGGGTACGAGCGCGTGCCCTTGCCCCCGCACAGAATGACGACCTTGATTCGTTCCATCGTGCCTCGCACCCTCCTCTAGACCTGCCGTTCGGGATCGGACCGCCCCGCATGCGGGCCGGCGACCGGGCTTCGCGGCGCCCGTACATGCCCGCCTTCGCCGGAAGGCGCCGATTGAATGCGGGCGCGCGGAGAAAAGCAAGCCCGCCCTTCATTCGCGATCGGGGAGACAGCTCTTCAGCAGGGCTTCGGCGCGCTCCAGGGAGATGCCCTTGTTTCGCAGCAGCACCGCCGCGACCGTGTGCCACATGATGAGGAGGTCGCACTTCACAACGTTGCCTTCCTGGTACACGCGGCTGTATGCGATTCCAGGTGCAGCCGCTGCGCGGGAACGAGGTTCAACTTGCCCACGATCTGCGCGATGCCGGTAATGCCGGCCGGGGAGTCGAAGCGCCGCTCCCAGCCGGGGAACTGCGTCAGGAGGTCCACGTTCGCCTTGGGCAGCGGGCGATTCCCGACGAGGCTCAGCCCGTGGAAGAGCACGTTCGCCAGTTGCGGCAGCTCGACGATCTGCAGCCGTTCCAGGAACCGTCCGACCGGCGTGTAGACCTCGCAATTCACCGGGATGTCCAGGAAGCCGTCGCGCATGAACCTCTCGTTGAGCCGGTGCCGGGCCGAGGTCGCATCCCGCACCATCGTGCGGAACTTCAGCACGCGGATCTGCCGATTCACGCCCACATACCGGTTGGAAAAGTAGAAGATCGGCCTGACCTTCGGTCACAGGACGGCCAAGGCCGCCGCGACGAGCAGACCGGCATGAGGACGACGAAAAGGGGCGCAGCGACGACAACGTCGAAGGACCGTTTCAGATTCGGTTTCTCGTTCCACGGGCGACCTTGCGGCCGCGAGCAACAGTGGACATGAATCGGTTCCCCATCGCGGACACGCCATTGCTGGGACTTCACAGCCGAGTTGATAAGCCTGCCTGCCTCCCCCGGCCGATCTGCCCCCAAAAGCTAGCGATCCTAACACCACCGTGACCGACGCAAGCGGAAGTTGCGCCGGCGCGGGCGCGTCGGGCGACAGGCACGTCCGGGGCGGGCCGGAGGGGTCAACCCTTTCCGGAGCGCATGCTCTGAAGCCGGTTCTCGCAGGTTTCCCACTCTCCCAGGGTGCACTTAAGGTCCCGGCAATCGAATTCGCAGCGCTCCATCTCCGGCGGAACCTCCTCGACGAGCTACCGCTGGCCCATTGCCGCATCCGGGCGAACAGACCCACCTTCGTCTTGGGCAATCGGACATGGCCATCCTCCGGATAAGGAGTCCTGCGGGCAGTTCACCACCGCAATATCGCAGACTCTGCGGCGCAGGGAAACCCCTCGCATGTCCGTCGGGTTTCGCCGGCACGCGCCGCGGGATCCGCAATACAAAAAGGGCTGCACGCCATGTGCAGCCCTTTCTGCTTGATGGGCCAGGGCGGTGCCGGTGCGGCCGGCACGAGCGTTGTCCTAGCGTCTCGGGACGATGACGACGGTGTCGCCCGTCTTCCCGTCTGGCCCGTCTGGCCTTGCGTGCCCTCGGCGCCGGTGGCGCCGGTGGCGCCCGTGCTGCCGGTCGCTCCCGTATCACCCTTCATGGCCGCGCTGCCGGTCGCGCCGGTCGCACCCGTGCTGCCTGTCGCGCCGGTGTCCCCCTTCATCACTGCGCTGCCGGGCGCGCCGGTTGCGCCGGTCGAACCTGCCGGACCCGCAGGCCCCGGGACTGCGACCACGGTGGGAGCCGGCGTAACCACCACCGGACGCTCGCAGCCGCTCGAAAGCGAGCCCCGCCGCGACTGTTGCAAGAACGATCGAATATTTCATGCGAATTCCCCTTTGCTCCGCCACGGACATCGGGCGCTCGGCGATCGCGGTCGGACCGGTCTCGTGGAGCGCAACTTGTTGAAGGTGACAGGAATACGCGAACTTGCCGTCCCGATCGGTACGCCACCGCGCTTAGCGCGAAGCGCGCCGATCCCGGGGCGCGCGGGCACCGGCAATCGTCCGGGGCACCAAAAGCAAAAGGGGTTGCACGCGAGCGTGCAACCCCTTTTGTCGATTGGTCGGGGCGAAAGGATTCGAACCTTCGACCCCCTGCACCCCATGCAGGTGCGCTACCAGGCTGCGCTACGCCCCGACCGAGAGCGGAATTATAGCCGAACTGGGGGCCCGCCTACGCGGGAATCGCGAGCGCCTCGCGCCTACTCGTTGTCGAGCATCTTGAGGATGCTCTTGAGTTCCTTGCGGATGTTGGCCGGCGAGATGGGCTGCGGGACCGTCATCGTGTTGAGCGGGGCGTGGGAGCCCGTGCGCGAAGGGACGGAATCCTCGAGGCGGTTGCTCGCGCCGTTGATGGTGAAGCCGTGCTCGTAGAGAAGCTCGCGGATGCGGCGGATCAGCAGCACCTCGTGGTGCTGGTAATAGCGCCGGTTGCCCCGGCGCTTCAGGGGCTTCAGCTGCGTGAACTCCTGCTCCCAGTACCGGAGTACGTGGGGCTTCACCCCGCACAGTTCGCTAACTTCGCCTATCGTGAAATAGCGCTTGGCGGGGATGGCCGGCAGGTCATTCGTTGCCAGGTTCTCCGTGGCCATTGAAAGACTTCTCCACCAAGGTCTTCAACTTCTGGCTCGCGTGGAAAGTCACCACGCGCCGGGCAGTGATGGGAATTTCCTCCCCGGTCTTCGGGTTGCGGCCGGGTCTCTGCGGTTTCTTGCGAAGCTGGAAGTTGCCGAAGCCGGAAAGCTTCACCATCTCGCCCCTTTCGAGGGCGATGCGGATCTCCTCGAAGAAGGACTCGACCATGTCCTTGGCTTCGCGCTTGTTGAGCCCGACCTTCTCGAACATCAGGTCGGCCAACTCGGCCTTGGTGAGGGTGACCTTGTCTTTCACGTGCGCGGCAGTGCTTGGAATTTTTCTGTCGAGCAGCTGTCGGATGGAACCCACGATTTCCTCCACCTCGGCATCTGTCAAAGTTCTGGCAGTATCCTGCATAACTATACGAAACGCAAGGCTTTTTCGCCCGGTTTCGACCCCTTTGCCGCGGTACTGATCGAAGATTTCGACCTCGCGGACGCAGGCCGGAACCGAGGCCCTGACGGCCTCCAGGATGACGCCGGCGGCGAGCGTTTCGTCGACGACGACGGCCAGGTCGCGGCGCACCGTCGGCATCCGCGAGACCCCCGCGAACCGCGGCGCGAGGCCGGCGAGGATCACGTCGCAATCTACCTCGAAGAGCACCGGCGCGGCCGGCAGCTCGTATTTCTGCTGTAACCGGGGATGCAGCTCGCCGACGACGCCCACGTCGCGCCCGCCGACCCAGACGCGGGCGCAGCGCCCCGGATGGAAGGCCGGATGCTGGCCGGGACGGAACTCGAGCGCCACGGGGCCCGCGATCGCCTCGAGGTCGCCCTTCGCGTCGTAGAAGTCCGCCGCGGGCGATTTCTCCGCCCACTGCTCGGGCAGGCGCGGGCCGTAGGTGATGCCCGCGAGACGCTCGGGCTGCTCGTGCGGCTCCGGGCCCTCGCCCAGGAAGCAGCGCCCGAGCTCGAAGAGGCGCAGGCGCTCCTCGTCGCGGTTCAGGTTCGACTTGACCGCCGCCACGAGCCCGGCGAGGAGCGTGGAGCGCATCACGTCCATCGTGCTCGCGATGGGATTGGCCAGCCGGACCGGCGGCCGGGTTGCCCGCGAAATCGGCTTCCCACTGCGACGGAGACGAAGCTGTAGTTGATGACTTCCTGGTAGCCCAGCGCGGCGGCGGCGCGCTTCAGGTCGAAGCGCGTGCGCGGCGCCCTCCGCGCGCGTCGAGCATCGGCACGCTGGAGCGCGGCGCGGCTCGCCGGCACGTGCTCGTAGCCGTGGACCCGGGCGACCTCCTCGACGAAGTCCTCCTCGATGGCGAGGTCGAAGCGCCAGCTGGGGGGCGTCACGACGAGGTCCGCGCCGTCGTGGGCGACCGTGCAGTGCAGGCGCCGCAGCGCCTCGGCCATGAAGGCATCGGCCACGTCGTAGCCCAGCAGCGCGCGCACGCGCGCCGGGCGCACGTGCACGGCCTTGCGGGCCGGGAGCTCGCCGTGGGCCTCGGTCACCGGCCCGGCCTCGCCGCCGCAGATCTCGAGCGTGAGCGCGGTGGCGCGCTCGAGGGCCGCGCGCGTGCCGGCGAAGTCCACGCCGCGCTCGAACCGGTAGGCCGCGTCGCTCGTGAGCTGCAGGGCCTTGCGCGCGGCCCTGGATCGCCTCGGGCGCGAAGTACGCCGCCTCGAAGAAGACGTCCGTCGTCGCGTCGGTGACCATGCTGTCGAAGCCGCCCATCACGCCGCCCAGCGCCACGGGGCCGGACTCGTCCGTGATGAGGAGCAGGTTCGGGAGGTACTCGGCCCATTGCTCGGTCAGGAGCTTGAGCTCCTCGCCGGGCCTCGCCATGCGCACGTCGATGGCGCCCTCGAGCTTCGCGTGGTCGAAGGCGTGCAGGGGCTGGCCGCGCTCGAGCATCACGTAGTTGGTGATGTCCACGAGGGGGCTGCGGGGCCGCAGGCCCGCGCGCTCCAGGCGGCGAGCCATCCAGGCCGGCGTCTTCGCCGCCGGGTCGATGCCGCGGATCACGCGCCCGAAATAGGCGCCGCAGGCGGCGCGGTCGGTGATGCGGACCTCGCGCGTGTCGGCGATCGTCGGCGAGGCGGCGGGCGCCCGCGTGAGGGCGGGCTGCCTGCCGGTGAGCGCCGCGATGTCGCGCGCGATGCCGAACATCGACAGGCAGTCGCCGCGATTGGGCGTGAGCTTCAGGGTGAGGATCGTGTCGTCGAGGTCCAGGACCTTGCGGATGTCCGCGCCGACGGGCGTGTCCTCCGGCAGCACGAGGAGCCCCGCATGGTCGTCGGACAGGCCCAGCTCGCGCGCCGAGCAGAGCATGCCGCTCGACTCGATGCCGCGCAGCTTCGCCTGCTTGATCTCGAGGCCGGGCAGCTTCGCGCCCACGAGCGCGCAGGGCACCTTCTGCCCGGCCGCCACGTTGGGCGCGCCGCAGACGATCGTGAGGGTCATGCCCGTGCCGGCGTCGACTTCCGCCACGCGCAGCTTGTCGGCGTTGGGGTGCGGCGCCACGCTCAGCACGTGCGCCACGACGATCTTCTCGAAGGCCGCCGCGACCGGCGCCACCTCCTCGACCTCGAGCCCGCCCATGGTGAGGACGTGCGCGAGCCGGTCGACCGGCAGGTCCACGCCCGAGAGTTCGCGCAGCCAGGCGACGGAGACCTTCATCGGAACTGCCTCAGGAACTTCACGTCGTTGTCGAAGAAGAGGCGCAGGTCGTTCACGCCGTACTTGAGCATGGCGAGGCGATCGAGGCCCATGCCGAAGGCGAATCCCGAGTAGCGCTCCGGATCGATGTTCCCGTTCCTCAGCACGTCGGGGTGGACCACGCCCGCGCCGCCGATCTCGAGGTACTTCACCTCGCCGTCCTTGCGCTCCCATTCCATGTCGATCTCCACGCCGGGCTCGACGAACGGGAAGTAGGACGGCCGGAAGCGCACGTTGATGTCGTCGCGCTCGAAGAACGCGCGGAAGAACTGCGTCACGGTGCCCTTGAGGTCCGCGAGGCTCACGCCCTCGTCGACCCACAGCCCCTCGATCTGGTGGAACATCGGCGAGTGCGTGGCGTCGTGGTCGACGCGGTAGACGCGGCCCGGGCTGATGATGCGGATGGGCGGCGTGTGCGACTGCATGTAGCGGATCTGCACGGGCGAGGTGTGCGTGCGCAGCACCTTGTCGGAATCCGCGACGTAGAACGTGTCCTGCATGCTCCGCGACGGATGGTCCGGGAACATGCGCAGCGCCGTGAAGTTGTAGAAGTCGTTCTCGATCTCCGGCCCGTCGGCGACCGAGAAGCCCATCGAGGCGAAGAGGCGCTCGATGCGCTCCTGGGCGCGCGAGATGGGGTGCAGCCCGCCGCGGGACTGGCGCCGGCCGGGCAGCGTCACGTCGATCGACTCGGCGGCGAGCCGCAGGTCGAGCTCGGCGGCGAGGATCGCGTCGCGCCGCGCCTGCACCATCGCCTCGACGCGCGTCTTCGCCTCGTTGATGGCCGCGCCCGCCTTCGGGCGCTCCTCGGCCGAGAGCTTGCCGAGCCCCTTCAGCAGGTCCGTGAGGGCGCCGGACTTGCCGAGGAAGCGGGACTTGACCTGCTCGAGGTCGGACACCGTCGCGGCCGCCTCGAAGGCGGCCTGCGCGTCGGTGACGATCTTGTCGATGGATTGCATGGGGTCGGTCGGAAACAAAAAAGGGGCTCCGCGAGGAGCCCCCTTTCCGGTTTAGCGTCGTGTCAGGCGCCGAGGCTCGTCTTGGCCTGCTCGACGATCCGGCTGAAGGCCGGCTTGTCCTGCACGGCGAGGTCGGCGAGCACCTTGCGGTCGATCTCGATGGCCGCCTTCTTCAGGCCCGCCATGAACCGGCTGTAGGTCATCCCGGCTTCGCGGACGGCCGCGTTGATGCGGGCGATCCACAGGCCGCGGAATTCGCGCTTCTTGGCGCGGCGGTCGCGGTAGGCGTACTGCCCCGCCTTCATCACCGCTTCCTTGGCGATGCGGTAGACGTTCTTGCGGCGGCCGCGGAAACCCTTGGCCTGGTCGAGAACCTTCTTGTGGCGCGCGCGCGCCGTCACTCCACGTTTTACGCGAGGCATCGTCTATCTCCTTAAGCGTAAGGAAGCATCGCCTTCACGGAATCGACATTGGTCTTGTGGACCCCTGCCGTGCCGCGAAGCTGGCGCTTCGATTTCGTGGTTTTCTTGGTGAGGATGTGGCGCTTGCCCGCCTGGCCGCGCTTCACGGATCCGCCTGCGCGGACCTTGAAGCGCTTGGCGGCGCCACTCTTGGTCTTCATCTTGGGCATGGTGTGCCCTCCTTTTCGCTACGTTGGCGCAGCAGGTGGCGGAAACCGTTTCCGCGCTTGGTACCTGAAGTCGCCTTGTCTTCGCCCTGTGACGGGCGTTGCCGCGGTTGCCGCTAGTGCTTCTTCTTCGGCGCCAGGACCATGATCATCTGGCGCCCTTCCAGCTTGGGCCACTGCTCGACCTGGCCATAGGCCGAGAGGTCGGCCTCGACCCGCTTGAGGAGGGCCACGCCCAGCTCCTGGTGGGCCATTTCCCGGCCCCGGAAGCGAAGCGTGATCTTCGTCTTGTCGCCTTCGGTCAGGAAGCGGATGAGGTTGCGGAGCTTGATCTGGTAGTCGCCCTCGTCGGTGCCGGGGCGGAACTTGATCTCCTTGACCTGGATCTGCTTCTGCTTGAGCTTCGCCTCGTGCGCCCGCTTCTGTTCCTGGTACTTGAATTTGCCGTAATCCATGATCCGGCAAACCGGGGGAACGGCCGTCGGCGCGATCTCCACGAGATCGACCTCCGCCTCTTCCGCAAGACGCATCGCCTCCGCTATGGAAACGATGCCGAGCTGGTCACCTTCGATGCCGACCAGGCGAATCTCGGGGGAATTGATCTCCCCGTTGATGCGAACCGACTTGTTATCGTGAGCGATGCGAAGAATCCTCTTTCAAATCAGTCATATGGCGAGGATTCCCCAACGGTGTCCGTTTTCCGTCCTCGCCTCCCGTAAAGCGTTCAGTTCCGCCCGGCGATCTCGCCCTGCAAGCGCGAAATGAAAGCCTCGAGCGGGACCGGCGCCAGGTTTTCACCTGCCCGCGTCCTGGCCGAGACCGTCCGAGCTGCCACTTCCTTGTCGCCCAACACCAGCTGGTAAGGAAGCTTTTGAATGCTATGTTCGCGAATTTTATACGTTATTTTCTCGTTCCGCAAATCGGCTTCGGCCCGGATGCCGGCCGCCCGCAGGGCCTCCACGACCTCCCGGACATAGTCCTCCTGCCGGTCCGTGACGTTCATCACGACCACCTGGACGGGCGCCAGCCACAGGGGCATCGCCCCGGCATGGTTCTCGATGAGGATGCCGATGAAGCGCTCCATGGAGCCCACGATGGCGCGGTGCAGCATCACCGGCACGCGGCGCGTGTTGTCCTCGGCCACGTACTCCGAACCCAGGCGGCCGGGCATGAAGAAGTCCACCTGCATGGTGCCCACCTGCCAGGAGCGGCCCAGGGAATCCTTGAGGTGGTACTCGATCTTCGGGCCGTAGAAGGCCCCCTCCCCCGGCAGCTCGGTCCACTGCGCGCCGCATTCGCGCAGGGCGGCGCGCAGCGCCTCCTCGGCCTTGGTCCACTGCTCGTCGCTGCCGATGCGCGGCTCGGGGCGCAGCGCCAGCTTCACCGTGACCTCGTGGAAGCCGAAGACGCGGTACACGTCGAAGGCGAGCCTGTGGAAGGCCACGCATTCCGGCGCGATCTGCTCCTCGGCGCAGAAGATGTGGCCGTCGTCCTGCGTGAAGCCGCGCACGCGCATGAGGCCGTGCAGCGCGCCCGAGGGCTCGTTGCGGTGGCAGGCGCCGAACTCGCCGTAGCGCAGCGGCAGGTCGCGGTAGCTGCGGATCCCCTTGTTGAAGATCTGCACGTGGCCCGGGCAGTTCATGGGCTTGATGGCGAAGTCGCGCTTCTCCGACTCCGTCGTGAACATGTGGTCCTTGTAGTTCTCCCAGTGGCCGCTCTTCTCCCACAGCGAGCGGTCGAGGATCTGCGGGCAGCGCACCTCCTGGTAGCCGTTGTCGCGGTAGACGCCGGCGCATGTACTGCTCGACCTGCTGCCAGATCACCCAGCCCTTGGGGTGCCAGAAGACCATCCCGGGCGCCTCGTCCTGCAGGTGGAAGAAGTCGAGCTGCGTGCCCAGGCGGCGGTGGTCGCGCTTTTCCGCCTCCTCGAGCATGTGCAGGTAGGCGTCCTGGTCCTCCTTCTTCGCCCAGGCCGTGCCGTAGATGCGCTGGAGCATCTCGTTCTTCGAGTCGCCGCGCCAGTAGGCGCCGGCGACCTTCATCAGCTTGAACACCTTGAGCTTGCCGGTGGAGGGCACGTGCGGGCCGCGGCACAGGTCGATGAAGTCGCCCTCGCGGTAGAGGCCGATGTCCTCGCCCGCCGGGATCGCGCCGATGATCTCCGCCTTGTACTTCTCGCCGATCGACTCGAAGAACTTCACCGCGTCGTCGCGCTTCCACACCTCGCGCGCGACCGGGATGTCCTTCTTCGCGAGCTCCGCCATGCGCTTCTCGATGGCCGCGAGGTCCTCCGGCGTGAAGGGGCGCTTGTAGGCGAAGTCGTAGTAGAAGCCGTTCTCGATCACCGGGCCGATCGTCACCTGGGCGTCGGGGAAGAGCTCCTTCACCGCGTAGGCGAGGAGGTGCGCCGTCGAGTGGCGGATGAGGTCCACGCCCTCGGCATCCTTGTCGGTGACGATGGCGAGCGCGGCGTCCTGCTCGATGCGGAAGGAGGTGTCGACGAGCTTGCCGTCCACCTTGCCGGCGAGCGCGGCCTTGGCGAGGCCGGGCCCGATGGAGGCCGCGACCTGCGCGACGGTGACGGGCCTTCGAATTGCCGGACCGAGCTTGTCCGGCAGCGTGATGGCGACCATGGTCTGTTCCTCACAGCTGCGGTGTGACACCGTGTCGACACGGTGTCAGACACCAGAATGAAAAAAGCGCGGGCGAGCCGCGCTTTTTTTCGTGGGAAGGCGAAAAGGGGGCGTCCCGCTCTAGGCGTCGTGGGCGTTCCTCGTCGTTGGCGGTCTCATAACCATGTCGCGGCCCTTTCCCTCGCCTTCGCTTGTCCGCCCGTTCGGCCGGGCGGCACGGACAGCATTCTACCCCATCTCCCCGGCCGCTCAGCCCGGCTCCGCCCTCAGGGAAACCCGGATCGTGGCGCCCAGGGACTCGAGGACGGAGACGCCCGAAACGACGCGCCCCAGCGGTATTCCCGGCGAGGCCATCCGCGGCTCGGTCCCGTGGCTGGCCGGGGTCGGTCCGAAGAAGAGGCAGAAGGCGTTGCCATCGGGCCACAGGGCCGCTTCTCCCACCTCGAAGACCTCTTTCCTGCCTTTCGCCGGAGGAAATGGGAACCCGAAGGGTCCCGTAATACTCGCCATCGCCCCAGCGGCTCATGGAGACCTCCAGCGGAAGGGCGGCGGCCAGCTGCGCCGCGGCGGCGCCGTCGTTCAGCGCGACGACCAGGACGCGATTGCCGGGAAGGATGATCTTCATCGTCGCCATGGTCCGGAATGCGGGCATGGGGCTCGGTCGACCGTCAGTCGGCGGCCAGGCTCTCGGCGACCGCCTCGGCTGCGCCGTTCGTCGCCGCGAGCGCGTCGCGCACCGCCTCGAGGTACTTCGCGCCGTGGCGCTCGTCGGGCTCGAGGTAGGTGCTCTCCGCCCACTCGTTCCAGGCGTTCAGGAAGATCAGGTGCTCCGGATGGGGCCGCTGCGCGGTGACCTCGACGAGCTGGCGGAACCAGTAGGCGAAGCGCTCGGGCGAGGCGCCCTTGAAGATGCGCGCGCGATTCTTGTACCGGGCGGTGTTGTCCCAGTCGACGAACGCGCCCGGGAACGCGGGGATGCCCCCGTCGCGCTCGACCTTGAGGATGTGCTTCCAGACCATGTCGTAGTCGTAGAAGGTCAGGCCCGAGAAGAGCCGGTAGCGGATGGCGCGCAGGGCGTCCTGCACCTTGTCCGGCAGCATCCGCACCGGGGCCAGCGCGCGGCTGGTCTCGAGGGCGGGCTTCTCGAAATCCGGCGAATAGATCGACTCGAAGGGCTGGAACTGCATGGTCGCGTCGAAGTGCTTGAGCACCTCCGGGACCGGGAACTCGTACTGCTTCATCGCCACGAGGTAGAGGCCCGGGAAGCCCGCGGCGGTGCGCCTCCTCGCGCCACAGGTCGAACATCCGGTCGATCTGCGTGATGCGGTGGGCGCGGTAGACGAGGAAGACGGGCTTGCCGTCGACGCGCACGGAACGCTCGTCGCTCCACGCGCGGAAGAGGTACTCGAAGTGCGCCTTCCAGATGGCCGGGTCCGGGCGATGCGTCTGCTCCTGCAGGATGTGGTGGTCGCGCCCGTCCCAGCGCCGCGACCAGGTCTCGTTGGCCCAGGCGAGGCAGAACGGGAAGTCGAACTCCCTCTCCTTCGACGCCATGACCAGGTCGGTGGGCGTCTCGAGCAGCTGCTTGCCGTCGAACCAGTAGTGGTAGTGGCAGAACCCGTACAGGCCATGGCGCCTCGCCAGGTCGATCTGCCAGGCGAGCGTCTCCTTCCGGGACTGGTCGTAGTAGTTCCCGCCCTGCGGCACGCGCGGCTGGTAGTGCCCGCGGAACTGCGGGCGCGCCTTCCTCACGTTCACCCAGTCGGTGAAGCCCTTCCCCCACCACGCGTCGTTCTCGGGAATCGCGTGGAGCTGGGGAAAGTACATCGCCAGCAGCTTGACCCGCTCGTTCATGCGGATCTCGCGCCGCCGCCGAGCGCCCGGTGGAGGATCCGGCGCGCCTTGTTGGCGGCCCTGCGCCAGAGGGGCACGCCCGTCCCGTAGGTGCCGTGCACCGGCAGCGCCACGCCCATGTCGGCGAAGCGCTTCGAGACCGCGCCACCCTTCGCGGCGAAGTAGGCCGCGAAGGCGGGGTCCCTCGACATCGCGACGAGCTCCATCACCTCCGCGGGCGCCTCCGGTCCCACGACCAGGACGCCGAGCCCCCAGCAATGGTCGAAGTCGAAGTGGGGGTAGCGGCCCTTCACGCTGTCGAAGAACCGCCGCACGCCGAACTTGCGCGCGGAAGGCCCCGTGTTCTCCTCGTTCACGTTCACGTCGTGGAAGAGCACGACGCCCCGCGCCGACATCTTCGGCAGCCAGGTGTTGAAGTCGTTCTCGACGGCCTCGAAGGTGTGGGTGCCGTCGATGTGCAGCAGGTCGATCGAGCCGTCGGCGAAGTCGTGCACCGCCTCGTCGAAGTTCTTGCGGACGAGGACGGCTGTCTGCGGATGGTTCGCGGCCAGGTAGTCCGAGATCTCGCGGAAGAGCGCCTCGTCGAAGCTGCCCATGTGGATGTCGCCTTCCCACAGGTCGACGCCGTAGCACTTCGTGCCCGCCCCGCAGGCCTCGGCGGCCTGGCAGAAGGCGGCGAACGAGGAGCCGCTGTACGTGCCGAGCTCGACGAGGGTCCGGGGGCGCAGCCGGCCGACGAGCTCGAAGGCGAACGGGATGTGGCCGATCCACCAGGGCGACTTGAGGAGCTTCGGGGAAAGCTTCTCGGCCCAGGGAAAGGCCTGCGCGATGTCGTTCATGCTTCCGGCTCCTTCGGTTTGTTCGACGGCCACCACCATGCGCCGCTGCGATTCGTTGCCTTTTCGAGCGCGTCACGCACCTGTTCGTAGGCGGCGTGCGAGTGCTCGTAGGCCTCGCGGGTCTGCGCATAGGCTTCCGTAAGCTCGCCATAGGCCTTCGTCACGTGCGCGTACGCCGCGGTGAGCTCCGCGTAGGACTCGTCCAGCTGGCGGTACGGCTCCGTGAGCCCGCTCTGCCAGCCCACGCCCACCTTGAAGCGCGCCTGCGCCCGGGCGCCGTTCGGCAGCAGCGGCCCGTAGTCGTTCACCATCTGGGCGGTCGTCCGCATCGGCGGGGCCGCCGCGAGCCCTGCCGAGACCGCTTCGAGGAGCCCGGGTTCGTCATGCAGCCGCCGGACAGCCTCCACCAGCGAGCGTGCGTCGGGCGCGAACAGGAACCCGGTCCTCCCCTCGACGATGCGGTCGCGGAAGCTGCCGAGCGCGGTGGCGAGCGGCGGAACCCCGAGGGCAAAGAGCTCGCTCAGGGTGTAGCTGAACGTCTCGGGAACGATGGAAGCGAGCAGTCCCGCGTGCGGCGCGATTTCCCGAACGAGGCGGGGCAGGTCGGCCGGCTCGTAGCGCTCGATCGCCTTCCAGCCGCAGGCCTCTGCAGCCTCCACGCCCGCCTCGCCGCATCCCACCAGCGTGATCTCGGCGTACGGGCGCAGTTCCGCGGCCGCCTCGCGCAGGATCGCGGACCCCTTGAGCTCCGTATGGCGTCCGAGGACGACGAGGCGCAGCGGCTCGGAGGCCGCGCGGCGCGGCGCGGCCACGGGCGTCGCTTCCAGGTCGATGCCATGGGCGATGACGCGCATGGGAACGTCGAGAAGCCGCGGATCCAGGCGGCGGAAGGTCTCGGCGACCGAGGGCGAAGGGACGACCATCTCGATGCGCCGCCGGAGCAAGCCGGTCGACGAACTGGCCGCGCATCGCGCTCCCAGTCCCCGCTCGACAGGTCCTTGAAGGTCGCGTTGAGCGGGTTCGACGCCGAGCAGCGCTCGAGATCCCCGGGCGTGCAGCGCTCGCAGGGCTTGCCGAAATGCGGGTTGATGGCCTGGCAGATCGGATAGAAGTCGTGGCAGACGAGGAAGGTGGGCAGGTCGAGCTCGAGGACGTCGAGCGACTGCCAGATGAGGGACGACACGATGACGGCCTCGACCTCGAATTCCCTCACGATCTGGTCGAGGATGCGCCGGTACTCGACGCTGGTCGTGGCGGTGGAACGGATCGGTCGCGCGATGTCCCACGTGCGGATCGGGACGCGGGAGTCGGGGTCGGCGTACAGGACGATCCGCTGGCCGCCTTCCTCGCCGATGCGGTAGGAGGCGAGGATCAGGTTCGTGTGCGCGGCGTCGGCGCGGCTGAAGTCGCGCACCCACTTGTCGAGCCCGCCGCCCCAGTAGTGCATGACGTGCAGCTGCACCGGGCGCGCGTCCAGGCCCGGCACCGACACGGCGGGCAGGCCGCGGCGGACGGCGTCCTTCGCGGCGCGGCGCACGCCGCCCAGCGGGTGATTGCGCAGGAAGCGCGCTCCTTTCCACCGCATCGACGGCGAGCGGCTCCGGCGCGGCGCCGGCGCATCCCACGTAGAGGTAATCGCAGAGCACGCAGGCGAATCCCAGCACGCGCATGCGCCGGGCCAGCGCGGCCAGCCCCTCTCCCGGGACGGGCTGCGCAGCGTCGAGCGCGGCGCGGCAGGAAGTACGCGCAGACGGCATGCGGGACGGGGACCTCGTAGTACGTGCGGTCGCCGAGGCAATAGGCCGCGCGGTCGACGAGCGCGGCATCGGGGGCGGCGTCGCCCTCGGCCGGCGGATCGAGCAGCGCGTGCAGCGGGCTCGCGTCGCAAAGGGGAACCGAAATGCCGATGCCATCGCTCGCATAGGCCGCCTTTCGCAGGCGCGCGTCCCAGGCGGGCGCGAGCACGGCGCGCGCGGCGATCCACGCCACGTCCGCACCGGGATGACTCGCCGCGACGCCGGCGAGGACGCCCACCGGGTCCGCGCGCGCATCGCCCTCATGGAGGGACCATCGCCCCGCGGCGGGCGCGGTAATGCGCCCGAGTTCCTCCTGGACGGCCGGGGCAAGGGATGCGGGAGCGACGAAGCAACGGCCCGCGCCCTCGAGCGCGGAATTCGCTTCGAGGGAGTGCCAGAGTGGCTCGAGCGCCCCGAGGTCATCGTCCCCGACGGCGATGAGCCCGACGAGAGGGGCAAGCACCGACATTTGGCGAGAAGTGTAACCGCTGGTGTGGGCGGCCTGTGGCCGTCGTCGCCGGGAGGACCGTCCCGGCGCCCGCGACCGGGTGCCCCCGGTCTCACGGCGCCGGCCTCGGCGTGCACAACGAAATTGGTAGGCGCGATTGGACTCGAACCAACGACCCCCACCATGTCAAGGTGGTGCTCTAACCAACTGAGCTACGCGCCTGCTGGAACAGCAAAGCGGGAATTATAGCGGAACTTCGCGGTCCGAGGAACGGTGGCACCGTCCTTGCTTTGTCATGGATCGCCCCCACATTGGTCATCGCCACCCACAAGGAGACGTCATGGCTGGCTTCACGCCCCTTCCGGTCCGGTTGCGCAACAGCGACCGCACCGCCCTCACCGAGCACTTTCTCGCCCTCGACGCCGACGACCGGCGCCTGCGCTTCGGCGTGCCGCTTTCCGACGACGCCGTGCGCATGCTGGACGAGCGCATCGACTTCGAGCGCGACGAGATCTTCGGCATCTTCGGCGACGACCTGCGGCTCACCGCCGTCGTGCACGTCGCGTTCTATCCCCGCAAGGCGGAGCTCGGGCTCTCGGTGCTGCCCGGCGCGCGCGGGCTCGGACTCGGCAACGCGCTCTTCTCCCGCGCCGTCATGCACCTCACCAACCGCGGCGTGCGCGAGGTTTTCGTGCATTGCCTGAGCCAGAACGGGGCGATGATGCACCTCGCGAGGAAGAACGGCATGCGGGTCGTCTACGACGGCTCCGAGACGGATGCCTACCTCGCCCTGCCGCGGGCCACGCCCGGGTCGGTCATCGCCGAATGGGTCTGGGACCAGAACGCCCGCTTCGCGCACGACATGCGCCGGGGCACCCGCGCGATGCTCGACGCGCTCGACGGCATGAAGCCGCGCCCGGCTCGCTGAGGCCCGGTCCGCCCTACCGCAGCCAGCCCTTCGCGAGGAAGGCGTAGAGCACGCCGAGGATCAGGATCAGCGTGGCGAACGCCACCTGCCCCAGCGTGACCGACCACGGCGAATCCGCGAGGTTCATGCCCAGGAGGCCCCCGGTGATCGCCGGGATGAGCCCCAGGGTGCTCATGATCGCGACCAGCCGCATGAACCGGTTCGTCTCGTGCGCGGCGACGTTGATGTGCAGGTCGATCAGCGACAGCACGGCCTCGCGCGCGTTGTCGACGGTCTCGT
Organism: uncultured Gammaproteobacteria bacterium; assembly: GCA_963783635.1. Taxonomy (GTDB): domain Bacteria; phylum Pseudomonadota; class Gammaproteobacteria; order Burkholderiales; family Usitatibacteraceae; genus FEB-7. The sequence goes on from CAWAOC010000005.1 coordinate 397,850, forward strand.
AGAGGTAGTCCGCCTCCTCGCCCAGGGCGCGCGCGGCCTCGCGTCCCGCCTCGCCCAGGCCCGGGCAGCGTGCGCCGTCCCTCCGCCAGCATCTCGAGGAGGCCCCGCAGCCGCCACAGGTCGCCCTTCGCCACCGACGAGCGCGCGCTTGAGGCGGAACGTCGCCTCGAAGAAGCGCTCCGGGCTCTCGTCGGCCGGCAGCGCCTCCAGTTCCCGCACCTCGCGCTCGAGGCGCCCGGCGAACTCCTCGTTTCGCGCGAGGACGCGGCGCACGACGTCGAGCGCGCAGCGCGGGCCCCACGGCAGGTCGCCGTAGGCCTCGGGCGGCTTCTCGAGGTCGAGCGGATAGAGCGCGAGCGAGAGCATGTCGTCCTCGGACACGCAGGAGCAGCACCGGGTCGCGCTGGACGATGTCCGACCTGGAGGGCACCGAGAGCGTGAGCGCGGACCAGCGCGCGCGCGACTCGAGGCGCGGGTAGCTCGACTCGTTCAGCGCGGCCTCCACCATCACGTGCGGCACGCCCGCGGCCTCCGCCGCCTCGCGCAGCCGCTGCGGCGGCAGGTTCGAGGCATGGATCCACTCGCTCGTCGGCGACGCGGCCCACTCGAGGAGATCGCCCCACGCGCCCGGGCGGGCGGCCGCGTCCCGCGGCGCGAGCCGCGACACCGCGGGGGCGCCTTCGGGGACGCGCCGCTGCGACGGCAGCACGGGATTGGCCACGCCGTGGCCCACCCGGACGCCGAAGAGCAGCACGCGGAAGAGGCGCAGGATGCGCAGCGCCGGCATCGTGCGCGCCGCGTCGCGTGACCGAGGGCAGGAGCGAGGCGACGGAGCCGACCACGATGGCGGCGTCCAGGATCCGCCAGGGATCGCGCAGGAAGGCGAAGCGGTCCGGCGCGAGGGCGAGGCGCACGCCGTACTCGAGCGCGAAGGCCGCGACGATCGCCCACTCGATCGCGTCCATCGCGGACTCGGCCGCGGGCGGCAGCGCGAACAGCACCGGCGCCAGCCCCGTGCCCAGCGCGGCGAGCGCGAGGAAGCCCATGACGGCTTCGCTCAGCAGGTCGGATAGGCGCCGGAGCATGGTTCCATCGTAGGCCGCGCCCCGGCGCGCGGCAAGCGCGCCGGCTCAGGCGCGCAGCAGCAGGCCCTTGAGGTACTCGCCTTCCGGAAAGTGGATCGACACCGGATGGTCCGCGCTCGCGCAGAGGCGGCGCTCGATCAGCAGGTCGGCCCGCGCGTCCGCGGCCGCCCCGGCCACGATCTTCTGGAAGAGCTCCGGGCCGATCGCGCCCGAGCACGAGAACGTGAGGAGGCTTCCCCCGGGCGCGAGGAGCTTCATCGCGAAGAGGTTGATGTCCTTGTAGGCGCGCGCCGCCTTCGCGCACGTGCCTCTCGGTGGGCGCGAATTTCGGGCGGGTCGAGGACGATGAGCCCGAAGCGCCGCCCCTGGTCGCGCAGCTTGCGCAGCTATTCGAAGACGTCGGCCGCGACCCACTCGGCGCGTTCGAGGCGTCGAGCCCGTTGGCCGCCACGTTGCGCCGCGCCGAGGGCGAGCGCCTCCGTCCGAGGTGTCGACCGACAGGACGCGCTTCGCGCCGCGCCGGCCAGCGCGGCGATCGAGAAGCCGCCCGTGTAGCAGAAGGCGTTCAGCACGTCGCAGCCCTGCGGCGAGCGTGGCCGCCAGCGCGCGGTTGTCGCGCTGGTCGAGGAAGAAGCCCGTCTTCTGGCCGCGGACGATGTCCACCTCGTAGGCGAGGCCCGCCTCGCGCATGCGCACCAGGCTCGCCCGGATCGCCCAGCGATCGGCCCCGACGCGCGGCGCGAGCCCCTCGAGCGTGCGCACCTCCGCGTCGGATCGCTCGTAGACGGCGCGCAACCCCGCGGCCCTGGCGATCGCGCCGGGCCAGAAATCGCGCCAGCGCTCGGCGCCCGCCGACAGGAGCTGCACGACCGCCGTGTCCCCGTACCGGTCGACCACGAGGCCCGGGAGGCCGTCGGACTCCGAATGGACGAGGCGGCAGGCGTCGTGGCGCTCGTCGAGGAGGGGCGCGCGGCGCGCGACGGCCGCCTCCAGCCGCGCCGCGAGGAACGCCTCGTCGATCCGGGCGGACGGCGTCGAAGGACCAGACGCGCGCCCGGATCTGCGAGGAAGGCGACCAGGCCGCCCAGGCGAGCGGCTCGCCGTCGGGGCCCGTCACGGCGACGGCGTCGCCCGGCTGCGGCGAGCCCTCGACCCGCTCGATGGCGCCGGAGAAGATCCACGGATGGCGGTGGCGCAGGGACTTCTCCCGCCCGGGCTTGAGGACGAGGCGCGCGGCGTCCACCGCTAGAGGCGCCGGGCGTGGTCCACGCCGGGCACGTCCCTCACCTGCCGGAGCACGCGCTGGATCGCGTCGCGCGCTGTCCACCTGCAGGGTGAAGCGCATGTAGGCGTGCGCGCCGCGCGAGAGCGTGTTCACCGCGGTCACGTTGATGCGCTCGCGCGAGATCGCCTCCGAGATGTCGCGAAGCAGCCCCTGGCGGTCGAGCGCCACGACCTCGATGTCCGCGGAGAACGGCGCCTCGCCCGTCTTGCCCCAGTCCGCGGGCAGCAGCCGCTCGCGCTGGTCGGCGGCGAGGCCCGTGATGTTGGGGCAGTCGGCGCGGTGCACCATCACGCCGCGCGTGCGCGTGATGAAGCCGATGATCGGGTCCGGCGGCACCGGCTTGCAGCACTTCGCCACGAGGGTCGCGATGTTGTTCACGCCCAGCACCAGCACGCCCGACGACGCGCGCGAGGCCGGCGCCGGCACGACGGTGACCGCGGGCGGCGGGGCCGCGGCCGGCGCCTCCCCGCGGACCGCGGTCTCGATCTGCCGCGACGTCACCTCCCCGCGCCCGAGGGCGGCGAAGAAGTCCTCGGTGCGCGGGAACCCGCAGGCCGTCGCGATGCGCTCGTGCGCGAAGCTGGTCGCGCCCAGGCGCGTGAGCTCCTTCTCGAGCGCCGTCCGCCCGCTCGCCGCGTCGCTGTCGAAGTCCTCGTGGCGGAACCACTGCCGCACCTTCGCCAGCGCGCGCGGGCTCGCGAGGTAGCCGCCGGAGAGCCAGTCGCGCGACGGCCCGCCCTGCTTGGCCGAGATGATCTCGACGCGCTGCGCGTTGGCGAGCTTCGTGTTGAGCGGCACCATCTGCCCGTCCACCTTCGCGCCGCGGCAGCGGTGCCCGAGGTCGGTGTGCACGTGGTAGGCGAAATCGATGGGGGTCGCGCCCGCGGGCAGGTCCACCACCCGGCCCTGCGGCGTGAGGACGTAGATCGTCTCCTCGAAGACCCCGCGCGGCACCCGGCCGGCGCCCTCCCCGGCCAGCACGTCCGCCTTCCACGCGAGCACCTGCCGCAGCCAGGCGATCTTCGCGTCGAACTTCTGGTCGGCGCGCCGGCCCTCCTTGTACCGCCAGTGCGCGGCCACGCCGTGCTCCGAGTGCTGGTGCATCTCGTCGGTGCGGATCTGGACCTCGAGCGTCCGGCCCTCGGGCCCGACCACGGCGGTGTGCAGCGACTTGTAGTCGTTCGCCTTCGGGCTCGCGATGTAGTCGTCGAACTCGCCCTCGACGGGCGTCCACAGGTCGTGCACGACGCCCAGCACCGCGTAGCATTCGCGCACGTTCTTCACGATGACGCGCACCGCGCGGATGTCGTAGAGCTGCTCGAAGGCGAGGTTCTTGCCGCGCATCTTGCGGAAGATCGAGTAGAGGTGCTTGGGCCGGCCCTGGATCTTCGCCTCGATGCCCATCCCGGCGAGCTCCTCCGAGAGCTTCGCCACGACGCGGGCGATGTAGGCCTCGCGGTCGTTGCGCTTCTCGTCCAGGAGGGCGGCGACCTTGCGGTAGAGCTCCGGCTCGGTGAAGCGGAAGGCGAAATCCTCGAGCTCCCACTTGAGCTCCGACGACGCCCAGCCGGTTGGCGAGCGGCGCGAAGAGCGACAGCGTGTCGGCCCCCGCGGCCCGGCGCACGCCCTCGTCCGCCTTCGTGAGGGAGCGCAGGTAGACCACGCGCTCGGCGAGCTTGATGAGCACCACGCGGACGTCCTCGGCGATCGCGAGGAGCATCTTGCGCAGCTGCTCCGGGTCCGAGCCCGCGGTCGCGAGCGCCTCGATGCGGCCCGCGCGCCCCAGCCCCTTGAGCAGCGCCGCGAGGTCGGGCCCGAAGGCGGCCTGCGATGCCTTCCAGGTCGAGCTCGCTTTCCGGAATGGCGCCGTTGACGAGGGCGGCGGCGACCGTGTCCGGGTCGGCGCCCTGCATGAGCAGGAGCCGCGCCACGGAGACCGTCCGGGCGAAAGCCGCGTCGCGCCCCGCGGCCTGGCACGCGCCGCGGGCGAGCTGCAGCGCGCGCAGCGGCGCGTCGGCCAGCGCCGCGCCGAAGGTCTCGGCGAGCCCGCTTTCGAGTTGCGCGAGATCCGCGCCGGATTGTTCGGTGATCACGGAATGGTGGCCCAGGGCCCAGCCGCGATTCTACCCCCGGCCGGCCGCGGCGCCCCCTGACGCTCTCGCGCCCGCAATCGGTGCGCGCGCACCGAATTGGGTCGCGCGCGGCCACTCCCCGGTCGCCCTCGCCCCGGCGCGAAGCGGGCGTATTCTCGATGGCACGAGGATTGCAAGCACCATGCGAAAGACCCCAACCCATGCCGCTCACCCGCTTCTACAACGAGATGGTCGCCGAGGACGGCTCGGTGCGACCGCACTACGCGCCGTTCGCCGACTGGCTGCGCGAGACCCCGGCCGAGCGGATCGCGCAGAACCGGCACGCGGCGGACCTGCTGTTCCACCGCGTCGGCATCACCTTCGCCGTCTACGGCGAGGCCTCCGGCACCGAGCGCCTCATCCCGTTCGACATCGTCCCGCACGTGATCCCCGGCGCGCGCTGGGAGCCGCCTCGCCGCGGGGCTGCGGCAGCGCGTGACGGCGCTGAACCGCTTCCTCCACGACATCTACCACGACCAGGAGATCCTGCGCGCGGGCAAGGATCGCCCGCGAGGACGTCGAGGGCAACTCCCAGTTCCGCCGCGAGATGGTGGGCGTGGACGTGCCCGGCGGCATCTACGCGCACGTGGCGGGCGTGGACCTCGTGAAGAACGCCGACGGCGAGTACTACGTCCTCGAGGACAACCTGCGCACGCCCTCGGGAGTCTCCTACATGCTCGAGGACCGCAAGATGATGATGCGGCTCTTCCCCGAGCTCTTCGCGCTGCAGCACATCCGCCCGGTGGACCACTACCCGGACATGCTGCTCGAGACGCTGCGCGAGATGGCCCCGCGCGACGTGGAGAACCCGGTGATCGTGCTCCTCACGCCCGGGCCACTTCAACAGCGCCTACTTCGAGCACGCCTTCCTCGCCCAGCAGATGGGCATCGAGCTGGTCGAGGGCCAGGACCTCTTCGTGCAGGACCGCACCGTCTTCATGCGCACCACGCAGGGGCCGCAGAGCGTCGACGTGATCTACCGCCGCATCGACGACGACTTCCTCGACCCGCAGGCCTTCCGCCCGGACTCGATGCTCGGCGTGCCGGGCCTGCTGGAGGCCTACCGCGCCGGCCGCGTCACGCTCGCCAACGCCATCGGGACGGGGGTCGCCGACGACAAGTCGATGTACCCCTTCGTGCCGGAGATGATCCGCTTCTACCTGGGCGAGGAGCCGATCCTCGCGAACGTCCCCACCTACCTGCTGCGCGATCCCGACGACCTCGCCTACACGCTCGACCACCTGGAGGACCTCGTGGTGAAGGAGACGCAGGGCTCCGGCGGCTACGGCATGCTCGTGGGCCCGACCTCCACGAAGGAGGAGCGCGAGAAGTACCGGCGGCGCATCCTCGACGCGCCGGAGCGGTTCATCGCCCAGCCCACGCTGTCGCTTTCCCAGGTGCCGACCTTCTGCGGCGACGCGCTGGCCGACCGCCACGTCGACCTGCGGCCCTACGTCCTTTCCGGGCGCGACGTGCGCTTCGTCCCCGGCGGCCTCACGCGCGTGGCGCTGCGCGAGGGGTCCCTCGTCGTGAACTCCTCCCAGGGCGGCGGCGTGAAGGACACGTGGGTGGTCGATTGACTGAGAGTGATGCGGCGAAACCTTGGAAACGGATGAACACGGATGCATGCGGATGAACCGGATGAAAGCAGATACTTGAATGTCGCGGCTTCGCCGCGTGATCGCGCCACCGGACCCTGCCATGATCTCATCCGGCATCGGCGGGCATCGGCGTTCATCGGCGTTTCCAAGATTTAGCGACTGAACTCCATGCTTAGCCGAGTCGCGTCGAACCTCTACTGGATGAGCCGCCAGGTCGAGCGGGCGGAGAACACCGCCCGCGTGCTCGACGTGACATGGCGCATGTCGCTGCTGGTGAAGGAGCCGCGGCTCCAGGACCAGGAGTGGTTCGCGCCGCTCAACATCACCGGGACGCTCTTCCCGTTCTCCGGGCGCCACAGCACGGTGTGCGCCAGGGAAGTCCTGCATTTCATGGCGCTCGACCCCGAGAACCCCTCCTCGATCTACTCCTGCGCCCGCCAGGCGCGCGAGAACGCCCGCGCGATCCGCGGCGCCATCACCTCCGAGATGTGGGAGGTGCTCAACGCCACCTGGCTCGAGATGCAGAACCTCGACGAGGCGCGCATGAACGCGCGCGGCATCTCGGCCTTCTTCGACTGGGTCAAGGAAAGGAGCCACCTCTTCCGGGGCGTCACCTTCGGCACGATGCGCCGCGACGACGCCTACAACTTCACCCGGCTCGGGCACCCACATCGAGCGCGCCGACTCGACGGCCCGGATCCTCGACGTGAAGTACCACATCCTCCTGCCGAGCGTGAAGGACGTCGGCGGCGCCGTGGACTACTACCAGTGGTCGGCCGTGCTGCGGTCGGTGTCCGCCTTCGAGTCGTACCGGAAGGTGTACCGGGACGTGATCACGCCGATCCGGCTGGCCGAGCTCCTCATCCTGCGCCACGACATCCCGCGGAGCCTCCACTTCTGCCTGCGCCAGGTGCACGAGACGCTCGAGCTGGTGAGGAACGACCGCTCCGCCGAGGCCCAGCGCCAGGCGGGCCAGCTCCTGTCGCAGCTGCAGCTACGGGCGCATCTCGGACATCTTCGCCACGGGCCTGCACGAGTACCTCACGGACCACCTCGACGCCATGCAGGCGCTCTCGACGGAGGTCCAGAAGTGCTTCTTCGCGCCCACCCTCGACTGACGGGGCCGCGGGAGAGCGCACGCGGCCATGCGTTATGATTTCCCCATCCCCCCGCCCGAAGACGATCCCGCCCCATGACCTATTGCGTCGCCCTGCGCCTCGATGCCGGCATGATCTTCGCCTCCGACTCGCGCACCAACGCGGGGGTGGACCACGTCTCCACCTTCGCGAAGATGCGCGTCTTCGAGCGCAAGGACGACCGGGTGATCGTGGTGCTCTCCTCCGGCAACCTCGCGATGACGCAGGGCGTGGTGAACCTCCTGGACCGCCACGAGCACGCCGCGGAGGGCACGCGCACCATCTGGAACGTCGACTCGATGTACGACGCGGCCTCCCTCGTGGGCGACGCCCTGCGCGAGATGCAGAGGAAGGACGGGCCCTACCTCATGCAGGGCAACATCGACGCGAGCGCGAACCTCATCGTCGGCGGGCAGATCCGGGGCGAGGCCATGCGCCTCTTCCACGTCTACGCGCAGGGCAACTTCATCGAGGCCACCGACGAGACGCCCTATTTCCAGCTGGGCGAGTCGAAGTACGGCAAGCCCATCCTCGACCGCGTCATCAACACCGGGACGCCGCAGAAGGAGGCCGCCAAGTGCGTGCTGATCTCCTTCGACTCCACGATGAAGTCCAACATCTCGGTGGGCCTGCCCATCGACCTGCTGTGGCTCCCGAAGGACAGCCTTCGCATCGGCCTGCAGCAGCGCATCCGCGAGGGCGACCCCTACTTCACGATGCTCCGCTCGCGCTGGGGCGGGGGCCTCAGGCGCGTGTTCGGGGAGCTTCCCGATCCGGACTGGCTCGAGTGAGGCTGGCGTAAGTCTTGGAAACGCCGATGAACGCCGATGCCCCGCCGATTGCCGCCGATAAATCGGTGATAGGGAATCGCGTGGTCGGCAGTCCGCAGGTGGATGCGCAGCGAAGATGCTCCAATCGATCGCCTTTATCGGCGGCATCGGCGGGGCATCGGCGAATCGGCGTTTCCAAAGATTTGCTCACGCATCACTCCCCACCCGTGACGATCAAGGTCGCCCTCCACCACCGCACCCGCTACACCTTCGACCGGGCGGTGGCGCTCTCGCCCCACGAGGTGCGGCTGCGGCCCGCGGCGCACTGCCGCACGCCCATCGAGAGCTACTCGCTCAAGGTCCGGCCGGCGAAGCACTTCCTCAACTGGCAGCAGGACCCGTACGGCAACTGGCTCGCGCGCCTGGTCTTCCCCGAGAAGGCGAAGTCCCTCGAGGTCGAGGTCGACCTCGTCGCCGACATGACCGTCATCAACCCCTTCGACTTCTTCGTCGACAAGTCGGCCGACCAGTTCCCGTTCGCCTACACGCCCGACAACGCCCGCGAGCTCGCGCCCTACCTCGAGGTCGAGCCCCTCACGCCGCGGCTCGCCGGCTGGATCGAGCGCGCGCGCGGCCGCTACCTGGGCTCGCCGATCACGACCATCGACTTCCTCGTCGGCGTGAACGGCGACCTGCAGCGCGACGTGCAGCTACCTGATCCGCCTGGAGCCGGGGATCCAGGCGCCCGAGTTCACGCTCGAGAGCGCCGCGGGCTCCTGCCGCGATTCCGCGTGGCTGCTCGTGCAGATCCTGCGCCGCTTCGGCCTCGCCGCGCGCTTCGCCTCCGGCTACCTCATCCAGCTCGTCGCCGACCAGAAGCCCCTCGAGGGCCCCGCCGGCACCGACAAGGACTTCACCGACCTGCACGCGTGGTGCGAGGCCTACGTCCCGGGGGCCGGATGGGTCGGCCTGGACCCGACCTCGGGCCTGCTCGCGGGCGAGGGCCACATCCCGCTCGCCTGCACCGCGCTGCCCTCGAGCGCGGCGCCCGTGACCGGCTTCACCGACGTCTGCCGCTCCGAGCTCGCCGTCGAGATGACGGTGACGCGCATCCACGAGGATCCCCGCGTCACCCGCCCCTTCGACGACGCGCAGTGGGCCGCCATCGAGGCGCTCGGCCGGCGCGTCGACCGCGAGCTGGCCGACGGCGACGTGCGCCTCACCATGGGCGGCGAGCCCACGTTCGTGTCCGTCGACGACATGGAGGGCGCCGAGTGGAACTACACCGCGCACTCGCCGCGCAAGTTCGAGCTGGCCGGTGGACCTCATGCAGCGCCTGCGCGCGCGCTTCGCGCCGGGCGGGCTGCTCCACTTCGGCCAGGGCAAGTGGTATCCCGGCGAGGCGCTTCCGCGCTGGGCGCTGTCGTGCTTCTGGCGGCGCGACGGCACGCCCCTCTGGAGCGAGGAGGCCGTCCCCGCCGGGGTCGCCGGCCGCCGGCGCCGTGCACGCACGAGGATGCGCGGCGCTTCGCCGCGGAGCTGGCGCAGGCCCTCGGCCTCGCCGCGGACTACGCGCTGCCCGCCTACGAGGATCCGTGGAAGGTCCTGCGCGACGAGTCGAACCTGCCGGTCGGCCTCGATCCGCTCGCCGAGGACCTCGCCGATGGCGCCGTGCGCGCGAAGCTCGCCGGGCAGCTCGCCGGGCGCCGTCGGCGCAGGCCGCGGGCTTCGTGATTCCGCTCAAGCCCGTCGCCCGCGCGAAGCCCTCGGGCGCCACGAAGTGGGCGAGCTCGCCCTGGCCGCTGCGCCGCGGCCACGTCTTCCTCGTCGAGGGCGATTCGCCCATGGGCTATCGCCTGCCGCTGGCTTCGCTGCCGGCCGTGCTGCCCGAGGACGAGGAGCCCGTCATCGCCGCCGACCCGTTCGAGCGGCGCGACGCGCTCGGCAAGCGCAGGCCCGCGCGCGCCGCGACCGCCCGGCGCGCCTCGTCGCGGGCGCCCGCGGCCCGGGAGGTGATCCGCACCGCCCTCTGCGTCGAGGCGCGCGAGGGCCGCCTGCACGTCTTCCTGCCGCCCGTCTCACTCGCGGAGGACTTCGTGAGCCTCGTGGGGGCGATCGAGGCGGCCTCGCGCGCGCTCGCCCGCCCGGTGCGCCTCGAGGGCTACCCGCCGCCCGACGATCCGCGCATCGCCCGCTTCGCGATCACCCCGGACCCGGGCGTGATCGAGGTGAACATCCACCCGGCCTCGGACTGGGACGAGCTCGCCCACCACGTGACGCTCCTCTACGAGGAGGCGCGCCTCGCGCGGCTGGGCACCGAGAAATTCATGCTCGACGGCCGCCACACCGGCACCGGCGGCGGCAACCACGTGACCATCGGGGGGCCGACCGCCGCGGACAGCCCGCTGCTGCGCCGCCCGGACCTGCTGCGCTCCCTGATCAGCTACTGGCAGGTCCACCCGGCGCTCTCCTACCTGTTCTCGGGTCTCTTCATCGGCCCCACGAGCCAGAGCCCGCGCGTGGACGAGGCCCGCGACGACGCGCTCTACGAGCTGGCGATCGCCTTCGAGCAGCTCGAGGCGACGCTGCCGCCCGGGGAGACGAACGAGAAGCCCTGGCTCGTCGACCGGATCCTGCGCAACTTCCTCGTCGACCTCACGGGCAACACGCACCGCGCCGAGTTCTCGATCGACAAGCTCTACGCGCCCGGGCAGCGCCACGGGCCGCCTGGGCCTGCTCGAGTTCCGCGCCTTCGAGATGCCGCCGCACGCGCGCATGAGCCTGGTGCAGATGCTGCTGCTGCGGGCGCTGGTCGCGCGCTTCTGGAAGGCGCCCTTCCGCGAGCGCCTCGTCGACTGGGGCACGCGGCTGCACGACGGGTTCATGCTGCCGCACTTCGTCGCCCAGGACCTGCGCCACGTGGTGGAGGACCTCCAGCACGCCGGCTACGACTTCCGCCTCGACGTGGTTCGCGCCGTTCCTCGAGTTCCGCTTCCCGCGCTTCGGCACCGTCGCCTACGAGGGGATGGAGCTCGAGATCCGCCAGGCCATCGAGCCCTGGCACGTGCTCGGCGAGGAGGTCGTGCAGAGCGCCGCCGCGCGCTACGTCGACTCGTCGGTGGAGCGCCTGCAGGTGCGCGTCTCGAACTTCAACGCGACGCGCTACGCCGTCGCGTGCAACGGCCGGCGCGCGCCGCTCGCGCCCACGGGGCTGCCCGGCGAGTACGTGGCCGGCGTGCGCTACAAGGCGTGGGCGCCGCCCTCGGCGCTGCACCCCACCATCGCGCCGCAGGCGCCGCTGGTGTTCGACGTGGTGGACCTCTGGAACGGCCGCTCCATCGGCGGCTGCACCTATCACGTCGCCCACCCGGGCGGACGCAACTACGACACCTTCCCGGTGAACGCGCTGGAGGCGGAAGCCCGGCGCGTGGCGCGGTTCGAGGCCATGGGGCACACGCCGGGCCCGATGGAACTGCCCGACGAGGCGCGCAACCCGCGCTTCCCCCTCACGCTCGACCTGCGCAAGGGACCCGAGCCGGCCGCCTGAAGCGCCGTCACCGCGCCTCGGCGCTTCGCTCGCTCCAGTAGCGCCTGCGCTCGGCCTGGCTGCGGGCGACGACCGGCTGGCCGGACCGGCGCGGGCAACTCGACGTGCACCGCTCCGAGGAGGTCCGTGCGCAGGATCGCCGCGCCGCGCTCGCGGTAACGCGCCTCGACTTCCGGCGAGGGCTGGCGGAAGCGGTTGCGCCAGCCGGCGGAGACGATCGCGAGTCGACGGCGACGACCGCGTCCACGAAAGCCGGCGGCGACGACGTGCGCGAGCCGTGATGCGGCACGAGGAGCGCATCCGCCTTCAGCCGCCCGGGCGAGCGCGCGAGGAGTTCGTCCTTCGGCCCGCCGCTCGATGTCCGCGGCGAGGAGCGCCGAGCCCGAGGCCGCGTCCACGCGCAGGACGCAGGAACGGTCGTTCTCGCGCCGGCGGTCGCGCAGCGCCTCGGCCGCGGGGTGCAGCACCTCGAAGTCCACGCCGTCCCACGCCCACCGCATGCCCGCGACGCACGCCAGCGCCACGGGCGCGAGGGCGAGGCGCTCGTCGCCTTCCGGCAGGACGGCCATGAGCCACGCCGGTTCGCGCGCCTTCGCGACCGAGGCCGCGCCGCCCGCGTGGTCGTCGTCCGCATGCGTGACGACCAGCCCGTCGAGGCGGCGGATGCCCTCGCCTCTCAGGAACGGCACGACGATGCGGTTGCCGCTGTCGGACTCCGCGGTCCACGCCGGGCCCGCGTCGTAGGCGAGCGCGTGGGTGGCGGTCCGGACCACGACGGCGAGCCCCTGCCCCACGTCGAGGACATCGATCCACGCCGCCCCCGGCGCCGGCGAGGGTGCGACGAAGCACGCGAAGGGAAGGACGAGCGTGGCGCCCGCCGCGCGCATCGGCAGGCCGCGCGGCGCGAGGAGCACGAAGGCCCCCGCCGAAGCGCAGGCCACCAGGGCGACGGGCGCTGCCGCGTTCTCGATCACGGCGAAAGGAAGCGCCGACAGCGCCTCCAGCGGGACCATCGCCGCCTCGAGGAGGCCGTGCGCCGGGGCGAGGAGACCCGGCAGCGGCAGGAGCGCGCCAGCCAGCGTGAGCGGCACGATCGACGAGGCTCACCAGCGGAATCGCGAAGGCGTTGGCCACGGGCGAGACGACCGAGACTTCCCCGAAGAGCGCGGCGAGGAGCGGCCACAACGCGAGGGTGACGGCCACCTGCGTCATCACCGCGCCGCGCATCGCGCCCGGCGGCCGGGTGCGCAGGGCGAACGCGAAGAGGATGGCGCCCACGGCGCCGAAGGAGAGCCAGAACCCGGGCGAGAGCACCGCCCAGGGATCGAGGAGGAGCACGGCCAGCCCCGCGGCGGCGAAGACCCGCGAAGGCGAAGCCTGCCGATCGGCGAGAAGGCAGGCCGCCGCCGCGGAGAGCATCACCAGCGTGCGCTGCGCCGGCACGCCGAATCCCGCGAGCAGCGTATAGGCGGTCGCCGCGGCCACGCCGGCGATCGCGCCCGCCTTGCGCGCGGGCACCGCGAGCGCGAGCGCAAGGCACGCGCACCCACAGCGAAGGCCACGATGGCGAACGCGAGGCTCGCGAGCATCGTGACGTGCAGGCCGGAGATGCTCACCAGGTGGCCCACGCCGGTTCGCCAGAACACCTCCCAGTCGGGGCCGGCGATGGCGTCCTGGTCGCCGATGGCGAGCGCCACGAGGACGCCGGCGAACCGCGCCTCTCCCAGCGACTCGCGCATCGCATCGCGGATGTCGCCGCGCAGCCGGTGCAGGCTTTGCGGCCACCCGGGCTCGTTCGCCGCGACGCGCACCGGCGCGGGCGCGGCGCGCACGTAGCCCGTGGCCCGGATTCCCCGGGCGAGCGCCCAGGACTCGAAGTCGAAGCCGTGCGGATTGGCGAGCCCGCGCGGCCGCTTGAGGCGCACCGTGAACCGCCACCGCTCGCCCGCGCGAAGGTCCGGCGGCGCGACGGTCTCGCCCGCCTCCTCGCCGGGCGCGCCATACCAGGTGAGCGACACCCGCGAGGGAACGGCGGCGCCCTGCGCGATGGCCTGGGGATCGAACAGGAATCGCGTTCCGCGCTCGCCCGCCTGGGGGAGGCCGGTGACGATGCCCTCGACCTCGATGTCCCTGTCCCTCCCAGGCCCTCGGCAACTCGTCGGCCAGCCGCGACTGCGCCCGCCACGCCGCCAGGTCGTGACCGGCCAGGAAGCCCGCCACCGCCACCAGGACCGCGCGCGCAGCCGCATGCCGCGCGAGCCGCGTCGCGAGCAGCAGCGCCGCGGCGAGGCCGGAAAGGCGATGGTCCGGCAGCGCCGCCGCCTGCTGCAGCACGACGGTGCCGGCCAGGAAGGAGGCGGCGAAGAGGCGCACGGGTGAACGCGCGCGGCCGGTCGGGGTCGGAGGAAGGGGCCGCTACGCTAGAATCCCCTAACGCGCCAACCCATGCGGCGCGCCGACATGATCCGACGCAAGCTCAGGGACAAGCTCCCCACCCCCGAAAGCATCCGCGAGCACCGCTGGCTGCAGTGGTGCGCGCCCGTGCTGTCGCACCCGCGCCTCTGGCACCTGCACCGCCGGGCGGTCGCGCTGGGCGTGGCCATCGGCCTGGTGACCGGCCTCATCCCCGGGCCGATCCAGATGCTCCTCGCCGCGATCATCGCGATCCCGCTGCGCGCCAACATTCCCGCGGCGGTATTCACCACGCTCTACACCAACCCCTTCACCTTCGTGCCGCTCTACATCCTCGCCTACAACATCGGCGGGCTGGTGACGGGCGGCTCGGCGCCGCTGGTCATGCCGCCGGACATCGGGTGGAACTGGGACGGGGTTCACGCTCCTCTTCCCCGCCCTGCTCACCTGGATCGCCTCGATGGGCGACACGCTCCTCATCGGGCTGGCCATCCAGTGCACCCTCTTCGCGGTGGCGGGCTACGCGCTCACGATGCTCGCCTGGCGGGTCATCGTGACCTGGGCCTGGCGCACGCGGCGCGCGCGGCGCGCGAAGGCCGCGCCATGAAGCCGCGCTACTGGGACGAGGCCAAGGGGCACCTCGCGAAGAAGGACCGGGTGCTCCGGAAGATCATCCGGGCGCACCCCGACGCGAACCTGCGCACGCGGGGCGACGCCTTCCAGACGCTCGCGCGCTCCATCGTGGGACAGCAGATCTCGGTGAAGGCGGCGCAGGCCGTCTGGGACCGCTTCGAGGCGCTGGCGGTCCGGGTCGCGCCCGAGTCGGTCGTCGCCCTCGACGGGGACGCGATGCGCGAAGCGGGCCTGTCGCGCATGAAGGTCGCCTACCTCAAGGACCTCGCCGGCCGCTTCCACGAGGGGACGCTCAAGCCGCGCCGGTGGGCGCGCCTCGCCGACGAAGCCGTCATCGCCGACCTCGTGCAGGTGAAGGGCATCGGGCGCTGGAGCGTCGAGATGTTCCTCATCTTCCACCTGATGCGCCCGAACGTCCTGCCCGTGGGCGACCTCGGCCTGCAACGCGCCATGGAGCGCCACTACAACGCGGGCGAGCCGCTCACCAAGGACGACATGCGCCGGATCGCCGGGCCGTGGACGCCGTGGAGCTCGGTGGCCACGTGGTACCTGTGGCGCTCCCTGGACCCCGTGCCGGTGGAGTACTAGCGTGGAATCGCCGCGCCTCGTGGTCCCGTCCGCGCCGCACAAGGACTCCTACCGGACCCTCGTCGCCGAATTCGTCGCCCGCGGCGAGCCGCTCATCCCGTTCCCCCTTTCCTTCCCGCACGAGAATTTCGAGGCCTTTCTCGCGCAACTGGCCGGCTGCGAGCGCGGCATCGGCATCCCGGAAGGCTTCGTGCCGCATTCCACCTTCTGGCTCATGCGCGGCGAAGACGTCGTGGGCGTGTCGAAACCTGCGCCCGAAAGAACGCGGCGTCGTCAGCCGTCATCGCCGCCAACGGGGGCGAGCTCGAGTCGGAATCGTTCGTCGAGGCGCGCGGCGAGGTGGTGCAGCGCTGGTGGATCGAGGTGGCCGGCCCGCGAGGGCCCTAGGCCAAGCGCCGGCTAGCGCTGCTGCAGCCGGCGCTGCTCCTCGAGGTACTGCCGGTATTCGCGCTCCTGCGCCTCGCGCTGCGCCTGCGCGTGGCGGGCGGCGCGGATGCGCTCCTCCTCCAGCTCCTGCCGGCGCAGGTATTCCTTCTGGCGATCCACCTCGCGCTGGGCCTCGCGCCGCCGGTCCTCCTCCGCGCGGCGCAGGCGTTCCTCCTCGCGCTGCTTGTCCGTCGCCAGGCGGCGTTCCTGGCTCTCGCGCATCGCGTCCCCCTGCCGGGCCCGCATCTCCTCCGTGCGCTTCCAGCGGTCGTACTCGGTGCGCTCGCGCTGCATCCGGAGCTGCTCGCCGCGAAGGCGCGCCTGCTCCGTCGACGCCTCCTGGCGGGCCTGCGTTCTCGCGGATGCGCTCGGCGTCGTCCTCCGCCTTGCGGCGGGCATTCTCCTTGTCCAGCGAGACGCGCTGCTCCTCGATCCGGAGGCGTTCCTTCTCCCGCGAATGATTCGTCCAGAGCCCGACCGCGGCGAGCGCCACCACGGAGGCGGCAACCGCGGGAATGAGCCAGGTCGGTCGCGAGGCCCTGTCGACCGCGGCGGCGCCCTCGAAATCGGAAAGCTTCGCGTCGTAGGCGACGCGCTTGGCGGGCACCGACAGCGTGACGAAGGCCTCCTTCAGGAGCCGCTCCTCCTCGCGCTTTTCCGCCGGGGACGCCGCATAGGCGGGGTCGGCCAGCGCCTTCGACTTGCCCTCGAAGGCGAACTTGACGAGCTGCGGGCTCGCGTCGCGGGCGATGCCCAGGATCTGGTAGTAATCGTGCATGGTCGCGGCCCGGGTGGTGGCGCCGGAAATTCCGGCGCCGCCCCTCAGTCCTGCACCAGCCGACCGTCGGACAGCCGGAGGCGCCGGTCCATGCGCGCCGCAAGCTCCGGATCGTGCGTCACCATCACGAAGGCGGTGCGATGGCGGGCGTTCAGCGCGAGGATCAGGTCGAAGACCTGGCCGGCGGTGTCCCGGTCGAGGTTGCCGGTGGGCTCGTCCGCGAGCACGCACGACGGCTGCGTCACGAGGGCGCGCGCCACCGCCACGCGCTGGCGCTCGCCGCCGGAGAGCTCCCCGGGCCGGTGCGCGAGCCGATGGCTGAGGCCGACCTCCGCCAGCATGGCGGTCGCGCGTTCGCCGGGCTTCCGCCGCGCGCCAGCCGGCGGATCGCGAGCGGCATGGCGACGTTCTCGAGCGCCGTGAACTCCGGCAGCAGGTGATGGAACTGGTAGACGAAGCCGAGGCAGCGGTTGCGAAGCTCGCCCTGGCGGCGGGGATCGAGCGCGGCCATGTCCAGTCCCGCGAGCTGCACCGTGCCGGCGCTCGCCCGGTCGAGGCCGCCCAGCAGGTGCAGGAGGGTGCTCTTGCCCGAGCCCGACGCGCCCACGACCGCGACGGATTCGCCGGCGCGGACTTCCAGGTCGACGCCCTTCAGCACCGGGACCGCGACCTCGCCCAGCCCGAAGGTCTTGGCGAGCCCGGCGCAGGCGAGGACGACCTCACTCATAGCGCAGGGCCTCCGCCGGGTTGACGCGCGCCGCGCGCCAGCTCGGGTAGAGCGTCGCCAGGAAGGCGAGGCCCAGCGCCACCGACGCCACCATCCACACGTCCCGCCACTCGAGCTGCGAGGGCAGCTCGCTGATGTAGTACACCTCGCGCGAGAGGATCTGGAAGTTGAACGCGCGCTCGACCGCCGGCACGACGACGTCGATGTTGAGCGAGAGCAGCACCCCGAGGAACACGCCGAGCCCCGTCCCGATGACGCCGATGAACGTGCCCTGCACCATGAAGATCTTCATGATCGCCGCGGGAGAGGCGCCGAGCGTGCGCAGGATCGCGATGTCGGGGTGCTTGTCCGTCACCACCATCACGAGCGTGGAGACGAGGTTGAAGGCCGCCACCGCGATGATGAGCGTGAGGATGATGAACATCATCCGCTTCTCGATCTGGATGGCGCGGAAGTAGTTGGCGTTCTGCTGCGTCCAGTCCGTGAGGTAGGCGTCGCTCGTCACGGTCTTCGCGAGCTCGCGCGACACGCGCGGCGCCTCGTTGAGGTCCTCGCAGCTTCAGCCGCACGCCGCTCGCGGCATCGCCCATCCGGTAGAGCACCTGCGCGTCCTCCATGCGGACCAGCGCGAGCCCGGAGTCGTACTCGAAGTGGCCGACGGAGAAGAGGCCCACGACGCGGAACTGCTTCAGGCGCGGGACGAGCCCGGCGGGCGTCACCTGCCCCTGCGGCGCGATGAGGGTGACGCGCTCGCCCACGCTGCACGCGAAGCGCCCGCGCGAGGTCCGCCCCCAGCACGATGCCGAACTCGCCGGGCACCAGGTCCGCGAGCCGGCCGCCCTTCATGTGGGCGCCGATGTCGGCGACCTGGTCCTCGAGCTCGGGAACCACGCCGCGCACGAACGCGCCGCGGACCTGGGAGCCGGAGGAAAGCAGCCCCTGCGCGGAGACGAAGGGGGCGGCGGCCACCACCTCCGGATTCGCGCCGCGCCTCCGCCGCCACCTTGCGCCAGTCCGCGAGCCCGCCGCCCACGCCGAGCACCTGCAGGTGGGAGGCGACCCCGAGGATGCGCGAGCGGACCTCGCGCTCGAACCCGTTCATCACCGACATCACGGTGATGAGCGCCGCGATCCCGAGCGCGATCCCGAGCATCGAGACGAGCGAGATGAACGAGATGAAGTGGTTGCGGCGCCTGGCGCGGGTGTAGCGAAGGCCGACGAAGAGCTCGAAAGGCTGCAAGAAAGGGGAACCGGCGCGAATGAAAGGGGACGGACCCGTTTATTATCCACACTTGCCCGTCATGCCGCTCACCCTCCTCGTTCCCGACCTGCTGCCGCCCGCCGACGCCCCCGAGGCGATGCGATCGCTTCGCCTGCCGCGGCTGGAAACGTGGCTCGCGCGCGCCGACGCGACGCGGGAGCCCGGCACGGGCAGCGCCTGGCTGCTGCGCCAGTGGGGGCTGGACGCCGGGGCGCCCGTGGCCGCGCTCACGCTCGCGGCCGACGGCGGCCCGCACGAGGGCGAGTGGCTTCGCGCCGACCCCGTTCACCAGCGCATCGACCGCGACGCCCTCGTCCTCCACGACGCGGCCGTGCTGTCGCTCACGCGCGAGGAGGCCGACGAGGCCCTGCGCGGCCTGAACGACTTCTTCGCGGCGGACGGGCTCGAGTTCGTCGCTCCCTGCCCGGACCGCTGGTACGTCCGCGTGCCGCCGGGCGAGTTGCCGCGCACCGTCGCGCTCGACGACGCGGTCGGGCGCAACCCCTTCGGCATGCTTCCCGAGGGCGGCACGCGCCTGAAGTGGCCCTCGATGTTCACCGAGGCGCAGATGCTCCTCGCGGGGCTCCCCCTCAACGCGCGGCGCGAGTCGGCGGGCCTGCCCGCGCTCAACGCGGTGTGGTTCTGGGGCGGCGGACCTTTCCCGGCGGACCTGCCGCGGCGCTTCGCGCGGGTGGCGGCGAACGACGCGCTCGCGCGCAGCCTCGCGCTCGCGAGCGGCTGCGCGGTCCAGGCCCGGCCCGCGGGACTCGGCCAGCTGCTGTCGCGCGAATCCGGCGAGTGCCTCGCCGTCGTGGACGCCCTCCGGGTGCCGTTCCGGCGGGGCGACGTCGAGGCGTGGCTCGCCGCCGCCCGGGACCTCGAGGAGCACTGGTTCGCGGACCTGGGCGTTGCGCTGGCCGCCTTCGGGCGGATCCGGCTCGTCCTGCCGGCCGGGCGCGACACGGCGGTGTTCGACCTCACGCCGGGCGCGCGCTGGCGAGTCCTGCGCCGCAGCCGGCCCGTCGCGAGCCATGCCTGAGGTCGTCGCGCGCATCGTCGACGAGGCAGCGCGGGCGAGGCTCGTCGCGGGCGGCGTGGACCCGCGCCTCGCGCGCCTGTTCGCCGCGCGCGGCGTGCGCGACGCGGCGGAGCTCGCCACCGCCCTGCCCGGGCTCGTGCCGCCGGACCGGCTCGGCCACGTGGACGAGGCGGCCGCGCTGCTCGCCGACGCCATCGCCGCGGGCAGCCGCATCCTCATCGTCGCCGACTACGACGCCGACGGCGCGACCGCCTGCGCCGTGGGCCTGCGCGCGCTGCGCGCGATGGGCGCGAGCGTCGACTTCCTCGTCCCCGACCGCTTCCGCTTCGGCTACGGGCTCACGCCGGAGATCGTGGCGCCTGGCGGCCGAGCGCTCGCCGGATCTCCTCGTCACCGTCGACAACGGCATCGCCTCCGTCGAGGGCGTGGCGGAGGCCAATCGCCTGCGGCATGCGCGTCCTGGTGACCGACCACCACCTTCCCGGGCGCCGAGACGCCGGCGGCCGCGTGCATCGTGAACCCCAACCAGGCGGGCTGCGGGTTCCCGAGCAAGAACCTCGCGGGCGTGGGCGTGATCTTCTACGTGATGATGGCGCTGCGCGCGGAGCTGCGCCGGCGCGGCGCGTTCGCGGGCCGGGCGGAACCGAATCTCGCCGCCCTCCTCGACCTGGTGGCCCTGGGCACCGTGGCCGACGTCGTGAAGCTCGACGCGAACAACCGCATCCTCGTGGCGCAGGGGCTCGCGCGCATCCGCGTCGGGGGAGGCCTGCGCGGGCATCCGGGCGCTCATGGCCGTCGGCAGGGCGCGACGCGCGGCGCGCCGGCGCCTACGACCTGGGGTTCGTCGTCGGCCCGCGCCTCAACGCCGCCGGCCGCCTGGAGGACATGACGATCGGCATCGAGTGCCTCGCGACGGACGACCCCGGCACGGCGCTTCGGCTGGCCGAGAAGCTCGACGCCCTGAACCGCGAGCGGCGCGAGATCGAGGCGGGCATGCAGGAGTCCGCCCTCGCGATGCTCGCCGGCGTCGATCCCGGCGAGGGCTGGTCGCTCACGGTGCACCGCCCGGAATGGCACGCGGGCGTCGTGGGGCTCCTCGCCTCGCGGCTCAAGGACCGCTTCCACCGCCCCGTGTTCGCCTTCGCCGTCGAGGCCGGCGGAAAGCTCAAGGGGTCCGGGCGCTCCATCGCCGGGCTGCACCTTCGGGACGCGCTCGACCTCGTCGCCAAGCGCGCGCCGGGCGTGATCGAGCGCTTCGGCGGCCACGCCGCGGCGGCGGGCGCCACGCTCCACGCCGGGCGCCTGGAGGAATTCGGCGCGGCCTTCGAGTCGGTCGCCCGCGAGCTGCTCTCCCCGGCCGACCTCGAGCAGCGCATCGAGACCGACGGCGAGCTGGGGCCCGGGGACGTCAGCTTCGACTTCGCCCGCGAGCTCCGCCGGCACGTGTGGGGCCAGGGCTTCCCGGAGCCGCGCTTCTCCGGGCGCTTCGCGGTCGAGGGCCAGCGTGTGGTCGGGCGGCAAGCACTGCCGCCTCACGCTGGGGCTGGGCGGGCGGCGGCTCCCCGCCATCCGCTTCGGCGAGCCGGGACCCTTCCCGGCCGGGATCGACGCCGTCTACCGCCTCGACGTCAACGAATTCAACGGCACCGAGACCCTCCAGCTCGTCGTCGACCACTGGTCCGGTGTCAGACACGGTGCAGACATGTGTGCAGACACCCGTGCCTGACACTGCGGCTGTATAATTCGCGGTTTACCGAAAGCCGCCCCCGCATGGAAGCCGACCAGCTCAACGCCATCGAAAACGCCCTCTCGGATCTCGCCGCGCGAACGGCAGAACTCCGGAGGTATCTTTGACTTCGACGCGAAGAAGACCCGCCTAGCCGAAGTCAGCAGGATCCTCGAGGACCCGCGCGTCTGGGACGACGCCGCCCGCGCGCAGGAGCTGGGCAAGGAGCGCGCCGCCCTCGAGGGCATCGTGAACGTGATCGAGCAGGTCGAATCCAGCCTCAGGGACTCGACGGAGCTCTTCGGCCTCGCGAAGGCGGAGGGCGACGACGCGACGCTCGCGGCCGTGCGCACCGACGCCGCCGCCATCGAGAAGCTCGTGGCCGGGCTCGAGTTCCGGCGCATGTTCTCCAACCCCATGGACCCCAACAGCTGCTTCGTGGACATCAACGCGGGCCAGGGCGGGACGGAAGCGCAGGACTGGGCGCAGATGCTGCTGCGCATGTACCTCAAGTACTGCGACAAGAAGGGCTACAAGGTGGAGGTGCTCGAGGAGAACGACGGCGAGGTGGCGGGCCTGAAGAACGCCTCGATCAAGGTGAACGGCCCCTACGCCTACGGGTACCTGCGCACCGAGACCGGCATCCACCGGCTGGTGCGGAAGTCGCCCTTCGACTCCAACGCGCGCCGCCACACCTCGTTCGCGAGCGTGTTCGTCTACCCCGAGGTCGACGACTCCATCGAGATCGACATCAACCCGGCGGACCTGCGCATCGACACCTACCGCGCCTCGGGCGCCGGCGGCCAGCACGTGAACAAGACCGATTCCGCCGTGCGCATCACGCACCTGCCGACCAACACCGTGGTCTCCTCGCAGAACGACCGCTCGCAGCACAGGAACCGCGCCGAGGCCATGGCGATGCTGAAGGCGAAGCTCTACGAGCTGGAGCTGCGCAAGCGGAACGAGCAGAAGCAGGCGCTGGAGGACACCAAGACCGACATCGGCTGGGGCCACCAGATCCGCTCCTACGTGCTCGACCAGTCGCGCATCAAGGACCTGCGCACCAACCACGAGGTGGGCAACACGCAGGCCGTGCTCGACGGCGACCTCGACGATTTCATCGCCGCCAGCCTCAAGCAAGGAGTCTGACAATGAACGCCCCTCTCCGCGCATCCTCGCCGCCCTCCTCGCTCGCCGCTTCGCCTGGCCGCGCCTGCGCCCAGCCCGACGAGGCCGTGCTCGCCCGCGCCAAGGGCGCACGTCGCAGCCGTTCCTCGACACGGCGCAGCGACCTCGTGGCCATCGAG
This sequence comes from uncultured Gammaproteobacteria bacterium, assembly GCA_963783635.1. Classification (GTDB taxonomy): domain Bacteria; phylum Pseudomonadota; class Gammaproteobacteria; order Burkholderiales; family Usitatibacteraceae; genus FEB-7. Next base: position 420,303 of record CAWAOC010000005.1, read on the forward strand.
TCCGGCAGCCGCGACAAGGAGGGCCTCGACCAGCTCGCGGACCTCGTGGCCGCGCGGCTCAAGGCCCTCGGGCGGGGAGGTCGAGCTCGTGGAGGCGGCCGACGTCTACCGCATGGAGGACACGCCCGAGCAGATCGGCCGGGCGGTGCGCGCCACCTTCAAGGGCAAGGGCACGAAGAAGATCCTCCTGATCGCCCACATGGACACCGTCTACCGCAAGGGCATGGGCGCGCAGCAGCCCTTCCGCATCGACGGCGACCGCGCCTACGGCCTGGGCATCGCCGACGACAAGCAGGGCATCGCGACGATCCTGCACACGGTCGCCATCCTGAAGGACATCGCCTTCGACGAGTACGGCACGCTCACCGTGCTGGTGAACGGCGACGAGGAGATCAGCTCGCCGGGCCACCGGGCCCTCATCACGCGCCTGGGCGCCGAGCACGACGCCACGATGTCCTTCGAGGGCGTGCCCGTCAGCGAGGACAAGCTCTCGCTCGCGACGGCGGGCATCGCCTCGCGTGACGCTGCGGGTGAAGGGCCGCGCCTCCCACGCCGGCTCCTCCCCGCACCTCGGCATCAACGCCCTCACCGAGCTCGCCCACCAGATCCTGCAGATGAAGGACCTGTCGGAGCCCGCCACCGGCCTCAAGCTCAACTGGACGATGGCGAAGGCGGGCATGAACCGCAACGTGATCCCGCCCGAGGCGGAGGCCCAGGCCGACATCCGCGTGCGTGCGGGTGGCGGACTTCGACGGCATCGAGAAGACGGTGCGCGAGAAGGCGAGGAACCAGCTCATTCCCGAGGCGAAGGTCGAGATGCTGTTCGAGCGCCGCCGCCCGCCGCTCGAGGCGCCGCCCGCCTCGCTCGCCATGGGGCGCCACGCCAAGGCGGTCTACAAGGAGATCGGCAAGGACCTCGTCGTGGACGACCAGGTCGCCGGCGGCGGCACCGACGCCGCCTTCGCGGCGCTGGCCACCAAGTCGCCGGTGATCGAGCGCTTCGGCGTGCAGGGCTTCGGCGCCCACTCCAACAACGCGGAATACATCTCCATCCCGAGCATCGCGCCGCGCCTGTACCTCGCGGCGCGCATGATCATGGATCTCTCCCGCAACAAGGTCCCGGCCCAATGAACAACCCCGACACCCAGGCGGCCGCGCCGCCGCCCCAGGACGAGAACCAGATCATCGCGGAGCGGCGCGCCAAGCTCGCCCGCCTGCGCGAGAAGGGAAACGCCTTCCCCAACGACTTCTCGCGCGAGCACCTGGCCGCCGACCTGCACGCCGCCCACGGCGCGGCCACCAAGGAGGACCTCGAGGCCGCCGCCGCCGCGCGCCTGCGTGGCCGGCCGGATGATGCTGAAGCGCCTCATGGGCAAGGCCTCCTTCGCGACCCTCCAGGACATGAGCGGGCGCATCCAGGTCTACGTGAAGGCCGACGCCCTGGGCCCCGAGGCCTACGAGGACTTCAAGCACTGGGACCTGGGCGACATCGTCGGCGCCGAGGGAACGCTCTTCCGCACCAGGACGGGCGAGCTCACGATCCAGGTGAGCTCGATCCGGCTGCTCGCGAAGTCGCTGCGCCCGCTGCCCGACAAGTTCCACGGGCTGGCCGACATGGAGGCGCGCTACCGCAACCGCCACGTCGACCTCATCGTGAACCCGGAGTCGCGCGACACCTTCATCAAGCGCTCGAGGCTGGTGCAGTCGATCCGCGAGTTCTTCGTGGCGCGCGGCTACCTCGAGGTCGAGACGCCCATGCTGCATCCCATCCCCGGGGGCGCGGCGGCCAAGCCGTTCACGACGCACCACAACGCGCTCGACATGGACATGTTCCTGCGCATCGCGCCGGAGCTCTACCTCAAGCGCCTCACGGTGGGCGGGCTGGAGAAGGTCTTCGAGATCAACCGCAACTTCAGGAACGAGGGGATCAGCACGCGCCACAACCCCGAGTTCACGATGATCGAGTTCTACGAGGCCTACCGGGACTACAACTACCTGATGGACCTCACCGAGGCGCTGCTGCGCGAGTGCGCGCAGAAGGTCGTGGGCACGACCACCCTCCCCTACCAGGGCGCGACGATCGACCTCGCGCGCCCCTTCGACCGGCTCACCATGGCCGAGGCGATCGCCAAGTACAACCCGAGGTACGCCCTCGCGGAGCTCGCGAAGCCCGAGTACCTCAAGGCCGCGCTCGGCCCCTTCGAGGTCGAGGTGTTCCCCACCGACGGCGTGGGGCTCCTGCAGCTGAAGCTCTTCGAGGCCACCACGGAATCGAAGCTCGTGCAGCCGACCTTCATCGTGGCGCACCCGACGGACGTCTCGCCGCTCGCCCGCGCCAGCGACGCGAACCCCGCGGTCACCGACCGCTTCGAGCTCTTCATCACCGGCCGCGAGATGGCCAACGGATTCTCCGAGCTGAACGACCCCGAGGACCAGGCCGCCCGCTTCGCGGAGCAGGCGCGCGCGAAGGAAGCGGGCGACGAGGAGGCGATGTACTTCGACGCCGACTACGTCCGCGCCCTCGAGTACGGGCTTCCGCCGACGGCCGGCGAAGGCATCGGCATCGACCGCCTCGCGATGCTCTTCACCGACAGCCCGTCGATCCGCGACGTGATCCTCTTCCCGCAGCTCAAGTCCGCCGACGCGGGCTGACCGGCCCGGGCGCAGACGCGACCATGGACCCGCGCGAACCCGACGAGCGCGAAGGTCGACATCGCCGACGACGTGCGGGAGCTCGCGGGCCTCTTCCTCGCGTCGCGGCGCGCGGACCTCGCGCGGCTCGACGAGGCGCTCGCCGCCGGCGACCTCGCCACCGTCCGCGCCGTGGGCCACGTCTTCCACGGCTCCGTCCGCCCCCTTCGGGTTTCCCGAGGCCGGGCGGATCGGCGCCCGCATCGAGGAGGCCGCCGCGCGCGGCGACCTCGAGGCCGCGCGCGGCCTCGCTCCCCGTCTGCGGGCCGCGATTCCCGACCTCGATTCCGGCGGCTCCTAGGCGCCCGTGGCCGGCCTGTCGATCCCCTTCGTCGACGCTTTCCTCCTCGCGATCCTGCCCGATCGCCGCGATCCTGCTGGGCGTGGTCCTGGCGATGCTTCGGCGCCGGCGCATCGCCCTCGACCGCGCCCTCGCCGACGCTCGCGCGCGAACGCGACCGCGTGCGCAACGCCCTCGAGGGATCGTCCCTCACCATCTGGGACTGGGACATCGCCGGCGACTCCGTGTGGCTCAACAGCAACTGGAAGGAGATGCTCGGCGACCGTCCCGGGGAATCGCAGGTCTCGCCATCGCCGAGCTGCTGGCGCTCGTCCACCCCGACGACCTCGAGCGGGTGCGGAAGGCCGGCACGGAAGCGCTCAAGGGCACCGCGGGCCAGTTCGACACGGAATTCCGCGTCCGCTGCGTCGACGGCACGACCTGGCGCTGGATCCGCTGCCGCGGCAAGGTGACCGCCCGCGACGCGCAGGGACGGGCGGCGCGCGCGAGCGGCACGAACGCCGACATCACGGCGGGAAAGCGCGCGGAGAGGTCCCTCGCGGAAAGCGAGGCGCGGTTCCGCGCGCTCACCGAGCTGTCCTCGGACATGTACTGGGAGCAGGACGAGCACTTCCACCTCGTCACCTGGTCCGCCCCGGCGTGGACGCGCGGGCGCGACTCGATCCTGCCGCGGCCCGCGCTGGATGCGCCCGAGCTCACCGAGGCCGACTGGGGCGCGCATCGCGGCGTCCTCGAGGAGCGCCGGCCGTTCCGCGACCTGGAGATCCGGCAGGTGATGCCCGACGGCCGCGAATCGTGGCTCTCGGTCGGCGCCGTGCCCGTGACGGACGAGCAAGGGCCGGTTCCGCGGCTACCGGGGACTGGCCAGGATCATCACCGACCGCAAGCTCGCCGAGCAGCGGCTGCGCAAGAGCGAGCTGCAGCTGCGCCAGCTCGTCGAGTTCATGCCGGCCGCCATCGTGTTCGTGAGCCGCGACCAGCGCGCCGTCATCCACAACAAGGCGTACGCCGAGCTGGTCGGCCTGCCGGCCTACGAGATCAGCGGCCGGATGATCCGCGACATCCTGGGCAAGGACCGCTTCGCCGAGGTCGAGCCGCATCTCGCCCAGGCGCTCGCCGGCAAGCCCGCGCACTATTCGACGCAGCGCGCCGGGCCCGGCGGCGTGCGCATGGTCGACCTCGACGTGCTGCTCTGGCCGCTGCGCGGCGGCGACGGCGAGGTCGAGGGCGTGATCGTCCTCGGGATCGACGTCACGCGCCTGAAGGAGGCCGACCGCATGAAGGACCACTTCGTGTCGGTCGTGAGCCACGAGCTGCGCACGCCGCTCACCGCCATGCGCGGCTCGCTGGGCCTGCTCGCCGGGGGCGTGGTCGGGGAGCTGCCGGCCGAGGCGAGGTCGCTCGTGGACATCGCCCTGCAGAATTCCGACCGCCTCTGGCGGCTCGTGAACGACCTCCTCGACATCGAGAAGATGTCGGCCGGCCACGTCGATTTCCGCGTCGAGCCGCTCGACTGGCGGGCGACCCTGCGGGAAGCCGTCGAGGCGAGCCGCGGCCTGATGCAGCAGTTCGACGTCTCGTTCGAGCTGGAGCCGGTCGAGGACCTGCGCGTGCTGCGGCGACTCCGACCGCCTGTCGCAGGTGCTCGCGAACCTGATCCTCAACGCGGCCAAGTTCTCGCCGGCCGGCGGCGTCGTGTCCGTGGGCGCGCGGCTCCTCGCCGGCGGCCGCGTCCGCACGCAGGTGCGCGACCGCGGGCGCGGCATCCCGGCGAACTTCCGCTCGCGCGTCTTCCAGCCCTTCTCGCAGGCCGAAACCGGCGACAGCCGGTCCACGGGCGGCTCCGGGCTGGGACTCGCCATCAGCCACGAGATCGTCACCCGCCTCGGGGGCACCATCGGCTTCGACGACGCGCCCGGGGGCGGCACGATATTTTGGTTCGACCTGCCGGAAGCACCGGTGGCAAGATAGCGCCATGCCCCAGGCTCCCTTCAAGCGGATTCTCCATGTCGACGACCAGGTCGACATCCGCGGCATCGTCAAGCTGGCCCTCGGCAAGATCGGCGGGTTCTCGGTGTGCAGCTGCGCGTCCGGCGACGAGGCGCTCGCCGCCGCGCCGGGCTTCGACCCGGAAGTCCTGCTCATCGACATGAACATGCCCGGCATGGACGGGATGACCCTGCTCGGCCGGCTGCGGGCCGCGGGCATCCAGGCGCCCGCCATCTTCTTCACCGCGCTCCTCAACGCGAACGACCTCGAGCGCTACAAGACGGCCGGCGCCATCGGCACGCTCCCCAAGCCCTTCGACCCGCTGAAGCTCGGTCGCCAGATCACGCAGATGTGGGTCGACCACTACGGGCCGAAGGAAGGCGGCGCATGAGCACGCCGGATCCGTCGAGCCTCGACTTCACCGACCTGGTCGAGGAGCAGGCCGCGCCGCCCGTGCTGCGCGAAACGCCGACGCCCGTCGAGGAGGAGGAGGCGCTCATCGGCTCGCGCGCGCTCGGGACCGACGGCTTCCACCTCATCGCCGCGCGCCGCTCGGGCCAGGCGGCCGCGGACCCGTCCACGCAGGTCGTGCTCGTGGTCGACGACGACCTGGCCACGGGCGAGCTGGCCGCCCGCGTGCTGCGGCGCGCCGGCTTCCAGGCCGCGGTCGTGGGCAATCCGCGCGACGCGGCGCGCCACATGTCGCGGCTCGGGCCCCCGGCGCTCGTGCTGCTGGACGTGGAGATGCCCGGCATGAACGGGTTCGACTTCCTGGCGCGCATGCGCGCCAACAAGCGCCTCAAGGACACGCCCGTGATCCTCTTCACGGCCCACAGCGAGCGGCGCCACGTCGTTCGCGGGCTGCTCGCGGGCGCCGACGGCTACATCGCGAAGCCCATCGCCGGCGCGGCCCTGGTCGCGGCCGTGAAGACGGTCCTCTCGGCCTAGCGCGCCGGGGCGTGGCGCCGCGGGAAACGGCGCGTCGCCGTGCTAAAATTTCCCTCTGAAACCCTGACACGGGCCCCTGGAGGAAAAGACCATGAGCACCACCCGCTTCCGCCTGTCCGTCGCCGCGGCGACGGCCCTCTTCGCCGCCGCCTTCGCCTTCGCCCCGTCCGCCGAGGCCAAGTGCGACAACTGCGGCACCGTCACCGACGTGAAGACCGTCAAGAAGGAAGGGGAAGGCTCCGGCGTCGGCGCCGTGGCCGGCGGCGTGCTGGGCGGCGTGATCGGCCACCAGATCGGCAGCGGCCGCGGCAACACCGCCGCCACGATCGTCGGCGCGGGCGCGGGCGCCTACGCGGGGCACCAGGTCGAGAAGAACCAGAAGACGACCACCACCTACCAGGTGATCGTGAAGATGGAGGACGGGAAGTCCCGGACCTTCAACTTCTCCAAGGAAACGGCGTACCGCGTGGGCGACAAGATCAAGGTCGTCGACGGCAAGCTCACCCGCGAGTAGCCGAGGGCCGCCCCCCGGACGCGGCCGCCACTGGCATCGGGGCCACGCATGTCCGGCACGCTCACTCCCGCTCCCGCCCATCCGGAGGACCCCTACGACCTCGACTTCACGTCGCTGGTCGAGGGGCCCGCCGATCCGCCGGCACCGCCCCCCACGCGGGAACAGGACGAAAACGCGCTCATCGGCGCGAACGCGCTCGGCGAGGAGGGATTCCACGTCGTGCTGGTCCGCCCCCGGGCCGGGAGCCCGTCCAACCACGTCGTGATGATCGTGGACGACGACGCCCCGACGGCCGAGCTCGCGGCCCATGTCCTGCGCAAGGCGGGCTACCAGACGGTCGTCGCGCTGAACCCGCGCGAGGCGGCCCGCCTCATGTCGCGGGTGGGCGCGCCGGAGATGCTGCTGCTCGACGTGGAGATGCCGGAAATGAGCGGCCTGGAATTCCTGCACCGCATCCGCCGGCACAAGCGCCTCTTCGACACGCCGGTGGTCCTTTTCACGGCCCACGCCGCCCAGGTCGACATCGTGCGCGGCCTGCAGGCCGGCGCCGACGGCTACATCGCCAAGCCGATCACGGCCTCCGCGCTCGTGGCCGCGGTGCGGACGGTGCTGGGGCACTGACCCGGGCTCGCGCCGGCGAGGCGCGCCGCGGTCGATCAGGCCGGAACGGCCTCGAGGTCGTGCTCGGTGGCGCCCCGCACGCGCACGCGCAGGAACTCCCCGGGCCTGGCGCCCTTCGCGCCCTTCACGCGGACCACGCCGTCGATCTCGGGCGCGTCCGCGCTGCTCCGGGCGATGGCCACCGCGCCCTCGACATCGTCGACGAGCACGTCGATCACGCGCCCCACCTTCGCGGCGAGCCGCTCGCGGCTCACGGCGGCCTGCACGGCCATGAACCGGGCGAGGCGCTCCTGCTTCACCTCCTCGGCCACGGCGCCGGGCAGCTCGTTGGCCTTCGCCCCCTCCACCGGCGAGTAGGCGAAGCAGCCCACCCGGTCGAGCTTCGCCTCGCGAAGGAAATCGAGCAGCTCCTCGAACTCGGCCTCGGTCTCGCCGGGAAAGCCGACGATGAAGGTGGAGCGGATCGCGAGGTCCGGGCACGCGGCGCGCCACGCGCGGATGCGCTCGAGGTTGCGCTCGCTCGCCGCCGGCCGCTTCATGAGCTTCAGGATGCGCGGGCTCGCGTGCTGGAACGGCACGTCGAGGTAGGGAAGGATCTTCCCCTCGGCCATGAGGGGGATCACCTCGTCCACGTGCGGGTACGGGTAGACGTAGTGCAGCCGCACCCAGGCGCCCAGCCCGCCCAGCGCGCCGCAGAGCTCGGTCATGCGCGTGCGCAGCGGCTTGCCGCCCCAGAACCCCGTGCGGTACTTCACGTCCACGCCGTAGGCGCTCGTGTCCTGGGAGATGACGAGGAGTTCCTTCACCCCGGCCTTCACGAGGCTCTCGGCTTCCTTCATGACCTCGCCCACCGGGCGGCTCACGAGGTCCCCGCGCATCGACGGGATGATGCAGAAGGTGCAGCGGTGGTTGCAGCCCTCGGAGATCTTGAGGTAGGCGTAGTGGCGGGGCGTGAGGCGGATGCCCTGCGGCGGCACGAGGTCGGTGTACGGGTCGTGGGGCCTCGGCAGGTGCGCGTGCACCGCGGCCATCACCTCCGGCGTGGCGTGCGGCCCCGTCACGGCGAGCACCCGGGGATGGGCCTCGCGGACGACGTCGCCCTTGGCGCCGAGGCAGCCGGTGACGATCACCTTGCCGTTGGCGGCGAGCGCCTCGCCGATGGCGTCCAGCGACTCCTCGACGGCCGCGTCGATGAATCCGCAGGTGTTCACCACCACGAGGTCCGAGCCCTCGTAGGAGGGCGCGATGTCGTAGCCCTCGGCGCGAAGCTGGGTGAGGATGGACTCGGAGTCGACGAGCGCCTTCGGGCACCCCAGGGAAACGAAGCCCACGCGCGGCGCGCGCGCGGGCGCCGGGGCCTTGCGGGAACGCGACGCCAAGGCCCGGGCTACTTCTTCTTCGCGCGCGGCTTGCGCGCCGCCGCGCGCGGGGCGCGCTTCGGCTTCTCGGCCGCCGCCTCGGGGGGCGGCGCCTCGCCGCCCGGCCCGGCCGAGTAGGGGAAGCCGGAGAAGAGCTTCAGGGCCTGGTTGCGCAGCTCGTCCTGCATGTCGATCACCGCCTTCGCGCCCTTCTCGAGGTAGCCGCCCATCACCTGGGGAATCGGCTGGCCGCCCATCAGGTTGGTGAAGGCGTCGGCGGGCACCTTCGGGATGAGGACCTGCGCCTGCTCCTGGAAGCGCTTCTGCGCCTCGTGGAACGCGTGGATCGAGCGCTCGAGGTAGGAGCCCATGAGCCCCTGCATGGAGTGCCCGTAGTAGCGGATGATGTTCGCGAGCATGTCGGTGGAGAACATCGGCACCCCGCCCGACTCCTCCTCCAGGATGATCTGCAGCAGGATCGCGCGCGTGAGGTCGTCGCCCGTCTTCGCGTCCTGCACCTGGAATTCCCGGTACTGCAGCACCAGGTCCTTCACCTCCGCGAGCGTGATGTAGGTCGAGGTCTCGGTGTCGTAGAGCCGGCGGTTCGGGTATTTCTTGATGATGCGGGGCGAAGCCATGGCGGGTTCCTCGGCAGATGTTGCGCTACATCAATCGGCGTTTGTGCGGCGCCGGTGCTTGCGCCACCGGAACCGTACCAAGTGCTTCATTTTATTACATTTTACGAGTTTGCGGCGGCGCGGGGGGCGGGCGATTGGTGCAGCGCAATAATATCGCCTTGACAGGGCCCCGTCACCTTCCTAGAATGGCAATTGTTGCGGCGCACAATTTCCGGGCGCCCCCCTCGCATAGGATTCGACGACCATGGTGAACCTCGCCGAGCAGATGAACGAACTGAACAACACCGCGGTGCTTTCCGCCGCCCGCCTGTCGAAGCTTTCGCTGGACAGCGCCGAGCGCCTGTTCGCCCTGCAGCTGGGCTTCGCGAAATCCGCCCTGGGCGATGCGACGCGCAGCGCGCGCGCGGCCGCCGGCACCCAGGACGTGCAGCAGCTCCTGGCGCTGCGCACCAAGGCCGCCGAGACCGCCATGAGCCAGTGGCTGGAGTACTCCCGCAGCCTCTACGAGGTCGCCTCGGATGCCCAGGCCGAACTCTCCAAGCTCGCCGAGGAGCGCCTCGCGGAGCTGCAGCGCACCATCACCGAAACCGTCGACCAGGCCGCCAAGTCGGCGCCGGCCGGCAGCGACGTCGCCGTCGCGGCGATGAAGTCCTCGCTCGCCGCCGCCACGACCGCGTTCGACTCGTTCACCAAGGCCGCCCGCCACGCCGCGAGCTTCACCGACGCGGGCGTGAAGGCCGCCACGGCGCCGAAGGCGCGCCGGTAGCGCGGGACGAAGTTCCCGCCATCGTCTCCTCCTCCTTTATCGCAAATTCTCCAATTTGGATAAAGGTTCCAACCCCAGGCTCATCCCTGGGGTTTTTTTTTAGCGAGGGCCAGTGCGCACCGGCCCCGGCAACAAGGAAGGCAGCTCCATGGACAAGAAGATCGCACTCGTAACCGGCGGCGTCGGCGGCATCGGCAGCGCCATCTGCAAGAAGCTGGCGCAGCAGGGCCACTTCGTGGTGGCCAACTACGCCATCCCCGGCACCGAGACCAAGTACCTCGCCAACATGGCCGCGGCCGGGCTCAACGGCGGCAGCACGGCGCTCGCCTTCGGCGACGTCTCCGACTACGACGCCATGGGCGAGATGGTCGCGGGAATCGTGAAGGACCACGGCCCCGTGGACATCCTGGTGAACTGCGCCGGGATCACGCGCGACTCGACCTTCCGCAAGATGACGCCCGAGCAGTGGCACCTGGTCATCGAGACCAACCTCACGAGCGTCTTCAACGTGACGCGCCACGTGATCGACAGCATGTGCGACCGCGGCTGGGGCCGCATCATCAACATCTCGTCGGTCAACGCGATCCGCGGGCAGTTCGGGCAGACCAACTATTCCGCCGCCAAGGCGGGCATCCTCGGCTTCACCAAGGCGCTCGCGCAGGAGGTGGTGAAGAAGGGCGTCACCGTGAACGCGATCTCGCCGGGCTACGTGGAGACCGAGATGGTCGCCGCCATCCGCGAGGACGTGAGGAAGCAGATCGTCGCCCAGATCCCCGCCGGGCGCCTCGCGATGCCCGTCGAGGTGGCCGAGAGCGTGGCCTTCCTGGCCTCCGACAACGCCGCCTACATCACCGGCACCAACCTCTCGGTGAACGGCGGGCTGCACATGTACGCCTGAGGCGAAGCGCCTCCGGCGACGCCAGGGCGCCCCGCGGGGCGCCCTGTTACTTTTTGTTCCCGTCCCGAGCGGACCGCGGGCCCGGCCTGCTAGACTTCGCGCCCTCGCCCCCACGAGGGGCACCCCCAGTCTCCCGGAGGTTCGCTTGGCTCTCCCCTTCCGCTTCCTCGCCGCCTGCGCGGCCGCCGTCTCCCTCGCTTCGATCGCCCAGACGCTCCCGGCCTTCCCGCCGAAGAACGTGCCCGAGACCCTCTACGGCACCGTCGTGGACGACCCGTACCGCGCCCTCGAGAACCTGAAGGATCCCGCGGTGGCCTCGTGGATGAAGGCGCACGCGGACCACGCCCGCAAGACGCTCGACGGGCTCCCGGGCTACGCCAGGCTCAAGGCGCGCATCGCCGAGCTCGACGACGCGACGTCGGCCGTGGTGGGCAGCGTCTCCCGCGAGACCGGCGGCCACCTCTTCTTCACGCGCCGCGGCGCCAAGGACAACACGCTCAAGCTCTACCACCGGGGCCCGGACGGCAAGGAGAAGCTCCTCGTCGACCCCGACACCTGGCAGAAGGAGACCGGCAAGCCGCACGCCATCAACTATTTCGTGGCCTCCCCCGACAGCCGCCTCGTCGCCTACGGCATCTCCGCCGCCGGCTCCGAGGACGCCTCGATCCACGTGATCGAGACCGCCACGGGCAAGCGCGTGAGCGGGCCCATCGACCGCGCGCAGTACCCCAACATCAGCTGGCGGCCGGACTCGAAGTCCTTCTTCTACCTGCGCCAGCAGGAGATGAAGCCCGGCATGCCGGTGACGGACAAGTACAAGAACGGCCGCAACTGGCTGCACGTCGTCGGGACGGATCCCGCCAGGGACGTCGCCGTCGCCGGCCCGGGCCTCTTCGAGCAGGTGGCGGTCCGGACCACGGACTTCCCCTTCGTGTCCGCCACGACGACGTCGAAATACGCGATCACCGGCGTGGTCGCCGGCGTGCAGCGCGAGATCGCGCTCTATGCGGCGCCGCTCGCCGCCGTCGGCAAGCCCGGCACGCCGTGGGTGAAGATCTGCGACTTCGCCGACAAGGTCACCGGCTACGCGCTGAAGGGCGACGACATCTACCTGCTCACGCACCGCGACAGCCCGCGCTTCTCCGTGATCCGCACCAGCCTCGCCGCGCCGGACCTCGGGAAGGCCGCGACGGTCATCGCCGCCTCCGACCAGGTGATCTTCGAGATGGCCGCGGCCCGCGACGGCCTGTACCTCGAGTCGCGCGACGGCGCGGTCAAGAAGCTCAAGCGCCTCGCGTGGGGCGCCGCCGCCGCGACCGACGTGAAGCTTCCCCTGGAGGGGGCCGCCAGCATCATGAGCGCCTCCACCGAGGTCGACGGCGCCATCGTGGGCCTCGCGGCCTGGACCCGGGCGCGCGAGATCTACGCGGTCGACGCGGCGGGCAAGGCCGTCAACACCGGGCTGCAGCCCCTGGGGCCCTTCGACGCGCCCTCCGACCTGGTCGCCTCCGAGGTCAAGGTCAGGAGCCACGACGGCGCGATGGTGCCCCTGTCGATCATCCACAAGAAGGGCGTGAAGCTCGACGGCACCAATCCCACGCTCCTCTACGGCTATGGCTCGTACGGCATCACCGAGGAGCCGGGCTTCCGCGCGGCGAGGCTCGCGTGGCTGGAAAAGGGCGGCGTCTACGCCGTGGCCAACGTGCGCGGCAGCGGCGTCTACGGCCAGGAGTGGTACAAGGCCGGCTACAAGGCGACCAAGCCCAACACCTGGAAGGACTTCATCGCCTGCGCCGAGTACCTCGTCGCGCAGAAGTACACGAGCAAGGCGAAGCTGGGCATCCTCGGCGGCAGCGCCGGCGGCATCCTCGTCGGCCGGGCCATGACCGAGCGTCCCGACCTCTTCGCGGCGGTCGTTCCCGCCGTGGGCGTGATGGACATGGTGCGGTTCGAGACCACCGCGAACGGCGCGCCCAACGTGCCGGAGTTCGGCACGGTCAAGAAGGAGGACGAGTTCCGGGCGCTCCTCGCCATGAGCAGCTACCACCACGTGAAGGACGGGACGGCCTACCCCGCCGTGCTGCTGATCCACGGCGTGAACGACCCGCGCGTCGACGTGTGGCAGTCCTCGAAGTTCGCCGCGCGCCTGCTGGCCGCCACGTCCTCGGGCAAGCCCGTGCTCCTCGACCTCGACTACGACGCCGGCCACGGCATCGGCGCGACGAAGCTGCAGCGCCAGCGCGACACCACCGACATCTACGCGTTCATCTTCTGGCAGACCGGCCACCCGGACTTCCAGGCCGCGAAGAAGTAACCCGCGACCCGGGCCCCCACGAGGGGCCCTTCGCCCACCGGAGGTTTGCTTGAAGATCCCCACCCGCTTCCTTGCCGCAGGCGCGGCGCTCGCCGCCTGCGCGGCCGTTGCCCAGCCGCTGCCCGTGTTTCCCCCGAAGAACGTCCCGGAGACCTTCTTCGGCACCGTGGTCGACGACCCCTACCGCGCCCTCGAGCGCGTGAAGGATCCGCAGGTCGCCTCCTGGATGAAGGCGCACGCGGACCAGGCCCACGCCGCGTTGCGCGGCCTGAAGGGCTACGAGGCGCTCCTCGCGCGCGTCGCCGAGCTCGACAACGCGAGGGACACGATCATCGCCGACCTGCGCCGCATGCCGGACGGCTCGCTCTTCTTCACGCGCCGCGGCGCGTCGGACAACACCTTCAAGCTCTACGTGCGCCGGGCGGACGGGAAGGAATCCCTCGTGGCCGACCCGGACGACTGGCAGCGCCGGACCGGCAAGCCCCACGCCATCAACTACTGGTTCCCGTCTCCGGACGGCAGCCACGTCGCGCTCGGCGTGTCGGCCTCGGGTTCCGAGGAGGCGGTCCTCACCGTGATCGAGACCGCCACCGGCAAGCGCGTCGGCGAGCCCATCGACCGCGCGGAGTATGCCGGGGCCTACGCGGGAATCAGCTGGATGCCCGACGGCAAGTCGTTCTTCCACCTGCGCCTGCAGAAGACGCCCCCGGGCGCGCCCGCCACGGAGCGCTACAAGAACATGCGCCTGTGGCGCCACACGCTCGCGACCGACGCGGCCAGGGACACGCTCGTCCTGGGCCCCGGGGTCTCGCCGCGCGTGCCGGTGTCCCCGACGGAGCAGGCGTTCGTGATCGTCACGCCCGGCTCGCGCCACGCGGTGGCGATGGTCGTCGCCGACGTCGAGCGCGAGGTCACGCTCTACGCCGCGCCCCTCGAGACCGTGGGCAAGCCCGGCACGCCCTGGGCGAAGATCTGCGGCGTCGCGGACAAGGTGACCAGCTTCGCGGTGAAGGGCGACGACATCTACCTCATGACCTACGCGGCGAGCCCGCGCTTCTCGGTGGTGCGCACGGGCCTCGCGAAGCCCGACCTCAAGTCGGCCGCCACCGTCGTGGCGCCCTCGGACGAGGTGATCTTCGAGGTCGCCGCCGCCCGCGACGGACTCTACTTCGAGGCCCGCGACGGGGCGGTGAAGCGCCTCAAGCGCCTCGCCTGGGGCGCGGGCAGCGCGACCGAGGTCCGCTTCCCGGTCGACGGCGCCGCGAGCCTCGCTGTCCGTCAACGCCGCCACGGACGGGGCGATGGTCGCCCTGAGCGCCTGGACGCGCGCGACCGAGATCTTCGCCGTCGACGGCGCCGGCAAGGCGACCAACACGGGCCTGCAGCCGCTCGGGAAATTCGGCGCGCCGACGGACCTCACGACCACCGAGGTGAAGGTGAAGAGCCACGACGGCGCGCTCGTGCCCCTGTCGATCATGCACAAGAAGGGCGTGAAGCTCGACGGCAGCCAACCCCACCCTCCTCTACGGCTACGGCGCCTACGGCATCACCGAGGAGCCGGGATTCAACCCGCGCCGCCTCGCGTGGCTGGAAAGGGGCGGCGTGTTCGCGGTGGCCAACGTGCGCGGCAGCGGCGTCTACGGCAAGGACTGGCACAAGGCCGGCTTCAAGGCGACCAAGCCCAACACCTGGAAGGACTTCATCGCGTGCGCCGAGTACCTCGTCGCGCAGAAGTACACGAGCCCGGCGAAGCTGGGCATCCTCGGCGGCAGCGCCGGCGGCATCCTCATCGGGCGCGCGCTCACCGAGCGCCCCGACCTCTTCGCCGCCGCGATTCCCGCGGTCGGCCTCCTCGACGCCGTGCGCGCCGAGACGGAGGCCAACGGCGTGCTCAACGTCCCGGAATTCGGCACCGTGAAGAAGGAGGACGAGTTCCGCGCGATCCTCGCCATGAGCAGCTATCACCACGTCAAGGCGGGCACCGCCTATCCCGCCGTGATGCTCACGCACGGGGTCAACGACCCGCGCGTGGCCGTCTGGCAGTCGACCAAGATGGCGGCGCGCCTGATGGCGGCGACCTCCTCCGGCAAGCCCGTGCTCCTCAACCTCGACTACGACAGCGGCCACGGCATCGGCGACACGAAGCTGCAGCGCCAGAAGCAGACCGCCGACACCTACGCGTTCCTCCTCTGGCAGACGGGGGATCCCGACTTCCAGCCCGCGAAGCCCTAGCGCGGCCTTGCCGGCATGAAAAAGGGCGCCCGGGGGCGCCCTTTTCGCCGGCCGCGGCCCGCCTCTCAGAACATGTGCTGCCCGCCGTTGATCGAGATGTTGGCCCCGGTGATGAAGGCCGCCTCGTCGGAGGCGAGGTAGGCGCACAGGCCCGCCACTTCCTCGGGCTTGCCGAGGCGCCCCAGCGGAATCTGCGGGATGATCTTCGTGTCGAGCACTTCCTTCGGGATGGCCATCACCATCTGGGTCCCGATGTAGCCCGGGGAGATGGTGTTCACGGTGACGCCCTTCCTCGCGACTTCCAGCGCGAGCGACTTGGTGAACCCGTGCATGCCCGCCTTGGCGGCCGCGTAGTTGGTCTGGCCGAAGGCGCCCTTCTGGCCGTTCACGCTCGAGACGTTGATCACGCGGCCCCAGCCGCGCTCGACCATCGCGTCGACGACGGGCTTGGTCATGTTGAAGACGCTGTCGAGGTTCGTCTTCATGACGGCGTCCCAGTCGACCTTGCCCATCTTCTTGAAGGTCATGTCGCGCGTGATGCCGGCGTTGTTGATGAGGATGTCGATGGGGCCGATCTCCGCCGAGATCTTGGCGACGGCCTCCTGGCACGAGTCGAAGTCGGACACGTCGCAGGGGTAGGCGTGGAAATGGTAGTCGCGCCCCTCCATGTCCTTCAGCCAGTCCTTGTGCTTCGTGTTGCCCGGCGAATAGGTCACCACGACCCTGATGCCCATGCGGGCGAGCTTCATGCAGATGGCTTCACCGAGGCCGCCCATGCCTCCGGTCACGAGGGCGATGCGTTGCGTCATGTCGTCATTCCTCCTGGCGGTGTCTTTGTTGCGCCGCGCGCTGCTGCCGCGGCGCGTTGCGGTCACTCTTCGATCTCGGCGCGTTCCTTCACGTAGCGTCCCGGGGCCGGCTCGATCGGCTTGTGCGCCGCGTCGCCCAGCTTCGTGCGCGCGGCGACGAGCTTGCCCGCGTGGGGCTTCAGCCACGCCGCCCACGGCACCCACCAGCTGCCCGGCTGCTCCCGGGATTGCGCGAACCACTTGTCCGCGTCCGGGCCGAGGCGGTCGTTCACCCAGTGGCTGCGCTTGTTCTTCGACGCGGAGTTGATGGACCCCGCGATGTGCCCGCTCGCCCCGAGCACGAACTTGACCGGCCCGCCGAGGCAGCGCGCGCTCTCGTAGCCTCCCTTCCACGGCACGATGTGGTCCTCGCGCGCGGCGAACACGAAGGCGGGCGTGTCCACGCGCTTCAGGTCCACGGGGACGCCGCACATGGTGAGCGCGTCGGGCTGCGCCAGCGCGTTGTCCTGGTAGGTGGTCCTCAGGTAGTAGGCGTACATCGGGCCCGGGAGGTTGGTGGAGTCGCCGTTCCAGTACAGCAGGTCGAAGGCCGGCGGCTGCTGCCCCTTGAGGTAGTTGCTGACCACGTAGCTCCAGACCAGGTCGTTGGCGCGCAGGCTGGAGAAGGCGCTCGCGAGCTCCGCCCCCGGCACGATGCCGCCCTTGGCGAGCTTCTTCTCGCGCTTCTCGACGAAGTTCTTGTCGATGTAGACGCGGATCTCGCCCACGTCGCTGAATTCCAGCAGCGCGGTCATGAGCGTGAGGCTCGCCACGGGCTTCTTCTTCTTTTTCGCCAGCACGGCGAGCGCGGAGGACAGGAGCGTGCCGCCGATGCAGAAGCCGAGCGCGTTCACCTTGTCGGCGCCCGTGATGGCGCGCGCCTCGTCGAGGGCCGCGATCACGCCCATCTCGAGGTAGTCGTCCCAGGTGAGCTTGTCGAGCGGCGGCTTCACGTTGCGCCACGACACCATGAACACCGTGTGCCCCTGCTCGATCGCGTAGCGCACGAGCGAGTTCTCGGGCTGCAGGTCCATGATGTAGAACTTGTTGATGCAGGGCGGCACCATCACCAGCGGGCGCGCGTGGACCTTCGCGGTGAGCGGGCTGTACTGGATGAGCTGGATGAGGTCGTTCTCGTAGACCACGGCGCCCTGGGTGACGGCGATGTTCTTGCCGACCTCGAAGGCCGCCTCGTCGGTCATGGAGATGCGCCCCTTCTCCATGTCGGCCATGAGGTTCTTCAGCCCCTCCTCGATCGTCTTGCCGCCGCTCTCGAGCGCGGCCTTGATGGCCTCCGGGTTGGTGGCGAGGTAGTTGGACGGGGCGGCGGCGTCGAGGTACTGGCGCACGAAGAAGCGCATGCGCCGCTTGTCGTGCGCGTCCATGTCCGCCTGGTCCACCGCCTGCATCATCATCTTCGAGGTGAGGAGGTAGGCATCGCGGAAGTAGCGGAAGAGCGGCGACTCCTCCCATTCCGGCGCGCTGAAGCGCTTGTCGGCCGCGGGATGGGGCTCGGCCTTGGCTTCGGGCTGGAACGCCTTCATCCAGAGGTCCATCTGCGCCTGCATGTACTTGCCCTGCAGGTCCATCAGCGACTGCGGATTCGCGGACACCGAGTCGATCCACGCGCGATAGGCGTCGGAGAAGCCCGACATCACGTGGTGCGTGGGGCTGTCGGCGTGCATCGACGCGGCCATCTTCTCGTGGGACTTCTTGATGAGGCCGGCGATGCGCTCGGCGTGCGGGGCGTGCGATTTGGGCATGGGGGGAGCGAAGCGCCGGTTACGACGCAAACCTTTGGATATTCAGGGATTTTCGTGAGTATTCTGGGGGGCGTGCCGGGGGGTGTCAAGGAATGCGAATGGTCAAACCCTAATGGCCGTGGCCCACGAGGAGGTTCACGCCCCAGAGGGTGAAGATGCCCAGCCCGATGAAGGCCACCTGCGCGACCGTCTCGCCGAGCCGGGTGCGCCGCTGCAGCCCCGGAATGAGGTCGGCGACCGCCACGTAGATCATGCTGGCCGCGGAGATCGCCAGGACCTTCGGCACCCAGTCCTGCGGCCGAGGAGAGGGCGAAATAGCCCAGCAGCGCGCCCGCCACGGCGGCGAGGCTCGAGAGCGCATTGAGGGCCAGCGCCTTCGCCTTGGAGAAGCCGGAATTGAGCAGCACGAGGAAGTCGCCGACCTCCTGCGGGATCTCGTGCGCCACGATGGCCGCCGCGGTCGCCACGCCCAGCTTCACGTCGGCCAGGAAGGCGCTCGCGATGATGATGCCGTCGGTGAAGTTGTGGAACGAGTCGCCCACGATGATCATCCACCCGGCCCGGCCCCCGTCGTGCGGGTCGCCGGGCGGGGCATGGGCGTCGTCGTGCCCGACCCCGGCATGCCCGTGGTGGTGGCGCCAGAGCATGAGCTTCTCGAGCACGAAGAAGCCGAGGAGGCCGAAGAGGATGAGCGCCGCGGTGCCCGCGTGATCCGCGGTCTGCTCGAAGAGGTGCGGGAGGATGTCCAGGAACACGGCGCCGAGGAGCGCGCCCACGGCGTAGCTCACGAGCACCGGCACGAGGCGCGCCTGCACGCGGAACGCCACGATGGAGGCGAGCAGCACCGAGAGCAGCCCGCCGGCGAGGCAGGCGGCGAGGATCCAGGCGAGGACGGACATGGGGAGGAGGCTTCGCGCGACTGAGTTGCAAACAGTCTATCAGGGCCGTCAACGCCCCCCGTCGATCCAGATGAACGCCCCGAGGCGCCCGCTCTCCTTCACGCGCCGGTAGGAGAAGAACCGCTCGCGCTCCGTGTAGGTGCAGAAGCCGCCCCCGGAGACGCTTTCGACGCCCGCCCGCGCGAGCCGCAGCCGCGCCAGCGCGTAGAGGTCGGCCAGGTACTTGCCCTCGCCCCGGGGAACGAAGGCGCCCTGCGCCTCGCGGATGCCCGGCCACGAAGGCCTCGCGGACCTCCGGCTCCCACCTCGAAGGCCGCCGGGCCGATGGCCGGGCCCGAGCCAGGCGAGGACGCGCGAGGCCTCGCCCCCGAGCGCGGCCACCGCGTTCTCGAGCACGCCCGCGGCAAGCCCGCGCCAGCCCGCATGCGCGACGGCCACGCGCGAGCCGTCCTCCCGGCACAGGAACACGGGCAGGCAGTCGGCGGTGAGGACCACGGCCACCCGCCGCGCCACCGAGGTGGCGGCGGCATCGGCCACGGCCGCGACACCCGCGTCGCCGGCGTCGAGGTCCGCCACCGCGGTGCCGTGGACCTGGGCGAGCCAGCGGGGCTCGGCGGGCAGGTGCGCGCGCACGGCCCGGCGGTTGGCCGCGACCCGCGCCGGGTCGTCGCCGCACTTCGCGCCGAGGTTGAGCGAGCCGTACTCGCCCTCGCTCACGCCGCCCTCGCGCGTGGTCACGAAGGCGCGCACGCGCGCCGGCGCGGGCCAGTCGGGAACGATCCACCCCGCGGGCCGCCTCATGCCTCGCCCCGGAGCGCCTCGACGAGCGCCTCGAAGTCCGCCGGCGGCGGCGCCGTGAAATGCACCTTCTTCCCCGTGCCGGGGTGGACGAAGGCGAGCTTCCACGCGTGCAATGCCTGCCGCGGGAGCCGCCGCGCCCCGCGGGCCCCGTAGACCGGGTCGCCCTCGAGCGGATGCCCGATCGAGGCGAGGTGGACGCGGATCTGGTGCGTGCGGCCCGTCTCGAGGTCGCACTCGAGGAGCGCGTGCGCGCCGAAACGCTCGCGCACCCGGTAGCGGGTGACGGCCGGCTTGCCGCCGGGGACGACGGCCATGCGCGTGCGGTGCACCGGGTGGCGCCCGATGGGCGCGTCGACGATGCCCTCGGCCGGCACCGCGCCGCGCGCGATCGCGAGGTAGGTGCGCTTCACGGTGCGCGCCTGGAGCTGGCGCACGAGGTCCTGCATCGCGGCCTCGTGCTTCGCCACCACGAGCAGCCCGCTCGTCTCCTTGTCCAGCCGGTGCACGATGCCCGCGCGCGGCAGGCCCTTGAGCGCGGGCACGCGGTGCAGCAGCGCATTGAGCATCGTCCCGGCCCAGTTGCCGCTGCCGGGGTGGACCACGAGACCCGCGGGCTTGGCGACCACGAGGACGTCCTCGTCCTCGTGCACGACGTCGAGCGCGATATCCTCGGCCCGGAAGGCCGTCTCCTCGGGCCGGGGCAGCAGCGTCACCTCGAGCCGCTCCCCGCCGCGCAGCTTGTGGCGGGGACGCGCGCGCTCGCCGTCGACGAGCACCGCGCCCTCCTCCACCAGCCGCGCGAGGCGGCTCCTCGACTCCTTCGGCAGCAGCCGGGCGAGCGCCTGGTCCAGGCGCAGGCCGGCCAGCGCCGGGGCCACCGACAACGCGAGCTTCGGGGCGAGGGCCTCGCCGGAGGTATAATTCGCGGGTTTCGCCACGGGATCGACCATGAAGCGAAGTGTAACGGCAGTGCTCCTCCTCGCGCTGGCCCTCGGGCTGGCGGGATGCGGCTGGCTGGACGCCAAGAAGGACCAGCAGAAGGACTGGCAGGCCGCCGACTGGTACAAGCGTCGCCAAGGAGGAGCTCGAGGCCGGCAACTGGCTCGCCGCGGTGAAGCTCTACGGCGAGCTGGAGTCGCGCTTCCCCTTCGGGCGCTACGCCCAGCAGGCGCAGCTCGACACCGCCTACGCGTACTACAAGGAAGGCGACTCCGCGCAGTCGATCGCCGCCATCGACCGCTTCATGAAGGCCTACCCGAACCACCAGAACCTCGACTACGCGCTCTATCTGAAGGCGCTGGCGAACTTCAAGGAGGACCTGGGGCCGCTCGTCTCCGCCCTCGGCCGGCAGGACCTGGCCGACCGCGACCCCAAGGCCGCCCGCGAGTCGTTCGAGATGTTCCGCGAGCTGGTGAACCGCTTCCCGGACAGCCGCTACGCCGAGGACTCGCGCATCCGCATGGACTTCCTCGTCGACGCCCTCGCGCGGCACGAGCTCCACGTGGCCCGCTACTACCTCCAGCGCGGCGCGTGGCTGAGCGCCGCCAACCGCGCGCAGGACATCATCGTGCGCTTCCCCACGTCGCCCACGCGCCGCGAGGCCCTGAACATCCTCGTCGAGAGCTACGACCGGATGGGGCTCCCCGAGCTGCGCGACGACGCGAAGAAGGTCCTCGCGGAGAACTACCCCGCCGACCCGATGGCGCAGGAAGACCGGAACCGCAGCAGCTGGTGGAAGTTCTGGTAGTAGGGGGACAGGTTCGGAAAACGGGGACGGTTTCGGAACCTGTCCTCCGATGCCACTACCCTGCCAGCGACGCGAGCAGCTCCACCTGCGCGCACCGCTTCTTGCCGCGGCCGCGCTTCCTGCGCGCGAAGCTCCCGTCCGGAAGCATCTCCCACGACTGGGTGTTGTCGTCCAGGTAGGGCTTGAGGCCCTCGCGGACGATGCGCCGCGCGAGCTTCGCGTCGAGCACGGGGAACGCGAGCTCGATGCGGCGGAAGAAATTGCGGTCCATCCAGTCCGCGCTCGACAGCCACACCTTCTCGTCGCCGCCGTTCGCGAAGCGGAAGACGCGCGTGTGCTCGAGGAAGCGCCCGACGATCGAGCGGACGCGGATGTTCTCCGAGAGCTTCGGCACGCCCGGGCGCAGCGCGCAGACGCCGCGCACCACGAGGTCGACCTTCACGCCCGCCTGCGATGCCTTGTAGAGGGCCTCGATCACCATCGGCTCGAGGAGCGCGTTCATCTTGGCGGCGATCGCCGCGGGCTTGCCGGCGCGCGCGTTGCGGGTCTCGTTCTCGATCGCCTCCAGCACCCGCGAGTGCAGCGTGAAGGGCGCCTGCCAGACCAGGCGCAGCTTGGAGGCCTTGCCCAGCCCCGTGAGCTGCTGGAACACCTCGTTCACGTCGGCGCAGGTATCCGGGTGGCTCGTGAGGAGGTCGAAGTCCGTGTAGAGGCGGGCCGTGCGCGGGTGGTAGTTGCCCGTGCCGAGGTGGACGTAGCGCATGAGGCGGCCCTCCTCGCGCCGCACCACGAGCGCCATCTTGGCGTGGGTCTTGTGGCCCACGACGCCGTAGACCACGTGCGCGCCCACCTCCTCGAGCTTGGCCGCCCAGTTGATGTTGGCCTCCTCGTCGAAGCGCGCCATGAGCTCCACCACGACGGTGACCTCCTTGCCCGCGCGCGCCGCGTCGATGAGCGTCTGCATGATCACCGAGTCGGTGCCCGTGCGGTACACGGTCTGCTTGATCGCGACCACCTGCGGGTCGCTCGCGGCCTCGCGGATGAAGTCGATCACCGGGGCGAAGGACTGGAACGGGCGGTGCAGCAGGATGTCCTGCTTGCGCAGGGTCTGGAAGAGGTCCTTGGACTTCGCGAGCGCCTTGGGCAGCCCGGGCTGGAAGGCCTTGAACTTGAGGTCGGGGCGGTCCACCTGGTCCGGCACGCTCATGAGGCGGACCAGGTTCACCGGGCCGTTCACGCGGTAGAGGTCCCCGGCCTCCAGCCCGAGCTGCTCGAGCAGGAACGAGGCCATCGGCCCGGCCATCGTGTCGTCGACCTCCAGGCGCACGGCGTCGCCGAGGTGGCGCTGCGGCAGCTCCCCCTGCAGCGCCTTCTTGAGGTCCTTCACCTCCTCCTCCTCGACGAAGAGGTCGGAGTTGCGCGTCACGCGGAACTGGTGGCAGCCGAGCACGTTCATGCCGGCGAAGAGCTCGCCCACGTGGGCGTGCAGGATGGAGGTGAGGAAGATGAAGTCGTGCTCGCCGCCGGCCACGCCGCGCGGCAGGCGGATCACGCGCGGCAGCACGCGCGGGGCCTGCACGATGGCCGCGCGCGAATCGCGGCCGAAGGCGTCGCGCCCGTCCAGCTCCACCGCGAAGTTGAGGCTCTTGTTGAAGACGCGCGGGAACGGGTGCGCCGGGTCGAGCCCGATGGGCGTGAGCACCGGCATCATCTCGCGGATGAAGAAATCGCGCGCCCACTCCTGCTGGGCGGCCGTCCACACGCCGCGGCGCAGGAAGCGGATGCCCGGCGGCGGCGAGGGCCGGCAGGATCGCCTCGTTGAGGATCGCGTACTGGCGCTCGATGAGGCCGCGGGCGATGCCCGTCACGCGCGAGTAGGTCTCGCGCGGCGTGAGGCCGTCGGGCTCGGTGGCGCCGGCGCCGAGCTTCAGCTGCTCCTTCAGGCCCGCCACGCGGATCTCGAAGAACTCGTCCATGTTGGACGAGACGATGCAGACGAAGCGCAGGCGCTCCAGGAGCGGCGTGGCCTTGTCCTCGGCCTGCGCGAGCACGCGCCGGTTGAATTCCAGCGCCTGCAGCTCGCGGTTCAGGAAGTGCTCGGGGGGAAGTCGGTTCACCCGGCGGGAGGCGGTCTTCGGCTTGATACCCAAGAGTCTGGTGCGGCTTCGTGAAGGATTCGTGACGGCCCGGGAGGGGCGCGGGAGGCCCGGGATCTGTGCCATACTCCCCGAGGGAGAGGCGCGACGGCGCCCGCGCAACGCCTGCATGGAATATACCACCCTCGCCGCGGTCGACCTCGGCTCCAACAGCTTCCACCTCGCGGTCGGCCGCGTCGTCGACGACCAGATCTACCCGCTCGACGCGATCAAGGAAACGATCCGCCTGGGCGCCGGGCTCGGGCCCGACCGGCGCCTCGACGACGACACGCAGGAGCGCGCCATCGCCGCGCTGCGCCGCTTCTCCGAGCGCCTGGCCGGCATGCCCCGCGAGTCGGTGCGCGTGGTCGGCACCAACACGCTGCGCGTGGCGAAGAACGCCGACGAATTCCTGCGCGCGGCCGCAGAAGGCCCTGGGCTTCCCCATCGAGGTCATCTCCGGCCGGGAGGAGGCGCGGCTCATCTACTCCGGCGTGGTGCATTCGCTGCCGCTCGCCGAGCGCAACCGGCTCGTCGTCGACATCGGCGGCGGCTCCACGGAATTCATCATCGGCGTGAAGTTGAAGCCCAAGGTGATGGAGAGCCTGTACATGGGCTGCGTGAGCTACACGCGCCGCTTCTTCCCCGACGGGCGCATCGACAAGAAATCCATGAAGGCGGCCGAGCTCGCCGCGCGCGAGCAGGTGCAGACGATCGTGTCGCGCTTCGAGAAGACGGGCTGGAAGGAAGCCGTGGGCTCCTCCGGCAGCGCCCGCTCGATTTCCGAGGCGATGGTCGCCGCGGGCCGCGCCGAGCGCGGCATCACGCTCGACGGCCTCGAGTGGCTGCGCGAGGAGGCCCTCGCGGCGGGCGACCTGCGCAAGCTGGCGCTCCCGGGCCTGCGCGAGGATCGCCTGCCGGTGTTCCCGGGCGGGCTCGCCATCATGACGGCCGTGTTCGCCGAGCTGTCGCTCAAGCAGATGACCATCGCCGAAGGGCGCGCTTCGCCAGGGCGTGCTCTGGGACCTGCTGGGGCGCGTGCACCACCGCGACATCCGCGAGGTCACGGTCGACCAGTTCGCGCGCCGCTACCACGTCGACCCGGTGCAGTCGCAGCGCGTGGGCACGCTCGCGCGCGACCTCTACCGCCAGCTCGAGCCGGTGCGCGACGAGAAGGACGCGCGCGCCGAGGCCTTCCTCGAATGGGCGGCCCGGCTGCACGAGATCGGCATCACGATCGCGCAGGGCGCCTACCACAAGCACACGGCCTACATCCTCGCCAACGCCGACATGCCCGGCTTCTCCCGCCAGGAGCAGGGGTGGCTGTCCAACCTCGTGCTCGCGCAGCGCGGCCGGCTCTCGAAGATGCGCGAGGCGTTCGAGGACGACGCCTCGCTCGCCACCGCCGCCTTGTGCCTGCGCCTCGCGGTGATCTTCTACCGCAGCCGGCGGACGCTGCGGCTGCCGCCGCTGCGCATCGAACGGAAGGCGAAGGGCTTCCGCCTCGAGGTGGACCGCGAGTGGCTCGCGAAGAACACGCTCGTGGCCATCGCGCTGGAGGCGGAGCGCGAGCGAGTGGGAGTCCGTGGGGCTCGGCTTCGAGTCGTTCGAGGCCTTCTAGGCGCGCGCGGGCCCTACTCCGTCGCGGGCAGCGGCGGCGCCCGGCGTCCGCGCGCGGTGAGCCAGACGCCCGCGAGGATGAGGGCGATGCCCGCGAGGTGGAACGCCTCGAAGCGCTCGCCCAGGAAATGCCACGCGAGCAGGCTCCCGAACGCCGGCATCAGGTGGATGAAGATGCCGGCCACGTTCGAGCCCACTTCCGCCACCGCGCGGTTCCAGAACACGTAGCCGATGAACGACGGGAAGGTGCCCACGTAGAGCATCGCGGCGACGGAGGCCGGCGTGAACGTCGACGCTGCCCCCGAAGAACAGCAGCTCGGCCGCGGCGAGCGGCGCGAGGAACACGAGGCCCACCGTGCCGCAGCAGGCGAGGAGCGCCAGGCCCGGCAGCTCCGGCCGGCTTCATGCGCAGCAGCACGGTGTAGACGGCCCAGAACACCATGCCCGCGAGCACGATGACGTCCCCGCGATTGAGCGTGAGGCTCGCGAGGACCGACGGGATCGCCCCCGGTGAGGACGGCCATCACCCCGGCGAGCGAGATCGCCACGCCCAGCGCCTGGACGCGCGTGATGGTGTCGCGGTAGATGAGCCAGCCGGTGACGATGATCATGATCGGGATCGAGCTGTTCAGGATCACGCCGTTGGTGGCGGTCGTGTAGTGCAGCCCCACGTAGGCGAACGCGTTGTGCAGGCCGGTGCCCCAGAAGCCGATCCAGACGATGGCCTTCCAGTGGCGCCGGATCAGCGGCCAGTGCGCGCGGATGTGCGGCCAGGCGAAGGGCATCATCGCCGACACGGCGATCGCCCACCGGATGAAGGTGAGGGCGAGCGGCGAGATGGTGCCGACCACCGCCTTGCCGACCACCCAGTTGAGCGACCAGAAGAGCGCGGTCACGCTGAGCAGCAGGTAGGGGGAGCGGATCCCTTGAGACTCCTTCATGGGGACAGGTTGCCGTCATCAGGCCGGCCGACTCGGCATTGCCGCTCAGCTCGTGCGCAACCTGTCCCCATCAGCTGAGGTACGCTCATCGCGGCAAGCGGCGGCGAGTTGACCGCCCGGCGCGTGCCGAGCAGGCCCGCGATCGCGACACCCACCCCGCCCGCCAGGAGCCCCGCCACCGGCACGACCCAGTCGAACTCGTAGGGCACGCCCAGCACCCGCTCGGAGAGCACCATGGCGAGCCCCACCGCGCCGGCGGCGGCCACGAGCCCCGAGAGCAGCCCGATCGCGAGGAATTCCGAGAGCTGCGTCTGCACCATCTGCCGGCGGCTCGCGCCGAGCGTGCGCATCACCGCGCCCTCGAACACGCGCTCGTCCTGCGTGGAGGTGATGGCGGCGAAGAGCACGACCAGCCCCGCCGCGATCGCGAACAGGAACACGAACTCCACGGCGCGCGAGACCTGGTCGGAGATGCGCTTGACCTGCCCCATGATCGCGGTGAGGTCGATCACGCTCACGTTGGGGAAGCGGTCGACGAGGCGGTTCACGACCTCCTCGCGGCCGGCCGGCAGGTGGAAGCTGGTGATCCAGCTGGCCGGGTAGGCCTCCAGGAGCCCCGGGTTCGCGATCACGAAGAAGTTCGCCTTGAAGCTGTCCCATTCCACCTTGCGCAGGCTCGTGACCTTCGCGCCGAAGCGCGTGCCCCCCACGTCCCAGGTGAGCGTGTCGCCCACGCGGATGGCGAGCGTCTTCGCGATGCCCTCCTCCACCGAGAACTGCGGCTCGGCCGCGCCCGGCTTCCACCAGGCGCCGGCGACGATCCTGTTGTCGGGGCGCAGCTCCGCGGCCCACGAGAGGTTGAATTCCCGCTCGACGAGGCGCTTGGCGCGCTGGTCCTCGAAATCGGCGGGCGAGACGGGGCGCTCGCCGATGGCGACGAGGCGCCCGCGCACCATCGGGTAGAGGTCCGGCGTGGCGAGCCCGAGGTCGGCGAAGTAGCCCTTCACGAGCGGCAGCTGGTCGTTCTGGATGTTGATCGCGAACCGGTTGGGCATGTCGGCCGGCATCGACTTCTGCCACTTCACGATGAGGTCGGTGCGCACGAGCGTGAGGAGCAGCATCGCCATGATGCCGACCCCGAGCGCCATGACCTGCACGAGGCTCGAGCCCGTGCGGCGCCGCAGGTTGGCCAGGCCGTAGCGCCACGGCCCCGTGGCGCTCGTGCCCGCAGGCGGGAAAGGGCGCGGATGAGCCCGTAGCCCGCGAGGGCCGCCGTGCCCAGCGCCAGCGCGAACCCGCCGAGGGCGATGCCGCCCAGCTTCGCGTCGCCCGCCTGCCAGACGATGAGGCCGGAGAGCGCCCCCAGGCCCAGCGCGTAGGCGAAGAGGCTCGAGGGCTCGGCCACCGCGATGTCGCTGCGCATCACGCGCAGCGTCGGCACGTTGCGCAGCCGCAGCAGCGGCGGGAGCGTGAAGCCGAGCACCAGCACCAGGCCGATCACCGCGCCCTGCACGGCCGGGCGCCAGCCCGGCGCGGGGAGCGCCACGCTGAAGAAATCCGAGAGCCAGTGCGCGAGCACCGACTGGGCGCCGAATCCCGCCAGCGTCCCGGCCGCGCAGCCGGCGGCCGCCAGGGCGAGGAACTGCCACGCGTTGATGGCGAAGATGTCGGCCTGCGCGGCGCCGAGGCAGCGCATCATCGCCGCGCCGTCCGTCTGGCGCAGCGAGAAGCGGCGCGCGGCGAGCGCCACGGCCACCGAGGCGAGCACGACGGACAGGAGGGAGGCGAGGCCGAGGAAGCGCTGCGCGCGCTCGAGGGAGACGCGCACCTCGCTGCGGGAGTCGCGCACGCTCTCGATGCGCTCGCCGCGGGCGAGCCGCGGCCGCATGGCCTCGTCGTAGCGGGCGACGGCGCGGGCGTCGCCCGCGACCAGCATGCGGTAGGTGACGCGGCTGCCGACCTGGACGAGCCCCGTCGCCGCGAGGTCCGCCTCGCTCATGAGCACGCGCGGCGCGATGCCGAAGTAGTCGAGGACGCTGTCGGGCTCGCGGGTGATGACCGCGGCGACGGCGAGGCTCGCGTTGCCGACGCGGATCGTCTGGCCCGCCGACGCGCCGATGCGCGAGACCAGCGGGCCGGCCACCCACACCGTGCCCGGCTCCGGGGAGCCCTGCGCCTCGCGGTCGGGCGCCCCCGTCTCGCCGGCCACGCGGATGCGGCCGCGCAGCGGGAAGGACGCCGCTCACCGCCTTGATCTCGGAGAGGCTCACCCCGGCGGGCCCGGAGACCATGCTCGGGAACGTCGTCGTGGCCGCGACCGCGAGACCGCCGCCGCCCGCGGCTTGCGCGAAGGCCGGCGGCACCGGGTGGTCCGCGATCACCACGAGGTCGCCGCCGAGGAGCTCGTTGGCCTGCGCGTCGAGCGCGCCCTGCACCCGGTCGGCGAAGAACCCGACCGTCGTGACGCTCGCCACCGCCACGAAGAGCGCGGCGGCGAGCACCCTGCGCCTCGCCCGCGTGGGCGTTGCGGCGAAGCATCCGCATCGCGATCGGCGAAGTTGTTCAAGCCGTCACCTCGCCCGCCGCGATCGCGATGCGGCGGTCGCAGCGCGCCGCCAGCGCCTCGTCGTGCGTCACCAGGACGAGCGTCGTCCCGTGGTCGCGGTTCATCCGGAACAGGAGCTCGATCACCTGCGCGCCCGTCGCGAAGTCGAGGTTGCCCGTGGGCTCGTCGGCGAAAAGGAGCTTGGGCTCGGTCGCGAACGCGCGCGCCACCGCCACGCGCTGCTGCTCGCCGCCCGAGAGCTGGCGCGGATAGTGGCCGAGGCGGTCGGCGAGCCCCACCTGGCCCAGGACGCGCCCGGCGCGCGTCGCCGCGTCCGCCACCCCCGCGAGCTCCAGCGGCAGCATCACGTTCTCGACGGCCGTGAGCGCCGGCAGGAGCTGGAAGGACTGGAACACGAACCCCACGAGCCGCCCGCGCAGCCGCGCCCGGCCGTCCTCGTCCTGCGCGAAGAGGTCCTCGCCGTCGATCCACACGCGCCCGGCGGAGGGAACGTCGAGGCCCGCGAGGAGTCCCAGCAGGGTGGACTTCCCGGACCCCGAGGCGCCGACGATGGCGACCGACTCCCCCGCGGCCACCTGGAACGTGACGTCCCTCACGATGACCAGGTCGTGGTCGGGGGTGGAGACTTGTTTGGTGAGCCCCTCGGCCCTCACAATGACGGGCTGTTTCCCGGTAACCGCCACGGCCTGGCCGCGTTCTTCTTCGCTGATCGCGTTCATGGTTCCCCGTTGCGCACCGGTTGCGACGACAATTCCCAAGTGAAATTCCTCATTCGATCCCTGCGGCGCGGGGCGTGGGCCACCGCGGCGCTCCTCGTTGCCTTCGCGGCCGCGCCCTCCTGGGCGCAGCGCACGGTGATGGTCTTCGGCGACAGCCTTTCGGCCGCCTACGGCCTCGCCACGAGCCAGGGCTGGGTCTCGCTCCTCGGCGAGCGCATCGACCGCGAGAAGCTCGCCTGGCGCGTGGTGAACGCGAGCGTTTCGGGCGAGACGACCGCCGGCGGCCTGAGGCGCCTGCCCGAGGACCTCAAGCGCCACCGGCCCGCCCTCGTGGTGATCGCGCTCGGCGCCAACGACGGGCTTCGCGGCCAGCCGGTGGCCGCCGCCCGCGCCAACCTCGAGGAGATGATCCGCCTTGCCCGCGCCGCGCGCGCCGAACCGGTGCTCGTGGGGCTCATGATTCCGCCGAATTATGGCATCGATTACGCGCGCGAGTTCCGCGAGCTCTACCCGCAGCTCGCGAAGAAGGCGCGCGTGGCCCTGGTGCCGTTCCTGCTCGACGGCATCGCGCAGCAGCGCGACCTGTTCCAGGCCGACCAGCTGCACCCGACCGCCGCCGCGCAGCCGCTCATCCTCGACAACGTCTGGCCGGCGCTCGAGCCGCTGCTGCGCCGGCCCCCGAAGCCATGACGCAGCTTCCCGTCGCCCGGGAACGCCCCGCGGCGCGCGTGCAGCTGCCGCTGACGGCGGCGCAGCTCGCCGGGTGGGACGCCATCCTCGACGCGCGCAGCCCCTCGGAGTTCGCCGAGGACCACCTGCCCGGCGCCGTGAACTGCCCGGTCCTCGACGACGACGAGCGCGCGCTCGTCGGCACGGCCTACAAGGAGCGCGGCTCCTTCGAGGCGAAGCGGCTGGGCGCCCCCCTCGCCGCGGCCAACATCGCCCGGATCATCGCCACGCGCTTCGCCGACCGCCCGAAAGGCTGGCGCCCCCTCGTCTACTGCTGGCGCGGCGGCTCGCGCTCCGGCGCGCTCGTCCACGTGCTGCGGCAGGTGGGGTGGGACGCGCTGCAGCTCGAGGGCGGCTACAAGGCGTTCCGCCGGCAGGTCGCTGCCGACCTCGAGGTGATGCCGGCGCGCCTCGCCTTCCGCGTCGTCTGCGGCGCCACCGGCTCGGGCAAGAGCCGCCTCCTCGAGGCGCTCGCCACGACGCGGGCCGCAGGTGCTCGACCTGGAGGTCCTCGCGGCCCACCGGGGGTCGGTGCTGGGCGAGCTTCCGGGCGCCCCGCAGCCGTCGCAGAAGGCCTTCGAGACCGCGATCTGGTCGGCGCTCTCGGCCTTCGACCCGGCGCGGCCGGTGTTCGTCGAATCGGAGAGCCGCAAGGTCGGCAACCTGCGCGTCCCGGAGGCGCTCATCGACCGCATGCGCGAGGGCGAGTGCCTGCGCCTCGAAGCCGGGCCGGAGGTCCGCGCGGCCCTCCTGCTCGAGGACTACGCGCACCTCGTGGCGAGCCCCGGCGTGCTGCGGGAGAAGCTCGCGTGCCTGGCCCCCCTGCACGGCAACGAGAGGATCGCGCACTGGAACGCCCTCGCGGACGCGGGCGACTGGCCGGGGCTGGTGGCGGACCTCCTCGCGTCCCACTACGACCCCGCCTACCACCGGTCGATGTTCCGCAACTACGTCGGCGCGGCCTCGGCGGCCGCCGTCCCCGTGCGCGACGCGTCCCGCGAGGCGTTCCTCGCCCTGGCGCGCGCGATTTCCGCGGCGCCCGGCGCCTAGGAGGGGGGCGCTATTTCTCGCGCTTGAGGAAGGTGACGACCTGCATGTCCGGGGCGTTTCGCGTGCCGCAGCCCGCTTCGCCGAGCGCCAGCTCCGCCTCGTGCAGGATGTTGATCACGTCCACGTAGTCCCGGTCCTTCACCATCATCAGCGCGGTGCGGCCGCCTTCGTTTCTCGCGGCCGGGTCCGCGCCGGCGCGCAGCAGGGCCTGCACGACGCCCGCCTCGCCGTTGCCGGCGGCGTACATGAGGGGCCGCACGCCGAAGCCGATCTTCGCCTCCCTGTCGGCGCCCGCGGCGAGCAGCGCCTCCACCACCTCGGGATAGCCGCGATCCTCGTCCGCGTTGTAGCAGGCATGGAAGAGCGGCGTGAAGCCGCGGGCGTCGACGGCATTGACGTCGGCCCCCGCGGCCAGGAGGGCGGCGACCATCCGGGCGTTGCCCAGGCCCGCGGCGACCATGAGCGCCGTGCGGCCCTCCGCGTCGACCGCCAGCGCGGCCCCGCGGCCGGCGAGCCGCGCGGCCTCCTCGACGTTCCCGGCGCGCACCGCGTCGAACAACGATGCTGACATGCCCTGATCCCCTTCCCGGTTGAAGGAGGCATTATCGGGGACGCCGCGGCGATCATCAACGGCGCCGGGCTTTCGCCGCGCGTCGGGAGTTCGGTTAAACTCCCGCGTAACGCACGACCACAGGCTTCCCCCGCCCATCCCCGGTGTCAGACCACCGCCCCCACAAGATCGGCAAGTACACCGTCCTGTCCGAGATCGGCCAGGGCGCCTCCGCGCTCGTCTACGTCGGCGAGGACCCGTTCAACGACCGCAAGGTCGCGATCAAGGTCGCCAAGAGCGACGCGGACATGTCGGAGGAGGAGGCCAACCGCTTCGGCAAGCTCTTCCTCAACGAGGCCTCGCTCGCCGGGAAGCTCAACCACCCCAACATCGTCGCGGTGTACGACGCGGTGGTCGACGGCGAGACGCGCTACATCGTGATGGAGTACGTCCCGGGCGGCTCGCTCAAGAAGTACTGCACGGAGACGAACCTCCTGCCCGTGCGCCAGGCCGTGCTGGTGATCTTCAAGATGTGCCGCGCGCTCGACTACGCCTTCCAGAACGGCGTGATCCACCGCGACATCAAGCCCGCCAACATCCTGCTGTCCGAGCGCGACGACATCAAGATCAGCGACTTCGGCACGGCCAAGATCTCGCACGCGACGCACACGCAGATCGAGGGCTTCCTCGGCTCCCCGGCCTACATGTCGCCGGAGCAGATCAACGAGGAGTCGCCGTCGGTCCAGACCGACATCTACTCCCTCGGCGTCGTCATGTACGAGCTGCTCACCGGCAAGCTCCCCTTCCGGGCCGAGAACTCGGTCGCGATGATCAACAAGATCCTCAACGAGGATCCCGTGCCCCTCGAGCAGCTGCGCCCCGACCTCCCCGAGAAGCTGGTGGAGATCGTGAAGAAGGCGATGGCGAAGGACCCGAGGGGGCGCTACCAGACCTGGTTCGAGATGGCGAGCGACCTCGCGGACACCTTCCCGCAGCTCGAGCGCTACTCCACCGAGATCAGCTCGACGGAGAAGTTCAACAAGCTGCGCGCGCTGCCCTTCTTCCGGGAGTTCCGCGACGCCGAGCTCTGGGAAGTGCTGCGCGGGGCCATCTGGGAGGTCCATGCCCGGGACGAGAACCTGATGCTGGAAGGCGAGATCGGCCAGGCCTTCTTCATCATCGTGTCGGGGCAGGTGAAGGTCGTGAAGGACGGCAAGCTCCTGAACGTCCTCAAGGAAGGCGACTGCTTCGGCGAGATGGCCTACCTGTCGGGGGACCGGGCGCGACGCTCGGCCTCGATCTTCTCCGTCTCCGAAGTGCACCTCCTCAAGATCCAGGCGACCCACCTCGAGAGCCTCACCGAGGGCTGCCAGCTGCGCTTCAACCGCGAGTTCCTGAGGACGCTCATCGAGCGGCTGACGTGGACCTCCGCGGTCCTCGCGCAGTTCCGCCGCTAGCCCCGCTCCCGCCCTCCGGCGCCTAGCGCGCCACCAGCAGGCACACCGCCTGCGCGGCGATCCCCTCGCCGCGGCCGGCGAAGCCGAGCTTCTCCGTGGTCGTGGCCTTCACGTTGACCGCGCCCTCCTCGATGCCGAGGTCGGCGGCGATATGGGCCACCATGGCCGGGATGTGCGGCGCCATGCGGGGCGCCTGCGCGACGATCGTCGCGTCGACGTTGCCCGGCGTGAAGCCCTCCTCGCGCACGAGCCCCGCCACGCGGCGCAGCAGCTCGCGGCTGTCGATGCCCTTGTAGCGCGGGTCGCTGTCGGGAAAGTGCCGGCCGATGTCGCCGAGCGCCGCCGCGCCCAGCAGGGCGTCGCAGATCGCGTGCAGCAGGACGTCGGCGTCGCTGTGGCCCAGCAGCCCCTGGTCGTGCGCGATCTCCACCCCGCCGATCACCAGCCGCCTTCCCGGCACGAGCTGGTGGACGTCGAAACCCTGGCCGATGCGAATCGAGCTCATGGCGCGTGGCCTCCCTGGCGCGCAAGGATCATCTCGGCGAGCGGCAGGTCGTCGGCGAAGGTCACCTTGAGGTTCGCGTTCTCGCCCTGGACGATCCTCGGCATCTGCCCCAGGGACTCGACCGCCTGCGACTCGTCGGTCGCGCCGGGCGTTCGCGCAAGCCCGCGCCTGAGCACGTCGTAGCGGAACATCTGCGGGGTCTGCGCGCGCCACAGGCCCTCGCGCGGGATCGTCTCGCCCACCCGCATCGAGTCCTCCGCCCGCTTGAGCGTGTCGGCGAGCGGCATCGCGAGGAGCCCGCCCACCGGATCGTCGCCCACCTCGTCGAGGAACTGCTCGACCAGCCGTGTCGCGATGCAGGGGCGCGCCGCGTCGTGCACCAGGATCCAGTCGTCGGCCGCCGCGCGGTCCGCGAGGAGCGCCAGCGCGTTCGCCACGCTCTCGCCGCGCGAGGCGCCGCCGGCGAAGAGCGCCTCGATCTTGTCGGGGAAGGCGCTCCAGTCGTGGGCGCCCCAGTGGCGGTCGAGCGGCGAGAGGATGGCGATCACGTGGTCGATGCGCCCGACGGCGGCCAGCGCCTCGAGCGAGTGGAACATCATCGGGCGGCCGGCCACCGGCAGGTACTGCTTGGGGAGTGCGTCCCCCATGCGCGTGCCCTGCCCGGCTGCGGGCACGAGTGCGAAGGTCTTCGGCATCGTTTGCTGTCCAGCGGCGATTATCGCCGATTTCCGCGCCGCGCCGGCCAGTGCTGCAGCGCAAGTTGAATCGACGCGGTCGTGGGGTCACACTTCGGCCATGACGGCGCGGATCCTCCTGTGCATCCTCGCGTGCCTCGCGGCGGGATGCGAATTCGCCGCAAAGCCCGTGATGCCGCTATCGGAGGGGGGCAAGCTCGTCGTCCTCACCATCAACGGGCCCGCGACCTGGTACGAGGACGCGCAGGGCCAGCCCAGCGGGTTCGAGCACGACCTCGTCGCCCTCTTCGCGAAGGATCTCGGCGTGCCGCTCGAGTACGCGTTCGTGGCGAGCCCGGAGAAGGCCGAGAAGGCGCTCGCGGAGGGACGGGCGCACCTGGCCGCGGCGCTCCTGCCCAGGCACTTCGACCTGCCGGGCGGCCTCGCGTGGGGGCCCTCCTACCGCTCGGCGCAGCACCAGCTCGTCTGGCGCGCGGCGGACCCGAAGCCGCGCTCGCTCGCGGACCTCGCCGGCCACCGCGTCGGCGTGATCGGCGACACCTTCGCGGACCAGCTGCTCTCGTCGACGCCGAAGCTCGCGGCCCCCATCGAGCGGCTGGCGCCCGACACCTCGCCCGAGGAGCTTCTCACGCGGCTGGCGGACGGCCGCCTGGACGCGGCGCTCATCGATTCCGCGCGGTTCACGGTGGCGCGCAAGCATTTCCCGCAGCTCGACGTCGCGTTCGACGTGGGCAAGCCCGTGGACTACGCCTGGCGCGTGGGCGCCATCGACCAGAAGCCGCTCCTCGACCGCATGAAGGTCTTCTTCGCGAGGATCGCCGCCGACGGGACGCTCAAGCGCCTCTCGGACCGCTACTTCGCGCACGCCGCGCGCATCTCCGCCATCGACGCGGGGACGCTGCTCGAGCGCATGAACACGATCCTGCCCAAGCTCAAGGTGCACTTCCTCGAGGCCGAGCGGGTCTCGGGCTTCGACTGGCGCCTCATCGCCGCCATCGGCTACCAGGAATCGCACTGGGACCCGCGCGCCACCTCGCCCACCGGCGTGCGCGGGCTCATGATGCTCACGGAGGAAACCGCCGACCGCCTCAAGGTCGAGGACCGGCTCGACGCGCGGGAGAGCATCCTCGGCGGCGCGCGCTATCTCGGGCTGCTGGCCGACTCCCTGCCGCCGCGCATCCGCGAGCCCGACCGCACCTGGCTGGCACTCGCCGCCTACAACCTCGGCGTCGGCCACCTCGAGGACGCGCGCATCCTCGCGCAGAGGAAGGGCCTGTCGCCGGACGCGTGGCAGGACGTGAAGCTCGCCCTCCCCGGCCTGGCCGACCCGGCGGTCTACCAGGACCTCAAGCACGGGTACGCGCGGGGCCACGAGGCGATGCAGTTCGTGGACAACGTGCGCAACTACCAGGACATGCTCGCCCGCGTCGAGCTCCACGACGGGCCGCTTCGCTCGCGGCTCGCGCCCATGGCTCAGGGCTCGACGAAGGGCTCCGTCGCGCAAAGGTGAGCCGTGTCGGCCCACGCCTCGACCTGCCAGCGTCCTTCCTCGAACACCAGGGCGTTGTAGGACGCGTTCGGGATCGGGATCGCCTGCGTGGCCCCGACGGGAATGCCGTGGACGTGGCGGTAGAGCGCCGCGAGCACGCCCCCGTGGCAGACCACCGCGATGCGCCCGCCGTCGGCGCCGCGCGCCAGGGACTCGAACGCGTCGCGGATGCGCTCGAAGAGCTGCCGCCGGCTCTCGCCGCCGGGCACCACGTAGTCCGGGTCGGTGTCGCGCACGCGCGAGAAGACCTCGGGATAGTGCACGCCGATCTCGCCGTAGGTGAGCCCTTCGGCCACGCCGTAGTTGCGCTCGCGGAAACGCGCGTCCGCCACGACCGCGTGGCCGGTGCGCGCCGCGATGGCCTGCGCCGTCCGCCACGCGCGCCCGAGGTCGCTCGACACCAGCCGGTCGAAGCGCTCGCGCGCCATGCGCCCGGCGATGGCCGCCGCCTGCGCCTCGCCCGCGGGGGTGAGGGGGCTGTCCGCGTGGCCCTGGATGCGCGAGGCGAGGTTCCACTCGGTCTCGCCGTGGCGGACGACCACCAGGCGCGTGCTCAAGCGCGCGCGATCCTGTCCACGCCGCCCATGTAGGGCACGAGCGCCGCGGGCACCGCGACCGAGCCGTCGGCCTGCTGGTAGTTCTCGAGGACCGCCACGAGCGTGCGCCCGACCGCGAGCCCCGAGCCGTTGAGGGTGTGCACCGGCTCCGCCCGGCCCTTGTCGCCGCCCTTGAACCGCGCCTGCATGCGGCGCGCCTGGAACGCCTCGTAGTTGGAGCACGACGAGATCTCGCGGTAGGCCTGCTGCCCGGGCAGCCACACCTCGAGGTCGTAGGTCTTGGCGCTCGCGAACCCCAGGTCCCCGGTGCAGAGCATCATGGTGCGGTAGGGGAGCCCGAGGCGCTGCAGGATGGCCTCGGCATGCCGCGTGAGCTCCTCGTGCGCATCGGCCGACTTGTCCGGATGCACCATCTGCAGGATCTCCACCTTGTCGAACTGGTGCTGGCGGATCATGCCGCGCGTGTCCTTGCCGTAGCTGCCCGCCTCGGAGCGGAAGCAGGGGCTGTGGCAGACGAACCTGAGCGGCAGGTCCTTCGCCTCGAGCAGCGTGTCGCGCACGAAGTTGGTGACGGGATACTCGGCGGTCGGGATGAGGTAGAGGTCGCGCCCCTCGAGCTTG
Source organism: uncultured Gammaproteobacteria bacterium (assembly GCA_963783635.1). Lineage (GTDB taxonomy): Bacteria > Pseudomonadota > Gammaproteobacteria > Burkholderiales > Usitatibacteraceae > FEB-7. The sequence continues at coordinate 457,325 of CAWAOC010000005.1, forward strand.
AAGAGGTCGTCCTTGAACTTGGCGAGGCTGGAGACCCCGTCGGCGCACTCGCCCGTCACCATGTAGGGCACGTACACCTCCGTGTAGCCGTGCTCGCGCGTGTGGACGTCGAGCATGAACTGCGCGAGCGCGCGGTGCAGCCGCGCCACGCCGCCCTTGAGGACCGAGAAGCGCGCGCCGGCGAGCTTGGCCGCCGTGTCGAAGTCGAGCATCCCGAGGCCCGCGCCCACGTCGACGTGGTCCTTCACGGGAAAGTCGAAGGCCCGGGGGGTTCCCCAGCGGCGGACCTCGACGTTGTCTTCGCTCGATTTGCCCGCGGCCACCTCGGGCCGCGGGATGTTGGGGATCATGCGCAGGAAGGCGTTCAGCCGCTCCTGCAGGGCGGCCAGGGCCGTCTCGTTCGCCTTGAGCTCGTCGCCGATGCCGCCCACCTCGGCCAGCACGGCGGAGGCGTCTTCGCCCTTGCCCTTGAGGATCCCGACCTGCTTCGAGAGCGCGTTGCGCCGGGCCTGCAGCTCCTCGGTGCGCGATCTGCAGCCCCTTGCGCTCGTCCTCGAGCAGGCGGAAGCCGGGTTCGTCGAACGCCACGCCCCGGCGGGCGAGGCCGGCGACGACGGCGGGAAGGTCCTTCCGGAGCAGTTGGATGTCCAGCATGGGGGTAGCGGCGATCGAAGAGGGAAACCCCGATTATATTCGGTCCCCCGCGCGCGCCCCGGTTCGCTCAGGCCTTTCCGCCCCCGGACTCGTCGTCGCGGCGCCTGAGCCAGGCGAGCTTCTCGCGGATCTTCGCCTCCAGCCCGCGGTCGGTGGGCTGGTACCAGCCCGGCGGTTCCATGCCCTCGGGCAGGTAGCGTTCGCCCGCCGCGTAGCCTTCGGCCTCGTCGTGGGCGTAGCGGTAGCCCTTGCCGTAGCCCAGGTCCTTCATGAGGCGCGTCGGCGCGTTGCGCAGGTGCAGCGGGACCGGGCGGCTCGCGTCCCGCGAGACGAATTCGCGCGCCGCGTTGTAGGCCATGTACACGGCGTTCGACTTCGGCGCCACGGCGAGGTACACGACGCACTCGGCGAGCGCCAGCTCCCCCTCCGGGGAGCCGAGGCGCTCGTAGACTTCCGCCGCGCGCATCGCGATCTCGAGCGAGCGCGGGTCGGCGAGGCCGACATCCTCCGCGGCCATGCGGATCATGCGCCGCGCGAGGTAGCGGGGGTCGGCGCCCCCGTCGAGCATGCGCACCATCCAGTAGAGCGCGGCGTCCGGGTCGCTGCCGCGCACGCTCTTGTGCAGCGCCGAGATCTGGTCGTAGAAGTTCTCGCCGCCCTTGTCGAAGCGGCGGCCGGCGCGGGTGACCACGCTCTCGACGAACTCCGCGTCCGCGCCCCGCCGCCCCGCCGCCCGCGCGGCGTTGGCGACCTGCTCGGCAAGGTTGAGCGCGCGCCGGCCGTCCCCGTCGGCGAACTCGGCGATGCGCTTGCGCGCCTCCGCGGTCACGTCGATCGCCTCGGCCTCGAAGCCGCGCACGACCAGGCAGTCGAGGTCCTCCGCGCCGAGGCTCTCCAGCACGTAGACCTGCGCGCGCGACAGGAGCGCGCCGTTCACCTCGAAGGACGGGTTCTCGGTGGTCGCCCCGATGAAGGTGAGGAGCCCGCTCTCGACGTGCGGCAGGAAGGCGTCCTGCTGCGACTTGTTGAAGCGGTGCACCTCGTCCACGAAGAGGATCGTCGCCCGCCCGTGCGCCTCGCGCTCGAGGCGGGCGCGGTCCACGGCCTCGCGGATCTCCTTCACGCCGGCGAGCACGGCGGAGATCGCGATGAACTGGGCGCCGAACGCCTGCGCCAGGAGCCGGGCGAGGGTCGTCTTGCCGACGCCGGGCGGCCCCCACAGGATCATCGAATGCATCTTCCCGGAGGCGAGCGCCACGGCGAGGGGCTTGCCCTCCCCCAGCAGGTGGCGCTGGCCCACGACGTCCTCGACGCGCTTCGGGCGCAGCCGCTCCGCGAGCGGCACGTTGGCCTCGCCGGTGGCGGAAAACAGGTCGGGGGAATCGATCATCGGCAGGAGTCTTGACGCGGGCCAAAAAAGGCGGCTTCCACGACTGGCTATCATAATCTTGCATGGAGGAGTGAGCGACGATGCGTTCCCGGCTCGAGATCCGCGATGGCTACGTCCACCTGGAGGTGGGCGGGGCGTTCGACGCCGAGGCCGGGCGGCGCATCATCGGGGAGCTTCTGCGAGGCCTGTGCGGCACCGAGGCCTGAGTTGCGTGCTGGTCGATGCGTGCGGCATCGAGGGCACGGTGGCCATCGCCGAACGCTTCGAGATGGCGCGGACATTGGCCGAAAGCCGCGCCATCCCGGTGAAGATCGCCGTGCTGGTCGACCCGTCGCAGATGGTCACGAAGACGTTCGAGGACTCGGCCTGCAATCGCGGCGTGCCCGTTCGCACCACCGTCGACGCGCAGGAAGCCTATCGCTTCCTCGGGGTGGAACCGCCGGCCTGAGCGGGGTCCGCGTCTCCCCGCTCGTCCAGCACGTCGGCACCCTTCGGCGGCGTGAAGCGGAAGGCGCCGGGATCGACGTGCGCGCCGGCCCGGAATTCGGGGAAGCGCAGCAGCGTGCGCCCGCCGAGCGAGTCGTGCAGTTCCATGGCGGCGGGAGCGCCGCCCTTCATGCCGATGCGCACGCGCTCGAAGCCGGTGTCGCGCTGCCTGGGCACCGCATCCAGCCAGTCCAGCCCGTCGGCCTGCCCGGACTCGCGCAGGGTGAAGACGGCCGTCACGTCGCCCTGCCCCGCCAGGAGCGCGGCCGGCGTGGCCGAAAGCGCCTTGTCCATCGGCCGCACGGTGACCTGGTTCAGGTCCTCGTCGTGGATCCAGAGCCGCGTGCCGTCGGCCACGATGAGGCTCGCGACGGGCTTGTCGTAGGCCCAGCGGAAGCGTCCCGGCCGGGAGAACGCGAACGAGCCGCTTGAACGGTCCACGAGCTTGCCCGAGCGGTCGAACACCTGCTGCTCGAAGCGCGCGGTCGCGGTTCGCGACGACGCCGTGAACGCGAGGAAGGCGTCGACCGCGCCCGCCGATGCGGCCAGCGGCACGCAGGCGGCCAGCGCCGCGAGGGCGAGGCGCGCGCCGGTCACTTTTCCGTCCTGGCGGGCGCCAGGATCTCGCGGTTGCCGTTGGAGGCCATGGGCGAGACGAGCCCGGCGCGCTCCATGTCCTCGATGAGGCGCGCGGCGCGGTTGTAGCCGATGCGCAGGTGCCGCTGGACGAGGGAGATCGAGGCGCGCCGGTTCTGCAGCACGATCTGCACCGCCTGGTCGTAGAGCGGGTCCGCCTCGCCGCCGGGCGCGTCCGGCCCGCCCGCGTCGGCCTCGGAGAGCTCCGGGTCGTCGAGGATGCCGTCGATGTACTGCGCCTCGCCCTGCTTCTTCAGGTGCTCGACCACGCGCTGGACCTCGGCGTCGGCGACGTAGGCCCCGTGCACGCGCTGCGGGTGCCCGGCGCCGGGCGGCAGGTAGAGCATGTCGCCCTGCCCCAGCAGGCTCTCGGCGCCCATCTGGTCGAGAATGGTCCGCGAATCGATCTTGGAGGACACCTGGAAGGCCACGCGCGTGGGCACGTTGGCCTTGATGAGGCCGGTGATGACGTCCACGGACGGGCGCTGCGTGGCGAGGATGAGGTGGATGCCGGAGGCGCGCGACTTCTGCGCCAGGCGCGCGATGAGTTCCTCGACCTTCTTGCCCGCGACCATCATGAGGTCGGCCAGCTCGTCGATCACCACGACGATGAACGGCAGCTCCTGCAGGTCCTCGGGGCTGTCGGGCGTGAGCGAGAACGGGTGCTTGAGGGGCTGCTTCTTCTCGATGCCCTCGCGGATCTTGTGGTTGTAGCCCGCGAGGTTGCGCACCGCGACGGTCGACATGAGCTTGTAGCGCCGGTCCATCTCGACCACGCACCAGTGCAGCGCGGCGGCGGCCTGCCGCATGTCGGTGACGACGGGGGCCAGCAGGTGCGGGATGCCCTCGTAGGCGGAGAGCTCGAGCATCTTCGGGTCCACCATGATCAGGCGCACGTCGGAGGCCGTCGACTTGTAGACGAGCGACAGGATCATCGCGTTGATGGCCACGGACTTGCCGGAGCCGGTCGTGCCGGCCACGAGCAGGTGCGGCATGCGCGCGAGGTCCGCGACCACGGGCTTGCCGGTGATGTCCTTGCCCATCGCCATGGTGAGGTGCGAGTGCATGTCGGCGTAGGCCTGGGAGCCGATGATCTCGGAGAGCCGCACGATCTCGCGCTTGGCGTTGGGGATCTCGAGCCCCATGCAGGAGGTGCCGGGAATCGTCTCGACCACGCGGATCGAGGTGACGGAGAGCGCGCGCGCCAGGTCGCGGGCCAGGTTCACGACCTGCGCGCCCTTCACGCCCACCGCGGGCTCCACCTCGTAGCGCGTGATGACCGGGCCGGGGTAGGCCGCCACCACCTTCACCTGCACGTTGAAGTCGAGGAGCTTCCTCTCGATGAGCCGGGACGTGTACTCGAGCGTCTCGGGCGTCGGGCGCTCGACATGGCTGTCGGCGGGATCGAGGAGCGCGATGGGCGGCAGCGGCGAATCCGGCAGGTCCGCGAAGAGGGGCACCTGCTTCTCCTTCGCCGCGCGCTCGCTCCTCGGGATCACGACTTCCGGCGCGGCGATGCGGATCGGCTCGTGCTCCTCGAAGATCTTCTTGGCCTCCTCGACCTTTTCCTCGCGGACCTGCGCGGCGACGAGCCCCGCCTCGCGGTCGCGCCGCGCCTCCATCCTCGTGCGCACCGCGGCGATCGACCACTCGATCGCCGCACCCACCTTCTCGGCGAAGCGGATCCAGGACAGGCCCGAGAAGACGCTGAAGGAGGCGGCGAACAGGGCGACGAGGACGAGCGTGGCCCCGGTGAAGCCGAGGCCCGCGCTGGCCGGCCCGGCCAGCAGGTCGCCCACCACGCCGCCGGGGGCGAGCGGCAGCGCCGCCTTCAGGCTGTGCAGCCGCAGGGCCTCGAGCGCGCTGCTCGACCCGAGGAGGATCACGAAGCCGGAGAGCGACACGGCGAGCGAGCGGCGGCACACGATCTCCCACGCCTCGACGCGGTCGTAGAGCCGCAGGATCCCCCACGCGCCAAGCGCCACCCACCACCACGCCGAGATCCCGAACACGTAGAGCAGGAGCTCGGCCAGCCAGGCGCCGACCGCGCCCGCGCGATTGGCCACGGGGCTGCCGGAGCCGCTGAAGAAGGGACCCGGGTCCCCCCGGTCATAGGTGCCCAGGGCCAGGGCCAGGTAGATCGCGGCGGCGAGGAGCAGGATCCAGCCCGCCTCGCGCAGGACGCGGGCGAGGCGCGGATTCGGGGGGGCGGACTTTGCGGGGGTGGCGGCCATCAGGTCGGAGCTCGTGATGGCCGATTATAGGGCGCTACAGGGACGGCGGAAGCTCCCGGTTGATAATCGTGATGGACTTGGACTCCACCGCGATGAACCCTCGATCCGTGAGGTCCTTGAGGATGCGGTTCACCATCTCGCGCGAGGCGCCCACCATGTTGGCGAGGTCCTGCTGCGAGAGCTTCTCGCCGACGACGAGCTTGCCCTTGTCGGGCACGGCGAGCTCCAGGAGCGTGCTCGCGACGCGCCCGTAGACGTCCATGAGGGCGAGGGTGCCGATCTTGCGGTCCGCCTCGCGCACGCGTTGCGCGAGCACGCGCAGCACCATGTTCGCGATGCGCGGCGCGCGCTCGACGCAGTGCTCGAAGGCATGGTGCGAGAGGATGAGGAAGGTCGAGGGCTCGAGCGTGGTCACGGAGGCCGAGCGCGGCTGCTGGTCGATCATCGCCATCTCGCCGAAGAAGTGGCCGGGGCCGATGAGCTTCAGGATGATCTCGCGGCCTTCCTCGTCGCCGATGAACACCTTCACCCGTCCCGACTCGATCATGTAGAGCGAGTCCCCGATCTCGCCCTCCGTGAGGACGACGGCGTGCTTGGGATAGCTCTTCTCGACGGCGACCGAGCGGATGACGTCCAGCTCCTGGTCGTTCATCTGCGTGAAGAACGGGACCGCTTTCAGCGCCTGGGTACGCTCGCCGATGGCGGGTTTGGGGGAGGGCGAGACCATGCTCGAGGAATATAGCCAAAAGACTTTACTTGTCAATTGTTTAATCTCAACGGACCGCGTGGTGGGATAATGACCGTTCCCCAGCGCCGACACGCGCGCCCGACACTCCCCCGCCCCCATGACGACCCGACACAGCCGATTGCTCATCCTCGGTTCCGGCCCGGCCGGCTATACCGCCGCCGTCTACGCCGCCCGCGCCAACCTGAAGCCCGTCCTCATCACCGGCCTCGCGCAGGGCGGGCAGCTCATGACCACGACGGACGTCGACAACTGGCCCGCCGACCACGCGGGCATCCAGGGCCCGGAGCTGATGGAGCGCTTCCAGAAGCACGCCGAGCGCTTCGAGACGGAGATCGTGTTCGACCACATCCACACGGCGAAGCTGCGCGACAGGCCCATCACGCTGGTGGGCGACTCGGGCACCTACACGTGCGACGCGCTCATCATCGCCACCGGCGCCTCCGCCCAGTACCTCGGCCTCGCCTCCGAGCAGGCGTTCATGGGCAAGGGCGTCTCCGGCTGCGCCACCTGCGACGGCTTCTTCTACAAGGGGCAGGACGTGTGCGTCGTCGGCGGCGGCAATACCGCGGTCGAGGAGGCGCTCTACCTCTCCAACATCGCGCGCCACGTGACGGTGATCCATCGCCGCGACAAGTTCCGCTCCGAGAAGATCCTGCAGGACAAGCTCTTCGCGAAGGAGAAGGAAGGCAAGGTCGCGATCGTCTGGAACCACACGCTCGACGAGGTCCTCGGGGACGCGACCGGCGTGACCGGCGTGCGCATCAAGTCCACCGTCGACGGCAAGACCCGGGACCTGCAAGGTCTCCGGCTGCTTCATCGCCATCGGGCACAAGCCCAACACGGAGCTCTTCGAGGGCCAGCTCGACATGAAGGGCGGCTACATCGTCACGCGCACGGGACTCGAAGGCAACGCCACCGCCACGAGCCTCGCCGGGCGTCTTCGCCGCGGGCGACGTGCAGGACCACGTCTACCGCCAGGCGGTGACGAGCGCGGCGACCGGCTGCATGGCCGCGCTCGACGCGGACAAGTACCTGGAGAGCCTCGCTTCTTGAAACCTGCCCGGCCGGGCCCCGCGCCGGCGAGCGACGATGCAGACCTCTTCCGCCGCGAGATGAGCGACGTTTCGCCGGCGCGCCCCTCGAACCGCGTTTCGCATCGCCGCGTGCCGCCCCCGCCCGTGCCCGTGCAGCGCATGGAGGACGAACGCGCGGTGCTCGAGGAGCTCGCGCGCCTGGCCGGCGGCGCGGACGACATCGAGATCGAGGAGGACCACGCCTACCTCCGGCCGGGGCTTCCCCGCGAGGTGCTCCGGAAGCTGCGCCGCGTGCACTGGGTGGTGCAGGACGAGCTCGACCTGCACGGCCTGACCGGCGACGAGGCGGCCCTCGAGACGTCGCGCTTCCTCGCCGAGAGCGCCCGCCGGGGCCTGCGCTGCCTGAGGATCATCCACGGCAAGGGCCTGGGCTCGCGCAACCGCGAGCCCGTGCTCAAGGGCCGCATCCGCAAGCTCCTCGCGCGCAAGTCCGAGGTGCTCGCCTTCTCCGAGCCGCCGCCGGCCCACGGCGGCAGCGGCGCCGTGATCGTGCTCCTCGACGCGAGGACGGGCCCGTGAGCGTCTCGCGCCTCTGGATCGCTCGCTCCTCGTGGCGCTCGCGCTGTTCGTGGGCGTGGACAACATGCAGCGCCCGCTCGCGAATCCCGACGAGGGGCGCTACTCGGAGATCTCGCGCGAGATGGCCGCGACCGGCGACTGGGTCACGCCGAGGCTCAACGGCATCAAGTACTTCGAGAAGCCGCCGCTGCAGTACTGGGCCAGCGCGGCCGCGTTCACCCTGCTTCGGCGAAAGCGAGTTCACCGCGCGCATCTACACCGCGCTGTGCGGCCTCCTCGCGATCCTCGCCGTCGGGTTCACCGCGCGGCGCCTCGCGGGCGACGACACCGCCCTCCTCGCCGTGGGCGTGCTGCTCTCCAGCCCGTATTTCCTCGGCCTGGGCGGCGTGGTCACGCTCGACATGGGCCTCACGGCGTGGACGACGGTGGCGGTCTGCGCCTTCCTCCTCGCGGTGAGCGGCGAGGAAGCGGCGCGGCGGCGCTGGATGCTCGTGGCCTGGGCCGGCATGGCGCTGGCCGTGCTGTCCAAGGGCCTCATCGGCATCGTCTTTCCCGCCGCCGCCATCTTCCTGCACTGCCTCGTGCACCGGGACTGGCGGCTGCTGGCGAAGCTGGAGTGGCTGCCGGGCATCGCGCTCTTCCTCGCCATCGCGGCGCCGTGGTTCGTGCTGGTGTCGATGGCGAATCCCGAGTTCCCGCAGTTCTTCTTCGTGCACGAGCACTTCGAGCGCTTCCTCACGAAGGCGCACCGCCGCGAGGAGCCGTGGTGGTTCTTCTGGCCGATCCTCTTCGTGGGGTTCCTGCCGTGGATGCTCACGCTCGGCCCGGCCGCGGTCGACGGCTGGCGGCGCGACGCGGCGCAGGCGCCCGGGTTCCCGTGGCGGCGGTTCGCGCTGCTCTGGAGCGCCTTCGTGATGCTCTTCTTCAGCGCCTCGGGCTCGAAGCTGCCCGCCTACATCCTCCCGGTCTTCCCCGTCTTCGCCCTCGTGCTGGGCGACTGGCTCGCGCGCGCGCCGGCGCACGCGCCTCTGGAAGCCGGTCGGGATCCTCGCGCCCGTCCTCCTCTTCGTGATCGCGGTGTCGTGGGGCGCGCCGGAGCGCGCGAAGAGCGCGTGGACGCAGGAGCTCTACGCCGCCGCGCGGCCCTGGATCGTCGCGGGCCTCGCGGTCCTCGCCGTCGCCCTCGCCGCCGCGGCGCTCAGGCTGCGCGCCGGCCGGAAGTGGAGCGGAGTCGCCCTCGTCGTGGCGGGCAGCCTCTTCCTCATCGACTTCATCGAGGACGGCTACCACCAGCTCGCGCCGCGCCAGTCCGGGGAGGTCGTGGCGAAGGTGATGAAGCGCAGCCTCGGCCGCGACACGCGCGTGTACTCGGTCGGCTACTACGACCAGACGATCCCGTTCTACATCGGCCGGACGGTCACGCTCGTCGACTACTGGGACGAATTCTCGCAGGGACTGAAGAGCGAGCCGCAGCTCTCGATCCCCACGCTCGAGGCCTTCGAGCGGGACTGGGTGCGGCCGGGGGACGCGATGGCTATAATCCATCCCGACCTCCACGAGAAGCTCACCAGCCGGGGCCTCGCGATGACCACCCTGCACCGCGACGAGCGCCGCATCCTCGTCCGCAAGCCGTGAACGCCGCCGCCTTTTCCCTGGTGCTCACGGGCGTTCTCCTCAACGCCGTGGCCCAGCTCCTGCTCAAGGCGGGCACGAACCGCATCGGCGAGTTCGCCTTCACGCTGGAGAACCTCGTCCCCGTGGGCCTCAAGGTGGCGGCCAGCCCCTTCGTGCTGGGCGGGCTCGGCTGCTACGCGGTGAGCGTGGTGGTCTGGATCATGGCGCTGTCGCGCGTGCCCGTGTCCATCGCCTACCCGATGCTCTCCATCGGCTACATCGTGAACGCGTTCGCCGCCTGGATCCTGTTCGGCGAGTCGCTCACGGCGCAGAAGCTCGTCGGCATCGGCTTCATCATCGTGGGCGTCTGGCTGGTGGCCCGCTCGTGAGCGCGCCCGCGCTTCCCTTCGCCAGGCCCGTGATCGACGAGGCCATGATCGCGGCCGTCGGCGAGACGCTGCGCGGCCGCTGGATCGCGAGCGGCCCGCGCGTGCAGGCCTTCGAGGCGGCCCTGTCGGCCTACGTGGGCGGGCGACCCGGTGCGCACCCTCACCTCCGCCACCGGCGCGATGGAGGTGGCCCTGGCGCTCCTCGGGGTGGGCCCCGGCGACGAGGTGATCACGCCGGCGCAGAGCTTCTTCGCCTCCGCCAACGTGATCGAGCGCGCCGGCGCGCGCACCGTGTTCGTCGACGTCGACCTCGCCACCCGCAACATCGACCTGGCCCAGGCGGCCGCCGCCGTGACCGCGCGCACGAAGGTGCTGCTGCCCGTGCACTACAACGCGCCGCTGGATCCGGCGGCGCTCGCCGCCTTCCGCGCGACGCACGGCGTGCGCATCCTCGAGGACGCGGCGCTCGCCATCGGCTCGCGCGCCGGGGGCCGGCCCGTCGGCGCCACGGGCGACCTCGTCTCGTTCAGCTTCCACCCCAACAAGAACATGACGACGATCGAGGGCGGCGCCCTCGTCGTGAACGACACGGCCGAGGCGAAGGCGGTGGAGCTGCTGCGCTTCCACGGCATCTCGCGCCTCGCGGACGGGACGCGCGACGTGGAGGTGGCGGGCGGGAAGTACAACCTGTCCGACGTCTCGGCGAGCCTGGGCCTCGCCCAGCTCGCGCGCCTGGACGAGTGGTGCCGCGCCCGCGAGCGCCTCGCCATGCACTACTTCGCCTGCCTGGAGGGCGACGACCTGCTCCCGCCCGAGCGCCTTCCGCCGAAGTCGAACCCGGGCCACAGCTGGAACATGTTCACGGTGCTGCTCCCGCTCGGCGACATGGCGATCACGCGCAAGCAGTTCATGGACGCCCTGCAGCGCGAAGGGGTGGGCACGGGCCTGTCCTACGAGGCGATCCACCTCGCCTCGTACTACCGCGCGAAGGGCTGGCGCCACGGGCAGTTCCCGGTGTCCGAGCGCATCGGCCGCGAGACCGTCACGCTGCCCCTCTTCCCCGAAATGACGACGGACGACGTGGCGCGGGTGTGCGAGTGCGTTCGCCGCGTCGTCCGGTCCCGCCCGAGCTAGGACGCCATGGCCACCCCGAGACTGTCCGTCGTGATCCCCGTCTACAACGAGGAGGCGGTGCTGCCCGCCCTGTTCGGGCGCCTCTACCCGGCGCTGGACGCCCTCGGCCTGCCCCTACGAGATCGTGTTCGTGAACGACGGCAGCCGCGACAAGTCGCCGGCCCTGCTGCGCGAGCAGTTCCAGCGGCGCCCGGACGTGACGCGCGTCGTCCTCTTCAACGGCAACTTCGGCCAGCACATGGCGATCATGGCCGGCTTCGAGTACTGCCGCGGCGAGCGCGTCGTGACGCTGGACGCGGACCTGCAGAACCCCCCGGAGGAGATCGGCAAGCTCCTGGCGAAGATGGACGAGGGCCACGACTACGTCGGCTCGATCCGCCTGATGCGCCAGGACGTCGCCTGGCGCCGCTGGGCCTCGAAGGCGATGAACCGGCTGCGCGAGCGCCTGACCCACATCCGCATGACCGACCAGGGCTGCATGCTGCGCGCCTACGACCGCGCGATCATCGACGCCATCCGCTCCTCGCGCGAGGTGAGCACCTATATCCCGGCGCTCGCCTACTCCTACTCGCACAGCCCCGCCGAGGTGGAGGTCGCCCACGAGGAGCGCGCGGCGGGCGAGTCCAAGTACTCGCTCTACAAGCTCATCCGCCTCAACTTCGACCTGGTGACGGGATTCTCCATCGTGCCGCTGCAGCTCTTCTCGCTCTTCGGCATCGGCGTGTCGATCGTGGCGCTGGCGAGCTACTTCATCGTGATCGTGAAGCGCATCGTCGCCGGGGAGGGCAACGGGCTCTGGGTGATCTGGGACCGCGACATCCTCGCCTTCTTCCTCATCGGCGTGCTCCTCTTCGGCCTGGGGCTCGTCGGCGAGTACGTGGGGCGGATCTACCAGCAGGTCCGCGAGCGGCCGCGCTACCTCGTCCAGGCCGTCCTCGAGAAGCGCGAAGAACGCGGGTGAGCGCCACCGCGGTCGTCTTCGCCTACCACGACGTGGGCTGCCGCTGCCTGTCCGTCCTGCTCGCGCACGGCGTGCGCGTGGCGCTGGTGGTCACGCACCGCGACAACCCCGCCGAGACGATCTGGTTCGGGAGCGTCGAGCAGCTCGCGCGCGAGGCGGGGCTCGAGGTCGCGATGCCCGACGACCCGAACGATCCCGCGTTCGTCGCGCGCCTGGCGGAGCATCGCGCCGGACTTCCTGTTCTCGTTCTACTACCGCCAGATGCTCTCTCCCGCCGTGCTGGCCGTCGCCCGCCGCGGCGCCTTCAACATGCACGGCTCGCTCCTGCCGAAGTTACCGCGGCCGGGTGCCCGTCAACTGGGCGATCATCCGCGGCGAGCGCGAGACCGGGGCGACTCTCCACGAGATGGTCGAGAAGCCCGACGCCGGGCGCATCGTCGGCCAGGAGGCCGTGCCCATCGGCGACAACGACACGGCCGCGGAAGTCTTCGCCCGGGTGACGCAGGCGGCGGGCCGCGTCCTCGAGCGGCGCCCTGCCGTCCCTCGTCGACGGCACCGCCGACGCTGCGTCCCCAGGACCTGGCGAGCGGCAGCTACTTCGGCGGCCGCAAGCCCGAGGACGGCCGCATCGACTGGACGCGGAGCGCCCGCGAGGTCCACGACCTCGTCCGGGCGGTGGCGCCGCCCTATCCGGGCGCGTTCACCTCGCTCGGCGGGCATCGCGTGCGCGTGCTGCGGACCTGGTGGTCCGACCCGCCGCCTCTCGCGGCCGCGGCCCCCGGGACGATCGCCGCGGCGGGCGGCCGGGCGTGGGCCTGCTGCGGCGACGGCCGCTGGCTGGAGCTGCGGGAAGCGCGAGATCGAGGGCGTCGGCGTGCTGGCCGGGCCGGCGCTCGCCGCGCATTTTGCCCCCGGCGCCGGCGGCATGGGACAATTCACCTTCGGCTGAGCCGACGGGCCCGCCCTCTCCGGAAATCGACGCCATGACCAAACGCATCTGCATCCTCGGGGTGAACGGCTTCATCGGCCACCACCTTTCCCAGAAGATCCTCGCGGACACCGACTGGGAGGTGTACGGCATGGACATGGGCTCGGACCGGGTGACGGACCTGATGAGCCACCCGCGCTTCCATTTCTTCGAGGGCGACATCACGATCAACCGCGAGTGGATCGAGTACCACATCCGCAAGTGCGACGTGATCCTGCCGCTCGTGGCCATCGCCACGCCCGCCACGTACGTGAAGGAGCCGCTCAAGGTCTTCGAGCTCGACTTCGAGGCGAACCTGCCGATCGTCCGCTCGTGCGTGAAGTACGGCAAGCGCATCCTCTTCCCCTCGACCTCCGAGGTCTACGGGATGTGCCACGACGAGCAGTTCGACCCCTACGCCTCCGAGCTCGTCCTGGGCCCCATCGACAAGCAGCGCTGGATCTATTCCTGCTCCAAGCAGCTCATGGACCGCGTGATCTGGGCCTACGGCTCCATGGGGCAGCTCGACTTCACGCTCTTCCGGCCGTTCAACTGGATCGGCGCCGGGCTCGACTCGATCCACACGGCCAAGGAAGGCTCCTCGCGCGTCATCACGCAGTTCTTCGGGCACATCGTGCGCGGCGAGCCCATCAAGCTCGTCGACGGCGGCGCGCAGAAGCGCGCCTTCACCTACATCGACGACGGCATCTCCGCCCTCATGAAGATCATCGAGAACAGGAAGGGCGTGGCGAGCGGGCGGATCTACAACATCGGCAACCCGAAGAACAACTTCTCGGTCCGGGAGCTCGCGACGATGATGCTCGAGCTCGCGAAGACCTACCCGGAGTACCGCCGCAACGCCGCGAAGGTGAAGTTGGTCGAGGTGAGCTCCGCGAAGTACTACGGCAAGGGCTACCAGGACGTGCAGAACCGCGTGCCGAAGATCGACAACACGAAGAAGGAGCTGGGCTGGGCGCCGAAGGTCGACATGAAGACGGCGCTCGCGCGCATCTTCGACGCCTACCGCGGCGCGATCGACGAAGCCCGTTCGCTGGACGCCTGATGGAAGCGCGCATGGACAAACCCGTCGTCGGCGTCGTCATGGGGTCCCAGAGCGACTGGGACGTGATGCAGCACGCGGCCAAGGTGCTCAAGGATTTCGGCGTGGCCTTCGAGACGAAGGTCGTCTCGGCCCACCGCACGCCGGACGCGATGTTCGAGTACGCCGAGACGCGCGCGCGGCCGCGGGCTGCGCTGCATCGTGGCGGGCGCGGGGGGCGCGGCGCACCTGCCGGGCATGATCGCGTCGAAGACGACGCTTCCGGTGCTGGGCGTCCCCGTCCCGTCGAAGCACCTGGCCGGGCAGGACTCGCTCTATTCCATCGTGCAGATGCCCAAGGGCATCCCCGTGGCCACCTTCGCCATCGGCGAGGCGGGCGCGGCCAACGCCGGCCTCTTCGCCGTGAGCCTGCTCGCGGCGACGGACGCGGATCTCGCCACCAAGCTCGCGGCCTACCGCGAGGAGCTGCGCGAGATGGTCGCGTCGATGCAGCTCCCCGACGTGCTGTGATCCTGCCCGGCGCCACGCTCGGCCTGCTGGGCGGCGGCCAGCTCGGCCGCATGTTCACGGTCGCGGCGCGCACGCTCGGCTACCGGGTGACGGTCCTCGACCCCGATCCGCTCTCCCCGGCCGCGGAGTTCGCCACCGGGCACCTCGACACCGCCCTACACCCACCCCGAATCGCTGGCCGAGATCGCGCAGACCTGCGCGGCGGTCACGACGGAATTCGAGAACGCCCCCGCCGAGGCGCTCCTCGCCCTCGCCGAGAAGACGCTCGTGCGGCCCAGCGGGAACGCGGTGGCGGTCGCGCAGGACCGCAGCCGGGAGAAGGGCTTCATCGCCGCGAACGGGCTGCCCGTGGGCCCCTACGCGGACGTGCGCGAGCGAGGCGGACTTCGACGCGGCGCTGGCCCGCGTGCGGCTCCCGGCGATCCTCAAGACGGCGCGCTTCGGCTACGACGGCAAGGGCCAGGCCACGATCGCCTCGCGCGCCGACCTCGCGAAGGCCTTCGCCGACTGGAAGCGCGTGCCCTGCGTCCTCGAGGAGCGCCTGGCGCTGGAGCTCGAGATCTCGGTCATCCTCGCGCGCGCCGCGGACGGGAAGATCGAGGTGTTCCCGGTCGCGGAGAACCGGCACGCGCGCGGCATCCTCGACGTCACCATCGCGCCCGCGCGGATTCCCGCCGCGCTCGCGGCCGAGGCCACCGCCCTCGCCTCGCGGCTCGCCGTGGCGCTGGACTACGTGGGCGTCCTCGCGGTCGAGATGTTCGTCGTCGGCGGGCGGCTCCTGCTGAACGAGATCGCGCCGCGCCCCCACAACAGCGGCCACTACACCATCGACGCCTGCCGGACCTCGCAGTTCGAGCAGCAGGTGCGCGTGCTCTGCGGGCTGCCGCTGGGAGACCCCACGCTGCACACGCCGGCCGTGATGGTGAACCTGCTGGGCGACATCTGGCGCGACGGCGAGCCCCGCTGGGAGGCGGTCCTGCGCCATGCGGGCGCCCACCTGCACCTCTACGGCAAGCGCGAGGCGCGCCCCGGGCGCAAGATGGGCCACGTCACGGTCTGCGAGCCCACCCTGGAAGGCGCGCTGGACGTCGCGATGGCGATCCGCCGCGAGCTCGGGATCGCCGAATCCGGCTGAGGCGCCCGGCGCGTCCAACGGGTTCCAGCCACCTTCCCGGAGCCTTTCCATGATCCGCCGCCGAATCGTGCTCGCCGTCGTCGCCCTGGCGCTCGCCGCCGCCCCCTCCGCCTTCGCCCTGGCCGCCTGGACGCCCGTGGTCGCCTCGGGCAAGGTCGCCAGCGAATCGCGCCCCGTCCCGGCATTCACCGGGATCGCCCTGTCGCTGCCGGGCAAGGTGGAGGTCGTCCAGGGCTCGCCCGCGTCGGTGACGGTGGAGGCCGACGACAACCTGCTGCCCGAGATCGAGACCGTCGTCGAGGGCGGCAAGCTCCGGATCCGGTTCCATCGCGACCTGAACGTCGTCGGGCAAGGCCACCCTGCGCGTGAAGGTCACGGCGCCCGCGCATCGAATCGCTCGCCGTCGCGGGCAGCGGCGACATCTCGGCGGGCGAGGATTCCGGCCCCGCCCTCTCCGTCTCGGTCGGCGGGTCGGGCGACGTGAGCGTCGCGGATGTCCAGGTGGAGGCGCTTCGCGTCGCCATTGCCGGCAGCGGCGACGTGAAGGCGGCCGGCCGCGCCGCGGACCTCACCGCGAAGATCTCCGGCTCGGGCGACCTGGGCGCCGGCCGCCTCGACGCGAAGCGCGCGACGGTCTCCATCGCCGGCTCGGGCGACGCGACCCTGTGGGCGCGCGAGTCGCTCGAGGTCTCGATCGCCGGCAGCGGCGACGTTCGCTACCACGGGGATCCCGTGGTCAGGAAGAGCGTCGCGGGCTCCGGCACGGTGAAGCGCCTCGGCCCGGCTCCCTGAGGCATGTTCGGCTGGCTCGGCAAGCGCGGCGAGCGACGCCCGGCCCATCGATCCGGGCCTCTGGGAGAGCGCCACCGCCCCCTATCTCTTCATGCGGGGGCTGCCGGCCGGCGACGACGAGCGGCTGCGCGAGATGGCCGGGCGCTTCCTCGCCCGCAAGCACTTCTCCGGGACGCACGACCTGGACCTCACGCCCTACATGCGCGTGCAGGTGGCGGCGCAGGCCTGCATCCTGGTGCTCGAGCTCGGGCTGGAGCGGTACGACGGCTGGAGCGAGATCATCGTCTACCCGGGCCAGTTCGCCCCGGAGCGCGAGATCGTCGACGAGGCGGGCGTGGTCCACCTCGTGAACGATCCGATGGCGGGGGAAGCCTGGCTCGGGGGGCCGGTCATCCTGTCCTACGAGGACGTCGCGATGACGAGCGACGAGGACGCGCGCGTCGCCGGCTACAACGTCGTGATCCACGAGTTCGCGCACAAGCTCGACATGCTCGACGGGGAGCCCAACGGGTGCCCGCCGCTGCCGGCCGGCATGCCCCTGTCCGCCTGGCGCGAGGCCTTCAGGGCGGCCTACGCGGACTTCTGCCGGCGCGTGGACGAGGCCGATCGCCTTGCGGAGGAGGACGATGGCGAGGCGCTGGATGCGCTGCCGATCGACCCGTATGCCGTCGGAAAGCCCGGGGGAGTTCTTCGCGGTGGTGTCGGAGGCGTTCTTCGAGACGCCCGAATGGCTGCAGCCCGCGTATCCCGCGGTCTACGGGCAGCTGAGGCAGTTCTACCGCCAGGACCCCCTGGCGCGGCTGGCCGCCGCGCCGGCGTGAGGCGCCGGGGCCGGGAGGATCAGAGGAAGAGGACGGCGGGGAAGACGGCGATCGCCAGGACGATCAGGATCCACTCGCAGTTCCACCGCTTCAGGTGGCCGGTGTAGTGAAGGATGATCGCGGCGATTGCGAAAACGTAGAAGGCGGCAAGAAGCATTCTTATCCCCTGATTTTGTGCTTCAGGATAGCAGGAAAGTCCCCGCGGGGACTAGACGGCGTCCTCGCCCGTCTCGCCGGTGCGGATGCGCACCACCTGCGGCACGTCGCAGACGAAGATCTTGCCGTCGCCGATCTTTCCCGTGCGGGCCGCCTTCACGATCGCGTCGATGGCCTTGTCGACCATCGCGTCGCCGAGCACCACCTCGACCTTGACCTTGGGCAGGAAATCGACGACGTATTCAGCGCCGCGATAGAGCTCGGTGTGCCCCTTCTGCCTCCCGAACCCCTTCACCTCGGTCACGGTGAGGCCGGAGACCCCGATCTCGGAAAGCGCCTCGCGCACCTCGTCCAGCTTGAACGGCTTGATGACGGCTTCGATCTTCTTCATGGCAGTCAGGCCCTCGGTCGGAATCCCGATGTTATCGGATAGCGCCAGTCCTTGCCAAAACCCCGCGGCGTGATGCGCACCCCCGGGGGCGCCTGGCGGCGCTTGTACTCGTTCACGCGGATGAGGTGGACCACGCGGCGGACGGCCTGCAGGTCGTAGCCGAGGCCCGCGATGGTCTCGGGATCCATGTCGCGCTCCATGTAGCGCTCGACGACCGCGTCGAGGAGCTCGTAGGGCGGGAGGCTGTCCTGGTCGGTCTGGTCGGGCCGCAGCTCCGCCGAGGGCGCGCGGTCGATCACGCGCTGCGGGATCACGCGGCCCCGGGTGTTGCGCCAGTTGGCCAGCCGGTAGACGAGCGTCTTCACCACGTCCTTGATGAGCGCGAAGCCGCCGGCCATGTCCCCGTAGAGCGTGGCGTAGCCCGTGGCCATCTCGCTCTTGTTGCCGGTGCTCACGACGAGCCAGCCGAACTTGTTCGACAGCGCCATGAGGAGCGTGCCGCGCGTGCGCGCCTGGAGGTTCTCCTCCGTGGCGTCCTCGGGCCGGCCGGCGAAAGCCGGCGCGAGCTGCGCGCGGAAGGCCTCGAAGACGGGCCGGATCGCGATCTCGGAGTAATCAGGCCCATGAGGCGCGCCATCTCGCGCGAGTCCTCGATGCTCATCGAGGCCGTGTAGTCGGAAGGCATCATCACCGCATGCACGCGCTCCGCGCCGAGGGCGTCGACGCAGATCGCGGCCACCAGCGCCGAATCGATGCCGCCCGAGAGCCCGATGAGGACGCCCGGGAAGCGGTTCTTGCCCACGTAGTCGCTCACGCCCGTGACCAGGGCGCGGTAGATCGTCTCCTCCTCCGTGAGCGGCGGGGCGATCGGGCCGGTCGACGCGGCTCGCCCTCGAAGGTGACGATGTCCACCGACTCGCGGAAGGTCTCGCCCTGGTAGCCCAGCTTGCCGTCCGCGCTGAAGGCGAAGGACGCGCCGTCGAAGACGAGCTCGTCCTGGCCGCCCACCCAGTGCACGTAGAGGAGCGGCAGCCCCGTCTCCTTCACGCGCGCGCCCATCACCTGGTAGCGCTCGGCGAGCTTGTTGCGGTGGTACGGGGAGGCGTTGATCGAGACGAGCAGCTCCGCCCCGGCCGCCTTGGCCTGCGTCGCGGACTGCGGGAACCACAGGTCCTCGCAGATCGTGAGGGCGATCCGGCGCCCGGCCACCTCGAAGACGCAGGCCCGGTCGCCCGCCTGCGAAGTAGCGCTTCTCGTCGAAGACGTTGTAGTTGGGCAGGCACTGCTTGAAGTAGATGGCCTCGACGCTCCCGCCGCGCAGGACGGAGGCCGCGTTGTAGCGCGTGCGCCCTTCGCGATGCGGGTGGCCGACGACCACCGCGATGTCGGGGGCATGGGCCGCCAGGGCGACGAGCTGCTCCGCGCACTGGTCGCAGAAGTCGTCGCGCAGCAGGAGGTCCTCGGGCGGGTAGCCGGACAGCGCCATCTCCGGCGTGACCACGAGGTCCGCGCCGGCGGCCCGGGCCTCGTCGATGGCGGCGCGGATGCGCGCCGCGTTGCCGGCGAAATCGCCCACGGTGGTGTTGATCTGGGCGACGGCGATCTTCATCGGGTGGCGGGCATCAGGGAGGGGAAGGCGGGGACGGCGCGGCGGGCGGATAGAATCGAACCTCGCCATTATAAGTCCGCCGCCCTTGCCCGAGTCCGTCCGTCTCCTCGAGTCGCTGGACGCCGTCCCCGCCGAAGCCTGGGACGCGCTGCACGGCGGCAATCCCACGCTCGCCCACGCCTTCCTCGACAGCCTGCACCGCACGGGCTGCGCGTCCCCGGCCACGGGCTGGTCGCCGCAGTACCTCACGCTGTGGGACGGGCCGGCGCTCGCGGGCGCCGTGCCCCTCTACGCGAAGACCCACTCGTACGGCGAGTACGTCTTCGACTGGGCGTGGGCCGACGCGTACGAGCGGCACGGGCTCGCGTACTACCCGAAGCTCCTCGCGGCCGTCCCCTTCACGCCCGCGACGGGCCCCCGCCTGATGGCGGCGTCCGACGCCGTCCGCGCCAGGCTCGCCGCCGCCCTCCTCGACCTCGCCCGGCGCCAGGAGGTGTCGTCGCTGCACGTGCTCTTCCCGACGCCGGCCGAGGCCCCCATCCTTCGCGACGCGGGATTCGTCGAACGCGCCGGCATCCAGTTCCACTGGCGCAACGCCGGCTACGGGACGTTCGACGACTTCCTCGCGGCGCTGTCGCACGACAAGCGCAAGAAGATCCGCCAGGAACGGCGCAAGGTGGCCGAGGCGGGCGTGGTGCTGCGCCGGGCGACGGGCCGCGAGGCGAGCGAGGCGGACTGGGACTTCTTCGCGGCGTGCTATCGCCGCACCTACCGCGAGCACCGCTCCACGCCGTACCTCACCCGGGACTTCTTCGGCATGATCGCGCGGCGCATGCCGGACAACGTGCTGCTGGTGATCGCCGAGCGCGACGGCCGCCCCATCGCCGCGGCCATGGACCTCTTCTCGCCCGCCGCCCTCTACGGGCGGTACTGGGGCGCGGTCGACTTCGTGCCGGGACTGCACTTCGAGGCGTGCTACTACCAGGCCATCGAATTCGCCATCGAGCGCGGCATCGCGCTCGTCGAGGGCGGCGCGCAGGGCGAGCACAAGCACGCGCGCGGCTTCCTGCCCGAGAGGACCCGCTCCTTCCACTGGCTCGCGCATCCCGCGTTCGCGAGGGCCGTGGACGATTACCTCGCGCGCGAGGGCGCCGGCGTCTCGGAATACGTCGACGAGCTCAACGAGCGGTCGCCTTTTCGCAGAACCGGAGAGTGATGCCGGGCGAGGCAGGCGTTCGAGGACTCGGCACGGACCGGCCCTAACGCCTCCCGGCGCTCCAACGCTACTTCCAGGCGTCGGAGAACTCCTTCCAGTGCGCGGCCTTCTGCTCGGCGAGGAAGGACCGGAACAGCGCAGTCTCCTTGTCGTGCTCGGCGGCGGACAGCGCCCCGCGCATCCGCTGGAATCGCAGGTAGAGGAGGTAGGTGTTGGCCACGTCCGTCTCGCAGTAGTCGCGGATGGCCTCGATCTTCCCCTCGCGCCACGCCTGCCACACCTTCGAGCCGTCCATGCCGAGCTTGCCGGGCAGCCCGCAAAGCTGCGCGATGTCGTCCAGCGGCGCGAAGGCGCGGTTCTGGTAGCCCGCCAGGAGGTCCATGAGGTCGAGGTGGCGCGCGTGGAAGCGGGAGATGTAGTTGTTCCACTTGAAGTCGCGGTCGTCCTCGCCCATGTCCCAGTACTTCGGCGCGGCGATGCCGTGGAAGAGCGCGCGGTAATGGAGCACCGGCAGGTCGAAGCCGCTGCCGTTCCACGAGACGAGCTGCGGCGTGTACTTGTCGATCCCGTCGAAGAAGCGCTTCACGAGCTCCGCCTCGCCGTCCTTCGACGAGCCCAGCGACCAGACGCGCACGGCGTCGCGCTCCCGCAGGGCGCAGGAGATCGCGACCACGCGGTGCAGGTGGCACTGGAGGAAATCGCTGCCCGTGGCCTGGCGGCGGCGCTGGGTGGCGAAATCCACCACCGCCTCGTCGGTGGCGTCGGCGGGAAGGTCCCACACGCGCCGCAGGCCGGCCACGTCGGGAATGGTTTCGATGTCGAAGACGAGGATGGGTGTCATGGTCGAGGGACGGGCCGGTGAGCGGGCGGGCCGGGAGCGAGCCGGCAGCCCGGGGGAGTGCTATCGTCGGGACTTGCCGAAGACTAGCAACGAATGCGCATCCTGCGCAAAGCCGGAGGTGCCGTGAACGACAGGAACCTGCAGGTGGTCCTCGCGTCCCGCCCCGCCGGGTGGGTCGACGAGTCGAACTTCCGCTTCGTCGAGGGGCCGGTTCCCGCCCCCGGCGACGGCGAGCTCCTCGTGCGCGTGGACTGGCTCTCGCTGGATCCCTACATGCGGGGCCGCATGAACGAGGGGAAGTCCTACGCCGCGCGCGTGGAGCTGGGCGACGTGATGGTCGGCGGCACGGTCGGCACGGTGCTGGCCTCGCGGCACCCGAAGTTCGCCGAGGGCGACAAGGTCCTCGGCATGCTCGGCTGGCAGCGCTTCGCCGTCTCCGACGGCAAGGGGCTGATGAAGCTGCCCGACCCGCGCCTGCCGGAAACCGTCTGGCTCGGGGCGGCCGGGATGCCGGGCATCACGGCGTGGATGGGGCTCGGGCAGATCGGCGCCCCCAAGGCGGGGGAAACCGTGGTCGTCTCCGCCGCGAGCGGCGCCGTGGGCAGCGTGGTGGGACAACTCGCGAAGATCGCCGGCTGCAGGGCGGTGGGCATCGCGGGCGGAGCCGCCAAGTGCGACTACGTCGTGAAGGAACTGGGCTTCGACGCCTGCGTGGACTACAAGGCCGGGCCGGTGGACCCGGCGCTCAAGGCCGCGGCGCCCGCCGGCGTGGACGTGTATTTCGACAACGTGGGCGGCGAGATCCTGGATGCGGTGCTTCGCCGCGTGAACGCGGGCGCGCGGATCCCGCTCTGCGGGCTCATCGCCGGCTACAACGGCGGCGACATCCCGATCCGCAACGTCCACTCGCTGCTCGTGAACCGCGTGCGGCTGCAGGGCTTCATCGTGTCCGACCGCATGGACCTCTGGCCCGGCGCGATGACGGAGCTGGCCGGCCACCTCGCGGCGGGCCGCCTCAAGTACCGGGAGACGGTCGCGCAGGGGCTCGAATCCGCCCCGCGCGCCTTCATCGGGATGCTGAAGGGGGAGAACTTCGGCAAGCAGCTGGTGAAGGTCGCCTGAATCAGGCGGGGAAGACGCCCGTCGAGAGGTAGCGGTCGCCGCGGTCGCAGACGATGTGGACGATGACGGCGTCCCTCGCCTCGGCGCTCACCTTCAGCGCCGCCGCCAGCCCGCCGCCCGAGGAGATGCCCGCGAAGATCCCCTCCTCGGCCGCCAGCCGCCTCGCCATCTCCTCGCTTTCCGGCTGGGAGACCTCGATGATGCGATCGACGCGGGACTTGTCGTAGATCCTCGGCTGGTATTCCTCCGGCCACTTGCGGATGCCCGGGACGCTCGCGCCGGGGGCCGGATGGACGCCCACGACCTGGATGGCCGGGTTGCGCTCCTTGAGGTAGCGCGAGCAGCCCATGAGCGTGCCGGTCGTGCCCATCGTCGCCACGAAGTGCGTGATCTTTCCCTGGGTGTCGCGCCAGATCTCGGGCCCGGTGCCCGTGTAGTGGGCCAGCGGATTGTCCGGGTTCGCGAACTGGTCGAGGATCACGCCCTCGCCCGCGTCGCGCATCCGTTCCGCGGTGTCGCGCGCGAGTTCCATCCCGCCCTTCTCCGCCGTCAGCACGAACCGGGCCCCGAAGGCCGCCATCGTCTGCCGGCGCTCGACCGACAGGTGCTCGGGCATGACCAGGACCATCTTGTAGCCGCGGATCGCGGCCGCCATCGCCAGCGCGATGCCGGTATTGCCGCTGGTGGCCTCGATGAGCGTGTCCCCCGGCTTGATCTCGCCGCGCCGCTCCGCCCCGAGGACCATGGCCAGGGCGGGCCGGTCCTTCACCGACCCGGCCGGGTTGTTTCCCTCGAGCTTGGAGAGGATCACGTTGGACGTCCGGCCGGGAATGCGCTGCAGGCGGACGAGGGGCGTGTTGCCGACGAACTGCTCGAGGGTGGGGAACATGGCGGGGTATCCGGTGGCTTCGCAGGAGTATAGCGGCGCCCGAAAAGCAAAAGGCCCCGCGGCAAGCGGGGCCCTTCGCGAAGCGGACTGGCGCGGGATTACTTCTTCGCGTCGGCCTTCTTCTCGTCGGCGGCCTTCTTGTCGTCGGCCTTCTTGTCGGCGGCGGCCTTCTTGTCGTCGGCCTTCTTGTCGGCAGCCTTCTTCTCGTCGGCCTTCTTGTCGGCGGCCTTCTTGTCGGCGGCGGCCTTCTTGTCGGCGGCCTTCTTGTCGGCTTCGGCCTTCTTGTCGGCGGCTTTCTTGTCGGCAGCGGCCTTCTTGTCCTCGGCGGCCTTCTTGGCGTCAGCCTTCTTGTCGGCGGCCGCCTTGTCGGCTTCGGCCTTCTTGTCGGTAGCGGCTTTCTTGTCGTCGGCCTTCTTGTCGGCGGCCGTCTTGCGGCGTCGGCCTTCTTGTCGGCGGCCGTCTTCTCGGCGGTCACCTTCTTGTCGGTGGCCGTCTTCTCGGCGGTGGCCTTCTTGTCTGCGGCGACCTTCTTGTCTTCCTTCACTTCCTTCGCGTCGGCCTTCTTGGCATCCGCGGCGACTGCCTTTTCCTTCTTCGCCTCGGCCTTGGCGGCCTGTCGGCCTTGGTCGCGCCGGAGACGGGCGTGTCGACCTTGGTCGTGCCGGAGAGCGCGATGTCCTTGCGGATCTTCTCGAACGTGGCGTCGCCCACGCCGTCGACCTTCTTCACGTCCTCGAGGGACTTGAAGGGGCCGTTCTTCTTGCGATAGTCGATGATGGCCTGGGCCTTGACCGGGCCGATGCCGTCGAGGCTCTCGAGCTGTTCCTTCGTTGCGGAATTGATGTTCACGGCGGCGAACGCGATGCCGGCGTAAGCGATAAGGGCCAAGAAGAGCCCGATGATCCTTTTCATTGCCATCCCCTTGAGTTGAATCCTAGGTTTGCGCTGCGCTCGCGTGCCGCTCGATGACCGATCGCCACGCCTCCCTTGCCCACCGCCGCCCGGGGCCAGGCCCGTCGCCGGTCAACAAAACCTGTTGATTATAGGAGCTTTTTTGCCTGATTGCTAGGTGCCCGGCTGCGGGCACGACCGCGGCCTGCACGTCGTCGAAGCCGGCCCAGCCGCCGCCTTCGATGATACAGGCCGATCTCCGCCGCTCGTGCCGCGTGGCGACGTCGATCTCCACCACGGCCTGGGCCAGCCCGGCCACGCGCCAGCAGGACCTTCGCGTCCGCGAGCGCGCGGCCGCCGGGCCCTTGCAGCATGACCACCGGGCCCGCCTTGCCTTCCACCGCCTCCGCGAAGACTGCGGCCGAGCACCGTCACGCGCAGCCGCTTGCCCATCACCTCGGCGATGGCACGGCCTGCGTGGCGAGCGCCCACGGCTCCGGCTTGACGCGGGTGATCTTCAGGAACTTGCCGCGCGCGCCGGGTTCGGTCGCCAGGCCGAACTGGAAGGACGTCGAGGTCGTTGTGCATCGTGCACCACCACGAAGGGGGACAACCCGGCGTCCCTGCGCGGGACTGGCCTCGAAGTCGGTGTTGCGCAGCGTCACGGGGCGACGGGGCGGGACGACGGGCGCCTCGCTTGGCCTTCCGGCACACGGCGGCGGCCGGCACAGCCCAGCAACCGAGCGGCGGCCAGCGACGAACGCGATCCGGGCCGCGCTCATCGGGGCAGCTCCTGTTCCATGCGCGAAGCGACATAGCGCCCGACGCCTTCCTCGACGCTCAGGAACGGCTCGGCGTACCCGGCCGCGCGCAGCGCGCCCACGTCGGCCTGCGTGTAGCTCTGGTACTTGCCCACGAGCTGCGCCGGGAAGGCGATGTACTCGATGGCCCCCGACTCCCGCAGCTGCGCGGCCGACAGCGGCGCCTCGCCGCGCGAGCGCCGCACCGCGTTGACGGTCGCGCAGGCCACGTCGTTGAAGCTCTGCGCCCGGCCCGTGCCCACGTTGAAGATGCCGGAGATCTCCGGGTGGTCGAGGAAGAAGAGATTCACCTTCACCGCGTCCTCCACGCTCACGAAATCCCGCATCTGCTCCCCGGGCCCGTAGCCGTCGCTGCCCTCGAAGAGGCGCACGCGCCCGTCCTTCAGGTACTGGTTGTAGAAGTGGAACGCCACCGAGGCCATGCGCCCCTTGTGGGTCTCGCGCGGCCCGTAGACGTTGAAGTAGCGAAAGCCCGCGACCTGCGCCGTGCGCTGCGCCAGGCGGCGACGCACCACCTGGTCGAAGAGGAACTTCGAGTAGCCGTAGACGTTGAGCGGCTTCTCGTGCTCGCGCGCCTCGCTGAAGGCCCGCCCGGCGCCGTAGACGGAGGCCGAGGAGGCGTAGATGAACGGGATGTCGAACCGCTGGCACCAGTCGAGCAGGTCGAGCGAGTACCGGTAGTTGTTCTCCATCATGTAGCGGCCGTCCGTCTCCATGGTGTCGGAGCAGGCGCCCTGGTGCAGGACGGCGCCGACGTCGGCGTCGATCTCGTCGGCGCGCACGCGCGCGATGAAATCCTCCTTGTCGAGGTAGTCCGCGATCTCGCAGTCGGCCAGGTTGGGCATCTTCTCGGCGCGCGTGAGGTTGTCCACGGCGAGGATGTCGGTCACGCCCCGCGCATTGAGGGCCTTCACGATGTTGGCGCCGATGAACCCGGCGGCCCCGGTGACGATCAGTTTCACGTTTCTCCTCCGACGGCGTTCGTCAGGGTACGGTGGCGAGGCTCTCGAGGAGCTCCTCGCGGTGGACGACGGCGGTGCCGAGCTTGCCGACCACGATGCCGGCCGCGTGGTTGGCCACCCGCATCGCGGCGGCGAGGTCGGCGCCCGCGGCCACCATCAGGGCAAGCGCGGCGATCACCGTGTCGCCCGCGCCGCTCACGTCGAACACCTCGCGCGCGCGGGTCGGCTCGTGCCGGGATCCGCCCGCGGTGAAGAGCGACATGCCGTCCTCGCTTCGCGTCACGATGAGGGCCTCGAGGTCGAGGTCGGCGCGCAGCTTCTGGGCGCGGCGCGCGAGGTCGGCCTCGTCGGTCCAGCGGCCCGCCACCTCGCGGAACTCGCCGCGGTTCGGCGTGAGGAGCGTGGCGCCCCGGTAGCGCGCGTACTCGGAGCCCTTCGGGTCGACCAGGACGGGCTTGCCGTGCGCCCGCCCCGCCTCGATCATGCGCGTCACGTGGGCGAGCCCGCCCTTGCCGTAGTCGGAAAGGACGATGGCGTCGGCCTCGTCGACGAGCCGCTCGAACTCGTCGAGCTTGGCCGCGAGCACCTCGTGGCCGGGCGCGCGCTCGAAGTCGACGCGCAGGAGCTGCTGCTGCTGCCCGATCACGCGCAGCTTGACGGTGGTCGAGAGCGACGCGTCGCGGTGGAGGGAGGCGCGCACGCCGCTTTCCCGCAGCGCCCTTTCGAGCGCCGCGCCGGCCTCGTCGTCGCCGATCACCGAGAGCAGCGTCGCCTGCCCGCCGAGGGCGTCGATGTTGCGCGCCACGTTGGCGGCGCCGCCCGGGCGCTCCTCGACCTTGCGCACCAGCACGACCGGCACGGGCGCCTCGGGCGAGATGCGCTCCACGTCGCCGAACCAGTAGCGGTCGAGCATCACGTCGCCGACGACCAGGACGCGGCGGCCGGCGAAATCCGGGAGGGCAGTCGGGTTCACGGCCGCCCGATCGGGAAGTACTCGAACCCGAGCGCGCGCACCGCCGCGGGCTCGTAGAGGTTGCGGCCGTCGAAGATGACGGGCGTGGCGAGGCGGCGCTTGAGCTCGTCGAAATCGGGGCTGCGGAACGTCTTCCACTCGGTGACGATCGCGAGCGCGTCGGCGCCGCCCGCGGCGTCGAGGGCGTCGTCCGCGAACCGCACGCGCGGCTCCGCGGCGTAGAGGTGCCGCGCCTCGGGCATGGCCACGGGATCGAAGGCGGTGACCGTCGCGCCGAGCGCGAGGAGGCCGTCGATGACCACGCGGCTGGGCGCCTCGCGCATGTCGTCGGTGTTCGGCTTGAAGGCGAGGCCCCAGAGCGCGATGCGCCGGCCCGCGAGGTTCCCGCCGAAGCGCCGGGCGATCTTGTCGACCAGCACGCCCTTCTGGCGTTCGTTGGCCTCCTCGACGGCGCGGACCACCTTGAGGTCGAGGCCGTTGTCCCGGGCGGTGCGCAGCAGGGCCGTCACGTCCTTGGGAAAGCAGCGATCCGCCGTAGCCGACGCCGGGGTAGAGGAAGTGGTAGCCGATGCGCGGGTCGGAGCCGATGCCCTTCCTCACGTGCTCGATGTCGGCGCCGAGGCGCTCGGCGAGGAGCGCCAGCTCGTTCATGAACGAGATGCGCGTGGCGAGCATCGCGTTGGCCGCGTACTTGGTGAGCTCCGCCGAGCGGATGTCCATCACCTGCAGGCGCTCGTGGTTCCTCTGGAACGGGGCGTAGAGCTCGCGCATCGCCTCGATCGCGCCCGGGTCGTCGGCGCCGATCACGATCCGGTCCGGCCGCATGAAGTCCTCGACGGCCGCGCCCTCCTTCAGGAACTCCGGATTCGAGACCACGGAGAACGGGTGCGCGGCGCCGCGGGCCGCGAGCGTCTTCGCGATCTCGGCGCGGACCTTGTCCGCGGTGCCGACCGGCACGGTGGACTTGTCCACGACGACGCGGGGGCCGTCCATGTGCGCGGCGATGGCCCGCGCGGCGGCGAGCACGTACTGCAGGTCGGCCGAGCCGTCCTCGCCCGGCGGCGTGCCGACCGCGATCATCTGCACGCGCCCGTAGCGCGCGCTCTCGGCGGGGTCGGTCGTGAACGCGAGGCGCCCGGCGGCCGCGTTCGCGCGGACGATCTCGCGCAGGCCCGGCTCGAAGATGGGAATCTCGCCGCCGCGGAGCATGGCGATCTTGCGCTCGTCCACGTCGAGGCAAAGAACGTGATTGCCGACGTCCGCGAGGCAGGCGCCGGTCACCAGGCCGACGTAGCCCGTGCCGACAATGCTGACTTTCATGGTGGGGTCCTCTCGCCCGCCAGGGAGCGGGCGATCTCTTGCAGCGTGCCGGCCGGGTCGGCCGATTGCGTCACCGGGCGACCGATGACGAGGTAATGGGCGCCGCGCCGCACCGCGTCCTGCGGCGTCACGACGCGGGACTGGTCGCCTTTCGCGTCTCCCGGGAGCCGGATGCCGGGCGTGACGGACACGAAGCGCTCGCCGAGGCGGTCGCGGACGAGCGATGCCTCCTCCGCGGAGCAGACGACGCCGTCCATCCCGTTCGCGGACGCGAGGCGTGCGAGGCGCTCGACGTTGGCGGCCGCGCTTCCGGAAAAGCCGATCTCCCCGAGCTCGGCATCGGAGAGGCTGGTGAGCACGGTGACGCCGATGAGGAGCGGGGGCCGGTCGAAGGCGGAAACCGCCTCGCGCGCGGCCCGCATCATGGCGCCGCCGCCGCTCGCGTGCACGTTGAGCATCCACACGCCCAGCCGGGCCGCCGCGCGGCAGGCACCCGCCACCGTGTTGGGGATGTCGTGGAACTTGAGGTCGAGGAACACCTCGAACCCGAGGCCGTCCAGCCGCTCGACGATGGCGGGACCGGCCGCCACGAAGAGCTCCTTGCCCACCTTCACGCGGCAAAGCGCCGGATCGAGGCGCGCGGCCATCGCGAGCGCCTGCGCGGCCTCCGGGAAGTCGAGCGCGACGATGACGCGCCTATTGTCCAATCTGCATCCTCGCGAGATGGCGGCCCGCGGTCTCCAGCTCGGCGGTGCGGCGCGGCGGGAAGGTCTCCCAGCCGCCGCACGCGGGACACTGCCAGAAGAACTGGCGGGCCTTGAACCCGCACTGCGAGCACAGGTACACGGACAGGGCCTGCGCGTGCGAGTGCACGAGCGATTTCATGAGCTGCAGGTCCTGGCGGCGATCGGGCGGGGCGCGCAGGAGCTCGGCGTCGATGAGCCGGTCCAGGCCCACGAGCGTGGGATTGCGGCGGACCTCCTCGCGCACGAGGCGCCAGGCGGCCTCGTCCCCCTCGTGCTCCGCGCTCGCCTGGTACACGACGTTGAGGAGATCGAGCCCGGGGTAGCGGTTCTGGAGTCCGCGCACCAGCGTGAGGCCCTCGCCCGGGCGGCCCAGCGCCTTGTAGCTCTCCACCATCCCCTCGGCGGCGAGGCCGAGGTAGGCCGCGTCCTGCGACTCGATGGCCTTCCAGGCGGCGATGGCGTCCTCGTGGCGGCCGTCGCGCGCGAGCCACTCGCCGCGCAGCAGGTTCGCCCGCACGCACTTGCGGTTGGCCTCGATCGCGCGGTCGAGGAGCGCCTGCGCGGCCGGGTGCCGGCCGTGGATCTCCTCGGTGATCGCGAGCTCGCAGTAGTAGTTCGCGATCTCCTTCTGGTAGTTGCGCTTGGCGCTCGCCTCGAGCTTGCGCGCGGCGCCGATGGCCTTCTCCCAGTCCTTCTCCTGGATGTAGATGTCGAGCAGGTGGCGGTGGACCTCCGGCGACGGGGCCGACTCCGCCAGCTTCACCAGCACCGCCTCCGCGTGGTCGAGGAGCCCCGCCTTGAAGTAGTCCTCGGCGAGCTCGAAGGAGGCCTTGCGCCGCTCCTCCTCCGGGAGGTCCTCGCGGGCCACGAGGTCCTGGTGCATGCGGATGGCGCGGTCGACTTCGCCGCGGCGGCGGAAGAGGCTGCCCAGCGCGAACTGCAGCTCGACCGTCTGCGGGTTCTCCTTGGCGACCTGCAGGAACGACTCGATCGCCTTGTCGGGCTGCTCGTTCAGCAGGAAGTTGAGGCCGCGGAAATACGACGACGGCATCTGCCGCGATTCCGACAGCAGGCTCTTCAGGTCCACGCGGGCGGCAACCCAGCCCATGCCGAAGAACACCGGCAGGGCGAGGAGCCACCAGAACTCAAATTCCATGGGATTCGGGAGGCGCGGGGGGCGCCGCGACCGGTGCCGCCGGGGGCACGGCCTGGGCCGACTTGCGCAGCCGCCCCACCTCGCGCCGCTGGCGAACCACGGTCGGAAGCCACGCGAGGAGCCCGATCACGACCCCGGCCACGAAGGCCACCAGCACCACGAAGACGAGCGGCGCCTGCCACGACTGCTCGGGCAAACCGTACAGGGTGACGACCTGGCTGTTCTTCACGGCGAACCAGATCAGCACCAGCACGATCGCGATGCGGAAGATCCAGGCGAGCGCTTGCATCGTGGTCGGGGAAGAACGGTCCTGAGGGACTGCGGCGTTGAAAAAAAAAGCGGCAGGGCACATTTTACCCCGCCGCCCGGATGTTTCAGCCCGGCCGAAGCCGGTCATTCATGGGAATCGACCCGCTCCCGCAGTTCCTTGCCGGCCTTGAAGTGGGGCACGTACTTGCGCGGCACCTGGACCTTCTCGCCCGTCTTGGGATTGCGTCCCACCCGGGGCGGACGGAAGTTCAGGCCGAAACTGCCGAAGCCGCGGATCTCGATGCGGTTGCCCGACGCGAGGGTATGCGCCATCGCGTCGAGCATGGTCTTCACCGCGAGTTCCGCGTCCTTGGGCGCCAGTTGACTGTGCCGCGCGCTCAGCAACTCGATGAGCTGTGACTTGGTCATGGCGTGCGAGTCTCCCCCGTGCATGGTTTCGCGTCGTCCCTATTCCTTGGACCCGCTGCCGAGCTTCGCCTTGAGGAGGGCGCCCAGGTTGGTGGTTCCCGCGCTCGCGCTGCTCTCGGCGGCCATCTTCTGCAGGGCGGCCGATTCCTCGGCGGCGTCCTTGGCCTTGATCGAGAGGTTGATCGAGCGGTTCTTGCGGTCGATGTTGACGATCACGGCCTCGACCTCGTCGCCCTCCTTCAGGTGGGCGCGCACGTCCTCGACGCGGTCGCGCGAGATCTCGGAGGCGCGAAGGTAGCCCTCCACGTCCTTGTCGAGCTCGATCACGGCGCCCTTGGACTCGATCGACTTCACCACGCCCTTGACGATGTTGCCCTTGTCGTGGACGGTGACGAAGTTGCCGAACGGGTCGCCCTCGAGCTGCTTGATGCCGAGCGAGATGCGCTCGCGCTCGACGTCGATCGACAGGACCATGGTCTCGACTTCCTCGCCCTTCTTCATCGCCTTGACGGCTTCCTCGCCGGCGGCGTTCCAGGAGAGGTCGGAGAGGTGCACCAGGCCGTCGATGTTGCCGGGCAGGCCGATGAACACGCCGAAGTCGGTGATGGACTTGATGAGGCCCTTCACCTTGTCGCCCTTCTTGTGGTTCATGGCGAACTCTTCCCACGGGTTCGGCATGCACTGCTTCATCCCCAGGGAGATGCGGCGGCGGTCCTCGTCGATCTCGAGGATCATGACCTCGACCTCGTCGCCGAGCGACACGACCTTGGCGGGATGGACGTTCTTGTTGGTCCAGTCCATCTCGGAGACGTGCACCAGGCCCTCGATGCCGCTCTCGATCTCGACGAACGCGCCGTAGTCGGTGATGTTGGTGACCTTGCCGAAGAGGCGCGTGCCCTGCGGGTAGCGGCGGGAGATGCCGATCCACGGGTCCTCGCCCAGCTGCTTCAGGCCCAGCGACACGCGGTTCTTCTCGGCGTCGAACTTGAGGATCTTCGCGGTGACTTCGTCGCCGACCGCCAGGACTTCCGTCGGGTGCTTCACGCGGCGCCAGGCGAGGTCGGTGATGTGGAGGAGCCCGTCGATGCCGCCCAGGTCCACGAACGCGCCGTAGTCGGTGATGTTCTTGACGATGCCCTTCACGATCGCGCCTTCCTTCAGCGTCTCGAGGAGCTGCTGGCGTTCGACGCCCGCGGTCTCCTCCATGACGGCGCGGCGCGAGACCACGACGTTGTTGCGCTTGCGGTCGAGCTTGATGACCTTGAACTCGAGCTCCTTGCCCTCGAAGTGCGAGGTGTCCTTCATCGGGCGCAGGTCGACGAGCGAGCCGGGCAGGAAGGCGCGGATGCCGTTCACCATGACGGTGAGGCCGCCCTTCACCTTGCCGGACACGACGCCGGAGATGATCTTGCCGGTCTCGAGCGCGACATCGAGCTCGGACCACGCCGCGAGCTTCTTGGCCTTCTCGCGCGACAGCTTCGTCGCGCCGAAGCCGTCCTCGAGGGCCTCGATGGCGACGGAAACGAAGTCGCCGGGCTTGACCTCGATCTCGCCGCGGTCGTTCTTGAATTCTTCGGTGGAAATTGCGCTTTCGGACTTCAGTCCCGCGTTGACGATCACGACGTTCTGGTCGACTGAAATGACCTCGGCGGTGATCACTTCGCCCGAGCGCATTTCCTGGCGCGTGAGGCTCTCCTCGAAGAGGGCGGCGAAGCTTTCGATGGCGGGGGTGGGGTTGGTGGATTGGGACAACATGGAAGAGATACCTGAACTTTCGTCACGCACGGCCTCGCGGCCGTGGCTGGTTGGCAAACGTCGCTCGGGCGGTGAGCCTCCCGGGGTCGCGGACGGCGCCGGACCGACAGGAACACACTAACCGATTGACACCCTTGGGCTTTTCGCCCCGTCAGGGAGAAAGGGACCTATCCGGGGACGCGCTCCCGGTACCACGCCAGCACCTGGTCGACCGCCTGGTCGATCGTGAGACGGGTGGTATCGAGAAAAAGCGCGTCGGGATAATGCTTTAGCGGTGC
Source organism: uncultured Gammaproteobacteria bacterium (assembly GCA_963783635.1). Lineage (GTDB taxonomy): Bacteria > Pseudomonadota > Gammaproteobacteria > Burkholderiales > Usitatibacteraceae > FEB-7. The sequence goes on from CAWAOC010000005.1 coordinate 490,273, forward strand.
CACGGGCCTGGTGCTGTCGCGCGCGTCACGCTGCCGCAGTTCCTCCACAACGTCCGGCATTTTTGCACACATTCCCTTTGCCATCAACTGCTTATGCCGTCGTTCCGCCCGGGTGGCCACATCGGCGGTCAGGAACACCTTCAGGACCGCGTCCGGGAACACCACCGAGCCCATGTCGCGCCCGTCGGCCACGAGGCCCGGCGGGACCCGGCAACGCCGCTGGCGCTCGAGCAATGCCTCCCGGACCCCGGGACTGGCCGCCACCCGCGAGGTCGCGATGCTGACCGCCTCGGTGCGGGCCGCCTCGGTCACGTCCTCGCCCTGGAGCCATAACTGCCCGTCGCGAAAGGAAATTTCCATTTCCCGGGCCGCTTTCGCGAGGGCGCCGGGGTCGTCCAGGGGCACGCCGCCGCGCTGCGCCCGCAGCGTGGCCAGCCGATACAGCGCGCCGCTGTCCAGGTAGTGGAAGCCCAGGGCGGCCGCGACCCGTTCCGCCACGGTGCCCTTCCCCGAGGCGGAGGGGCCGTCGATCGCGATGACGGGCGCTTCATTGTTCATGGCTATCTGATTTATAAGGATAATTGTCTTGAACTATGGGTGGGCCGTCCGCAGCGGGGTCCGGATCGGCGGCGCCGCTCAGGCGACCACGCCCGCCCACGCGGCGAAGAAGGCCGGGAACGTCTTGGAGACGCAGCCGGGGTCGTTGATCCGGATCGGGACCGGCCCGAAGGCCGCGAGCGCGAAGCACATGGCCATGCGGTGGTCGTCGTAGGTGTCGATCGCCACGGGCGCCGACGACCTCGCGCGCCCCAGGAAGTCCGCCGGCGGCGTGATGGCCAGGTAGTCGGCGCCCTCCTCCACCGTCGCGCCCAGCTTGCGAAGCTCGGTCGCCATGGCGGCGAGGCGGTCGGTCTCCTTCACGCGCCAGCTCGCGATGTTGCGCAGGCGCGACGGGCCCTTCGCGAAGAGGGCGAGGACGGCCGCCGTCATGGCCGCGTCGGGGATCGTGTTGAGGTCGGCGTCGAGCGCCACGAGCGGAGGCCGGCCCGAGACCTCGATCCAGTCGTCCCCGAAGGCGACCTTCCCGCCCATCGCCTCGATGACCTCGGTGAAGCGGACGTCGCCCTGCAGGCTCGCGCGCCCCACGCCCTCGACCCGCAGCGGGCCGCCGCCCAGGAGGCCGGCGGCGAGGAAGTAGGAGGCGGACGAGGCGTCGCCCTCGACGTCGATCGCGCCCGGGGAACGGTAGCGCGCGCCGGCGGGGACGTCGAAGGCGCTCCAGCCCTGGCGCTCCACGCGCACGCCGAAGCGCGCCATGAGGGCGAGCGTCATCTCGACGTACGGCCTGGAGATCAGCTCGCCGATGACCTCGATCCGGACGCCGCCGCCCGTGGCGCCCAGCGCGATGAGGAGCGCCGTGAGGAACTGGCTGGAGACTTCCCCGCGGACGCGCACGGTGGCGCCGGCGCGATGTTCGCGCGGCGCGATCGCGAGCGGCGGGAAACCCTCCTTCGCCCGGTAGTCGATGCGCGCGCCCGCCTGGCGAAGCGCGTCGACCAGGTCCCCGATGGGCCGCTCGTGCATTCGCGGCACGCCTTCCAGGACGTAGTTCCCGTCGCCGAGCGCGAGTACCGCCGTGAGGGACCGGAACGCCGTGCCGGCGTTGCCCAGGAAGAGCGTGGCCTCCTTCGCGGGGAACCCCGCCGGGGCCCCCGTCACGCGCCAGTCGCCTTCGCGCGCGCCCGGCGAGACGGCCACGCCCAGGCGGCGCAGCGCCTCCAGCATCACGCGGGTATCGTCGGAATCGAGGAGCGCGCGCACGTCCGTCGTGCCCTCGGCGAGCGCCGCCAGCAGGAGCGTGCGGTTCGAGATGCTCTTCGAGCCGGGAAGCCGCAGGGTGCCCGACGCGCGGGTGGCGGGCGCGAGATCGAGGAAATGCGTCTTCATGGACGGCTCGTTCCTCGACCACGGTCACTCGTCGGAGGTGCTGCGCTTGCCGCCCGCCCAGGCGCGCCGTGCGTTGCGGGCCTCGGTCATGAGGCGCTGCAGCCCCGGCCCGTCGCCCTTGTCCACGAGTTCGCGGAACACGGCGACGCGAGCGGCGTAGCGGTCCATCTCCTCGAGCAGCGCGTCGCGGTTCGCGAGCGCCACGTCGCGCCACATCTCCGGCGAGCTCGCGGCGATGCGCGTGAAGTCGCGGAATCCGCCCGCGGCGAAACCGAGCAGCTCGGCCGCGTCGGGCCGCGAGACGATCTCGGACACGAGCGCGAAGGCGAGCATGTGGGGCAGGTGGCTCACCGAGGCGAAGACGCGGTCGTGGGCCCCGGCGGCCATCGTGGTGACGCGCGCCCCGCACGCCTCCCAGCATGCCCGCACGAGCGCGGTGGCTTCCGGGGAAGTCGCCGCCTCGGGCGTGAGCACCACGCGGGCGCCGCGGAACAGGTCGGGCACGGCGGCGTCCACGCCGCTCGCCTCCCGCCCGGCGATCGGATGCCCGGGGACGAACCGCGAGGCGCGATCGCGCAGCTCTCCCGCGGCCGTGCGCACGACGTCGGCCTTGGTGCTGCCCGCGTCGGTGACCACGGCGTCCGGCCCGAGTCCGAGCGCGACGTCGTGCAGGACCGGCCCGATGGCGCGCACGGGCACCGACACGAAGACCAGGTCGGCGCCGGCCGCGGCTTCCGAGGCCGATTCCGCCGCGGTGTCGATGATGCCCAGCGCCGCAGCGCGCTCGAGGGCCTGCGCGTCGCGATCGACGCCGACCACCTTCGCGACCGCGCCCGCGCGGCGCATCGCGAGCGCGAAGGAGCCGCCGATGAGGCCGACGCCGATGACCGCGATCGTCTTCAGTCGGCGCAAGGCAGCCTCATGGGGTGGCCGGCCCGGACCTCGACGGGGCGCCCTCGAGCGCGCGCTCGAGGGCGGCGAGGAAGCGCTCGTTCTGCGCCGCGGTGCCGACCGTCACGCGAAGGTGCTCGGGCATGCCGTAGCCCGCGATGGGCCGCACGATCACGCCCTGGCGCAGGAGGTCGGCGTAGATGCGCGCGGCATCGCCCACCCGGACGGCGACGAAGTTGCCCGAGGACGGGATGAACGGGAGCCCGAGCCGCTCGAACCCTGCCGCGAGCTGCACGAGCCCCGCCGCGTTGACGCGCCGGCTCTCCGCGATGAACGCCTCGTCGCCCAGCGCCGCGCAGGCCGCCACCATGGCGAGGTGGTTCACGTTGAAGGGCTGGCGGACGCGGTTCATGAGTTCCGCGACCTCGGGGTGCGCGATCCCGAATCCCACGCGCAGCCCGGCCAGCCCGTAGGCCTTGGAGAGCGTGCGCGAGACCACGAGGTTCGGGAACGACGCGATCCAGCCCACCGACGGCGACTGGAGCGGCGGGGGCAGGTACTCGCCGTAGGCTTCGTCCATCACGACGAGCGTGGTGGGCGGCACGCGCTCGACGAAGGCGCGGACCGACTCCCACGGCAGGAACGTGCCCGTCGGGTTGTTGGGGTTGGCGAGGAAGACGATCTTCGTGTCGGGCCGGATGGCGGCGGCCATGGCGGCGAGATCGTGGCCGTAGTCCTTCGCGGGCACTTCGATCCCCCGCGCGCCGACCGCCTTCACCACGAGCGGGTACACCATGAAGGCGTGCTGCGAGAACACGGCGCTGTCGGCGGGCGTGAGGAAGGCGCGCGCCACCAGCTCGAGGACGTCGTTCGAGCCGTTGCCGAGCACGATGTTCTCCGGGGCGCACCGCGAGCCGCGCGCAGATCGCGGCCTTCAGGTCGTGACCGCTGCCGTCGGGATACCAGGCCAGGTCCCCGAGCGCGCCGCGCAGGGCCTCGATGGCCTTGGGCGAGGAGCCCAGGGGATTCTCGTTGGAGGCGAGCTTGAGGATGTCCGCCTCCGCCAGCCCCAGCTCGCGCGCCGTCTCCGCGACGGGCTTGCCGGGAACATAGGGGGCGATCTCGCGGACGTGGGCCGGGGCGAGCTCTCTCGGGCTGAACGGTTTCGGATTCACCAACGCGGGGCGCCTCGGGTGCGCTACAGGACGGCCATGGGGTAGGAACCGAGCACCTTGAGGTAGCCCGCGATGCGGCCCACCTCCTCGAGCGCGGCGGCGACGTTGGCGTCGTCCCGGTGGCCTTCGATGTCGACGAAGAAAAGGTATTCCCAGAGCGCGACCTTCGACGGGCGCGACTCGAACTTGGTCATCGAGACGCCGCGCGTGGCGAAGGGCGTGAGCATCTCGTAGACGGCGCCGGCGCGGTTGCGGGCCGCCAGCACGAGCGAGGTGCGGTCGCGTCCCGACGGCTTGGGCTCGTAGTCGCCCAGGATGAGGAAGCGCGTGGTGTTGTTGGGCTCGTCCTCGATGTTCGAGGCGAGCACGGCGAGCTTGTAGTGCTCCGCCGCGCGGTCGCCCGCCACGGCGGCGCTGCCCGGCTCCTCGGTGGCGCGGCGGGCGGCTTCCGCGTTGCTCGCGACCGCCACGCGCTCGGCGTTGGGCACGTTGTTGTTGAGCCACTCGTGGCACTGCGCGAGCGACTGGCTGTGCGAGAAGATGCGGCGGATGCCGCCGAGCGGCGCGCCCGCCTCCTTCGACATGAGGTGGTGGTGGATGCGGATGAGGACCTCCCCGCAGACCTTGGCCGGCGTCTGCGGCATGAGGTCGAGCGAGCGGCCCACCGCGCCCTCCGTGGAGTTCTCCACCGGCACCACGCCGAAGTCGGCGGCGCCCGACTCCACCGCCCGGTAGACCTCGTCGATGGAGGGCATCGGCGTCGTCACCGCCGCGAGCCCGAAGTGCTTCATCGCCGCGCTCTCGCTGAAGGTGCCCTGCGGCCCGAGGTAGGCCACGGTGATCGGGCGCTCGAGCGCGAGGCAGGCCGACATGATCTCGCGGAAGATCATGCGCCACCGTCTCGTCGCCCAGCGGGCCGGGATTGCGCTCCTTGATCCCGCGCAGGACCTGCGCCTCGCGCTCGGGGCGGTAGGCCTGCCCGACCTTGAGCGTGCCGATGGCGCGCGCGAGCTGCGCCCGCTGGTTGAGGCGCTCGAGGATCTCGCGGTCGACGCGGTCGATCTCGCCGCGCAGGCGATCGAGCTCGGCGGTCATTCGCGCGGCTCCGCGAGCGGCGGGACGAGGCGAACGGAGAGCACGCCGGGAATGCGGGAGAGCTTCGCGAGCACGCCCTCGCCGACCTCGCTGTCGAGGTCCACCAGCGTGTACGCCATCTCCCCCTTCGACTTGTTGACCATGTTGTGGATGTTGAGGCTCGCCGCTGCCATCGTAGTCGAAATCATCCCGAGCATGTTGGGCACGTTCGCGTTCGCGATGGCCACGCGATGCGGCGACTCGCGCGGCATCTCCACCGCCGGGAAATTGACGGCGTTGCGCACCGTCCCCTCCTCGAGGAAGTCGCGCAGCTGGTCGATCACCATCGAGGCGCTGGCCTCCTCGGCCTCCTCCGTCGAGGCCCCGAGGTGCGGCAGCGCGACGATGCCCGCCTGCCCCGCGAAGCGCGGGCTGGGAAAGTCGCAGACGTAGGCCTTGAGCCGGCCCGAGGCCACCGCCGCGACGACCGCCTCCTCGTCGACGATGGCGGCGCGCGAGAAGTTGAGGAGGACGGCGCCCTTCGGGCACAGCGCGAGGCGGCGGGCGTCCGCGAGGTGGCGCGTGGACTCGAGGAGCGGCACGTGCAGGGTCACGAAATCCGCCGTGGCGAAGGCCTCGTCGACCGAGGCGACGAGGCGCACCGGCGCGGGCAGCCGCGACACCGTCTCCGGCGTGACCTGGGGGTCGTAGCCCACGACCCGCAGCCCGAGCCGCAGCGCCGCGTCCGCGACGAGCCCCCCGATGGCGCCGAGCCCCACCACCGCGAGCGTCTTGCCGCGCACCTCGACGCCCGCGAACGCCTTCTTGCCCTCCTCGACGCGGCGCTCGAAGTCCGGCCCCGGCGCGCAGGGCCCGCACGCCGTCGATCGCGGCCACGAGGTTGCGCGCCGCGAGGAAGATCGCCGCCATGACGAGTTCCTTCACGGCGTTGGCGTTCGCCCCGGGCGCGTTGAAGACGGGAATGCCCCGCCGGCTCATTTCCGCCACCGGGACGTTGTTGACCCCGGCGCCCGAGCGCGCGATCGCCTTGCACGCTGGCCGGCACGGCCGCCGCGTCGAGCACGTGCGAGCGCAGGAGGATCGCGTCCGGGCTCGGCGAGCGCGTGCTCCACGCGGTAGGCGTGCGCGGGAAAGCGCCGCAGGCCCTTCGCGGAAATCGTGTTCCAGGTGGCGATCCGGAAGCGCGCGGTCATCGCCCGCCGCTACCCGTGGCGGCGCGCGAAGTCCTTGAGGAATTCGACGAGGGCGGCCACGCCCTCCAGCGGCATCGCGTTGTAGATCGAGGCCCGCATCCCGCCCACCGAGCGGTGGCCCTTCAGCTGCGACAGCCCCAGCGCCTCGGCTTCGGCGAGGAAGCGCGCGTCCAGCGAGTCGTCCTTCAGGCGGAACGGCACGTTCATGCGCGACCGGTCCTCCTTCGCGACCGGGTTCGCGTAGAACGGGATCGCGTCCAGGCAGTCGTAGAGCAGCCCGGCCTTGGCCACGTTCTCGCGCTCCATGGCCGCGAGCCCGCCCTTCGCGAGCAGCCACTTGAAGGTGAGCCCCGCCAGGTAGAGCGAGAAGGTGGGCGGCGTGTTCAGCATCGAGTCGGCGTCGGCCTGGAGCTTGAAGTCGAGGACGTTCGGCGTGTCGGGCAGCGCGTGCCCGATGAGGTCCTCGCGCACGATCACGATGACCAGGCCCGCCGGTCCGATGTTCTTCTGCGCGCCGGCGTAGATGAGCCCGTAGCGCGACACGTCCACCGGCTTCGACAGGATGTGCGACGACATGTCGGAGACGAGCGGCACGCCGCCCGTGTCCGGCGTCCAGTGGTATTCCACGCCGCCGATCGTCTCGTTCGTGCAGACGTGCACGTACGCGGCTCCCGGCGAGAGCTTCCAGGCCGCCTGCTTCGGGACGTAGGTGAAGTTGCGGTCCTGCGCGGTCGCGGCGAGGTTCGGGCGGCAGTACTTCTTCGCCTCCGCGTGCGCCTTCTTCGACCATTCGCCGGTCACGACGAAGTCCGCCTCGCCCTTCCCGCGCAGCAGGTTCATGGGCACGGCCGCGAACATCGCCGTGGCCCCGCCCTGCAGGAAGAGCACCTTGTAGTTGGCGGGCACCGCGAGGAGCTTGCGCAGGTCCGCCTCGGCCTCGGCCGCGACGGCGACGAACTCCTTGCCGCGGTGGCTCATCTCCATCACGGACATGCCCATGCCGTGCCAGTCGAGCAGCTCCGACTTCGCCTGCTCGAGGACCGACGGGACCAGCATCGCCGGCCCGGACCCGAAATTCCAAACGTGCATCGCGCCTTCCTCCCCGCCGCGGATCCCGCCGCCCGCTCAGGCGGGCGCGGGATCGCTGCCGTTGCCGTTCCGTTACCGTTGCCGTTGCCTTCGTCTTCCTCGTCGCTGTCCATCACGGCCTGCAACCCGGAGAGCTTCTCGCCCTCGCCCAGGTTGATGAGCGTGACGCCCTGCGTCGAGCGGCCCATCTCGCGCACCTCGTTCACGCGCGTGCGGATGAGCACGCCGCCGGAGGTGATGAGCATGATCTCGTCGTCGCTTCGACACGAGGGTCGCGGCCACGACCTTGCCGTTGCGGGCCGAGGTCTGGATGGCGATCATGCCCAGCGTGCCGCGCCCGTGGCGCGTGTATTCCGCGATCGGCGTGCGCTTGCCGTAGCCGTTCTCCGTCGCGGTGAGGACGCTCTGCGCCTCGTCCTCGGCCACCAGCAGCGCGATGACCTTCCCGCCCTTGGCGAGGTTCATCCCGCGCACGCCGCGCGCGCCGCGGCCCATCGGCCGCACGTCGTTCTCGTCGAAGCGCACGGCCTTGCCCTCGTCGGAGAAGAGCATCACGTCGTGCCGGCCGTCGGTGAGCGCCACGCCGATGAGGCGATCGCCCTCGTCCAGGTCCACGGCGATGATGCCGGAGGCGCGCGGGCGGGAGAAATCCGAGAGCGCCGTCTTCTTGACCACGCCTTCCTGCGTCGCGAAGAAGACGTAGCGGTCGTCGACGAACTCGCGCACCGGGAGGATCGCGTTGATCCGCTCGTCCTCGTCCATCTTGAGGAGGTTCACGATCGGCTTGCCGCGGCTGCCGCGGCTGCCCTGCGGCACCTCGTAGACCTTGATCCAGTAGACCTTGCCCTTGTTCGAGAAGCACAGCACGTAGTCGTGCGTGTTGGCGATGAACAGCTTCTCGATGAAGTCGTCGTCCTTCGTGGTGGTCGCCTGCTTGCCGCGGCCGCCGCGCTTCTGCGCGCGGTACTCGTCGAGCTTCTGGCTCTTGACGTAGCCCGTGTGCGAGAGCGTGACCACGACGTCCTCGGGGGCGATGAGGTCCTCCATCGAGAGGTCCACCCCGTTCACCACGATCTCGCTGCGCCGGGCGTCGCCGAACTCGCGCTTGATCACCTGCAGCTCGTCCGCGATGATCCGCGTGACCCGCTCGGGCTTCGCGAGGATGTCCAGGAAGTCCTCGATGGCCGCGATGACCTCGCGGTACTCCGACAGGATCTTGTCCTGCTCGAGCCCGGTGAGGCGCTGCAGCTGCATCTCGAGGATGCGCTGCGCCTGCACGTCCGACAGGCGGTAGCCGTTGGCCGCCAGCCCGAAGTCCTTCGGCAGGTTCTCGGGCCGGAACTGGTCCGACATGGCGCGCGAGAGCATGTCCTCCACGAGCTGCGAGCGCCAGGTGCGCGCCATGAGCTCGACCTTGGCGACCGCGGGCGTGGCCGCGGCCTTGATGATGGCGATCACCTCGTCCACGTTCGAGAGCGCCACCGCGAGGCCCTCGAGCACGTGCCCGCGCTCGCGGGCCTTGCGAAGGTCGTACACGGTGCGGCGCGTGATGACCTCGCGCCGGTGGCGCAGGAACGCGTCGAGGAACTGCTTGAGGTTCAGGATCTTCGGCTGGCCGTCCAGGAGGGCGACCATGTTCATGCCGAACGTCTCCTGCATCTGCGTGAGCTTGTACAGGTTGTTCAGCACGATCTCGGCCACTTCGCCGCGCTTCAGCTCGATCACGAGGCGCATGCCCTTCTTGTCGCTCTCGTTGCGCAGGTCCGCGATGCCCTCGATCTTCTTCTCGTGCACCAGCTCGCTGATGCGCTTGAGGAGCTGGTCGCCGCCGACCTGGTAGGGCAGCTCGTCGACGATGATCGCCTGCTTGTTGGCCTTCTCCATGTCCTCGACGTGGGCGCGGGCGCGCATCACCACGCGGCCGCGGCCGGTGCGGTAGCCCTCCTTCACGTCGGCGGTGCCGTAGATGATGCCGGCGGTGGGGAAGTCGGGGGCCGGGACGATCGCGATCAGCTCCTCGATGTCGATGTCCGGGTTGGCCAGCAGCGCCATGCAGGCGTCGATCACCTCGCCCAGGTTGTGGGGCGGGATGTTGGTCGCCATGCCGACCGCGATGCCCGAGGAGCCGTTCACGAGCAGGTTCGGGAACCGCGCCGGCAGGATCAGGGGCTCGGATTCGCTCCCGTCGTAGTTGGGACCGAAGTCGACCGTCTCCTTGTCGAGGTCCGCCAGGAGCTCGTGGGCGATCTTCGCCATGCGGATCTCGGTGTAGCGCATGGCCGCCGCGTTGTCGCCGTCCACCGAGCCGAAGTTGCCCTGCCCGTCGATCAGCGGGTAGCGCAGGCTGAAGTCCTGGGCCATGCGCACGATCGTGTCGTAGACCGCCGTGTCGCCGTGGGGGTGGTACTTGCCGATCACGTCGCCCACGATGCGGGCGGACTTCTTGTAGGCCTTGTTCCAGTCGTTGGACAGCTCGTGCATGGCGTAGAGCACGCGCCGGTGCACGGGCTTCAGGCCGTCCCGGGCATCCGGAAGCGCCCGCCCCACGATCACGCTCATGGCGTAATCCAGGTAGGAACGGCGCATCTCCTGCTCGAGGCTGATCGGGTGGGTTTCCTTGGCGAATTGTTCCATGGGCGACGAATGTGAAGCGTACGGACGCGGCCCTTGCGAGCCGAATCCTAACCGCTTGTTTTAATTGTGTATTTGCCGGATGGCGAAAGGGAAATTCTAGCACGATCGACGCGCCTCCCGCCACTTCCGACGCTCTCGGCCGCAAGTGTGGCGGATACGCAACCCGAGGGGCCAATTGTTGCGAAAAGCCCACGGTTGGTTGTGGAACCGAAGGGGCGTTTGTGTATGATTATGTGAGTCGTTTCAGGCGCGAGCCTAAAAACAGCCTGGCATCAAATAATTCATTCAAATCTCTTGGGAGTTCCAATATGAAGATTTCGTCCATTGGGAAGCTGGTGCTCGGGTCGGTTGCGGCCGCGGCCCTCGCTTCCGGCTCCGCGCTCGCTCAGACGGTCAACGTGGCCACTGACAGCCAGGGCGTGCCGGTTCGCGATTCCTCAGGGCAACTGCGTCCTGACCTCCGGCATCGCCCACCCTGACTGCCAGCCGAAGAAGGACGCCCCGGCGCCCAAGCCCGCCGAGCCCGCCAAGCCCGGCGCGCCCGCCGCGCCCGCCGCGCCCGCCGCGCCCGCCGCCAAGCCGGCCCCGGCCTCGGTCAAGCAGGCCATCGTGATCCAGGCCGACGCGCTGTTCGACTTCGACAAGTCGGTCGTCCGCCCGGATGGCAAGAAGAGCATCGATGAGGCCATGGCGAAGCTCGCCGGCGTCGACGTCGAGATGGTGATCGCCACCGGCCACACCGACAACGTCGGCACGGACGCCTACAACCAGAAGCTCTCCGAGCGCCGCGCCGCGGCCGTGAAGGAGTACCTGGTCTCCAAGGGCATCCCGGCCTCGAAGATCACGACCCTCGGCAAGGGCGAATCCCAGCCCGTGGCGACCAACAAGACGAAGGAAGGCCGCCAGAAGAACCGCCGCGTGGACATCGAGTTCAAGGGCGTCAAGAAGTAAGCTCTCCGGAACCCGGCAGAAAACCCCGCTCCGGCGGGGTTTTTTGTTCGTGGAACGCCATGCGAGAAGTCGACACCCTCATCCATGCCGCCTGGATCGCCCCGGTGGAACCCCCGGGGACGCTCCTGGCCGGCCACACGGTCGCCATCCGCGACGGGCGCATCGAGGCCCTGCTGCCGACGGCGCAGGCGAGCCGCGCCTACTCGGCGAAGTCCGAGGTGAGCCTCGACCGGCACCTCCTCATCCCGGGCCTGGTGAACCTGCACGGGCACGCCGCCATGGCCCTGCTGCGGGGCATCGCGGACGACCTTCCGCTCATGACGTGGCTCAAGGACCACGTCTGGCCGGCGGAGGCGAAGCACGTGGGCGACGAGTTCGTGCACGACGGAAGCCTGCTTGCGACGGCCGAGATGCTGCGCGGCGGGATCACCTGCTTCAACGACATGTACTTCTTTCCCGAGGCCACGGCGCGCGCGGCCCTGCGCGCCGGCATCCGCGCGAGCCTCGGCGTGATCGCGGTGGAGTTCCCCAGCGCCTACGCCACGGACGCGGCGAGCTACCTGCACAAGGGCCTCGCGACGCGCGACGCCTACCGGGGCGAGGACCTCCTCTCCTTCTGCCTGGCGCCGCACGCGCCCTACACGGTGAGCGACGAGACGCTCGCGAGGATCGCCACGCTCGCCGAGGAGATCGACGCGCCCGTCCACACGCACCTGCACGAGACGGCGGACGAGATCGCGCAGGGCCTGGCGCAGCACGGCATGCGCCCCCTCGAGCGGCTGCGCCGCCTGGGGCTCGTCGGCCCCCGCCTCATCGCCGTGCACGCCGTCCATCTCGAGGAGGCGGAGATCGAGCTCCTGGCCCGCGAGGGCGCCTCCATCGCCCACTGCCCCTCCTCGAACCTGAAGCTCGCGAGCGGCATCGCGCCGGTGGCCGCGTGCCGCGCGAAGGGCATCAACGTGGGCCTGGGCACCGACGGCGCGGCCAGCAACAACCGGCTGGACATCCTCGGCGAGATGCGCACGGCGGCCCTGCTCGCCAAGGGCGCCAGCGGCGACGCGAGCGTCCTGGGCGCGCACGAGGCGCTGCGCATGGCCACGCTCGACGGCGCGCGCGCCCTCGGCCTGGACGCGCGCATCGGCTCCCTCGTGCCGGGAAAGTTCGCCGACATCGCGGCCATTGAACTTTCCGCCGCCGGAAACCCTCCCTTGTTACGATCCCGTATCCGATCTCGTCTACGCGGCGGGGCGCGAGCACGTGACCCATGCCTGGGTCGCGGGCGTTGCCTGCCTCGCCGAGCGCCGGCTGGTGCGCCTGGACGAGGACGAGATCCGGGCCAAGGCCGCCTGGTGGCGGCAACGAATCCGGAGCGCCGCATGACGCACCGATACCCGGGAACGCCCCGACGCGAACGTCGACCCCGCCGAACTCGCCAAGTTCGGCGCGCTGGCCCACCAGTGGTGGGACCCCGAGAGCGACATGTTCGGCCCGCTGCACCGCATGAACCCGCTGCGCCTCGGGCACATCGAGCGGCTGGCCGGCGGCCTCGCGGGCAAGCGCGCGATCGACGTGGGCTGCGGCGGCGGCATCCTCGCCGAGTCGATGGCCCTCAAGGGCGCGAAGGTCACGGGCATCGACCTCGCCGAGAAATCCCTCAGGGTGGCGATGCTCCACCGGCTGGAAAGCGGCGTGGAGGTCGACTACCGGCTGGTGCCGGCGGAGGATGCCGCGCAGGCCGAGCCCGGAGCCTACGACGTGGTGACCTGCATGGAGATGCTCGAGCACGTGCCGGATCCCGCGAGCACGGTGCGCGCCTGCGCGAAGCTCGCGAAGCCCGGCGGCTGGGTGGTGTTCTCGACCATCAACCGGAACGCCAAGTCCTTCCTCTTCGCGATCGTGGGCGCCGAGTACGTGCTGCGCCTGCTGCCCCGCGGGACGCACGAGTACGCGAAGTTCATCACGCCCTCGGAGCTCGCCGCCCACTGCCGCGCCGCCGGACTCGTCGATGGCCGACATCACGGGCATGACCTACAACCCGATCACGAAGTCCTTCGCCCTCGGGACCGACGCCGGCGTGAACTACTTCCTCGCCGCGCGCCGCGACTGACCCCGCGAGCGATGCAGGCCACCGACATGAAATCCGGGATCCGCGCCGTCCTCTTCGACCTCGACGGCACGCTCGCCGACACCGCGCCGGACATGGCGCGCACGGTGAACGCGATGCGCGCGGCGCGCAGCCTGCCGCCGGTCCCGCTCGACGTGGTGCGGCCGTACGTCTCGCAGGGCGCGCGCGGCATGATCGGCGCCGCCTTCGGGCGTGCGGCCGGAGGACGCCGGGTTCGCCTCGATGCGGGAGGAGTTCCTCGCGATCTACGCGCAGAACCTGTGCGTGGATACCCGCCTCTTCCCGGAGATGGACGAGCTCCTCGGCCAGCTGGAGGAAAAGGGCATGGCCTGGGGCGTGGTCACCAACAAGTTCGAGCGCCTGGCGCGCTCCGTCATCGACGGCCTCGGGCTCGGGTCGCGATCGGCGGTCGCTGGTGGGCGGGGACACCTGCGCGCGCGCCAAGCCCTTCCCGGATCCGCTCCTTCACGCGGCCCAGAGCCTGGCGCTGCAGCCGCGCGCCATCCTCTACGTGGGCGACGACGAGCGCGACGTGCAGGCCGCGCGGGCCGCCGGCATGCCGGTGGTGGCCGCCGGCTACGGGTACCTCGGCGACGGCCCCGCGCCGGCCCGCTGGGGCGCCGACGGGGTGGTCGACTCGCCCGCCGGGATCGCCCGCTGGGCCGGCCTCTAGACCGCCTTGAAGCGGGGCGGTTCCGCCCCCATTTGGGCCCATTAGCGCGTAAAATCGCGCTTGCAGGACCCCGATTTCCGGGGGCGACTTGGTTTCGACAGGTGCAATGAAGCAAGCAGGGCATGCCGAGCGCCAACGCCTCGTAAAACCGCTGGAATCGCAAATTTAACTGCGAACGACGAAACGTACGCCCTGGCCGCTTAATACCGGCCAGCTCCGCACCAGTTTTTCCATGGGTTGGGCCAGTTCACCGGCAGCGGAGTCATAAACATGGAATCGGAATTCATCGCGTCACTTGGTGAAGACCTAAACCAATAGGTGGCTCGTGGGGAAGGCCGGGAGCTGGTTCGCGGCCCACTCGCTAAAGCAGAACAACCGGCTACGCATGTAGAACTGTTTGTGGATGGGCATTTGGACGCGGGTTCGATTCCCGCCGCCTCCAC